>JAJCXN010000046.1 GCA_029263415.1 Acidobacteriota bacterium
TAGCGCTCCAAGGAAGAAGGGAGGCAGCAAGAACAACTGACCAATGGTTTGGGAATCGAAAGGAAGACTTCAACTAACCAGCTGCGGAAACCGGCCAAAGTAATTGTCGCCAAACCGGACAAAGTAATTGACGCGGGACACTAATCTTCATTCCGTCTCCTGACCCCCCCTGTTAAGGAGGCATTGGCCCCTATGGCGTGTCCGCGCCGAGGGGCCGTTTCGTTTCTATGGTTATGAGTCTGGCAAGGCTCTCTGTTTGGCCATTTGTTCGCGATAGACAGCGATCTCTTCCGGACCTGTTTGAGCGATGAGGTCGGCGAACTCTTTGACCGCCGACTCACGTACCACCTCTAGGCTCTCCACCGTGTGTGCCTCAAGGCCGAACTGGCGAAGGATTTCTGCGAGCACGGCAAAGGCGTCCTCGGGTGGTGCCCCGGCTTCGAGTGCGGTCACAACTGACATCGCAATCTGTTGGCCCGGCGATCGGCGCTCTGTCTGAAAGTCATCGGTCGGCAGCTGGTCCGCCTTACGGCCAGTCCACTTGTACAAGGTCGACTTGGACAATCCCATACGCGAGGCGTTGCGCTTGATCCCTCCGGCTTCGAGAGTTGTGCGCTCGGCAGCTGCAAGAGTGCGGGTGTCCAAACGCGGACCGATTTTGGACTTCCCTACTAGGCTTGGCGGTGTAACCCTTTCGCTCATGTCAGGCCACCTCCAAGAACGAAGGGTCCATCCAAGCTGCTGCAGGAATTCGTCCTTTGGTCGCTCTCTGGACTTCTGTGGCCCATCTCAGGCTTGGTGTGAGAGACCCGGTCTCAGCTCTCGACACGTAGCCTGCGTCGCAACCAATCTGCTCTGCCAGCTGGACTTGGGTCAGTTGGCGCTCGGCCCGCCAAGCCACCAGCAGCTTCCCTGGCGAAGAGGTGTTGCGTCCGACTGTTTTCTTGTTCATTTCGACAGTGTACGCATATCTCTTGTTGAAGTCAACATATGATTTCCCTCTTGAGAGAAGCTAACGCTGAAGCCGCTTCTGTCATGCTTCATGTCGAAATGAACAAGAAGAATCCGACTGCAGAAGAAGTTGGGGCGGCGCTTGCCGAACTCGTCCGCAAATCACCCCTTTCCAGGGAAGAAATTGCGAGCAAGACGGGAGTCTCCTCGGCCAATCAGAGCCGGTACTACTCAGCTCGTACTGATCCACGCCTCAGCACAGTTCTCAAGATTCTTGAAGTGGTTGAGGGCGATCTTGAAGATCTTCATGTCGAGATCTCTGGAACTCCGAGCGATTCGTCCTTCAGTCAGACGGTGGCTTGGATACGTGAGCAAGCTGAGGCACAGCAATCGCAGCTTGAGCGCCGCAATAAGCAGCTTCTTGAGGATTGCGAGGATCTAAGTAATACTGCTAGCCAGTTTGTTGATGCGCTGCTCACCGAAACGGGTGTCCTGGAGCAGAAGGAACGAAGCGCCGTCGCTGCCAGGGCTGTCGCCCGCGTGAAGGCAATTCAATCTGTAGAAAAGGTAGAAGCAGAAGACTCCGGGGGGCTTCGTGGGCTCATCGCAAAATTCACTCGGCGATAGCTGGCTTGAATCCGAAGAAGTTCGGCCACACGTTCGCGACCAGCTGCCGGAGCGCGCGGTCGCCAAGCTTCTTCAGCGCGATCCCGCGCGCGGAGCGCTGCTTGCTCTTCGCCTGAGAGGGGATGGCCACGACACCGGCGTACCCTTCTACGACGCAGTCGAACCGGCCGAGGCGAAGGAATGGGTGATCACCGGAAAGCGCCCACTACGTGACCCGTCTGGTGTCTTGCAGTTTCGGAAGCACGACTGGAGCTTTCTCCACGATCCCACCGAGGTGCGACGGCGCGTGCGCAACAATAAGTCCCTGACGCTGGCAGAGCGTTTTGACGCAGACATTGAACGCGCGTTCAAGGAGCTTTCAAGAGCGATTACCTCAGGCGCTTTCTACATCGGGATCGCTACTTCTGTTGCTGCAATGTTCTTCGCTTTTGGGCAGTGGAAAGACACCCCCGACGCCGCACTCCTTGTGGTTGCTTTCACGCTGTCGGCAGCAATCATGCGATCCTCGGGAGAAAAGAGAATTGCGGCACTGTTCGCGGTTTGTGGAGGCGCCTACGCAGAAAGCCTGCTCGCCCGCGCCGGAGCAAATGTGCCACCCATAGGGATTGCTGCCGTTGCCCCTGCGCTCCTGTGGTCTTCACTTCTTCACAACCGGTTCGCATTGAAAGGTCGTGTGGCACGCGCGGCGGTATGTCTCGGTGTCCTGGCTAGCGCCGGATCATTTCTAGCCAACCTTGTTGGGGTGAACAATCTGTTGTGGGTGGCACTCCTGGCGCTGGCGATGGTCTGGATGACACAACGCGCCTTCAAAACTGGCGTGTGGAAGTTGGCTCCACTTCGGATCTGTTTGATCGCTCTAGCCCCGGCTACCGTCTTCTTGGTGATCGACGCTTCAGTCGGTTTGGCCTATGGGGACATTGCAGCCACAACGGTTAATATGTGGCTAGCTGTTGCTCCAGTTGGTTGCGCTGGCTATGCGTTGGCGGAGCGGCACGGGACAACAGACCGCGAAAGGGCATAGACCAATGGACGTCACCGATCAAGAAGCCACCGATCCCAGGTTCTACCTCAACTGGGTGAGCGACATCATTGAGTACAAGTTGCGGAGCTCCGACCTGATGATGGACGCCGCTGGGAGAGCAATGCTGGAGCAGATCTGGAAACGAAAAACACAAGCAATTGCGAAGCTCCCGCACGTGTTCGACTCCGATCATCCAGTCATGTTCTCCAAAGTGAGTTACTACGCAGAACTCATGGTTACGAACGCCAAAGGAACCGGGGCTAGCGTGATCAACTCAGATCAAGTGCTACTTGCGAGCCGACAATTCGCCGCCGCCGGACTCACGCTTAAGACCTGGGGCACCGCATTGTGCCCCCCTCCCAAAGACGTAGAAGCGGCAGCAGTCAACAGCCAAGCAACTTGAGACCCCGCTAGGACAAACTAGCGCACGACTCGTACACCATTGACCCGCGCGCACTTGACAAGCGAGCGCGGCCCCATCATTCGGTAAACCGCCTGGCGCACCTCGCTCTCTGCAAGCCGACTCGTATCCCACTCCACCTCGATCTTGATGCGCTGCGCCGGCTTCTCCGCTTCGACAGCCTTCGCGATTCCAAGAAACGGGATCGCGGCAGCGAAACCAAACAGTGATCGTCTATTCAGGCTCATAGAAAACTCCGTTCGCCAAGGCCATGCTAGGCCCTTGTTCTTCGGATTCCCCTTAGCGGGAAACATCGAGAGGAACCATGATGTGCGGGCCAGTACATTCGAATGATCGGAAAGCCCGACTGTAGCGAGGAATCGGGTACCCCATCCAAAGAAATGCCGGATCGCATTTGGCCGTAGCTGCCCGCTACCATCGGACTTGCGGTGCTTCAGCAATTGCCAATTACAGCATGTCTTAGAATCCCTAGGTTTCTCACAACCTACCTAGGGGGATTGCACGATGCCAAGGTCGACAACCGGAACACTCGTACTGCTGCTCGGAGCGCTCTCGGCTGCCGGTGCGTTCGCCGCGAACAAAGTAACGGTGACCAGGGCGGACGCCTTTGCGACTACCAAGCTCACAACCGTGGCCGTGGTGACCGCCGAGTGCCATGAGGTCGTCGACTGCAGCAGGATTCAACAGAAGGTGATCGCTGGGTTCGGCAAGAAGCATGGCTTCACCTTCGTCCCCGACTACAAAGTTCGCAAAGCGCTAATCGACCTGGGATACACCGAGTACGACCGCAGCCTCCGAGCGGAGCTGGCTCAGAGCCTTGGCGTTGACGGCTTCTTCGAACTCGTGGTGCCCCATGCAGAGCGGGCGGACGGGTTCGGTGGAAGAGAGGGCTCGCAGGTCAAGCTGGAGATGACTGTTCTTGGAGCGAACGGTGAGCTGCTCGCACATGGCGTCGGTACGGGCCGACCGCAGAACGTGGTGACCGGGCCGGAGCGAGTCGCCGGCAACATCGCTGAGCAGATCGGGCGCTTGCTCTTCCAATGAAACTTACGCCCTTGGGGGATCACGAATGTTCTTAAAGAAGACTCTCACCTACTACAGAGCAAACTGGGACTGGGAAGACGAGAGCGACCAGCCAACGCTCCAAGAGGTCTTGCAGAAGATCCGAAAGAAGCAGCCCGCAGTGAAAGACCGTGTTTACAGGCACGGTGATAGCAAACGACTCATGCTCCAGAGACTGGAGAATCGGGGGCAGCTAACAAGAGGCCACTTAGTACTAGTTGAGCCCGACTCGTTGGCTACCATCGTCAAGAAGGCCGAGGTGGCGACAGGCGAGGAATCCGACATCGGAGAGCAGGCAGCAAGCGAGGGAAGCGACTACCTCAACGGCAACCTCTTCTTCGTGTGCTTCCACGATCACCTTTTCCTCTCAGAAGACCAGAAGGTCAAAGCGCCCAGGATCTGGGATGCAATCTTCCAAGCCACCGAGACTGTCTGGCCAGAACTCGACTGGTTCCGTTGTTCGATTGAACCGGTAGCAAACCAAGATGTACTCAAGACCATCGCGAAGGAAAAGGTCGCAAGGCTCGAGTTCAACGACGTTGTCACCCCAAAGGCGCAACAGGAGATTGCTCATGCAAGCGCATCCACCTTTGAGAGCATCAAAGCTCGAGTAACAGAGTGGTTCTACAACGATCCCGAGACGGCACAGTTGGCCGACCTCGCACGAGCAACGGTCAAGCTCTCAATCAACTTTGACGGCCGGATGCCGAAGAAGTTCCGGAAACGAATCGAGGACGCTGAGCTGGCCGCTGCAGGCATTGCTTACGACGAGGACGACGAGGTCACAATCGTCACTAGGGAGGGTTCGAGCTTCTCACGCGGCGAAGCACGGTATCGAAGGATCGTGCAGGTCCAAAGACGTCCTGGAAATACCGTAGACTGCGGTGCGACCTGGATAGAACTCACCGACTTCTACAAAGAGCTCGTGAAGAATGGCTCCATCAGACTCGAAAAGGACACTGAGTAAGACCAAGACCATCGCTCTACCGATCTCATTGGTCGTGGCTGCGTTGGTCTCATGGTTCGCTCAACCCCTTGTCCACGACAATGGCGATGCACAACAGTTGCTCGGCACGCTGTTTTCGATTCTCGCAGCCTTCTCACTGGCTATCGCGACTTTCCTCGTCGACCCTTCCATGTTTCCGAGCAGGCTCTCGGTGGTGGCCGCGGAAGCAAAAAAGACTTTGCGGAAGCGTTTGCAACGACACCAGCAGCTGTTCCTCGCATACCTAGCGACGCTGACGCTGATTCTCGCGGCCACTCTGCTGAAGTCTCAGTCAGAGACAGTGGTGCTTCTACTTGAGCACGCCTACCTCTTTGTGGGCACTGTTGCCCTGTTCTTCTCGTTCCTGCTGCCGGCTGCGCTGCAGAAAATCCAAGAAGAACGACTGGATAGCTGGATCGACGCTCGACACGACGAAGAGAAACGGAAGATGCTGGACGCCGTCGGCGAGCCCAACAAGTAGGCCCGTCGACTAGTTAGCCGGCACCGAGGCGCTGAGCCAGCGCCCAAGCTGCTCGACCTTCCCTAGCGCGCCTGCGAGCTCGTTGGCCTGGTCCTGCTTCCCTGCCTTCTCGAGATCGAACATGCGCGTCTTGAGGCACCGTCGGATGAGGTCGAGTTCTTCATCCGTGAAGGGTGCCGGTCGCTTTGGTTCAGTGCTCATGCCGGCAAGCTAGCACTACGGCAACGTCCGCCTCAAGGTGATAGAACATTGCTGCTCAGGAAACAGATAACAATCAGGTGAACGCCGCATGCCCAGTGACGATCGATTTCCCGTCTTCATAAGTTGGTCCGGCAAGCGAGCTCAGACGGTGGCCAGGGCGCTCAAGGACACAATCGCAACTGCCCTGCAAGCAACTAGCCCCTTCTTTTCAAGCGACATTGAAGCGGGGCGAGCCTGGGGGCCTGCCATTCAGGAGGCGCTGACGCAGGCCGACTACGGGATCGTGGTGGTCACTCCTGAGAACCAGGGCGAGACTTGGCTCAATTTCGAAGCCGGCGCTATTTCGAAGATGCCGGAATCAAGGGTGAGCACACTACTGGTCGGGCTTTCAAAGACTGACTTAAGACCGCCGCTGAGCCTCTTCCAGGCCTCGGAGGGGTCGAGACGCGACGACATCGAGAAGATCTTCCGTCAGATCAACGCAAGGGTAAGCGAGCGTGGTGGCGCGTCACTTGAGGAGGCTCCACTTCAGAAGCAGTTCGACGCGTTCCTGCCATCGGTTGTGATGACCATCGAGAAAGCCGCTGCAAGCGAGCAGGACGTACCGGAGCGTTCTAGAGACGATATGACAGTTGAAGTCCTCTCCAACACTCGACTGATGCTCAAGCAAATCCAACGAATCTCCAGCCATGTTCGCTCCAACGACACGCCGACGGACCATGGTGCAAGCAAGCGTCCCCTTTCTCAAGCAGAAGTTGAGAAAGTCTACCAGGCGCGCTTCCTAGTCGAGAGCGCGCTCAAAGACGATGCGGGGCTGCAGGAGTTTGTCTTGGAGATGCCTGTTCTGCCCCCGAGTGAGATTATTCGTCTGCATAATGTTGCCCTTGCCCTAGCCGCTTCCTTAGATGAGGGCTCTCCCGAGCTTGAACGGCACGCCCAGCTGATTCGTTTTCTAAGGGGTATGATCGGACCAAAAGAGTCAACAGTGCTGGACTTCCGGTAGCTAATTGGGGCACCTGGATCTCCGTACGACACTCCCCTGACCACAACAGGCTACCCACTGATGACTGACGACAACAGACTGCCGGTGTTCATTAGTTGGTCTGGGCCACAGGCCAAGGTGGTCGCTGAAGAACTGAAGCTCACCCTCCAGACCGCTATCCACAATACGAGACCTTTCTTCTCCGCTGACATTGAAGCCGGCCAGCGATGGAGTGAGGCGATCCGGCGAGCTTTGGAAGACGCCGACTACGGCATCATCGTGGCCACACCGGCTAACCGACTGAAGCCATGGCTCCACTTCGAGGCGGGAGCGATATCGAAGTTGCAAGACTCACGAGCGAGCGTGCTGCTAGTTGGGATGAGTGCAACCGACCTAGAGCCGCCGCTGAGCCAGTTTCAGGCGACAGAGGCGAGCGATGAATCTGGTCTACGTAAACTGTTCGGGCAGATCAACGACCGCACTGCCGCTCGAGGCCACAGACCGCTCGACTACCCGGCGCTGACCAAGATGCTCGACAGGTTCCTACCGGATCTGTCCGAAGTGATCGCGGAATCGGTACCTGACGCTAGCGAGGCGGCCGTCGCAGCACCCCGCGGCCGAGACAATGATGAGAAGATCGACGAACTGCTCAGTATCGTCCGAAGGCTGGAGCGCCCGGTCGTGCTAGGGCCGATTAGCGGCGGGATTCAACTATCCCCGGTTGGCGAGTGGGCCAAGCGGACGGCCATTGAAGCCGTTGCGAGTAACGAAGGGTTCCTGTCTCTGCAGCGCTTCATACACACCACCCCAGAGGACCACGACTGGGGGTCACTCAGGTCCGCACTCAACAGGGAGGCCCGCCGCCCGAATCAATCGCCGGAGCGGTCAGACAGGGCACGGATGCTAGTTGACAGTATCGACCAAATCGAGTCAGGACGGCCCTAGTTCACCAGCACCGACTCGCTCAGCCATCGCTTGAGCCGCTCGACTTTGCCTAGCGCGCCGGCGAGTTCGTTGGCCTGCTCCAGCTTCCCGGCCTTCTCGAGGTCGAACATGCAGGTTTTCAGGCACCGCCGAATGAGGTCGAATTCCCCGTCCGTGAAAGGGGCGGGCGGTCTTGGTGGCTCACTCATGGGCGCAAGGTCGCACCGCGCCGGACGCATCTCCAGGTCCTTCAGCTAGGAGGTCCAATATGGATGGCCTGAAGAGATATGTGGAATATGTATTACACTTTCGGTAAGGTCTAGACCGAGCCAAGCCTCAAGTGCGACCCCCGAAGAAGATGATCGTTATGGGCAGCGACAGTTTCTTGCTGCAATGTGGACCCCGCAGGGGACCAGTGTCAATCCGATCTAAGCTCCGATCTTAACGAGGATTGGAAATCCTCGAAGGCCATAGGCCGAAGCTAGGATCTTCGTCCCGTCGGGTAATACCTTTGATCCGCGAAAGATCAGTCGGTAGCCCGGCGGGACCTTTATCTTCTTGTGATTACTCAAGCATTCTCACCTCCTTTCCGACGGCTGCTTGCCGCCGCCGCTTTCGGCAAGCAGTTCTGCCGAACAGAATGAGGTGTGCCTTATGAGGCTTGAGAAACCGAAAACAAAGGCTCGAAAATAGCCACCCTGCGGGGACCGCCTATGAAGGTACTACACGCAGGACTATGCCGCAAAGTGGAATTTGGTGGTTACAGCAGTATCTGAGCCTCCGCCACTCACAATCCGTGCTAATTGGGGTCCGGATCGCCTTCGCGACGTTAGCGAACCCAACAGAAACCGCTACACAGACCGACGCAACCAGCAAACGCCAAGCTAAAAGTTGTCGCACATCATCGTTTCCCTCTGCAGTCAGCCGCCCGCCGACCTCAATGCAGACTGTAGGAAGCCAATGATCTCGATCACAGCGTAGAGGCCGACTATCCCAGCCGCCGGGTTCATGAGATTCCCGAGCCACTTCTTGAGAGCGGTCTTCTTCTCCTTGGCTGCCTCATCGCGCTCGGCTTGATGCGCCAAGAAATCCGTCAGCTGCTGCGGCACCGTGGACAAGATCTTCAGCTCCGCTCCGAATCCCCTCGTCGTCTCCTCGAGCCGCACCTGCCGATCGTTGATGACCGCTAGGAGCCGCCCATGCGCATTCACCTCTACCCACAACTTCTCATTCGATCCGTTCGCCACTTCACCATCCCTCATCAGTCAATTCCCACTTCAATCATCTCTAGCTCTCTAGCGAACGCCACCTTCGCGACGCCTACATCATCGCGATACCAATGCGCCATGCTCGCCGGCTTCAAGCTGGTCATGCGGCCATAGATCGCTTCGTTGAAGTACGTCGTCGGATCGGTCTCATCAGGGATCAACACGAACTCCCGGCCGGTCCCCTTCACACGATCGAAAAACATCCGGAATTCGTGCACTTCTTCTCGAGTCATGAACGGCAGGGCGAACCGATTGAGGTCTCGGCTGATGCCTTCGGTGATGAACGGCTGGCCGCTCTCTGATGTCTCGACGGTGGCTGAACTCTCCGTTCCGTAGGACGTGCCCTGTAGAGCAAACCCCTTCCACAGATCGAGAGCCTCGCCGGCCACAGCGGTAGCAACGTCGATGTACTCCGGCCCCTGGTTGTCGATCCACAAGCGCAGGCGTTGCGTTGTGATGACGGAGTCGAACACGTGGTACCAGTTGGCCGAGAACTTGAGCACATCGGCTTCGGATTCAAGGCCCGAAGGGAAGATGTCAATCCAGCCCGAATCGTGGTCCACGTTGGAGGCTACGTAGACGTGCATTGCTCCGACCACGGCTGCTGCTCCAGAGGTCTCGTCTGAACGAATCGTGATCTCCAGATTGCCGACTGCGTGGCCAAACCACGGCGCGGTGGCAAGGTCTACGCTGACCACCTCGCCGCCCTGAGCCACGGTGTTGGTGACCGAGAGACCGGTGATTGTCTCAGCCGGGAAGCTCGTCGACGACTTGAGTTCAACCTCGAAATTGTGTGTGGCTCCGTCGGATGAGGCGACCAAGATCCGGACCTCGCCGCTTTCGAACTGCGCAATGAGGTCCCCGGTAGACACAGGAAAGGTCGCCTTGCAGCTCATCTGCCCCGCTCCCGAGTAGACCAACCAATCGCCTTCGTCAGCGTCGGGGTCATCGTCGATATCTCCAACCACGCCCGTGCAGTTGATCAGCGCGACGCTGGTGGGCGCATAGTCCTCGACGATCACACCCACGTCCGAAGCGATCACTCGAGCACGAGCCGGCAACACATCTGAGAGATTCCCAGCGTTCAGCCCGATCATGGCCACTCCATCGACCGGTCGCGATTGTCCGAAATCGATGTCCCAATACGTGCGAGCGTTCGTGTTGCTCAGGATGCGCGAGTTCTCATTCAGCACTCGAGTGCCAATGTTCGAAGCCGGCATTCGAGCAGGTTCGTACGCCGGACCGGGCCCGGTGATCACCGTGTCTGGATGTGAGATCCAATCGAGTTTTGGGTAGATTTTCATGGGGCAACTCCTAGCAATCGAACGAGGTGTCTACCTCTTCGCGGGTCGTATCTGAGCGTGACCACGAGGAAGTTCTTACCTCCTAGAGGCTGGAGAAAGGCTGTCTCGCCGTTAGCAAGATCGGCGTTGAATCGAAGCTGCTGACCCGCGGTGCCCCACCGGCCCTGCAGGTCGCGAACCTCGTAGTACTCCAGCGTCCGACCGTACGTAGAAGCCATCACCTCTAGCGCTCGGATCGCGTCAGCCTGGTGCTGGAGTGCGGTCTCGACGACAGGGCCAGGCTCACCGGTCAAGTCGGGATCATCCACGCTTGGTATCGGCTGCGACGCTTTGTCGTACGGCCGAATCATCTCCGATACACCAAGCGCATCCTCGCGGGTGATCTCCACCAGCTCGTTGAGGCCGTAGGGATCGGTCCTTACGCGGAATGCGACCGTCTCTCTGGAGGTCGGCGTCGGGCTCTGAAGCTGGCGGACGCCCTGCCCTTTGTCAGCCCACGTATGGCGAGAGACCTCATCTGTCGCAGCGTCGCCGGTGATGTTCGTCAGGCGCGGGAGCCGCTCTGGAAGACTCGACCACGTCCCCGCCGGGCCCCCAGCAACACGGTTCTCTGCGTCAAGCCCTTCTAGCTCAAGCAAGGGCCAAACACCGCCCACACCGAACTCATCTCCCGCCGGCAAGAGGTGACGGTAGGTAATGGCATCCGGCAGCAGGCGCCTCCAGAACGAGACGTTGGCGATCTTGCCCACGAGTCCGTCACCAATCACGAGATCTTCGTAGCTCCCAGTGTGAGAAACGATCGCTGGGGTGTTGTCGGTGGTAGCAACGGTCTCCCCGTCGATGTAGATGGGACTCGACGTTGGCGAGGCGGGATCTTTGCCCACACCGATGTTCAGCCAAGTGCCCAGTGCGATCGGAGCGACCGTGTAGATGTCTGGACCCAGGAAGGCAGTGCCTGAACCCCGGTCGATATCCGCCTTCCACTCAAGCAGACCATCCGACCTAAGGCTCAGCCGGTAGTTGTTTTCCTTCTCAATCAGACGCACTGTGCTCGACGGCAACTGGTCGACGTACAGAGAGAGGGCCAGCCCCCACACTTCGCCACCGACCTCCGCTTCCAGGCGTATCGACGGATCATCCGGAATCGTGACCTTGTTGGCCCCGTCGAACTCGGGCACGAGTCGGATGTCCGGAAGCCAGAACTGGCCGAACTGCCACTCCCCCGCCGGGTTGAACTTGTGCCAACCGAGCGGCTTGACGAGCTTGTCAACCGCGGCCCGCTGCGTCTGACTGCGCAACACTTCGCCTACCTGGGCGCTGCCCGCGAGAGCCTCGAACTCCCGCTGACTAGTGACGTCGATGTCCGAGAGCGACAGGTCCTCGTTGTCGCGCAGTGCCAGCCACGTCGAGATCTCGGTCGCTGTTTTGGGCTCATACCCGTCGACCCGAATCGGTACCGATACAGAATGGAAACTGTTGGGGCCTAGGTCGTAGCAGAGGTCGCCCGGCTTCTCGTTGCAGGGCCACAGACCCATGAGGTCTGGGTCCGAGAGGAAGGGTTTGGTGGTGTACGCCATTGCTGCAATTTCGTCGGCGTTGAGAGCCCTGTTGACCCATCCAAAACGCTGACCGCCCGCGTTCTGAGGGGCCGAGCCTGCTAGCAGGCGCAGATCAGACACACAGGCAGGGCTCGAGATTGCCAAGCCGGTGATGTCCAATGTGGGCCCTGGCACTCCGTCGACGTACGTCTTTAGGAGCGCTTCGGCTTCGTCCCAAACGCCTGCAGCCGTGAGCCACTGGCCGTCCACTACATCAGAGGGCGCGTCAAAGAATTGTCCAACGGCGATGGTGTCTGATTCAACAACAAAATGTAGTTGACCGTTGGTCCATTGCCGCAAGTAGAACCTCCCCGACCCCAGCGAGCCAGTGCGGTCGAGGAAATAGTGTATGAGGCCGTCCGTGGAGTAGCGCGCACGGCCGAAAACCGTGAATGAGCCCGTGGTCTGCATACTGGCTTGATAGGGGATCGTCGCCGCCTCGCCGAGCGCGTGCCCCAGCGGGAACCACCCCTCCGTTTCGACGCGGATCGCCTTGGACGCCGGCCGCTCGAGCCGCACAAGACAGCCGTCGAGGGCGTTGTTCGTCAGCTCATACTGAGCCTTTGACCACTTGCTACCCGTCACAGTGCCGTCAATGCCGTGGGGGCCAATGTCGATGATGGTCCCGCCGGACTTCTCTTCGATCTTGTACCCGGCCACTAGGTCGGCGTCGGTGGCCTTTAGATCACCGCCGATCTTGGCGTGCTTGTTGCGCAGTCCGTAGGCCTTCGAGAACATCGCGAACCGTGTGATGGACGCCCCGATCGAACCGCCGGTACCGGTGTCGTTCTGTCCGACGCCAATCTGGCCAGGGTTGAGGTTGCCCGCATCGTTCGGCAGGGCCTTTGATCCGTATGGCCGCTTGTTCACCATGAGCCGCATCGATCGCGCGTATCGCAGCGCCACCAGAATGCGGTAGCGACCGCCGACGGCGATGATCCCAACGGGCGAGGTGAGGGTTTTCGATCCGCCGAGGCTAGTGGTCATCGTGAGGGAGATGCTGCCGTCGGTCGCAAGAACCCAGTCCCACAGAACCGTCCCATTGGCCGCATGCAGTAGCTTTCCGTCCGACGACAGGTCGTTCACCTCGAGATCGATCAGAACGCTCCGCGTATCGCCAACACCAAAATCCAAAGCACTGTCAGCCGGGATGAGGAGACCACCGCCTGACGTGTCCACAGGCTCTGTCCCGGTCAACTGTCTGCCACCCTCGAAAACACGAACTTCACGGTGCGCATCCGAGCTCACACGGTAGAGGTCGATGGTCGGGTCAGCCAAATCGGGTGCAAAGAGCGGGCAGTTGCCAACCGGAAGAAGTTTCTCGGTTCCGTAGAGACTCGCATCGACGGCTTCGCCGGTGTCGATCCACGAGGGCGACCCGACGATCTGACCGCTCCCAGGTCCGAGTGGCTCAACGGCCTCATCGAAGACAAACTCGTCATCTGTGCCAAGGACGTCGGTCCCGTCCTGGATCGGGTAGCTTCCGATGAGATGCTGCTCTCCGCCGGACAACCCGTTCAGCATCCGTGCACGGATGTCTGACAGCTCCAGCGCACTCGACCAGACCCTTACCCTTGAGACGGCTCCGTCGAACGCGTAGTCGCCCGTCCCGTCGAAATCTCCAACTAGCCACGGTCCGGCAACGGCGGCAGCGTGATCTCGGGAGATCGTGCCCTCAGCCACGAGTTCACCGTCCACAACGATGGAAACCTCCTGGGACCGATACCGGAGCGCGAGGTGGCGCCACACTCCGTCTGCCAGCGGGTAGTCATTCCAGAACGTTCCAGCGAACCACACGCCGCGATAGTCCGACGAGAGATTGCCAGCGTAGTAGCAGGACATCGACGCCTGCGGAGAGGTGTCATTGAAGAAGAACAGTCCGTTACGGGTGCTGCCAGACGAGGGAAGCCCGCGGGCCATCACCCAACACTCAACTGTCCATTCGGGCCAGGGCGCGGGGTTCGTCTCGAGCGGCATGCCGAGGCGGTCAGTCGTGACTGCGTCGTTGAGCCTGAGGGCGCGCGCATGAGCGCCGAACCGCTTGGTCTGAACGGGCCGATCGAGCACCACTGATTTGCCCTTCAAGGGGAGAATCAACTTGCGATCGCCATGTCCAAGCTGGCCAGTGACTCCCACGTACTCCGCACCCGCGATCGCAGAACTCAACGACTGCCCCACTTCATGCTGGCCGACGATCGCCTTGCGGCCGAGCCAACGATAGCGGCGCCAATCATCGTCCAGTTTTCGGTCGGCGTTCTGAAAGCTGAGATTGCCAATCTCCGGAGAGCTCCCACCACCCAACCGCCCGCCTGTCCATAGCGTTTGCGTGATGGTGGGTCCACTGACCAGTCGTGGATCGAATGAGACGTTTGGTGGATCGTCGTCCGGAGCAGTTTTCAGGCCATGGGTCGACATGTAGAGCGGCACTTCGGCACCGATCGCGGGGTCGTACGGGTGAAGAATCGCGAACCACCGAGCGCTCACGATGCACGCTCCAAGGTGAGGTCGGAAAAGTGATCAATGAGGTCGTCGCGGAGGCCTCGAATCTCGTTCCGAGTAGCCCGAAGCTCGGCAAGATTGTCGTTCCCCACGCGCTCGTAGCTGGCTTGAAGAGCCGACACGCCAGCGTCGAAAGCGCTCGAACCAAGCGGGCCTGAACCGGTTGGGGGAACGCCATTGACGAAGACCTGCCCGCCTGCAACGCCGGCATCGATCTCAAGGTTCTCGGCGAGATCTAGCAGCGCAAGGATCTGTTGCTCCAACGGACCCAAGGCGCTGTTGCCTATGTAGTCGCGGCCAGCGTTACGATATGCGGCGGCGATGCCGGGCAGTTCCTCAAGTGCCGACACATCTCCAGCGCTGATGCGAGCGGCGATGTCCTGGAAGGCATCGCGAGCGGCATCGAACTGGTCGCGGCCACTCAGCCCGCCATTGGGATCGGTAAGGATGTCGTCGCGTAGTTGGCGAATCGGCTCGAGCAAACGCTCGCGGAACGCGTCGACGGCAAGATCGAGGGACTCTTGCCATTCGTCTAGCGCAACGAAGTACGGGCGCTCATCAAAGAGTTCTTGGAACCGAGCTCGGAGTTCGTTGAGACTCCCAAAGCCTGCTGATGCCGCGCGCTCAAGTTCGCGGCGGTAATCCCGCGCAAGGTCAGCTATGGATGGGCCACTGGGCCCACCGCCACCACCACCACCTCCTCCGTCGTTCGCTAGCGGAGGTGCGACTACCGGTGGACCGTTCGCGATCACCTGGTCAACCAGATCTGAAATCCGATCGTACGCCTCCTGGGTGAGGTGCCCAGCGATCAAGGCAATCTTCAGCTGCTCTCGCTTGGCCTCGAGCTCTGCCTTGGTGAACTCCCACTGCAGCGCCGCAGCAGCCTCCGAGTCACCGAGGTAGCCGTAGAGCTGGACGAGAAAGCTATTCATGAAGTCATTCGCAGCAGCATAGGCGCCGCTGGCAGCCGGGCCGGCCGCGATCACCTGGTCAACTAGACCCGAGATGCGATCAAACGCCTCTTGTGTGAGGTGGCCATCTGCCAGAGCAATCCTCAGTTGCTCTCGCTTCGCCTCGAGCTCGGCCTTGCTCAACTCCCACTGCAGTTCCGCGGCAGCTTCTGTGTCCCCCAGGTAGCCATAGATCTGGAGCAGAAAACCGTTCGTGAAGTCCTGCACCCACGCGTTGGCGTGACGCCAAGCTTCCTCGCCCGCTGTCTGCAAAAGGTCTTCCATAACGTCCGCGGCGACCGCACCCGCGGCACCGAGGTCGCGAAGGCGCTCTCGCATGCGGTCAGCTTCCTCGCCGGCCGCGATTCGCTGTTGCTCGTAGGGGCCAAGACTGTGGGTCCAGACGATCCAGTCCTTGACGAAGTCCCCCCACGAATCGTCGCGCACTCGCTCGAGTTCGGCGTCTCGAGCGGCGACCAGGTCGTCGATCGACTGTTTGAGGCGAAGGCCCCGCTCGATCTCCGCGTTGTAGGAGTCCGCGATCTGCTCGAGCTGGGAACTGACCGGTCCCAAGTCCTCGCCCAACCGTGAAACAGCCTCACGCCACTCAGCAATCTCTTCACGGATGTTGCGGCCGCCGCCGCGGCGAGCACCTCCACGGCCATCAATCGCAGCGTCAACCTCCTCGTCTGAGATGGCATCGGGAAGGCTCTCCAGAGCGCCGCGGAGCGCATCAATCTTGGCTTGCACTTCCTCCGCAGTGGCCCCCGAGATTCCGCCGAAAGTCGTAACCGCACCCGCGAGCCGGAGCAGATCCTCACTTGCGAGCGACGTGACCTCGCCGAACTGCACGCCCGCATCAGCGAACATGCTCTTCAGCTCGTCAGTGCCCACAGCCTCGACTAGTTGCTCGACGAGAGCGGCGAGTTCTTCCTCGTAGGCCTCGTATTGACGGGCGCGCTCAGCGTTGAACTCCTCTTGCTGGCGCTTGATCTTCTCCTCGAAGCTCTCTTCAGTGCCAAGGATCGAGTCACGCATGTTCTGCCACTCGGCAGCCGCGAACATATTGAACTCGCCCATGTCGACGCCCAAGGCGACCAGCCGCTCGCGCATTTGATCCAGACCACTGCCGGTATCTCTCGCGGCGATGGTCGTCTGACCCAGGTTGTAGTCGATGATCGCCTGAGTCATCTGCACGTCCTGCACCCACTCGTCGGCGGTGCGGCGCAGATTCGAGGTCATCGCCTGGAGTACTTCAGGGGCAACCCCCGAGATCTCGCTCTCATTGAAGGCGGTTACCAGCGCAAAATAGACAGCATCCTGAATGCTCGCGGCCTGGTACTCAGCGCCGTTGACCATGACGGTGATCAGGTCGTCGCGGATCGTGAGGCCGATCTCTGGGGAGCTCAGCACCTTGCCGCCGGCTGCACGCACAGCGTTGCCGAACGTCTCGCTGATGGTCGCGGTCAGAGCGGAGATCGTCTGCTCGAGACCGGGGGTGTCAGCTGAGACCTCGGAGAAAAACTCATCCGTTCCCAGGCCCGCAAGGCGGGCGGTCGCCTCGTCCGCACCCTTTTTGATGAAGGCGCCAATCGCAGCACCATAGAACCCCCACACCCCTCCGAACGCACCGCCGATCTGTTGGCCCTCTTGGCTGTACGTCCCTGAGAGCTCACCTCCGTACTTGCCTTGGCCACCGCCCGCAAAGGTGTCGTTGATGTAGTACCCACCAACTGCCGACACCACATCCCCGTAGCCACCTCCCCCGCTACCCTGGCTGAAGAAATCACTGAATCCGCCGGTGCCTCCGCCCTCTTTGTAGTCGGCATACCCTTGAGCGACGCCTGAGATCACACCAGCCAAGAGTTGGACCTCTTCGCTTGCGGCCGCCAGCATGTTGTCGATGAGGCCCGACAGACTCCGCACCACGCCACCCCACGCGCTCTCCCAATGGTCCGCACTCCGGTCGACCGCATCCTCGAGTTCTCGCTCGGTGATGTCGCCGATTTCCTGTGCACCCTTGGTGTAGTGCTTGAGCATCTCCCGCTTCGAGGACTTGGCGGCCTTCGACATCTCGTCTTCGAAGTTGGCGGCGATGTTCTCGACCAGCTGCTTGTACCGATCCTCACCGAGCTCGTCACTAATGGCATCGCGACGCGGCCCGATCAGTTCGAAGAAGGCATCCTCAGTCGGGGTGACCTCGAGCCCGCGGTTGGCGAGGTCTTGGAGTTCGGCAATGCGGACGGCGAGGCGATCGATCGCGGCACCTTGAGCCGTCAGACGCTGGACCTCATTGGCGAGAGCGGCGACGGTTGTAGTCGCACCCGAAGCGTTCTTCTTGAGATCGTCGGCACCATCGGCCTGGTCGGTGAAAATGTCGACAAGCTTCCTTGAGCGCCACGACTCGAGTTCCCCTCGCCAGTCCTGCATCTTCTCCTTAGCGGTCTCGGCCAGATCGGACGACTCCTCGATACCCTCGGCGAGCTTTTTGAAGCTTGGAACCACTCGACCAAGAACACCGAGCACCGAGGCGGTCCCGCTAGTAACGGACGCATAGATACCGGTCGTGATCTCGCCGAAACGGAGGGCGGCGCCGCCCATGATGCCGAAGCCCTCGGAGAATCCAGCCTGGATCTTGTCCTGGTGCTTCAGCAGGAACGTCAGCGCCTCGCTCACCTCGGTGAGGACGCCCTTGACGACGTCGTCGAAGCCAGCCTCGTAGATGCCCGAGACCATCTGCGCGTACTGGTCCTTGATCGTTGAGGTCAGACCAACGACGGTCTTCGACTGCAGCTCCATGCCGCCGGAAAAGTTCGTTTCGCCCAGGCTCGTCAGGTACTCGACGATCTCATCCGAATTGCGCCCGACCTCGGTCTTCATTCCCTTGAAAGTGAATGTGACCTTGTCCTTCTCCTGACTGGCCAAGATGCCGAACGACTTGAGGGCATCCATCTCGCCCACGGTGGCCGAAGACACTGCCGAGGCGTAGTCTTCGAGCGATCGACCGTTCGCGGCGGCGGTATCGCCAAAGGCTTGCAGGCGCTGCTCGGTGGCCTCGATGCCGACGTTCTGCAGGCGGATGTACGCGTTGGTAACGCCCTCGAGCTGGAAGGGGGTGGAAGCGGAAAAGTCGGCGAGTTGTTTGAAGCGAGCGTTGGCCTTCGCCTGGCTCCCTTCGACCGTCTCGAGGCGAGCCTTCAAGACTTCGGTAGCGGTACCGTACTCAAGGAGTTCCGAGACGATCCCAGAAACGGCGCGCTTCGCGATCAACGCCCCGCCGATCACACCAGCGGCGCCAAGACCCGCCATGCCGGCCTTGACCAGGTCCACGCCCTGGGCGGCCTTCCCCGCAGCACCGCCGAGCTCGCCGATGTCGCGCTTGGCGCGTTTCGACCCTGATGTCTTGATCAGGATCGAGATTGTGTATCGGCGGGTGGCCATGGTCTCGTTACTTGGTCTTTCTTGACTCGGCTCTGATGGTCAACCGCTCGGCATCGATTGCCGAGATCAAGTCCTCATAGAGGGTGCGCTCGTCGGGGTCGTGGATCTGTTGGCGATCGAGAACTGCCTGGACCTCTCGGTAAAGGGTGCGACCCTCCGAATCACGCCCCAACTTCGAGTGCCACATGTAGGCGAACATCGCCTGAGCGGTCTGGGGCGGTGGTGGGTCTAGATCCAGGAGGCCTGCGTCGATCTCATCGCGGGTGAGATGTGGCTGCTCCCTTCTCTTCTCCTCTGCCTGCTCGTCCAGTTCTTCGCGAACCGAGTCCCGCTCTAACTTGCTGGCGCGGGCGAATCTGAACCGGACGAGCTCTCGGAGTTTTTTGCCACGGTCGCTCGCTCAAGTGCACGATGCATCTCCGTAATCTGAAGCTGTTGCAGCACGTGCTTGCTAAGGACGCTCCCGACTGTGCGACCGGCACCGTGAGTTCCGCTCGGGATCTTCGTGGCGTCGGTGAAGAGATTCCGCTTCTCCTCATCCGTGCACTTGACCTCTTCACCGTCCTCGTAGGTGTGGCCTTCCCAGCTCTGGACAAGTAGACACAGGCTCTGAAGCTCAAGCTCGGCCTCCTTCTCCGCGGCCTCGGCCTTTTGGTCGGTGCTGTAGCCCTCGAACTCGGCGATGACCAGCGCGTTGATGTCAGGCACCTCGGGCGGTCCTGATGACTCGTCACTACCGGGACCCATGGTCAGCGCGTCGAGTTTGAGCTTCTGCTGCACCGACTGCATGATGCGCATCGACAGGATGCTTCCCGAAGCCGTCTGGACGAAGCGTTGATACTGCGGCGAGTTGAGCGGAAGACAATTGAGCACCAGCCCCACACCGAACGGGTCCTCGACTCGGACGAGACCGGTCGAGACACCCAATCGGGCCTGGAGCTTGGTTAGGCGGTTTTGATCCATGTCGCCCTACGGAGTCCAGGTCAGTGCGCCGCTCACCGTGAAGGTAAGTGACTTCTTGTGGACCTCGCCCACGCCCGACGCGGTCAAGCCGATCGCCGGAACGATGACCGAGAACGAGGCGGTGGGGTTGGAAGCGCTTTCAGCGGCGTTGCTCGCACGAACCTTGGCCGTCACCTTGGTTCCCTTGTTGGCGCGGAGATACGGATGGAGACCCGTGCTCATGTCCTTGTTGAACACAGCACCGACGCTGCACTGATTCGTTTCGAGACCAGGCTCGAAGGTCGAAACCCCCGCGTCACCGAATGTGGTGGAGTTGGGGTTGTTGAGATCTGAGTTCAAGTCGCTCGACTCGATCTCGTCAGAATAGGGGGTCCCGTCCAGCTCAAAGTAGCCGTTCAGAATTACCAGTTTGTCTGCCATTTTTCGTACTCCTAGACGATGGCTGCGGCGAGGGTGAGTCCCCAATCGCCACCGCCGGTTACGGTGTAGTCATTGCGCCAGCGCGTATCGGTGATTGGCCCCGGAACGCGCTGAATCTCAAAGGTCGGTGCGGCGGCTGCTGCAACCTGAGCAAAGGTCGCTCGAGCGATCGGTGATGGGAAGCCAGCTTCATCGCTCTGGACCACCACATCGAGAGTGCCCGCCGTACCGCCGTGCACGGCCTGGACAAGCAGCAGCTCCTCACCTTCAGCGATGGCAGGAAGCACAATCTCTGAACTCTGGCCGCTTGCATTGAGGGCGGCGTTGCGATCAATCAGGTTGCCCCAACCGCTTCGGCGCTTTGCCATCCCTTCGACCTTGAAGCCCCATAGATCACCGAGTTTGATGACCTGGCCAAACTTGCTCTTGGTGGCGTCGATGACAAGAGCCAGCGCGCCGGGTGCTGCCGGGCGCCCGTCGGCAATGATCAATGGAGCGGCCGTCAGAGTGCGCAAGAACGAGTGCGGGTCTGCTGTGGCCGCCTCGAAGAATCCATCAGCGGAGTACTTCCAATCCAACAGGCCGGCTTCGAACTGATGGGCCTCGTCGTCAAGGGTCGTGCTGTCGGGTGTCTGCAGAGTCGGGTCCACTTCCACACGGTTCGCGTACGGAGTCAGATCCAGACCACCCAGAACCACGGTTAGGTTCTTCTTGTGGATGCGTTTATCGGCCACGCTCGCCTCCCTTCGGCTTGGTGCGTGCCGGACGCTGAGGCTTCATCGCACCGGTACCTTCGGCGAACCCGTCATCTACGAGCTGCTGCGCCCGCTTGATGTCGACACAAGAACCCTCGTTCTTCGTGCCGGGAACGAGCACGGTGACGGACGCGTCCTTCTTGAAGCGCCCCCATTTCTTAAGCATCTTCAGTTTCATGCGGCCTCCTGGAAGCGCAGATAGGGAACTTTGAGTTCACGAACCGCGTGGGTTCCGAGCTCAGTCATCTCACCGACATCACCGGCCAAGAACGTCACTCCGGGCTCGTCCGCCGCAATGAAGATCGCCTCAAGATCTTCGATCCGCTCAGCCATCACGTACTGCCCACCGTCGACGTCGACGGCGACCAAGAACGAGATATGACCGCGGTAGCACCTGGAACCGTCGAGGGTTGAGTTCTCACGGTCCCACTCCTCCGCCTCAAGTTCCCACTCAACGATCGATGCGGGGCTGTTGCGATCTCCGGACGCCGCCGGAAGCTTGACTTCGCGGTTGCCAGCGAAGATTGGGCATGCCGACCAGCCCTGCAGAAGGGTGGTAGTGACCACGAGTAGTTCGGTCATCTTCATGACTTGAAGTACTTCCCAACTTCCTGTTTCTCGACACGTGCGAGCTCGCGACGGAAGTTGCGGCGAGCGCGCTGGACCACGTTCTTTGGAGTCTGCTCAGACCCGACGATTCGACCGCTCCGTACCGCTTCTCGGCGACCCGGAAGGACGATGGCGGGCACGATGCTGGTACTCCCAACTATCCAGCCGTCCGCGGCTTTCTGCCGCTCGAGGGATGCACGTAGCCCACCTGTCAGCTTCGGCGAGTCCTTCTTCAGGCGCGGCAGGAAAACACGAGACGCACGATCAGTCACTACGTTCTGAGCTGCATCCGTTACCTTGTCGCCAAACGCTGTGACCGCTGGAGCGAAGGCAGCTAGCGAAGTTGCCTTGCTCATGCCGCCTCCCCGAGATGTACTGTCGCCGCCAAACGCCGACTACCGGGTGCAAGGTCAAAGACTTGAGCGACGCGCTCATCCTCGTAGCCAGATTCACGGTAGGTGTCGCCAGCCCGGGGGCTAAAGAGCTGGTCATCAGCAGCGGCTAGGTGCACAACCGCTCGATCGACAACGCTGTCGCCTCGGCGGTCGGTGGTGGACACATCACGCTGCCGGTAGAACGTAGCAACGATCTCGGTGGGAACTGTCACTCCAGCGCCTGCGCCGGAGGCCTTGGTCGCGAGCGGCGCGATCGGAAGGACAACGGTGCCACCACTCACATCGGCGGCTTCCGTGGTTAAGTACGCCTGTGGGTCCCCATCGATCGCAACCGGGAACCCAGCGGCGAGGCTGCCACCGAGACCAGGCGCGGAAATGCTGATCTGAACGTCGTTCAGCGCGACTGGAGCAGCAAGCACAAGACTCGGGGCCCCGGCCATTGCGGTGAGGTTGTTTAGGCGCGCGAGAGTGGCCTTGCCACCTCCCCCAAAGCGACGGATCAACCGACTGATGCGTTTGGCCTGATACCTGGTCATCGCCGGTACCCAGCTACAACTTCACGCGCGATCATCGGAACCGCAGATTCAGCGACTCGCGCATACTGCTCGGAGAAGGCACCAGACCGGAAAGACATCAAGCCTTCGGGCCGATCCTCATCCCACTCACGAACAGTCAAGTACGCAGCAGCGCGGAGAACGTCCGGCAGCTCTTCGACCTCATAGCCCTTCCAACGCAGGGCTCCGTTGCCAGCGACCTCTTCGCCAGGCGTGCTGGGCCACGTGGGTTCAGTAGACGCGGAGCTGGTTCCTGCGACGGTACAGAGGAAGAGCAGCGGCGACACGGAGGGGTCCAGAGGACGCAGCCAGTCACCAACCGCGTAGGCGGTCGATGCCCCCCATGCCCCCTTTGACTGATCCGGAACCACGAATCCGGCCCTACCCATGCTCACACTAATCAGCGGCACACCGGCCGCGTCGTACTCATCCCCAGTCGGCCAACCGGCACTGCGAAACAACCGTCCCTCCGAGGGGTCAGCACATGTCCAGTCGGTCACGACTTCGCCGCGGATCGCCACAGTGATGCTTGTTGGGTCCACAGGGAACCGGGGCAGATAGAGCGTCTTGTTGTGAATGTCATCGCCAACCGAGTGGACCTCGTAGCCCTGCAAGGCAGCAGGGCGACCGAGGATCTGATCCAAGCCACTTGCAGCAAGCACAGCAAGAGCACCGAGCTCCTCCGAGGTGGAGTCGGTGTCTTTCAGCCTGGACTCAATCTCTGCGACTGAAATCCAACTGGTAGCGGTGGCCTTCTGTGTAACCCGGATCACTTGCGCGGACTACTCCTCTTCGAAGGCTTTGCAGCAACCTTCTTCTTCTTGGTGGGCCTGGGCTGCTCGAACTCGACCGCGTCACCACTCGCTACCAACGCCTTACCGAGCTTGGTCGCAACAGTGATCACATCGCCGGGACCGGCTGCCACTTCGGCGGTGGCGAAGGTTTGAATCAACTTCACTTGCATAACTTTTGATGTCCTTTCTTGACTTAGAACGGAGCGGAGGTTGGCGACCGTGTGTCGAGTCACCAACCTCCCTTTGGAGTCACCGGCCGCACCGCAGCGGCGCTAGGCCGCGCCGTCCTCTGCGGACACCACCACCTTGGTGGTGCCTTCGGTCTGTGCATCGGCTGGGGGCTGCTGACGCAGGCCGTAGCGGTGCGACGTGGCACCGACGAGAGTGGTCGCTGAAGGCCGTCGAGCGACGAATCGGTGGTGCTTCCTGCCGGACGGAAACTTGTGGACGCACAAGCGGACGAGCGTTTCGCCCGCCGCTGCATCTACAGAGCTGCCTTCAAGATCAGTCATGTCCGACCCGTCGGGCTGGTCGCCTGTCTGACACTTGAGTCCGCCGGCAGCGGCCGTACCGAAGAGAGCGACGCACTCGGCGCCCTGGGCACCGTCGATGGCGATGACGTTGCCGTTGACATCGGAGGTGCCCGAAGCCGCGGCGGCGATCGCGTCATGGACCGCCGTCATGTTGCTGAGAATCTGCATTTCATTTTTCCTCAGTGTGTTTGGAAGAGAAGGTCAGACGAGCGACTACGAAGCCGCGTACTTGAGGCGAACGAAGGCCTCCTCGAGCATCGGCATGGCGTCGGTCGCGCCGCGCACGACGACGTCAACCACGTTGTTGTGGATGTCGATGTCGCGGAGGATCTCCATGTCGAGATCGTCGGCCTGCCAGAAGTAGGAGAAGTCCGCGAACATGCCGAAGTAGGCATCGACCGCAACGGTGTTCGGGAAGAACTCGTGCAGATCGACTGGCCGCCCAGCGAAGCGGTCGGGCTCCCCAGCGCGCGTGGACTCACGCCAGCGCGGCTGACCGGTGGTGTCCGCATCAACCGCCAACGCCTCGTGAGCGGAAGGGGCAAGCAAGTACTCACCCGAACCCCAGTAGCGGAGGGCCAGGTACTTCGCCTTCGTGATGCCCTCCCACGTTGGAAGCGTGGTCGTTCCTGCGACCACATCTCGGGCGGAGGTGATGCCGTTCTCGGAGGCGGTGAACAGGCCAAGTGGCTTACCGTTGCCATCGCCGGTGATGCGGGCCTGCTCAATTCCCTCGGCGATATCGATCTTGACCTCGCCGATGATCTCGTTCTCGATGTTGAGGAAGCCGCGGCGCAGAAGCACCCGACCGATCTGCACCGCGGACGACCAATGCTGCGGAGTGAGCACTCTGCGGTCATAGCCCAAGGCTTCATCCTTGGTTGGCCTAGTGGTCTCACTGCCCCACTTGAAGGTAGAGGCCTTCGCAGCCCGCCGCGTTTTGCCTAGCGACTCGGCGCCGCGAACGAGCTTCTTGGTGATCCGTGCGCTCAATGGAAGCGCGGCGTCGCGCGCTTTCAAGATTCCGGCGATGAGGCTCATCGGCGGAGTGAGGACTCCGGCGCGCGTGTCGTCTGCGGAAAGAAAGTTGTCGGCCGCTTGTCGAGGAACGTCAAGCAAGGCTTGCTGGTCAGCAGTGATCTCCGCGCCAGCCATGGCTGAGTAGAACGCGCTCGCGTACTCCGGCGTTGCGGTGATCGCGGTTTGGGGGGCCCAGTGCACGGTACCGGCGTCAGAGCCTCGCATGTTGCGCAGCTCGTCGATGGTTCCGGTCTCGCGGCCATCGAAGAGGCTCTGCATGTTCTCGCGCCCCTTCTCCACCAACTGGTCTACCGAGTTGGTGCGACTGGTCGGCTCCATCGCATCTGGATCGGGACGCGTCGCGTCCAGGGCGTCGGAGTTCGGCGCCGCCTGCTCGAGGGTCAGGTCACTGAGTTGCTTCAGCTCCTGTGCGCGATTGACGAGCGCCGTTCGCTGGGACGCCTCCTCGCCAGTCAGTTCGCGATCCGCGTCCAACGCCGTCCTGGTGATCTGCCGAGCGGCTTCGAGCGCCTCGTGACGCTGCTCCAAATACCCGGTTGATTCTGCTCTCTTCGACATGTGTTTGCTGCCTCCCTGTGCCGGGGACAGCTAACAGATACACAAAGCGCCGCCCGCCGGCAGATGAACGTGTGTCATTCATTTGCCTGGCGAGGGCGGCGCCGGATCATCGTCGAAACTGGCGGGCTCTCACCCCGCAACGCTTTGATCGGATGACTACTCGGGTCCCACCCCTACGCGGGGCTCTCAGCGCTGCGTGATATCAAGTCAATCGCAGCCTAACCAACAGCGGTCAGGAATGCAACTCGATCTCGGTCTCCATGTGGAGCCGCTGAGTCTGGCTGAGACCCTCGACACCGGCGGGCTCTTCCTTCGGCGAGTGTTTGCTGCGGATCATCTCGAGCGTCTCGTCCATCGATCTGACCGTGTCGAGGATGCCGAGTTCCTGGGCCCGCTCGACGCTGAACATACGGCCATCAGTGAGCTCCTTCACCTGAGCCTCGGTCAAACCGCGGCCTTGCTGCAGCGCTCCAACGAAGAACCCGCTGTGCCGCTCCACGATCTCAGTGACATAGGAGATATCTGACTCGGTGACCTCCCGGCCTGGAAGCCCGACCGCCTTGTAGGCGCCAGTGGTGATCGCGTGAAGCCGCACACCGTCCTTCTCAAACTTTTTCGACGTGTCATAGAGGTAGGCGATCGTGCCTACACTGCCGAGCTCGGCGGGCGCGTTGGCCGAAATCTCGGTTGCATGGGCGATCGCGAAGAGGGCCGCAGAGGCTGCCTGGTCGCTCACCTGGGCGTACACGGGCTTCACTGCGGCAGCGGCCTTCACATCCTCCGAGAACTCGTAGGTGCCGACGGCGGTGCCTCCTGGTGAGTCGACGTGAAGCAAGATCGCGTTGACTTCCTCATCACGAGACGCGGAGCGCAACTGGCGTCGCGCCTTGACCGTGGAGCACCCACCGTACTTGGACGAACCCTTCTGCATCGCGCCGAGGATCGGGACTACAGCAATCCCGCCGTCGAGTAGCTGGTAGCTGCCAACGCCACTGCGATCGCCATCCCCGCCTTGCTGCGGCTTGAAGGTGCCGTTCTGAACCTGGGCTAGAGCCGTCTCGAGAAACGTCGGTTCGATGGCCCAGGCTCCCATGTGGGACCTGAAGCATTCGGGCGTGTCTGGGATGTCATGCGGCTGCATCGTGGCTCTCCTGGTCTGGCTCTGGAAACAGTTGGAAGGTTGCGAATCCGGCGGGGCGACTGGACCACGTCGCTAGGCACTCTTCGAGCGCGGCAGCCGGCTCTGGTGAGTGCAACGCGTCGAGGAGGACTCGGCGCGAGTAACTCACCCACGAAGTCGAAATGGCAGCGGCGCTATCTAGCCCCGCGCCGAACTCGATCCCAAGCTCCTCACCTAGGCCGATCAACGAGTCGAATGTAGTCGTCATGAACTCGCGTTGGCCCGCAAGGAAGCGCTCGAACTCTCGTTCACAGGCATCTACGCCTTGGGGCAGCGACTTCTGAATCGTGCTCTGGAGGCCGCTTTTCTCACGTCTGGAGCTACGCACCAACTGGTCGACCACGAGGGCCTCGTAGCCTTGGCGAGCACTCTGAGAAAGCGGAGCCCGGTTCAGCTCCGCTTGAATCTCGTCGCCGCCTTCCATCGGCGGTAGATCTTCCTTTCCGCGGATCTCGTTGGGGGTCATGAACACACGCCCGGCGACCTCGTAGAACTTGGCTCTGGTTTCCATCGAGCCGCGCACGAGCGCATCTACGTTGTGCTTGATGAAGTAGCGATGCCGTTCCTCCGGAGCGATCAACTTTCGCGTGAGTTCCTGTTCGTACTGCACCAACGGAAGCATCTGGGAGTATCGAACAAACGCGGCGCCGAGCTCCTCAATGTTGTTGAAGGTCGCCTTATCCAGATGCTGCAGAAGATGCGGTGGCGCACCGATGAACCGCGCCACCTCGACGACCTGGAAGCCGCGGAGTTCGAAGAACTGGGCTTCCTCTGAAGTGAATCCCAACGCTTGCCACTCAAGGCCCCAATCGAAGACCGCAACACGATGCTGGTTCTCACCGCCGTGGGCCTTCTCCCACATCTCGCGAATATTCTTCGTAGCGACCGCTCTGTCCTTGAAAGTGCTGGCCGTCTTCAGAATCCCACTCGGCCGCGCACCATTCTTGAAGAGCAGCGCACCGTGCTTCTCTGCTGCCAGCGCCATCCCGATCGCTTGGCGCGCGACATCGACCAAGCCGATCCCCTGCAGGCCATTGATGGGCATGTTGGGCACATGGATCACGTCGCGAGGGCGATACTCCCGCGGCTTGCCACCGCCATTGGAACTGCTGATCTCATAGTAGAGGTCACCGTTGCGGCGCCGTTTGAGCTGAACACGATCCGGGTGCACCGGCCACAACGCATCCGCAGCGCCGTTCCGTCGGGTGATGACCTGATAGCCGTTGCCGAAGACAATCTTCCGAGCGTGGAACTGCTCGCGTTGAACTACTGACGTCTGCTCGGGCGACGGAGAGAGCGAGAGCAGTTCGGCGAGTTCATGATCGCGGGCCACCTCCGAGCCGCCGCCCTTCCTGCGCCGATAGACCTTCAGCGGAAGCTGCGCCGCGGTACCTGCCATCAGACGCACGCCAGCAAACACCGCCGAGCAGGTCAGAGCGTTGCTGTCGTTGACGTCGACGCCCGCATGGGTATCGGGCATGGTCAACCACGCGGCGCCGGGGCTGGATGGGTGGCCGAGGTTCTCGGTTCTCGGAGCGGACTGCATTAGCTGGCGAAGGATCACGGGCGTCTCCAAGTGGCTTGAACGACAACAGGAAAACTGAGTGCTGCGCCGGCACCGGCAACCCACCGATAGCCGAGCTCGCCGGCAACTGCGAAGACCGCAAGACCGATGAGACACTGGACGGCATCTGCGCGGCCGTCACCCTCGAACCACAGCGCGGTTCTGGCAGCGACGAAAATGAAGGGCCAAACCAAGGCCATAATCACTCGGCTCACTCGCGCTCTCATATGACGATCCCCTCGCCCGCGCTGTAGGGGTCCTCGTCTACCTCTTCAGCCTTGTGGATGCCTGCGATCGCCTGCAGCATGGCCACCATCCCATCAATGCGTTCGAAGCTGCGCTCCTTGTCGGGGCGGCGGTAGCCATCCGGAGATTTGCGGAAGACCAGGTTCGACGACATCCAGCGAAGCACTCGATCGCCGCCATGACTGAGCTGGGTCGACAGCATGAGCCGCTCGAACTCCTCAACGGGCTCGGCGTAGTTCTCGTAGCTCTGCCGGAATTCCACCATTGGCACGCCATCACCGTCGAGCTGAGTAGCCATCTGGGTTGCCAACCGTGGGTCGTAGGCCAGCCACTTGAAGTCGTAGGTCTCCGAAAGCGCGACGATATCTTTTCGGATCGTGTCGAAGTCGGTGGTGTTGCCGCTGGTCACCTCAATCAAGCCGCGATCGCGCCACTGCGCATAGGGGACCTTGTCCCTACGGCTACGCACGACGATGTTGTCTTCAGGAATCCAGTGCTTGCCGAGGATGTAGACCTCGCCCGACTCGCGCGGGAACGCCATCACTAGCGAACTGCAGTCCTGCGTGTGCGCAAGATCGAGGCCTGCGTAACACGGCAACGACTCAAGATCCGTTGGGAGCTTGCCGCCACACCGCTTCCACAGCTTCGAGCTGATCCCGCGTCTTACCGAGTTCACCCACTCGTTGCAATGCAACCGCCTGAACGATTCTTCCTTGTCGGGATTGGACTTTGCCTTCTCGCACTCATCGCGCAAGAACTCGATCTTCGGGCTGATTCCAATGTTCGGGTTGGCCTTGATCCAGTTGGCCTCGTCTGTCCAATCGTCATCGGTATCCGAATCGTCTTCGGTCTCGCCCTTGTCGAGTTCGAAGATCAGATTGAACGACGTCATGATGTCGAGTTCGCCGAGGAGGATCTTGGTCGCGAGCTCGTACTCCTGGTAGCAAACGCTTTCGGGCGAGTACTCGCCGGCAGTGCTCGTCTTCATGACTGAAGACTGACGGCGCGCCGCGGTGCCACCCTCGATGACATCGAGCAGCTTGCGGTTCTTCATCCGATGGAGCTCGTCGACGCCTGCGGTCGCAGTGTTCGCACCGTCCTCGAGGCTCGCGTCCGACGCGATCGCGGTCAGGCGTGAACCCTCGTCGACATAGATCGTGTTGCGGCCAGTGTGAAGTATGCGCCGGAGATCCGGGCTCGACTTCACCATCTTCTCAACGGTCTCGAACACGTGGCGCGTCTGCTCTTTCTTGGCAGCACAGACGTACCCCTCAGCGCCAGCTTCACCGTCGAAGAAGGTGAGCAAGATCAGCAAGGGGCCGATCATGTGGCTCTTGCCATTCTTCTTCCCAACAAGCAGCAACGCGGTTCTGATCACACGGAGGCCATTGGCTACCCACTTCCAACCCACCACGTTGGCAACGAAGAACTGTTGCCAAGGGGCGAGGATGAAGGGCTGCCCGCGCGGATGCTCGGGTGAGGGACCCCACTCACCCTTCCAGTGCCTGAACAACCGATAGAAGTGGATGGCCGCGTCCACCTCTGCGTAGTCGAGGTAGATACCGAGTTCAGCGCTACGCCGCTTCCAGTCTTGAAACCGTTCGCAGGCATGTCGGACCTTCTCGCACACGACGATCTTTCCCGTGGTTGCATCCCGAGCCCAGCGCTCCCAATCTGTGAGCTTGGCCGCCACTACCCGATCCCCATCGCGAGGCCCTTCTTCTTCTTGAACTTCTCAAACTCGCTGTCAGAGGCGCCGGCCTTTGCCACTTCGTTGGGGTCGACGTCTACACGGGTTCGTGCCGACGGCGTCAGGCCGAACTCGACAGCAAACTTGAGCGCATCAAGCCGCGCGTTGCGACTGATCTCAAGCCAGGGGTTCTTCTTGAGGGTGTTGAATGTCATCACCACTTTGTCCTCGGTCTCGAGCACCTTCTCCGCTTCGACATAGAGACCGTAGTTCTGACAGAACCCCTCGAACGCAAACCGATCGACCTTGCTGAGCAAGCCCAGCTGGTAGAGCTCCTTGGCGTAGTACTTCCAACACTGCTTAGCGATGGTCGACAAGTACGCGGGGGCCGTCGGCACTCGTGAAGCGGCTCTCGGCTTGGGTTCCTTCTTGCTGAGAGCCCGCTTTCCAGGGTTGCCCGCCAGCTTCTTGAGCGCAGTCGGCTTCGGCTTTCGACCGCGAGCCACGTCAAGCCACCCGACCCGCGATATTCGACCCAAAATCGAAACCGCGTCGAATTTCGCGGCGGTGTGTCTCGCGCTCCCTCGGAGTCCCGAGCCCCATCAGCTCCAGGTATTTCATGCCCCCCTCCCCCTCGCCTGCCGCGAACCAGTTTCCGGGCGACCGATCACGAACCAGACCTCGGCACCACTCTCCCCGTAGCCAGAGACCAACTGAACCGAACCGGGAGGCAACGCGGCTCGAGCCGCTTCAAGATCCGGCTCGCCTGGCAACCGTTCGTCGAAGACGAGGTTGATGAACCAGTCGCCTCTACCCTTCACGCCCTGCAGCATCTTCGGGTCGGCTTCGCCACCGCGAATCCTCACTGTCTGCGCCTTGGGAATTAGCACGAAGAACCGAACCAGCGTACTCAGTCGATCGAGCTCCGATTGCATGAGGCCGTTGGCCTCTTCGACGGTGTCGACATGCCCAAGCATGGCGTTCCCTTCGGCACCGCGGCGATTGTCGACCCGCTCGACATCGAACCCGCCTGATGTGCTCCGCCGCGCAAAGAAGCGATGGCCCCCGAACTCCTCATCAAGAGACAGTGGCTTGAATTCAGGCATGCGCTCTACGCCTCCTACCGAAGCCACCGTCTTCCATCACGCTCTTGTGGCGATGGCAGGCCACGCAGATACCTCGACAGTTGTCGGGGTCAAGCCTTAGAGGGTCGGCGAGGCCCTTGAAAGGAACCTTGTGATCTACCTCCCGCGAGGGGTCGCCTTCGCACTTGGCTTTGCTCTGACAGGTCCGGTCACGGCGCAGAATGAAGGCGCGAAACGCTACCCAGTCCGAGCCGTAACCGCGGGCGTGACGCGAACCGATCCGCGCTCGCTTCCGTGCACTACACGGACCACATCGCTTGCCGCGCACAATGTCTCCGCACCGTTGGCAAAGTCTGGAGGTTCTAACTGGCACGTCGAACACCCTTCATCTCGCGGGCGATGAGTTCCTCGAGCGCGTACTCAACGATGCTCTGCCGCGTACCCTTGAAACCAAGGCCGTGGAGATCCTCCACCAGGTCAGCCACCGTCTGTCCGACCTCGAACCTTGGTGGGCGGCGACGACCGAGCCCTGCAGGCAGGGCCTTACGCCTGCTCTCTGACCAGTACAACTCCCGACAGCACCCAGCAGGGTCGAGCTTGCAGAATCGTTGGTTCTTGCGCCTGCTCTCGAACCGCCTATGGCAGCGATCGCACTCCCTGACGGTGGCCATCTTGCTCAAGAGTAGGCCCTCCGAAGCCAGCCTTTGAGGAACGGCCGCATTGAGGGCTTGCCTGCGACAAGAGTGCGATAGAACCCCGCAGCCTCAGAGCGGAGCGCCGGCAGCAAGGGGAACGCCGCGGCAACTGCGGCTCTCGTCTTCGGCCCCACGACCCCGTCCTCTTTCAGACTGGCACCATGTGCCATGCACGCACGCTGGATCAACTTGCCAGCCTGCTCGGCCCCCATGTTCACGGTTAGATCCAAAGCCTTCGTGGCGACCGCCTGCGACCCCAGCAAGTGGTATCGGTGCGGCTTCCAGTAGTGCTCGAAGTACAACTCTTCAGCGGCGTCTTTGGTGAGGTCGCGGACATCGCGAGAGTCATCGATCGATCGCAGGAACCGTGACGAGATACCCCAGTTGGTGGCACCTCCAGGATCACTAGGGTGATCGACGAACCCCCCCTCATGGGCGAGCACCGTTTCGATGGCGACCGAGAACCTAGCCATCGGACGCTTCCGCGGCGTCCATGTGGGCCAACAGACGGGCGATGTCGGCTTGCGCCTGGTCGGTTTTCAGCTCAACCCGCAGCGTCGCCTGGAATTGCTCCCTGCGAGCCGACCGGGCCTCTCGCACTGCAATGACGATTGCCCAGCCTACGGCTGCCATGATGAACATTACGCCCTTGGGGATTCCCGCGACTAGCGACTCGAGATCGATACCTGACAGGTTAATGCCCAGCGCGTCCACCAGACCAGCCACGCCACTAGTCCCGGCGAGCGTTGCCAGTATCGCCCCTGGTGCCCGTGACATTGCCCGTGAGCTGTCGACGACAACGCGGCGCACGGTGGCCTCCGGTACCCCTTCACGCTTAAGTACCCTCTCGCTCGGCCACACGACTCCCTCCGGCATTGGTGGGTAAGTCATGGCAGACGCCTTTCTATGCCCACTAGAAAGCCGCGATCACCATTCCGCCAGGCGCCTTGACGACTCGAGGCGAGGTCCTCTTTGGCAACAGCGCTTGTAAGACCGTCGAGGGGCAAGACCTCGGTGGTATCCATCGGCAATCCAGTATTGGCAGCAAAGGTGAGCAGCCACCGAAATGCTGCCTGATAGGGATCTCCGCCGACGATCGCCGATCGGCCCCCCTGATCTCCATGCCGTCCAGGGAACCAGCGCTCCAACGCACCCTCAAGCCGGTACACAGGGAAAGTCCGGCGAGACTCGTGGGCAGCCATCGCATGGACGGTCTCGCGCACATTGCCGGGGGCCCGGCGAGGCATACCGTCATTGCCAACTCCCGGAATCCAACGCTGTGGCACGGCATCGAACAACCCCATCAACCTGACGGGCTTGCCCAACCGGTCCAACTCAGCGGCGAGCAGCATCGCCTCGCCGGCGCCGCGGGAGAAACCGAAGATGTCGACGTGTTCGGGCTCGACGATCTCCACTTGGGCGAGCAGGTCACGAACGCGGTCCTTCATTCCAAGACCAAAAGCGCCGCCCATCACCTTGCCGAGCAGCCCTAACCGGGTACCGATCCCCCGTGCGATTGCGGCATGACCACCGCCGCGAACGTAGCGCCGCGCTAGCTCGACAATGGCACCATCATCAGACCGCGAAAGGCCCCTGGAGTCCTCCCAGGTGCCCATACAGAAGAGTCCTAGCGAGCGTCCTAGCGAGCGATCGTTCTTCACAACGGCCAGTTCCAAAGCGCCCACTGCGCCAAGACCAGCGCTGCCAGGGCGACCACCTGCCCGCGTGTTAGGCGCGGATTGCTGCGGTCAACCAACTAGCCGAACCCGATCGAGGTGACGCGGACTGCGTATTCCTTGGTGCCCACCGCCACACCATCGGAATCGAAGATCCGTTGTGTCAGCTGGAAGTTGCCTGTCCCCGGTAGCGTCAGAATCACCAACCCACGGACACCGGTCTCCGCAAATCCGTTCGCCACCCTGACGCCGCCCTGAGTTAGCTCGAAGGACACAGCGCCGATGAACTCGCGCGGCGAACTCTGGTCCTCGCATTGGAGAGCGTCTGATCCGTCAATCTGGGCCACATTGCCCTCGACGCGAAACTGGATAGCAGGCAGGTCGGGCTGTACGACTGTTGTACTGGTGCTTCTGTCGCAGCCCACGAGGCCAATACCCGACACGAGAAGAACGAGCATCACGAGGGTTGATTGAGCTTTCATGGCTAGATGTCCCTCCCTTTGAGCTGGTCTTTCGATGAGGGCACGAAGACGGCGCCGGCTGCAAAGTCCGGCGGTGGGCCCAGAAAGGAAATCTCTTTCCGAAACGCCTTGGAGCCCCACTCCTTACATTGAGCGTAGTGGCCAGGTCGTGCGCAGAACACCATGCGCAACGTCACATCGCCGCCGACCGCAACCGGCAGCAGGCAGCCTGCGATGAACGAACTGGAACCGGACAGCTCGCCTGCGACGTCAGCACATTCGCCGGCGGAAAGGCCTCGGAACGCCACAACATCCTCTGCCTGCTTGGCGGAGAGCATCTTGACCGGCGCATTTGGGCCGGTCGGCACGCGGAGCATCTGGCCCAAACCGGAACAACCGGAGAGCACAATCACCGCAAGCAACGCGGCAACGAACGGAACAAGCTTCATAGGGGATCACCTCCGTGGGATCTCGCCTTCGACGTCATGTCGAAAGGACCTACGAGCTCTAGAAATCGGGATGTCCCTTTTCTGTCCCTTTCGAAAAAGTGACTCGGGGGCCGAATCGTCGCAAACCGTTGATTCTGTTGGTGCCCAGACGCGGATTTGAACCACGGACACCCTGATTTTCAGTCAGGTGCTCTACCAGCTGAGCTATCTGGGCACTGCTCGGTTGTTGGCCGAAAGAGCTTTCTAACAGGGGGCGCAGAGCAGCGTCAAGGACTTGAGCAAAGGTTCCGTCAAAGGTTCCGACAAAGGTCCAGGCGACATTCTTGATGGAGCGTTTGGCCTCTTCCCACAACCACCCCCCACTCGACCGGCTAGCATGCCCGGTATGAGCCGATTCTCGCCCCCCATCGCAGACCCGTTGGCATCGCTGATGCTCCTCTTTCTACTCGGACTGCTCGCAGTTCCAGCGAGCGCCTGGACGCCAACCAGTCAGGTTCTGCTGGCCGAGATGGCGGTCCGCCTGGCGCCGTCTGACTTCAGAAGTCAGCTGGACAAGAACGAAAAGAGGTTTCGCGAGGGGGTGCTTGCACCGTTTAGAACTGCTGAGGCGAGCTTCCACGAGCGCAACCGGGATCGAGGCCAGCTTCACGAAGCGTTGGCCCAGGAGGTCAAGCGCGCGATCGCGATGATCGTTGATCACCAGCCGTTCGACGAGATCGCCTACCAGGCGGGGGTGGTGGTGCACTTTGCCAATGATCTCAATAACCCGCTCAACTGCGCGCAAGACGATGCGAGCGAAGGCCAGTACTACGCGGACTACTTGAAGTATCTCGAGTCCACCGAATCCCGGCTGCGCTACTTGTTCTATGGGCTTTCGCCGACGCTCGAAGGCGGCAGCGTGATGGGGTTTATTGAGGAGCGGCTCGAGCGGTGCCGTGAGACCTATGCCCTGATTGGCAACGAGTATCGACGGATCGGCAAGCTTCCGGGCACTCAGTACTTCGACGACCGGTCGACCGCGTTCGGCATCGCGGGCGTGGCGCATTCGCGTGCCGTCACTGACGGCGCACTCTTACTCCGGTACATCTGGATCACTTCAGGCGGCAGTGACTGGCGCCAGCCTCCGTCTGAGTCTGAGGGGCGCTACTTCGAGGTTTCCACCAAGTCGCCTTAGCAAACGACTTCTTGGCCGCGCGGGAGGCCTGCGCGGGGCCGTGCGCGAGAGCGGGCGACTGGCCGTGCGACCGGCCGTGCGACCGGCTGTGCGACCGGCTGTGCGACCGACTGTGCCGAAAGCTTCGATAAGCTGCGCCGTCCAGCGCTCCGGGTCGCAGCAGGGGGCGCTCTTTACCTCCCAGGGGACAGTCATCATGCTTCAAGCACAGCGCGCACTCCTATCGGTCAGCAACAAAGAAGGCATCGCCGAACTCGGCAAAGCGCTCGAGGCCCTGGGAATCGAGATTCTTTCGACCGGTGGCACCATGAAGCACCTCGAGGAGGCTGGCGTCGCGGTAAAGAAGGTGTCGCAGATCACCGGTTCGCCGGAGATTCTGGACGGCCGGGTCAAGACGCTGCACCCCACCATTCACGGCGGCATCCTCGCAGATCGAAGTCGTTCCTCTCACCTGGCTGAGCTGCACGAACACGGCATCCGCCCGATCGACTTGGTGGTGGTCAACCTCTACCCGTTCGAGGAGACCGTTGCTACAGAAGGCGCTACCGCCAACGAGATCATCGAGAACATCGACATCGGTGGGCCTTGCATGTTGCGGGCTGCTGCTAAAAACCACGCCGGCGTGGTGGTGGTGGTTGATCCTGCCGACTATCCGCAGGTCATCGCCTCGCTCCAAGAGACCGACGGCATCGTGCCCGACAGCATGCGCCGACGCTTGGCTCTGAAAGCGTTTCGTCACACCCAGGCGTACGACACCGCGATCGCTAACTGGCTGGAACGCGAAACCAGCGGTGGTCACACCGAGGACTTTCCGCAGCGCTTGCGGGTCGATCTGGTGCGCGAACTGGAGCCACGCTACGGCGAGAACCCACACCAAGGATCGGCCATCTATCGCACCATTGGTGAGAGCGGCATCTTTGGCGGATTTGAGCAGTTGCAGGGCAAGGAGCTGTCTTGGAACAACATGCTCGACGCCGACGCCGCTCGCAAACTGGTGAGCCTCTTTGAAGCGCCAACGGTGGTCATCAGCAAGCACAACAACCCGTGTGGCGTTGGTACCGCCTCCAACATCGTCGAGGCCTACGAACGCGCATTAGCGTGCGACCCAGTGAGCGCCTTCGGCTCGGTGATCGCGGTCAACCGCGACGTCGACGAGGATCTAGCAACGGCGATGAAAGCTCTCTTCGTCGAAGTGATCGTTGCCCCCAAGTTTGGCGACGGTGCGCGCTCGCGCTATTCAGCGAAGCGCAACTTGAGGCTGATTGAGTCACCGCTTTATGCACCCCAACCAAGCGAGTTCGACTTGCGCGGCATCTCTGGGGGTTTCTTGGCCCAGAACGTTGACTGTGAAGGCCACGACTACGACGATTGGAAATGCGTCACCGACGCGAAACCAAGCGAAGATCAACGGCGTGCGCTGGAACTCAACTGGACGGTCTGTCGTCACGTCAAGTCGAACGCAATTGTGGTCGGCAACAAGCATCAGACGGTTGGCGTAGGCGCAGGGCAAATGAGCCGGGTCGATTCCTGCAGACTAGCGCTCGAGAAAGCGGTCCTCCCCCTTCAAGGCACGGTCGCCGCTTCTGATGCCTTCTTTCCCTTCCGCGACGGCGTCGACACACTGGCCGAGGGCGGAGTCACCGCGATCGTTCAACCTGGTGGCAGCAAACGCGACGACGAGGTGATCGCTGCCGCGAATGATCACGGTATCGCCATGCTGATGACCGGCCGCCGACACTTCAAGCACTAGCCACCACTTCAAGACTGAGAGCCACGGAATCAACCCCAACGCCGACGGCGTTGTCATCACCGGCCGTACCTCTAGCGCAACGTCACTCTGCAAGGAATCATGCTCGCCATATCCAAGATACAGCCAAGCCTGATCAAGTTCGCGGTCGCCGCGTTCTTGCTTGCCGCTCTGGCACCAGCAACACGAGCGGCCGACGAACTCTCGTGGTCGAGCATCGATAAGCTCCGCACCACCCTCGAGGCACGCTCGCCGGTGGCAGCAGAGTTCACCCAGAGCCTGGTGCCAGCAGGCTTCTCGCCCGAAGACGGAGACGTCGAGTCCGGCAGGCTGTCGATGAACTTACAAGGAGCAAAGAGCGGTCCCGCCTGCTTGCGCTGGGACTACCTTGGCGACTTCGCCAAGAGCTTCCTGCTCTGTGACGATCAGGGCTACTACTGGAACCCCGGCGAAACCGTAGGCCAGATCTTCTCGCTCGATGGCAAAGAGGAGGCTCCGGGTCTCGACTTCTTTTTGCAAAGTTCACAGCAACTGCGTCAGCGCTACGAAGCGAAGGCCTTGCTTGCCGACGGATTGATCACCATCCAGCTGGTGCCTCATACGCCCACCGAGGACGTGGTGTCTTTGAAATTGGTGCTGGTGCAAAAGACCGGACTACTGAGTTCAATGAGCTACGACGATATCGACGGCAATCGCACCACGTTCGAGCTCGGCGAGTTTGTCGGCCGGACCCAGCCGGGCCAGTTCGCGCCACCTGCAGACGTCAGCTGGGAAAGCCAGTGACTGGGATCTAGGCAAAGCACCGATGAGGTACTCTGTCTTCAGTTCGAACGACCGCACACACTGTGTCGTCGCATCGCACTTAACCATCAAGGAGTTGTCTGCTGCAATGCCGACCACAGCGCATGAGTCCACTGTCATGTTCGACCAACCGCAGTTGAGTCCCGTGCGACGCAGCGCATTGACCCTTTGCATGGCCGTCGCGCTCTTGGCACTGCTGCAGTTAGCAGCCCCAGCACCGGCCGACGCGCAGCTGTTCAAGCGCGACAAGCCCTACGCAGACGGCACCCCCATCTTGATCCAGGGTGTGGTCAGCGACCTCGGCGGCAACCCCATTCCTGATCTGTTGGTCTCGCTAACCGCACGACGCTACTCGCGTGTGCTTGACAATCTGGAGCGCGAGGTCAGCGTCAGCACTCGTTCAAACGAGCGCGGCGAATACGCTCTTGAGTGGGTCTGGTATCGGTACTACAACGACTTCGAACTGACTGCCAGCGTCGAGGTCCCCACCGGGACAGATCAGCCCCGCAACGAAGTGGTTGCCAGCACCCAGCTCAACAATCGCATTGCTCAAGGGTCGCCGGTAATCGCACCTTTGACAATCACCGAAGGTGAGTTCTTGGCCACGTTCAAGGAGTTCATCAACAGCATCAACAGTGACGATGAGCAACGTGTCTACGACACCCTCGGTCGACCAGACAAAGTCGACGCTTTGGATTTGCCAAACAGCTCAGAAGAAGCGTGGTGGTACTTCGCGCACGGCCAGGTCTACCGCTTCATCAGCGGCCGACTCGACCAGGTTGAGACCTTCGACCCCATCCGGCCCTAAGCCAGGCAGCCTGTGGTGGAACTCTCGTGCGGCTGAGCGCGGGAGTTTCACCACAGGCTGTTAGGGGCTCTTGCGCCTCGCAGCCCCACCCAGCGATAGCCGCTGCACCGGAGCCCTGAGCTGAGATCCTGCGCAGCGCTGGACCCAGGCAGTGCTGCCATCGAGCCCTGCGGCATCTGACAAGGGCACCGCACCCTCAAGAAACACCGCGCCGAACGAGCGCGCCTGCGAGTCGAGCCAGCTGGTCGATTGGCTCATTGCCACCACCCGCTCACTGCGATTGGCCCACACTTGGCCGTGCGCACTTGCGAGCTCGCGAGGACCGTGAAAATCCTGCAACAGGCTCGCCTCTTCGAAGAAGAAGATACGACGGGAGAACAGATCGGCGCCGGCAAGGCCCAAGCAACCCTCAACTTGCTCCTCAAAGGTCAGCAACACGCCATTGGGCCACGGCTCGGGTTCGCCCTTAATGTGGGGTTGAGCGGTGTGCAAGGACCTGCTGATCGGGGTGATGGTCTCCTGCCGTTGCGAGGGCCAGCTGGCTGCAAGCTGCGCGGGGTCAATCTCGAGCGGCTGCCAGCGCCCTAGATCGAGCTTTGACCATGCCTTCACTGGCGCAAGGTCAGCCACCGACGTCAGGAGTAGCAGCCCAGACAATACATCGGCACTAAAGGTCTGAGTGGTCAACCAGCTCTGGTCGGTGACCCAAACGGGCTCGCCAATCGATCCTTGGTCGCTGGAGCTTGCGGGCGCTTGCAACCAAAGGGCCGCCATCAACCCTCCCCCGCCGTGACTGCTACGACCTTCGAGCACCACGCGATTGCGGGCCTCGAGCAGCGGCGCCACCTTCAGTCGGCGCACAGCTTGTCCGAGACGATATTCGGACGAATGCACCAAGACGCCGTTCCAATACACCAGAACCGAGGGATCACCGATGACCAACAATGTCGCACCGCTGGCGCCCATCACCCGCTGTTCTTCAGTCAGGGCAAAGTCCTTGATCGCCCAGAAGCTGGCCGGAGCGCTCAAAGCAGCACCTTGATCAGCGCCATCAAGCCAGATCCGTTGCGCTTCAGCCATTGCGGCAGGACGACCCGCACGTTCGGTGCACCGGTCCACCACAAGGCCTAGAACGAAGATCACAGCAACCCCACTCAATAACGCCACTCTTGACCATCCGGAGGAGGGCGTTGCGTGAGGTACGTGCTGGATCATCGGTCTAAAGCCTGCTAGTTCGTGGTCGAGCGCCAAACTACCTCAGGTTGCCCCCTCGCGCTGAATCAGCCTGCAAGTTTGACCCCACCATTGGCCTGAAGTAGCCTTAGCTGTGCACCCCTCAGAAAAACCCGTTGGCGCCCCTGCGCCGTTCGAGTCCGCCTCCTCTGCGGCCTGTACACCCACCGACGCCACTCGTGCGAAGACCCAAGTGGTGTGCGCGATCCCGGCCCGGTTCGGCTCTCAACGCCTGCCTGGCAAGGCACTTCGCCTGATCGCCGGAAAACCGATGATTCAACATGTGGCCGAGCGCGTCGCAAGCGCCACCCACGTGGATCGTACGGTTGTGTTGACCGACGACGAACGCATCGTCGACGCCGTTAAGTCGTTTGGTTGCGAGGTGGAGATGACTCCAACCGACTGTGCCAGCGGCACAGATCGCATCGCCTGGGCCGCGAAGCAATGGCAGCTGGCAACCAACGCCAACGGTGAGCCGCAGGAACTGGCGGTTATCAACGTGCAGGGTGATGAGCCGATGATCGATCCAGCGCTCATCGGCCGTGTCGCGCGACACCTGCTTGAGCACCCGGATGATGAGATGGTCACGGTCTCGACACCATTCACTCAATCAATGATCAAGGACGGCCAAGCCGCTGACCCCAGCAACGTCAAGGTCGTCACTGATCTTGAAGGCCGAGCTCTCTACTTTTCTCGCTCGCTGATCCCAAACGATCGACATCAATCCGGTCTTGCGCCCCACCTGCACGTTGGCCTCTACGGCTACCGACTGGACCTTTTAGCGCGGCTCGCGTCGCTTGAACCGTCGCCACTGGAACAGATCGAATCGCTTGAGCAGCTCCGCGCACTGGAGAACGGCATCAGCATTCGCGTGTTAAACACAGATCAGGCAGCATTCGGAGTCGACACCGAAGACGATCTTGAACGTGCCGAGGCGATATTTGGCGCAAGCCACCGGTAACTCGTAGGCCGACCGACTCCCCACCGTGCCCCAGCCACTGATACCCAGCCACTGAGCCCAGCTACAGAACGCCGCAGAGACCCAGCCACATAACGCTCCAGATCAGAATCAGCATCGCATCGTAGTCTTAGGACCTCACAATCCGCCCAACCAATCGGGCACCGAAGGACAGACACCCCATGGCAAAATTTATCTTCGTAACTGGAGGCGTCGTCTCGTCTTTGGGCAAAGGCGTGGCGGCTGCGTCGGTCGGTGCGATCCTCGAATCGCGCGGGTTCAGGGTCAACATGATGAAGCTAGACCCATACGTCAACGTCGACCCAGGCACTATGTCGCCCTACCAACACGGCGAGGTGTTCGTCACCGACGACGGTGCTGAGACCGACCTTGACCTGGGGCACTACGAGCGCTTCACCACAGGCAAAACTGGCAAGAGTCACAACTTCACCACCGGCAGGATCTACGAGCAGGTGATCAACAAGGAACGACGCGGCGACTACCTCGGCAACACTGTCCAGGTCATCCCGCACGTCACCGACGAGATCAAGAGCTCGATGCTCAAGCTCGCTGATGGTGTGGACGTAGTAATCGTCGAGATCGGCGGCACGGTGGGCGACATCGAATCGCTCCCGTTCCTCGAAGCGATCCGGCAACTGCGTCTCGAACTAGGCAAGTTCAACGCGGTCAACATCCACCTGACTCTAGTGCCATTCATCGCCGCCGCCGATGAGCTCAAGACCAAACCCACCCAGCACTCGGTGCGTGAACTTCGGGCCATCGGCATCCAGCCCGATGTCCTTCTGTGCCGCGTCGACCGACCGATTAGCGACGAGATGAAGCGCAAGATCGCCCTCTTCTGCAACGTTGATCACGACGCGGTGATCGCAGCACGCGACGTCTCCACCATCTACGAGGTGCCGCTCTGGTTCGCCCGCGAGGGCCTAGACGACACTCTTCTAAAACTACTCAATCTTCCCGACATGACCCGCGATCTCTCCCCATGGGAAACCTTGGTCCGCAAGATTAAGAACCCCAAGGGCAAAGTCAAGATCGGCATCGTCGGCAAGTATGTCGAGCTGCCGGATGCGTACAAGTCGCTCAACGAGGCTCTCCTCCACGGCGGCATTGCCAACGAGCATGAGGTCGAGCTGACCTACATCAACGCCGAAGACATTGAGGGCGGTAACTGGCCCAGCAGCATGCAGTCGGTACATGGCCTGTTGGTGCCGATTGGTTTCGGCGAGCGCGGCATCGAAGGCAAGATCTCGGCAATTCGCTACGCCCGCGAGAACAAGATCCCGTTCTTCGGCATCTGCATGGGCATGCAGGCGACTGTGATCGAGTTTGCCCGCAACCAGTGTGGCCTCGAGGGAGCGACCTCGGCGGAACTCGATGAGGACGCCGAACACACCATCATCTATAAGCTCAGAGATCTCTTGGGCGTCACCGAGATGGGCGGTACCATGCGGCTCGGATCGTACCCATGCCAGCTGCAAGAGGGAACGCTCGCGCACTCGATCTACGGCGCGTCTGAAATCAGCGAGCGTCACCGTCACCGCTATGAGGTCAACCAGAAGTATCTCGATGTGTTGAAAGAGAACGGCATGGTGGTCTCAGGACTGTCGCCGGACGGCAAGTTCGTCGAGATCGTCGAACTGCCGGATCATCCGTGGTTCTTGGGTTGTCAGTTTCATCCCGAATACATCTCGCGACCAACCGACCCGCACCCCTTGTTCGTGTCCTACATCAAAGCGGCGGTCGACGAAAAGGCGAGGCGTCCTGCCGAGCAAGCCGTGACCAGCGACACGGAGTCCGCAGGCAACGCAGCACGACTCGCAGAGGCGAACTGATCTCAACTCATGAGTAACCCAGTGATCCCATCGTTCGATCTCGCTCCGGGCATCCCATTCGGAGCTGCCGACGCCTTTCCCGTGGTCACCGGACCCTGTGTCATTGAAGGAGAGGACTGGCTCGTGGAGCACGCTTTGTCGCTCAAGGCGATGGGCGAGCGGCTTGGCATCCCTTTGATCTTCAAGTCGTCGTTCGACAAGGCCAACCGAAGCTCACTGACCAGCTTCCGCGGACCCGGCCTTACCGACGGTTTGAAGGCACTCGCCACAGTGAAGGCTGAGACCGGCATGCCGCTGCTCACCGACGTGCACAGTCCCGGCCAGTGCGAGAAGGTCGCCGAGGTGGTCGACGTGCTGCAAGTGCCTGCCTTCTTGTGCCGGCAGACGGACCTAGTGGTCGCAGCTGCTGAAACGGGCAAGCCAGTGCTGATCAAGAAGGGCCAGTTCATGGCACCGCAAGACATGACGCGAATCGTTGACAAGGCGCGTTCGGCTGGCAACGACAAGGTCGGCGTCACCGAGCGCGGGGCGAGCTTCGGGTACCACAACCTAGTGGTCGATATGCGCGGGTTCGACATTCTGCGCGACGCCGGGATTGCCGTTCTTTATGACGTCACCCATTCGCTGCAACTGCCTGGAGCCGGTGTCAAAGAGAGCGGTGGTGATCGACGATTCGCGCGTTCACTGACCTTAGCGGCAATCGCCGCCGGCGCAGCAGGCCTCTACCTCGAGGTTCACCCAGACCCCGACCAAGCCCGCTGCGACAGCGCCACTCAACTGCCCACAGCGATGGCAGAAGACGTTCTAATCGCTGCTCTTAAGGTGCGTGCGGCGGTCTCCGCTTAAGGGCTCCGAGGAACTCTGCGCCACCACTTCACACCGCCGCTTCACACCGTCGCTTCACACCGTCACTTCAGTAGCGAATCAACGAGCTTGCCGCTCTGGCGCGTGATCGCATCCGGGCAAGTCATCCTCGGCCCGACCCTAAATCCATTGGACAAAGACTTTCGATGAGCGACACCAAACCCTCTCAGGCCGAGCGCGCGGCATGGCGCGCGATCGCGCATCAAGTACTCGACATCGAAGCGCAGGCGATCAACGGTCTCAAAGATCAGATCGATGTGAACTTTGATGAAGCTGTGGAACGGATGCGCGCCACCACCGGGCGCATCGTCTGCACCGGCATGGGCAAGAGTGGCCACGTCATGAAAAAGGTGGCGGCCACGCTGGCGTCGACCGGAACGCCTGCCCTGTTCCTCCATCCGGCTGAGGCCATTCATGGCGACCTAGGCATGATCGTGGCAGGAGACTTAGTACTCGCAGCCTCGTTTTCAGGCCGTTCGGATGAACTCACTGCCATGTTGCCGCTGCTCGCCGAGCGTGGCATCAAGATGATCGCGATCACTGGCGACGCGAACAGTCCGCTGGCACACCACGCTGACGTTCATCTGTCAGCAGCGATCGACAAAGAGGCGTGTCCGCTCAACCTCGCACCCACGGCTTCAACCACCGCCACCCTTGCTCTGGGCGACGCGTTAGCAATGGCACTGCTGGATGCACGCGGCTTCACCTCGGAAGACTTTGCTCATCTGCACCCTGGCGGCAACCTGGGTCGCAAGTTGAGGCGCATTGAAGCAGTCATGCACACTGAAGGCGACGTACCGCTGGTGGCTGAGGGCACACTCCTACGCGACGCCGTTTACCGGATGTCATCGGGAGGCTTCGGCATCATCGGTGTCACCGACTCAAAGGGTGTGCTGGTCGGCGTGCTCTCAGATGGCGATCTACGACGCCTGCTCGCTGCCCCTGACGCCTCCGCAGACGCTCTGTTCTCGCAACCAATTGAGCAGCTCATGGGCACCCAGCCAAAGCACGTGGGGCGCGCGGAGCGAGTACAAGACGCCCTGCGCAAGATGGAGGAGCTGCGCATCACCGGTCTTTTCGTGTGCGAATCGAACGGCGAAGCCTGCGGCTACGTCGACATTCACGACCTCTGGGGCGGCCGCCGTAGCCTCCGTTCCTAGTCGTGACCGGCTGGCCCTTGAGCGGCTGAGCCTTGGGCGGCTGGTCTTGGACCGCTCTGGCTTGGGCCGCTTTGGCTTGGGCCACTTTGGCTTGGGCCGCTGAGTCTTGGGCCGCTGAGTCTTGAACACTCAAAGCCTCAAGGGCACACGCTCAGGCGACCGCAATGCCTCGACAAAAGACCGCTAGTCCTCGGAGGCTTCGTCCTTGTCCTGGGCCCGTTTGCGCGGCCCGGCGAGCGCAGCAGCCCCAACGCCAAGCAGATAGAGCGCCAGGGTGGGCAACGCCACCACCATCAGGTTCCAAGGGTCGGGCGTCGGAGTGATCAGGGCCGAGATGAAGAAGATGATCAGCACAGCCCAGCGGAAGTGCCGCATCAAGAACCTGGGGGTCACCACTCCGAGCTGCGAGAGCATGAAGATCAGGATCGGCAACTCGAACATGATGCCCAGCCCCAATACGATGGGGATCACGAAACTCATGTAGCGCTCGGCGGTGATGTCTGCCTGGAGTTGGTCGCCACCGAAGTTGATCAAGAAGTCGAGCGCAAACGGCAGTGCCACGTAGTACGCAAACAGACCGCCGGCGATGAAGAACCCGGAGCCAAAGAAAATGAACGGGAGTGCGTAGCGACGTTCTTTCTTGTAGAGGCCGGGCGAGACAAAGCGCCAGACCTGCCAGATCAGGAAAGGCGACATCAAGAAGACGGCGGCTAACAGCGAAACCCTGAGGAACATCATGAACGCGTCGGCCGGGCCCAGATAGGTCAGTGGCCCATCGATGTGTTGAGCGATCGGCCGTTGCACCACTTCGAAGATGTCTTTGGCAAAACTGAAGCAGACAAGGAAGCCAACTAGCAAGATGCCCACCGACCACACCAAGCGACCGCGTAGCTCGTCAAGGTGATCAAAGAGCGACATGCGCTCTAGCTCCTCTTCCTCAGCGGCGGTGCCGATCGAACGTTGCTTCGTCAAGATCTTGCTTTGCGAGTTCGAGCGCGAACGACGTCGCGCAGCATCGCCCATGTGCTGTGGCGCAGATGAGTGCCTGCGATTTCCCGTTGATCAGTCACGCTGGAGGCGTACCTGACGTCGCTAGGCCTCATCGGGCTCGGCCCGCTTCGCCTGCTGGCTGGTGAGGTCAGGCGCTGGTTCGACTGCCCGACCTAATTCGGCGACCACTTCTGCCTCGCCGGTCTCTTCTTGCTCGCCGACCATTTCTAGCTGGGCGGCCGGTTCTGGCTCGGCGCCGGGGCTTTCGATCTCGGGAGTTGCTGCAGGCAGAGCCTTGGGCTCCGCCGACTCGGCCATTTTTGCCTGATCACGGTCGCGACGCTGGCGATCGTCCTCGGCGTCCATCTCGAACTGAACGGACCGTTTGAGGTCAGTGGTTGCGCGCCGAAACTCGCCTAAGGCACGCCCCAGCGTCCTCCCCATTTCGGGAAGCCGGCGCGGGCCAAAGATCACTAGCGCGATACCCAGAATGATCAGGACTTCTGGAAGTCCGAGGGGGCCGAACATAACCAACGCAGTCTACTTGCCAACCGCGAGGGCTGCTAGAAAAACGACAGCCGGATCGCCAGCGTCGAGCGGACCGCCAAAAGATCTAACGGGACTGCGAACTTTCTCCATCTGAACCCGTTACACAAACGGACGTACCGCCGCTAGAGTTCAGCTTCACAGGCTGAACCGTCTTAGGCAACGCTACTCAACTCTCTCGCTCGGCTCTCTGCCGAAATTTCCGCTGACGCTGCTACAGTTAGAACCCTCATGATGAAACCCTGGCGCCTTCTCGCGATTTTTCTGTTCACCTCGAGCGTGTTGATCGGCAGTCTGTTCGGCAACAGAGTGCTCGCTCTCACCGACGAACTCAAGAGCAATGTGACCCTGTTCACCGAGCTCATCGAGATCGCCCACGACCGTTACCCAGAAGAGCGTAGCTACCGCGATCTGGTGTATTCGTCGATCAACGGCATGCTTCGTTCGCTCGATCCGCACACCAGCTTCCTATCGCGCGAGTCCTACGACTCAATGCGCGAGAAGCAACAGAGTAGCTTCTATGGGTTGGGCATCTACGTGGGCCAGCGTAACGGGCGGCTTACGGTCATCACCCCAATCGCAGGCACTCCTGGCGCCGAGAAGGGCCTACGCGCAGGCGACGTCATCTTCACCATCGACGGTGAGGCGTCCGATGAGATGACTCTTGACGAGGCCATCGGCAAGCTCAAGGGGCCGAAGGACACCGAGGTGACCATCGAGATCGTCCGAGGAGGCCTTGATAAGCCGCTTGAGATGACAGTCATCCGCGGCGAGATCCCGCAGCAAACGGTGCAACACGCCTACATGCTCACCCCCGAGGTCGGGTTTCTCCACATTCGCGACTTTTCCAGGTCCACCGGGAGTGAGACAGCGCGCGCGCTTGCCGATCTCCGTGAACAGGGTATGAAGGCACTGATCCTCGACCTGCGCTTCAACGGCGGCGGGCTGCTCGACCAAGCCATTGCCGTTTCGGAACAGTTCGTACCAAACGGCGGCTTGATCGTTGAGACCAAGGGGCGTATTCCGAGTTCGTTCTCGAGCTTTCGCTCGGAAGGTCGCTTCCAGCCGGTTGATGTACCGCTTGTGGTGCTGGTCAACGGCGGCTCAGCGTCCGCCTCTGAGATTGTTTCTGGAGCGATCCAGGATCATGACGTTGGCTTGATCGTCGGTGAAGCCACTTGGGGCAAGGGCCTCGTGCAGACCGTCTACTCCTTGCCTTGGGGTGCCGGCCTAGCGCTCACCACCGCCCGCTACTACACGCCGGCCGGCCGGTTGATCCAACGCGACTACACCTCGTACTGGGACTACTACACCGGCTACGACGACTCTCCGAGTCTCGAAGACTTGCAGAATCAGAACCCTGACGGCGAAGAGAAGGAAGCCTTCCTCACCGATCTCGGTCGCGAGGTCTTCGGCGGCGGCGGCATCACTCCTGACTCGCGGGTTGACTCACCTAAGCTGGCACAGTTCTCCCAGAAGATCCTGTCGCGCAGTGGCTACTTCACCTTTGCCATCGACTATGGCAATCGCCACGCCATCACCAAGGACTGGGAACCCAGCGACGCGGTGATGCAGGAGTTCCAAACTTGGTTGGTCAAGGAAGACTTCGGCACCACAGAAGAGATCACAGAAGCGTTTACCGACGAGGGTGTGCGTGACTTCGCTTTCTACCGCATCAAGAGCGACGCCCTGAATGGCAAGTTCGGTTTGGTCGCCGGCCACAGTGCCTTCGCCCCTTACGACCCGCAAATTCAAGAGGCGCTGGCGCTATTGCCCGCGGCTGAGGAAATGCTCATCAAGCGGCGCAACCACAGCGGAGCGACCCTGGCTGAGAAGGCCGGGAGCCTCTAGGCTTCTCAGCCAACGGCTAAGCGGTTCGGCACGTCTCACCGGAGCCCTGGAGATGTCTCCTCGTTCTCATGCTGTTGTGCGCTCTGCGCACAATCCCGTTGGGTATTTCGCTGCGAAGCTATGCCCAGCGCGAAATAGTCGGCGACCGGCGGGTTGGCGGAACATCCGGGGTTCTTGGACGCTTCGGCTTCTTCCATCGCTGCCCTCGCCGTAGCGGCTAACGGCTAACGGCTAATCGAACCGGTGAACGCTCGCGGCCGACCATACTGTTTGCCAACAGTCCAGGCTGTTGCTAGCGGTCCAGCCCATCGACAGCGAGTGGTTCGCCTAACGCGAGAGGCGGCTCAGGGTTCGGACGATCGCTCCGCGGCGGCCAAGGCGCCACGCTCAGTATCGTAGCTCGGCGGCTCGCGGCCCAACTATCCGACTGCTATGCGACGCTTCGCCGGGGTGCTGATCCGCCTGGTAGAAGCCAACGCGACGAGGCGAGACCTTCACAAGCGCCAAGCAATCTAGGCAAGCGCTTTCGCCTACAAAGACTAGGGTCCAGCTGCGATGCTGCCATGCTGCGAGGTCAGCTGAGCGCCCGGAAAGCCGCCGAGCGCGGCCTACCTACCTCACCAGCACCCTGAAGTCCTGCTGGCCAACGACCGTGCTCTCGCCGGTGGTATCGGTCACCACAACCAGTGCCGAATGCACGCCGTCCGAGAGTCCCAGTACGGAGACGTCGAAGATCCAACCGGGTGCCATGGAGTCGGGGTAGCCCGGATAACGCTGGGTGACAGCCGGGTCTGGGAAGCCGTAGGTGGCATTGCCTGTGATGCTTCCGTCAATCAGGAGCGTCACTGTTTCGACGCCTTCACGGTCTAAAGCAAAGCCCGAGAGCTGGGTCACACCGACAGTGAGGATATCGTCGCTGGGGTTCACCGCGCCGATCGACGGGTTGTCGATGTTGCCGTTGTTGCACAAGAAATTCACGTTGACCGCATCGACGTTGTTGACCTGAGAGTCCTGATCGCCAGAGCGAATGGTCAGTACATGCGACCCTTCAGCGTAACCAAAGTCCACCAGGGCACCGACATCCAGAACAAAGCGAAAACCCGCGTTCGGAGAGTCCTTCAGCGTCGGATAGTTCTCTTGAACATCGGGGCGAAACACGCCGTAGCAGTTGGTGAAGCCACCGAAGACGGGTGAGTGAAAGCAATCGCGACGACTGTTGGCGATCACCGTGCCATCCACCATGAGTTCCACATAGCCAACACCGTGGTCGTTGTTCTCGACTCCAGCGTCGAGCACCCAACCGTCGACAACGCTGTAGATGCGGTTGGTTGCGCCGGGGTTGTCGCAGGTCCCACCGAGAGTGGCGTGTGCATTCGGGAAGTCGATGATGCCGAAGGGCTTGAGGTTATGCGTGAGGTTGGTGAAGAGAAAGACCTTCGGCGAGAGTTCCACGGCCTGACCATCGGTGTCGATCACCCGACCGGTCACGCTGTGCTCGCCATTGAGGAAGCGGGTGGTATCTAGGCGAAAAACCCAACCCGGCAGAGCCGTGTTGGGGTAGCCCGGAAAGACCGCCGATACTTCGGGACGCGAGACTTCATATTGAGCGCGCCCCGCGACAAAGCCATCGACCAGAACGTCGACCGCGGCAACACCCACATCATCCAGGGCCCAACCCACGAGGGTAGCGATTCCAGACACAGCGTTGCCGCCGGTCACCTGACCATCGAATGAACCGAAGGGATCGCCCAGATTCGACACCACGGGCCTAACATCGCCACAAGGGCCAGACGCGGACACACCAACGACTCCCAAGCTTTGCCCGGAGGCAACGGGTACTAGCAGCAGAGCCCCAACGAGGGCGGCAAAAATCAAGTGTCTGGTACGCATCGGAAACCTTCCTTGATGGTGAAGCCGAAAGCCGTGGCTCAACCGGTATGCAATGGGTGGTCGGCGTGTCTCTAAAGCCTGAACCGGGTGCGGAAGATCGAACATCAACACCCCACGCGTCAACCTGTGTCTCGATTGAGAACAGGTAGAAGTCTGTCGAAACTATCGAAGTCTAGCGATACATCGGCGGGCTCGTCAACCAAGAGAGCGGCCATAAAGCCTTTAGCTAGAAGAATTGGGGCAATCAGCCGTTGGGTTTTCGCTACCTCGAGCACTGGCTAGCTACCGGCCAGCCGCTCTGGCGGAGACTTCGCCGCAGGCGGAACACCACTGAGTTCACACTGCTCGGGGTCATTCCCAGATCTGAGGCAAACTCGGTACTCCGTCGCCCAAAAATCAGCGTCTCCTCTAGGATCCAACGGTTGCGTGCAGAATGTCGATTAGTCGCCGCCGCACACGTGCTGATCGCGCGACGAAACCCAGCAAGTTCAGACCGACAAATCGCTTGCATTTCGACATCCTGCAACGGGTCGGCAGTCTTCTCCTCTGCGTCATGCCTGAGTGAAACGGTCGCATCTTCGCCACGCTTGCTCGCCCCTCGAAGCCTCATAAGGTCGGCGACACAACTGCTGCAAACCCGGCCCAAGTAGACAACCAGCTGAGCGTCCGTGCTTGCCGCGCACCGGGTCATATTGCTCGCTCCATTCTTTAGCAACCTCAGATACGCCTCTTGAACAACTTCGCTGACTTCAAGCGGTCGAATGTAGCTGCGGTTTGCAGCGATGTAGGCCTGCCTAGTGATCACCGGATCGAGCACGTCCGCAAGACGCTCCCAAGCCGCCTCAAAGCGCAAACGGATCTCGTCACGAGCCGCAATCGAGGAGGTCGCGGGGAGGTCGCGGCGCAGGTGTTCCACGCGAACTACCTCGCGCCACCGGCGCACAAGCTTGGTCGAACTTGGAGCACCTCGTGGTGCTGCCTTCACTTGGCGGGACGAGTGCTCTATTCTCGGCATCGCCGGCGAACGAGAGGCACCAGCGGTCCGGTGCGGTATTGCAGTACTGCAATGATGGGTCGTAGTCATGATTCGTCACTCCTCAAGAGAGAATGACGAGGGGTGCCAAACGGCACCGCAGGGAGCTGTCGCAAGACGCTCGACCCGCACAGGCAACGCGAACATACCACGTAGACTCGCCCGAGTCGCCTGCACAAAGCCCAAACCCTCACCCCTAAGCAATCCATGGCCCACCCAACACCACACAACTCGCGACGGTCACGGAGCCAGCTGTTGCTCGCGCTAGTGCTGCTCAGCCTTGCTCTAGCGACATTCAGTTGCCGACCCAAGACCGAGTCTGTCGTTAAAGGCCGCGACCAGCTCAAGGGCGGCGCTCAGGGCTGGAACGTGGTGCTGATCTCGGTCGACACACTGCGCGCAGATCATCTCAACTCGTTTGGTTACACCACAAGAACTACGTCGCCGAGTATCGACCGTCTGACGACCTCCGGGGTTCGCTTCCTTGAGGCCACTGCGCCGCGCGCCTCCACCTGGCCATCACTAGCCAGCGTCTTGACAGGCCTCTACCCCAGCGGTCACGGGGTGTACCAGAACCGAGAGGACTTTGATCCTGATACTCCTACACTGCCTCGGATCCTGAGCGACGAGGGGTACCTGACCGGCGCCTTCTTGTCCAACATGTGCCAGGCCGGGCACAGCGGCTGGCAAACGCGCAACTGCAGTCGCAACAGCAGCGACGAGGACCTGCTTCGCAATGCCTCTAGCTGGCTCGATCAAGTGGCGCCGATAGCGGCCGATCCGAGCAAAGTCAGTGAAACGCAAGCGCCAGTCTTGCTGTGGGCGCACTTTTTTGGTGCCCACGGTCCCTACTTCAACGGTGGTGAGATGGGGGCCCAGCTCGACCCGAACTACCAAGGTGTGGTTGCGCCAAAGCGAGGCGTACTCAACAGGATCATGACCGAAGGCGTCGATCTTGAGGACCGAGATCTAGAGCATCTCAGCGCACTCTACGACGCCGCCATCATCGGCACTGATGCTCGTATCGAGCGGCTGCTGGAGACCGTCGGAGATCACCTCGACCTCGATCGCACTGTCGTCGTCTTCCTCGCCGACCATGGCGAGGACCTGTATGAGCACAACAAGTATCTCTACCACGCGTGTTCGGTGTACCAGAGCGCCCTGCACGTCCCGCTATCGATCTCGGCCCCGGGACTGATCGCAGCAGGCGGCGCGGTCACTCAACCGGTGGAGTTGACTGACGTCTTACCGACCCTCCTCGACCTGCTCGGTATCGACCGCAGCAACCGTTGTTTGCATGGCGAACCGCTACTCGCTTACCTGGCCCAGCCGGAGCGTGAAGGCGTTGGCAAGCTCGCGCTCAGCGAATACGGCATTGCACCAATCGGCACCGTGCGTTCTGGGCAATGGAAGCTGATCGAGAATCCCACCGAACACGCGGAAATCTGCCTCCCTAACACGGGAAGTGACTTCTATCCCATCGGCAAGGTGGAACTCTATGACCTTGCAGCCGATCCCAACGAGAAGCACAACCTAGCCTCACGCAGACCGGACCAAGTCGAGGCTCTGAGCCAGGCACGGCGCTCCCGGGTCGAAGGGCTGTGCTCCACCGGCGTCGCCCTCACTCCAGCGGACCTATCCGAGGAAGATATCGAGGCCATGGAGAAGCTTGGCTATGTGGTGGGCCGCCCCTAAAGAGGAGCGGCTGAGCCACAAGTGGTGACCTTGCTCTGCTAAGTCAACCGAGGGGCTGATCCTGAGTTCGACGCGCTCTTCGCACTTACGGCAAAGACCGGGGCGCAGTAGAGAGCGAGGCCCGCTAGCGCATCTTTTCTTCGACGAAGTCGACGTGCTTGCGCACCTTCGGGTCGTACTTCTTGAGCACGAGCTTCTCGGTGCTGAGCTTCTTGTTCTTGGTGGTCGTATAAAAGTAGCCGGTGCCGGCGCTGGATACGAGCTTGATCTTGTCGCGCATGATGTTGGGACCTTTCGTGAGTCTCGAATCGCAGCAGTCATCTTGAAATCTAACGATGAAGTTTCACTTCATCGGCGACTGGAAGCGATGTTCGTCCAGCGTCGAATGCTAAAGACGATTCTCTATGCTTGAGGCCGGTTTCGTACCAAAGCCTCACTAACGGATACTTGAAGGCTGCTTCGAGAGAGTGGCGGGGCCGACGGGACTCGAACCCGCGACCTCCGGCGTGACAGGCCGGCATTCTAACCAACTGAACTACGACCCCGCAGTCGTATCGGACTCTCAACTCGAGCAGTCTCAAGCGACGAAAAGCATCGTGTGCATCCCAACTGCTGCGCTGACATCAGATCCCCGTTGGGGGACCCTCAAAGCAGCTTTGCTGGGCGACAGCCACTCAAGTCAGGCGACGCGAACGTCTAGGCTAAGCATGAGCGCGACAGCCAATGTTGGCTCGGCCGCTTTTCGCAGTTGCGGAGCTTAATCGAACCTGTCCAGCACTAGCAATAGTTTTCCGGCGAGTTTGACGAAGTTGGTGGCAGAAGCTCGCCTGCTGTTCACGTCTGCTCAAGCCTCGGCTCACCGACAACACTCCTAGGGCGTGCGGAAAAGAGGGAGGTGGACGAACTCGCACCTACTAGCATCCCTGTGCGGAAGAGCAGGTGCTCTAACCTGCTGAGCCTTGGCTCAGCGCACACCGTTGCATCAATGGTGGGAGGTGAGGGACTCGAACCCACGACATCCTGTGTGTAAGACAGGCACTCTAACCAACTGAGCTAACCTCCCACTGAGGTCAAGTGGCGCGCGATTCTAACCCGAAGTTCCGCTGCACGGGATCGCTTTGCAGATCGGCGCTTCGGCAACTGATGACCTCGTGTAACAATCGAACAACTCTTCGACTGCCCAAGCGGTAGTCCTTGTCTCGTGATCCCTTTTACCCCCAGAACCACTGTCAACAGGAGTTCCTCATGCACTCAGTTCCAGATCTTGGCTACGCCTTCGACGCGCTCGAGCCGCACCTCGACGCAAAGACGATGGAGATTCATCACGACAAGCACCACGCTGCGTACGTGACCAACCTCAACAAAGCACTCGAAGGTCACGATGACCTCGCCGCAATGTCGGTCGAAGACCTTCTCGGCGGGATTGCATCGGTGCCGGACGGCATCCGTGGCGCGGTACGCAATCACGGTGGCGGTCACGCCAATCACTCCTTGTTCTGGGCCAGCCTGAGCCCCAACGGTGGCGGAGAACCGAGCGGCGCTCTGGCCGACGCAATCACCGCAGCCTTCGGAAGCTTCGACGAGTTCAAGTCGAAGTTTCAGGCTGCCGCAGGCGGACAGTTTGGTAGCGGCTGGGGCTGGTTAGTCAAAGGCGACGCTGGCCTCGAGATCGTCGCCTTGCCCAACCAAGACTCGCCCTTGATGGACGGCAAGACACCTCTGTTTGGCGTCGACGTGTGGGAGCACGCCTACTACTTGAACTACCAGAACCGTCGCCCCGACTACCTCGCAGCGATTTGGAACATCGTTGACTGGGACGCCGTCGCAGCACGGATGTAGCTCACAGCGACAGTGAAGGTCACGCTCGACTGCGCGATCCCACAAAGATAAGGCCGACGCCCGAGTACTCGGGCCGTCGGCCTTTTTTTGTTCACTGCGCTCTTGATCTGGAACCCATCACGCACTCCCTTGAGCTTCCACCGAAAGGCAACGATTCTTCCTACACTCAAGTGCGTATATACAGAAACTTGCACTTCAGTGCGCACATACTGGTCATCAATCGCCTCTCTTGTGACCGATTTTCAAGGTTCTCCCAATAAGACTCGTCTATAATTCGCCTCTACTTTGCCGACGGCTCTCTTTTCAGCCTTACCTCCTATCGGCGCATTCAACACCTGCCCAAATCAACATACCGAGGGACACCAAGCCATGGCCGCCGAATTCATCACCGAGACCGTTCACAGCGAACGACGCATCACCAAGGTCTTCAAAGCGCTGTCCGATTCAACTCGCCAGCAGATCCTGCATCTTCTGGAAGAAAAGCATCGCAACGTGGGCGAGATCGTTGGCAAGTTTGACCTGTCGCAGCCAACAATCTCCCGACACCTATCCGTGCTCAAGGAAGCTGACCTGGTGATCGACCAGCGTCAAGGACAGAACGTCGTCTACCGCCTCAACGACGGAACACTGTCGAGGTCCATGCAGCATTTCTTCGGCCAGTTCGCTGGCTGCCAATCGGCTCTGCGCTAGCCCGTCTAGCTCGCTAGGCCCCCAGATCGCCGTTCTGGCCTGTGGGCCTCGCGCGGCACAACCGGCGACGGCAACGCTGACGTAGCAGGTCATCGAGCGGAACGGTGCGAAAGATCCTCGGGCCACCGCCCGGCCGGCCCGGCTGCTCGCCTCGTGTCAGCCCCCACCTGGAACCCCCACCAGGGCGCCGATGACCGCAACGTTGGTTTGAGGGCTTCTCCCTCCACCTTGGTCTCGCATATACTGCGCGGCCGACCGGCGGAGGGCGTAGCAGGGTGTGCACTTTGGCACCTCAGAACCCCGCTCGACGGTTCAAGGATTGCAGATCGAGATCGACCTTTGGCCCGGTGCAGCATGTCTGCGACTAGTCGGCCATCTCAGGGGTCCCTATCTCGACCCAAGGCGGTGTAGCTCAGCTGGTTAGAGCATGCGGCTCATATCCGCAGTGTCAGGGGTTCAAGTCCCTTCACCGCCACCATTTCCCTTCTCGCTCAGACTCAACCCTGTCTCCTAAGTATCGGCGCAGGCAACGCATGAGGTCTTAGAGCCATCAACGCCAAGCGCAGGTGCCCAAAGAACACAGCCTGGACGCTCGATCGACTGATCGAGCACGTCACCGCTGGCCTTGATGAACTGGACGCGGCGGCGAATCGCTTGGTCCTTGCATACTCGGGCGGAGCAGACTCCACCGCGCTCCTCCTCGCGCTACTAGCGGCCGAGCGAGGTTCGATTGAAGTGATCGTCGCGCACGTCGACCACCAGCTGGCTCCCGGCTCTGCTGATCGAGCGCTAGAAGCCGAACGCCGCGCACTCAGCCTGATCGAGCAACGAAGGCCGGGCTGCACGGGGGCCGCCGCACGGTTCGTCGCTCTGCGCACCAGCGTTCAGACAGCGCCACAAGCCCCGCGTTCAATGGCTGAGGATCACGGCATCGAGGCTAACGCGCGCAACCAGCGCTACCAACTCCTAGAGCAATGCCGCGAGCAACACAACTGCAGCTTGATCCTGACCGCTCATCACGCAAGCGACCAACTCGAAACCATGCTGCTTCGCCTGAGCCAAGGCTCTGGTCTCTTCGGCCTATCCGCCATCAACAAGCAACGCGGCCGACTCTGGCGACCGCTGCTAAGAACCCGTCAAAACCATGGGCCGACTAGCGGCGACTTGCGCGAGATCCTGGGGCAAGAGTCAATCACTTGGGTGGAAGACCCGACCAACCAAGACCGGCGACACCTGCGCAATCGCGCCAGGAACGAATTGCTGCCATTGCTGGTGGCGCAGCGTGAAATCGCCGACGACGCCGCCTTGCATGCGGATCGCCTGGCAGGCAGCGCGTTGCGAGTCAGGCGACTCCTCAAACAGAAGCTCGACGCACGCTTCGGCTTTCAAACTACGGATCGCGGCGCCTCACTCGATTTCGACCAGTTTCTCCAAGCCGACACCGCTGTGCGCGAGCTAGCCCTCGACGCACTCCACCGATCGGCTGGCTTGCATTACCCGGCCTCCGCTGCTGCAAAGCGCGAACTCCATCGACAAATTGCGGCCCACACGCAACCATCGCGGAGCCCCAAACGTTCTTCTAGCACTGGCCGAGGCTTCGGGTGTTCCTGCGGCGACGGTTGGTGTTGGAGAGTTCGGCGCGCAAGCCATCACGGAAGGTCGAGATCGTTGCTAACGCTGGCGCAATCGGAGCCCTCCAAAGAACCAGGAGTCCCTCCTTTCGCGTATACTCTTTCGATTCCGGGGATCACACCGGTCCCCGAACTCAGCTGCAGCCTGGAGGCCTCACGCGCTCGCGCTGAGTCATGGATGACGCTCCGTTGGCATAACAGGGTCGCGCTCTTCGTACCTAACCTCCAGGCGAACGTGACGGTCCGAAACCGTCTACCGGGCGACACCGTCTATCCTTTTGGAGCTAGGTCCACGCGAGTAAAACTGAAGAAGCTGCTGATCGACAGGAAGATCCCACAAGAACAGCGAGATGCACTGCCGATCGTGTGCGTCGATGACGAAATCGCGTGGATCGCCGGAATCACAACTGCAGAACCCTTCAGAATCCCATCGACGACGGACACGACCGATCAATCCCTCGTCACGCTCCGCCTTCAGCCGCTTCCACAACCTTCGCACGCACAGCTCGCAAATCCCTTTCGCTTCAACGCCTCGTAGGACGCTCTCTTGAACTCCACACTGAAAACTCTGCTTCTCTGGGCCACCATCTTTGTGATGGTGATCATCCTTGTCAACCTGTTTCAACAAGGAGCCCGTGACACCGGGGAACTGTCGTTCAGCGACTTTCTCGAGCAAGTGGACCAGGGCCGCGTAGCCACGATCACGATTTTCGAAGATCGGGTCGAAGGCGAGTACCGTGACGCCACCGAGAGCGGCGAGCCTCAGACGTTCTTCGCCGAAACGCCGTTCGGCTACGACGGTCTGGTCGACCGGATCGGCGCTGCTGACGGCTCGATTGAGATCAAGGCCAAACGCAAGAAGGACAACCCGTTCTTTGCCTTTCTCATTGGCTGGGGCCCGATCTTGCTGATCGTTGGCCTTTGGTTCTTCTTCATGCGCCAGATGCAATCGGGCGGCAACCGCGCGATGAGCTTCGGCAAGAGTAAGGCCAAGCTGCTCAATGCCACTGGCAAAAAGGTCACATTCAAAGACGTCGCTGGCATCGAAGAGGCCAAGGAAGAGCTCGAGGAGATCGTCGAGTTTCTCAAAGAGCCCGGCAAGTTCCAGCGCCTTGGCGGCAAGATCCCCAAGGGCGTCCTGCTCATGGGCCCTCCGGGAACGGGCAAGACCCTGCTCGCGCGAGCTATTGCCGGCGAAGCAAACGTGCCGTTCTTTTCGATCTCAGGTTCGGACTTTGTAGAGATGTTCGTCGGCGTCGGCGCCAGTCGCGTCCGAGACTTGTTCGAACAGGGCAAAAAAAATGCCCCGTGCATCGTCTTCATTGATGAGATCGACGCCGTTGGTAGGCATCGTGGCGCTGGCCTAGGCGGCGGCCACGACGAACGGGAACAGACCCTCAATCAACTCTTGGTCGAGATGGACGGCTTCGAGACCAACGAGGGCGTGATCCTGATCGCCGCGACCAATCGACCCGACGTGCTCGACCCGGCACTGCTGCGTCCTGGCCGCTTTGACCGCCGGGTGATTGTCGACCGTCCCGATCTTGCAGGCCGACTCGGAATCCTCCAGGTGCACTGCCGCAACGTACCGCTCTCTGATGATGTCGACCTTGAGGTGATCGCTCGCGGCACCCCAGGTTTCGCTGGTGCCGACCTTGCCAACCTGGTCAACGAGGCCGCGCTGATCGCCGCTCGTCGCAACGAGAAGGCCGTCGACATGGCGTCCTTCGAGTACGCAAAAGACAAGGTGATGATGGGCGCAGAGCGCAAGAGCATGGTGCTCACCGAGGAGGAAAAGGAGATCACTGCCTACCACGAGGCTGGCCACGCTGTAGTTGCTGCGTTTGTTGGTAACGCCGATCCGGTACACAAGATCACCATCATTCCTCGCGGCCGAGCACTTGGCCTGACCATGCAACTGCCTACCGAAGATCGCCACACCTACAAACGGCGCTACGTCGAGTCGCAACTCGCCATCTTGATGGGCGGCCGCGTTGCGGAAGAGCTCACTCAAGACGACGTCACCACCGGCGCAGGCAACGACATCGAGCGTGCCACCGAGATGGCGAGACAGATGGTGTGTGAGTGGGGCATGTCCGAACTCGGACCACTGGCGTTCGGAGAGAAGAGCGAGCCGGTCTTCTTGGGTCGCGACATGCAGCAGCAATCCCCCCACAGCGACACCACGGCGCAACAGATCGACAGCGAAATCAACCGCCTGGTCAGCGTCGGCTACCAGCGCGCCACCGATATCTTGAAGGAGCATCGCGAGGTGTTGGAGAAGGTCGCTCAAGACCTGCTTGAGTTCGAGTCCATTGATGGCAAAGCGGTCTACGACGCAATTGAGGACATCACTGGCCAGGACCGGCGCCCAGTGCGCAAGGCAATCCAGTTGCCCAAGCCAGCCAAAGTCGGCCCAACGCCCGTAGCAGCATCGGATGAGCAGAGCCAAGAGACTGTGGCCGCGGCCGAAACTGTCGCCCCCACCGGTAGCGAGGCTCCAGAGACGGTCGCTGCACCCACGTCGTCCAGTCCCCGCGACCACAAGGACAAGGAACGCGAGGACGACAAGGCGCCCGAAGTGGCTCCTGCCCAACGGCAGAGCGAGGCAACCGACGCTTCCGTCAGCGAGGGGTAGAGGCACCGAGTGTCACGCATCATCGGCGCTCTGAAGACAGTTGGCCTTCAAATTGGGAGTCCATGCCGTAAGATCGCGCCGATATGACGAAGCTATCGCTATTGATCGAGGCACTCGCTTGGCGCGACGTCATCGACGTGCTCGCGGTGTTCGTACTCACGTACAACGTTCTGCTTCTGATCCGTGGAACCCGAGCGGTCCAGGTCCTGTTCGGGATCCTGTTCTTGATCGCGATTTCCCAGGCCGCCAACTTGCTCGGGCTCGACACGCTCGAGTCTCTCCTGGAGCGCTTTTTCGACATCCTGCCGTTTGCGCTCATCGTTTTGTTCCAGAACCAGATCCGCAAGGCACTAGCGAACTTTGGCAAGAACCCGCTCTATGGGCTCTCCACGTCACACAAGGTGGAATCGAGCCTGCAGGAAATCGTCCTTGCTGCTAGCACCTTCTCTTCGCGCAAGGTCGGAGCACTGATCGTGCTTGAGCGCATTGAAGGTCTGCGCGACTACATCGAGAACGGCATCTCGCTCGACGCGGACGTGTCGTTTGATCTCTTGGTCACGATCTTCAACCCGTCCACCTCACTGCACGACGGAGCGGTCATTGTGCAGGGCGATCGCCTGGCAGCAGCAGCCTGTTTCTTACCCTTAACCTCTAATTCAGAGCTCTCGCTCGCGGCGGGTACTCGGCATCGCGCTGCGCTGGGCATCTCGGAAGAGACTGACGCACTTGCTCTGGTGGTCTCTGAGGAGACCGGCAAGATCTCGGTCGCGATCGAAGGCGAGCTGATCGAGGACCTCGACCAAGCCTCACTCAAGGACCTGTTGCTCAAGTCCCTGATCGCCGACGAGGAAGAGCTCACTAGCCTGCGCCAACGCCTGCGCCAACGCCTGCGCCGGGTAACCTCATGAGCGAACCCTTGGACTCAGGCGCGAAACGCGTCAACGAAGCCGAAAGCCTGTGGCCAACACGCACGGTCGCACTGGTGGTCGCGGTCCTTATTTGGTTGTTCGCCTCCTACCTACCCCGGCTCGACGACATCGAAGACACGGTGGTCACGGCTACCTTGAGCTACGCCGCGCCGCCTGAGGGCATGATCGCCGATGCCGAGCGACGAACCACTGTCACCATCCGGATCCGCGGGACCGCTGACGCCATCGCGCCCATCGCCAATGACTCGATCAACATCACCGTGCCACTGCCGGAGCCCATCCTGGCGGGAGTCCAGACCGATGTGCAGCTGAGCGCAGAAGATGCCGCACTTCCTGATGGCGTCGAGATCATGTCGTTTACCCCAAGCACGGTGAGCGTTTTGATCGATGAGTTGGTCAGCGAGAGTGTGCTCGTTGTGCCTCACTGGGTTGGCGAGCCCGGGGCGGGCCTTACCCGAGCCGATCTAGACTTTGAGATCTCACCGGAGCGTGTGACCCTCACCGGCCCCAAGGCGGCAGTCGAAAACTTCACTTCGCTCGCAACTGACCCTATTGACGTCGCCGGTCGTGCAATCAACTTCGAGAAGAAGGTTGGTTTGCAGTTGTCTGACCCTGCCCTGAGCACCAACCCCACTTCGGTCACCGTGAAAGTCAAACTCGAGCCGGAACCCGAGCTCGTACCGGCAGAAGAGGACGCCGAGAGTGTCGACAACGGCACAGACTCGCGGCAGCCCTAAAGGCCTCTTTTGGCCACGTAGATCAGAAACCACTTCGTGAACAAACGCTTCTTCGGAACCGACGGCATTCGGTCAGGCTTTGGCACCGCCCCGCTCGACCAACCGACGGTCACCGCGATTGGCGCGAGCGCTGTCCACTGGGCCGCACACGGCGTTGAGCAACGGCCCTTGCGTGTCGTGCTCGCCGGCGACACCCGTGAGTCGACGCCACAGCTCGCCGAGTGGCTGCTCACGGGGTTGACCCAGGCCGACCTCAACGTCGAAGTTCTCTGGGCCGGCGTTCTGCCGACTCCAGCGGTTGCCTTTTTGACAACCCACCGCGGTGCAGATCTTGGTATCGCCCTTTCCGCCAGCCACAACCCGTACCACGACAACGGCATCAAGTTCTTTGATCGCAAGGGTCTCAAGCTCAACGATGAAGCAGAGGTGGCGATCGAGTCAGAGATCGCTCGGCGCCTCGAGCAGCCTGCGGCGATCAATCCAACCGATCGACTACTGGGGCAACCGTCCAGCTCGATGGCTAAAGAGTATTCGGCCTACCTGGTTGACTCGCTGGATCACCGATCAGGCCCTGCGCTTAACGGTCTGGCCGTGGTTCTGGACGCAGGCAACGGCGCAGCCAGCGCTTTAGCTAAGCCCATCTTCGAGAGCGCAGGCGCCACCACACATCTGCTGTTCGCAGCCCCCAATGGACGCAACATCAACGACAACTGTGGCTCCACCGCCCCAGAGCTCACAGCGTCAGAGACGCAGGAGCGCAGCGCCAACGTCGGCTTCGCCTTCGATGGTGACGCTGACCGAGTGATCGTGATCGACGAACGTGGCGCGGTTCGAGACGGCGACGAAATCTTGTACCTCTGGGCCAGCTGGCTCAAAGATCAAGCTGCGCTAGAGCCATCAGCCATCGTTGCCACCAGCATGAGTAATCTCGGTCTCGAGCACGCCCTGCGCGCTCGCGGAGTATCGGTGGAGCGTTGCGACGTAGGCGACAGAGCAGTGGTCAGCATGCTGCGCGAAAAGGGGCTAAGGCTCGGCGGTGAACAATCCGGCCACATCGTCGATCTAGCCCGCTCCACCACCGGTGATGGCATGCTCACGGCGCTCGCCGTCGCCTCGATCGTGCAAGCGAGTGCCGTTCCGCTGTCCGAGCTGCTCGCTGGCTTCAAGCCCTACCCTCAACGTCTTGTGAACGTCACGGTGAAGTCCAAACCCGAGTTCGACACAGTTCCCGAGATCGCTGCCGCCGCCCGAGTGATCCAAGGGGAACTGGGCTCGACGGGCCGACTGGTTCTGCGCTATAGCGGGACCGAACCATTGGCCCGAGTCATGATCGAAGCTGCCGACACCGCAACAGTCGACCGCCTTTGCGAACAGCTCGCAGCAGTGCTCCAAGAGCACATTGGAGACTCCAGCAGATAAGGGCCTCCAGCACTCCGGGCCTCCAGCAGATCGGGGGCCCGTCAAGGCCCTCATGAAGTAGGACGCACCGTTGGAAACCAGAACGGCTTACCGAGATAAGCTTGCTCGCATGGAAACTCCCGCACCGGTCCTCGTTCACAGTGCCGCTCTCAATCTAAAGGGCACCTCGGCTGAATTGATCCGCATTGCCGAAGACGGCTACTACGAACTCAATCTCAGCTTTGGCGAGAACCTGCATCGGGTGCTGTTGCCGATCGCAGAGACGGTCATCATCGCGCGCGACGCCGAGATTAGCTTCGCGGCCGACGGCGAAATCGAACGCTAGAGGTTCGACCGACCCCAACTGGCCTTAGCTATCGCCATCCCGATCGCCTGAGTCGCGATACTCCTTGAGCTTACGCTGCAGCGTTCGCAGCCCAATGCCCAACAGCTTGGCTGTCTCCGCGCGCTTGCCGCCGGTGCGTTCAAGCGTCTCCAGAATCGCCTGCCGTTCAATCTCAGCCATGCTCTTGGTCTCACCGAAGACAGGCTGCACCGGCACACCGGTTCCTTGGATGCGTGGCTCCGCGTCGCGCATATCCGCAGGCAGCGCCTCGGGCTCGATCAAGCCGCCTTCATGGAAAACCGCGACCGACTCGAGCACATTGCGTAGCTCGCGAACATTGCCTGGCCAAGTGTGCGAGGAGAGTGCAGTCAGACTCAAAGAGCTGAGTTCCATGCTCGGTTTGCCTTCGCGATCGCAGATCTCCGAAAGGAAATGCTCGGCCAGCAACGGCAAGTCGGAGAGGCGCTCGCGCAGCGGCGGGATCGCCAAGGTCACGACCTTCATCCGGTAGTAGAGATCCTCACGGAAGCTCCCATCATCTACGGCCTTTTCAAGATCACGGTTGGTCGCAGCGACCAACCGGAAGTCGAGATCGATCAACGACTCGCCGCCCACCCGCATGACCTGGCGCTCTTCGAGAACCCTCAGCAATTTGACCTGTAGTTCGTAGGGCAGCTCACTGATCTCGTCGAGAAACAGAGTTCCGCCGTTGGCCAATTCGAACTTGCCGATCTTGCGGTTAACGGCGCCGGTGAAGGCACCCTTTTCGTGACCAAAAAGTTCGCTCTCGAGAATGTCCGAGGGGATCGCGCCGCAGTTGATCGCGAGAAAGCGCTCCTCCTTGCGTGGGCTCGCTTGATGCAGCGCCTTCGCCACTAGCTCCTTGCCCGTACCGCTCTCGCCAATGATCAACACGCTCGACTGCGTAGGCGCCACCTGGCGCATGCGCTCGTACAGCGTCTCCATCGACGGCGCTCGACCTATCAGACTGTCAAACCCGTATTTCTTGTCGATCAGTTGTCTAAGGTTCGAGACCTCTTCTTTGAGCTCGCGGTTCTCGAGCAGATTGCGCACCCGGCGCCGCAGCTCATAGAGGTCGACAGGCTTGGTGAGGTAGTCGTCGGCACCGACTTGCATTGCTTGCACTGCAGATTCAATCGAGCCGAAGCCGGTGACCAAGATGATCGAAAGATCAAGCTCCGGTCTGTTGCGCACCGCTTCTAGAAATCCGATGCCGTCCATGCCCGGCATGCGCAAGTCGCACACCGCCAACCGAACACTCGGTTCGATCGTCAGGAAGTCGACCGCCTTCTCCGCCTCGTCGAAAGTGCGCACGCGCAGTCCGGCCTTCTCGATGGCGATAGCCATTGATTCGCGCGAGCCCATCTCATCGTCAATGACGATTACTTCTGGAATGGTGGACATATGAGGCGGTGATTGTACCGTTGGAACGAGAGTCGATGGTGCGTCCGCGAGCCGATTCTCGGTTCTCGGTTGTCGGTTCTGGGTCTGGTTCTTTGGTTCTCAGCCGAGCAGATCGATCAGCTCTGCCTCCTTGATCGTCTTCACTCCGAGATCCTGGGCCTTGACCAGTTTGCTACCCGCCTTGTCGCCGGCCACCAGCAGATCTGTGTTCTTGGACACCGAGCTCGACACCCGTGCGCCAAGCTGTTCAAGTTGCCGCTTCGCATCGCGTCGGCTGAGGGTCGTCAACGTACCGGTGAGCACAACCGTCTTGCCAGACAGAGCAGTGTCCAACGTACTAGTGGTGTGGTCAGACTCGAAACTCAGGCCGAAGTCTCGGAGAAGCCCGATCCGCTGACTGTTCCCCTTGTCAGAAAAGAAGCTGAGAACACTGGCAGCCACTTTGGGTCCGACTTCGGGAACCGCCTCTAGATCTTCTTGCGAGGCCGCCATCACCGCATCCAAGGATCCGAAGGCGGACGCCAGCGTTGCCGCCGCACGCTCGCCAACGAAGCGAATGCCCAGCCCAAATAGCAACGGCGCCAGGCCTCGCTGCTTGCTTTTCTCGAGCTCGTCACGGAGCTTCTGTACCGACTTCGCACCCCAACCCTCAAGACCCAAGAGATCCTCATCGCGAAGGGTGTAAAGCGAAGTGAAATCGGTCACCAGCTCGTGCTCCAACAGCTGATCGATCAGCTTCTCGCCGATACCTTCAATGTTCATCGCTGAACGCGCCACAAAATGGCGAATTGCCTCCGCGCGAATCGCGGGACAAGCGCTATTTACGCAGCGTCGAGCAACCTCGCCCTCGAACTGCACCAGGTCGTGGTCACACACCGGACACGCCTTAAGGACTTCGAACTGCACCGCGTCTTGAGCGCGCAGTTCAAGCTCGACACGCACCACCTTGGGGATGATGTCGCCGCCCTTCTCAATCACCACACTGTCGCCAACGCGCACATCTTTGCGCGCCAGATCGTCATAGTTGTGCAGCGTGGCGCGAGCCACCGTGGTGCCGCCAACGAACACCGGCTCGAGCTCCGCAACTGGGGTCACAGCTCCAGTGCGACCCACCTGGGCACTGATCGCGAGCACCTTGGTGACCGCCTGCTCGGCGTCGAACTTGTAGGCCACCGCCCAACGAGGAGCTTTCGATGTGCTGCCCAGCTGCTGCCTTAGTTGACGCGAGTTCATCTTGATCACTACCCCATCGGTATCAAAATCGAGATTGCCACGTTCGGTGCGCCACTCATCAAGGAAGTTCTTCACCTCTTGGATGCCACTACACCGACGCCGCGAGTCGTGCACTGGCAAACCGAATTCTTCGAGTCGGGCCAGTGCCTGCCAGTGGGTCAGCTCGAGTTCAGGGTCGGCAGCATCAAAGACAATTGCGGACAGCTTGCGGCGAGAAACTTCCCTACTATCGAGCAGTCGAATTGTGCCCGCCGTGGTGTTGCGAGGATTGACATAGAGCGGTTCATCGAGGGCGCGCCGGCGCTCATTTAGCGCCGCAAACACCGACCTAGGCATGAACACCTCGGCACGAACCAAAAGGCGTGGTGGAAACTCACCCACCAAACGCAGCGGTAGGTTGCGAATGGTGCGTACATTCTCGGTCACGTCGTCACCGATCTTGCCGTTGCCGCGCGTTGCCGCTTGCACCAAGACTCCCTCCACATACAGGAGCGACATCGACACCCCGTCGATCTTGAGTTCGGCTACCAGATCGAACCCTCCGCTCAAGGCAGCCCCCTCGTCGCTGGCGATCCGGCGCGCCTGTCGCTGTTCCCACTCCTCCAACTCGTCCACGCCATAGGCATTAGCGAGCGATAGCATCGGCGGCTCGTGGCGTACCGGGTCGAAGCTGTCGACTGGCTCTCCCCCAACACGTTGGCTCGGACTGTCAGGAGTCTCGAGAAGCGGATGCTCTTCCTCGAGCGCGACCAGCTCGTTCATCAGTTCATCGAACTCGCGATCGCTGATGGTGGGCTTTGCTTCGACGTAATAGGCCCGTTCATGCTCGACCAGTTCCGTCCTGAGCTGATCAATACGCTCTTGTGCTGCCGCTACGCTTGCCGCCATGAGTCCCTCGTCCCTCCTGTCGCTTGAAGACCAAGTAGGCCACACGGCCCTCAGGTCAGTCGACCTCTTCCCCCAACAAGTCTTCAATCACTTTCACCACCGATGCCTTCATCGCGGTGTGCGCATCGCCGGTGCTGGGACCTTCGTATCCAGAGTAGATCTCGCGCACCTTGCCACGCCGATCAATGAAGATCTTGGTGGGAAAGGACAGTACCGCCTCTAGGTCGGGCAAGGTGGCCGCGGCTTCCGTCTTGTCACTGGTGCCTGCCACTAGCAGTGGGTAGGTCAACCTGTGTCGGTCTGCATACCGTTTGACCAATTCTGCATCGCGCTCGAACCGACCCGTCATCTCGTAAGCAAGACCAACTATCTCAAGTCCCTGATGGTGGTACTGCTCATATAGCGAAGCCAGGAACGGTGCCGAATCATTGCAATTTGGGCACCAGCTGCCGAAGATCTCGACCACGGTGACCTTGCCCTCAAAGCGCGGATCATCGGAGGACAGCACGGTGCCGTCGACGCCAGGGAAAGCGAATCCGAAGCGACCTTCGTCGTTGGTCAACCCGACCTGCTCGAACGGGTTGGGCAATTCGTCGGCTGGCAGCGCCGGGCGAGCCGCCCAGGTCGCGTGGTACTTGTCTCGCGACCAAAAGTGCCCTTCGAGAGTAGGAATCTCAGCTCCTGCTTCGCTCGAGAACCGAGCGTGAAAGAGAAACGCGTGGGCACCATCAAAGGTCGAGAGGCGGAGTTCGTCGCGGCCGTCAACAGCGAGCACTTCGCCCTCCAACCAACGGTAGTCGCCGGTTGGGGTTCTGAAGGTACCGGTGAGATGCCGACCGTCTTGCTCAAAGATGCCACGGGCTGGCGACTCGCCATCCTCGTCTGTGAAGGTCGCGGTCCACTCACCAGAATAGTCACGACCGGCGGGCGCGGCTGAAAGTTCTGCCTTGGTGCTCTGTGAGAAGCGACCGGGCGAACCCCGCTGAGCAAAAAATGCCATCCGCGAGTTACCGTCATCTGCGGTCTTACGCCAAGCCCCACGGAGGCTATCGCCACCTTCCTCGATGGTCGCCCTGAACTCGGAGTCGTAGCCGTCGCTCGCAAGCACCACTGTGGTTGCGCCCGAATCGTCTTCACCGAGTTCCACGCGGGTGAACTTCACCCGCTCATGGTCGGTCACTGCGTATCCCTCGAGACTGCCGTCCTCGGCCGCCTCGATTTCTACCGTGAACGGCAGTTCGTAACCGTGATGGTTGATCTCTTCGGCGTCCGGAGCATCCGGCAGTCGGGTCAACACCCCTCGCCATGTTCCAGCAAGCGACACCGTCGCGCCGCCAACCTCGATGCGATCCTCACCGGTGGCACAGCCACCAAGCGGTACCAAGAGGATCGCCAACAAAAGAAAGTACGACGCGCGGCAGGTGTTGCTAAGCGCTAGCCCGCTCCTCTGAATCCTCGTGGTAGTCCTGTTCGGTGTTGACCTCCCAAAGGTTCGACTTGTCGGTTCGGCCATCGCGAATATTCTCCACCGCGGCCATCGCGGTCAGCATTGAGTGATCCTGATTGTTGTACTTGTGCATGCCGTTGCGGCCGACCAGGAACAGATTCTCGAAACCATCGAGGTAACTCCTCAGCTCCGGAAACCGATCATATGTACCGAAGTACGCAGGGTACGTCTTGGGCACTCTCAAGACGAAGGTGTCGCGCACATCTTGCTCGTTGACGATACCGATCGCTGCCAGTTCCTTAGCACCAAAAGCGCCCAGCGCTGCGTCTTCCATCGACCACAACTCGTCGCCCTCTTCGCAGAAGTACTCCAGACCGACCCACACCTTGTTCGGATCCGCTACTAACCACGGACTCCAATTGTTGAAGATTTGCAGCCGCCCGATCTTGACCTCAGGCTCTTGGATGTAGATCCAGTTGTCGCGCAGCAGTTGGTCTTTGCCGTTGTACCGCTCGGTGACCGCCAGCCGATCGCAGAGCAGGCCAACGGTAAGGAAGTCGCGGTAGACCAAGCCCTCGCTGATCTCCTTTACCGCTTCGGGAACCTCGCAATCGAGAGCGCGGACTAAGTGCTGGATCGGCATCGTCGAGAAGAAGTAGTCGCCGACTTCCTCGGTCACCTGGTCAGTGTCGAGGTCTCGGACCAACACGGACTTGATCCTGGGCTGTTCCTGATCCGGATCAACCAAGAATTTCTCGACCCGCTTGCGCAGACGCACTTCGCCGCCAGCCTCAGTCACGCGACGCTGAACCTCCTGCCACAGCTGACCAGGGCCGAGCTTCGGGTACATGAACCGTTCGATCAGCGACGTCTCGGTCCCCTTCTGCGCGATGCCGCCAGACTCTCGCTTGGGGATCAACTGCCTCAACGAGTGCAAAATCGCGCCCGTGATCGACAAGCCTTTGATGCGCTGGGCTCCCCACTCAGCACTGATCTCTTTGCACTCAGTACCCCACACCTTTTCGGTGTAGTCCTTGAAGAAGGTGCCATACAAGACCCGCCCAAACCGGCTAATGAAGAACTCTTCGAGATTCTTGGGTGCTCGGATGGGTTTGATCCGGACCGCCATATAGCTGAGTCCGATCTTGATCGATCGCAACAAGCCAAGATTCGACAACGTCTTCACGCTCAGGCTGATCGGATAGTCGAAGAACTTACGCAGAAAATAGATTCGCGACTGGCGTGATCGCACCAACATCACCGTGTCTTCCAGCTCTGGATCGACGCGCTTAGAGGGCGCGTCAAGGTCGGTTCGTTTGCCTTGATAGGCCAGCTCAATGCTCTCGTCAGCCGATGTTTCAAGCGGCATCATCTCGAGCCACCAGCGCATCACGCGGTCTGACTTCGAGAAGAACCGATGGCCGCCGATATCGATTCGGTTGCCCTTGTACTCAACCGTGCGCGAGATGCCGCCCACGATCTCCTCCATCTCGAACATGACCGGTACCACTTCGGTCTCGCGCTGCAGTTGATAGGCCGCGGTGAGCCCCGCGGGGCCGGCGCCGGTAATGACTGCGCGGCCCTGGGCAGTCGCCTTAGCGGACTGTGACTCGTCGTCGTTCGGAGCGGATTCTATGGAGGTCAAGGTACACCCTACTTCCGAGACGGGAACTTGTGGGCTTAAGGACTATCGAGACAAAAGGCTTCATCAGAAGAAGGCCGTCGAAAAGTGGGCCTCGAATCGGGGATAGCTAAGTCAGGTCGTAGCTATGTCAGGTCGTAGCTAAGCCAGGTCGGAGTCTAGCCGCTCCAACGACTCCCACGGGAGCTTCGCACAGCGTGCCAAACCGCCAGCAAGCTAGGACGTCGGGCCCACATTCGATAGGTTGGCCGTTGCCTGCACTCGCTGTATGGGTGCCAAGCGCAACTCCTTCTGCTCTTTAACTAGCAAACTCCACTCAACTCATGAGCATCTCCAAGTTCCTGCTCAGCTACCTCGGCCGCTACCAGCTGTGGATCGGCTTGAGCTTCGCTGCAATCGGCGCGTTCTTCATCAGCTCCGTGCTCATGGTCGCGCTGATCGTACCGGTGTTCAAGCAGGTCATGCCTACCGAGAAGATGTCCCAGGAAGACCTAGGGAAGATGGGGGCCTTCTTGGACGTCGAAGGCGGCACCTCACCGTGCGACGACCTAGATCTCGACGTGGCTGCCACGGATCGAACCGAAAGCGACGTGTCCTCGATAGCGAACGACGGAGATCCAGAGCAGGCGGAAGACCCGAGCCTCCTTGATCGTCTCGGCAGCTACCAAAAGCGTACTCAAAAGCGCATTCACTGCCGCTTCGCTCAGCTATACGCAGATGTTCAGGTGGACCTTGGGGTATCCCCGGACAACCGGTTGTGGAAGCCGCAGTACTTTGCTCCCATCCTGTTTGTGCTGGTGTTCGCGCTCCGTAGTGCCAGTTCGTTCTTCAGCGCATACACCTTCCAACGGATCGGGTACGGGATCACCACCGACATCCGCAACGATCTCTACGATTTCCTCTTAGGGCAAAGCTCTGTGTTCCACAGTGAGAACCCCAGCGGCAAGCTGTTTAGTCGCGTCATCAACGATGTTGGTCGAATGCAGAACGCTTTCACCAACCGACTGGTGGACCTCTTTCAGCAGTCGGTAATGCTGGTCGTGTGCTTGGTTGGGCTGTTCATGATTCATGCGCAGATGGCCTTCGTTAGCCTCGTCGCAATGCCATTGATCATCTACCCTGTTGTGCGTTTCGGACGCGGCATGTTCAAGACCAGCCACCGCAGCCAAGAACGCATGGAAGACCTGGCTGAGCTCTTGACCGAGGGCATTCGGGGAAACCGAGTGGTCAAAGCCTTTGGCATGGAGGAGTTCGAGTCCCGCAGGTTCAAGGCTGCGACTCGTCGCCACCTGAACATCAACCTGCGCGCCCAGGTTCTAGCGAGCGCTTCGAGCCCAGTGGTCGAGACCCTCTCAGCGATCGGTGGATGCACACTCTTGGTGGTGGCCGGAGACATGATCCGTCGTGAGAGCCTGACCCCCTCAGTGTTTATGGCGTTCCTGGCACTACTGTTCATGCTCTACGACCCCATTCGAAAGCTGAACAAGGTCAACATCATCGTTCAAGAAGCGTTGGCGGCGACCGATCGCGTCAACCAGATGCTGTCGACGCCTGTTGCGATCCGCGATGAACCCAAACATGCTCCGATCGAAACCATCACCCAAGGCATCTCGTTCGAGAACGTGTCCTTCGCCTACGGCGAGAAGAAGGTGCTCCGCGACTTCAACCTCACGGTTAAGGCCGGCGAGGTGGTCGCATTGGTGGGCTCCTCTGGAGCTGGCAAGTCGACGGTGGTCAACCTTCTGCCCCGCTTCTTCGACCCAGCCTCAGGCACTGTGCGTATTGACGGCGTCGACATCCGCGACCTGCCGCTCCAGAATCTGCGCTCATTGATCGGGTTGGTCACTCAAGACACCATGTTGTTCAACGACAGCGTGCGCAACAACATCGCCTACGGGCGTAGCGACTTGCCTTTCGATGAAGTGCGCAAAGCGGGCGTCGCTGCTTACGCCGATGAGTTCATCAACGAACAAGAGTCGGGCTACGAGACAGTCATCGGAGAATCCGGGCATCAACTCTCGGGCGGTCAGCGGCAGCGCCTAGCGATTGCCCGTGCGCTGCTCAAGAATGCACCGATCCTGATCCTCGACGAGGCCACTTCGCACTTGGACTCAGAGTCTGAACAACTCGTCCAGCGCGCTGTCTACAACCTGATGGAAGGACGTACCGCACTGGTCATCGCGCACCGACTCTCCACCGTCACTCGCGCTGATCGCATCCTGGTCATGCAAGATGGAGTGATCGTCGAGGAAGGCGATCACGAAACGCTGATCGCCAACGGAGGCACGTATCAGAACCTGTACGAAATGCAGTTCCAAACGACATGATGCGGTGTTAGTGCGCCTACGGAATATGCTAGAGTGACATACCGTTCTCGTGCTCTAAGAATGCCTTAGAACGCCCAAGCTAGTCGTCGCCTGAGGCCCTCCGCCCTCCCACCGATCACCCATCGCGCGTCAGCGCAATCACCCCTCGCAGCCCGTTGCCCGCTCGCTCATCCGTCGCCGTAGTGGCAGTTTGGTGGGCGACAACCGGTGACCTGCACTAAGCCAGTAGGTATTCCAAAACGTGCAAGTTCAGAACCTGGGATCAACCAGCCCGCGACCGATCAGAGTAGCTCGAAAGGCGATCTCTCTCGGCATCCTGGGTCTAGCAACGCTAGTCGCCAACGTTTCGGCAACCACTTACATCATGCCCACGGACCGCGAACTCCTCAGCAAGTCGCAGTTGGTCGTGGTTGGCACCGTGGTCGCCAGCGAACCTGCCACCGGGTCTGAGCCCGCCACCGATTGGAGTTTCGAGGTGTCGAGCTCCCTCAAGGGTTCGTTGCCCGGCTCCACCATCGTGGTTCGACAACTCGGAGGCCTTTCGCCTGACGGCGGCAGCCATTTGGTTGTACTCGGTGCTGCACCCTTGACCGTCGGCGACGAGTTCATCCTGTTCCTTGAGGAACACACCTCTGGCACTTACCGGGTCATGGACTTCGCACTCGGTGCCTTCTGGCGCGTAACTGGGCAAGATATCGCCATGCGCTCGCTGGCGGGATCGACCGAGACCACTCGGCCTGACGACCCCGACGCTCAAGACCGGATACGCAGCCACCTGCCGCGCCGCTTCAGCGAGTTCGCTCAATGGCTCTCTGCACAGGCAACCGCTGACGCTTTACCGGCCGACCAAGCCGCTCAACGGCAGACGGTTCCAGCGAACTACTTCATCGAAGCCAGCGATCAGATCGTGGGCGTGACGGCTGGCTTTAATCTGACCCGTAGCCCGGCCGGCAATCCACCCATCGGCTGCCCCCAGAACGCCGGAAGCCCCATCCGTTGGCAGCAGTTCGACAATGGCCAACAGGTCCTCATCTTTGCCAATCAAGCGGGTCAGCTCGGCGTACCCGGCGGGGGCTTCACCGAGATTCAGCAAGCGATCGCAACGTGGGCCGCTGTCGGCAACACCACGACCAACTTGGTCTACGGCGGCACCACTCCGACCACCACCGCGATCGCAGGACAAGACGGTCTCAACTCGATCTCGTTTGAGGACCCCAACAACCAAATCCCAGGAACCTTCACTAACAACCCAAACGGCACGGTCATGCTCGCATTGCTTTGGTTTGATTGCGGCATCCTGCACCCTTTCCTCGGTGGAATCGCTCATACCCTGCTCGAAGCCGGCATCGTAAGCCAAGACGGTTCGGGCAGCTTCTTCTTCAATGCCATCAATTTCCTCGAGGTCGCGGCCCACGAGATCGGCCATGCCTTGGGCATCGGTCACTCCTGCGGCGACTTCGCCACTAATCCGTGCGAAGGCAACGAAGCTCAAGCGCTCATGAACGCCATCGTGCATGACGATGGACGCGGAGCCCAGCTCAACAGTGACGATCGAGCTGCTCTTCGTGCCCTCTACGGTTCAGCGAGCGCGGGCGGACCGCAAGCACCAACCAGCCTCACTGCGACTGCCACCTCGATCAGCGTCGTCGATCTCGTGTGGGTCGACAATGCCAACAACGAGGACGGCTTCTCGATCGAGCACCGGATTCCTCCCGCAACCACCTGGAGTTTCCTCGGCAACCTAGCCGCCAACCTGACAACGGTCGAGATCACCGGCCTGCCCCCAGCAACGGCATCCGAGTTCAGAGTTAGAGCTTTCAACGACAACAGCTTCTCGGACTACTCAAACATCGCGACCGCCACCACCTTCGCGATCCCTGCACCTTGCGTGGAAGATGCCACCACTCTGTGCCTGCTCGATGATCGCTTCAAAGTCACCATCAACTGGGAGACACTGTTCAACACCAGTGGGTCTGGGATGGCGGTCGAAGTCACCTCAGACACCGGCTACTTCTGGTTCTTCTCTGAGGAAAATGTTGAAGTTGTGGTCAAGACGCTGGACGCCTGCATTCCGCCCTTCAACCGTTTCTGGGTCTTCGCAGGTGGCCTGACCGACGTTGCAACCACCACCACGGTGGTAGACACCGTCACTGGCGCAACGCGGACCTACACCAACCTCCAAAGCACGCCATTTCAACCCATCCAGGACACTGACGCTTTCGACACCTGTCCTCAGTAGTCTGAGAGCTTCGGCTCAATCGGTGACGCCGAGGACCCCAGCTCCGTACTAACGTCAGGCTCACTTCCGCATTCAATAGCGACTTCTCGATTAGAATCAACGACTTGGCGACCGCTCGTGCGGGTGGTACTCAGCATCGGCTCATCATCGTCTTCTTAGGGGCAAACATTCCATGATCACTTCACAACTGAATACGGCCGCCAGACCGACTCCATCTGAGTTCGCCAATCGCAACCTGCCCGTCGACTCAACATACGCAACCCGAGCATCGAACGTCATTGTCTTCGTGCTCTTGGTCTTGCTCGCAGCTGGCACCATGGCAACTTCGTTTGTTATGCCAACCGACCAGAACTTGCTCGACAAGTCCGCACTCGTTGTTGTTGGAACAATTGAAGCAGTTGGTGCAGCCCCCGGTGACGGAACCCCAGCCACCGACTACCAGGTCCGCGTTGAACAGGTCCTCAAAGGATTCCTGCTCGCAACAGATGTGGTGGTCCGAGTGCCAGGTGGCGTCAACGAAGATGGCATGGCCTACAAGGTGTACGGAACACCCCGACTCCAAGTCGGAGCTCGAACCATCTTGTTTCTCAACGAGAGCGACGGAGCCTTCCGAGTCTCCGACATGGAATTGGGAGCCTTTCTAGAAGGCGGCATCGGCGCTGGCCGCTATGCCTACCGTAAGGTCGCGGCAACCGAAGTCGCCACGAGTGGAGACCCGCTGGCAGCCGAGCGCCTGCGCAGCCATCTCGCTCGCGACTTTGACCGGTTCACTCGATGGATCGCTGAGCACGCCGCCGGCAGCACCCGCCCCGCTGACTACTTCCTGGAATCCTCGCGCGAGATCGTTGGCACTCAGCAGGAGTTCGCCAGCATCGTCTTCCCTTGCCAGGGCGGTGACGCGATCGGTCGATGGCGAGAATTGGACAGAGGCGAGAGCATTGCGTACCGAATGCACAGCAGTGGACAGGCAAATGTACCTGGCGGTGGATTTCAACAGATTCGCAACGGAATCTCGGCTTGGAACAGTGTTTCGAACAGCACCGCTAAGCTCAACTACGCTGGCACCACCGGGAACCCTGCCGGAGGCACGCTGAACACCCTCGATTTCCTAAACCGCGTCATTCCCGAAGACCTCAACAACGTCATTCAGGGTTCATTTCAGGCGAACCAGGGCGGCACCTTGGCTATCACGGCTTTGTTCGCGGACTGCGGAGACATCCAAACCTTCTCTGACCAGCTCTCGATCGACGACGCCGGCGGAGACATCCAACCCTTCTCTGGTCCTCTCTGGATTCCGATCGCGGACGCCGACATCATCGGCCAAGACGGCCTTGGCGCAAACTTTTTGACCCTTGTGATGGACGCAGCGCTTGCTTTCGAAAGGATCTTCACTCACGAGTTAGGTCATGGTCTAGGCATGGGGCATTCTTGTGGCAACGGCGTTCCCTGCACCAACGCTCGCGGAGCTGCGATCATGCGCCCCGACTACATCGACAGTCTGCTCGGCAGCACGCTGGGCGCGGATGACAAAGCTGGGATTCGGTTTCTCTATCCCGCCGGACAAAGCGGTGGAAACCCACCGGCAGCGCCGACCGACCTCACAGCAATCGCGAGCTCAACTGCAGAGATCGAACTCGCCTGGGACGACAACGCGACCAACGAGACCGGCTATCTTGCGCAGGAGCGCGCACTCGGCTCGACCGTCTGGAGCGATCTCGGCACCTTTCCCGCCAACACGACCACTTTGACCGTCGAAGGCATCCCCGAGCGCACCGCCCGTGTCTACCGCGTGGCCGCGTTCAACACCAGCGGAACCGTATTCTCGAACGAAGCTCAGGCAACGACCCACGCGACCATCGGGCCGTGCACACCGGACCAGACCACGCTCTGCCTCAACGACGAACGGTTCGAGTTCACCGCTAAGTTCCTGACTCCGTTCGAAACTGGTGGTGACGGCAACCGCGTCACCATCACCGAAGACACCGGCTACTTCACGTTCTTCAATCCCGAAAATGTGGAGTTGGTGGTAAAGATTGTCAACGCGTGTGTGGCCCCCTTCGATCGATTCTGGGTGTTCGCAGGCGGGCTTACAGATGTGCAGGTGGTACTGACCGTCACCGACACCGTGACCGGTGACACCAGGACCTACTTCAACCCCCTAGGCACCGCCTACGCTCCGGTTCAAGACACCCAAGCATTCGACACCTGCGACGCTCCGTAGCCCTCTCTAGAGTTCTTGGCACTCTGCCGCAAGAAGCCGATTGTGCGACGCTAACGACCAGAGAGGTAGCCGCGTGCGCGCCCGGCGTCCCGCACTGATCCGCGTGCCTCCCTGCGCCGTAGGGTATGAGGTATGAGCGCGCAACTTCAGTTCTTGATCGTAAGCCTTCTCTTGGGCGGCACCATCGGAGCGGCTCCGTCACAGGGCCCAGATCCGGCGTCTCGAAGTGAGGCGCTTTTGATCGAGCTGTTCACCTCTCAAGGCTGCTACAGCTGCCCGCCAGCAGACGCGTTACTTCGGGACCTCAGCAACCGCGACGAGCTGATCCCGCTGACGTTCCACGTCGACTACTGGAATCACCTCGGGTGGAAGGATCCGTTCTCCAGCAAGGCCTGGAGCGATCGGCAACGAGCCTATGCTCGGCTGCTACGGAGTGACACCGTCTACACCCCACAGCTGGTGATCGGCGGCACCGTGGACGAGGTCGGCTCCGATCGAACCCAGATCCTGGAAAAGATCGCTCAGGCGTTGGAGGCAGGTCCTAGTCGGCGCGCGCGCAAGGTATCACTCGTTGCAGGGCTCGACGTCACCAACCACAACGCGACCTTCGCCACAGCGACCGCGACCATCGAACCCGCGCCGTCGAGAGGCTCGATCCTGCTGGTCGCTCTGTATGAACGGAATCTAACCACCGAGATTCCCAGCGGGGAGAACCACAACAAGACGCTGCAAAACGACTTCGTGGTGCGCGCACTCGAAACCGCCCGCAGCAGCGAACCAGTGCGGTTCGCTATCGCCCCCGACTGGAAGGTAAGAGACCTAGGCGTTGTGGCTTTCGTCCAAGATACGCGGAGCGGAGCGATCCTTGGGATCGATCGCGTCCGTGAACCGCTAGGAAGATAGTTGCGACCGGTCTAGGCTGCAAACCTAAGACCGGACGCGCACAAGCCGCCGCAGCCTAGCGTTCCTCGCTCGCTTTGCGTTCAGCAAGCATGTATTCGTAGAGCGCTAAGTCGCGCTGCATGATCGGCTTCGCCCGAGCCGCCCGCCCGTGGGTGGCGAGTTCGATCGCCTTGGTTTGCAAGTCGATCGCCTGCTGAACCTCGCCCGCCGTGCCAGCGATCCGCGCCAACACATTGAGCGCCATTGGGTCTGGACTGTCACCGCCAAGCACCAACACGCGCTCTGCGGCACGCTTCGCTTGACCCAAGAAGCGACGGCTCAATCCCGTGTCGGCTGCAGCGCTCGTGGCGAAGGCCACCAGCGCTCCTGGATCATCCCAAGCGGCCTTGAGCAACTGCTCCCCCGCAGCAAAGGCGGTCGCAGCGTCCGCTCGATCTCTCAGGCTCACCCGATAGCGCGTCTGCAACGAAACCGCTGCTGGCGTCGAGGGCGGAATAATCGGACGCTCCGGATCGGGAGTGCTGAACATCAAAAAGAATCGAACCTGGGCGGTTTCCCCGAGGAACGCCGCGACCCTCGGTACCAACCCTAGCTGTTCAACGGTGACCTCGAACTCACCGGTCAGGCGAGCCACGTCGCCCACAAATCCGCTACCGAACGTTGTTTCATTGCTAAGCATGAGCGTCAGTTCGGCCTCGACCGTGAGGGGAACGGACTTCCCTTTGAAGATCAGAGAACCTTGGAGTTCGAGATCAAATAGCGTCGAGTCAGCGAGAGTCCCTGGCTTTCGTCCAAGAGTCTTCGCGGACTCAAACACGAACGCAATGTCGGTGTGGTTTGCGACGTCGAGCGCCATCCCAGAGTGCAAGGTGCGATCCTGTCCGGTCCCGGTGGTCAAAGATGCGGCCGGTATCCGAATCGATCCCGCAACCAACGGGCTTTCGTCAGCACCGACCTCGTCCGCGTCGAACGGCCCGATGAGGACTCCACCGGCCCGCGAACTGGTCGCAATCAGCCTGGTCAGCGGCCCATTGATCTCGATAGCGACCTGAGCGTGCTGGTCCCTAATCAGGTAGTACGCAAGCCCCTCGTTGAACAACTCATCGTCGATCTGAAGCGTTTGCAGACCTTGCGTCCACTCAGGAACCGCGGGCAAGACCGCGGCCTCGCTGTCGGGGCCTGCTGCTTCTTGAGCCGTCACCACAGTGGCGCCCAGCCCAAACATTCCGACCAAGACCAAGCTCGATCCAAGTGCCGCATTCAACCGGCATCGTTGCCAGAACATCCTAGTGACCTCCAGCCGAGCCTTGAGCATCGGCGCCCAGGTCCAGCACAACGATCTGGGTCCTGCTGCGCAAGTACGCTCGACTACCAACGACGGCAGGAGCACTCCAGGTGACCCCTGAAAGAATCCCTTCCGTTTCGGCGAGCACGTCAACTCCGTCCGCCCGGACAGACAGCAGGGCCAGTTTTCCATCCTCATCCAGCAAGAGAATCTTGTCGCCGATCTTCACCACGTTCGCCTTAGCAAAACCGCGGGCGCGAAACGCTAGATCGCCTGATTCGATGTCCACCGCCGTCAAAAACGCCGGTCCAAAGTCGCCGCTTGAAGCGAGCACGAGATTGCCCGAACGCACGGCAGTGCCGTGCATCAACCGCATCTTTCGGGTGTACCAAAGCACCTCAGCCTGCCACTCGCCGTCTTTCTTGCGCACGTCGAGGATGCGGCTGCCGTCCGAGTATGCCGAAGAGCTAAACAACAGATGATCATCGGCGACCAGCTGGGTGCCGAAGGTGGTTGAAGCGGTCTCTGGCAGGTCAATTTTCCAAAGAACGGCTCCCGTGTCCGGATCAAGGCCTGCCCGCACCGGGCCGAGCGCTGCGATTACTTGTGGCACTCCATCGATCTCGGTGATCAATGGAGACGAGTAACCGCCCCCACTGAGCGCCTTCCAAACCACTTCCCCGGTCTCCTGCTTGAGCGCAACCACGCCCTGGTCATCACCACCGCCGACTACGATGATGGTGTCCTTCCAAGCGACCGGGCTCGCGCCATAGCCGCGGCCCATCTGCCGAACGCCTAGAGCATCTTTCAGCGGCAGACTCCACAGCAATTTGCCATCGGCCTTGTCGAAGGCTCGGTAAACGTGGGTGGCGCTGATCGTAAAGATGCGGTTGCCAACAATGAGTGGCGTCGCGTGAGGACCCGGACCAAACTGGTTGTTGTAGCCCTCAGGCACTGGCGAGGCAACTGCCGCTTCCCACACCTTGTTGCCTGAACCAGCATCAAACGCAGCCAGAACGTCATCGTCACCGCGTCGCACAAGCGCGTAAACCCGCTCGCCCTCCACCAGCAGCGTGGAGTGGCCGTGCTCCCCGAACTCCACTCGCCAAAGTTCCTTTGGGCCGCCTTCGCCCCAGCTCGTGGCAAGATCCGCGGCAGCCACTGTGAAATTGCCATCGGGCCCACCAAACCTAGTCCAATCAGCAGCCCCCACCATCGAGGCTCCAGCCACCAGCCAGGCGGCCGCCCCTCCCAAGAATAAGCGTTGTTTCAGCATCTAAAGTTGATTCCTTCCGTTGCCCTTTCGGCAGCTGACAGAGTTTTCCGCCAGAAAGCTGGCGACTATCGAATCGGACCACTAGGGATCGCCGCCTGAGTCTAAGTTGCAGGAGCTATCTCATGGGACTCTTCGAGTTGGTAGTTGTTTCGCAATCCGCTGGTACGCCGCTCGCGGCGCTAGGTTCCTAGGACCCCAACCCCCCGGGGCTAGTCGTCGATTGCTTGACTAGACTGGTGACCTCGTTGCACGGTCGTTTGAAGGACCAAACCAACCTTCCCGTTCGGCCTCATCGAGAAACCCGCTGGCAAACTCCCAGAGTGTCTCAGAGCCATCGCCGATCGCTCTATTTCTCGCCTCAACCTGCTCGCGTTTGATGCCGTGCACGCGCCAGGAGTGCCCCTCGGTCAGGAAGTTGTGCAGCATCGGCTGAAGTCGATCAACCCCATTGGCAAAACGCGCATCCATCGTTTCGCGCGCCTCAAACTCTTCCCATAGCGCGCGGAACTCGCGCTCTTGATCCTCTGGCAACAACCCGAAAATCCGATCGGCCGCGCGTTGCTCGCGTTCCGCCTTGTCCAGATTGCCGCCCTCGTCGTAGCAGAAGGTGTCTCCCGCATCGACCTCGACAATGTCGTGCAACAGCAGCATCTTGACCACCCGCGACGCATCAATCGGTTGGTTTGCCCACTCTGCCAAAGTCAATACCATCACCGCGATGTGCCAGCTGTGCTCCGCAGTGTTCTCCGCGCGCGAGCCATCGGTCAGAACCGTGCGCCGTAACACCGTCTTCAGTCGATCGATCTCAATGATGAACTCGATCTGTTGACCAAGCCGGCCAACCGCTAGATCCTTGAGTCGAGCACGCGCCGAGGTCGCTGATGAGGACTCGGTATTCGATTGTTCGTTTGATTCGACCATCGCGTTTTGTTCCTTCTCTTCTGAGAGTGGGCTGTTGCCTGCAAGAATCAGAGACACCATGACGTCTGCAACCGAACCGAACCTTGAGCCAACCGATTCTCCCTCAAGCGATGAGGGCATTCGGCCTCCTGAGGAGCTGGTTGCATTGTGGGCCGACGAGTTCCAGGAACTGCATGTCCTTCCAGGGCTCAGCGCGGAGGCGCCGCTTTCGATGTGGGTGGCGAAGCAGGCGGCCTCTCACAACCCGGCCATCCTAGTGGACCTGGCACAAGGAGCCGAGGACAGAATCCAGCAAAGCAAGCGTTACAACCAAGCCACCGGCATCCAAGTAGAGCACTTCGGCGTTCCCGAAATCGTCGACTCGCGCAGCCCCGAAGCGCAGTATCCCTACCTCGCATGGTCTGTCGAAGGTGGCCAGACACTGCGCTCTAGCCTGATCGCCAAAGACTCGATCAGCCACCGCAAGGCGCTCGAGATCGCTCGATCGCTTGCCGAAACTCTTGCCGAGCTCCATCGCCTCGACCACGCGGTGTGCGGCCTGACACCCGCCACCGTCTGGCTAGGGCCTGCGGGTATGACCCAGATCCTGGCATTGGGACTGTCCAGCTTCGATGCCTCCGACCTACACGGGGAGGGCCTACGCTATCGCGCCCCAGAACAGTTGCGGGCCGAGCCGCGTTCGATGTCGGAACGCCTCATAGCCAGCGGCCTCCAAGAACGCGCCGACATCTGGGCTCTCGGGATGATCACGCTCGAACTGCTCGATCGCCGGATAAGGCTGCGTTGCCAGGATCCCATCGAGCTGCTCGAAGAGATCGCTGATAGCAACTTGGTGCCCAGCTCGCAAACCGTCGCCAGGGAACTCAAGACCCTGATTCAGCAAATGCTGACGCAAGACGTCGAGCAACGTGACATCACCGCAGAGGAGGTCTCAGCGGAACTCGATGGCCTCCTCATGGCCACCTCAGAACGGTCAATCGCCAGAGACGAGACCACGTCTACTCGGCCCGCCCCTACCGCCCCAAATCCACCTCAAGCGGAACTCGGTCAGCAAGAGTGGAACTGGCGCTCGGCGGCCAAGGAACTCAATGCCCGCCGCCAGGCGTTCGATGAAGCACCGGCCCCTTCCGCTTGGAACCTCTGGATCCTGCCGATGTTCGCCCTAGCAGCGCTAGCGGCGTTGATCTGGGGTCTAATAGCGATCATCGGTCGCTAGGAATCGGTCACCAGCAAACACTGTTGGCTAGAGCACACCTCAACTTGAGAACCTCATCATGCTCAAAACTCAACGCAGCGCAACCCACAACGCCATCGGGCTCTGTGCACTGATCCTCAGCCTGTCGGCAATTCTCAGTCTCGCAGCGGGGGTCTCTGCTCAGCCCAGCCAGGCCCTGCCTGGATTCTCCGAAGTACTCGACGTGCGGGTGGTGAATCTAGAGGTGGTCGTAACCGATCGTGCAGGCAACCGCGTCACCGACCTCAAAGCGACAGACTTCGAGCTCATCGTCGACGGCCAAGCGACCGGCATCGAGTTCTTCTCCGAGATACGTGACGGTCTCCCTGAGGCGGGAGACGGCAATCTTCAAGGTGTCTCGAGTCTCGAGGTGGGCCAAGCGGTGCGCACCAACTACGTGCTATTTGTCGACGAATACTTCTCCAAAGCCCAAGATCGCGACCGTGTGATCGACCGCTTTGTGGGTCAACTCGACGACCTCGGTGTGGGCGATCGCGTCGCCGCTGTCGCATTTGACGGCAAGAATCTCGACCTCTTGACCAACTGGACGAGCGACCGTGAGGTGATCAAAGACGTACTACTTCGAGCAAAGCGCCGGCCGACCCAGGGGTTACAACGGTTGGCAGAGGTCCGCGGCAACGACAATGACCGCGCCACCTCCGCCGACCTCAAGCTGTTGACCATCGAACGCATGCAGGCGGCGGGCGGCGACATCCCGGATGAACCGTTCGGCCGAGTCGATCTCGAACCCGAAGAGCGCAACTACGCTTACCGTTTGACCGCGCAACTGGAACGGTCGATCACTGCCGCCACCTCCACCCTTCGCAGTTTCGCCGGAGTACCCGGGCGCAAGGTGATGATGTTGATGGTCGGAGGTTGGCCGTTCGCGCCCGCTGAATACACCGTTGGCAGTTTCTCGTCGATTGTAGAGCAAGCTTCCGAAGGCACGATTCAAACCTTCTTCTCTGTCGACCTGTTTAGTCCGTTGGTCGACAGCGCGAACCTCACCGGTTTTACGCTTTACCCAGTCGATGTACCAGGCCAAGGAACAACGATCGGACCCGATGCCTCTGACGACGTTAGCGACTTCGGCCGCCAGGGTCCCGACGGCAGTATCCGAAGTTCCGGCACTCCTCGAGAACAGCAGATTCACGCCACCCTCGACTACCTCGCAGATCGTACCGGCGGCCGCTCGCTGCGCAACTCCCAGCGCGACCACGCCTTTGCGACGGTTGCCGCTGACACCCGCAGTTACTACTGGTTTGGCTTCTCTCCCAACCGCGCAGCGGACGATTCACGCCACTCGATCGAGATCAAAGTGCGCGGTCGAAGCGACCTGACTGTGCGGTCTCGCGACGGCTTTGTCGACCAATCAAGCCGAGCGGAGGTCACCATGATCGTCGAGAGCGCGCTGCTGTTCGGTGATCCGCCCAGCGTCAAGCCGCTCCGCTTGAACTTTGGCAAACCCAGCAAATCGTTCCGCAAGCTGCGCATCCCACTCGAGGTCGGCATCAACATGGACGACGTCACCTTGATCCCAAACCAAGGCCGCTATCAGAACCAACTCGAGATCCGGATCTCAGCCATGACCGACACCGGCGAGCGCTCCGGTACGACCTTGGACGTGATCAAGATCGACGGCGCCGTCCCGCCTAAGCCCGGCCAGTACTACTGGTACGAAACTGTGGTGGTCCTGCGCAAGCAACCCCATCGCATCGTGGTCGCAGTCCACGATCCGTTGACCGGCGAGCTGCTCTCGAGTTCCGGCGAAATCAATGGCTGATAGTCCAGCGCAAACGGAGCCGATTCCGTCGATCCGTGACCAACAGGCCCAACGGTTCAAGCGTCTGTTCGGCTGGAGCTTCTTGGGCTCGCTGATGGTGGTGGTCGCCTTCTATTGGACGCTGCCCAACATCAGGCTGGCGCTCAGCTTCCTTGGCCTGATGACCGTCATGTCCGGCTTCCTAGCCGCCTACTACGCCATGCTGCGGGTGGAACGCTAGGCTTTCACCGCGCCTATCGCTTCGAGTCGTCTTCTAGTTCCGCGGGTAACAACCAGCACAAGCGATATCCTTGTGCTCGAAAGCTCATGTCTGACACCAACGAGATCACACGCCTGCTCTCCGCTCATGCCGGAGGCGACAAGGAAGCCATGCCGCTCCTGTTCGGAATGGTGTATGCCGATCTCAAGCGGCTCGCTCACAACCGGCGCGCGAGCGGACCTCGGTACGAAACTCTCGACACCACCGGCCTTGTGCATGAGGCATACCTCAAGCTCGTCGGAGGCGAGGGAGCGGCCGGCGCCAACCGAGGCCATTTCTTCAACGTGGCGTCACAAACGATGCGCCAGGTGCTGGTGGACTACGCGCGTGCACAGCTACGCGAGAAGCGCGGCGGCGGGGTCAAGGCCCAGCCGCTCGATGACGCTCAGGTCGCAACCAACCGTGAGGCCGAGACCATCGTCGCTATCGACCGCGCTCTCGAACGACTCGCAGTCGAATCCCCGCGCATGGCTAGGGTGTTCGAAGCCCGGTACTTCGCGGGGTTGAGCACCGAAGAGACTGGGCTCGCAGTCGGCGCCTCACAGAGAACGACCGAGCGCGACTGGTCAAACGCACGCAAATGGCTACGCAATGAGCTGGCTCAGGGCGGCCAGCCCGGCTCCACGGAGCCCGCTGCTAGCCCACCCTGAGTCTCTACTCAACGTTGGCTAGGACCGCTCGGCCCGGATTGAGTTCGACCTTGGTCGGCTTGGATGGCATGTTGAGTTCAAAGTGTTTGGTTGGCGCGTCAAGCATCAACAGCATGTCGCCTTGCTGGCCCCGGCCGAACTCGGCACGCAGCGGCACCGCCGTGCGAAAACCGTCTGGTACCTCCTGCTGCTCGACGTCGACAATCAGCACCCATTGATCGCCGTTCTGCTTGGTCGAGTGGCTCCACTTGAGCGTCGGGATGTCGTTGCTGTAGACAAACTGATCGATGAAGAACGGCCAATAGGACGAACCGGCGTGTTTCTGAATGACCGCGAGGAAATCTTCGGTGCGCACTTCCCCACCATGATGCGTTGCGACGAAGTCGCGCATGATCCTACGGAACAGATCGTCGTTCTTGGTCATGGTGCGCAGGATGCTGCGCAGTGAATGCATGACCAGAGCACCCTTGGTGTACGCCATGCTTTGATAGGCGGCAGGGTTCTCGGCGGTGCCGGATCGGTAGCCGTGCCCGATCGGTCCGATGCGCTCCCTACCTGCTTTGTTGAGCAATGCGAGGCCTGGCCGCGCGAAGGCGCCGAACAGCGATTTGATCGAACCGTTGATCTCGTCGTGGTAAGCCTGGACCATGTCTGCGACGATCTTGGGTCCCTTCTCTAGCGAGGCTTCAACGAACATCATGGCGGAGTACTGAGCGATCCCCTCAGAGAGCCACTGATCGCGATAGCTGGCCCAGGTTAGTTGGTGGCCCCACCATTCGTGCGCGATCTCGTGAGCCAAGAAGGCCTCGGTGGCACCTGCCGAGGCTCCACCTCGATACTGGGCAATGCCGTCTGAGATGTGAATGAACCCCTCGCCAGCTTGGCCATGGCCTGAGGCGATGAAGGTCATGGTCAACTCATCGGCGCCGACTTTGGTGCCGAAGAGATTCTGGAAGAAGTTGACCGCGTTGATCACATCCGGGGCCCACTGCGCGATCTTCTCTTTCGACATCGAACCGGCTTGGGTGCCAAACATGTGGATTTTCGGCAATCCCTCGTGCTCGAAGGTCTCCTGATGCGGCAGGCGGGCAATGGTGAAGGCCGCGGAGTCAACTGGCTGGTCGGTCTCCCAAACACTGACCACAGTTCGACCTTCCTTGCGCTGCTCGACCAACTTTCCCATGGCACGGACATCGTAGTCCTTGCGATGGGTCACTTCGAGCCGGGTGGCATGGCTGTCTTGAAACCCGGAACCCACCGGGTTGGGGTACCACGATCGCAACGAGGCGAAGTTGGCCATCTCGAGTTGGTAGTCAAAGCGCAGACTGATCTCTTCGTCTGCCGCCAACGACTCGTCGAGAACCACCGTCAGTGCGCTGTCGTACAACTCGTTCGGAACGGAGCGTGACAGCCCGCCAACATGAAAGCGCATGAACTCGACCGGCGAACCGCTAGCGTCCGTCACCGAGATCACCTCGGCCCACGGCGTTAGGTTGAGCCTCAGCACGGAAACACCATTCGCCTTTGAACGAAATCTGCCGGTTGCCGAATACACGGCCTTGACCGGGTTCACCTGACCCACGCCGCGAGCTCTACCTTTGCCAGGCTCAGTGACATCGACCTTGGCGTCGAGCGCGACCAGGCTCAAGAGATCGTCGGTCCATCTTGAGTTAGGGCTGCCGTCATCATTCCGCTGGTCGGGGCGATCAAGGCTCAACCAGCTTTCCGCCTGTCCTTCCTTGAGCTTGAACACGGTGATCTCTTCCGGCTCACCTTCGTCGTACTGGAAGATCACCCTGCCGTACTCTTCAGTTTCGAACTCCGCTTGAACAAATCGATCGCCCGGGTTACGGAGGGCAGCAATCACTCGTGCATCTGCGTCGGTTCTAGAATGCCGCAGCCAACCCTCCATCTCATCGGAGAATCTCGAGGTTTGCTTGAATGGTCCAGCTGCCGTCACCTCCGGCTCGACGCTAGCCAGCGCTTCGATGCCCACTCCGCGAAGAGTCATCGCCTTGAAATCGAAGCTCAGCCCTTCGATACCGGGATCCTCTGCAAACCGCCGGAGTTGGCGGAGCTCGGCCACGTGCTGAACGCCCAGCTGGAAGCGGCCAGAGCCGGAGAACAAGAGGCCCGTGCTTTGACCTGAGACCGGCTCCATCCAGCGCACCGTGCCGTCATCGAGAAAGAACCGCGCGTCGGCGACCTGCCATTGCATCCCTTCAGAGCCCAGGCTCTTTTCAGGACCAAGCAGCGACTCTTGCATGCGCAGGTACTCCCGCTTGCCCGGCCCTTGGGCCTCGGCCGACTGTGGCGTGAGCACCACAGCAACACACGCGAAGGCGATCGCCACCCCAGCGCCACTTAGATCCCGACTGGCTTTTCTCGACCGCATTTTTATTGTGCCTCTATTTGATGGTCCGCTAGCTGGGCCTTAGGTCATCTTCGCATCAGTACTGAATCTATCCGTCTATTGCAATAGCCCTTGAGACACATCCAAAAGTGGTCAGTTTTGGTTATGGCTCTTTGACACTGAGTGACAACTATTGGAAGCTCCGTGCCTCAGGAGTGTACAAACTGCGAACCAACGGGACCAGAAGCCTTGGAACGGACCTTGCAAACCACGAAACACCACCGTCTTAGCAAACCTCGCGTTGGGCCTGCGGTCCAACCTCGACTCGGAGCGACTGTTCGAGTGCCCGATCGCCTGCTGAAACCGGAGAGGCTTCATTCATTCTTGCCCGGTTGACCTTTGACCGTGAAGCACCTTAGCCTCATTTGCAATTGAGAGCTGGTCGCGGCTCTGCTTTGTTTGGGGTCCAGCCACGAACTGCTTGAGTCAAACCTAGGATTCAAACATGGACTTACAAAGCGTAGAACGCCGGCAGACCGGCTTGGTGCAGTTCTTGATCATTGTGATCATGCTGACCCTGGCTGCCATCATGGTCTTGGCGTACCAAGTTCAAACCAGCCGCTACATCCCGATGCTGGCTCTGGTGGCGCTCTCGGCCTGTCTCTATGCTGCGGTGCAGGAACGCAAACTCCGAGCGCTCCACGATGCCACCGAGCAAACACTCGATACAAAGGTGCGAGTGATGGATCGCATGGGCGATCGACTGCGGGAAGAAAGCGCGAAAACCCAGAAACTCGGCACTAAGCTCGACGAGCTGACCAAGCTGTACCGCGCGATCAGCGCGGTCAACGCAGTGGACGACCCCGAAGCGACCTACGAGGTGGTGGTCCGCGCCGCCATCCAACTAGTCAACGCAGATACCGGATCTCTTATGCTGCTGGATCGCACGGGTCAACAGTTGTATATCCGTAGCGCCACTGGCCGACCCGAAGCCGCGGTCGCTAGCCTTCGGCCGCGCAAGCTCGGCGAAGGAGTTTCCGGTTGGGTTGCCGAGAATGGACAATCAGTACTGCTCACCGGAGAGGCGGAGGACGACGACCGCTTCACCAATACGATCTCGGACACCGGGATCGAGGTGTCCTTATCGGTGCCACTGACACACGCACATCAGGTGCTGGGTGTCCTGAATCTCGGGGTCGCCGAAGCTGATGGCGGCGACGATAGTCGGAGCCTGGGCGAGGCGGACATGAGCTTGGCAAACATCTTCGCCCAGCACGCCGCGGTGACGGTACTACGAGCACAGTTGTTGGAGGAGAGAGACGGCTAGGCGGTGCTCTCATCAGCGCCGAAAAGGTGAATACAATCACGTCCTCCTTTGACCCGATACCTTTGCGAGACTGTGATGTCTGATTCTTCCTCCGTCCAACTCAACCGCTACTCCTCTCGGATCACTCAAGTCCGCTCGCAAGGCGCGTCGCAAGCGATGCTGCATGCAACCGGCCTTGACCAGGACGATCTCGCGAAGGCGCAGGTCGGGATTGCGTCGGTCTGGTACGAGGGCAATCCGTGCAACATGCACTTGCTGGACCTAGCAGCGGAGGTGAAGGCCGGTGTCGAGGGGGCCGGACTAGTCGGATATCGGTTCAATACCGTCGGTGTCTCCGACGGAATCTCCATGGGCACCGACGGGATGAGCTACTCGCTCCAGTCTCGCGACCTGATCGCCGATTCAATCGAGACCGTGATGGGTGCGCAGTGGTACGACGCCAACGTGTCAATCCCCGGCTGTGACAAGAACATGCCCGGTTGCATCATGGCGATGGCGCGCCTAGATCGGCCCGCGCTGATGGTCTACGGCGGCACCATCAAGCCAGGCTATCGTGGTGGCGAAGCACGCGAGGGCGCTGAAAAGCTCGATGTTATCTCCGCTTTCCAAAGCTACGGCGAAGCGCTGGCAGGAACCATCACCGAGGAAGAGCGGCAAGAGGTCGTTCGCTTTGCATGTCCCGGTGCCGGTGCTTGCGGCGGCATGTACACCGCCAACACCATGGCGTCTGCGATCGAAGCGATGGGCATGACCCTGCCTCATTCATCATCACTTCCGGCGACCGATCCTGGCAAGGCCCTTGAGTGCAGGCGCGCAGGAGCGGCGATCAAGCACCTGCTTGAGATCGACCTGCGACCATCGCAAATCATGACTCGAGCGGCCTTCGAGAATGCGATGGTGGTGGTCACGGTACTCGGCGGCTCCACCAACGCTGTGCTTCACCTCTTAGCGATGGCGCGGGCGGTCGGAGTCGAGCTTGAGATGGACGACTTTCAAGCGGTGTCCGATCGAACCCCGTTCCTCGCCGACCTCAAACCATCGGGACAGTTTGTGATGGAGGACCTGCACAAGGTGGGCGGCACACCGGCGGTACTCAAATACTTGCTGGAGCATGGACTGATCGACGGCAGCTGCCTGACCGTCACCGGCAAGACGTTGGCCCAGAACCTGGAGACAGAGGCGCCGCTCACTCAGGGCCAGACCGTCATCCACTCGCTCGAGAACCCGATCAAGGAGAGCGGGCACATTCGGATCTTGCGTGGCAACCTTGCCCCGGAAGGCTCCGTCGCTAAGATCACCGGCAAGGAAGGCCTCCACTTCGAGGGGCCGGCCAGAGTCTTCGACAGCGAGGAAGACATGCTTTCTGCACTCGAACAAGGGCAGATCGTCGCCGGCGATGTGCTGGTGATTCGATTCGAGGGTCCCAAGGGTGGCCCCGGCATGCCCGAGATGTTGACCCCAACATCAGCGGTCATGGGTGCTGGACTGGGCGACAAGGTCGCGCTACTGACCGATGGACGATTCTCTGGAGGCTCGCACGGGTTCATCATCGGGCACGTAGCACCGGAAGCGCAGGAGGGTGGACCGATCGCGCTGGTCGAGGACGGCGACGCCATCCGCATCGACGCCGAGTCCAACTCGATCGACGTCCTGCTCGACGAAGAAGAGCTCGAGCGCCGAAGCAGCGCTTGGCAAGCACCACCACTCAAGGCAACCCGGGGCACTCTGCATCGCTACATCAAGACCGTGAGCAGCGCATCGTTGGGTTGCGTCACGGATGAGTAGCCTCGCGCCCGCCGAGATTCTGAGCGCACAGGAGGTCGCTCGAACGGGCATCAGGCGTTCCGATGTATCAGTCGCCAACGGCACCGTCTATTGGCTGGAGCGACGGCCTCGAGAACAAGGACGCAGCGTCATCGTACGCTCGCATCCAACCCTCCATGGCACCAGCCTAGAGTCCAGGCACAAGACCGATGTCGTCTCGACCAAACGCAACGTCAGATCAGTGGCGCACGAGTACGGCGGTGCCTGCTACGTCGCCCTGCGAAAAACAGATGCTCAACCCGGTGAACGGCTCGTCTTCACCGACTACCCAACGCGCTCTATCTTTCTAAGCAACGGACCCACAGAAGCTCTCGCAGGGGGCCCGTCACCTGCAGAAGAGACAGAGCTGGTCCTGCTGGAGGACATGCACAGCGCCTACGCCGACTTCATCGACGACAGCACGCGCGATCGCGTGATCTGCGTCCGCGAACACTACCCGCCTGACACCGATGGCAAAACGCAAGAACCGATCGCTTCGATCGTCGCGATCTCCCTCACGGGCCAACAAAGCGAAGCCGAACTCCTGATCGATAGCCGAGATATCGACCATGACTTTCTCTCGACTCCGCGCGTCTCGCCCGACGGGCGCAGGCTGGCGTGTTTGGCTTGGCGCCATCCCAACATGCCCTGGAATGAAAGCGAGTTGTGGATCGCCGACCTTGATGCTGCAGGCCGTTGCTCCAAAGCACGCAAGCTCGCAGGCGGTGATGGAATCTCCATCTTTCAGCCTGGGTTCTCGCCAGACGGGACCTTGCATTACGTCAGCGACCAAACTGGCTGGTGGAACATCTATCGCCTCAGCAGCGAGCATGCCGACGCTAAGAACCTGACCCCACTGCAGACCGAGTTCGCCCTTCCGCAATGGGTCTTCGGCATGTCGACCTATGCAATCCCCCGCGACGACTTGCTGGTTGCGATCGGCACCAGTGGTGGCACCTGGAAACACGGCTGGCTCGATCCAACGCTCGCGAATCCCGAGTGGCACGCAGCGAACGGCGACCACGAAGGACCAACCCTCACCTGGTTCGACTCGGTCGCCGCGGACAGCGAGTGCATCGCGATGCTGGCCGCAGGTCCGCACACTCTTCCAGGCGTGCTGGCCTGGTCAACCGAAGCGTTCGCAACTCGCTCAGCGATCACTTCTCCGCTCGACGTCGACGCGCCAAGGTTCGAGGGGCTTGAATACGTATCGATTGCAGTCGGCACCCCGATCGAGTTCGATAGCCCCCACGCTCTAGGCCCCAGCCTTGGTTCTCCTCGAGCGTCGCGCAGATGTCACGCCTTCTACTATCCGCCAGCACAAGGCACTGCTGCAGAGGGCCACATCGCTCCCCCACTGATCGTCAGATCACACGGCGGCCCCACCGGCGCGACCGACAACGCACTTGATCCAGCGATTCAATTCTGGACCTCGAGAGGCTTCGCGATCGCCGACGTGAACTACGGCGGCAGCACCGGTTACGGCACCGACTATCGGCGTTCGCTTGACGGAAAATGGGGTGTCGTTGACGTTGAGGATTGCGCAGCAGCCGCCCTCTTTCTAGTGGATCAGGGCCTCGCCGATCGCGACCGTCTGATCATTCGCGGCGGCAGCGCTGGCGGCTACACCACGCTTGCTGCTCTCACCTTCACCGACACCTTCTGCGCTGGTGCCAGCCTCTATGGCATCGGCGATCTCGAGACCCTCGCACGCGACACTCACAAGTTCGAATCGCTCTACCTCGATCGACTGATCGGTCCTTACCCAGATGAGCGCGAACTCTACCGTAGTCGATCACCGATCCACTCGGCGCAGCATCTGTCGTGTCCCGTGATCTTCTTTCAGGGCTCAGAAGACAAGGTCGTTCCACCCAACCAGAGCGAAACGATGTACCAGGCACTCAAGTCCAAAGGGCTTGCGACCGAGTACGTGCTCTTCGAAGGAGAGGGCCACGGGTTCAGACGCGCCGAAAACATCATCACCGCTTTAGAACGCGAGCTCGCGTTCTACCAGCAGAACCTCAGTGAGGAACCGTGACACCTCCGGGATCACGTTGAACAAATCAAGAGTGGTAGCTTCGCCGATGCAGGCGGTGCACGCCTCGACATCCCAACAACTCAAGAGTGAGAAACACCTATGAGCGATACCGCAAGTCAAGTCGGTGAGATCTTCGAGCACATGCCGTCAAAACTGAACGCCAGCACGGCCGCGGGTATGAACAGCGTCATCCAGTACGACCTGGGTGGTGACGGTGGCGGCGTCTATCACTGCAAGATCAGCGACGGAGCCTGTGAAGTCGGAGAAGGCGCGCACGACGCCCCCGACATGACCGTCAGCATGGAGGCCGCAGACTTCGTCTCGATGATCGGTGGCGATCTTGACGGCATGGCCGCTTTCATGAGTGGCAAACTGCGTGTCAGCGGTGACATGGGCCTAGCTATGAAAATGCAGAGCCTGTTCACCTAGGGGGCTTACAGCCCCTCTGACCTAGGGGGCCTACAGCCCCTCTGACCTAGGGGGCTTACAGCCCCTCTGACCTAAGCTCCACTTGAGGCGCTAGCCAAGCAGCGGCTTACCTGCCATGGCCTGCAGGTACGCCGCAACGGTAACCAGCCCCCAAGCTAGAGCGAACATCGAGATCGCGAACTGCGCCTTTCCGCCGCGTAGCCCGGTCGCCGTGAGCAGAAAGAACGCAAAGAGCGGCACCCCTTGCATCGCGTGCAATCCCAACGCGTGCGCCACCCGCAGATCGCCAGCCTCGCTGGAAAAATTGACCAGCGGTAGCCCCGGCCCCCCGTCTGCCGCTCCCACCGTGTGCCCTTGATTGGACACCAGGGCGCCGCCCACGGCGCTACCGACCAAGAACAGCACCATGCCGAGGCGCACCCCAAGCAGGTACTCCTTGGACAACTTGGCCTGTGCCTTCCATAGCAACGCACCGGCGAGCACCACGGCACATACCGTGTTGATCGCAATGAAGGTCCCCATTAGGCTGAACATTGCGATGCCCAACGCATCCTCGACGTTGTAGTGCGACAGGGTTCCACGCAGCGACTGCAGCGTGATCGGAATGATCTCCACGGCCATGCTGATCGTGACAAGCCAAGCCAGCACCCTCGCCATCTTCGAACTCTGGATGTAGGCGAGAAACCAAGCAAACGTCCACGAGTAGATCCCGATCGACACGGCGAACTTGAAGGGTTTGATCAAGCGATCAATCCCCAGCACCACGCCATCGTCAAACGGCATCGCGATCAGCAACAGGCCGCCGAGGATCAGATGCGCGAGGCCGGTCCAATAAAGAACCGTCGAGCGCCGCCGAACCTCTGCCGCCAAACCGCTGAGCGAGAGCGTCGACTCGCTCACGACGCAGTGACTGGCTCTTGCGCAGCTGCAGTCGTCTCGTCCGCCGACCAGCGCTTCTCCCACGTCCCGCGGATCAGGAGATAGACCGCTAACCCGGCCGGCCCCAGCATAAAGGTCATCAACAGGCACGGAATCACCAGCAGGTGAGGAACCCCGACGCGCTGCGAGTCGCGCACTTCCCAAGCGCCGATGAACAAATCAAAGGCGAGGTAATGAATCCAGCCAACCAGAAGAGACCACTCACTCTGGAAGAGAATCGACACGCCCTCGAGCGATCCGAAGCTGCCGCCCTCGGCCCCTTCGCCAAACTTGGCGACAAGGATCCCGAAGTAGAGCAGGCCAAGCAGCAAGGGAATGACCATCCCAGCGATAACGTCTCTGCCCATCCGAAAACGCGGCAGAAAGACCAGTAGAAACCATCCAGGCAGCACTGAAGCGTTGGCGATCGAGAAGACTTGAGAAGCGTCCATATGGTCTCCGCTGGAGCGTGTAAAGGAGCACCGTCGACGAGAGCCTCAAGTCCACTTGGGTCCCGTTGTCGATAGCCACGTTGGTGACGCTCATATGTTGAGGTGGGTGTGTGGTCTATCCTACCCGGCACTGCTACATTCGTTTCCTCCCACCCTCCTCGGTCGGCCGCGAGCCAACCCCCTCCTCCCCACAGTTCAGTTCCCAATCTTAGGAGTTGCCATGAATGTAGGCCGCCTATCCATCGATAACGTCGTGAACTTCGGCGAGTACAAGAGCCTGCACTACCTCGGCCAGGACTTCACCAACACCGAACGCATGGAGTACGCCTCTGCTCTGGCTCAGGCATTGCGCGATCGTGGCATCGGGGTCAACGATCGGGTGATGGTGATGATGCTCAACTCGCCAGAGGTTTTGGGCGCATTTCAAGCGGTGTGGAAGCTCGGCGCTGTGATCATTCCGGTAACTCCCCAGCTCGGACCTGCCGAAGTCGAGTTCATGCTGCGCGACTCAGAAGCCAAGGTGATCCTGACCGGTGGCCCGCTCGCGCCGATGTTGGGTCAAGCGGTGGGCAATCAAGAGGGCACGCCCGAAGTCTTGGTGCTCGGACCGGTCGAAGCGGAAGGCACGACCAATATCGCCGCAGAGGTCGAGGCTGCAAGGGGCAAGTTGCCCTGGGACTACCTCACCGATCGTGACGACGACGACCTGGCGCTGCTGCTCTATACCTCGGGCACCACTGGCAACCCCAAGGGGGTCATGCTCACCCACAAAAACATGGACTCGAACGCTCGCGCGGTCGAGGAGATGAGCACCGGCGGCGTTGAGCCGTTTGAGCGCTTCTTGCACGTCTTGCCGCTCTCGCACTCGTACGGCGTGCTGATGATGAACCTCGGCTACTTGATGGGCACGGTGAGCGTGATGCTGCCGATGTTCGACCTGGCCACGGTCTTCAAAACTCTTGAGGCACACAAGGTTCAGAACTTCTCGGTGGTGCCCACCATCTTGACCTACATGCTCAACTTCCCGCCGCGCAGTGAATTCGATCTCTCGACGCTCAAGAAGGTGAACTCAGGCGGAGCGGCGCTCCCCAACGAGGTCCGGCTCGCCTTCGAGAAGGAGTTCGGTTGCGTGGTCAAGGAAGGCTACGGGATGTCCGAATGCGCGCCGTCCGCTACCGGCTACAACGACGATGAGGACTATCGACCCGGCTCGATCGGCCGCGCGATTCCGGGTGTGACGATCAGTATTCGCGATGCTTCGAACGACGAGTTGCCGCGCGGCGAAACCGGTGAGATCTGTATCCAAGGTCCCAACGTCATGCTCGGCTACTGGAATCTCCCAGATGTCACCGAGAAGACGCTCGCGGGTGGTTGGCTGCACTCAGGCGATGTTGGACACATGGACGATGAGAGTTATGTCTTCATCACTGACCGAATGAAAGATCTGATCATCAAGGGCGGCGAGAACATCTCTCCCCGAGAGATCGAGGAGGCGATCTATCAGATGGACTCGATCGCTGAGGTGGCTGTCTTTGGCATCCCCAGCAACACCTTTGGCGAGGAAATCTGCGCGGCGATCGTCGCACGCGAAGGCGCCGAAGTAACCCTCGAGGGCGTGCGCGCGCACTGTGCCGGAGTGATCACAAAGTTCAAGCTACCGAGCAAAGTGGTGTTGATGGCGGATTTGCCCAAGAGCGCGAACGGCAAGGTCTTGAAGCGGGCACTGCGGGAGCAGATCTCGGAGTAAGGAGTTTGATCCAGCAGCAGCACAGGCCGCTCGAACGGAGTTGATGCACGCCACTCTCTGCCGCTGCCCGCCGGAAGGCGCGGGCGGAGGCCACGCGCCTCGCGGGGATTTCCCGATCGTGCGGAGGCACTGTTCTCCAATCCACGCTACGCTCTTTTGCCCCAACTCGAACCCGGCTCAGCAACGGCCCCAGTAACACCCAAAGGATCAATGCGCTCAACCACCCTTGCAATCGCAGCCACCCTAGCGCTTGTCGCTCTGCTAGCGTCCGCCCTGGAGTCTCAGGACCGAAGGAAGAGTCCGCGCGGACAAGCAGCAACGGAAGTCGCAGGCAAGTGGATTTCGGTGGAATACGGACGCCCGATCCTGCGCGGACGACGTGGGGTCTTTGGCGAAGGTGAGGAGTACGGCAAGAAGGTCGGGGCGGGCGCGCCTGTGTGGCGCGTTGGCGCTGATAAGAGCACCCGCCTCACCACCCACCATGCGCTGACAATCGGCGGCAAGACAGTGCCCGCAGGCGAGTACAGCCTGTTCATCAACCTCAAGAGTGCTGCAGAGTGGGAGTTGATCTTGTCCGAATGGGGCGCCATGGAGATCTTCAGTCGAGATGATAAAGACAACCTCTGGGGAGCCTATGGCTACACCCCTGACAAGGATGTAGTGCGGGCCTCGATGACCGTGTCCACCCTGCCGAGCTCAGTCGATCAGCTCACCCTCGGCTTCGCCGACGTTACCGAACAAGGTGGCAAGCTCACCGTTTGGTGGGATGACACCACGAGCTCTATCGACTTCAGCGTCATCAAATAGGCACTGCGCCATGGTGAGCATTTATTCGACCGATCGCGGCGTCGAAGAGTACGTTGCGATGTGCGAGGGCCAAGACGGTCGCGCACTCATTGATCGGCTCTGTCAACTGATCCCGGTCGGCTCGAAGGTGCTTGAGCTGGGCTCAGGCCCGGGCATCGATCTATTGATTCTCGCTGAGTTCTTCTCGGTCACTGGCTCGGATCCGTCGCCCGCATTTAGACGTCGCTTCGCACGGCTCCACGATGACGAAGGCATCGACTACCTCGACCTTGGAGCGCAAGACCTCGGGGTCGCTGACCCTGCTCATCTCTACGCCGCGATCTACAGCAACAAGGTGTTGCACCACCTAAGCCCCGATGAACACCAAGCGACCCTCGTCGCACAGCGACGCCTTCTCACATCAGGTGGAGTCGTCGTGCACAGCTATTGGTGCGGCCAGAACGTAGAGCAGCACGGCGGCATGCTCTTTCACCAGTACACCGCTGATGCACTCGAACAGCTGTGGCAGGCCAACGACACGGTGAGCGGCAAACCGGCGTGGACGGTGCTCGACATCACTGCCTATTCGGAACTGGGCTTCGAAGACTCGCTCTGTCTCACGGCTCGCGCGACCTAGATCGCCAACCACCCACCCGGCCGCCCCATTGGCACCACGGGCCCAAAGCACGCTACGATGTTGGCTCCCCAACCAACAACCCAAGGCTCACCAAGCCGTGATGCAAGACCTCCTCTTTGTAGAAGGCGCTCGACGTTTCGTCCTGCGACTGCGATGGCATTCCAGTGCCTTCGGCACCGTTGCGGTCGTGGTGTGTATCGTTCTGGTGTCGTGCCGATCGGACGAAGCGTCCACTAACGACACAACAGCGGCCAGGCCTAGCCTGTTCGAAGACGTCACCGCCACGACCGGTCTGAACTTCGTTCATGAGACCGGTACGCGCGTTTCCCTCGCTATGCCCGGCATCATGGCCGGTGGAGGCGCAGTGTTCGACTACGACAATGACGGCGACCTCGACCTCTACTTTGTTCAATCGGGGAACGCCCTGCCCGGCGACATCCAAGAAGCCGATCAGCCGACACCGCCCAACCAGCTGTACCGTCAAGACAGCGACGGGACCTTCCACAACGCCACGATCGAGTCCGCAAGTGGAGACACCGGCTACGGCATGGGCGCAACGGTCGGCGACATTGACAACGACGGCGACCTCGATCTGTTCGTCAGCAACTTCGGCGAAGACGTGCTCCTGCGCAACAACGCCGATGGCACATTCACCGACACCACGCACGCTGCCGGAATCGCAAACCCCGGCTGGTCGATGTCGTCAGCGTTCCTCGACTACAACCGAGATGGTTTTCTCGATCTCTACGTGACCCGCTATGTGCGCTACGACCCGGCAATCGTGTGCACCTTGGAGAACGGGCGCCAGGAATACTGCGGACCAACCGCCTTTGCCGGTGAGCACGATCTGCTCTACCGCAACCAAGGCAACGGCACGTTCACCGATGTCAGCGTCCAAGCCGGTCTGCAGACCGTTCGCGATGCGGGGCTCGGCGTGGTGGCGGCGGATCTTGATGCAGACGGCTGGATCGATCTCTATGTCGCCAACGACGCAGATCCCAACAACCTCTGGATCAATCAAGGCGACGGTACCTTCGTCGACCGAGCCGTCATGCTCGGAGTTGCCTATAACCGCTACGGCGCGAGCGAAGCCGGCATGGGCGTCGCAATCGCTGATGTCGATGCGAACGGCCACCTTGATCTATTTGTCACGCATCTCATTGAGGAGTCCAACACGCTTTACACAAGCCTCGGCACCGGCGGATTCACTGACGGCACGGCGGCCGCAGGCCTTGGAATCGCAAGCCTGGATCTCACTGGCTTTGGCACAGCATTCTTTGATTACGACAACGACGGCACACTCGACTCTGCGGTTGTCAACGGCGCGGTCAAGCGACGACCGCGACCCCACAACAACGCAACAGCAGAGCAATCCGCCGGTTTCTGGGGCGCCTACGCCGAGCCCAACCTCCTCTTTCGGGGCCAAAGCGACGGTTCCTTCGCTGCCATCCAGAACGACTGCGGAAGCTATTGCAGTGAGGCCCTGGTCTCCAGAGCGCTGATGCCAGCAGACCTCGACCAAGATGGAGGCCTCGATCTGGTGGTGACCGGGATTGAGCAGCGCCCAAGGGTTTACCGCAACCGTGCCCAACGAGGCAACTGGATCGGCGTCCGAGTGCTCCTTCCTGAGTTCAACCGCGAAGCACTCGGCGCCACGCTCGCGGCTTGGACCGGCAACACCTGCGCCGTGCGCGCAGTCTCACCAATCGGCGGTTACCTCACCGGCGGCCACGCCACCGTGCATCTAGGCCTCGGAACAAACGCCACCGTTGAACGCTTCGAGGTACTTTGGCCGAACGGGGAAACAGAACGTTTTGTAGGAGCAGCCGCGGGGACCATCGTTGACCTCGCCAAGGGCGACGGGCAACACACGCCAGGACCATCTTGGACGGAGCCGTGCATCCGATGACCACAAGGCGCCTTCATACGATTCTCCTGGCCCTCTTCGTGATCCCCTTGTGCGGGTGCCAGCAAGCTGCCGACCCACCATCACCCGACCTTGAGGGCGCGGAGGCAGCTGTCCAGCAGGAGCTAGAAAAGCGGCGCACCCAAGTTCTGTCTGAGCCCGAAGATGGCGGCAAATGGGGTCGCTACGGCATGGCCCTCGATGTGCACGGCTACCGGGCGGAGGCTGAGATCGCCTACCGTCGCGCTATCCAACTCAGTCCCACCCAGGCCAAATGGCCCTACTTTCTCGGGACAATCCTCGAGGTCACCGAACCGCATGAGGCTGTCCTCTGGTATCGAAGGACGGTTGATCTACGCCCCGGCTACGCGCCGTCTCGTCTCACGCTAGCCAAGGCTCTCGAACGCTTGAACCAAAACGAGGAAGCCGCCCAGCACTACCGCCGGGCGGTTGAACTCGAACCCAAGAATCCCTTCGGTCATCTCGGCCTCGGCCAGATGGCGCTCGACAAAGGCGATCTTGTAGCAGCGATCCGCCACATGGAAACAGCCGTCACGATCAATCCGAAGGTGCACGCGACGCTCTCCGCTCTGGCCCAAGCACGACTGCGCAACGGTGAAGGAGCCGAGGCCGAGCGACTAGCAGCTGCGGCGCAGGATCTCCCCAGAAAGACCTATCGGCCGGACGCGCTCAAAGCGGAGCTCGCAGAAGAGTCTGTCGATCGCGCCGGTCGCATGAGTCGAGCGGTCACCTACCGAGACGTGGGCCAGCTCGAACGTGCTTTGGGGCTGGCTCAAAGCGCTGCAGCGGCTTCGCCACAGCACGCTGGGGCAGCTCTCCTGGTGGCTGACATCAACGAGAGACTGGGCAACCACGCAGTAGCCCTGGCTGAAGCGAAGCGGGCGGCGGCGATCTCACCCGACCTGCAAGGACTTAGAGAATTGCAAGCGCGTGTGCTGTTTGAGACTGACAACTTCGACGACGCCTCGAAGGCAGCCAGAGCAGCGCTCGAACAGAACGCACTGAGCGCTGACGCGCATCTGGTCTTAGGCCGTGTCGCTCAAGCGCGAGGCGATGAAGCCGCTGCGGTGCGACACCTACGCCGTGCCCTCACATCGCAACCCCAAGAGCTAGAGTGGCGTCTCGCGCTCGCTCAGGCTCTGTCGGGTCTCGGCCGCCTACAAGAGGCCGAGAACGAGTTGGTGACAATCGTCGAGACCGACTCCACCAATGCCGATGCATGGACCGGACTAGGGCACACTCGACTGGCACTCAAGCGTGACCGCGAGGCGATCGAGGCCTTCGATAGGGCGCTTGCCGCTGGCGGCGGGGATTCCGCACTGGCGGGACTCGTTCAGGCCATGTTCTCGAACGCAGGACCGCTGGCAACGAAGCGGCGGCTCGAATTGCATTTGGCCCAGAATCCGGACGATGTCGTTGCGTCACTTCTCTTCAGTGACTTTCTCGCTGCGGAGGGGAAGCATCAAGAAGCTAGGGCGATGCTTCAACGACTGTCGGACCAGCACCCGCGGCGGGCGGACCTGTGGCTTCAACTTGGGCACCTAGAACTTGCCACTGGTGACCGACAAGCGGCCACCGCTGCGTTCGAGCAGGCACTCGCACACAGCGACGGCATGGAGCTGCGCGGTTTAGCGCAGCACGGAATGCAACTCGCGGGCGGCCAGTTCTAGGGAACCAGCTCTATCCGTTGGGCGTTTGCTCGACAAGACTCAGTGCGTCGCCACCCTCGATGATCCGATAGTGCTGGTCGAGGACGGCGCTCGAGAACGACTGAGTGAGGTCGCTGGTCGGCCAGTAGATCTCGAGTTGATCGATGCGACTGGCATTCCCTAGCCCGAGGATCTGCCGCAAAGGGTTGGAGCCAAAACTACCGCCGCTGTTGACGTGTTTATAGATCGAGCGCCGCTTGCCTTCCTCGGTGACATCTACCCGAATACGCACCCCGATCGCCGAGCGGTTGGATTTGACTCCAACGAGATCCAGCGTCAGCCATCGATTGCCAAAACCTGGATTCTCATAGAGCGCATCGCTAGCCCGATCGCCAGGGTAAGCGCCGCCCATCTGAGCGAATAGGTCTTGATCACCATCGTTGTCGAAGTCGGCAAAGGCGATCGAATGGCCCTTCTGCAGGTGACCGAAACCGCCTTCCAAGGTGACGTCGGAGAACAGGCTCCCGGCGAGGTTGCGATACATAACGTTGGGAGTCACGGCTTCATAGTCGGGATAGCCGGTGCCGAGGTAAAAATCGAGATACCCGTCGTTGTCGATGTCACCGAAGTTCGCACCCATCGGTAGCAAGAAGAGATCGAGCCCCACCTTTGAGGCAACATTCTCGAAGCCACCGTTGCCAATCCCTCGGTACAAGTGCGGCATCTCGAATGGGATCTCCGCTCCAAAATAGCTGGCCGCCACCGCGGCCAAGGCGTCGGTCTCACCCTTGTAGCTCGGAACGTAAAGATCGAGCTGGCCGTCGTTGTCGTAGTCCCAGAACCACACCGGAAAGCTATCCACCGGCCCGGCGACGCCAAGCTCGGCTGCGACGTCGGTGAAGGTGCCATCCCGGTTGTTGCGATAGAGGAGGTTTTTGCCTTGCATGGTCGAAACATACAGATCCGCGAAGCGATCGCCATTGGTATCGCCCCAGATCACACCTTTGACGAAACCGCGGTGGTCCACTCCGGCGCTTGCCGCAACATCAGTGAACGTGCCGTCGCCGTTGTTCCTAAACAGCTGACACGGTCCGTCGAAATGCTGCTCGCCGTCTTCGTTGCCGATGTAGAGATCAACATCGCCGTCGTTGTCATAGTCAGCCCAGGCCGCGGTCTGCGTCGGGTAGTGAGCATCGCCTAGGCCCGCATCGAAGGTGACGTCGGTGAAGTGGCCCTCGCCGTCGTTACTGAGCAACGAATTCGGATGACGGCCGCCGCCTGAAAGCCAGGCACCACGCAGAATGAAGGCGTCGAGATCGCCGTCGTTGTCGTAGTCAGCTTGCACCACATTGAGACCTCCGTAGAGACCGTCGATACCAGCGGATGCGGTTTGGTTCGAGAAGTCAAGGCCGCCCTCGTTGCGGAAGAACTGGGCTTGGCCTGCTGCGTCAAAAGTGGTGGTCAGAATGTCGAGGTAGCCATCGCCGGTGAAGTCATCAACCACCACTCCGCCGAACAGATTCTGAGTAGCCACGCCTAGATCCGGAGCTCGATTGATGAACCGCGGAAAATCCTCGCCCGAGCCGAAGACCTCTTCTGGAATCCGGTATGGCTCAGGCACCCCGCGTGGGTACTGGCCAAGAGTCATGTAGGCCACGTTGAGCAACCACACCGCCTTCAAACTCACTGGATGATCGTTTGGGGATGCCGCAAGAACCTGCTCGAAGTAGAGGATCGCGTTTCTTGAACCTTCCTGATCGGTGTGCACGCCCGCGCCTCGAATCGGCAGGATGCAGCTCTCGGCGTTGTGTTGCACCGCACAGTTCTGGGTCTCTCCGAAGCGCAGCCAAGCGATCCCGGTGCGGAAAATCGCCCTCACCGCCTCCTCTGAAGAGACCGACTCCGCGAGCTCGGGCATCAGCGCGTAGGCGGCCTCGAAGTGGTCGATCGCCGCGCGCTCTAGGCCTTGCTTGATCTCCTCATTGGCCAGACCCGTGAGCGCGCGCCAACGCTCGGGCGGTTCTGCTCCTTGCGGTAGTTGGTCGAGCACCTGGCGGGCGAAGCGCAGACCTCGGTCGCCCTGGAACATGTTCTCGTCGGGCGTTCGTTGACGGATCAGCTCAAGCTCGTGGAGCATGCGCTGGTGACCAGCGGGGCGCTCCTTCGGAACCGCCGCAAGAGACGCCGCAGAAGACGCCGCTGGTTCCCGGCTCTGCTGGGCCGTGTCTAGCTTCTCGCCCGGCGCACACGCGACAACCAACGCCGCGAGTAGCACTGAACCAAGAACCCGGATGCGGGACCGTTCTAGCGTCAACTCTTCAACCTCCACAGCGCGAAGCGCTCTTCGTCCGTGCGACTAGCTCACCGCTACGATACCGCCGTCAACCGCGATGGTGACGCCATTGACGTAAGCGCTCGCACGAGATGAAAGATAGATCGCGGTACCCGCCATGTCTTCGGGTGTACCAATCCGACCCCGCGGATTGTGCTTGGCGATGCGCTCACCTTGTGTCGCCAGCGTGTGGGCCATCATCTTGCTCTCAAACGGTCCAGGAGCAATGGCGTTGACAGTGATGTGTTCTTGCGAGAGCCGTGCGGTCAACGCCCGGGTCAAATGGATGAGACCGGACTTACTCGCGGCATATGGATAGGTCTCCATCGGATTGACGTGCAGGCCGTCGATCGAAGCAACCATGATCACCCGTGCCGGATCCTCAGGCGTCGCCGACTTGCGCAAGAGCGGCAGGCACTTCTGGGTCAAGAAGAAAGGCGCCTTGATGTTGATGTTCATCACCTTGTCCCACGCGTGCTCAGGGAACTCGTCAATCGGCGCCGACCAAACCGCACCGGCGTTGTTGACCAAGACATCAAGCTTCTGTTCGCGCTCGCTCAGCTCTTGCACGAACTGATTGATGCCCTCTAGCCCTGACAAGTCATGCGGGAACGAGATGCATTCGCCGTGCTCAGAGAGCTCCGCAGCCATTGCATCGCATGCCTCGGCGTTGCGCGAGGAGATGTACACGCGCATTCCGTTCTCGACGAACCCTCGCGCGATCATGGCGCCAATGCCGCGCGAACCACCGGTAACCACTGCGACTTTTCCTGCCACATCAAAGAGACTTTTCATCACTGCACGCTCCATTCTCGATTGTCTTCGTTGGAAGGCGCAATGTACCAGGCGTGGTTCGTAGCCGAGCACTGGTCATCAATTGCAGGCGCAAGGGATCCCCTCGCGCATCGCACAAAGCAATACCATTGCCCAAATGCGTTGTCCTCTCCAACATCTCGCCGCGATCAGCGTGCTCCTCGCTGTCCTCTTCCCGATCGGGCTAGGAGCCTCTGAGTTGCCCTTGCGAGACATTCACGTCAGAACGCTCTCTGGCACTTCTCCTGCGGACAACGTTCAGTGGCAGTTCGCACGCGGCGTCTTCGTCACCGCTGCCGAGCAAGCGACCAACATCGAGTGGTCGACCATCACCGTCCCCAGCACCTGGGAACTCGAGGGGCAAGGCTCCTACAGCTATGGGCGGGGCGCGGATCGCAAGGACCGGGATCGCCTGCGTGAATTGTCCGATGTTGGCACCTATCGGCACGAGTTTGCCCTCATCGAGCCGTTCAGGACGCAGCTGGCGCAAAGGGGGCCCGACAGTCGCCGCTTCTTTCTCCGCTTCGACGGTGTTCTAACCGACACTCGTGTCTTCCTCAACGGGGAGCTGCTCAAGACTACGAAGGGGCTCAAGGAGCACCGAGGAGGCTTCGTGCCATTCTCCTTCGACGTAACAGACGAGCTCGTCCTCACTGGCCGGAACGAGTTGATCGTGTCAGTGCGCGAAGAGTCGTCGGACAAGTCAGTCAATCGAGCAGAGCGGGACGCTGACTACTGGCTCTTCGGTGGGATCTTTAGGCCGGTTCATCTGTTGTCCGTCCCATCGGTCCACATCGAGAGTGTCGCGGTGGACGCCGCCGCAGATGGACGCTTGAAAGTTGTTGTCTCAATCGATGGTCTACCAACCCGCAATGACGTGCCCCACACCGTCTGGCTCAACGTGCACAACCGCAGGGTACCCCGCAGTCTTCTCCGCGCCTCCGCGTCCGTAGATCAGAGCGGCCAAGCGCGGTTCGATGTTCTAGTTCCGAATCCGCGCCAATGGTCTGCTGCACGACCCAATCTGTATGACCTCGTGATCGCAGTCTTGCGTGACGACGACTGGCCAGCACTTCATACCACGGCAGTTCCCATCGGCTTCCGCACTTTGCAAGTGCGCACCGCCCCCACCCACCAAACCGCCCGGGACGCCACCGCGACCGGCCTGTTGGTCAACGGTGAACGCGTGATCTTGCGCGGCGTCAACCGTCACTCATTCCGGCCCGAGACCGGCCGCGCCCTGTCGCCCGAACAGAATCGGCGCGACGTGGAACTGATCAAGAGTCTCGGCTTCAACGCAGTGCGCAGTTCACACTACCCACCTGATGAAGCGTTTCTCGACGCCTGCGACGAACTCGGCCTCTACGTCATCGACGAACTGCCCGGGTGGCACGACGCCTACGACACCATTGTGGGTGAAAGCATCCTACGTTCAATGCTTGAGCGCGATCGCAACCACCCTTCGATCCTGATGTGGGCCAATGGCAACGAAGGCGGTTGGAACCGTGCTCTAGAACCGATCTACAAAGAACTCGACCTTCAACAACGCCCAGTGCTGCGTCCGGACAGCATTCACGGTGGTTTTGACACTCGGCATTACCCCACCTGGGCTGAGATCGAGACCATGCTCGATCCCAAGAGCCCGCGATATCGCTTCCAGACTCCGTTGACGCCGGCGCCGCTCATCCTGCCCACCGAAATGCTGCACGCTCTGTATGACGGCGGTGGCGCCGCTGGGCTCGAGCAGTACTGGCGACGACTGTCTGAATCGCCTCGGTTCGCTGGCGGATTTCTCTGGGCCTTGCTCGACGAAGGTGTGGTTCGCGTTGATCAACCGAAGGTCACTCAAGCGGACGGTAGCCTTCGACACCCGATCGATACTGCCGGCAACTACGCTCCCGACGGCATCGTTGGTCCCTACCGCGAGCCAAGCGCAAGCTCCCGCGGAGTCCGGCAGCTCTTCGGACCCCAGAGCACCACCCGCGCGACCAGAAGCCTTGAGCGTGAGCCATGGTTCCCTGACCGAGTGAACCTGCCAGGGGAGATCGGCCTAGCAACGACCGGAACGATCGACGACGGCACCGTAACTCTCACCCGCGGAGGGGAAGCCAACCTTGCGATCACCTTCGCTAGAAATGCCGCCGGAGTGATCAGGCTCCATGCGGGCGAACGACAGCTGCCGCTCACCGGAGGGCGATGGCTGTCCTCCGATGCCAACCGCGACCGCCCTCCGCGATTGGCCGGCGAAGAACTCGGCGAAGTCCACGACCCAGATCTTTCCGGCGAAACTGCGACCTACACTCAACACTTTGAAAACCCGAAGCACACCATCCGCTGGACACTCAGTCAGCAGGGCCTCGAAATCGAGGTTTCAGCCGAACTTCTCCCACATCAAGCGTGGGCTGGCCTCCAGTTCGATCTGGACCCGCAACAGGTCGATGCCTTCGAGTGGTCGGGGCTCGGTCCCGACCGCATCTGGCGCAACAGAACAACCGGCCAAGAGGGCCTGTGGCAGGCTACCTTTCCAAAATCCGAGTCTGCCCGCGGCGCCGTGCGCTCCCTTACCTCAAGCACGCTCTTCAACGGACTCGACACACGAGGTCTCTACAAGACCCACCAAAGCCGGATCCAACTAGCCAGCAACCAGGCGAAGGTGAGCCACACGATCGAGCTCGGACCCGGAATGGTCGGACTGTTTCGACCTGTATTCCCAGTAGACGCAGGACTCGCCAGTGCAGCGCTACCACCGGGACTGACCATCTATCTACGCGCACCTGGCATCGGCACCAAATTCTCCACCGCAGAGGAGCTTGAACCCACGCTCTCGAACGTAGAAGGAACCCTGAAGACTACTCTGCAGTTTCGAACCCACGAGCCATAAACTGAGGCATTCCAAGTTGACCCGGCAAAGGCTGCCGGTGGAGTATCGTTGACCCCATGATCCACGACCGAAGCTCGAACCAATCCTTAGTCGCCGTGGTTCTGTGCCTCGTCAGCATTCTCTTGTGCGCCTCCACTGGTAGCGCTCTGCGCCTGGAGCAACGACCGATGGAACTCAAAGTCGGCCAGCCGTTCCCCACGCTACGCCTGCCCACCCTCGACGGCGGCTTCAAATCGATCGCAGATTTCCGCGGCAAGAAGGTGATCCTCCACGTCTTCGCCTCATGGTGAGCAGGCTGCCGAGTTCACGTGCCCGGGTGGCATGCAGCAACCAAGGAGCTTCAAGACTCCGGCAAGCTCGAGATGATCGGCATCATCCAAGAGCAGAATCCGGAGCGCGCACGTCTGTTCATGCAATGGCAGCAGATGGAGTGGCCAATCATGGTCGACACTTTCGATCTGCTCGAAGTCAGCGTGGTGCCGCTCACCTACGCGATCGACGAGCGCGGCATCGTGCGCTTTGCAGGCTTGCGCACCAACGCCGCAGCCACCATTGAGCACGACTTCGTCTCGGCGCATTGGCCCGCTCCAAACGCCCCCACAGTTGGTCCCAGTCAAACGTCCGAAGCGGCACTTGCAACCGCCGCACTCGGTGATCGCTCAGCCTTAGAGCGCGCAATGACCACCTACACCGAACGGATCAATACCGAGAGCGACGACGGCTGGGCTCACTTCCGGCTTGCTGCCGCTCACCGCCTACGCTACGACTCAGACGATCGCCAGCCGGGCGACTTCCAAGAAGCCATCAACCACTGGCGGCGCGCACTCGAGATCGATCCGAACAACTACATCTGGCGACGTCGCATTCAGCAGTACGGTCCGCGGCTCGCGAAGCCCTATCCCTTCTACGATTGGATCGAGAAAGCGCAAGCAGAGATCCGCGTTCGCGGCGAAGAGCCAGTCCCTCTCACGGTGGAGCCGACCGAGGCGGAGATCGCTCAGCCTGAGGGCCAAGGTAACGACAGCACCGCGACCGACAAGCCGCATGAACGGCCGATGCCCTCTTCGCGAATCATCGCGGACGGCCTCGGCGAGGCGACGGGTCGCCTCATTCAGATCGAGCAAACCGCCGTTCCCAGACGGCTAGGCGTCGGCGAGACCTCCCGCGTCCATCTTGTATTCAGGCCCAATCAAGACAAGCTGGCTCATTGGAACAATGAGTCAGAACCTCTGAGACTTTGGATCGAACTCCCTGAAGGATGGCGAGCATCCAGTCTCTTTCTCGAGACCCCAAATCCGGCAGACACGGCGGTCAGCACTGAGACTCGCGCTGTGGAGTTCGAAATCCAGGCTCCAGACTCGATGATCCCGGGTGAGTCGCGGCCGAAGGTAATCGCGCTGTACTACGTCTGCGAAGACGAGAACGGCACCTGCTTGTTCCGGCGCCAAGACATCCACTTAGACTTCGAACTCCGACAAGACTGACCCGCGTCGACGCGCAACCTCTCGCCAATCCGCCGGCTGTCGAGGCGGAAGGAACGGCTGGCCCCCGGCTTCAGCCAAGCACAGCCGTTCGATTGGGCGCAGCGTTACTAGTCGACGGGTTGGGTAGGTGGCAACACCTCCGCGCAAACCTTCGACCAGCCCATGACGTCCGGTGAAGGTGACTGGCAACGCCTGATTATTGGGACGGCAGCTCGTGGCAGGCTCTTGAGCGAAGGTGATGTCGTCGTCGGGATATCGCAATAGCGTGTCGAATCCACGGGTTGCGAAACGACATACGGTCGAGACAGCCGGATATGTTCGGAACCGGCCCTCGTTTCACACCCTCCGACGCAACAACCCCATATAGGAGAACAATCAATGCGGTACATGGCACTCATCTACAACACTGAAGACGGAGAGCCGAACCCTGAGGTCTTTGAGGCCTACGGCGCTTTCACCCAGGAGATGGTGGCAAAGGGCATCTTCGTGTCCGGCGACGCGCTCCAGGACTCTCACACCGCGACATGTGTCTCGGTGCGCAACGGCAAAACTAACCTCAAGGATGGGCCGTTCGCTGAGACAAAGGAACAGCTTGGCGGCTACTACATCCTCGAGTGCGCCAACCTCGATGAGGCGATCGAGTGCGCCGCCAAGATCCCTGGTGCGGCCAACGGCACGATCGAGGTTCGTCCGGTTCTTGCGCTCTAGCAGATGACGCGGTTCGGCGCTCCTGACGAGGTCCTCGCTCACATCTATCGTAAAGATGCGAGCGGGGTCTTGTCGGTGTTGATCTCGCAACTGCGAGATTTTGATCTGGCTGAAGACGCTCTTCATGATGCGATCGCGCAAGCGGTGGTCGCTTGGCGACGCACCGGCCCTCCGCGCAACGGCGCAGCCTGGCTGCTCACAGCGGCTAGGCGTAGGGCGATCGACCGCATTCGCAAATCGTCACGAGCGCGCGACGACGCTACACAACGCTTGCTGCTCGCTCAGCTTGAGAACCAGTCGCAGGCGAACGAAGAGGATCAGCCGATCCCTGACGAGCGATTGCGCTTGATCTTCACTTGCTGTCATCCCGCCTTGAGCCAGGAAGCGCGAGTGGCGCTGACCCTGCGCACCTTGTGTGGCCTCTCGACCCAGGAGATCGCCAGGGCCTATCTGGTCTCAGACGCCACCATGAGCCAACGGATTGTGCGCGCTAAAGCCAAAATCCGGGATGCAGCGATCCCGTACGAGGTCCCGGAGGGGCCAGCGCAGGCTGAACGTCTGAGTTCGGTGCTCGATGTGATCTACCTGATCTTCAATGAGGGCTTCGCGGCCACCGAAGGCGAAAGCCCCACACGTGCCGACCTTTGCATCGAGGCCATTCGTCTGGGTCGACTGCTCTACCAACTCAAGCCGCATCCTGAGTCGGGTGGGCTACTGGCTCTGATGATGTTGCACGATGCCCGCCGTGGCGCCCGGACCGATTCGTTCAACGAGTACATTCCTATCAGTGAGCAAGATCGATCTCTGTGGAACCAGGAACTGATCGCCCAAGGTACCCAGCTGCTCCATTTCTGCCTTGGTCAAAAACGCCCGGCGCCCTTTCAGATACAAGCAGCGATCAGCGCCGTGCACTCAGAAGCCGCACACGCTGAAGACACTGATTGGCCTCAAATCGCTGGCCTCTATCGAGCTCTCGAGGAGGCAACACCTTCGCCTGTAGTCACGCTTAACCGCGCCGTAGCGGTAGCTCACGCGCACGGCACTGCAAAGGGCCTCGCGCTGCTTGAGACTGTCGCTCAAGATCTTGATGGATACCAGCCGTTCTACGCGGCGCAAGCTGAGCTACTGCGACGATCAGGCCAGTTGTCAGAAGCGGCGACGGCCTACACGCGTGCGATCGATCTCTCCACCAACACCGCCGAGCGCACCTTCTTGATCAAGAAACGCTCCGAGATCACCGCGCAAGCTTAGTCTGGCTCTCCGGCAAGTAACTACCCAAGAGGCTTCGTTCCATCCCATTTCCCCAGCCTGATCCGTGATCGCTGGTATTGGCGAGCACATGACCATCGCTAACGTGGTGGGAGCCGAAGGCCAAGAGCTGGAGGATCGATCCAGGCCGTAAGTGTTCGCTCGCCCAACTCAACGGCGAGTCACCATTGGCATCTCGCGCCTCGCGATCAGCGCCGTATTCCAAGAGCAAAGCGACCATGTCTGCGTCTGCATAGGCCGCCGCGCGATGCAGCGGCGTCTCTCCCTTGGTGCGAACGTCGCGCATGAAGGCGCCCGTTTCTTGGCCCGGGATCGTTGCTGCATTCACATCGGCGCCGTGCTCGAGCAGCAGCCGAACCACGTAGCCATAGTAGGGCCGACCAGCCTTCGCCAGAGCACCGTGCAGCGGCCGTTCGCCGGTCTCTTTGACTGAAGCGTTGACGTCGGCTCCGTGTTGTAGGAGAAAGTCGCAGACCTTCCAGTGTCCAAAGAACGCCGCGTGCCCGAGTTCGAGGCCCAGGTCAAGACTGCTTAGATCACCGCCGGCTTCGAGAACCGCCTTCAGAGCCGTCACGTCGTCGTAGTAGACCAGCCACTGCAGCGGTTTGACCTGGCCTCGGTGCAGAGTCGCCTGCCAGTCCTTTAGTCGCAGTAGTTCGAAGACAAGGTCGGTGCGCCCTTGGCTGATCCGGTTAAGAAGGTCTTCTTGGTTCATCGGACGCAATCCTCGTATGTTGAGCTAGGACCCATAGATCGTTACATGATGACGGCCAAGGTCTGCTGCTGTCTTCCTGGGTCCTCGGACGCAACCTTGTGAGATGAGCTAGAACCCGCACATCGTTACACGTGAAAACCGCCAAGGAGCTCCAGCGCTCCGCTCAGCAAGTCGAAGGCTGCGCTCCCGGCGTCCCCGACAAGCCAGAGCCTTGACCGCTCTCCAGGCACGCGACCGGATGGCACCAATTCTCGATACTGAGAGCGTGTTACCAAAGAACCGTTGCAACTCGAACACCATCGAAACCCATAGGGAGCAAGCTCGCTGCCCGCCTCAAGTAGCGTCTTCTCCTGACAGCGCGGACACGCTCTGGGTCCGCCGTGGGACGACTCTCGGAGCCGGTTCCCCATCAATTGAGCGAGTTCGCCTCGATCGAACCACACCGCCCCGCAAGACGTGCACGCATCCAGCTCAATGTAATCGACGAAGAGCGTCTCGAAACTTCCGCAACATTCAGGACAGATCATTGCCCAGTGTTACGGCAAGGCACCTTTCGCGATTCCTTGCTCGACTCCAACCCAAAGAACCAAGTCAGATCAGGCCCTCTTTGAGCGCCTTGGCGACCGCCTTTGCCCTACTGCGCACATGCAGCTTGGCGTAGACGTTGCGCACGTGGTTCGAGACCGTGTGGTAGCTGAGATTGAGCTCATCGGCGATCTGCTGAAGGGTCAGCCCTGCTACTAGATGCTGCAGAATCTCGACCTCTCTAGTGGTCAGTCCGTAGCTTTCCGTGTCACCGTCGCGAGGGCCACCGAAACGACTGAACAGCTTGAGCATCTTGCGCGCGATGTACGGATTGATCGGTGAGGCCCCGCGCTCGACTTCGATCAACGCTTGAATCAGAGCAGCAGGATCGGAGGGTTTGAGCAGGTAGCCACTGGCGCCGGCACACATAGCGTCAAACACCTTCTCGTCCTCTTCGTGGATCGTGTGAATGATGGCTCGCGACGTCGGGCTCAGCGACTGCAACCGCTTGACCCCTTCGATTCCACTCATGCCCGGAAGCCCGATGTCCATCAGAACAAGGTCGGGCACCTCGCCCAAATCTAAGGCCTCAACAAAACCCTCGCAGGTAGAAAAGGCGAACGGGCAATGGAGCTCTGAGGAGCTGTTGATCACCTCCACTAACGATTCACGGAGGATCGTCTGGTCCTCGACCACCCATACGGTAGTGCTCCGGATCGGAACCGGTGGAGTCGCTGCATTCACGGTCTAAGTCTCCATATGCTTCTGAATACGCCAATTGCAGGGTAGCGCTACTCCGGACCGCTGCCTATGACACGTTCTTGTCATTGGCGCGTGACCCACCGCGGCGCAGCGGCACGGTTAGAACAAACCGCGTTCCACCTTCGGCTCTCTCACGCACGTCGATCGCAGCTCCAATCTCTAGGGCACGACGATGAACGCTTCTGAGTCCGGTTCCGTCACGCGAACGTTCACCGAAACCAACGCCGTCGTCGCAGACCTCCAAGCCAAGACTGGTGTCCTCGAGCACAATCCGAACCACAAGGTTCTTGCCGCCTGAGTGCTTCGCCGCGTTGGTGACGAGTTCTTTGAAGATGAGGTGAACCTGGCGCCGCTGATTCATGTCCAACGGCAGCGGCCGTCCCTCTTGACCTGTCGCTGCAGCAAAGTCGAGCCGCAGGTCAGGCGCAAGACGCCGCGCAGTCGAACGCATTCGATCAACCAGCGAGTTCACTTCATCGTGCTCTGGATTGACGTACCAGACAATGTCACGCAGCCCCTCCATGACGCCCCGCGCGGTCTCCGCGATCTCAGCAAGACGTTTGCGCTCTAGCTCACCCACACCGCTGCTGCGGCCTACGACCGAGCTAGCAAAGGCGATTCCCGACAGCTCCGATCCCAACTCATCGTGAAGATCAGTCGCAATGCGCAACCGCATGCGCTCCAGTTCCAGAAGGCGGGCAATCCGTCGCTGGTAGAACACAGCAGCCAGCCCCAGTAGCGCAAGAACACACGCCAGCCGAAACCACCAGGTGACCCAGAACGGCGGCACCACTCGAACCGAGAGGCGGGCTGGAGAATCGCTCCAAGAACCGCTGCCGTTTGCGGCCATCACCTCGAAGGTGTACTCGCCCGGCAACAGCCCAACATAGCGGCTGCTACGGCGCGATCTTGTTTCGATCCAGTCTTCGTCCACGTCAAGAAATCGATAACGAAAGCGATTCTGAGAAGCGCGCGTGTACGACGCTGCAGTGAAACCGAATGTCACCACCCGATCGAAACGATTCATCACCAGCCTAGTCGGGTGCTCATCGATGCGTGCACCGCTGTCGCCGTCAACGGTGGACCTCAGGATTATCGGACTGGGCTGGAGAGCTTGCCCATCCACCTCGGCTGGGTTGAACAGCGCGACGCCAGTCATCCCACCCACAGCCAGCCGTCGCGCTGAACCGCCCGTGGCAAACAGATGCTGAGCGCGACGGTTGAATTCCACCGACGCCACACCCTCCGCGGTGCCGAACGCATCCATTTCGAAGACCTGAGTTTGATCATGACGGATTCTCACGAGTCCGCGGTTGGTCCCCAACCACAGCTCGCCATCGGTAGGCTCACTGATGCTAAACACAGCCGTGATCGCTAGCCCGTCGTAGGTGGGCAGCTGGACTTCCTCCACAGTGCCCAGTTCTTGATCAAGCAGCAGGAGCCCCGAGCCGGCACCTAACCACAAGCGCACACCCTCGGCGTCAGCTAGGGCCACATCGTAAATGACCAAGCCCTCTGGTAACTCGATCGCCGAAACTGCTCCCGACTCCGTGTCAAGCACATGCAGAGCACTGGTATTGGCAAGGATGTCGGTCGCGGGCACCACCAGCAGCTTCTCGGAAGACAGCTGCAGCAGCTTGCCACTGCGGATTGAAGCGACCAAGCGAGCCTCATCGCTCTCGACCCGGAACACGCCTGACACCGCACCGACCCATAGCCGTCCGCGCTCGTCGACCAGCAGAGACCGAGCGTTCGGTGGCTCATCGAAGGCCAACGACACCAGCCCAGCTTCAGTCACCAAACAAACACCGCCTGAAGTTCCGACGACCACACCGCCTCCTGGATGTACGGCCAGGCTCCACACATAGTCCGAACACTGTTCATCGGAGCCCGCCTCGATCGAGACTCGACGGCGGAGTTCGCTCGACTCAGCATCAAAGGCGAACACGCCTGCCCCAAATGTTCCCACCCAAAGAACACCGTCCTGCTCCACCAGGCTCGACACCTGCGCATCAAAAGGCCGTCCAACTTCATCGTACAGAGTGTCGAATGGGTATCGACGCGGATCGATCTTGAGCAACCCGCCGTAAGTGCCCACCCAGACCGCTCCATCCCGATCTTGCATCAGCGAGAGCACCTCCTGTTCGAGGCCGAAAGGCGCTTCTTCGACAGGCACTCCTTCCGCGCTCGCACGCCTGGTGAGAACGCGGCGCTCCACGCCCCCATGCTCTCGATCCCGATAGAACAATCCACCAATTGTGCCAATCCAAGTGCCCGGGTGAACAGCACCACTACTCTCCACCAACTGCGAGGTCATAACGTGGTGGATCGCATCACGCACTGGAAGCTCACTACCGCTGAAGACGTGCGGCTCAAACTGGCGATCGATCACTCCGCCTGCTCTGGTGAACGTTTCCACCATCGGTGACTGGACTTGGCGACGCTCAACGATCGAGCCATCGTTGTCCAACAAGAAGAGTGAATCCGGAGCAAACACCAGGATCCCCTCGGCGACTCGCCGGTGCAAGAATCTCTCTCCCTCTAGTTCGCGTGGACCAAAAGGGTCCAGTGCCCAGCCCGAACTCGCCTTCCTCGCACGCAAAAGTCCCTGTCGATTCGACCCCACCAGGAGTCCGTGCTCCAACGAGAAGCTCATCTGCAGCACCGTCACTTGGCCGCCGGTTGGACCGAGCACCTCCCGAACAGAGCCGCGCTGTGCGTCAATCACATCCAAGCCAGCTGCGGTACCCACCCACAGGCTGCCATCCTTGGAGAGCGCCAACGCTTGTACACGCGAGTCGGCGAGCCGCAGCCTGGAGTCAGGGGACGCAGTAAAGCTCTCGAACACCGAACCGTCATAGCGCTGGAGACCTCCTTCAGTCCCCAGCCAAACCAGGCCATATTGGTCTTGAACGATCGCTCGAACCGCGCCGTGCGCCAGACCATCAGCGGGATCTATGAACTCTGCTGGTTGATAGCGGAGCGAGGTCTGAGCCAACGTCACTCCCAACCGCGTAGTCTGAGTCGCCGCCGTCACTGGCATGGCGAGCGCACTCAACATCAACGCAGCGCCCGCTCGAAACAACAGCCCCTGCTTCGGCACGAGATTCACGAGTAAGACCAGCGCTTGCCGCTCAACTCGCATACACGCACAGACGGCTCTGCTACCTGCCGCGCAGCAATCGCACAGGAGCAGTGAGCGCTCGACCTAGCCGGTAAGACCGTGAACCGAGCACTCCCTCCAGAATCTTCTTGTGGTCGCGACTATGAGTGTGATCGCTAGCCTGCACAAATTCACGATCCCCCTCTACGGTGACGCTCAACTTGTACATGCCGTTGCCCTCAACCCCTTCCACATCAAGGCCACCGTAGCGATGCTGCACCGGCTCACCCGTCACGATATTGGTCACCCCCTTTAAGTAGAGATCCCCCGAAAAGTGGTTGGTGTAGATGGGCGTGTAGTAGAGGCAGTCTGAGAAGAAGTAGTGGGTAACCTGTGAGTAGCGGGTGCGACCCGGTTCGCCAATGGGACTTCCACCATGGGCCAGTCCCGCGGCCCAAATCAAGGCCGTTCCCTTCTTCGCCTCAAGCACTTCCTTGCCAAAACCACCGTCCTTGAGCAGGCGATCAAGCATCGTCTCAGCTTCTTCACGGGCACGGTTCGGATCTTGATCTCCCTCCCTTGCCAGGTTGACCGGCGCCACTCCAAGAGTGTCCGGCCACAACTCTGCGAGTCGTTGGGATCCCGGATGGTAAAAGAGGGTCCCGTTGGTCAGGCTCACATCCTCGAGCGCGACCCACACTCCGCACATGAAGTCCGACGGCAGTGAGCTAAAGAACATGCGGTCCTGATGCGCGTGCTGTTCGGTTCCATACTGGAAGTTCAGCGTTTGAAAGGGAATGGGCTCTCGCCCGTAAAGCTGGCGCAAGGCGCTCATGATGCGCTCATCACAAGCCAGCGACCGCACGTGCGGACACTCACCCCACACATCTAGAACGCGAATCCGCGATCGCGGCCCATCCGGCACATCATTGTCGTAAAGGTCGCGTGTCTCTTCAACAATGCAGTCCAGCTCGGACACATCGAAGAGATCCTCGAGCACCAGGTAGCCCTGCTCTTTGAAATCCCGCAGTTGGGCCGTCGACAGTGGCCCTTGGCTTTGCTCAGCATCAAAGAACGGACTATCGACTGCTGGTTGCATTGGCAAGCTGCGTTCAAACGTCATGGGTTGCGGCCTTTCGCCAGCTCGAAGATGGATCTATCCGACACCGTCTCTATTGTGCCCCAACCCCCCCTCGGCCAGCAAAGCAACCCGGTCATTGACCAACGCTAATCGAGAGTTCAATCAAAGCTCGACTCACCGCCCCAGCAGTCGGCGATCCTCGTGAGCTTTCGACACGACAACTCGGTCAAGTCCGATACAATCGATCATGGCAAACCAAAACGACTCGCACAATCCGTCCAGCCCTCAGTCCGAGCAAACTCCCATTACCCGGGACCTGCTCCTAGCGCTGCCCAAAACCGATCTCCATCTACACCTGGATGGGTCCTTAAGGCTCGAAACTCTGATCGACCTCGCGCAACAGCGCGGGATCGAATTGCCGTCCTACACTTGTGACGGCCTACTGGAGCTGGTGTTCAAAGAGAAGTACAACGACCTTCCCGAGTACCTGCACGGCTTCGCCTACACCTGCGCGGTGATGAAGGATGCTGAAGCACTCGAACAGATCGCTTACGAGCTAGCGCAGGACAATCTGGCAGAAGGCGTCTACTACATCGAAGTCCGCTTCGCACCTCAGCTGCACAGCCGCCCTGGATTCGACATTGCGGACGTGCTCAGTGCGGTCTCAGCTGGGCTTGACCGGGCTCGCAAGGAACACGAGGCTACGTCTGACGTACAAAGCGGTGCGGTGCCACCGTTTCGCTACGGCATCATTACCTGCGCCATGCGCATGTTCACCGGCGGCTTCTCGCCCTATTTCGCCAAACTCTGGGACGCGCTCGACTCGTGGCCGTCGAAACAGGTGCACAGTGCAGCCTCGATGTCGCTGGTGCGATCAGTGATCGACGCTCGTGACCGACTCGGTCTACCAATCGTCGGCTTTGACCTTGCGGGTGCCGAGCACGGCCATCCCGCCTCCGATCACGAGCGGGCCTTCCAATACGCCCACCGCAACTTCTTGAGGAAGACCGTGCACGCCGGCGAGGCCTATGGCCCCGAATCGATCTTTCAAGCGCTAACCAAACTCCACGCCGATCGCATCGGTCACGGCACTCAGATCTACTCGGTCGACCGGGTCGACACCGAGGCTCCCGAACGCTCCAATCCGCAGCGTTACGTTGACCAGCTGGTGCAGTTCGTTTCGGATCGGCGTATTACGCTTGAGGTCTGCATCACATCCAACCTACAGACCATGCCCGAGATGAAGAGCGTCGCCGACCATCCCTTCGGCCGCATGGTGCAAGACCGCATCTCGGTTTCCATTTGCACCGACAACCGCCTGATCTCGCGCACCACCGTCACCGACGAGCTCCTGCTCGCGGTCAACGGCTTCGACCTCAAAGCGAAGGAGTTGCGCAACGTCATCGTCTACGGCTTCAAGCGCAGTTTCTTCCCTGGCTCGTACGCGGAGAAACGTCAGTATGTGCGGCTAGTGCTCGACCACTACGACCGTATCGCGGACCAGCACGGGTTGCCGCGCCCGGTGAGTTCGCGGATTCACTAGTCCTCAGTCAGGCTCTGATCCTCAAATAGAAGCCAAGCGTCCGGATCCAGAACCAGAGCAATCGGCACAAGTTCGGTGTCGAGCACTGTCTCCGCCCGCCAACGATCGAACTCAAGCGTAGTGGTTTGGGTGGCACCATCGGCCGCGATCAGCTCGACTTCGAGCGAGAACTTGAACGGTTTGGCGGCTGGGGCAAAGGGAGCTTGAACACCCTGAAGCCTGACCCGGTTCTTGCCCGCCGGCTCAACTTGGACCGTGACCGCAGGCTGACCGGGGCGCTCAAGCCATTGTTCAAAGAACCAGCCCAGGTCAAGTGCAACCTCGGGGTCTGGTTGGCTGGCTTGCAGTGTCTCCTCCACCACTTCGCGAAACTGATCGGTTGTGGCGTTGCTGTCGCGGTGCCTTGCGTAGTAGCTGCGAATGCTTTGCCAGAAGACGTCATTACCCACTCTGCGCCGCAGCATATGCAGCACCCACGCCCCCTTCTGATAGCTGTTCGCCGACAGAAGCTTCATCAAATCGTCGATTTGCTCAGGGATCACCGAAGCCGGCGCAGTCTTGGACAACTGCACTACTCGTCTTCGGGCGGTGCGCATCCCTTCTTCGATTCGCTCGCTGCCATAGCGCCACTCCAGATAGAGCTGCGTCATGTAGGTGGCGAAGCCCTCACTGAGCCAGACATGCGACCAGTCGGCCTCGGTGACGGAGTCGCCGAACCATTGATGAGCGATCTCGTGAGCTACTAGACCTTCAGAAGCTCCGCGAGAGACTGCGGCCTCGGAGTAGAAGATCGCGCTCGCGTTCTCCATTCCACCGAACATCGTCTTCGACTGCACATTGGCGAGCTTCGCGTAGGGGAACTCACCAATGCGATCGACAAAAAACTCGACAACGCTCTTCGTCTCATCAAAAGCACCATTGGCCTCGGGGTAGTCACCAGCGAAGATCCAACTTTCGATCGGCACTCCGCGCACCGCCTGGGTCCGCTCGATGGCGAATCGAGCTGCGCCAATTACCATGACCTTGGTCGGCACCGGATGCCTGCTCGCCCACGTGGTCACTCGGCGCTCTTGATCGACGTCGCGCTCTGATACCAGCTCTCCAACGCCGATCACTTGGTAGGTAGTGGGCGCCGTGACCTCGAAAGTCACCAGCGCCTTGTCCGACGGATGATCGATCACCGGCAGCCAGTGACGGGCCCGGTCTGGCCAATTGTCGCCGAAGAACGTCCGTTGACCGTGACGGTCCTCGCTGATCACGAGACCGTTCGCAGGCACACCATGGTAGGCCACCTGCACCGTGATTCGCGAGCCCGACTCTGGCAAGCGATCAGCATCGAAGTTCAAGCTCAGCCGATCATTGAGGTGCGACCAACTAAAGCCACTTGTGGATGGAGCGCTGCCCTCCGAGGCAACCGTGACGCTCGTTGCTTCCATGCCTCCCTGCTCAGATGCACTGACCAAATCCAGCTGCAGCTCAGCCTGTTCAGCGGAGGTACCGAGCCATGTGAGCGAAAGATCCGCTAAACCAAAGATGACATTGCTCGCGTCACTCAACTCCAACTGGAACCGGTATCGCTGCACGTCGACCGGCGCAAACGCTTTCGACTCGGAGCTGGCAGCAGGCGACGCGCCAATCAGCGCCAGCCCTACCAGCACCGGCGTTGTCCAATGCAGCAGCATCTTGTTCCTTGTACCCATTGGTGAAACCGCCTCAAAGAAATCAATATCGAGTGGAGCGAGTCGTATTCGACATCCAGTTGACCACTCGTCGAACACCAGCTGCAAACTGGCCGTAGGCTGCAGCCAGCAGACTGGCCGTAGGCTGCAGCGATCTGAGAGACTAACCCAAGCCCACTTCTGTCTATGATCCCCCTGCTAGTTGGGACCCCCAACTCCACTAACGCAGCCAAGCGCGAGTTCCAAACATGACACAACCCGATATACGGAAATCGATTGCTCGATTCCTCCTTTCTGCGCTGGTCACGTTGGCGGTCGGAGCAGGGTTCCCGACACCTTCGCCTGCTCAGGAGGCGCGCCGCACCGAGGCAAGCTATGGAATCGATACCGCGACTTTGGTGGCCGCTGAGTCCAGTCCCAATGACTGGCTGAGTTACGGCCGGACCTACAAAGAACAGCGCTTCTCGCCGCTGGCTCAGATCAACAAGCAGACGGTCGCCGATCTCGGCATCGCCTGGATGCACACCATCGGTTCCAAACGAGGGGTACAGACCACCCCGCTGATCGTCGACGGGGTGATGTACGCAACCGGCGCTTGGTCGACTGTCTTTGCACTCGACGTATCCACTGGCGAGCCGCTCTGGGACTACGACCCCCAAGTGCCCCGGCAAACAGCGATCAAGCTCTGTTGCGGCATCTCCAACCGTGGAGCAGCTCTCTATCAGGGCAGGATCTTTTCAGGCACCCTCGACGGCAGGTTGATCGCACTGGACGCCGATACCGGCGAGCAACTTTGGCAAACCCAAACTGTCGACCCCGAGCAGCCCTACAGCATCACCGGAGCCCCGCGCATCGTCAAAGGCAACGTGGTGATTGGCAACGGCGGCGCTGAATTCGGCGTGCGCGGCTATATCTCTGCGTACTCGAGTGAAACTGGCGAGTTGGTGTGGCGCTTCTACACTGTGCCAGGCAACCCGGCAGATGGCTTCGAGAACGACGTTTTGAAGCTGGCGGCGGAGACTTGGACCGGTTCATGGTGGGAGTTGGGTGGCGGCGGTACCGTCTGGGACTCGTTCGTCTACGACCCGGAACTCGACCTGCTCTATATCGGCGTCGGCAATGGCTCACCGTGGAACCGAGAACACAGAAGCCCCGGCGGCGGCGACAACCTGTTCCTCTCCTCCATCGTCGCGCTACGCCCCGACACTGGCGAGTACGTTTGGCACTACCAGACGACACCCGGCGACACCTGGGACTTCACCGCCACTCAACACATCATGCTGGCCGAACTCGCGATCGGCGGTCGCGTGCGCAAGGTGCTCATGCAAGCGCCCAAGAATGGCTTCTTCTACCTGCTGGATCGAGCCACGGGAGAACTCCTTTCTGCTGAGAAGTTCGTACCGACCACATGGGCATCTCACGTCGACATGGCCACCGGCCGGCCAGTCGAGCTGCCCGGCGTTCGCTACGAAGAGAAGCCTTCCGTCATCACTCCCACCGCGGGTGGCGCTCACAACTGGCATCCAATGTCGTTCTCGCCCGAGCACGGTTTGGTCTACATCCCTACACGTGAAGCCACCACCATCTACGCGCAAGCCGATGTCTACGAGCGCGAGACCGGAGTGTGGCGGACCGGCACTGGCAGCTCGGCGATCTCGCCTATTGCCTTTCTGTCCCTGCCCGAGCCCACAGGCTACCTCCTCGCTTGGGATCCCGTGCGTCAAGAGGAACGCTGGCGCTCAGATCACGAAGGCGCTGACAGCGGTGGCACTCTCGCGACCGCTGGCGACCTGGTGTTTCAAGGCACCCCGGCCGGTTTCCTCAACGCCTTCGACGCGGGCACCGGAGCCCAGCTCTGGCAGCACTACGTTGGTGCCATGGTGGCGCCGCCGATCACCTTCGCCGTCGGCGGCAAGCAGTACCTCACCGTAGTCTCAGGACTGGGCGGCCTCGCTAGCAATCGCTCCCGGCCTCCAGGATCACCCGAGAGCCGATCACGCGTGATCGCGTTCTCGCTGGGTGCTAAGGGCAAGGCGCTCGAGCAGGCGCCGTCGCGAATGCCGCGCGTCTCCGCCATCGATTCGAGCGCAACCGCAGATCAGATCAACGCAGGCGCGCGCACCTTCAATCAGTACTGCGGTTCGTGTCATCGCGGCGAGTCCGACGGCAACATCATCGCCGACCTGCGTATCTCAAGCGCACAAGTGTTTGATCGCTACCAAGACATCGTGCTCGGCGGGGCGCGCCTCGACCGAGGCATGCCCAGCTTCAAGGACTACTTGAGCCCACAAGACGTCGCCAACATCCGCGCCTACATCCTGCAGGCCCGCCGTCTGTTGGTGTCCATGCAGGGCGCGGCGGATGGCCTCTGAGAACTGATCAAGCGCCCGTCGCGGTGTTGCTCGGCGCCAGCAATCTTCGCCGAGGCTTGGTGTTTGCCGTCGAAGAGGCACGACGGCGCTTGGGGCCACGAGTAGAGATACTCGCCGCTCTAGGGAACGGACGCTCCTACGCCCAGCCTTCCACATTTATCGCGCGCACCATGCCCGGAATACTCGACAGCGGCTTATGGCCCGCTCTCGCAGCAACTCCTGTCGCAACGCCGGTGAGAGTGTTGTTGACCGACGTTGGTAACGATCTGGCGTACGGCACGTCCTGCGAAGTAGTTGCCGGTTGGGTTGAGGAGTGCTTGGAACGATTGCCGGTGCACTCCAACATCACGCTCACCTTGCTGCCAATGTCGTCTCTTCGTCGGCTGAGCGAGCGACGTTTCAAGCTCTTTCGGAATCTATTCTTTCCGGGACGACCGCTCGCTCTGGGCCACCTCCTGAAGCAAGCGGAACGGCTCTGCGAACGACTGCAGAAACTCAGTCAGGACACCCGTGTATCTGTCATAGAGCCCTCCGGCAATTGGTACGACCTGGACCCTATTCACATCCGCAACCTCTCGCAGGCTGCGGCTTGGCATGCGCTCCTGAGCCCTTGGGGATCCGAAAACGCCGACCCCGACTGGGACCCGCGTCTGCCTGCGGTCGATCGGCTACGCTTGGCTTGGGCTCGGCCTGAAGAGGCGTCGCTTTTCGGATTCAGCTTCGGCACTCAGCAGCCGGCGCTGTGCTTGCACGATGGCACAGTGATCGGCCTCTACTAGAGAAAGGTTGTTTGAATGAAAAGCTCGCCACTCAAGACCGAGAGGATTGCCGCAGGATTGAGACGATGCGCTCTTGGTGCCGTTGTCAGTGTGTTGCTCGTCTTGTCAGCCGCCGCTGTCTGCGCTCAGACCGCAACTCCACCAGCCAACGTCAGGGTCCGCGACCTCGGTATCGAGCCCGGCGTATTGACACCAGGGCCACTCAACGCGATCACCGATGTCGCAGGTGTTGCAGTTGGCCATGTCACTCTGATCGAGGGCGACGGTGTACGAACCGGCGTGACCGCAGTCGTGCCGCACTCAAGCAACATTTTTCAAGAGAAGGTACCGGCAGCTGTCCACGCGGCGAACGCCTTTGGCAAAGCCGCTGGTTTTCTACAAGTGGCAGAACTCGGAACCTTAGAGACGCCAATCGTCCTCACCAACACCTTGAGTGTGGGTACCGCTGTCGAAGCGGTGGTCCGCTGGACGCTCAAGCAACCGGGCAACGAAACGGTGCGCTCGGTGAACGCCGTTGTCGGTGAGACCAACGACGGTTGGCTCAACGAGATCCGCAAAGCATCGGTGACTGCGGCTCACATCGAGCGTGCGATCGAAACGGCAACGACTGGAGCGGTGGCAGAGGGCAATGTGGGTGCTGGCACAGGCACGGTGGCTTTTGGTTGGAAGGGTGGAATCGGCACGTCGTCACGACTGCTACCGGAGGCTCTCGGTGGCTATGTCGTGGGTGTATTGGTGCAAGCAAACTACGGCGGCGTACTCACGGTCGATGGCAGGAAGGTCGGCGAGGAACTCGGCCAGTTTTCGTTTCGAAGAACACTTGAGGAGTCTGCTGCCGCGGAACGGTCTGCAGATGGATCTGCAGACGGATCTGCAGACGGATCGGCAGACGGATCGGCAGACGGATCGTGCATGATCGTGGTAGCGACTGACGCTCCCCTTGATGCTCGCAACCTTGAACGTTTGGCTCGTCGAGCGGTCTTAGGGCTCGCACGAACGGGGTCCTTCATTTCGAACGGCTCAGGCGATTTCGTCGTCGCGTTCTCAACAGCCTCTCGGGTGTCTCACGCAAGCAAGACCACCGTGAACTCCGTGCCCGTCTTAGGCAACCACGCCATGAGTCCCTTGTTCTTGGCAGTCGTCGAGGCTACCGAGGAGGCCGTACTCAACGCGCTCATCGCCGCAGAGACCATAAGCGGCGCTAGAGGATCCGTGGTGCACGCGTTGCCGCACGACGCCGTGCAGTAACGCGCGGGCCTCGAGCCGCCAAAACGCCCTCCCTCGGCATTCCCCCTTAAGCCAAGTGGCGCTGAGGTGCACGAATGGTGAGCGCGATCACCGCACCCGCCACACTTACCGCTGCCACGGCGAGGAAGGCCAGCGTGTAGCTGCCGCGTGTGTCAAACCACCAACCGACCAATGCAGGCACGGATGAAGTGAACAGCGCTCCCACCATGAAACGAATGCCCGTGGTGGTGGCAAAGGCCTGGCGACCAAAGAACAGGGCGAAGGTCGCGGCCTGAGTGATGTAGGCCATGCCAAAGCCAAGGCCGACAAAGATGACGGCCACGTATGCCTGAGTGGAGGTGGAGGCATAGGTGAAGAGCGCAAGGCCCAGACCTTCAAGCAGGAGCGCGAGTCCGAGCAGCCGCGGCGGAGAGATGAAGTCGCCCAATGCGCCACTGAGTCGACCCAACGTGCTCACCAGCGCCATCGATCCCAGGATCGCGGCGATGACTTCGACCTCGAGACCGGTGTCCTGCAGGTGCAACCGGCTGTGGTTGTTCAGCACGTACCACGGCACTGCGTAACCCAAACCACAGATCAGCATCAGAAGAAACTGCGGCGTTCGGATCGCCTCTCGGGCGGTCCAAAGATCAACATCTTTCGCTTGTCCCTTTGGCCTCGACGACTCGATCTCTGCTTGATCCTTAGCTCCGTCCGGCAACTGCCCCACCGACTCTGGCGCGTCGCGAATGACGGCGTAGGCCACCATACCCAAGACCACACACAACACAGCCACCACCACCCAACCTATGCGCCACGTGGCGTTCACTACCAGCCACGCGTTCAGTCGATAGATCAGTGGCGCCATGACCCCACCGGCGGTCAACAGTCCAGCCAACACTCGAGCGCGGTATTTGACAAACCAGGTTGAGGCTAGCGTCTGCGTCGGCAAGACGACGGCGAACGAATTCACCATCATCGCGAACACGCCATAGACCAACACTAGCGACCACAATCCTTGGGCTTGGCTGGTCAGGTAGTAACCGATCGCGCTCGCTAAGTATCCGGCGGTCATGGTTCGTCTGGCACCGAATCGCGTCAACGCCACGCCGACCAGCGGCGAAGCGAGTCCGCCAGCTAACAGGCCAACACCAAACGCCAACCCGCCTTGAGCGCGAGAGAGACCCAACTCTTCGAGCATTTCGGGTAGCAAGAAGCCCCAGGTGTAGAACGGCATCACCCCGAGGCCATACAAGAGCCACGCCACAGCTGACATCGGCCAGCCGTAGAAAATTCGTCGCTCGCTCAAAGGCACCGTCCTTTCGTTCTTCGGTTGGATCGCGTTCTTGCTCGCCGTTCCGGATAGCTCTTTCACGAAGGGTTCAACTCGATACCGAAAGCTGTGAGTTCTTCGGCAACAAGGTATCAATAGACGGCAGGATCCTCTAGCCGCATCCAGCCACATCGAGTTTCCAACACGAAGGGTCCGAACAGGACGATACCCGCGCGACCATCGGGTGGTCACCCAGAACCGCCTCCTGGCATTGAGGAACGTGGCTCGATCTGGAACTCGCAAAGAACACCCACAGTCCACCTTCCGACCGGGCAAGATCACAAACGCGTACAGTTGCAGGGGCACTCGGTTCGGGGCTTAGCGGCAGCCTTCGAGGCCCTTCACTTGGCTGACTGAACTCACGACCCTGCTAACCTGCGCCTCTCGAAAGAACAGCTACACAGGGCTTCGCCTATGAAGGCCCACTCGCGCACCGACCCAGGAGACCAAAGATGCCGAACCAACAGTCAGACACAGATGTCACCGGCTTCAACCCGGAACTGTTCAACCTCGCCATGTCGGAGGAGGCAAAACCTCTCCTGATCAAAGTTAAGAAGTTCATCGCCGATCACGTCGAGCCGATCAGCGCGAAGTTCTTCGAACTCGGAGCTGATCGAGAGGATCGCTGGAGCTACACCCCTGAACAGATCCAACTCTTGGACAGCGCAAAGAGCAAGGCGAAGAAGCTCGGGTTGTGGAATTTCTTCTTGCCCGACGCAGAAACCGGCGAAGGCCTCAAGAACCTCGACTACGCTTACATCGCCGCTGAGCTTGGTAAGACTCCCCTCGCCTCCGAGTGCCTCAACTGCTCAGCACCCGACACCGGCAACATGGAAGTGCTCGAGCGCGTCGGCACCCCGGAGCAGAAAGAGAAGTGGCTCAAACCTCTCCTCAACGGCGAGATCCGCTCCTGCTTTGGCATGACCGAACCTCACCTCGCCTCGTCCGATGCTAAGAACATCGGCACGCAAGCAGTCCTAGACGGCAACGAATGGGTGATCAACGGCGAGAAGTACTACATCTCAGGGGCCGGTGACCCGCGCTGCAAGATCATGATCTGCATGGTGAAGACCAATCCTGACGGCCCGTCCCATCGGCAGCAGTCGCAGATCCTGGTGCCCATGGACGCACCCGGTCTCGAGATCCTGGGCCCCATGCACGTGTTCGGCAAAGACGACGCACCTCACGGTCACATGCACCTTCGATTCGTGAACTGCCGCGTTCCCAAGGAGAACATTCTTCTTGGCGAAGGCCGCGGCTTTGAGATTTCCCAGGTCCGTCTCGGACCTGGCCGTATTCACCACTGCATGCGCTCGATCGGGCAAGCCGAAAAGGCACTCGATCTGATGATCAAGCGCGGCATGGAGCGCGTTGCGTTTGGCAAGCCAATCATCAAGCTAGGTAAGAACATCGAAGTCATCTCACGCGCCCGCATCGACATCGACGCTATGCGCTTGATGGTGCTTCAAGCTGCCAAAGCGATGGACGTCTTAGGCAACCAAGAGGCTCGCATCTACGTGCACGCGGTCAAAGCACTGGTACCTGAGAAGGTCTGCTTGATCATCGATCAAGCGATCCAAATGTTCGGCGCCACCGGCGTTTCGCAATGGACTCCGCTCGCCGACATGTACACCTCGCAGCGAACCCTACGCCTCGCAGACGGTCCCGACGAAGTGCATCACATGGTGGTTGGCCGCGCCCAAGTGCGCAAGTACCACGAGGGCGAAGAGAACATCGTTCAGATACAGCGCGGCTAGCAGCCTATTGAAAAGCTCGCGCGGCGCCGCAGGCCTCCTAGTCTCCGCGCAGAGCAGTGAGCGGGTCCACTGATGTTGCTCGCCGCGCCGCAAACAGCGTTGCGAGCAACACCGTGATCATCAACAGCAAAGAGACTCCAATGAAGGTGGCTGAGTCTGTGGCTGAGACGCCATAGACCAGTTGCTCGAGCACTCGGGTCGCTGCGAATGCGCCGCCCACGCCCACGGCAACACCAACAGCGGCCAGTAGTAGACCCTGCTTGAGCACCAAGGCACGGACTTGACCGAGTTGGGCCCCTAGGGCAATCCGCACTCCAAACTCCTGAGTCCGCTGCGAGATGATGTAGCTCAGCGTGGCGTAAACACCAATCACACCCAGCAGCAACGCTACGCTCGAGGCGATTGCGAGCATCACCAGTGCAAACGACGTCCGTGCGAAAGAAGCTTCATAGACCTCTTCCATGGTGCGTCCTCCGATCACCGGGATATCGGGATGCAGCGAAGCCACAATCCGCTCCGCTGGCCGCAACACACTCATCGGATCCATGCCCTCCTCAACCCGAACCACATAGTCGAGTCCGCGATACACAAACAGAGGATCCCCCCAAAGATCGGGATTGGTCGACGGGAAGTAGACCGCCTTGGCTGGCTCTTCTTCGATCCCGTCGTCGTAGACATTACTCGCGACCCCAACGATCTCCCACCAAGCTTCCGATTCTGGATCGTCCTTGACCCGCCGGCCGAGAGCATCGTCCGCGCTCGACCAATACTCGAGTGCGAGGTTCTCGGTGATCACCACTACCTGGCGGCCTTGCTCCAGATCGTCCCATTCGATCGGCCTACCCGCGATCATCGGACGCCTTAGGGTCTCAAAGAAATCTCCGGTAACGAACTTCCATCGCCTGATCGGCGGCAACTGGCCGTCAGGTGGTTGGTGGTGTTCCACCCAAAGTCCGTCGCTTGAGCCTTCTCCTGAAAGCGGCAAATTGGATGCGCCTGCCACCGATGTGACCCCAGGTAATCGAGCTAGCTCTTTGGCCAAGCGCTCTTCAAACTGAGACGCCTCGATCGCGTCGGGAATGAGTGAACGCGGCACGTTGACCCCGAAGGTGAGCACCTGATCGGCATCTGAGAATCCTGGGTCAACCTCAAACAGCTTCACGGATGTTCGGATCATTAGGCCCGAGCCAATCAACAGCACCAAAGCCAAGCCGATCTGAGCGACCACCAAACCGTGTCGCAAAAGATGGGCCTGCCGACCAACAGTCGCGGAACGGCCGCCTTCCTTGAGGTCGCCCATGAGCTTGGTCGCACGCAGACGCAGCGCAGGAAAGGTTCCGAACAGCACGCCAGCGACCAACGACAGGACCAATGCGAAGAGCAAGACCGGCACGTTAATCCCGATCTCATGAAGCCGCGGTAGCGAGCTTGGTGCCAAGGAGTGAAGCACCCGGAGTGCGCCTGCCGCGAATGCAAGACCAAGGCCTCCCCCAAGGGCACTCAACAGCAGACTCTCAGTGAGAAACTGCTTGTAGATATCCAGCCGGGAGGCTCCGATCGCGGTCCGAAGGGCAACCTCTCGACTTCTACCGTCAGCCCGGACTAAAAACAGGTTGGCGACATTGGCAAATGCAACCAATAGCAGTACACCAACGGTGCCAATGAGGACCCACAGCACACTGCGCACGTTGCCCACCACATCTTCGATCAGCGGCCGAGCGAAAGTGCTGAAGCCAGCCTCTTGCATCATCGATAAGGACAGTCCCCGAGTGAACTCTTCGGTCGAGGGCTCGATGAGCAGCGATAGCTCGGGCCCCACCGAGTCAACCGAGGCACCGTCTGATAACCGGGCGATGCTGCGGTAGTTGAACTGTCCCATCGAGGTGTTGGCTCGATCAAACCCTTGTGGAAGGAACAGATCGGCCCGCTGATCGAGCACCCTGAAGCGAGGCGGCGTGACGCCCAGGATTTCTCGTGGCACACCCGACACCGTGAGCGTTTGGCCCACCGCCTCCTGCGCCCCGCCGAACTGCGTCACCGCCGTATGGTAAGACAGAACCGCCGTAGGAGCAGCGCCTGCTTCATCGTCCTCCTGATTGAACCAACGCCCAGCAACAACCTTCACTCCGAGCAGCGCAAGCAGTTCATGAGTGGTTCTGATGGCGTCGATTTCTTCGGGCGTAGCTCGGCCGGTTAACGAAACGCTCGTTGAATCGTACAAGGCCAGGCTGTCAATGCTCTTTGCCTGATCGCGAAAGGTGAAGTAGAGCGCCGCCGATTGGGTGATCTCGGGGAAGCCGAGGCCCGGCGCTGCATTCCAGATGCCCACTAACCGCTCCGGTTGTTGATACGGCAGCGGCTTGAACAACACGTTGTAGGCGACACTGAAGATTGCGATGTTGGCGCCGACTCCGAGAGCCAGGGTGAGAACCGCAGTTGCAGTGAAACTCGGAGCTCGAAGCAGGCGTGACAGGGAGCGTGCCAGAGGAGCTGTTTGGAGCATCGACATAGAGAGCCTCTGGGTTGAGGGTGGGGCAACCTCCGCGCGGCGGCGGCCGAACTACAAAGAATGACGCTCACCGAGGCAGAAGGTTTCTCCCGTTTGACTGAATGCCGAGGAGGCCTCAGATGACCGAAGCCGCTATGCTCTAGCCTTCCCTCACCTACAGCTCTGTTGACCAACTCCAGATTCGGCCCCAATGATGACTTGGTTGCCCCTCCTTGTGCAGACCGTTACCGCGGCTCTGCTGATCGTGCTCACAACCTATGTGTGCCTACGCCGGCCACCGAGTTTGATGTGGCCCGACCTGTTGATTTTGCAGCTCTTGGAGCTTTGTTTTGTTGTCGGTGATGCCCTCACCTTCCATGCCACCGGCATGGTTCAGCTAGAAATCGGTCTTGGCTTCTTGTATCTGGGCGCGATTAGCGGACCTGCTTGGCTGTTCAGAGTCAGCACGGCCATGTTGCTTCTGCGCGAGCCTCGACTTGAATGGCCACGCACTGCGCGCAAGGTGGCGGCGGTCTGGGCTTGCGGTGCAAGCGCGATTGCACTCACCAACCCGCTGCACCACGCCTTCTTGATTCCAGTGCTCGATGGTCGCAACCACTATCAACCTCTCTGGTGGTTCATCTCGCTCGGTGGGTGGGCTCTAATGGCGGGTTCTGGTGTGGTCTTCGGCCACCGGCTCTGGCTCACGCTTAAGAATCAAGTCCACGACGCGGCCATGGGTAACTCTCGCGAGGCGATCAACGCTGGGCTGCTGCTGGTCGCGAGCCTGCTACCGGTGGTCGGCAACGCCGCTTGGGTCGCGATTCCCAGTCTGACTTTCGACCCGTCCGCGAGCGGGCTCGCGCTCTCAGCCCTGCTCGTCACCTGGGGTGTGTACCAAACACGCATCTTCGAGATCTTGCCCGTCAGCTTCAAAGCAGTCCTAGACCACGACCCCGACGCCATCATGATCTACAGCGCCAACCACCGCATCGGTTACGCCAACCCTGCTGCAGCCATCCTGTTGGCGGAGGCGACCTCGATCGCGGACCCGACGGGGCTCTCGATCGACGAGGTGTTCGACCAACTGTTCGACCGAACCAGCGGAGTTCAGCCGCTGCCAAGCGACGACCTCAGTCGAGAGGCGGGCCCTGCAGCGTTCACTGCCCGAGACCGGTTCCAACGCAAACTCCGCCTCAGTTCCTTCTCTTTGAACACCGCTCGTGGGCGCCCGGTGAGCGCAATCCGGATGCGGGACATCACCCTGGACGAGGCCCGTAAGCGCAACCGCGCGACCGCCATGAACCGTCTCGAACAGGACTTGCATCGGCTCGTTCAGCCCGCAATTCAGTCGTCAGATCGCGCACTGGTTCTGCTGGGCCCCGCTACCAGCAGAGACCGTCGTCTCAAAGAGCAGGTGCGCACCGTGCGCAGCACTCTCGGCCAACTCCAAGGCGGCATCCGTGCAGCACTAGAACTCCATCTACGCGGCAAGAGCAGCGCCACACTCCTTCAACAAGAGCAGAGCAGCAGCAGCGGAACCGTAGTGCCTCCTGAAATCCGACGCTAGTCGCAACCTCTATGGCTCGAGCGACCTACCAGTCGACGATCCGTTGAATCACAGCCTCGATCTCTTCAACCTCCCAAGGCTGGTTTGAACGCCGCTTGGTGGTGCCATGGCTGGTCATCATCTTATAGATCATCAAGTGGTTGGCGTCGGCGCCGAAGGTCTGACCGGTAATCCGAGCACCCTTGTCTGACGCTAAGAACGCCACGATCGGAGCGATGTACTCAGGCCCATAGTTCTCGACGCCCTGCACACCAGGAAGATCTTCTGTCATACGCGTAAGAGCTGCTGGGGCGATTGCATTGACTGTGATCTGGTGCTTCGAGAACTCCCACGCTGCAATACGAGTCAAGGCATGGATGCCCATTTTGGCCGCACCGTAGTTGGCCTGTCCGAAATTGCCGAGCAGGCCGGAACTCGAAGAGGTGTTGATGATCCTGCCACCGCCCGCCTGCGCCACCATTTGACGGGCAGCAGCCTGCAAGCAGAAGAAGGTGCCATGCAGGTGAACCTCGATCACACTAAACCATTCCTCAGGCGTGGTCTTGAGAATCGTTCGATCACGCAGGATGCCTGCATTGTTGACCAACACATCAATCCGACCGAAGGCATCCACTGCGGAGGAAACGATGTTCGTCGCCGCTTCGACGCTTCCCACCGCGTCCTTACTCGCTACTGCCTCTCCTCCAGCCGCAGTGATCTCTTCAACAACCTGATCAGCCGCGTCGCCCGATCCGGAGCCATCTCGAGATCCACCCGGATCGTTGACAACGACCTTGGCTCCAAGCTTGGAGAACAACAGAGCATGTTCTCGACCGATGCCGTTGCCCGCACCCGTGATGACCGCGACCTTGTCCTTCAATACAGACATCATTTCGTTCCTTCCAAAAGCAAATGGAGCGGCACAAAGCGCCACTGGGACGAGCACTGCGGGACTTCTTCAGCAGGCCCTCAAAGATCCATGACCCGCTCGATGTCCGCATCAATCGGCTGGGGCTTCATCGCCAATGACAAGCCAAAGAAGAGCGTCAGCGAAACCAGAAGTGATAGCGCGCCGACGTCAATACCAAAAGGCACCGAGGCGCCGGTCACCTTGACCCCGAAGTTGATCAACAAAGACGACACGATCGCGACATTGGCGGCCGTCGCGTTGGCACGCTTCCAATTAAACCCGATCGCGACCGTGGGTACCAACGCGGCGGCGAACGTACCCCATCCGAACGCGCCAAGCAGAGCCACAAATTCTTCGCCTGAATAAAGAGCAAAGAGCGAAGCAACGACGGCGATCACGACCGTACCGATGCGAGCCCAGAAGAGTTCGTTGTTCAGCGAACGTCCACGAAAGGCAGTCGGAATGTCATGGACTACAGCTGCCGCCCCGATGTTCAAAAATCCATCAGCAGTGCTCATGATCGCAGCGAACAACCCAGCAAACACTATGCCCGCGAGGAGCGGGTGCGCATAACCTTGAAGAAACGCCGAGGCCGCGTCATCCGATCGGGCAAGCTCTGGATGGCTGCCTTGCAGGACCACAGCGCGCATAGCGAGACCGATCGAAATCCACAACATGGCCGACACCGCGTAGCCCAAGACCGACACCGGCAGGATGAACTTTGCGTCGGACACCTTCTTGTTCATCATCATCTTGGTGATGATGTGCGGCTGTCCGGCCAGCCCTAGGCCAAAGACAAAGAACCAAGACAGCGCAGTGAAGATGCCGGCGGTACCCCAAGGACCGATCGACTCGGGATCATCCTGCACCAGGATCTCGGTCATCCCTCCGAAGCCACCCTTGATCGCTGAGATCGCAGCAATCAAAACCAACACGGCCGCGATCATCATCACGAATCCTTGGATCAGATCGGTATAGACCGAAGCGATGATGCCGCCCGTGACGCAGTAGAACACCAGCACAGCACACGAGATCGCCACGCACATCTCGAGACTGATGTTTCCGAATGTCGACGCCAGGATCCCCTGTAACACAGTGGCCATCGCACGAATCTGGGTCGCCAGGTAGCCCATCACGCCCAGCAGAATCGCAAGCGCAGTAAAGAACCGCGTGGATTCGCTCTTGTAGCGGGCGGCCACTGCATCCGGCAATGAGATTGAGCCCCGCAGACCAGCGAACAAGCGCAGTCGCTTGGCCAAGAGGAAGAAGGCGAGTACGAAGCCAAGGCCCGCACACACCACCATCCAAAGCGAACTTGCGCCCATCCGATATACCAGACCTGGACCGCCGACGAACCCAAACCCGGACAGCGTGCTCGAGAACACCGCCAGCCCAGTCACGAAAATGCCGAGATCGCGACCTGCCATAAAGAAGTCGTGTGCCGACTTGGTGCGTCGTAGCGCCCAAAGTCCCACCACGATGCAGACCACGAGATAAGCGAAAACGCACGCGAGAATGATGTGGTCGCGCGACATTAGCTACGACCTCCCTTCGCAGCAGCAGCGGCGCGTTCAGCATCCTTGGCCTTTTCTAAGATGGCGAACTCAGCCTCATCAGCCGGACTCAGGATCCATTGCTCGAAGCGAAGAATGTAGAGCAGCACAAAAACCATAGGAAAGCCCCAAATGCCATACATCATCCAAGCGGTGGGTTTGGGGAAAAACAACACCGAATCCTGGAGCGGGTCCACCATGAAACTGCTATATGAAAGGACCAGCGCAAGAAAGATCAACTCAAGCACGCCGCCGCAAATCCAGACCGTACGGCGTGCAGCGATCGGGCCACTCTTGCCCCCGCGCGCAAGAGACACGTCGATCAGGGCAATGAAGAAGGCGATGACCAAAGCGCCGAAGGACCATGCCACCCAGAGCACCTCACTGTGTCGAGCAGCGGGATCGCCTCCTTGTTGCATGGTCGCAAAGTCGGGATGCGCAAGGCCCCGCTGGCTCGGTACTTCATCGAGAGTCGCGACGAACAACACAACTCCACACATCAGGATGAGCAATGCAAACAGAAGCTGGTAGCTCCGCATCTATCAGTCCTTTCGAACAACTTAGGGGATCTGGCTGACGGTTTGAGGGCTGAGCGCTGAATCGTTCCAGTGACGGACCTGCGCGTCAAGCTGTTTCCCTCATCTTCAAAGCAACCACCGCGCTCGATAAGCTTCGCTCACCAGATGCTTAGCCAACAGCTCCCACTCCCGCTCGAAGCCCCGGAACAGGACCAGCACCACGCGTCCATCAGCGACGCGGATCGCGAACTTCAGTTCAAGCTGCTGCTCGCGGAGCTGTCGCAGGGACGAATCGTCGATATCCAGTTGACCAACAACCGCTCGACCATTCTCAGCGCACGGCCGGTCAAAGACAAACAGCTCTCAAAACTGCCAGGCCTACCAAGGCAGGTTCGAGTTCGGATCCACCGCTGTTTCTTAGAAGCAAGCGACGACGTCCTGCACGCCGCCGCGGAATTTGCAAGCAAGCGCCTGACCAAGATCAAACGCCGCGAGGCGCTCGACGCCCTGCGCAACCATTTTGATCAACATGCACCTTCAAGCGAAGAGGCGCCAATACGACCGACCAGGTTGCACGGCCCCAAGGGCGCACATCACGACCTCGAGCCTTTGTTCGAGCGCCTCAACCACGACTACTTCGACTCGTCCTTGAGTCTGACGGTGAGCTGGGGAGCACCGCCAAGGCGAAGGCGGCGAAGGCGACGCACTATCTTGCTCGGCTCATTCCACGATGAGTCGCAAACCATCCGCATTCACCCGGTGCTCGATCATCGCGAGGTACCGAGTTACGTGGTTGAGTCGGTGCTACACCACGAGATGGTGCACGCAGTAGTGCCAGCCGAGCGCCACGCCAATAGCACTCGACGACGCATCCACACTGCCGAGTTCCGGCGGCTGGAGCGAGAGTTCGAACAGCTCGAGCAAGCCGAAACTTGGCTGCAACGCCACCTGTTCAAGCGAATGGGTAGGCTTGAGCGTGAGCAAGAACGCCAGCGCTGAGCCACAGCGCCGGTGTTCTTCTCTAGGCTCTCATAAGCCTCTGCTCTTTGAGCTGAGACGCCCTAGTGGGCCGAGACAGCCTAGTGCGCTGAGACGCCTAGCTGGCTACGCTTGGCCAGCATCGTTGGCTGTGTCTTCGGCAGCACTTTCGCCGGCTTCTATTGCCTTCAACTTCGCTTCGTATTCGGCAGCCTTTTGCGGGTTTGGCGCAACGATCATCGTCATTTGCCGACCCTCGAGACCAGAGCGGGATTCGATGTCCGCCATCGGGTCGAGCGCCTTGGTGACATTGTCCAGGATCTGCACACCTAGCTCTGGGCGGCGGAGCTGACGGTAGCGAAAGAAGATCGTGACCTTAACCTTCTTGCCTTCCTTCAAAAAACGCTCAGCTCGCTTCGTCTTGATGCCGAAGTCATGCGGATCGATCGTTGGACGGTACTTGACCTCCTTGATCTCGATCGTGGTGGACTTCTTCTTCGATTCTTTCGCCTTCTTGTCGCGCTCGAACTTGGCTTTTCCCCAATCGAGAATCTTGACGACAGGCGGATCGGCGGTCGGGCCCACTTCGACAAGGTCGAGGCTGATGGCCTGCGCGCGTTCGCGCGCTTCTTCGATCGGTACGACGCCGATCTGTTCTCCATCCGCGCCGATAAGGCGGACAGGACTCTTCCTAATTCTGTGGTTGATACGGGGTTCGCTGTCATCCCTTTGCGGGATGAACCGTCCACCTCTTGGCCTACGAATTCCAGTTCTCCTTCAACTAGTTATCTCCTAAATGGGAAACTGTATTTGTGGCCGCGTCCTACACGGAGCGCGGGCCCTCTCCTACCATTGCTAAAGCAGAAGAGCAGGAGCCTTCCAGATGCACTGGGCTTTTGCAAGGAGCGTAACGGTCGAATGCACTCTCGCGGCTCGCGAGAAGGCGGGCGGCACCCGGGTCGGTCTGGCCGCTAGCTGCGCTTCAGCGTGGCTCCACCGCTAATCTCGAGTCACCCGTCGATAGCTCTGCAAGCAGCGCAGCGCGGCAGCCCGTTCCCCACGAATCTCGTAAAGACGCGCTAGGTTGTAGTAAGCGTCTGAGTACATTGGATCTGTGAGCAGCGTCTGGGTGTACCTTTGAACTGCCCGCTCGTGCTGGCCGAGGTCCTCGAGTACTACCGCTAGATTGAAGTGCGCCGTAGCACTCGTTGCGTCCGTCTCGAGAGCAAGTGCGTAGTGCACTCGTGCCTGGTGTAGGTCACCGCGCTCGTGCAGCAGCCGACCAAGATCGATCTGCGCGTCCACCAACTCTGGGTCTAGTCGAAGAGCATCGTTGTACGCCGCGACTGCTCCAGACTCGCCGGCAAGCTCAAGCTCACGTGCCTTCTGGTACCACTCGCGCGCGCCGAAATCGCGACTTCTTCGATCTTCGAAGGCGAGCACATTGAGAGGCACCGGCCCGGGGTCAGCAGGGTGCGAGTAATCGAGTTCACCCGAAGCACTGCTCTCGGGGATCGCCACGTCGAGAGGCCACAACGAGTGCGTCGAGGCGAAATCAAACATTTGCTGCCCGCTCTCAGCGTCCCAAGTGCCGTCGTCGTCGCGAATGATCACCTTCTTGCCGTGTCCAATCAGGCGCAGCGCAAGGGGCGAATTGCCCGGCGGCAAGCGGCGCTTAAGGGAAGCAAACGCGGCTCGGATCCTACGGTCAGGCACCTCATTGCGGCGCAGCTCCTGCGCTGAACGCAGTAGTTGAACGTCGTTGTAGCTGTAGCGGGCCGCGGTGTGCGCACGCTGCCGATCAACCGGTGGTGCCTCAACAGCGGCTTCAGGCTGAATCGCATTCACCTGCGCGTGGTGCGTTGCAACAGGAGTCGACTCGACACTCCGGCTTGCAGCCGGAATGGGCGCCAGCAGCGGCTCACCCAGCCACTGCCTGACCTCTCGTTGCTTGACCCCGAGCATGCTGAGCACTTCGCGGGACGTATAGCGGGGCCAGGTGTGATCTCCGCTTGAACCCAGCCTAAGGATCGATGGGTCCTCTTCAGCCAGTCCTTCTGTCGGCCCGGGCCGAGACGGGCCGCCGCGAGAGCCGAAGCGCGACACGTTAGTCCCGCCAACCGATCGAATCAGCCACTCGCCGCCTTCTTTCTCGTCGCGGTCTTCTTGGCTTTCGTTTTGGTCTTGCGCGCTGCCTTCTTCGCTGGCTTGCGACCATCCTTCTTCGACCCTGCCGACTTGATTGAGTCGGCCCCGAGAGAAGCCTTGAGCGCCTCCATCAGATCGATGATCTCAGCCTTGGGTGCGTCGTCGATCGCCGCCACCACTTCGGCGCCATCGATCTTCTGTTGGATGGCGTCGAGCAACCGCGCTCTCACCTCGTCTTCGTACTTCTCGGGTTGAAACTCGTCGTTGGCGATCTGCTCAATCAACTGAATCGCCAACTCAAGCTCGCCTGGCTGCACTTCACCCTGTTCCTCGATCGGCACTTCTGAGAAGGAACGGATCTCGTCGTGGTAATGCATCTGCTGCATCAGCAGGCCTTCTTCGAACGGTCTGATCATCACCAGGTACTGCTTGCCGCGCGCCGCGTACCTCGCCAACGCGCAACGGCCGGTGTGCAGCATGGCTTCACCCAGCAGGTGATACGCCCGCTCTCCGCCAGTCTCAGGCCCCAAGAAGTACGTGCTAGTGAAATGGATCGGGTCGACCTCAACCAACGGGACGAACTCCGTGATGGCGATCGCCGGAGCGGTCCGCTCCATCATCGCTTTGATCTCTTCGTTGGTAAAGGTGACGTATTGACCCTTGGCGAATTCATAGCCTTTGACCATGGACTTGCGCTCAACCACCTCACCGGAATTGGTGTTGATGTACTGCTGCTTGACCCGCGTGCTATCGGAAGAGTCGAGCATATTGAAGCGCACGGACTTCGAGTGGTCGGTGGTCGCGTAGAGCTTCACCGGAATCGAAACCAGTCCGAACGAGATGTTTCCTGTGCCGATTGGACGAGCCATAAGCTCAATCTTACCATGGAGTTACGGCGAACTCCTGACGACAGAAAGTGCGCCTCACCCAACTGCACTGCGATCCTGCAACAGCATCCCAGGAAGCTGTTCTCAAAAGTGGAGCCCCCCACTCCAACTCGCTCGGACGGCGACCAAGCATCCGACCGCAAGCGCTGGCTGTTCGACGGTTAGGCTATGGGCGACCATGCCTATTGACCGCCTTATCGAATACCGCCGCAAACGCACCGACGGCACGATCGAGCCCTTTGGTGACGAACGACCGACGGCGCCCTCCAACGACAAGCACCACCACGGTTTGTTTGTCGTCCAACTGCATCATGCCCGTCGCACTCACTACGATCTGCGCTTGGAGCTGGACGGCGTACTGGTCTCTTGGGCCGTGCCCAAGGGGTTCTGTTTGGATCCGGAGGAGAAACGATTCGCCGTGCAGACCGAGGATCATCCACTCGAATACGGCGACTTCGAAGGAGTTATCCCAGAAGGCAACTACGGCGCAGGCGCGATGATCGTCTGGGACCGCGGCGTGTGGATCTCAATCACCGACCCCTGGGAGGGGTTTAGGTCCGGCAAACTGCTGTTTGAACTGCGCGGCTTCAAGTTGCGGGGCGTCTGGACCATGTTTCGCATCAAGCCGCCCGCCATTCATCGGGGCAAGCAAAAAGATGACGGCAAGAACTGGCTGATGATGAAGAAGCCTGATGGCTTCTCCCGGCTGCCCGGCGATGCCGGATTCGTGTTCGACGAAACCTCGGTTTTGTCCGGTCTCTCAGGACCCGAACTCGGCGAGGGCTCCAAGCGCCTCGAAGCGGTTCATCGGTCGATCAAGAAGAGCAAGGCCTCGAAGCCGGGAACCCCGGTGGATCCTCGCACGCTGGATCTACAACTTGCCCAGAACGGCGACCAGCCATCCGACCGCAGGGGCTGGCTGTTCGAGATCAAGTACGACGGCTACCGGCTGGTGGCGGCAAAGTCGGGTGCTGACCCTTACCTGCGCTATCGCAACGGTCACGACGCGACCCACCTATTTCCTGAGATCGCTCGCACGTTGCGCAACCTACCGGTTGACCGCGTCGTGATCGACGGCGAGGTGATTGTGCCCGGCCTGGACGGCAAGCCAAGTTTCAACGGCCTCCAGCAACGGGCATTGCTCTCGCGATCGACCGACATCGAGCGTGCATCGATCCAATCGCCAGCTTCGTTGTTCGCCTTCGATCTTCTCGAAGTCGATGGCACAGACCTGCGCGCGCTACCATTGATTGAACGCAAGGCTTTGCTGCAACAGCTGTTGCCCACTGCGGGGCCGGTCCGCTACTGCGAGCACATCGAGACCATCGGCAAGGCGTTCTACGCTCAAGTCGAGCAAATGGGCCTCGAGGGCATGATGGGCAAGCGCGCCTCCTCGCGCTACCTGGGCGGCCGTTCTGAGAGTTGGCTGCGCTACCGAGTCGAGCACACCGGCGACTTCGTGATCGTTGGCTACAGCCTGCCCAAGGCCAGTCGCAAAGGCTTCGGCGCACTCCACCTCGGGCTCTACGGCGACGGCGACGGCGACGGCGACGTGGAAACGCTGCACTACCTCGGTCGGGTGGGTACCGGCTTCTCCAATCAACTGCTCGACGAGTTGGGTGGGGTCCTGGAATCGATCCACGACGACGCCGTGCTCGACCAACTGGACTGCGACCTACCCTCGGGCGATCGGCACCGGTGGGTCTCACCGCGTGTGGTGTGTGAGATTCGATTCAAAGAGCGCACCAAAGCGGGCATGTTGCGCCACCCGGTGTTCTTGAGTTTGCGCACCGACAAAGAACCACGGCATTGCACCTTAACCAGCGCTCTACCAGGCGCCCCCGCGCCACCAGACAGCGGCAAGGCCGCATTCAACTCGCCGGGGGTGCAGAGCACAACAGGCCCAGACGGGCCCGGTGAACGGTCCGCTCCGATCCCGGCACCTGCCCCGGTCCCTGAGAAAGTCACGTTCAGCAACCGCGACAAGATTTTCTGGCCCGAAGACCACTACACAAAAGGCGACCTGATCGACTACTACCGCGCAATCGCACCTTGGATTCTGCCGTACCTGAAGGATCGTCCCGTGGTACTGACGCGCTATCCAGATGGAATCCACGGCAAGTCTTTCTTCCAAAAGAACGCACCTGACTTTGCGCCGGAGTGGATCCAGACCGTCACCATTCATAGTGAAGGAAGTCAACGCGACATCGACTACTTTGTATGCAACGACGAAGACACTCTGCTGTACCTGGCCAATCTCGGCACCATTCCACTGCATGTTTGGTCCAGCCGGGTCGAGACCATCGACCGACCTGACTGGAGCGTGATCGACCTCGACCCGAAGGATGCACCGTTCGCACACGTCATTCGTCTCGCTCGCGAGATCAAGAAACTGTGCGACGAACTCGGCCTGCCGACCTACGTCAAGACCTCTGGATCCACCGGTCTCCACGTGCTGGTGCCCCTAGGGCAGCAACTCGACTTTCGCGGATCTCGCACCCTGGCGGAGCTAATCGCCCGTCTAGTGGTGGAACGCAACGCCGAGATCGCAACCGTAGCCAGGGCGCTGAGTGATCGAGAGGGCAAGGTCTACATCGACTATGGGCAAAACGGCTGGGGCAAGTTGATCGTGGCACCGTTTTGCCTCAGGCCGAACATCGCAGCTCCGGTTTCCGCCACGCTCAAGTGGACCGAAGTACGCAAGGGACTCACCATTCAGAAACACAACCTCAAGACCGTGCCCAAGCGAATGAAGAAACTCAAGGCCGACCCCTTCCTCGACGTGCTCGAAGGAGATGTTCCAAATCTCACCAAGCTCATGGCGGGTAGCCAGACCTAGCCACCGTGCGTGCTACAGTTCACACAGAAGGCCAGTGCACGACCCTCCTCAACCCTACTATCGCCCTCGGGCGCTTGCGACGGCAATGCCTGCGTCGCCAGCCTCTTGCTGCACACGGTCCGTGCGCAAGATGCCACCCGACTCGCGATCCGCACCGGTGATACCGGCCAATCGATGCAGTGCACGTGCGCACGATGCCTCCCACGCACTCCGTCGATGCGACGCTAGCGCGCACCTCCAGATCAACTTCCGAGGCCCCCTGTTTTGATAGCTGCGCTTCTCGTGGATCCCGCCCTCCCTGCACAACTGCTGGCGCGCGCCGGCGCACCCCCCTTCTCGCTTGAGATGAGCGGCCCGGCAGGCATTTCACTTGCGCTGCTCTTGGTGCTCATCAACGGTTTCTTCGTGGCCGCTGAGTTCGCTCTGGTCAAGGTGCGACCGACACAGGTCGATGCACACCTTGGGACCCGGAGCGGCCGTACCGCGCGGCACATGATCGACAACCTCGACGCGTATCTCTCTGCAACCCAACTCGGCATCACCCTAGCGAGCTTAGGACTGGGTTGGATCGGCGAACCGGCAGTGTCGAGCCTGCTCGAACGGCTATTCCATTTCTTCCCCGATCTCTCACCGACTCTGCAGCACACTCTCAGCTTCTCGATCGCGTTCAGCTTGATCAGTATCGCGCACATTGTGCTGGGCGAGCTGACGCCCAAGTCGATCGCGATCCGGAGACCCGAGGCCACTAGCCTGTGGGTCTCTGTGCCGCTGTTTGTTTTCTACAAGATCAGTTTTCCGGCAATATGGCTGCTCAACTCGATGGCCAACTCAGTATTGCGTTTGATCGGAATCCGGCCCGTCACTGAGGATTCCTTTGCGCTCGAAAAAGAGGAGATCCGCAGACTACTGGCTTCAGGCAACGACAGCCGACTCTCGGATCACAAGCGTGAACTCTTGGACAACATCTTCGAACTCTCTGAGCGGGTGGCTCGGCAGATCATGGTGCCGCGACCCGAAGTCGTCTTTATGGACTTGCAGCTCTCGATCGAAGAGAACCTGGTGGCCGCCAGGGAGTCGGGTCACACACGATTTCCGCTGTGCGATGGTGACTTGGATCACACTCTCGGCATCATCCACATCAAGGACCTTTTCCACGCGGAGAAGCAGCCCGAATCCTTAGATGAGATCCGTCGCGAAACCTTCTTTGTACCGGAAACCCTGTCGCTTGAGCGCCTGCTCAAGAGGATGCTGTCCTCTCACCTTCACATGGCTGCGATCCTTGATGAGTACGGCAGCACCAGCGGCATCGTCACCCTCGAGAACGTGATGGAAGAGATCGTGGGCGAGATCCAAGACGAGTTCGACGCCGAGCGTCCAGAGATGACTCAGATCTCAGATAACGTCTGGCAAGTCTTGGGATCCACTCTGCTTGCAGACCTAGAGAACGAACTCAGCATCGAAGTCGATGAGCGGGACGAGGACACCATCGCTGGCATTGCTTTTTCTGAGCTCGGCCGCAGGGCAACCGTGGGCGACCAGGTCGAAGTCGGGCCGCTGGCCATCGAAGTCTTGGAGGTCGACGTCAACCGGATCTTGGCGCTCAAGGTCACGGTGAGCGACGAGCCGCTCTAGGACCTTGCAAAATGCGTCCCCGCGGAGTTGGTTTCGTCGCAGCCTTGATATCGGGCACGCACGCAAGCTTGAGTCACAGGAACCTGAGCGGCCTCGAGCACAGGCACCCATGCAAGGCTCCCAGGGCCCCAGTACGCCCCAGCGCGAAGCACACCAGTTCACGCCCTAAGACAGCTCCTCTAGCGCTCGGCCGAGGCGCTCAATGATATCGCCGACCGCTACGATCTCGCGCTCTTGCGGCGCGCGGCGCAGCGAGAACTCGACACCGCCGTTGGACAACGACCGTGAGCCAACCACCACGCGAAGGGGCAAGCCGATCAAGTCAGCATCCTTGAACTTGGCGCCAGGGCTCATCTCTCGGTCGTCGTAGAGCACTTCGTATCCAGCTGTCTCAAGATCCCCATAGAGACGCTCGGCTACCTCACGGACGGCATCGTCTGCCGCCGGGTTGAGCGCACTCAAGAGCACTTGGAAGGGTGCCAACGGCAACGGCCAGATAATTCCGTCTTTGTCGTGATTCTGCTCAATAGCAGCAGCCACCGTGCGACCGATACCAAGCCCGTAGCAGCCCATGATCATGGGCTTGTCGGGGCCTTCCTCTGCCGCGAAGTTGCAATTCATCGCTTCTGAATAGCTCGTGCCGAGCTTGAAGATGTGGCCCACTTCAATGCCGCGGAAGGTCTCCAGCGGCTCGCCGCTTTCAACGTCAGCATCGCCTTCGACCACCATCAGCACATCTGCGAACTCGGTGACCTCGGCGTCACGACCCCAATTGACACCAGTCAGATGGGCATCGACCTTGTTGGCACCACAGGCAAAGTTCTTAAGCTCTTGGGTGGTAGTGTCAGCGATCAGCCGATCGACACTGAGACCCACCGGCCCTGCAAAGCCAACCGGAGCATTGGTCGCTCGACTCACCTTCTCAGCATCGGCCAACCGCAGCCATTCAGCGTCCAGCACATTCTTGAGCTTGACCTCGTTGACCTCGCGATCGCCGCGGATTGCCACCGCTACGATGCCGCCGTCGTGCTCGTAGATCAAGGTCTTGACCATTTGGCTTGGATCGACACCTAGGTGCTTGGCAACCTGCTCAACGGTTGTGAGCCCGGGAGTTGCCACCTCCTCCAGGACGTCTGAGGCCGGCGCCTCTGGGGTCTCGAGCTTGGTCACCGCCTTCTCGACATTTGCAGCGTAGCCTGATGCCTTACACCTGATCACGGCGCTCTCACCGGTGTCTGCGAGCACCATGAACTCGTGTGAGGAGGATCCACCAATCGTGCCCGAGTCAGCGTCGACCACGATGTAGTCAAGACCGCACGCCTCGACGATGCGCGAGTAGGCGCCATGCATCGCCTGGTACACGTCGTCCATACAGGTGTCATCAGCATGGAAGGAGTAAGCGTCTTTCATCATGAACTCGCGCCCGCGCATCAGGCCGAACCGCGGCCGGATCTCGTCACGGAACTTGGTTTGGATCTGGTAGAGGTTGAGGGGCAGTTGGCGGTAGCTCTTAACGTTGCGCCTGACCAAGTCTGTGACCACCTCTTCGTGGGTTGGTCCGAGACAGAAGTCACGCCCATGGCGATCCTTCACACGGAGCAGCTCCTTGCCGTACTTGCGCCAGCGTTTCGACTCCTGCCACAGCTCCGCCGGCTGGACTACAGGCATCTCCAGTTCTTGACAACCCACCGCATCGAGTTCGCGACGGACGATACCCATCATCTTCGACATGCTGCGCAGACCAAACGGTAAGAAACTGTAAATACCCGCGGCATGCTTGCGCAGCATTCCCGCCCGCGACATCAACTGGTGACTGATGACCTCGGCGTCCGCGGGGACCTCGCGCGAGGTATAGAGGAAATACTGGCTCCAACGCATGATTAAAGCGCCTTTAGGAAATGACTGGTTGGGGGCTTTGGCCTTGGGACCACCTATGACCTTGGGATCACCTATGAAGGGTAGCGATCTCAAGAGCAGCCGGCTGATCGTGGCAAGAAACGGAAGTGTTGCGAGCGAAGGCATCAAGCCTGAAGGCTCACACTACGCAGCGAGCGGCGATGCTACTTCCTGCGGACTCCACGAACAATGCGCGCTGAATCGCGCATGAAGTCCATCATCTTCTCAGATAGGGCATGTTGCCCTGAACTGCGCGTGAGATCACGAGCGCCATCCAGAACGCGCTTGGCTTCTGCGTCTTCTCCGGAAGCGAGCAAAGCCATGCCTAGGTGAGTCAGCGTAGTGGAGTCTTTGCCTAACTCGGTCGATTGGCTCAGGCAATCGATGGCTTCGATGAACTCTTGGCGCTTGTAGTGAACCCATCCTAAAGCGGCCAGCGAAAACTGCTTAAGTTCGTCGGGCGAACAGTCGAGTGAGCGACGAGCGAGATCCAGGGCTTCGTCGAGGTTCTCGTCCATCTCAGCGAGGTTGTACGCCATCTCGTAGTACGCGATTGCTCTCGAAAAATCAGAGGCTCCTTCGTCCAGAAGCTGCTGACCCATACGGTTGCCCTCGCGGTAGCGCCCTTCGCTGCGCAATGCAGCAATCAAGGTCGCATACGCGGTTGCGCGCATCATTTCGCTGGGCTCGAGCTGCAGCACCTTGGCGGTCGCACTGCGGGTCTCCTTCATCCGATCGAGCTGCAAGCACGCCAGTGCGTAGGTCATGAGCAACGTCGGGTTCTCTGGCTCGGCGCGCAAGGCGCTCCTGAGGCCAGTGAGTGCTTTCGAGGCGTCGCCTGCGCGCAGGTGACTTTCGGCCGCAGTCAGGCCTCGTTGAGCAGCTGCCGACACCTCGGGTAGCGCGCCGCCGCCGCCTGATAGATACGCGACTAAGTCTTCGTACCGAAGCTTGCGGGGATTGAGCCTTTGAGCGCGCCTGAATGCGTCGAGCGCCTTACGGTTCCAGTGCCGCTCGACGTAGCAAAGTCCGAGCACGTGGTAGCACTCTTCGAAAGCCGGGTCCAAGCGTGAGGCTTCGGTTAAAACCTCGATCGCCGGCTGAATGCTGCCCATCTCGTAGTAGCAATTGCCCAACAGATAGAGCGCATGTGGCACCGCATCCAATTCGCGGGCGCGTTCCAAGTAGGTCGCCGCGCGGCGCAGATCGCCCCGGGCTGCCATGGTTGCGCCCAGTGAGAAGTGCGGAAGAAACGCATCAGGGAAGAGTTCCACCGCACGTTTGAGATGCACCTCGGCTTGGTCGTTGTCGCCGAGCTGGTGACGGATAACTCCACTATAGACGAGGCCTTCGTAGTGGTCGGGCTTGGCACGCAGTACTCGATCAAAGTAGCGCAGTGCGTCTTTGATCAAGCCTTCGTGAAAGTGGCATTCACCCAAGAACTCAGCCAACACATAGTTGGCCTTGTCCAATCGGAACGCCTTCTCCAGGGCTTTTAGCGCGGGGCCCACCTCCAACGCAAAGAACGAATACTCCCCCTCGGCCATGTGGCGATCAAACACTTCGCGCTTGTCGCCGGCAAACAGCGACGACATTCGACCCTTGACTTCGGTGAACCGGTCCCGGCGCTCAAGCGCCATTAGCTGGCCGTCTAAGCGGGCTGACCACAGGTCGTTCCACTCCTCAGACGACACCAGGTTGTGGCGTTCCAACAACTCACGCATGGTCACCAAGCCGGAGTGGTTGATGACGATGTTCTCTTCCTGCTTGTGCATTGCAGAAAGCACGCTCTTAACCGTCTCGCCGGTCCGTCGCAAGACCTCTTCTAGGATCGACAGACGCTCTAGAACGTGCTCGTCAAAGGAGAAGCTCTCGTCCTCATTTTCCAGCATTTCGCCGTCCCCGCGGGGACCAGACACGACCATGAGTCGGTTCTGGCACCGCCGGCAGAACTCCGCGTCGTCATGATTGAGGACGCTACAGGCCTGGCACAACATGGGGAACGGTCTCTAACAAAGGCTTCCTGTTCGAGCGGCGGAGTGATCGCGATAATCCGGTTGGCTGGGCTGAGACTCACCGAGGACGGACTGTAGGCCGGCACCAGTGCCCAAGAAGGCCCGAAACCTCTGACGGGGCCCAGGCTGTTTAGGCGTGAAAACACGCGCACCTAAAGGCTACGTGAGGCGCTGCAAGGGGTCAAGAAAGCGCGAATCAGCGCCCGGCCGGGCTTAAGTTGTGAGGACACAGCCATTTGGCTTCGAAGCGATTGGGTGTACCGACAGCTCAGCACCATCTTTCTTTGCTCAAAGAGTCGCAAAGCACCAGCTAATCGGCTTTCTGGCCGCTCATCTGAACACCGGCCTTAAGCGCCGCCCCCATCCCTACCAGTGTGATCATCGACCAGATGGTGGCGCCCAACCACGGCACCAACTTGAGCGCGCCAATCACGCACAGCCCCACCAGAAACTGACCTAAGAGATCGCGCGGTAGCTTGGACCACCGACCTGCGAGCCAACGGCCCAAAGCGAGCACTACCGCAACTGAACCCCAAAGCTTCAAAACAAACGCAAGCACCACGGCCAAAACCACCAACGGCAACGAGATTAGCGCTGGGGAAAACGAAGACAGGATGATGAAACCAAGGGCGACGGTTAGCACGAATGTCACGCCCAAGACAAAGCTGCCCATTGGCTGCTCTGCGACCAAGGCACCGGTTCGAAGCATCGGACCAGAGAAGCACGAGACTAGTAGCGTCCCAGCCAGCCACCAAGCCAGCAGCAAACCGAGCTTCGCTGAAAGCAGGACCGGCCGTCCACCCAGCGACGGCACTTCGATCAGTGCCAACAAGGCCCTCGACGCGTGCGGATACGCCAGGATCCTTCCATCCACCGTCACGTTGCTTGCACTGCTCACGGCACCGCCGAGGACCACCACATCGCCCCCGATGCGCGCACCGTCTTCAAGCTGCACCGAGCCTTCGAGCACCACCAGGTCGCCACCAATCGAGCCTGAGACGGTGGCGTTTCCGCGCAGCACGGAAGCGTTGGTGTGCACGGTACCGCGCACCACCAGATCACGACCCAACGCCACCACTTGACTGCGAGCGAAGCTGTCCGCTCCAATCACGATCGCGCTCTCAGAATTGGCCGCTTGGTCGCTGGCCGCAAAAGCTGCCAACGAGACCGACAGCGTCGCCACCAGTGCAGTCGTCAACAGCACTGCCGTGCGCCATTGGCACCACTGATTCGAGCCAGCACGTTTTGAGAATCGGTTTGCCATCGGTCGTTCTAGCCTACGTGAGCAAACGCAGCAACGGCCGACAAGCGCCGGCCGTTCTCATCAAAGCAATTGTCGAGGACGACTACCGATTGCGTTGAGACGCACGCCGCGTACGGCGCAAGCCACCAGCAAGTCCCGTCGCCGCACCGACGAAAGCCAGCGCGAGGAAAGCGCCTACCGTCGGCGAGGTGCCGATCCAACTACCAACTGTCGTACCGACCCCGGTCCAGGTCGCTGCGAGCAAACCGGCTCCTGCGAGTGCGACCGAAGACGCCGCGCTAGCGATTGTGGCCAACACCGACTCCCCTGAAACCGCAGTACTGCCAAGCGCGACCACTAGAGCGAGCCCAGCAGCGCCTGCAAGAGCAAACATCCAGCTACGGCTCGAGGAACGTGTTTCACCAACTGCATCAGTCTTCACCAGCGCCATCACCTGATCCGAGAATTCTTCAGGAACCCGGACTGATGGAAAACGCAGCAACTCATGAAGTCGCACCAGGCTGGGATTCGCCTCTGATCGCGCCAGCCCTGAATCCGCTAGCCCTGATCCCGCACTTAGAGCGCGGCCGGAGTCCAACGCAGCATCCAACGCCTCAAGGGAGTGCGCCGCCGCAGAATGAGATTGTGTAACTTCGTCCATGAGAAAGAATCCGCCAAGTGAGGTTCGCCACAACCCAATCCGGGATAATGACCGGTAGCCGTTCGGTTGCGCTACCAGCACGAGTACGCAGAGTTGAGACAAAAGGTTTTGCCGCTGCCGGTCGCGATGGATCAGGGACTAGGGATTGTTGCAGAGGTCCTAGTCCCTCAAGAACTCCTCCAGTTCGTCCTTGAGCATCTGCCGGCCCCGAAAGAGCTTGTTCTTGACGGTGCCGAGCGGCATTTCTTTGATCTCGGCGATGTCGTCGTAAGACAGCTCAGCGAAGTGGCGCAGCTCGATCAACTCGCGATACTCGCCCTTAAGACGCGACACGGCCATGAGGATCGCACCGCCCCGCTCACGATTCCTCAGTTCACCATAAGGACCCTGCTCATCGCTGGCGAACTCCCATTCGCCCCCGTCCGAGTCGCCCGTTTCTGGACGGGTCAACGAGACCAGCTTGAGGCGTCTCTTGCGCATCAAATCGATCGCGGCATTTTGAGCTACGCGAAACAACCACGTCGAGAACCGATAGCTGGAGTCGAACCGGTCCAGCGCCCGATAGACCCTCAAGAAAACGTCTTGAGAAAGTTCGAGCGCTTCGTCCTGGTTGCGCAGAATGCGCGTCAGGTAGTTCGCTAGACGCTGCTGGTAGCGCAACACGAGCACGCGAAAGTCATCCTCTGCTCCTGCAAGGATCGACTCCACCAACTCTTCATCTGTTCTCTCAGGCATATTTTCGTCCGCGACCACGAGGTGAGTCCGCTAGCTATGGCATCCTACGACCAACGGCACGGCTCCTGCGAAATGCACTCTACTGATTCCATCACCGCGAGCGGCGAACCCGCCTGCACCCAACCCGCAAACGCAGTCACAGCTCGTGGCGTTGGGCGGCGATTTGGGCGAACCTGGGCACTCGCGCACATTGATATCGAAATCAAACAAGGAGAATCGGTACTTCTCGTCGGCCACAACGGATCCGGCAAGACAACGCTGTTGCGACTCCTCTGCGGTCTCCTACGACCCAGTACCGGCGATCTGCGCTTGTTCGGGTCCGCACCGCAGCAGCAGCCGTTCGAGGTACGGCCCCGGCTGACCTTGGTTTCGCACCGAACCTATCTATATGAGCAATTGACCGCGCTGGAACACGTGCGTTTGTGGATGGGGCTCGCAATGGACAGCACCTACCACTCCACCCCAGCGGAGGCCCAGGAGCGACGTGCCAAGGAGCTGTTGGAGACAGTGGGCCTCGAACAACGTGCCGCAGACCCTGCCGTTCAGTTCTCTGCGGGCATGAGAAAACGATTGTCTCTGCTACGTACTCAGATCGAGGATCCCGATCTGATCCTGCTCGACGAACCCTTCAGCGCCCTCGACCCAGCCGGCCAAGACATGGTGACCGACTGGCTGGCGCAGCTGCGGGCTCGCGGCAAGACGTTGATCGTGGCTTCCCACGCGCTCGAGCAAGCAAGCAAGCTCTGCGCGAAGGCGATCGTGCTGCACACCGGTCAGATCGTCTGGCGGGGTGCCGCCGCGGACGTCACAGCAGGCCTACTCACCCACGCCACTAAGAGCAACTCATGAACATTGTCCGGCGGGTCGCAGCGACGGCGATCCTGATCGCGCAAAAGGACCTGCGCCTCGAATGGCGCAACCGAGCACGGTTGTTCAGCGTGGCTCTCTTCGGGTTGGTCGTGCTTCTGCTCTTGTCGCTAGCGTTCGGACCGAATAGCGACGACCTGCAACGAGCAGCACCCGGCTCCTTGGTAGTGGCGCTGCTGTTCTCCTCAATCCTCTCCTTGTCGGAGAGCTTTCGGCTGGAACGAGAGGACTCTGCATTGGAGGGCCTCGCGCTGGTCCCGATCGAGCCCATGGGCCTTTTTTACGGCAAGTTTTTAGCCAACACTCTCTTTCTGTTGCTGCTCGCCGGAATCCTCATCCCGGTGACAGTCGTACTGTTCGTTGTTGAAGCCGACGCTCGCGTCTTGCTGCAACTCACCGGCTTTTGGGCACTCGCCGCAGTCGGTCTGGCAGCACCAGGCACTCTGTATGCCGCCATGACCTCACGTCTGCGCAGCCAAGATGTCCTGCTACCGCTTCTGCTCTTCCCTCTTGAGGTGCCGGCACTGATCGCCTTGGTGAAATCGTTTGGTTTCATTCTGACCGGAGACCCAATGGAGCAGCTCGTTTCCTGGACCAAGCTGCTGATAGCGTTTGACTTGATCTATGTCGCCTTGTGCGGCGTGCTCTTCCCGTTCATTCTCGACGAAGGCTCATGAACAACTCGATTTCCGGTCCTTCAAAGTTCACCCACGGTCTGGGCGTCTTGGGCCTACTTCTCCTTTTGACCGGATCTGTGATGGGGCTCACCTGGGCCCCCCCCGAACAGCACATGGGCGAGGTCTCCCGCATTGTGTTCGTGCACGTTCCCTCCGCTTGGAACTGCCTGCTGATCTTCACCTTCGCTTGCGGATTCGCGGTCTGGTCGTTGTGGAGCGGCAGCCGCAAGGCGGATAGCTACATGGTCGCTTCAATCGAAGTCGGCATCGTGCTCAATGGCCTGCTGCTGGTGACCGGCATGCTGTTCGCGAGACCCACCTGGGGGATTTGGTGGGACTGGGATGTGCGCATGACCACATCGCTGATTTCGCTGATCTTCTTCGGCGGAGTGCTCGCCATGCGCGCCTTGATTGACGATCCCAAGCAACGCGCCACCTGGTCTGCAGTAGCAGCCGTGATCGGCTACGTGGACGTACCCCTGATCTACTTTTGTGTCCGCTGGTGGCGATCCTTGCACCAGGTGCAATCGACCCCCGACACCATGTCGCCCGGCATCGTCTTGCCGATGCGAATCAACGCCTTTGCCATTCTCTTCCTAGCAATCTGGTTCTTGAGCATGCGCGCCTCCATCGAGCGCAACCGGCTTGCAGCCCAAGATGTTGATCAGCCGGACCGTCTACTTGAAGGAGGAACACTGTGAGACCCACGGGCGTTATAGTCGGCGGTTGGGAGTACATCATTGCGGCGTACATCATCACCTCTGTGGTGCTGATCGGCTATGCCACGAGCTTGATCCTGCGTTGGCGCTCCTCGCGAGGTAATCCACCTCGCTAAGCTGCACCAAGGCACGCCACCAAAACAGCTAATCGCTGCGACAGGCAACGACCGACTGAGGTTTCCGGATGAGTGATCCAACGACAGTTCCTACTAGCTCACACCGCTCGCGCAAAGCGTTGGCCGTCGTTGCGCTGCTCATCGCTGGAGGCGCCTTCGGCTTCTTGGCCCTGGGCGACATCGGCGAGAACCTGGTCTACTACTACAGCCCGTCTGAGCTGATGGAAAAGCGTGAACAAGCGCAGGGGGCTTCCGTTCGCCTCGGCGGTTTGGTCGCCACCTCGAGTGTCGAACAACAGAACTCTGCGGCCACCGACGGCCAGGCGAGCCAAGGTGATCAACTGTTCCTACGTTTCGCTGTGACCGATGGCACCACCACAGTACCGGTGGAGGCCCGCGCCGTACCGCCAGCAATGTTCCGTGAGGGCATTGGTGTCGTGGTCGAGGGCGAATTGCGAGCGGACGGCGTCTTCGAAACCAGCCGACTGATGGTCAAGCATGACAACGAGTACCGAGCGCCCGATGAAGGCGAAGAGAAGAGCATGCAACGACTGCTCGAAACCATGCAGTTCAACACCAGCGACACATAGTCTTCTTCCGCTCGCACGACCGCAGTCTCCTGCTCCAGCCATCCACCTCCGCCACCAACTCGCCTAACCTCTAGCGCGCAGTCCTACTGCGCCAGGCCATACGCTCATGTACTCAACGCTCGGACAAGCCTTCGTGCTCATCGCTCTGACCTGCTGCGCCATCGGGGCGCCGGTCGGCTTCGCTGCGGGTGCGACGCGCTCTGAGGCGGGCGGGAAGTGGGTCATGCGACTAGCATTCGGCTTTGCGGCCAGCATGCTGGCCGCAAACTTGGTGATGGTCGCGGCACTCCTCGCTCACGACTTTTCGGTGGCGTATGTCGCCCAAGTTGGTTCAACCGCGACTCCGACCATCATCACCGTCGTCTCGCTATGGTCGGCGTTGGAGGGATCGATCCTCCTCTGGGGACTGATCCTGGGCGGCTATATCGTGGCTTTCGCGGTCCTCCAACGCCGCGGTCATCGCGACTACATGGCCTACGCGTTGGCCACCGCACTGTTGATCGGCGCTTTCTTCACATTCCTCATCGCGGGCGCGGCAAACCCGTTCCGCGCCGTGCCCGGACCATTGTTGACCGAGGGTCCCGGGCCGAACCCACTGCTGCAGAATCATCTACTGATGATCATTCATCCGCCCATGCTCTACCTCGGCTACGTCGGCATGACCATCCCGTTCGCCATGAGCGTAGCCGCGTTGCTGCGAGGCCAACTGGGTCCCACCTGGCTCCTCCCCTTGCGCAACTGGCTGTTGGTCGCCCTGGGATTCCTTTCGGCCGGCATCATGCTTGGAGGCTGGTGGGCTTACGAGGTGCTGGGTTGGGGCGGCTACTGGGCGTGGGACCCGGTCGAGAACGCGTCGTTCCTGCCTTGGCTCACAGGTATTGCAGCACTGCATTCAGCGATTGTTCAACAACGACGCGGATCGCTCAAGGCTTGGACCGTGGTGCTGGTCTTGATCTCATTCTTGCTCACCATCCTCGGTACCTTCTTGACCCGCTCGGGCGTGGTCAACTCGGTCCACTCGTTCACGCAAACGCCGATCGGTCCGATGTTCCTCGGCTTCTTGGCCGTGCTCTCGATCGGCGTCGTGGTGTTGCTCGCGCTCCGCATCGACACGCTCGCCACAGAAGGCAGAGCAAGCGGTATGGCGTCGCGAGAGACCGCGTTTTTGTTGAACAACCTGGCGCTTGTCTCGATCATGTTCACCGTATTGGTGGGTACGCTGTATCCAATCGCGGCAGAATACCTGCGCGACGTCAAGGTCAGCGTTGGGGAACCCTTCTTCAATCGCTTCTCGGTGCCGCTATTCTTGGTGCTGATCTTGCTGATGGGCGTCGGCCCTGCCCTGCCTTGGGGCGCGAGCGATTGGCGCACCACACGCCGCGTCTTGGTCCGTCCGTTGCCTGGTGCTCTGGTCGGCCTAGGAATCGTTTTCGCGATTGGAGCGCGAAGCGTTCCCGCGCTGATCGCTGGGGCTCTGTTCGGTTACGCGCTGGTGGTCACGACCGATCAAGCGTTGAGACCAACCCGACTCCGCCTCAAGAAGGGCGAAGGCCTCCCGACTGCATTCGTTGAATCGACTAAGCGCATCCCGAGACGGCTCGGCGGCTACATCGTGCACCTTGGTGTGCTCGTCACCTTCTTGGCGGTCACCATTTCCTCGAGCCTGCAAACCTCGAGCGAAGCAGCCCTCAATCCTGGTGACGAGGCGACCGTCGGCAGCTACACCTTGCGCTACCTCAAGGGCGAGACGCGTGAAGCGTCGCACGTCACCAAGCAAGCTGCGGTGCTCGAGATCACCAAGAACGGCCGGGTCGTTCGCAACCTCGAGCCGACGCTCAATTTCTATCCGGGTCGCCGAGAACCGTTGAGTACGCCTGCTGTCCGCACCACGGTAACCCATGATCTCTACGTAACCCTAATGAACACCAGCCGTGACGGTTCGATCGGCATCAGAGCCATCATCACGCCGGCCGTGGTGTGGGTCTGGATCGGCGTATTCATGATGGTCATCGGCACCGTGATCTGCTTGATTCCAGGAAGCACTCGGAAAGGCGGTTCGAGCTCAGCCGAAGCGACAGAACTAAGCGCGGCTGAGGCCTAGACGTTGAGCAAACCGAGCAAGAAAACAGTCGGTTCCAGCAAGCGCCGCCTCAACCGTTGGGTGCTGGCAATCGGGTTCATCGTGATCGTACCAACGGTATTTCTGTTCGCCAAATCGTTCTCGTTCGACAAGGAGTTCATCGAGTCTCCGCTGCTGGGCAAACCGGCGCCCGACTTCACGCTGACCGACCTTGATGGCAACGCGATATCGCTCTCGTCGTTGCGAGGCAAACCGGTGGTACTCAACTTCTGGGCTTCCTATTGCGCTCCGTGCGTCACCGAGCACCCGACCTTCACCGCCGCAGCCGAGTTCTACCAGGATCAGGTGCAGTTTCTTGGCGTGATCTATCAAGACACCGAGCCCCGCATCGAGGCGTTCAATCAGCAGTTCGGAGCATGGGGCCCAACCCTGATCGATCCGGGCGGCAAAGCCGCGATCGCCTACGGTATCTACGGGCCACCGGAGACGTTTTTCATCGACCGCGAGGGTGTCATTCGCTTGAAAGTGATCAGTGCCGTGCACCCCCGACTCATGAAAGAGACCTTGGATGCTCTGCTCTAGGCACCTAAGACAGTCCGCCACCTGGACATGGCTATTGGTCATCGGCGCCACATTCCTACCTGGGGCGTTGGTGGCTCAAGATGCCGCGCCAGGAGGCTTGGGCGTAGTCCGCCAGATTGGCAAGCCAGAAAGCCCGACCCGATCAGGCGAGCAACTCGAACAAATCACGGAGGAGGTCAGCGCCAAGCTGCGTTGTCCAGTGTGTCAGGGGATGTCAGTCGCAGATTCACCCTCAGCCTCTGCGCGAGCCATGAAAGACGAGATTGAGGAGTTGCTCGCACAGGGCTACTCGCCCGCTCAAGTGAATCAGTACTTCGAGAGTACCTACGGTGAGTTCGTCTTGCTCGATCCCAAACGCCAGGGTCTCAATTGGTTGATCTGGCTAGCGCCGGGCGTGATCTTCTTCGGAGGACTAGCAGGCGTAATCGTAGTCATGAGAAGCCGTGCGCAGGACCCTCCAGTCGATGAAGATGGTGACCTCGATGCTTACCTTGACCGCGTGCGAGCGCGAGTCGGCACTCATTCCACTCGAGAGTAGAAGGCAAGGAAACGAATGCAAACTGTCGACTACAGCATCGGCGTGCTGCCCTGGGTGTTCCTGGCCGCGGGGCTGCTGATCGGTCTGCTCGCCGTCTGGCGCTTGCGAGGCCAACCACAAGCTTCAGCTGACCTAGAACTCAAACGCGCCGATCTCGCCGCGGAGCGAGACGAGCTCTTCGCACAACTGGAAGGCGATACCGTCGAGGAACTCTCCCCTGACGATCGACGCCGCTTGGAACTCCTAGCCGCGTCGACACTCAAACAACTCGATTCAATCGGCGGAGAGGCCGCCGAAGGTACGGCTGCTCTCTCCTCAACCAAGACCAGAACCTCAAGCAAGCAAGCGTCGCGACCAAGTGGATTCTGGGCGCGCCACCCAGCCCTCGCGGGCGCACTCCTCGGCGGCGGTATCGTCGCCTTGGTCGGCGTACTGATCGCCCTCGCCATGGAAGACGCTGCACCAAGAGAAGAGCAGGCCAGCGCCATGCAAGCAGCGCCGGCAAACGGTGGTGCTGCCCCGGTTGGCGCTGCACCAGCCAGCGCTTCGCAGCCGCCTCTGCCACCATTCGTCCAACAGCAGGTTGATGGGCTACGCGCCACCATCGAAACCGAGCCCAACAATCTCGCCGCCCGCCGTGAGCTGGCCTTGACCCTGCTCTCAGCAGACCACCCGTTCGATGCCTTCGCGGAAGCGAACCTGATCTTGAGTCAAGCGCCTGAGGATCCCGAGGCGCTCTACATCACCGGGTTCGTGCGCTACTTGATGGGACAACCGGCTGAGGCCATCGCACAGTTTGATCGAGCGATCGCAAGCTCACCGGATTACTCGCAAGCATGGCTGGTGAAGGGCCTCATTCAACTTCAGGTCGGAGAACGATCGCAGGCGATCGAAACTTGGGAGGCGGGTCTGAGCGCGGCCGGAGGCAACGAGTCGCGACTCAGCCATCTCATCGCCGAAGCCAGGACCGACAAGACCGTCGAAGAGATCCTCGCCAACCCGCCGCGCTAGGAGCGATTCCCTAGAGTTGGGTGTTGCTAGATGCCTTCGGCCAGCCGATTGGCTAAGGACTCGGGCAACCTCGCGGCACGAATTCTGCTTTGCGCCTGATCGATCGCGTAGGGCACCCGATACCAGCGCACCACACGTGTCTTCGAGTCATAGAGAATGTAAGCTGCGGCTGGGTTCCGGTCTCGCGGCTGACCGATGGAGCCTGGGTTGACCAGATACCGCATCCGCGGATGCAGCTTGAGCTCGCCATCTCCTCGCAGCAAGACCCCTCGCACTCCTCCTCGATGCAGGATGAAGAGGGACGGAACATGGGTGTGTCCGAAAAAGGTGACGTGAGCCCGCGGCTCTGCCTGGAAGGCGCCCCAAGCGTCTTGTTCGGAGAACAAGTAGATATCTTCATCCATCGGGGAGCCATGACAGATCGCCACTCTCGGCGCGTCCTCCGCATCGCGTTCGACCACCAATGGGCCGATGGGCAGGCTCTTCATGTATGTCAGGTTGCGACGCGTCAGTTTTTCGGTGGTCCAGCGCGCGGCAACGAGCGCCGCTTCGTTGAAACTCTGGCCGTTGTCGAGATCGGCCGCCACCTTGTCGTGATTGCCTCTAACGATCGCAAGCTTGCCGGGCAGGGTACGCATGCTGTCAACAATCTGATTGGGTGAGGCGCCGTAGCCCACCAAATCGCCCAGAACGAGAGTGGAGTCGAAGCGTTTGCGCCTGACCTTGCGTAGGACCGTTCGCATCGCCTCCCAATTGCCGTGCATGTCGGAGAGGATCAGGTAACGCAAGGATTCTCCATCAGAGCCTCAACGATCAAATCAGCCACCGCTGCAGGCTCGCCCTCGCCCGAGACAGCGATCACCAAGTCCGCCTCCAGATAGCTCCCACGCCGCGCCGTCCAGAGGGCGCGGGTCTCGTGCTCGCCCTTCAGCAACGGGCGTTCGGTGGGCGAGTTCATAAGGCGATTCCAAAGTACATCAAACGGGGGATCGAGGAACACGCTGGTTCCGTATTTCTTGATCAAGTCACGGTTCTCGGGTCGAGCAAAGGCTCCCCCACCTGTGGCAACCACGAGTCGCGGCGCAGCGCACGCTTCTCGCAGCGCCAGTGTTTCTCGCCGTCTGAAGCCCTCTTCGCCGTAGCGCTCGAAGACCTCAGGCAGCCTGCCGCCTGCCATCCGCTCGACTCGACGATCCAAATCAACGAAGTCCCATTGCAGTCGTCTAGCCAAATGGCGGCTAACCGTGCTTTTGCCGGCTGCCATAAAACCGACGACGAATACTCGCACGCTGAATGTCTCCCCCGCCGACCTCAAATCTAGTTGCGGTGCGCCTTCATCCTGAACTTCACAGCGAAGCGCGCCGTGCGGATGACGCTCGAATCCATCCAAAACTATGGCGCCGATCAAAGTGAGTGCCTATTGTCTCTCAATCAGCGGCAGAAATCGAGGATCAAGAGGAGCTGGAGAAACGCCAGCTCCAACCTTTCGGTCCTTGGCCTAAAGTTGGAAGGACTGAGGAGGATTCAGGCCAACAACCGCAGCAGGACCTCAAGCCGGTCGACGGCTCCCGCGCGAGCCCCCTCTGCGGTCGGACGAATGGACTCTTTCAGCGCGCCAATCACCGCCACCGATGCCGCGCCTGCGCTGATCACCAACGGACAATTCTTGGGACTGATGCCGCCTATGGCAATCACCGGCTTCGTCAAACGCCGGCAGATTGACCGCAACTCTTGCAATCCCACCTCCGGATCCGGTCTTCGCTTGGATATGGTCTTAAAGATCGGACCAACCGCGACCACATCCACGTCGACATCGCGATCGGCGTCCAGTGCTTGTGCCATTCCGTGAGTTGAGCGACCGATCAACTGGTCATCGGCCAGGCTAAGACGCGCAACACTCGGAGGCTCGTCGTCCTGCCCCAGATGAACACCGGTTGCTTCGAGATCGCGCGCTACTCGAATCGAGTCGTTGACCCAGAAGGCAACCGATCGGCCCTCGAGACGTTCCAGGCACTGCCGACCGACGTCGAGCATCCGCCGTTCGGTCGCACCCTTCATGCGTAGCTGAATGCACTCAAGACCCCGATCAGCCCATGTCGCTACCACGGTGGGGAGTTGGTCTTCGCCGAAGGTGTCCGCGTCGGCAATCGCATAGAGCCGCGCGATGCCATCAACGCGCCCGCAAGGAGCTTGCTGAGAAAGACCGGTGGTGCTCGTCTCGTCGTCCATAGGAGCCATTCGCGTGGGCTATTCCGAGGAAGGCGATGTACCCGAGCAGTCTCGATTACTGCCACCAGCGCAGGCTCGGGCATAGGCACCGCCCTCGACGATGCCTTGCCTGAAGCCGCAGGTTCCCGTGCGAGCACACCAGGGCGTTCTCAACAAGTTCCCGGTCACCGTAGAAGCCGCTCTAAAAACCCAGTATCCACCACGCCCTCGGCGAAGCGCTCATCCCGCAAGATGGTGCGGTGTAACGCAGCCGTGGTCGCGATCCCCTCTAGCTCAAATTCTTCAAGGGCACGCGACATGCGTGCGATCGCCTCAGGCCGATCGCGTCCCCAGACAATGATCTTGCCCAACAAAGAGTCGTAGAAAGGGGGAAAGTCGTAGCCCTGGTAGACGTGGGAGTCGACGCGAACACCGGGCCCAGTCGGCCAACGCAGGCGCTCAATTCGACCGGGACTCGGTACAAACGAAGCCGGATCCTCAGCATTGAGCCGACACTCGATCGAGTGGCCGCGGATCTCGACTCGAGCCGGAAGATCAGATCGACGACCCTGCGCACAACGCAACTGCGCGACGACCAGGTCAGTGGAGGTGACCAACTCGGTCACCGGGTGCTCTACTTGGATCCGGGTGTTCATCTCCATGAAGAAGAAGTCGTCTCGCTCGTCGACTAGAAACTCAACGGTGCCAGCGCCACGATAGCCAACCGAGGTGGCGAGGCGCACTGCCGCCGCCCCGATCTCGTCTAGCCGAGCCTGGTCAATCCCGGTTGGCGGCGCTTCCTCGAGCAATTTCTGATGTCGGCGCTGAATGGAGCACTCCCGAGTGCCGAGTTCGAGCACTACGGCGGCGGTCGACTTGGTCGCGACTTCTCCAAACACCTGGACCTCGATATGTCGAGGCTTTGCCAAGAAACGCTCGACGTAGACTCGAGGGTCGCCAAACGCGACCGCTGCTTCGCGCGAGGCGAGGTCGAACAGTCGCTCAAGATCGCGGGCACGTTCGACGACCCGCATGCCCTTGCCACCACCACCCGACACAGCCTTGAGCAAGACCGGGAATCCGATCTCTTGCGCGCTGGCTAGTGCCTGGGCCGAGGTTGCAGGAGGTTCAATGGTTCCTGGCAAGACCGGGACCCCAGCCATATGCGCGGCCTTTCGCGCTTGAGCTTTGTCTCCGAGCAGCCGAATCGTCTCTGGCTCCGGACCGATCCAAACCAGGCCTGCTTCCGCAACCCGCTCAGCGAAATTCGCGTTCTCCGCTAAGAAACCGTACCCCGGATGAAGCGCGGTCGCGCCAGTAATCTCTGCTGCGGTGAGCACCGCTTCCTGGTTCAGGTAGCTCTTGGTCGCGCTTGCGGGACCGATACATACCGACTCGTCGGCCAAACCCACATGGCGAGCGCTGCGATCTGCGTCGCTGTAGATCGCAACCGATCTGACTCCGATGTCACGGCAGGCCTGGATGACTCTAACGGCGATCTCACCCCGATTGGCAACGAGGACCTTGCGTAGCGACGGTGCCGTCGCTTCCATCGTTCCTGTAGTCGTCACAGGCCGCACTGGCACATGAGCCTCAGTCGGCCGAAGGGGGCGTTCTGACCCCGAACAAAGGGGCGCCGAACTCAACCGGCTCGCCGTTGCGAGCATAGACCTCAACCACCTCGCCCGCGACGTCGGCCTCGATCTCGTTCATCAGCTTCATGGCCTCGACGATGCAAATGATCTGGCCAACTGCCATCTGTGCGCCAACGGAAGCGAACGGCTCCGCCTCTGGCGAGGGCGCTTCATAGAAGGTACCTACGATGGGGGAGGTGATCACATGGATGTCGGCGGCGGAACTAAGGGTGGCGGTCTCACCAGCCGTCGCGGCAGCAGCGATGGCCTGCGCGGGCGCCGCGGAGGGCGAGGCGAGCGGCTCCGCGCCTCCATAGACCATCGGTGCCGGGGCTCCATCGATACGGAGTCTGAACCCAGCACGCTCGATTTCGAGGCGTCCCAGGCCCTTCTGGGCAACCTCATCCATCAGTTGCACAATCTGGTCGGTGGTCAACACTACGGGCTTCCTTTCAGCGAAACTACGGGCGAACGGTAGCCGGCAGCGACCTGCCGAACCCGAGAGTATCCCCAGCTTCTCGCGAGCCTACAGCCGACAGGCCCCCGGTCTCGAGTTCCACTGGGCTGTCATCGAGATCTTCTCCAAACAGCGCCGGCACCAAAGTCAACGGAGCGCGGCGCAGTTCAAAACGGGCGCGGGCAATGTCGGCACCGGAAGCGGAGCGACGCAAAAACAGCAGCAAGTAGACCTCCTCAGCGGCCTCGCCTAACAGAAGCACGTGATCTTCCGTCTCGACCAGCACGGAACGCAAGGGTCCTCCGCCGAACTCGCTATGGTTCTCTCTAGCCGCCTGAGCAAGTGCCACCAGCTCTGCTGAGAGCATCTCCATGTCGTGATTCTGCTCAACCAAAAACGAGTCAATTGGCAGTCCATCGCGACCGACCAAGGATGCGCCCAACAAACCCGGGCAACGACTACCGATCTGCTTCAAACACTCACGAAACACGCCGCTTCGCCTCCTTCAGCTTGTTCAGGTAGGCGCCCACCACCATCAGGCGGCGGTCTTCGAAAGAAGCACTTGATCGGACCTGATTGAGCGGAACGAGCTCAGCTAGATCGAGTGGAGTAACCGGCCTCTCCTGCTGGGCCGGAAGTACATCAGAGCGCATCGCCACGGTTTCTGGTTGTCCAGCCACCTCAGAGGAGCCGCGAGCAGCGTCCTCCTGCTCAAGGTAGGACTGACCGAGCGTTGCAGTTGGGCCAGTGGAATCTGCCTCGGCAACCGGCGCAGGTAGGTCAAGGCTCGGCTCGCGATCGACCGGTGCACTGCCAAGATCAGCCACCTCACGGTCCGCCGAGACGTGAGTCCCCTTGCGAAACTCAGGCGGGCTCTCCAGCGGCTCAAGGGATGCCGGCTTGGCAGGCGATCCACCGGTGGGTGGCAATGCGGGCACTCGCGGAAAGCGTAACGCGCGCAATGGCAGTGCGCCGAGATCAAAGTTCTTGGCGGGCGCGGAGGGAAGTTCGAAGAGGTAACCGCCTGCCTGCAACGGATCGCTAGCCAGCTCGGGCAGCGAATCGAGCGAAAGCGACGGCGTTGGAACTCGTACCGGAGGATCGGGCGGCGTCGGGCCGACCGGAGGATTCGGCTTCTTGACGATCTCGATTACCACACCTGCAGGCGCGGATTCGTCACTCAACCCGGGTTGGCGACGCGGTTCGCTCGCCGGTTCAGTGACTTCGCTTTGCCAAAGACCGGAGAAGCTGCCGGTGGCTGGGCTCGGCTTAGAGACCTTGGCGAGGTCATTTGCAGGCTCCTCTGCCAGAGGGGCAGGAGGAGTCGTTGACCAAGGGCGCTCCTCCAGTTCTTGTTCCCCAGCCTCTGGAGCCGGGCTCGCAAGCTCGACCACAGCCTCAGGCAGAGGCTCTTGAACCTCCGGAGTGAGAAGGGTCTCAACCCGCTCGGAAAGCACCAACAAATCGACATCGCGCGCATTCAGTTGGCGATAGATCTCAAGGCAGCGGGAGGCCTCTTCGCCATTGCCCAGTTGCAAGTTTGCCTCGATCAAATGACGATACGCGACCATCTGCGTCGGGTCGCGCTTGACGACGTTCTCTAGGTGGGTCGCTGCGGAAGCGGGATCCTTCGCGTCCAACAAGCAGCGCCCAAGCGCTACCTCAGCCGCGATTGACGGACGCTCCTCAATGCCTTGACGCAGGACCGTCAAAGCCTGTGCAGTATCGCCCCGGCGTCGGTACTCTTCAGCGAGCTGCAAGAAGAGATGTGACTTCGGAGACTGCTCCCAGCGCCGCCGTAGTTCGGCTAGCCGAATCTCTGATGAATTCCACGCCGCCATTCTGTGCCTTAGCTTCGCTTCTCGTCTCAGGGGCCCCCGGCTCTTGCCTCGTTCAGACAACCCAAAGTTGTCGAGACCGGCAACAGACGCGGAAGGCGAGTCAGGCCACGCAAGACCCACGGCCAGATGCCGGAGCCTAGGTCGTCAACCTCTTGTTCCAAACCAGCTTGCGAGTATACCGACACTGAGACAAATCGGCCGACTTCGCAGAAGCCAACGCCGGAGTGAGCCCCGAGGCCGTCTCAGACTATTGGCCGGAGACCGAGACGAACTGGCTGATGGTGTCCGCGCCTTGGCTGTTCGTCGCGGTCAGAGTCACCACAAAAGTGCCAGCCGACGAAAAGGTGTGCGTGGGATTCTGCAAGGTGCTGAGATTGCCGTCACCGAAGTCCCAGGTCCACCGTGTCGGGTTGCCCTGCGTAGTGTCAGTGAACACCACGGTGAGATTGTTGATGCCGAAGCTGAACTCAGCGGAAGGCAATCGGCGGATGGTAATGGTCTCGCTGGTGGTGAGGAGCGAACCGCTTCCGCTGCCGGTCTCTGCCTGGACTTGGAAGGTGTCGCCTTGGATCAAGTCGACATCTCCCCCGGTGACGCTGAGTTCGTCAGTCGCTGCACCGTCGCTGTCAGTCAGCAAGAGCGAGCCTCCCGACGCCAACGATCCAATCTCACTACGGAAGTTGACCTGTGCATCCTTGAGCGGCTGCCCCTGATCGTCGCGGACTAGGGCCAGGAGCTCAACACTGCCACCCAGTTCGGCGACGCTCGACGGTGTGGCCTGCAAAGAGATCGAGCCTGCTGGCAGCCCTATCTGAACGTCAATGGTCACCGACTCGGAGTTGCCTGCCATGGCAGTCACCGTTGCGATTCCAAATTGGCCGTCGCCGGTCAACAAGGTGATGACCTCACCGTTCCCGTCGATACCCACATTCGGAGCGATCGAGCCAATCGTGGAGTTGAAAAGGATGGCGGTTCCTGGGTTGAGCGGCGTGCCGTTCGGCTTACGAGCAACAACTCGAATCTGAGAGGAACCGGTGAGCGGAATCCGATTCGGTGAGGCGCTAATGGTCAGGATTGTGCCCTCGGGTGCGATCGGCGATCCGGAATCACAGGCTACGGTCGACAGAGCAAACGCCGCCATCAGTAACCAAGTCAGGACACCCGCGGGCGTACTGAGACCAACTGCGACAGATTGGAGTGGGCGTGTTCTGGATAGCGACATAGCAGGACCCGGGGAAGTTTCGTTCATGATGAGATGTCTACGGAAGCGGCAAACAATGCGTTTAGCTTGCAGCCCACGAAGTCCGCCCTCTCAACAGTAGAAGGAGCAGCAGCTCGGCCCACTAAAGAGGGGCAAGGTAGAAGCGGTCCACCGTGGCGTCACTGATGCCCCTGGTGACGTATCGGTGCCGGCCAAGGTTATCCCACTCGGTCGAGGTGCGAGGTCAGGAGCTCCAGCAGCTTCTCGCGAACGAAGAGACGCTCGCCAGGAAGGGAGGTGAGGCCCTCCTGGCAGCAGCGAACTCTCGGTTGAGCCCCAAACTACGGGATATCAACTAGGCGCGTGACCGAGGTAGATCCATTCCCATTGGTCGCCGTCAGGCGCACCGTGTACATGCCCGGGACGCCATACGCGAACGAAGGGTTCTGCGCGTTGCTGGTGCTGTCTCCAACGTCACCGAACTCCCACAGCCACTGCGTTGGACCACCCAACGATTGATCGGTGAAGGCGACAGTGGTGCCGTTGATGGTGAAGTCAAAAGCGGCCGATGGAGGAGCAGCAGGAACGATTTCAACCAACCTCGTGGCCGAGCTAGATCCCGTGTCGTTGGTCACCGTCAAGCGCACCGTGTACATGCCGGGGGCGCCGTAGGCAAACGAAGGGTTCTGCAAGGTACTGGTGTTGTCGCCAGGGTCACCGAACTCCCACAACCACTGCGTCGGAGCACCCAAGGATTGATCGTTGAAGGCGACCGTGGTGCCGTTGACGGTGAAGTCAAATCCGGCTGTTGGAGCAGTACCGGGAACGATGTCTGCAACATCGTTCTGGCAGGTGGTGTCCGCCGGATTCACCGTAAAAGCGACTGCGACGTCTTCCGTCGTACAGCCGGTCTCGACGTTGCGTAGGCTGAATGACAGGTTGTTGGAGGTTGCAACATTGCGAGTCCCAACCTCGCCATCGCCGTTGTCGTCGCAACCGACCGTGTTGAAGGTCGCACCGGCGATGGTCGGCGTGTTCAGCACGACTTCGCTGTCAGAGACCGAAGACACGTTAGATAGCGCACCATTGATGGTGACCTGAACCGGATCCATGAAGTTGCCACCGGTAAGAGTGACCGCCGTGCCTCCAGCCTCGGCAATGGTGTTCGGATTGACGGCCGTAATGAATGGTGGCGGCGGGCCGACGTAGCCGAAGTCGGGGCCAACAGCACCGTCTCCGGTCTCGATATTCGTGACTCCTACCGGACCACTTGCTTCGCTTCCATCAGCAGTAACTGGCTGACAGTCAACGACCCGAACGGCGGACGCTCTGAAAATGATCTCCGTCCCAGTGACCGAAATCGGCGACTGGCCAACCCCGCCCGCTGAGACTGCAACGGGTTCGTCAAACCCTTGGCCCGAAACGGTGACCAAGGTGCCACCGACATAGCTCACTGCGGTCGGTCCGAGTGACGTGATGATCACGTTGGTGCCGTATGAAAATGCATTGCCCAAGAGAGTGGCGTCGCCGCTGTTGGTGTTACGCACCAACACCGCGACGTTGGCGTTCTGGTTGTCCTGTCCGAATCCGGTGGCGGACGGCGACGTAACCATGATCTGAGTCGAACTGACCGATAGGACCGTTGCCTCTATGCCGTTGAATGCGGCTGCGGAGCCTGAGCCAAACAGCACTTGGATCGGGGAGGAGAAACCCTCGCCGCGGATTGTGATGGTGGTGCCACCCTCATTGGGACCCGAGGACGGCGTCAGCGAGAAGATTTGCGGTTGCACTCCGCCACCATCGCGACGGTAGGTGAAGGCTCCCGGTAGGACATCCGTAGCCGACTCGGCGGTGTTGAGACCGACGGTCACGGAAACGTCCGCGGACCGGGTCTCGCCGACCGGCAACGAGATCTGTGGCGTCCGCGCAACGATCAGGTCCGGCGCTACGCTTTCAACAACCGCGACTTGACCCCCAATGAAGACGCGCACGGGCTCGAAGAAACCGCCGCCGTTGATGCGCATTCGAGAGCCACCATCTGGGCTACCGGTGAGGGGGGTGATCGAACCGATAAAGAACGTGTCCGGTTCTATAGGTGCGGTGAAGGCCACGTTGGTCGTACCGATACTACTCTGGAGCTGGGCACGCACCTGTGCGGTTAACTCGACTGCCCCGGCGAAGAGGCTAACCTGTGCGCCGCCGTTGATCAGTGCCACCGCGCCGGTCTGTGGACCAGTACCGGCAGTGGTGAAGTTGCCGGCCGAGGTACTCAATTGCAGGGTCGTGTTGTTGGCAGGCGCAGCACCGTTGTCCGCGCGCCGCACCGTGATGTTAAGAGCCACCGGGGTGAGGCTTCCGGCAGGGACCGACGCAGGATTGGCGGTGATAGTGATGGTGAACGCTGTCGTCCCACCGCCGCCCGGCGGGGGCGCAGGGTTCGCCGTTGGTTCCGTGGGGGAGTCACTCGAGCAACCCAGGGCCAACAGCGGGAGCGCAATGGCGCACAGCAGCAGGCTTCTGGACCGCTTTCCGGTCACCTTCGATGTTGTATTGAATAACCGCATGGCCGACGTCTCCTAAGGCGTGAACTCGATGGTGAAACCGGCGGTCTGAGTATCCACTGCGTCGCCAGACAGGGTTCTGCCGAAGAACCTCAGCCGCAAATTGAGCAGGATTGTCGCACCGCCGGTTTCAGTGTCGAAGCCTCCGTTGATGAACTGCAAATCGGAAAGTGGAACCGTGGTGAGCTGCTCTAGGGACATCACTGGCAGATTCTCCAAGGTGACTGACCCGTTGACTGGGATCGACGAAAAGATCTGTCGCACGAAAACTGGCGGCAGCCGAGTTCCGGTATCTGCCCGCTGGTAGGTCACCTCATACGAGGAGATCTCCACGTTCTGCAAAGAGGACGTGGGCTGGCCTGGGGCTTTGGGAATGTTGTCGATAACGATCTCTCCAACCTGCACCAATCCGCCGCCGACGGCCCCATTGACCGATATCTGCACAGGCAAGCCGTCGAAGTCGCTGATCGACAGGAGTACGCCGCCACCGTCAACCTTGTCGGTGCGCGACTCGCAGGCTCCGAGAGCCAGCATGAGAGCGACTAGGCCCAGGAGAAAGGACTTCGTCAGCTTTGTCTGTTTGGTCATGAGGGTAAGACTCCGTGAACCTACTGTTGGATCACCCTAGGGGTGATGAAAATGAGAAGCTCTTGATTCTGGTTGGTCCGGTTGCGGTTCTTGAAGAGCTGGCCGAGTACTGGAATCCGAGCGAGCCCAGGCACCCGCGATTCGCTCTCATTGGCCGAGACTTGGTAGATACCGCCGATCACCGCCGTACCACCGTCGGCGACCCTCACGCGCGTTGAAGCACGGCGGGTTGCGATCGGTGCTGTTGGAGCACCTTGAACCTGCAAGGCGAACTGCGGTTCGTCCTTCTCGATATTGACTGTCATCAGGATCGTGCCTTCAAAGGTGACTTGAGGCGTGACCTCGAGTCTCAAAGACGCCCTGATGAAGCTGACCGAGACGGTACCGAACGGGTTTGCGACGCCACCGCCAGTGGTGCCGCCACCCCCGAGAACCGTTTGCACAGGCAATTGGAGTCCGGTCTCGATCTCTGCGCGGTTGTTGTTGAGCGTGGCGATCTTTGGTGAGGAAATGACGTTGATCAAACCCTCGTTTTCAGCGGCTTGCAGCGCCAAATCGATCTGCAGAGTGTTCAACACATTGCCCAGCGAAAGGTTGAAGAAGCCGTTGTCGCCGCCCGTGAGCAGTTGGACCCCACCGCCCGCTTCGACCCGATTAGGGAACTGGAGGCCAGTCGTATTGCCGCTGGCGGCATTAGCGGCGCCGCCAAAGCTCCAGTCGATCCCCAACGTTCTTGAAAAGTTGCGCGTGGTCTCGACGATCCGTGCCTCGATCATCACCTGCTTCTCAGGGATATCGAGGTTCTCGATGACCTGAATGACGGTGTCAAGGTAACTCGGTAGTTCCTTGATGATGAGGGTATTGGTCCGTTGATCAACGTTGACAGAGCCCCGGCGGGACAAGATGCCGGTTTCTTGAGAGCTTTGCGAACCCCCACCAGCATTGCTTCCTCCTGAGCGCTGCCCCCGCGTGAGAATTTGGGAAACCTGGTTGGCCTGGGCATAGCTAAGACGCTTGATCACGGTGGACAACGGCACCGAGAGCGCTCGGGCCTGCGCCAGCTCCTGATCCTCAATTGCCTCTTGACGAAACAGATCTTTCTGCGCAACCCGGAGAATGTTTCCTTCGAGCTGCTTGTCGAGACGGTTGATCTTTAAGATGGAGTCGAGAGCCTGATCCCAGGGTACCGCAATGAACTCGACCGTCACCGGCGCACTGATCCCGGGCTGAACCACAAGGTTGAGCTCCGCGTAGCGAGCAATCGTTCTCAAGACCTCGCTTAAGTCAGCATCTTTGACGGTCAACGTGATCGGCTCGCCGACCCAGCGGGTGGCTGTGTCCAAGCGCTGGACTGCAAAGCCCTGCGGTGCCTCGTTGCGCCGGACATCCGGCGGCGTGATCTCCACCTGCTGTGCCTCGAACAACGACACATCGGTCATTGGAGCGGCAGGCGCTTCGCGACGAGTCTCATCAGCGATCTCGAGCGGATCATCGGCAAATGGATCATCCGCAAAAGGATCTTCTTCCACTGCCGGTTCACCAAGGGCCGCAAGCTCGGTCGAAGCGGGCTCCTCAAAGGATTCGACCTCAGCCGGATCATCTTCAAAGGGATCCTCTTGCACGGCCGGTTCATCAATGGCTGCAACCTCGGCCGGGGCGGGCTCCTCAAAGGTTTCGACATCGGCGGCCGGGTCATCGGCGAACGGGTCTTCAGCGAAGACGGGCTCGCTGAGAACATTCTCAGCTGGCTGCGCGAACTCAGGTTCTGTAACGCTAGCTGTCTCCAATTCAACGGCCGCATCGCGTTCAACGGCCGCATCGCGCGCTTCGACGAGCTCACTGAGTGCAGGAACGGTCTGCGGTTCGGCGCGCGCCACTCCGGCGGCTGGTTCCGCTTCAAGGGTTTCGAGCGGTGCAGGACCTGCCTCCTCGGTCTCGACTTCGGCGGTCTCGACTTCGGCGGGCCCGACTTCGGCGATCTCGGTTGTCTCTGCCCCTGGGGCATCGACCGGCTCGGTTGGGGTCTCGGTCTCGGTCAACATCGGTTCGGACTCACCGAAGCGAACCCAGAGGCCGTCGCTGGTGGCGTCCAAAGTCGGAACAGCATCGTCTGTCAGATCAAGAACCACGCGAGAGACCGGCGTGGGATAGGGGCGGAACTGCGCCAGCCGCACCTGGTCAATCGGGTCGCGACCCACCGTCACCCTACTCTCGGGAGCCGAATTGACCACACCTTCGAGATCGATCACAAACCTTGAGGGGTTCTCCAACCGGAACGTGCTGTAGAGGAACTCGCCGTCGCCCTCGATACGCAGCGCCACCTTGCCGTCGAAGTCGACAACCTCAATGCCAAGCAATCGTGTGGCGCGAACGCCCTGGGGCACCGGGCCCGCGATCGGCTCTTCTGGAGTGCCATTCGCCCCCATCGGCCTGCCATAGGTGGCGACCACAGGCGCCGCTCTAGTCGCGACTGCACCGGCAACGGTTGCCGGGGTCGAGGCCACCGCGACCTGTGGCGCCGAAACCCGTGGCGCGGTCGTCGCCCGAACGGGCTCGTAGGCAGCAGCGGCGGTTGAACCGCTGCCGGAACTTAAACTGTTGGTGGCCATCGCCGCGCCAAACGTGAGAGTGAGCAAACCGTCGTTGACGAACAGAGTGTGATCAGCCTCAGAGTTGGTACTAACCACCATGCGTGTCATGGGTCGCGCACCATTGGACTCCGGCTCCAGAACGACCGAGGAAACCAGGCCTCTTGGTGCTGGCGGAATCACCTCGCCAGCGAGCACCGTATTGGGCAGCTCGACCACCAGATCGCCTAGGTCATTGCGGTACTGGGTCCAGACCAGAGGCCCGTTTCCGAGGACTGTCAGCTCGACGCCGCCGTCCGTTTCGCGCAGATCAACCGTCTGGATCTCGATCGTGGCCAGCGCATTGCTGGCTGCAGCAGACGCCACTGCCACCAACGAGACGGCCAGAGCGACCGCGCACAGCAGCCACAGGTTCGCGGTGGATCGTATATTCACTTTGGTCATAGAACCCTCGACATGGGAGGTACTCAGCGCAGACGGATTGGGAGAGGTCGCGAACGAACAGGTCAACGCCTGACCCCAGCCACGGAAGAGACTCGAATGGGTAGATCCTTCTTGGACGTTTCTCACAGGTTGAGCCTCATGACGACTTCTTTGAACGGTTTGGGCGAAGTGGGATCGCGAACTACCTGCCGGAACACCACTTTGCCGCCTTCTTCCCTATCCCAAGTGACACTCGTCACCTCGCCGTCAAAGATGCGGGTGCCCGGACGCAGCAAGAAACTGATCGGATCTTCGGCCGACTGAACTTGGGCGACAGGACCGTCAGGCCACATCCAAACCCCGGTCACCGTCAAGTTGTCGACCAGCAATCCAGGGACCCCTTCGGGTCGCGGTCCGAGACGGCGTTCGACGGTATCTGGCACACGCAGCAAGGTGCGAAACGGGTCGCGCCGGCCACCCGGGTCATACACAAAGCCAGTATCGACACTGTCTTCACTCTCTTCGAGAAGCCCTTCAATGAGATCAAGATCCTCACGATTGGTTCCGCGAAACTCGCTGTTCTGAGTGTCGTCGAGGGCGGGTTCTGAGTCCGGAGAGTCTTCGAGTAGGGCATCGATCTGGGTCGACCGCGCATCGTCACTTTCGCGATCTGCCTGTTCTTGCGACCAAACCGGCGCACTTGAAAGACCAACCAGCAGGAACACCACACCGAGTGCTCCCAATCCGGAGATGCAGGGAGAACGCATCATTGGCTCGCTCCCGCCGGAATTGCTTCCTCAGTTTCGTTATAGATGAATGTCTTGCCGACGAAGTTGGCACGGATGCTGCGCGTGGGCGACGGACTGTTAATTGCATCAATGCGCAAAGTATCGATATTGAATATGCGCTCGTAGCGGCTCAGACGATCAAAGAAACGGGCCAGGTTGTGGTACGTACCCTCAAGGTTGATCGCGATCGGCCACTCGTTGAAGTACTCCTTCTCCACTTCCGCGCGCGGTTGGAAACGCACTATGGTGAAGTCCTCCTGTTGGGCAAGTCGGCGGACCTGGTCCATGATCTCGTGCACGTTGCGCCGCTCGGGCAGAATGTCGAGCAGTTTGTCGAGCTCGCCGGTGAGCCGTTCAACGCGAGCTTGGAACTGTTCTTCTTGCGCCTCGGCCGCTTCGCCTTGACGAATTTGGCTATCTAATTCGGTAATGCGATTGTTTTGGTTGCTGATTTGACGCTCAAGCGGCGTGAACCAGAACCGGTTGGCGACGTAGTACCCAAGCGCGATGAGCACAAGCGCGACCACGACACCGTGCCACCAGGGTTTTCCTTCTAGTCCTGTTTCCATAACCTTAGATTTCCGAGATTCTCTCTTAGCGCCGATGGCGCTAAGGAGCCTCAGCCTCCTCTGGTTGGGCGGTCCGCTCGCGCGCCAGCGTCAGCCGATAGGTGTACACATCGCCACGCTGGTTGGTGTCGCGCAACTCAGGCTCCGCAAAGAAGGATGAATCGTCTAGAGCACGCACAAAGGTTGAGACTGCACCCATGTTGAACGAGCGACCGTCGATCTGAATGCGTTCGCCACTTTGATCAAGCCGGTCGACCCACAGCAGCTCGGGCAGGGCACGAGAGACCACATCCATCATCTCGACCGGACCGCTCTGATTGTCCTTGAGCTGAGTGATGACTGCGATTTTGCGCTCAAGCTCTTCTTCTTGCCGTGTGTACGCTTCGACCCGCGCGATGATCTCGGCTAGCTCGTCTACCCGCCGTTGCTTCTCCGCGATGATGCCTCGATTGGTCTGCACAAGACCATTCTGCCGCCACCAAAAAGCACCGCCAAGGATCAACGCCACCACTGCCGGCGCCAACAGCCAGTAGAGGGCCGCGTTCTCACCGGCGAACAACTCTTCCAGAAACGGGCCGCGCGCCCGCGTTGGCTTTGCGACAATCGGTTTTCGCGCTTCACCGACTAGATTGATCTTGATCATCGGATCAGTCTCCAACCCTGCGAATCGCGAGACCGACTGAGACCGCCATCATTGGCGCCACAGAACGGATCCAATCGCTATTGAAGTCATTGTCTCGATACGACACGCGCCGGAACGGGTTCATCAGCTCGGCTGGCACCGAGAAACGATCAAGCAGAATCTCGAGAAGGTTTGACGTTAGCGAGCAACCGCCAGACAACACCAGCTCGCTAACCGCGCCTTCTGAGGACGTCGCTCCGAAGAAGTCGAATGTCTTTTGAACTTCAGCGGCCATCTCACCACTGACCGCCTCCAACACTGCGCGCGCGTCGTTAGGCGAGTAGCGATCAACCGTCTCGCCTCGCTTGAGCGCTTCCGCTTGCTCGAAAGAGAGATTGAATTCGCGCTGCAAGGCCTCGCTGAACTGGTTGCCACCAAAGGAGATGTCACGCCAGAACACGCTGGTGCCGCGCGCCAAAATGTTGATGTTGGTAACACTCGAACCCATGTTGACGAGAGCGACCACCTTCATCGGATCAACGTCGTAGTTGAGTTCGTATGCGTTCTGTACTGCAAACGCATCGACATCGACCAGGGCCGGAACCCGACCTGCTTGGCTGATCACAGAGACGTAGTCATTGACCTTGTCGCGCTTGACTGCAACCAGAAGCACTTCCATCTGATCGGAGGCTTCCGGATCAGAAAGCAAGACGTAGTCTAAGCGGACATCATTGATGTCGAACGGGATGTACTGCTCTGCTTCCCATTGAATCGACTCAGCCAATTCGTCTGCCGCCATCGCCGCGAGCTCGATCTTCTTAATGATCACGGAATGGCCCGACAGCGAGGTTGCGAAGTTGCTGTTCTTTACCGAAGTCTCATCGCACAGCTTCTGGATCGCATCGACGACAAGCGAGGAGTCCATGATCGAGCCGTCGACGATCGCTTCCGGCGACAGCGGCTCGATGCCCATCCGCTGCAGCTGGAACTCACCCTTGCGCTCGGTGAGCTCTACGAGCTTGACTGCGAAGCTCCCGATGTCGAGACCGACGACACCTTTTGATCGAGCGAAAAGACCCACTGTGCCCTCTCTGACTGAAGAATCAATCTTTTGCGAGTGGCGAAAGAATCGTTCTTTCTACCTTCAGTTCTAACTACGGCCCCTGCCGCGGCACGGAGCGCGCAACCAGCGACCTCCTAGCACCACCAGAAACCACGCACACGCATGACTTCCACTTGGACTGTGAAACTAGTGCAGGCTAGCAACGCCCAGAAGCTTATGTCAAGAGAGTAATGACTCCGTAATGACTGAATCCAAAGGGGTTACGACGGCTTCCAAGTAGAGGACCCCGCCATCCGCGTGTCTGTCTACACGGTCGGACCCGTGCTCTGCACACCCCTAAAAGGCCGCCTCAGCCCAACAGGTCCGCGGTTTCTTGCACCGACCGCAGGTTCCAGAACAGCTCGGCCAGCGGCGACCAAAAGCCCTGCTCGTCAACCGACCGCGCCAAACCTCCCAGCTGGTGGGACTTAACCCATTTCGGTGCCCTAGTCAGCGTCAGCGGCAGCCACACCTTCGCCAGCCATCGCTCGGCGCACAGCAACGATGCCGTCGACTGCGTCGAGGCCCTTGCGGAGCCGCTCGAGGTGTTTAAGGTTGCGCACTTGGACCACCACAGTGATGCGCGCTTGGCTAGTGCCCTTCTCTCCGGCGTCGGCCTGGATCAGACGGATATTGGTTTCTTGTCGTGCAATCACCTCGGTGACTTTGGCCAGCACTCCAGGAGAGTCGTCGGCCTCGATAGCCAACACAATTTCATAAGAACCTTCGTCGCGCTTGGCCCACTCCACATCAATCTCACGCTCCGGGTGGTAGAGCAAGTTGCGCACGTTCGGGCACTTTTGCGCATGCACCGAGACTCCGCGACCACGAGTGATGTACCCGACAATCTCGTCGCCCGGTAGGGGCTTACAGCACTTGGCGAGAAGTACACCCATGTCGCCGTGTCCTCGAACCAGGACCGGCGAGTCGCCCGAGGGCAAGATCTTCTTGACTACCTTGCTGAGTCTGCTCAGCGGCTGACTGGCCCGCTCGCGTTGCTGGTCGCTGAGCAGCCGGTCGGCTAGTCCCTTGGCTTGTGACTTGCCAAATCCGACCCGACTGTAGAGGTCTTCAATGCTGCCCAGTCCCTCATCACGGAGCACCTTAGCCAGCTGCTCGCTACCAACCACCCGTCGCAGCGACGAGCGAAATTTCCGCAGCTCACGTTCGAGCAGGTTCTTACCAATCTCAACGGCCCGTTTTCGCTGCTGGTTGTTCAACCAGTTGCGGATCTTGCTGCGAGCCCGAGGCGTAGTAACTAGCTTGAGCCAGTCGCGACTCGGCTCCCGATTCGGATTGGTCAGAATCTCGACAATGTCGCCATTGTGAAGCGAGGTCCGCAGCGGAACCAATCGACCACTCACGCGCGCGCCAGAGCAATGGTGGCCGAGATCAGTGTGCACACGATAGGCAAAGTCCAGCGGTGTCGCTCCACGCGGGAATGACATCACCTCGCCTTTGGGCGAAAAGACGTAGACCTCATCTGGGTAAAGATCGATCTTGAGCGTGTGCAAGAAAGTGCGCGGATCCAAGATCTCCTTTTGCCACTCGAGTAGATGACGCAGCCAAACGATGCCTTGATCTGCCTCACCGGGCTCCAGACGACCTTGCTTGTAGCGCCAGTGCGCTGCGATACCTTCTTCGGCTACGCGATCCATCTCGGCGGTTCTTATCTGGACCTCAAAGGGCTCCCCACCTTCACCAACCACCGTCGTGTGCAACGACTGGTAGAGGTTGGGCTTGGGGACCGCAATGTAGTCCTTGAAACGCCCGGGGATTGGACGCCAGCTCTGGTGCACGACGCCCAGCGCAGCATAGGTGTCTTTGAGCTCGGGCGTGACCACTCGAAACGCGAGGTAGTCATAGAGTTCCGAGATGTCGATCCCTTGCCGCTTCAACTTGCGGTAGATCGAGTAGAAGCTCTTGGTCCGAAAGCTGATCTCACCGTCGATGCCCGCTCTCTCTAGAGTCTCACGCAGCTCACCGCGGATCTTCTCGGTAGCTCGCTCACCGAGCTTCACCTTCTCCTTGAGCTTCTGGTGGAGTTCGGCAAACTGCAGCGGATAGAGGTGAAAGAAGGCGAGGTCTTCAAGGTTGTTCTTGATACGCGACATGCCCAATCGATGTGCGATCGGCGAATAGATCTCAAGCGTCTCTCTGGAGATTCGCCGGCGCTTCTCAGTGCTCATGTGAGTGAGCGTCTGCATGTTGTGCAGCCGATCGACCAACTTGACCACAATCACGCGAATGTCGCGAGCTGAAGCCAGCACCAGCTTACGAAAGGTCTCCGCTTGAGCGTCGTCTCGACGCACGTATGCATGACGACCGATCTTGGACACGCCGTCGACCAGGTCGGCGATCTCCTCGCCAAAGCTCTCTCGCAGATCGTCCTTGGAAACGCCGGTATCTTCTAAGACGTCGTGCAGCAGACCTACGGCGACACAGGTCTGGTCGAACTTCATCTCCGCCAGGAGATAAGCAACGGACAAGGGATGGATGATGTACGGCTCCCCCGACTTGCGCTTCTGATCACCGTGGTGATCGCGCGCGTAGTTGTAGGCCCTACGGAGGTGATCGCCATCAGGGGATCGCCCGTGCTCCTCCAAAAGCCGGATCACGTCCTCGATGGCGACGCCTCCAACAGCGGGGACCGGCTGCGGGATCGTCTCGACGGCTGATGAGGATTTGGTGGACACAGTGAACTCCGGCGTTACTCAGCCCTCCGATCCTTGGATCAAAGAGGCTCAGCCAGTATACGGACTAAGGCCCGGGATCTTGATGCCCGAGGGGCCTTGGTGCCCGAGGAACCTGAGTGTCCGAGCGGCCTGAGTGCCCGAGGGGTCTGAGTGCCCGAGACCCTAGTGCCCGAAAGCTTGTGCAGAGTCCCTTGCTGAAGGTCTCTCTGCCCACGACCATCGCCAACCGGAGGCGAGCTACTGCCGAGCGGCCCGCGCATCGCGGCCGAAGTACTTCTCCCATAAGAGCACAAACGGGCTCGCCACGAAGATCGAGGAGTAGGTGCCGACGACCACGCCCATCATCAACACAAAAGCCAAGCCGCGGATGACATCTCCGCCCAGGATGAACAGCGAAACAACCACCAGCAATGTCGTACCCGAGGTGAGTACGGTGCGAGACAGCGTTTGGTTGAGACTCTCGTTGAGCACCTCTGCAAGCGGACGGCGACGTTGGCGGCGAAGGTTCTCGCGTACCCGATCGAACACAACCACGGTGTCGTTCACCGAGTAACCAACAACCGTTAGAAACGCCGCGATGGTGGTCAGGTTGAACTCGTAACCAAGGAAGACATAGAGGCCCAAGCAGATGGTCACGTCGTGCAGGATGGCTGCGACCGCGCCGATGCCAAAGCGCAGCTCAAAGCGGAACCATATGTAGGCCAGCATGCCGATCATGGAGAACACAACAGCAAGAATGCCCTTGCGGCGCAGTTCGGCACCGATTTGTGGGCCGACGTTGCCACCTCCTGATACCGCGTAGCCGCCGATTGCTGCATTCTGCTCAAGATGCGAAACCACGGCGTCGCTAACTCCCTCAAGCTCGCGTAGCTGGTCCCAAGAAGCAAGGATCCCGTTGGCGCGGCGCACAGTCATGATGGAGTCGGCGGTGGCGGTGTAGTGCGCAGCCAGAGCCTCAGTGTCGGCCCCAATACCGTCCGGATCGGCGGCGCTCAAAGAACTGCCCAACGCCGCTACACCCTGTCGATTGAGATCGAAACGGCCAGCGCTGTCTGGATTGAACTGCTGGTCCAAGGCAGCCGCGATGCGCAATGCGGAACCTTCGTCTTCGCCTTCAACCAGTGCGGTCTTGACCATAACCTGGTTATCACCAGGTTCACCGAACGCTTGAATGCCCGCGCCTTCAAGTCCGCCGGCCTCCAAGACCTCGCGGATTCGATCGACATCCGGCTCGTCTTGGAAGCGGATGATCTGCTGTGTGCCACCCGCAAAGTCGATGCCCAGGTTCATCTGGCGTAAACCAAACAGAACCGCCAAAGACGCCACTACGGCGATCGTTGAAACCACCAGGAAGAAGAAACGCTTCCCCATGAAGTCAAAGTTGCTGTTACGGAAGAATTCCATTGGTTGCTACCCCAGAAGATGGACGCCGACGACGGCGGCTGAGCCACGGTTGTGGATCAGGTGAAGAATCTATTGCTGTTCGAAGTTGCGAGCCACAGTTGAGCGTTGGCCGGATTCAGATCGAGAGCTTCTCGATCCGACCGCGACGCGACAGCAACGTGTCGAACATGAAACGACTAATGATGATGGCGGTGAAGACCGAAGCGAGAATGCCAACAGACAACGTCACGGCGAAACCTCTAACCGGTCCCGTACCGAAGTTGAACAGAAACATCGCAGCGATAAGCGTGGTGATGTTCGCGTCCAAGACAGACGACAGGGCCTTTGCAAAGCCCGAGTTCACCGCTGCCTTGACCGTGCGACCGTTACGCAATTCCTCGCGGATGCGCTCGAACACCAACACGTTGGCGTCAACCGCCATGCCGATGATCAAGACGATGCCAGCCAGACCAGGCAGCGTCAGCGCTGCGCCAAAGTAGGCCAGTGCGCCGAACACCAACACGAAGTTGAGTGACAACGCCACGATGGCATTGAAACCCGTGCCCTTGTAGACAAAGAACATGGCCAGCACCACGAAACCGGCGCCAATCATGCCGGCGCGGAAGCCTTGGTCGATTGACGCTTGACCCAGGGTTGGGCCCACCGACGTTTGCGACAAGACCTTCATCCTGGCAGGCAACGCGCCTGAGCGCAGCGTCAAGGAGAGGTCTTCCACCTCTACCTGGGTGAAACCACCCTGGATGATGCCCGAGTCGGTAATGCGGGAGTTGATATTCGGTGCCGACCGCACTTCACCATCCAACACAATGGCCAACCGACGATTGATGCTCGAACCAGTTACGTCGCCGAAGCGCCGCGCGCCATCGGGGGTCAGATTGAACTGAACGACCGCATCATTGAACTCGCCAATGCTGGGCCTCGCATCCTTGAGATCTCTGCCGGTGATGACCTGGCGCTTTTCGAGTCCGTAGAACTGCTCACCAACAGCTTCGCCGAATGAGTCACGCAAGGTTTGCGAGAACAGCTCGACATCGTCCGGCAGCGTGCCACCGTAGAGCGAAAGCAGTTGTGCCGCCGTCGGGGCGACCGCAGGCTGGCTGGTGCCGCCGGCAAGATCATGCACCAGTCGGAACTCGAGAAATGCGGTGCTCTTGAGAAGCTCAATCACGCGCTGTGGGTCGTCAACGCCGGGCAGCTGAACGACGATACGATTGCTGCCCAGTCGGCGCTGGATGATCGGCTCAGCAACGCCGAACGCGTCAATTCGCGTGCGGACCGTCTGCAGCGCTTGTCGGACGGCCTTCTCGCGAATGTCATCTATCGCCTCGTTCTTGCGCTGAAAACTCAGGTCGCGGTCGGCCTGGCGAAAGTTCCACGAGGGCAAGAATTCTTCGACCGCGGTATCGACCACTTCCTGCTTGTCCTGCGGCACACCGCGCACCACAAACGAATTGGTCTCCTCGTCGGCAGCCGCTGCGGTTGTCACGCCAGCGTCCCTGAGTTCCTCAAGCACCCGCTCGATGTCCTTCTGGGTCTCGGCTCCCAAAGCATCGTCGGTCTGAACTTCGAGTTCGAGGTGAACACCACCACGCAGATCAAGACCGAGATTGATCTTGTCTTTGAGAGGAAAAGCGGAAAAGGCAAACGCAGCGATGATCGCCAGGATCACCAGGCCTCGCCATAAGAGACTCTTGTCCATTAGTTCGTGCGCTCCATTGCTTCCACTTCCTTGGTTTCGTTTCTAGCGTCGTTTGAGAAGACTGTTGAGAGACCGGCGCGATCTGCGCCAAAGGCCCTCAGGCCTGATCACTGCCATCGAGCCCGGCAACGCCGGACTTCAGAATGCGAATCTTGGTGTCGTCAGCGATCTTGAGGATCAACGTATCGCCATCAACACCAGCGACCTCGCCGTAGATTCCACCAGTAGTGATCACTTTGTCGCCCTTCTTGAGCTCATTGATCTGGTTGGCCAACTCTTGTTGCTTGAGCCGTGCAGGCCTGATCGCAATGACGTAGAAGATGCCGAAGATCAGCACCCAAGGAATGAACAGCTTCCACAGCGACATCGGCTGTTGCTGCAGCAGTGCAAGGGTGAGCGTCGGATTCAGAAGATCTACGGTGTTCATGAGATTGGCTTATGGGTCCAAAAAGTTCTGAAGGTTAAGACTGTGAGGTGTCTGGCGAGCCGTGCTGAACTTGGTTGGTCCCGATCGCTTGGGCGGTGTGGCTTCAGCCAACCGTCACTGTTGCGGCGCAACCAATACCCCGGAAGGCCTCGCGGGCTACTGAGCCCAAACAGCTTCCGAGTCCTACCGCCGGCAGATAAAAGGTGCTGCAAACGGTGGCTGGCGAATAGGCCTCAGCTCTAGTTGCGTCACCAAACGTCTTCGCATGCAAAGCGACGCGTGAGCAGCGGCAGCACTGGTGCTATACCGGAGGCTAATCTTTGCTGTCGGCAATCTGGTATCCAGAGGTCAGTTCCCGGGCCCGCTGACGCAGTCTGCCGGACGCGACAGCTTCTCGAAGTTGCTGCATAAAGTCAAGGTAATACGACACGTTGTGGACCGTCGCAAGCACTCGGGCGGTGATCTCCCCACAGCGAAAAAGGTGATGCAAGAAGGCCCGACTGGTGCGCCGACAGGTGGGGCAACTGCACGCAGGATCGACTGGGCCTGAATCGCGACCAAACCGAGAGTTCTTGATACGCAGAAGGCCTCCTGAGGTGAACAAGGTCCCATGACGGGCATTGCGCGCGGGCAAAACGCAGTCGAACAGATCGACCCCGCTCGCCACGGCGTGGGCGAGATCTCCCGGAGTACCCACACCCATCAAATAGCGCGGTGCCACCTCCGGCAAACCCGCAGCGACCTGTTCGACGATCGGCCGGCCCAAGGTCTTGTCCTCACCGACGCTGACGCCACCGATGGCAAAGCCGTCAAAGGGGAGCTCGCGCAGATGTTCAACCGCTGCCCCACGCAGATCCTCGTAGAAACTGCCCTGGACAATGCCGAAGACCGCGCCCGTCCACGAGGCAACGCCCGGAAGCGCAAGCTTCTGACGATGCTCAAGCGCTCGTTCGGCCCAGCGTTGGGTGCGCTCGAGCGCCTCCTTGGCAACCTCATGAGCAACCGGCCAGGGCGGACATTCGTCGAGCACCATGGCGATGTCGACGCCTAGCCGTGACTGCATCTCGATCACATTCTCTGGCGTGAACCGGCGCGGCGAACCGTCAACCACGCTCTTGAAACTGACGCCACCCTCGTCCACCTTGCGCAGTTCGGCCAACGAGAACACCTGGTAGCCGCCGCTGTCGGTCAAGATCGGGCCGGGCCAACCGTTGAACGCGTGAATGCCACCCAAGTCCTGAATAGCCGCGATCCCGGGGCGCAAGGACAGGTGGTAGAGATTCGCCAGCATGATCTCAGCGCCAGCTTGTTCTAAAGACTCCGGACCGATGCCCTTGAGCGCACCCAGGGTGCCTACCGGCATAAAGGCAGGTGTGTGGACCGCGCCATGGTCGGTTTGCAGCGTTCCGCAGCGAGCCAGGCCGTCCCTACTAGTGACTTCGAATTGCACGATTTTCTACCGCGAAGGTCGATCTAGTCGTCGGCCACGGTTCATGCGGGCGGCATTGGCCGCTCCGATGGAACCCGTCGCCAGCCGAACGTCCCTAGCTGCCTCGCTTTGCGAGATCGATGGTTTTCACCGACACATCGTCTGGGAGTACCACTTCGAACAACGCGTCATCCAGCGTCTCGTTGATTACCAAATCGTCAAACCGATACAAGGTCTCGTCACCGCCCGGCTGTAGGTACTTGAACTGGGTCGGCTGATAGCTCTCGGGATCGATCCAGATTTCCATGCCTAACAGTCGCCGCTCGATTCTCGAGTAGCGAGGTTCCAAGACCAGGTGGTACGGATCGCCAGCGGCCTCTGGAAAGTACGCTGTGACTTCGAAGAATTCAGCTAGTTTGTCGAGCGAACCGCTAGCGCCCAGGTACTTGAAAACCTGTTCTGAGATGTCACCGATCGAAGCACGCTCGGCCACGCCTTGCTCTTCGTAGAACGTCACCAACTCTTCGCCGTTGATCACCACCAACATCGACTCCGGCGACTCATACTCCCAGCGCACCTGATCTGGAGCGCGGTAGTAGAACAATCCGAGGTCGGTCGCAGGTTCGAGCAACATCTCGCTGATCTTCTCTTGCCGGAAGCGGGCCGACATCGATGTCACGTGGTTCTGTTCGAGCTTGACCCGTTCCACCAGAACCCCCAACCGTTCGCGCACCGACAGGTCTTCGGCCGTTGGATCGAGCCTCTGACGCTGCTGATCCAGGGTATCGTCCGCCGCCGCGGCGGGCGAAAGGGACAACCCTGCCAACAGCGAAAGAACCAGCATGCTGAGCAGCTGCCGAGAGCGCTGCCGAGTTGAAGAGAGTGAGGACATGAGCGTTGGGGTTACCTTTTGAGGAGAAACCGAAGGCGCTGTGCACGCGGGGCCCGAAGCCCTACGCCAAACGACGATGCTACCGAAAACCTGGCATCAGGGCGCATCTAGCAGCCTAGAATCGCTGTCCTCCTTGCACCTAGGACAACGCAATGCTAGCTTCTCGCATTCCTCGAGGAGACCCCGTGACGAATCTCGGTTCCAAGTTTCAGTGCAGTGAATGCGACACAAAGTACTACGACCTCGGTCGTGACAAAGCCCTCTGTCCCCAATGTGGGCATGAGATGAAGAAAGAAGACCCGCTCAAGGCCAAGACGGCGCGCAAGCGGCCGGCTCCCGAGCCTGCGAAAGCAGCAAAGCCCAAGGCGTCCGAAAAGGCGGCGTCTGAAAAAAAAGCATCGGCAGAAGAAGAGTAGCTGCGGTGTTGCTCTGACTAGAGCCGCCCAAGATATCTGATGCTCTCCGTTCGAGACCCGGTCCACGGCTTCATCCGGGCCACGGAGCTCGAGGCCGACATCTTGTCGAGCCGCCCGCTCCAAAGGCTGCGGTCGATCCGGCAGCTTGGCCTCACGCATCTCGTCTTTCCTGGCGCTGAGCACAGCCGCTTTGCGCACACGCTAGGTGCCATGCATCTTGCTGGCAGACTGTACGACGCACTAGCAGAGATCCCACTAAGCCCGCTCGACCGCGGCGTCAACTCGCTCATGCGCCAGCAAGTGCGCGTCGCGGCGCTGCTGCATGACTGCGGTCACGCACCATTCAGTCACTCGGCCGAAGCGCGCTTCGCGGGTTGCATCGACCATGAGGAGATGTCCCAACGGATCACTCTTTCGGACGAGCTGGCGCCGATCTTTGAGCGTCACGGATTGGACCCTAAACCGGTCGCCACCATCCTGGGCGGTAAAGGCAAAGGAGTAGCTCGGCTACTAGGCCAGATCATCTCCAGCGAGCTCGACGTCGACAAGATGGACTACCTACTGCGCGACAGCCTCTTTTGCGGCGTCGAGTACGGCCGCTTTGATCTTGACCGAATTCTCGACACGGTACAGCCAATCTTCGACCCCAACACCGAAGAATGGGGTATCGGGATCGACCTCGGTGGCGTTCATGCCTTCGAGGCGCTGGTGCTGGCGCGCTACTACATGTTCACTCAGGTCTACTTCAACGTCACCGGTAAAGTCCTTGAGCTCCATCTCAACCAGTGGCTCAAGGAAGAGAAGGTGGTCTGGCCAAACGAGGTCGGCCCATTCCTAGAGCTCGACGACATTGTTATCCAACATCGGATGCGTAGCTCAATGAGTCCGCACGCTCGAGCCGTGATCGAACGCAATCGTTATCGGCTTGTCCACGAGACCCGGGAGCAACTCGGTGATGAGGCTCGTGGCGACCATGAGATGCGCATCGCTGAACTCAAGACCGAGTTCGGTCAAGACCGACTGCTGGTGTCCAAGGCCTTCAAAGACCCGCACCACTTGGATCACAGCCGCCTGATGGTGCGCGGTAGCGATGGAGAGTTGCTGCGCATGGAAGACGCGAGCCAGTTCATTTCGCGCCTTCCTCGCATCGATCGCTACCGAATCTACGCTCATCCGGAGCTGAGCTCCGGCGCCGCGAAGAAGCGGATCCAAGAAGCGCTGGCCTAGGAGCTGGGCTGTGATTCCCCGGTCTGTGATTCGCCGGTCTGTGATTCGCTCATCAGGGGGTCGCTACTTGCACTCCGCGTAGGAGAACCTGCGACCAGCAGGGTCTCGCGACCCAATGGGTGGAGCAGCTCTAGTGCAGCGTCTTGAGGATCGACCGCGCTGACCAAGCTCGGACGCGCGTTGAAGCGCAAGATCTTGCGCCCCTCGACGATGTACTTTTCTTCGTAGTTGGTGCGAGCACCGTCCGGCCATACCGAATCGATCATCTCGAGTTCGACTCCGGGATGCCCTTGAAGTACCTCGAGCACCCGGGCGCCATACAGCTGATGGTCGGTGGCGAAAACGATCTTGCCATCGGGCGTTAGCGCACGCAGTAAGAGATCGACCGTCTCCTCGTCAAACAAGCGACGTCGATGATGCTTAGCCTTGGGCCACGGGTCTGGGAAGTAGATGTGAATCGTGTGAGCAAAACGCGCAGGCAACCAGGTCGCGAGTAAGAACAGGGCTTCTCCTTGCAACAGCACGAGTTGGTCGAGGCCCCGGCGGTGGGCACGTTCAGAAACCAGCCGAAAATACTGAGACACCAGTTCGATGCCCATCAACCGCTGTTGGGGATCCGTTGCCGCACGCTGCAAGAGATACCGACCCTTACCGAAACCGAGCTCGACCTCCCACTCTCCAATCGAAGACGAGACCTCTTGGAGGATGGTCTCGCCCAGCTGTTCGGTGAGCCAACCGTGCTCGCCGTCGCGCGCAATGCGAGCAGGTTGAAAGTGTGCGCGCACGCCACGCGACAGCTTGCCGGTCACAAGAGGTCCTCGCGCTGCGCATCGCGCAACGCAGCAATGACATCGCGCACGCTCTGCGCGTTACCGCGCTTGACCACCAAGACCGAGTCTTTGGTGCGCACGACTACGAGATCGTCGACCCCCACCACGGCGATGGTCCCTTCATCAGCGAACAACAAGTTGTTGCTCGCACTGACCGCCAAGGTGTCTCCCCGCGCGAAGTTGCCGGCCTCATCAGGCTCCAACACCGCAACCAACGCGTCCCAAGACCCGAGATCGTTCCACCCGCACTCGAGTGGCACGGCGGCAATGTCGGTCAGGTGCTCCATCAAGCCGAAGTCGATCGAGACATTCGGCATCTGCGCGTATATCTCACCTCGGCGCTCGGACGTTTCGCTCGACGCATCCTCAAGCACACTGCCCAGTTCCTCAACTAGATCCAGAATCTCTGGTTGAAACTCGCGCATACGCTCGACGAACACCGAAGCTCGGAAGACGAAGATGCCCGCGTTCCATAGATGCCGCCCACCGGCGACGAACGCAGTGGCATGTTCTTCGTCCGGTTTCTCGGTGAATCGCTCGACCGCGTAGACCCCAAGCTGGTCGACCTTGGTGGTGAGTTCCAAGTAGCCATATCCCGTTTCTGCCCAGCGGGGCGGAACACCCAAAGTAACGATCCTGGCGTTGGACTCGGCTTCCGCGATCGCGACGGCCAAGGCCTGCTTGAACGCCTCTGGTTCAGTCACGTAGTGGTCCGAGGGCAACACCACGATGACCGGATCCGCGCCGGCCTCGCTCTCACTCTGGATCGCGCGTGCGATCACGTCGACCGACCAAGCAATCGCGGGCAACGTGTTGCGCCCCATCGGTTCCGCCAGAATGCGGCGCTTGAAGTCCTCGGCCGGTCCAATTTGAACCACGCTTAGGTCGGCTTCCACCAATTCACTGAGCGCAGTGGTGGTGGAGTAGAAGACCCGCTCTGACTGCACCAACGGCTCGAGTCGTTGCACGGTGCCTTGCAGCAAGCTCTCCTTTCCCATCAGTCCCAGCAGTTGCTTGGGGCGCTGCTGGCGACTGAGCGGCCAGAACCGAGTTCCGGATCCGCCCGCCAGAATCAAAGCACAGGCTGGGCTGGGTTGATCGACCGTCATCTTGGGATCTCATCGCTCGAAGCGCTAGAGGTTGTTTCTTTGAAGCCCACGTCTTGGGAATCAGCTGTTTGGGAGTCAGCTTGCCTGGCGTGAGCGCCGTCCTCCTCGGTGAACCAAAGGGCGACCTCATCGAGCGATTTGCGAGCGAGGTCCGGCACAGTGGCGTCATCGGCGGGATAGCCGACCGGAAAAACGATGAAAGGCTTCTCGTTCTTGGGGCGACCCAAGATCTCGCGCAAGAACTCCATCGGGCTTGGAGTGTGGGTCAAGGTGACCAATCCCATCTCCTCGAGGGCCGCAATGAACAAACCGCAGGCGATACCAACGCTCTCTTTAACGTAGTAGTTCTTGCGTTTGCTGCCATCGTCTCGAACTCCAAAGAGCTCGGCGAAGACCACCACAACCCACGGCGCATCTTCAAGGTGAGGTTTGCGCCAGTCCGTGCCGAGCGGAGCAAGAGCCTCGAGCCATTCGTCCGGCATGCGGCCACCGATATAGCTCTCCCGTTCCTCGACCTCGGCCGCTTCTCGAATCTTCGACTTAAGAGCGGAATCAGAAATCGCGACAAAGCGCCATGGCTGGCGGTGGGCCCCTGAAGGCGCGGTCGACCCAGCCTCAATGGCCAGTTCGATCAGTCTTTTCGGCACGGGTTCACTTGAAAAATCGCGCACGCTGCGGCGCGCTTCGAAGCGATCTCTTGCCTCGACACCGCGACGCAGCATCTCATCCGGTTCGAAACGCTCGCGCTGGAACGGAACTCGTGGATACTCGGTCACTGGATTGCTCATAGTTCTGCCCCAATGCTGATCACCGTATTGATCAAAGCGTCGATGTGATGCGGCGTCGTACGCAGATTGCCGATGGCCACGCGCACCACGGTCTGACCGCCTAGTGAGGTGTGCGAGAGAAACGCCTTGCCGGTGGCGTTGACGCGCCGAATCAGTTCGACGTTAGCTGCGTCGCCACCCGTGTGTACAAAACAGACCGTCGACAGTGGAACGGGAGCCACGATCTCAAACTTGTCATGAGAATCAAGCCGCTCTGCTACCAACCTCGCATACGCGCAGTGGGCGCGAATGCGTCGCTTAAGACCATCCAAACCGAACGCACGGATGACCATCCACAGCTTGAGCGCTCGAAATCGACGACCCAACTGCGGCCCAAGATCCATCGGGTTGACCACATCCTCATCGGTTTCGAGGTACTCCGCGACCAACGAGAACGCTTCGCGCAGGCCATCGTAGCCGCGGGTCAAGAGCACCGAGCAGTCGACCTGCACAAACAGCCACTTGTGCGGGTTCAGCACGATCGAATCTGCTCGTTCTAGACCACCCATCAGCTGCCGGATCTCAGGGCAGATCGCAGCCGAGCCAGCATACGCAGCATCGACGTGCAGCCAAAGCAACTCTCTCTCACAGATGTCCGCGACCGCATTGATCGGGTCGATGCTGGTGGTCGAGGTAGTACCCGCCGTCGCCACCACCGCAAAGGGATGGTTGCCGGCCGCACGATCCACTGCGATCGCCCGCGCCAGCGCGCCCGCATCCATCCGAAACTCCGCATCACACTCGATCTTGCGCACCTGTTCGGTGCCCAGACCGAGGGTCAGCGCCGACTTGTCAATCGAAGAGTGCACATGCTCGCTCGCATAGATCACCGGTAGGCCTTGAAGCTCGCGAGCCAAGCCGACCCAGCCCAGCTGTCTCACACCAGGGAAGGCGCGGTGCCTGGCGGCAGCCAGGGCCACCAGTGTCGAAGACGACGCGGTGTCGTTGATGTGGCCTACAAACTCTGACGGCAGGTCGATCATCTGCCTGAGCCAGTCGCAGACTCTCGCTTCGAGTTCGACCGCCGCGGGCGACGTGCGCCACAACATCGCATTGACGTTGGTCGAGGCGGCCAGGGTCTCGGCCACCAGCCCGGGACCTGATCCGGTGATCGCGAAGTACGAGAAGAAGCTCGGGTGGTTCCAGTGACTCAGATTCGGTTCGATGATGCGCTGATAGTCGTCAAGGATGATCTCCATCGACACTGGATACGCTGGGGGCGACACCCCCAGTTGACGACTCACGTCGCCCGGCTCAATCTGCGGCAACACATCGCGCTCGCCAACATCGCGCAGGTAGTCAGCCGCAATCGCGGTGGCACGGTCGAGTGCGCGCCGTAGCTCTTCATCGGCTAGATCGCCGGTGTCATCCGGCAAAGATGGATCTCGAGACGTCATATGCAGTACCGACTTCGATCAGAAGGAGTGATCCCAAAATGACTGTGGCTCTGGCGGCCGCTAGACGTTCACCCGAACGCAGCAACCACTCAGAGCACACTCTCAGAAGCGCTTAGGACCGCCTAGCGGTCGGTCAACTCCAGCTCTTCCTCAATGACTTCCGACATGCCTGCGACGGTTCGAGCACCGCTGTAGGGACGTCCATTGATGAACAAGGCCGGGGTACCAGTGACGCCGGCAAGTGCCCCTGCCTTGAGGTCTGCTTGGACCTGGGCAGCGTACTGTCCGCTATCGAGGCAGGCATTGAACTCGCCCGCGTCAAGGCCGAGTCGCTCCGCCTTCTCCTTGAGGTTGTCGAGAGCCAGTTGGCGTTGCTCTTCGAACATCAGGTCGTGCATCTCCCAGAACTTGCCCTGATCAGACGCACACAACGCAGCCTCTGATGCTTTGAAGGCTTCAGGGTGAATCGAGGTCAGCGGGAACTGACGGAAGACCAACTTCACCTTGTCACCGTACTTCTCGACTACGCTGTCGAGAGCAGGGGTGACCTGCTTGCAGTAAGGGCACTGGAAGTCCGAAAACTCGACGATCTCGACGGTGGCTTTGTCACCACCCTTGGTCACGCCCTTGCCAGCATCCACTGCAACTCGGTAAGGCTCTAGCGAGCGATCCACGTCGAACTTCTTTTCTAAGTCGGCGTACAGAGCGTTCTCTGCTAGGTAGGCACGGACCTGAGGAGCGATCTGCTCCCGCGGTGTGCGCGCGAGACGTTGGTTGCCGGCGATGAATTGATCGATTGCGGATTCGGTGACTGCGGACCGACGGGTTTCACCTTGCTGCAAAAGGTACGCTGCCTTGTCGACTCCAGCTTCCTCGGCACCGAGCTCGGCCAGCCGTTCTCGCACCAACCGCTCGAGGTTAAAGGAGAGCACGTCATAGCGCTTCTTCTCGGCGTTGGACTCACACTGGAGCTTCTCCATCGCCACACCCTCAAGCTGCGGCTCAGCAGCCTTGAGCAGATCAGCATGATCCACGGTGAGTGAGCCTACCGAGGCAACAGTGCCTTCGGCTTTCTGCTGGGACGCCGCCCGGGCACCCTGGTTCTGTGCGCCCCAAGCGACGGCAACTAGGGCCAGGGCCGCCGCACCGAAGAGGGCAGTTCGGGATCGTCTGATTGCGCTGTTCTGCTTCATGGTTCTCTCCGAGAAATCACCGGCCGATCAGACTGATCTTTCCTGGCGACTCCTTTTGACTTGATCTAAGTTGAGCGGTTGTGCGGTGAAGCGCAGCTTGGCCCGGACCTTTGGCTACCGAGTCCCGTTCGCTGCGTCCCCTTCGGTACGGCCTGCGCGAGCGTGGCGGACTCCCGGCCGAGCTTCTAAAGGTCTAGCTTCTAAAGGTCTGCGGTGCAGGAGGGCTGTGAGAGGCCGCGGTTCTTAAGTCGTCCGCGCGAGCGCTTCCGTCCAATTATACAACGCATCGAAGAAAACCGTCGTTCCAGACCAGGTCTCCGGTCGGCACTCCAAAGGACTTAGGAGCTGACTGAAAGGGTCCGTGGTGCTCGCTTCGTCAGCCATTGGACGCCCCAGCTTGTACCAAACAAGCTCCGAGCATCGGCGCCAGAGCAAGCTGCTAGACCACCAGCGCCCTTGCGACCGTTGCTTCCAGTATTCGAGTCGGACCTATCGAGCGCATGCGGAGGTCCTTGGCGTCCATAATCGCATGTGCCAGATCCAACAGTGCACGACGACGCTTGGGGGTAGGCGCTCTTTTCGCCAGCTGCAAGAGGACTGAGGCTGCACCGACCAGGGGGGCACCCTTACGCGGGTCAGTCCAGCTAAAGGCCTGCACAAGCAGCTCGGCGATCGCGATCAGGTAGACACCAGCCCGGTTCTGCTCATACCGCTCGATCGCGACTTCGATGTCGTCCATCAGCTGTTCTTGATTGGCCAGGGACTCTGTCGCTACCGCCGCCCCCAAGTAGATCGAGAGACATCGGCTGCGGAGGGTCGGCAAGAGATCGGAAGGCGAGGGCGTCAACAGCAAGAAGTGCCGCGGAGCCGATAGTGACGGTTCTTCCAAGCTCTTGAGCAGGGCATTGGCCGCTGCTGGCGTCATCGAGTCCGCGCTACGAATTACAAAGACCTGACCACGGCCTTCAAATGGCGACACCTGAACCGTGCGCAGCATGGTCTTGATCGCCTCGACTGAGGTTGAGGTGCGCAGATCGCGGTCGACCACCAGCACGTCGGGATGAAACCGACCATCGGCATCTTCGGGCGCGAGAACGCGAGAGCAATGCCGACACTCGCCGCACGGCCGGCGATCAGCAGGCTCCCCACACAGCAGGGCGCGCGCCAAATGAAAGGCGAGGTCTGAGCGCGCCCCTTCTGAACCACCGTGGAGAATCACGCCAGGATAGAGACGTTCCTGGCGAACCAGTTCGAGCACATGTTCGGGATTCACGCCGACTCCCTCCCCAACTGGCCTTGTGACGGGCGTTGTGACTGGCCCAGCGCGAAGACATCGAATAGGTCGGCCAAGCACTCCGCGACCTGAAGCTGCGTCTCTCCAATCGAGCCTGACGAATCAACCACTCGGAAGCGGTCAGCGTCGGCTTCCGCCACACTCAAGAAGCCCTTCCTGACCCGTTCATAAAAGCCCACGCCTTCGCCGTCGATGCGATCAACACCGCCCTCCTCGTAACGCAGGCGGCGGCGCTCCTTCGACTGACCTCGACCCCACGCGACATCGGCTGGCAAGTCAAACAGCAAGGTTCGGTGGGGGCGCCTGCTCCCGGTCGCCAGTGCGTCGACCGCGGCGATCTGATCGAGATCAACACCTCGCCCATGGCCTTGATACGCGTAGGTCGAGTCGGTGAAGCGGTCGCAGAGGACTACCTGGCCGCGTTCGAGCGCTGGTTCCACGCACTCGATCAAGTGCTGACGCCGACTGGCGAAGACTAAGAGCAGTTCGACCGTACCTTCTACGTTGTCCCACCGCGGATCCAAGAACACCGACCGGATCGCGTCGGCGAGCGGTGTACCACCGGGCTCTTTGGTCACGATGTGATCAACTCCTGCAAGCGCAAGCGCCTCGGAAACGGTGCGCAAGTGGGACGATTTGCCGCTGCCGTCGAGGCCCTCGAACGTGATAAACAAAGGATCCATGAGAGGGTCACGATACCACTGGCACCGAGCTGCTCCGCCATCGTTCCAATGACCAATATCTTGTTTTATGACGGCGATTGCGGGCTGTGCCACGCGACAGTCCAGTTCGCCCTCAAGCGCGATCCCGATGGCCGTTTCAGCTATGCACCCCTGCAAGGCGAAACCTGGGCCAAGCTCGCGGCCGCACAAAGCAAACCGGGCGCGCAGTCCATTCGATCTCATGGGGTCAACTGGCTCGACCCGCCCGACTCGGTGCTCCTGCTCACTGACAGTGAGTTGCTGGTTCGCTCGGCCGCAGTCGAGCGCATGCTGCTTCGGCTTAACAAACCGTGGCCTACGATCGGCCGCCTGCTGAGCCTCTTCCCGCGAGTGTTGTCTGATCTCGGCTACCGCATCACAGCTCGCGCGCGACGCCTTGTCTTTCGTCAACCAGAAGGGCTTTGTCCGCTGGTACCGACCGAGTACCGCCCGCGATTCTTGAACTGACCCGCTGGCCGCCGGGCTGCTGAGCCGTTACTGACCCCACGCCTGACCCAACAGCAACGGCAACCTCGAGCGAGCTGTCTCGCGATCGAGCCCCAGCAGGTGAGCCTTGTCGACTACGGTTTCAAGGTCCACCGCGTACCACGGGTGGCTGGCCGGGTTGGCCAGCCCAGCCACATTGCGCGGGGCGACTAGGCCCGGCATCTTGCGCGCAAGCAATCCCGGACTGCCTTCGCTCGCGAAGCCGTGCGCGGCCCGAACGATGTCGCACAACTGATCGTCATCTGCACCGAGCAGCGCACGCCAATGCCAGCCGTCGGCTGGCGCAGGCAACATCCGCTGTTGAGTCTCGGTAAAACTCGCCGCAGCGAAGTACGCCTGGGCATACCAACCGAGGTCCTCAACGTTGTCCATCACAGAATAGGCGCCTGCGATCAGCAGCTCAATGTGGTCTGCCTCACGCGCCAGCAACGAACCGTAGCGTTGGAGCTCCACTAGATCAGGTCCGGAGCGACTGTCGCCCAACATCTCGCCCAAGCGTTCGACCGCGAGCAGACTCCACGCGATACCAACCGAGAACATCGGGTCATAGAACGCATAGGCCTGAGGCATGAGCGCGAACCGCTCCCCAACAGCGCCCTCGAGACGCCACTGCATAGACCCGCGCAGTTCGATCGGGCGTGTAAGTTGCGCCTCTGCAAAGCGTTGCTGCAACCGCGGCGACCGCCTCAGTAGCAACTCGTGGAGTTCTTCCGGATCAGACCCAGCTAGTTCTACACCGAGCCGCTCGCACCGCTCATGCTCAAGCACCCAGCCACAACTGGTGAGCGACGGCTGAGCGTGGCGATCATCAAATCGCAGCTCGTAGAGCCATCCCGTATCTACCGAGTGATGCACGGCCGAATGAGCAGGCTTGTAGGGCATGCCGTCCATCAACGGTCTCGGCTCCGCTAGACCTTCAAAGTGGCCGAACAGCAAGCTCGAGGCAAATGGCAACCGCGAGCGTTGCGGAAGATCGAGCTGGGTGGCCAACAACCCGCCCGGACCACTGCCATCGACTACAAAACCCGCCGAAATCTCAACAGCCTCACTGCTCGCATCAACCGCGTGCGCGCTCACGCGGGTGGCCTCGATCTGGATCGACACGAGATTGGTCCGCTCGAGCAACACCGCTCCGGCCGCCACAGCAGCACGCGCTAGATACTCATCCACGTCGGCGCGCAGCCACTGCGTATCTGCAACCACATCATTCGGTGAAGCAGCGACCATCACCTCTGTGCTCGCGTGCGCTCCTAAGAATGTGAAGCCGCGTTTCTTGCCGCAGCGCAGCTCAGGGTGGTGCTCAGTCAATCGGCCCCAGGTCGCTAGGTTCCACACATCCCGCCATCCGTAGCGGCGGGCGATGCGCTCAAGCGCTAGGTTGCCCAGCGGGGTCGTCGATTCGCCAAGCGAAAATCGCGGGTGAGCGGAGCGCTCCACGATGATCACGCCGAGGCCGTTCTCCACCAACGCTCGAGCAAGCAACGAGCTGGCGAAGCCCGAACCGACGATCAGGACATCGGTTCGCACGGTGCACCTTGCTGGTCCACTACATCCTCCGCACCTGAGTATTCCTCAGCCCCCAGCGAACTCATCCGCCGCAGTCGCTCGATCGTCCGATCCGCCTCGCCTTCGCTCAAACAGCCTCGTTCTACCGCCTCGAGATCCCAGGTGTCCAGATGAACGTCGAACCGTGGAGCCTGACGTTCGAGTGCCAGCGCTTGCTTGAAAGTCATCTCGAGCTGAGCAAGCGTCGGGGCTTGCCACTCGCCATTCGCCGCCAAGATCTCCATTGCGCCGTTACCGGGCCTCACCGGGATCACAGAAGCACAACTGGCGCCGTGATCGCGAGCCCAGCGCAGCGTCTCAAGGCTCCACTGGCGTTGTTGATCACTAGGCTCAAGACCCGCACCAGCTCCAATCGGCACTCCGAATAAAACAAAAGCCCGCACCGAGGCACCGGCCGAGATCACCAGCTCAAAGGCGCAAGAAAACTCCTCGAGAGTCGCTCCCTTCATCAGAGCCTCCATAGCCCCAGGGGCGGTGCTTTCAAGGCCCAATGCGACCTCGAGGCGCAGTTCACTCGCGTAGATCTCCAAGCGGCGGCGACCGGAGGTGCTCAGCAAGATCTTGGGATGACACTCGACCACCACTAGTACATCGTCCGGCAACGGCAGTGACCGAACGGCTTCGATCACGGCCGCGTCATCGGCTTCTGGAACGGCACGTTCATCGAAGAAGTTGCTTGCGTTGTAGAGCTTCAAGACCGCGATCGGCGGCGACGGCTGAGCGGACGACCGAGCCCACTCCCCGAGCTCATCCGTAGCGGCCGCGATCTGCTGCGGAATCGCGCCAAGCGGAGTGCGGGTGAGGATCGTGTGTTGCCACAAGTCACAAAACAAGCAGGTGAAGGGGCACTCTGCGCCGGTGAGCAACAAGGTCGCCGCGCCAACTTCGTGCCCGCCGGCCCGCTCGGTATCGAAGGACACCGCGAGTGGCCGATCAACACGCAACTGTTGCCGTCGCGAGCGCTCCGCATCGCGAGAGCGCAGCCGCCGCACGCTAGACCGACTGCGCTCGACCTTGGAACTGCTCTCGCCTAAGCCATTGTTGCCGGCCGCGGTCAGATGGAGTCCCAACGGCACCGGCAGACGGTGGAAAAGAAGGACATCACGGCGCCCGCTCCCTGGTCACAGCCCACTAGCGATGCAGCGCGACATAGTGATCGCGGTAGACCTCGGGATCAACCTCGAACAGCTCGGCAAAGCCGCTCTCGCTAACCGCGCCTTCTTGAAAACGGCGTTTCTCAAATACCGGAAAGTCCACGCCCAACAGCTTCTTCATGCCTCGCCTGACGACTTCACCCTTCAACGCATAGAGCGCAGCATGCGAGCCGTTGGTCAAGGCGCGAAACGGGATCGCCTCGGCCACACCGACCACGCTTGGCCGGGTGAACGGACTGAACCCAGCGAACCCAAGCGACCGAGCGGGAGCGAGCGTGCGCACGTACCCACGCGACAGGCCCCCCGAGTAGGTCAGCGAGTGCTTAATCGAATCCACACCCCAGCCCTCTTGATAGAGCATCAAGTTGTTGACCACGGAGCGAATCGTCAACTCGCTGTTCTCCTCGATCGGGTAATCCTTGAGATTCTCGTCACCGCCGTCGCCGTCCGCCAACAGCCGCCACTCGGGGTAGCGCCGGCGCACCGCTTCGAGCAAAGCTAGCCCTACGGTGGCGCACTCCACATCGCGCTGCTTGTAGTCCTCGATCAACTCGACGGCGCGCATTGGATCCAGAGCGCTGAGGGGCACTGAGATCTCCTCTCCCAGCATCTCAAGACCCGTGGCAGCCAAGAACTCGCGCGCCTGAGAAGCGTCTTCGCCACCCTCACCGACACTGAGCGTGAACGCCTTGAGTCTTGCTGGCGACTGCCCGCGCCTTAGCAGCGCGGCATTGAGCGCAACCAGGACCGCACCGGAGTCGATCCCACCAGAAAAGCACACGCCGATCGGTTCGCGCGCACCCGCGATTGGCTGTGCGCCATCAACGCCATCCAGCCACAGGTCGATCTCGTTGATCAAAGCACCAACATAGCGCTCACCAATCACATCGAGATCGTTGGGCAGCGCTTCTTGCGGTGGATCGAAAAAACGATCGTAGACCGGGTTGGGATCCGGACAACCAACCAGGCGCAGGGTAGTCACGTAGTGCGCGGGGACCATGCGTGTGTAGCTCGGATGGAATTGGTCGGCGTAGCCCAGCTGTTCGAGTTGCGCTTCAATCTCGTCGATCCGCTCAGCGATGATCAACAGAGGACCAGCCTCTTGCTTGGCTAGGAAGTAGCGCAACGGTCGATCCAGACTACGCGCCAAAAGAACCCGCTCTTCCCTGCGCGCAACCAAGGCGAACGACCCACTGATTTGAGATACCGCGATCGGCGTAGAGCTGGCGAGTAAGGCCTCGGCCTCGGCCGGCGACATATTCAGGATGTTCTGCGACTCGGCTGGCACCAGATTCATCACAGAGGCGACCGGCTTGTAGCCAAAATCGAAGTCACCAGTCTTTGCCGGAGCGGTCCCTTTGTCGTTGGCGGTATCTTTGATCATTGTTACTCAACTGCTCCGTTTCGTCGCACTCACCGGTTCTACTGGGAACACCCGCCTTCGCGGGTGCCTCGACTGTCGGCATGATAGCCAATCTCAAGCCAACCAGAGCGTGCGACGCGTGACTCCATCAGCGCAGAGTCTGCAACGATTCGCTGGCATACTCGCCCTGCTTCAACCCGTGCCAACGATCCGAGGTCGCCCAATGATTTCCGCAGCAGCAAAAGAATCCTCACCGCTCCGGCCGATGACTCTCGCCCTGGTCCTCACAGGCCTTCTTTCGATCACTGCCTGTGGCGGCACAGTCGAACAAGAGATGACCGCTCCAGCACCGAGCAACCCCGACCTCAACCTCACCTTCTCAGCGATTCCGTCGGGATTTGAGGTTGCACAGAACGATGCCGAGGCAATGCGCCTAGCACCAACGGATCCTGAAGACGCAGCGTCACTCTGGGTCGAAGTGGGCGCAGCGAGCGACTTCGGCATCTCCATCACCCAGATCGTTAGTGCCCAAAAGGAACTCTTCGAAGCACTCCCTGGTGGAGACTTCGGAGGCAACAACGAACTCAGGACGCTTCACGGACGCGCCTTCTACTCCCGAGGTCGCTACACACATGACGGTGCTCTAGTCGAAGAGACGCGCGCCTTCCAATTGCATCCAACAGAGAACCGCCTGATCACCTTCCATTACCGCTATCCTGCCGCAGAGGATTCGGCTGAACGTGTGCAGCAGCTCCTGTTCTGGCTCGGCGAACTCGAAGGCCCGGCCGCTTCCGAAGCTGTCGCGACCGAGCCAAGTGACTGACCTGTCTCGACTTAACTGTCACAGCTCACATCGAGTAGCGCCCCATACCTATTGACTGATATGCATAGAACTGGAACACTGGCTGATGATTTCCAAAGCCCTGCGGTCGCCCAAGCACCTCGTGCTTAGGCGACTGGAGATGGTCCTCGATCCTAAGTCTTAGCAACGGAGGCGGCGTATGCCCCCGAGTCTGAATTCGCTGCTCAAACACACGGTGGAACAAGGAGGTTCTGACCTCCACATCACCATCAACTCGCCACCGCAGGTGCGAGTCGATGGGATCTTGCGTCCGATGAACCTGCCACCACTGTCTCCCACGGAGACCAAGCAGGTGGCTTACTCGATCATGACCGACAACCAGAAGCACCGACTCGAGGAGAACCTCGAAGTCGACTTCTCGTTCGGTATCAAGGGACTCTCGCGCTTTCGCGCCAACGTGTTCCATCAACGCGGTGCGGTTGCAGCTGTGTTCCGCCAGATCCCCTACAAGATCATGGGCTTTCGTGAACTGGGCCTCCCAGCAATCGTCGAAAAACTGTGTGACAAACCGCGCGGTTTGGTGCTGGTCACGGGACCGACGGGGTCAGGCAAGTCCACCACGCTCGCCGCAATGATCGACAAGGTCAATCGCGAGCGTCACGAGCACATCGTGACCATTGAGGATCCGGTTGAGTATCTGCACGAGCACAAGAACTGCCTGGTCAATCAACGCGAACTGCTAGCGGACACGCACAGTTTCACTAACTCGCTCAAGTCGGTGCTGCGCCAAGATCCGGACGTCGTACTGATCGGTGAGATGCGCGACCATGAAACGGTGGAAGCCGCCTTGCGGATCGCTGAAACCGGCCATCTGACGTTCGCCACCCTGCACACCAACTCTGCTGCTCAAACCATCAACCGCATCATCGACATCTTCCCAGCGCATCAGCAGTCGCAGATCCGCGCGCAGCTGTCCTTTGTGCTTGAGGGCATTCTCTGCCAGACCCTCCTGCCGCGTGCATCGGGTAAGGGTCGCGCGATGGCGATGGAAGTGCTGGTCCCAACCTCTGCGATTCGCAACCTGATCCGTGAAGACAAGGTTCATCAAATCTACGGAATGATGCAAGCTGGCCAAGCCAGGCACGGCATGATGACCTTCAATCAATCGCTAGCAGCGCTCTACTTCCGTCGCAACATCACCATGCAAACTGCGCTGGCGCGGTCCTCACACGTGGACGAGCTGCAAGACATCATCGCGCGCGGCCCCTCAGCGGTTGGCCTTGCCAGTCAAGGCAAAGAAATGCCGAAAGCCGCCTCACGCTAGGGCAAGAACCCTGAACCAAATCATGAATCTGAGTCCAACACTTCGCGGAGCATCCCATGCCTAGCTTTACCTGGAAGGGCAAGACCAAGACCGGCCAAAAACAAGAAGGCGTGCTGGTCGCCGACTCGCGCAGTGCTGCCACGGCAACTCTGCGCAGGCAACAGATTCAGGTCACGTCCATGCGTAAGAAGGGTGGCCAGATCCCTCTTCTGCCAAAGCTGCCGATGGGCATCGAGAAGAAGCGGATCGCCATCTTCACGCGGCAGTTTTCGGTGATGCTGGACGCCGGTCTACCACTGGTTCAGTGCCTAGAGATCCTGGGCGACCAAGAAGAGAGCAAGCTGTTTCGCGAAATCATCGGCCAGGTCCGAAACGATGTCGAATCTGGCGCTTCGCTCGCTGAAGCGATGAAGAAGCACCCCAAGGCGTTCGACAACCTTTACGTCTCGATGATCGCGGCGGGCGAAGCTGGCGGTATCTTGGACCTCATCCTGCAGCGTCTGTCGACCTACATCGAGAAATCGGTACGACTCCGCCAACAGGTACGCTCGGCAATGATGTACCCGGTCGCGGTCATCACCATCGCGGTGGGCGTTGTCTACATCATTTTGTGGAAGGTCATCCCGATCTTCGCGCAGATGTTCTCGGGGCTTGGCGCGGAACTGCCATATCTCACGCGGGTGATCGTCATGCTCAGTAACTGGGTGGGACGCTATTCGCCCATTATCTTCATCGGGCTCATTGCGACGTCAATCGCGCTCAGCCGCTTTCACAAGACCTACCGGGGCCGTCGTGTGATCGACGGCTTCCTCTTGAAGACGCCGATTCTCGGCGGCCTTCTGCTCAAGATCGCTGTCGCCCGCTTTTGCCGCACCCTGTCAACACTAACCTCATCCGGTGTGCCGATCCTGGATGGTCTAGAGATCACGGCCCGCACCTCGGGCAATGCGATTGTCGAGGATTCGGTCATGGCTGTTCGCAAGTCGGTCGAAGAAGGCCGTAGCATCAGCGAGCCTCTGTCGGAGACCAAGGTCTTCCCGCCCATGGTGTGTCAGATGGTCAACGTTGGTGAACAGACCGGTGCACTCGATCAGATGCTGGCCAAGATCGCAGACTTCTACGAGGATGAAGTCGACACCGCAGTAGATGGCCTGATGAAGTTGCTCGAACCGGTCATGATCGTGTTCCTCGGCGCCATCATCGGCACCATTGTCACCGCAATGTATCTGCCGATGTACTCGATCATTCAACAGATTAACTAACACGAGTCAAGCGCAACTGCCGGAGCCACCCTGAGTGGTAGACCCTGCGTTCTCGCGCCAGCTCAAGCACCGCCTGCCAGATTCGAATGGCTCAAAGCGACACGCCTGCTCCGTCGCGCAACGCGCCGGAATCACACCAAGAAGCTGGCGGCAGTTCAGCTGACCACTGGTATCGCAACGGCGTGCCGCTGCGACGCTTAAAGGGCCGGCCCCTCGACGGGCTCGCTCGTCAGCTCCGATGGCTGCTGATCGCGCGCAGCATTCTACTGGCCTGTACTGCCGTTCTCGCGCTGCTCGTGCTGCTGTCAAACCGCGATGGCCCATCGCCCTCCGCGATCGTGTCGTTGCTGCAAGTGGCCGTCGCAGGACTTGTAGCGAGCGGTGTCTACCTCGCGATCGGAGCGAGCGGCCGCGTGTCTCTTGCCATTCAAGCGTACCTTCACTTGGCCGGCGACCTGCTGCTGGTCACTGCGCTGGTCTACTCAACCGGTGGCGCCCTCAGCTCCTTCTCGATGCTCTACCTCTTGGTCATCGCTGCCGCGGCCACAATCCTCAAGCGGCGTGCCGGGATCACCATCGCCGAGGTTGCGTGGTTGCTGTATGCCGCGACCGTCTTGTCGCTGTACTTCGGATGGCCCGCATCGCCGACCGGCGATGAGGGCGTGGCCTTCGTCTCGGTAGGCCGGCTGGCGTATGAGCTGTTCATCCACCTCGTCGGCTTTTACGGGGTCGCCTACCTCACATCTTTGCTGAGCAATCAAGCGGCGAGAGCGCAGCAGGAGCTCGCGGTGGCAACCGACGATCTGGAGAATCTCGAGATCTTCCACAGCGATGTTGTGCAGTCCATGAGCAGCGGCTTGCTGCTCTTGGACCTCGAAGACAACGTGGTCAACATCAACCGCAGCGGCAGAGCTATCCTGGCGCTCGAGGGCGAGGTCGCTGGGCTACAACTCAACGAGCTTGGGTTCCTCGACGAGGACCACTGGCAGCAACTCCTAGTTGAGGCTGAAGGCGGGCGAATCCGCGACGAAGTGGTGCTCGACACTGCGGGTGATCCTCGAACGGTGGGCTTCTCGGTTGGCCTAATCCACGACGCCGACGATCGGCTCAAGGGGCGATCGGTCGTTTTTCAGGACCTGACTGACTGGCGGCGTTTGCAAACGGAACTCGACGTCAAGGAACGGATGGCCGCTGTCGGCGAGCTCGCGGCCGGCCTCGCGCATGAGATCGGCAATCCACTTGCGGCGATCTCTGGTTCAGTTCAGATGCTGCAGAGCTCGGACGACACCGACTCGGCTGACAGTAAACTGCTGACCATCGTGCTCAAAGAAAGCCAGCGTCTCGATCGAACCATCAAGGGCTTCTTGCAGTTCGCCAAGCCCCACGAAAAGCGCGTACGCCAATTCGATATTTGCTTACTCATCAACGAGCATCTCGAGCTTCTCGCGAATAGTGAAGAAGTGCAACAGGCGCACAAACTCAGCGCCGAGCTCGAACACGACAGCTTCGATTTGGTCGCCGATCGCGACCAAATCTCCCAGGTGCTTTGGAACCTGGCCCGCAACGCACTCAGAGCAATGCCCGAAGGGGGCCTTCTTAAGATCAGCGGATTCGTCAAAGCAAACGATGCCGTCAACGACACAGTCCGACGAGCCGTCGAGGATCCAACGCCCGAACGCTGGTACTGCCTACAATTCAGCGACAACGGGATCGGCATGTCCGAAACTCAACGTCACGGTCTGTTTCATCCGTTTCGGTCGCATCAAGGCGGCACCGGGATCGGAATGGCGATCGTGTATCGCATCATCCAAGCTCACTCCGGCAGGATCGAGATCGAAAGCGAAGAGGGTGTGGGCACTACAATCGAGATCCGACTACCTGCTTAGAAGGGCCCCCAACCACGATGACCTCCCGCCTCCTAATCGTCGACGACGAACAAAGCCTGCTTGAGTTTTTGGTCCTGTTGCTCTCCAAAGAGGGCTACGAGATCGAGACCGCGCCTAACGTGACAGAGGCAAAAGAGAAGATCGCGCAGAACCGCTACGACCTCTTGCTGTGCGACATCACCATGCCCGACGGGAACGGCCTCGAGGTCCTCGAAACCATCAAGCTGCAGCAGCAGGATCCCTCTGCGGTGATCATGATGACCGCCCACACCTCGACCGAGACCGCAGTCGAAGCGATGAAACTGGGCGCCTACGACTACATCTGCAAGCCATTCGACGTTGAGGAGCTCAAGATTCTAGTCAAGAAGGCACTGGAGAAGATCCAGCTCTATGACGAGAACGCCTATCTGCGCAAGGAGCTCGAAAACCGGTACACCTTCAGCAACATCATCGGTCGCAGTGCGCGCATGCTGAAGATCTTCGCCACAGTCGAGAAGATTGCACGCACCGCATCCACCGTGTTGGTCCAAGGAGAGTCCGGTACCGGCAAGGAGTTGATCGCGCGTGCGATCCACTACAACAGTCCGCGAAGCACGAAGCGGTTCTTGTCGGTCAACTGTGGCGCCTTGCCTGACAACTTGCTCGAAAGCGAACTCTTCGGCCACGAGCGAGGGGCGTTCACCGGAGCGGTCAAACAGAAGCAAGGCCTCTTCTCAGAGGCTCACGAGGGCACCTTGTTTCTCGACGAGATCGGCGAGATGACGCCGGTGATGCAAGTCAAGCTGCTGCGGACCTTACAGGAGCGTACGGTCCGTAAAGTAGGTGGCACCCGTGAAGAGGACATCGACGTTCGGGTCATCGCGGCAACCAATCGAGACCTTGAGGAACAGATTGGGGAGGGCGAGTTTCGCGAGGATCTGTTCTATCGAATCAACGTAATCCCCATTATGTTGCCACCGCTGCGGCAGCGCCGAGAAGACATTCCGCTTCTGGTCGAACACTTCGCAAGCAAGGTCGGCAGGACGCTGGGCCTCGAGAAAGTCCCGTTCTCTCGTGAAGCGATGCGGCTCTTAGAGCAGTACGACTGGCCAGGCAATGTGCGCGAGCTCGAGAATGTGGTCGAGCGAACGCTGGCACTATGGTCCGGCGAAACCATCAGTGCTGAGGACCTGCCTCGCGCCGTCGGGAGAGCAACGCCGACCACCGAGGGCATCGTCTTGCCAGAAGACGGAATCGACTTGGAAGTGTACCTCGACGACATCCGTCGACAGCTCATGGAGCAGGCGCTCGAGCGCACCGGTTGGGTACAGACCAAGGCCGCCGAGACCCTGGGTATGACATTTCGCTCGTTTCGCTACTACGCGAAGAAGGCTGGTTTCAAAGGGCGAGCGTCCGCAGCCGAAGCTCGCCGGCCAGACACGGCGGCCCGGAGTACAGAAGGACAGGCCGACTCTTGACGCCTCAGGGCCTCGGCCGGACCAGCCAACCGAATAGCGCCAGCCCGAGTAGCGTAGCAACAAGACCGGCGCGCAAATAGGGCGGCGAGAACCGCAACTGCAAGCGCGCAGCGTCACCAGGGATCCAGGCGCCCAGGAAGGCACCGTGGACCTGCGTTCTCTTTATCTCGAGGCGACGGCCGTCATCGCTGCGCGCTACAACACTCCAACCAGAAGGGCCCGCGAGAGATGTCGCGAGAAGGAATCCCTGCTGCGATCTAGGCGTCGCCCAGTCAACTCGAAGATCGACGGCTCCAGCGCGAACGACCACCGTCTCAAGAATCGGCTCAACCGAATTCTCCAAAGCACGCACTGACTCGAACCCCTCGCCAACGACACCCGACACGAAGGCGTGCTGAGCCGAGCCCAGCTGGGGCAGCCGCTGTGCCAAGTCTTGCTCCGAGACAAGCTCCCAGGTGGTCGCGACAAACCAGCGATCGAGGGCGCCAAGATTGCGGTAAACCTGATGAGAGCCGCTGTCACTCATCAGTTCCAAGCCACCTCGCCCCGACCCTGATGCGCTCTGCGCTGGGCCCCACACCTTGACGTTGCCAGTCGAAGAGAAGAGCAGCCCGCCCACACCAAGTGCATCCAGCCATGGCTTGCTCAAGGATGTCACCGGCGCGAAGTAGTTGGCTGCATCAGGCGAGAATCCAAAGGCAGCCCGGTTGACCCTCAACCACCCAGCCGGCGCCATCGGATTGTGCGATCGAGTTTGATGGAAACCATACACCGTCAGCAAGGAGGGGTAGCCAAGGTACTCGGTGCCCAAAACGCGCTTGGGGAGAACCGCAGGAACAGAATCGGTCGCCTTCGCCAGATCGATGAACGTCTCACTGGCCGGATAAAAGCCGGCCGGATCTGCAGTCGGTATCAAACGCCACGCCCAGGGCAATTGAGCAAGCAAGATTACCGCCATCGCGAGCAAGCACCAACGTTGTCGGTCAGCCGGAGCCGGTTCGCCCACGACCAAGGCGACCCCGATCAAAGCCCAAACAACGATCGATAGCGCTGCGTTCTCAGCACCGCCTGCAGCAATACTCAAGATGCATAGTGTTGCCACTGCAATCCAGGCCAGGAGGCTCGGCGCCCTGCGTCTCGTCGCATCAAAGCCCAAGCCTGCCGCAACGCAAAGAGCGACGGAACCAACCAAGGCAGCGCGCGGGTAGGCCATCGACGAAACAAGCGGCAACGATCTAGCGACCCACAATGCCGGTATGAATCCCGCGGCCAACAGCCCCGTGACAGCAGCGAAGCCAACCAGAACCAACGAGCGCCTGAGCCACAGACCGCAGACCAGCGCCGAACCAGCTACTGCCCAAAGCCCTGCGTACACCGAACTCGTTTCCAGCCAGTTGAGTGCGCCGGCGAACGGATCGATAAAGGGCCTGCCAGCCGCGTTTGGGTGGAGTGCCATTGCCAGCCAGCGATGGCCGCCATCAACAAACCAACTGCGCGGCGCAAGCTCCATCTGCGACAACGACGGGACCAGCACATCTTCCAGCTCACCGGAACGCTGCGACCCTGCAACAGCGCCCAAGAACGGCAGCACGGCGGGAGCCGCCAACAGGAAACCGAGGGCAGCCGCCGAAACCATCGCAAGCACGCAGCGCGACCAGCCGACGCGTTTCGACCGAAGCGAGGCGGCCGCCAGAACGCCCAAACAACCTCCAGCAAACGCCACTTCGGGATGCCCTGCAAGCAGCAGAAGACAGATCGTCACAGCTGACCACCCAACTCGAGCGGGTGTTGGCGCCCGAGCCAAGACGACCAGCGCGAGAGTCGTCCACGGAATCCACGCCACCGCAGCGGTGTGTGTATACAGCGCCCACGGCATCATCGCGCCGCTCAGAGCTGCCGCAACTCCGGCCAGCGCACCGGAGTGCCAACCACCGCCCAGTCGTCGCACCAACACTGCCACGCCAAGGCAGCAGATCAACAGATTGAGGGCAATCTTGACCAAGAAGAAGTGCTCGATACTGAATGCCCGCGCGATCCAAGCTACGGGTGAAAGCACACTCGCCTGGGGATTGGTCCACAGCGATGACCCGCCCTCGAGTGCATCACTCCAAAGTCCGAACGAGCCACTCTCAATCAGTCGCCGGAACTCCATCTCCCAGGGCAAGAACTGGAGAATGGCATCGTTGAGCAGTTCGTAACGTGTGGGATCGTCCAGTGCTTTCGCCCCAGGTACCAGCTGATGGCTCAAGAAGTCGGTCGGAGCGAGTAGTTGATCGGGCCCCAGCCACGGCAGCAACACGGCCAGCGGCAGGACCACTGACCCAACGATCAGGCGCATCGGGATACGCACTCCAAGCTTGCGTGCAAGAAACACCAACGTCCAAGCCACGCCAGCCAGCGCAAGAATCAATCCCGCAAGAAGTGTGGCCGTCTGCAGAGCCGCGCTCACAGCGGCCTAGGAGCTTGCTGAAGAAATCGCGCGATGCTCGCGCGGGGATCTGCGGCTTCTGGTAAGGCGTCGCCGACGCAGGCAATGCCGTAGCATTGTCGAGGAGGCGCAACGACATCCAGGAGCCGCAAACCCCCGTGCCCGACGGGTTTCGCCGCCCTTGCCGCCCTTTCGCGCGTCGCTCGGTCAACGATGGCAGTGCGCCAGCCTCCCGTGGGGCCGCATCGCCTCCCTCGAGATAGCCACGCGAAATGGCATCCAAGGGCGGCGAAACGAGCACCACGGGACTCCTTCAGCAAGCTCCTAGGAGCTTTTTGGCTTCGAGCTACTGGAATCCTTCGACGATGACTTGCTGCTCGAGTCCTTCGCCTTGGGCTTGGTACTCGATGAGCTATCCCCAGAGGTCTTCTCACTCTTCGCCGGCTTGCTTTCGCTGGACTGCTTGGAGTCTCCGTCAGCGGAGCCGTTGTCGCTCTTGGATTCGGGCTGCTCCTTTTTCTTGTCCGCATAGTCGGTGACGTACCAACCCTCGCCCTTGAACTGGAAGGCGGGTGCCGAGAGGAGTTTCTTGACCGGTCGCACAACACCGCAGTCGTCGCACTCTGTATTCTTAAGAGCGCGAGCGCCAACGCGCTGGATAACCTCGATCTTGGCGTCACATTCCTGGCATTGGTATTCGAAGAGTGGCATCTGGAGACCTTGTGATGAAATCACGGGGTCTCCATACCACCTACTTGCTCCAAGCGCATTCGGCGCGTCGCAATGGGAGTGGCGGGACCCTGTGGTGTTGGGAAAGTGGTGTTGGGAAAGTGGTGTTGAGAAGCGCGGTCTTGAGATGAGCCCAGTTGAGAAGATCCGTGCGGGAAGAATGGTGTAAGAGGAATCGCGTGGGAAGAAGCTGGTCGGAATGTTAGGCGATTGACGCAGCTGCGCGCGCTCCGCGACTGCTAGCTGCAACATGCCCTGGTCCCAATCATCAACACGCTCTCTCAGAATGAATTTTACTTGTCTTGGCCAGAGTGCTCGCCAGATCAGTTGTTGGTTGCACCGCTCTTGTCGTGGCGAGTTTCTAAGCGAATCTTGATCGAACCGGAGGCGCTCGGCGAGGGTCGACCTTTGAGGAGGCGAAGGACCCAGTAGGCGTAGAGTAGGCGACCGTTGGTGAGAGTGTCGAAGGGGCCGTCGGCACAAATATCGAGCAAGGTTCGGTCTCCATCGACCAGAGTGAGTAGGTCGTACTCTTCTCGATCGAGAGCGACCTCGACCAGGTCTTCAAACTCGAAGCTTGGCTTGAGGATTGTCTTCTTGCCGCCAACCCTTCCGAGTAGACCACGCGAATCTTCGCTGCGGCGAACGCCAATCTTCACCACCTGGCGAAGCGGGATCTGAATCGCGGTGGGAGCGGGGTCGGAGTAGTCGCCAACACTAAAGGTGACCTGCGCGGTTTCCCAGCGGAACAGACCCCACAGAATCTCGGCGGTCTGACGGCGGACTGCGCGGTACAAGTCGGCGGGTGCCAGCAGGTTCTGATCGACCAGAATCTGACCGTAGCGTTTCTTGGAGCCACGGCGTTCGCGCATGGTGCGCCGGAAATCATCGCGCGACAACATACCGGTTTCGAGCAGATAGCTACCGAGCGAGTCCTTGAGTTCAGACGATGTGGCGTAGACCACGAAACCACGGCGCACATAGATGCGCTTGACCACTTCTTCGTGGGTCAACTCGATCACTCCAGGCACTCGGTACTGATAGATCTTCATCAGCATCTCTGCCAGCGGCTGTTCGCTCAGGTCTCCGCGAAACTGATACTTCTTCTGCACAGATCTCACTCTTGATGGCAATCATTGAGCGGCGCTTCGATGCCAATCCTCATGCTCTCGAGGAGAGACAGCTTGACCAAGGAGACGGGTTTTACTCGCCCTTTACGCTATCCCGCAATCCGCTGATCAGCTAAACAGCTGTCGATGATACCGCTTTCTCAAGGAACAAACCGCAGCTCTCAGCAGCAATCCATCAAGAAACAGTAGTCAAACCGAATACCATTCGGCGATGTTTACCGTCAACGAAGCTTGGGCCGCACTAGAGCCTCACCTGATGCCGCTCGCAACGACACTTGTTTCGAGAAGTCAGTCCTGCGGACGCGTATTGAGCGACGATCTCAACGCCACGCTCGACGTGCCGCCCAGTGATGTTTCGGCAATGGACGGCTTTGCCATTCCGCAAGGCCTCATACTCAACGGTGACCTCAACGCCGCGATCGGCCCGACGATCGCGGCGGGGCAGGCACCCGGTCTCGCTCTCAGCAATCTCGTCGCCGACTCGGGCCCGCCGGTGATCCCGAGGATCATGACCGGCGCTCCAGTGCCCGCGGACTGCGATCGCGTGGTTCCGGTCGAACTTGCGAACGTCAATGTGAGCCGCGATCGGGTGACCTTCCCACAGGCTAGCAGCACCACCAGCGGGCAGCACATCAGACGCCAAGGCGAAGTCAGCAGAATCGGCAGCCCGCTGATGCGCTCGGGCCAGCAGGTGACCTCGGCCACCACTAGTCTGCTAGCAACCCATGGCCTCGATCGAATCCCCGTCCATCGGAATCCGAGCGTCGCCTACGCCACCACCGGTTCAGAGATCGTGGGTCCTGAGGCAACACCCGCACCAGGCCAGATCCGCGACTCGCATTCGACCTTCTTCCACGCAGCACTAACCGGCCTTGGTCTTCAAGCGACCGGTCTTGGCATCGTAGAGGACGATCGAGACGCACTCCGTCGAGTAGTCCAAGAGGGGCTCAAGTCAGATGTCCTGCTGCTCTCAGGCGGAGTATCGATGGGTGAGTTCGACCTGGTCGAAGACATGCTCAAAGATCAAGGCTGTGAACTCTTGTTCGACAGTGTTGCCATCCAACCTGGGAAACCTGTGGTTGCCGCAGTGCACAAAGAAGGCCTAGTCTTTGGTCTGCCCGGCAATCCAGCGTCGGCACAAATCACCTTCTGGCTGTTCGTCGAACCCGCTCTTCGTAAGCTGCGGGGCGAAACCGCAGCTCCTTGGTCAAACGGCTTGACCGCTATCCTCGAAGCGCCGCTTCCCGGTGCTCATGGGCGAGACCGCTTTCTGCCGTGTGCTCTGCGCGTCGATAGCGGCCAACTTCGCGCCACACCCAAGCCACCCCGTGGATCGCACGACGTCCTGGCCTATGGTGTGGCCAATGGACTGGTTCGCATTCCGCAACACCAAGAACCCAAACACGCCGGCGCCACTTGCTCGGTGCGCTTCATCAACTAGAACCTAAGACTTCATTCTCGGAGCTTCAACAATGCACACTCTCCCTCGTCTTCAATTCACCATCCTCGGCGTCGCCACCCTTGTCGCACTTCTGATCGGATGCGGCTCGGAGCCCGCAGGCGAAACAACTACCAGTGAACCAACCCTCAGCGACACCACGGTCCCAACACCCGAAGGTATTCAGACCATCAACGCGGCTGGTCTGAACTTCAGCCTGCCTGCAGGCTGGGACCGCGAGCAACCGTCCTCCAGCATGCGCGCGGCACAAGCAGCGATCAATGGTTCGGGCGGCGCCGGCCAACTGACGGTGTTCTTCTTCGGCCCCGGTGGCGGCGGCAGCGTCGAAGACAATCTGAGCCGCTGGGTCGGACAGATGCAAGACGCGGCGGCTGTCCCTACTCGAGACCAGTTCGGAACAGGGGACTTCCTGGTCACCACCATCCGTCAAGCTGGCACTCTTAAGGCCAGTACCATGGGCACCTTTCCGAACAGCGACCAGCCCAACTACGTGCTCTTAGGAGCCGTGGTTGAAGGCCCCGGAGGCCCCTGGTTCTTCAAGGCAGTCGGGCCACAGGCGACGATGGACGAACAGGCCGAAGCCTTCAGGAAAATGCTTGAAGACGTGACCGGCTAGCGACTCGTTTGGCCGCGGCCTCGCGGCCAAACGGCTAAGAAGGCTTGCTGAGGAAATCCGGGGACTCGCGCTAATCTGCGCCCTCGAGGAGGCGTCGCCGCACCTCGCGTGCCCTTCTTGGGCACTCCTCGGAGCCTTCACATTCCGGCTAGAGCCAGTGCCTGTTTCGACACGCGACGCGCGCCACGTTGAGGCAGACTCACTCGTACTCGCGCATCTGGGGTATCCACCTCTACTTTGAGGTGGCCCCGCGCAGAGCGAATCACCACCAAGTCCTCACCGTTACGCACGCGAACCAGCTCGCCAGAAGGCAGGCTGCCCAGTTCGTCAACCAGCTGGTCGATCATCGGCTGCATCTCTTTAAGGTGTTCGCGCGTTTCGGCATCCAACTCGCGCTCGATGTCGAAGTCAGGCACCACGAAACGCGCGACCCCTATACCAACATCCAGCAACCGCAGAGGCACCGGAATGAACAGATCGACATCCGCCGTCTCCACATCCACTGCAGCGATACCGCCACTATAGAGATAGACCGCAGTACCCAAGGTGCCGATGCCGCAGGCGCCCGCCGAAGCAACGGCGACGACCAAAAACAGTTTTGCCAGAGTGATCATGTTTGTGACTCGCGTTTCAGTTCAGGACTCAGGGGACTCTGCCAAAGAAGCCCCGCTGTTCATAGGGGACCTCTCAGCAAGCTTTCATTGGGCGGATTGAGCCCTCGACTAGCTATCGTTGGATGAATCGATCCAGATGCGAACGCTCGTACCCTCATCGCGGATAGTGACCATGTCGCCATCGCTGTAGTCAGCGAGTGCTCGTACAGCCGCTGCAAAGTCGAGAGAGTCCGAAGGACCCGAGAACAACGCATCGATGACTGGCGCAGGAAAGCGCACATTGACTTGGGTGTCCGAGCCGCCAACGGTCTCAGCGATGAAAAAGTCGCCCACTTTGCGTACCGCAATCGTGGTGTCTTCGTCTTCTACCGTGAGGAAGGTCGCGTCCTCACCGTCGCGTAGCTCAACCCATAGGCTGCGCAGATCATCGACGTTGAATCCGGCGTCATTCAGCTCGACTCGAACCTCGTCCGTGATCTCAGTTGTAACGTCGTCAGGGACCAGATTGAGCGCCATTTCGATCAGGCTCAAGGGCAGGTTGAGATTGACCTTGGAACCGTTGTCTTCATCGACTTTGACGTGCAACCAACGGTCGGAGGCAGCCGCTGCTGGGCCGGCAACCATGAACAGTACGGCCAAAACAGCCAGGCACGCGGCCAGACGCTTCTTCAGTGGACGATGAGTCGCAAAGTTGTGCATTGAATCAATCATTGGTGAGAACCTCCGTGGGATAAGTGGAGGGCAAGAACTGCATCATTCATCGCCCGTCGTTAAGAAAGACGACCGGCCAATGCCCCAGGTTTCAAAACAGTTGCGGTCCTTTCAGGAAACACCTAGACCCATCGAGCCCATTACTAGGCGAACTGAAGCCTCATTTTCTGTTCTCTTGCCAGTGCTGAGGCCAAGGGGCGTTCTCAGCAAGAACGCCTACACATCAACCCAAATCGCTCGACCCGGCAACTCAGCCTGCTCAGCCGACGTGCTCGGTCGCTGACTCCCGCATCCGTGACCACCCCTGGGCCAACTCGTGCCCAATCAACAAGAGATTGAACACCACAAACAACCACAACAAAGTCACCACCAACGACCCAGCCGCGCCATACGACGTCCCCCAAGGGACATGTGCGAGATAGAGCGAAAGCAGAGTCTTAGTTAAGACAAACACCACCGCTACCCCGAGCGCTGCTCCAACTGCAACACGAGCCAGCGGCCTTCGTTTCGGGATGAATCGATAGAGCGCAAAGAAACTCAGCCAAGCGATCAACAGCGTCGTCACGCTGTCAGCGAGCCCTAAAGCAAACCCGCCGATCTCTAGACCCGCGTCAACGGCCCGGAGCGCACCACTCAGCACCGCCGTAGCCAAGCTCAAGAAAATCAATCCAGCGACCGCAGCAATCACCAAACCGACCGCCACCATCCGGTTGACCAGCACACCCAACACCACCGCGCGCTTGCTCGAGCGATCCACCAAGTTCGCCCCCTCAAGCGACCGTCGCAGCTGACGCATGAACGCCCCCGCGCCTACCAACAGCAACAACCCCTGCACCGTCCACACTGAACCCAACGAGAACCCGCTCTCCGCATCCAGCAACGACACCAAGGCCCTCGCCGCTTCAGGGTTCACAAACGTCAGCAAGAACGCCTCAAGATCATCTCGCGCCCGCGCATCACCCAAAACATCCGCGGCAACCGCAAGGCTCACCGTCAACACCGGCCCAATCGCAAACAGTGAAAAGAACGTCAACGCCGCGGCCTGTGAAGTCCCACCCCGTTGATGCCAACGAGAGAAAGCTGCACGGATTTGGATAACAGTTTTCATAGGCGAGTAATCTCGATCCAGTCTGGAGGAGCGTTGCTCAAACTCGCACTCGCCATCGCGCTAGATCCCTTCAAGTGCATCGACAGAACTATTGGTACGCCTTCGTCGAAGCACGGGATCTAGCTTCACACTCAGATCGTCACTTCGACAAGCGGCGCGCTCTGGATTGGTACAGATCTCGGCCTTGAATCGGAGAACGCAAGGTTGGGTGCGCAAGCTCGTAAAGCAGCCCACCGTACAACACCGCGACCACTCATTTCGCTCTGGCCTTGCTCCTGAGATCAGGGTAGCGTCGCTCAAATCACTTGCGGGAAGGGACGCGTCAGATCCTCGAACGAGACCAGCACTGGACACACGACACGTCGTGCATCGCTCGAAGAACCAAACAACCTCCCTCCGCTCTCTCCCCAAGATCAACAACGTCGCAGAGTTGGATCGAAACAAGCGCCGGCGGCCAAAGGCCGACGTCGACGGGCTAGAACCCGTGCCGAAACGCACGGAACCAAAGCCATCCCATCCCAACTCGCTCCAAGCACGACAAAGTCGAGCGTCGCTCGAAGAACCAAACAACCTCCCTCCGCTCTCTCCCCAAGATCAACAACGTCGCAATGTTGGATCGAAACAAGCGCCGGCGGCCAAAGGCCGACGTCGCTTCTACCGCGACCGATCGGCGATGCCTGCGACAAGCGCAGCACGGAGCTGGTGGAGCCGATCGGGATCGAACCGACGACCTCCTGAATGCCATTCAGGCGCTCTCCCAACTGAGCTACGGCCCCACAATCTCTGCAACAGAGCGCTGGAGTCTAGCTATGCCGAACAACGCAAGTCAACGGATGCGCAGCTCAGACTTAGCGAACGTTTCGCTCAGAAGTGGTAGGCGATGCCTACGTGCAGGAAACCAAGGAACGAGACCTGGTCAAGGTCAGCGTAGTGAAACGAGAGCTCCGCGAACAGCGAGACGCTCTCTAGGATCGAGAAATCCGCTGTCACACCAAGCGCAATGCCTAGAGTGGACTCCTCTTCCGTGCCCAGAGCCGCAATGCCCGCAAGGGCGGTGCTGCCGGTGTTGCCAGTGTTGGTGGTGTTGGTGGTGTTGGCCAACGGCAGTCCTTCTAGGCGATAGAGGCCGAGACCAATGTAGAAGCCTGAGGTGTAGTACGGCTCGCGAAACGTGTACTCGCCACCCACGTTGAGATAGCTGATTTCGGGGTCAGCGAAAGTGCCAATGGTCTCGCCTTCCAAATCCATCTTGGCAATGCGAGCGACGACTTTGGTCTGCGGCTGGGTGCGCCAAGCGAAGTGCGCCGAGAATCCGCTGTTGTCCAAGCCGGGATCTGGCCCGGTTGAATCGGCGTCAAAGGGTCCACCAACCAGACCGCTCAGGCCGATCGAGAAGTTCTTGTTCTCGTTTGCCGTCGCTGGGACGGTGAACAGCAGAGCCAGCAACAGCGCGCTGAGCACCGTGGGACCGAAAGATCGACTCGCTCTTGCCGTTGGGGTGCAATCCAACCGGGAACCAGTGAATTCAATGTTTTTGGGCGTCTTCTTCGGCAACGTCATCTCCCAGCAGGCATTCGCGATGCCCGTTCTTCTAAGTCTCTAAGGCTTCTGTGGCTCTAAGGTTTTGGTGCCCTAAGTGCGGTTCGTGAGTATAGCGACCCACCTGACTCCACGCCGTCTACGTGCAAGCGCCCAACTACGTCCAAGGACGGTTCACAACATCAACGAGCAGAACCCAGCTGTTCAGCGCGTCTATAGAGGAGGGAGAGACCATTGCAACCCATGCCCGTATACCGAACATGCACACCAAGAGAATCCACCACCAAACGGAACCTCGCGAGGCACGCGGTGCCTCACTGCTCGCAAGAACCGTTCTGGACCTTGCCGTGCCGACCCGATGCTTGAGCTGTGCGACCTGGGCCGAGGTCGACCACCTCGGCCTTTGCCGAGTTTGCCGTAGCGGCCTGGAGAGACTATCCGGCGCTCGCTGCGTTCAGTGTCTCAGCACCCGACTCGGATCCGGCTCACACCACTGCCTCAGGTGCATCGTGGACCCGCCGAGTTATCAACGCCTCTTCGCGCTGTATGACTACCGACCGCCGTTCGATGGAGTGATTCAGGCGCTCAAGTTCCGTCGCTTGGCCTACCTCGCCGAGACGCTAGGCCGCCTCGCTTGGGACAAGTACGCAGAGGAACTCTGTCGAGTCGACATCCTGGTCCCCATACCTCTGCCTTGGCTTCGCCGTCTCAAACGCGGCTTCAACCAAGCAGAAGCGATGGCGAGCACGGTCGGCAAACTGTTGCAGCGCCCGATAGTTCAACCGCTTACCCGCCGCGGCCTCCAAGAGCAGTCATCGCTCGACAGCGGGATCGACCGTCGACGCAATGCCCGCAAAACAATGCATCTGAAGCCAACAGCTAGCGCCTCGGTGCGGAGGGTACGCAAGAAACACGTCCTCATTGTCGACGATCTGGTCACCTCGGGCGCAACTGCAAACCGCGCCACTGAGCTCCTCTTGCACGCGGGTGCGGCCCGGGTTTGGGTACTAGCAGCCGGCCACCGGCAGTAGCCTTTTGGCGCCTGCAACTCCGCCCCGCTCTAAGGGTTTGAACCGCACCAGAGGCGCATCCGGAATACCGCACGACGAATAGGCGGTTCTCTTTCCGACGACCCTACGTGCTACTCCTCGTTGGAGCGCTGGCAGCCATGTCAGCTCCAGCACCTGCAGCTATACTAATGAGTCAGGTTCCTGCCAGGGAGACCACCAGTTGCAACCTCAGCCAGGCCTTGCTCACCCCAAGATGTCGCAATCGCACCCCACCCCGAGAGCCCTCGCGACCACGTCGCGGTTTCGGCACCCTATGCCGGATCTGCCAGGTCTTGCCCAAGGCGCTCGCGCGATTGCCATGCTCCTCCTTGCATCGCTCACCGCAGCGGCATCCTCGGCGGCACCGGTCAACAAATCGGCCAACAGGGGCCTAAGCCCGGCAACCGATCGAGCAGCTCGGCCTGCGCAAGCGATTGCTGGCCTGGTGGGTACAGTCAGCGCCGGATACCGCGGGCACGGTTCGGTGCCTCTGCCCGACGCTGGGGTCTACGCATACCAAGTCACCGACCTCACCATCCACAAGGCGCAAACCGACCTCGGTGGTGGATTCTCCTTTGCCGCGCTGCCCGCCGGGGTCTACAAGCTCATCGTGCACAAGACTGGCTTCCTGCCCGCAGTGGTCTTGGTCACCCGCACAACGGCGAGCGCTTTTCAAGAACTCCAGTTCGAGCTGTTCCCCGACACCTCAAAACTTCGGCTGGACGAAAACGACACAGCAAGTGACTTTTGGCAAATCCGCAAGCGGATTCCCGCCGATGTTCTAAGAGAAATCAGAATCGCGCATGCGGCACCCATGCGCGATCAGGAGATGCCGCGTCTGCTCACGCCCAACACGGGAACCTTCGTCGCCAACATGCACGCGCTCAGCGGCTCCGGTGACTTCGCGCGCACACCCAACGCCAATGTGATCGGTGGCCACGTGAGTATCTCAGGCCAGGTTGGCGACCTTGACGTCGACCTTGTCGGCAACTTTCGCACGCTCAAGACGCAGCACGCTGACACCGTCGGCCGAGCCCAATCGATGGCCTTCAACCTGCATCATGAGAGCTCGGGCGACTTCAAAGTATCCACCCGGACAGGCTCCTTGCAGGATGGCATCAACCCCATCGACCTGGAGCGCTACGGCGTTGGTTGGGAAGGATCCGTGGGCGCCGGTCGCACCGCCATCTCCGCCAACTACACTTCTGAAACCAACTACTACCGAGACGCGAGGGCCGACCTATTCGCGGTGCCAGACTCGTCGAGGACCTTCGATATCGAGGGCACCTACAACCAGCGCATATCGCGACGAACCAACGTTGAGACCGGCGTCAGGTACCGCGAGCGCGGACCACTCTCCTTGAGCCAGCAGCGGGCGACAGCCGTGGCTCCCAGCCGCCCGATCACTGAGCGCGTCGACCTATTCGGATTGGGAGCGCTCGACGTCAAGCGGTCCTTGTCCTTGCAATACGGGCTGTTCACGACGTTGTGGGAAGGCGCAGTCGCCTTCACTCCTCACGCCGGCATAGTCCTCAACTTGCCCAACCAATGGACCGCAGAGGGTTCGGTTCGACAGCGGCTGCACGAAAACGCCGATGACTGGACCGCCGATTTCTTGCCTGCGCACCACCGTCAGCAGTTCGAATGCACAGCGGCCGAGGAAGGTTGCTACCGTCTCAAGTTGACCCGCGAACTGGGCGACGGCGACGCGGTGGAGTTCGGTGCGCTGTACCGCCACTTCGCCGACACCATCCGCCTCTATTTCAGTGACGACCTCTTTAACGAGCTCGACAGCGTCTTCTTGGTCGACGGCGACCGCCTGCCGGAAGTGCACTTCGCCGTCTCACACCGGCTGACACCTCAGATCATGACGCGGTTTGCCTCCAACATTGCTCGAGGCGGCGGCGGCGCGGTCGGCACCGAACTCGAGAACGAAGTCAGCTATATGGTGACCTCCTTCGAAGGGCAGTTCGAGGCCACCGAAACCGGCGTGGTGCTGTCATTCCACTCTGTTGAGCAACACCTCAAGAACCGCGATGGCATCGCGGCACAGGACCCCATCGCAAAGGACCGCGTGCAATTGCAGATCACTCAGGGGCTCTCGCGATTGATGGGCTTTTCCCAGAACCTCAACCTGATCCTCGACATGCAGGTCAGCCGGGGGGAAGAGCAGCGCCTAGCGCAGGCAAACGACGAACTCTCGCGCAGGATCCTAGGCGGCATCGCACTCCGGTTTTAGGTGTCAGATACAGAGACCGTCCTGGTCGATTCTTCAGTTGACCAAAGGCGTTGCATGGCCGCACTGCCTGAGCAGAGCCCGACGTCCCGGAAGCCCCCGGTGGCGACATGCTGACCACATCCAAGCAATCGGAGCCAAATCAAAAAACTGAACGGCCACCCCCAAATTGTTTTCTTCACAGGGCCTTGAGCCGACCTTGCTGGTCTCTTGGTGGCATGATGAGGAGTGGCACAGTTCGTGCTTTCAACAGTTTGAACCTTGAGACATCCGGTCTCTTTGGCACCAATCCTACGCTTCGTCGAGCAAACCACCCTCTCCTGTGAACACCTCCAACGGGCCAACACCAGCGGTCGGTGAACCGACTCACCTAGAGTCGACCTCTGGCGGTAGTCCGCCAGATGGAGGAGGCCTCGAACCGCGAGCCCTGCAGCCCAAGTCTGCTGGGTCGCGAGTCAGCACGTTGGCCCTGCTTGCCATGCTAGCGATCGCAGTTCTGCTCTCTGTGCTCTCGTTCAACCGAAAGGTCAACGGGTTCCAGTCCTCCGGGGTCGAGCTGAGTTCGACAACCGCAGGTTGGTTAGTGGAGCGCGCCACCAACGCCAGTGAGCTGCAAGCAGGCGACATCCTGATCCTCGTCGAGGGGCAGTTCCCGACCACGCGCAAGGAAGTCGAACAACTTCTGACCAGCGCACACACCAGCCAGGTCGCGTTCACTCGCAACGGCGAACTGCAAGAAGGAGCTCATCGAAGACCACCGCTGCGGATTGACTTCGCCTACCTGGTGTTGGCCTTGATCGGCGTCACCTACCTGTTCATTGGCTTGTATACCCTGCTGCGAGGGTTGAGCGGCCAGGTCGCGCTCTTCGTCGTCTGGTGCACGTGTTCGGCCCTGCTCTACTTGATCAGTCCGAGCCTGCCGCCGCCGGACCAGCTGGGCATGCTGTTCTACTTCCTAGACTTGTTCTGTCGGGCGCTGCTATCACCGCTGACCTTGCACTTCTTCCTGATATTTCCGCGACCGCTGCGGCTTGCAGGCAAGCCTGGGCATATCTCAAAGCGAGTGCTCGCCCTCCTCTACGCTCCGGCAGCCGTTCTTCTTGCGGTGCAACTCGACATGGCGTTGGGGGTCAAGCGGCTGGTACCGCGGCCAACAGATGCCCTCGTTTTTCTTTTGGATCGGTCCGGCCTCCTGATGATGGCGGGCTTCTCCTTGATGGCGCTGGTCGCCCTCATTGCTCAAAGTCGCCACAGCGCTGGCTGGGAGGAGCGGCGCCAGATCCTGTGGATTGCAGCCGGTATGGCCGCGGGCTACATCCCGTTTCTCGCTCTTTACATCGCACCGGTGTCGCTCGGCCTGCCCACGCCCGAACTGCTGCAGGTGGTCGCAGTCTTGCCGCTAGGGCTGGTGCCGCTTGGCTTCGCCTGGGCGCTGCTGCGCTACCGACTGTGGGATGTCGCGATCATCCTGCGCAACGCCACCACTTACGCAATGACCCTGATGCTCGGCGGGCTCGGCTTTTCGCTCTTGAATCTCCTGATTCGCAATCAGATCCCGTCCAACCTGGAGTGGACCCGCAACCTCTCGACCATCGCAGGCGGACTCCTGGTCGCCGGACTCTTGGTGCCGACCAAGCAGAGCATCGGCGCGACCCTCGAACGCTTTCAATACCGCGGAGGACTCGCTCGGCGCCGGTCGCTGGCGGACCTCGGCGAAGAACTCCTGCACGAACGCGACCTCGAACCGCTGTGCGCCAATCTCACTCGTCAACTCGAAGAAACCATGAACTTGGAACGCTGCAACCTGTTCCTGCTCATTGGCGATGAGTTTCATCCGGTGACGCCCGAGTCGTTGACCGACACCTTCTTCTTGCCACAGGAGGCGATCGGCGAGCGCTTCTGGGAACTCGACTGGATCCGCATCGAACAGCAGAGCCTGCCAACCCTCGATCCAGATATTGAAGACGAGCTGTTCGGCTACGGCTACCGAACCGCGTTTCCACTGCGTGTTCGAGATCGACCGGTCGGCGTGCTCGCTACCGGCTACAAGTCTGGCCACAGCCCGCTCAACAGTGCGGACTCTCACTTGATTCGGCAGATCCTCAACCAAGCAGCGTTGGCGATCGAGAACGCACAGCTGCTCGAACAGATGCAGCAGCGACTACAGCAGGTGTCTGAACTGCAACAGTTCAACGAGGAGATTATCGAGTCGTCGCCTGCTGGCATCGCCGTCCTCGACGATCGGGATCGCATCATGCACTCAAATCTCGCCTTCTCCGATCTGGTCAAGCGCGGTCGCGAGGCGATGCGTCACCTACCGATCGGCGAGGTGCTACCGATCCAGTTGCCTGAGCCTGAAAGCGGCATCCTTGAGACGACCCTCTCGAGGGCCAGCGATAGTGATGCGCTCCTTGAAAGCGGAAGTCACAGCACTTCGACCACTGATGACCTTCACGACAGCAAGAAGGTTCGCCACGTCCAAGTCAGCCTCGCCAGTCTGCACCGCGCTACCGACAACGGCACCCGCGTGTTGGTGGTCAACGATGTGACAGAGCTGACCAAGATGGAGCGTGCTCTTCAAGAGAAGGAGCGACTAGCGGCACTCGGTGTCATGGCGGCTGGAGTTGCGCACGAGGTCAACACACCGCTTACCGGCATTTCGAGCTACGCTCAGATGCTGCTCCAAGATACACCCGAGACCGACCCACGCTTCGAGATTCTCAAGAAGATGGAGCGTCAGACCTTCCGAGCATCGCGCATTGTCGGAAATCTGTTGGAGCTATCGCGTGCGTCCGGTCCGCAACTCGAATTGGTCCGCCTACGACCGCTGTTCGAGGAAAGCATTGACTTGCTGCGCCCTCGCTTGGCCGCAGCCCATGTGGCTGTCAAGTTCATAGGCGAATGGCCCGAGGATCTTGCCATTTCGGGCGACGAAGGCGAGCTGCTGCAGGTCGTCAACAACCTGTTGCTCAACGCGGCTGAAGCGACCGTCGAGCGGCCGGCAGCGAAGCGAGAAGAACTCGCGACAATCGAAGTCGAAGCAACGGATCGTGGAGATCAAGTAGAAGTGACGGTCCTTGATCGCGGACCCGGCATTAGGGCCCACGACCTGCCCAAGATCTTTCGCCCCTTCTTCTCCACCAAACTCGACCGCGGTGGCACCGGGCTCGGCCTTTCCATCTCCTACGAAATCATCCGCCGCCACGGTGGTGAGCTACGAGCGGAGAATCGTTCCAGCGGCGGTTGCCGTTTGTCGATCATTCTGCCCAAATGTGGCCCGTTCTCAGGCGACGCAAATTCCAGCCCGCAAGCCAACTGAACAGCGCGCTCGCATGCATCTACTCTCCCACTCGATCCGCAATAGGAAATCCCGTTGAACATTCTGATCATTGACGACGAAGAGGTCCTTCAAGACATCCTGACAACCCTGATCCGCAAGGAGGGCCACCATCCGATCGCCTGCCGCACCGGCACCGAGGGTTTGGACGTCTTGGAGAAAGAGGACATCGACCTCGTCCTGCTTGACCTCATGCTGCCCGACATGCGCGGCCAGGAAGTCCTGCGCCGAATCCGCGAGCGCGATCCCGACCAGGTAGTGATCGTGATTACTGCCTACTCTTCGATCGAAGGCGCGATCGAAGCAATGCGCGATGGCGCGTTCCACTACCTACCTAAACCTTTTAAGAACGAGGAAGTGCGGATCACGCTGCGCAAGGGGCTGGAACGCCGGCATCTCACCACGGAGAACCGCCGGCTGCGCCAACGTCTCGACCACCGCTTCGGGTTCGACAGCATCATCGGCAAGAGCAAGCCGATCCAAGAGGTGTTCGAGCTGATTCGTCTCGCCGCGCCGTCGAAGAGCAACATCCTCATCCTCGGTGAAAGCGGCACCGGCAAGGAGTTGGTCGCCAAGTCGATCCACGGCAACTCCAAGCGCAAGGACGGGCCCTTCGTCACCGTCAATTCGGGTTCGATGCCCTCGGATCTCCTGGAGAGCAATCTGTTCGGTCACGTCAAAGGAGCGTTCACCGGTGCCATCTCGAACAAGAAGGGCCTTTTTGAAGTCGCCGACAGCGGCACCATCTTCTTCGACGAGATCGGCAACATCAACGTCGACACCCAGTCCAAGCTTCTGCGCGTCATCCAAGAGAAGGAGTTCATGCGCTTGGGTGGCGTTGAGACCTTGAAAGCGGACGTGCGCATCGTTGCAGCGACCAACGCCAACCTAGACGAGATGGTCGAAGCCGGCACCTTCCGCGAGGACCTCTTCTACCGGCTCAACGTCATCACCATCAACCTCCCGCCGCTGCGCAAAAGAATCGAGGACATCCCGCCGATCGCCCAACACTTCTTGAGGATCTACTGCAAAGAGAACGAAAAGGAAATCGACAGCATCGACTCGAAGGCGATGGAGGCCATGCTCGATTACCACTGGCCGGGCAATGTGCGCGAACTAGAAAACGCCATCGAGCGAGCGACAGTGCTCTCAACCGGCAACACTCTCGACACCAACCTGTTGCCTCACTCCATGCGTGAGAGCGAGCCCGGCTCCGTCAGCAGCCCATCCTTGCCTTCGGGGGGCATCTCACTCAAAGAAGCGGTCTCTGACTACGAACGCCAACTGATCATCAAGGCCCTGCAAACCACTGGCGGGGTGCAAAAGCACGCGGCTCAGCTTCTGAACGTGAAGCCGACCACCCTTCACGAAATGATGAAGCGGCTCAACGTCTCGGCTGAGAGCCTCGCTGGGTAAGGTCGGCATGAGGCGCTGAGCACCGGGATCTGGCCTTGATTGGCCGTTGAGGTTTCGCGCGCCAGCTCCCTACGGCAGCCGAGATTCGCTTAGGCTTGGCGCACAAGAGAGCGCCACCTCAGATGGCCTGGCACCAGCACCTGGTGCGCTCTCATTTCTTGAGACCTTATCTCCCCCACCCACCTATGCTCGACAAACTCCAAGCCCTCGAACGCACGTACGACGAGCTCACCACTCGTATGGGCGACCCGGAGGTCATCGCCGACCCGAATGCCTACCGCGACACCAACAAAGCGATGGCTGAGATCGCGCCCTTAGTGGAGCTGTATCGTTCCTACCGCAGCGTGCAAGAAGAGCTAGATCAAACCACTGAGATGCTCGAAGAGCTCGACAAAGGCGACGAGCTGTTCACCATCGCGGAACAAGAGAAGGCCGAACTCACCAACAAGATCGACCAGCTCAAGACCGACCTACAGCGCGAGCTGATCCCTAAGGATCCGAACGACAAGCGCAATGTGGTGCTTGAGATCCGAGCTGGGACCGGCGGCGACGAAGCGTCGCTGTTCGCGGGTGAGCTATTTCGGATGTACAGCCGCTACGCCGAGACCAAGAACTGGAAGGTCAACATCATCGACCTTTCGGAGTCGGACGTCGGCGGCATCAAGGACGTGTCAGCTATCGTCGAAGGGCGCGGGGCGTTTAGCCAACTCAAGTTCGAAGCCGGTGTTCACCGCGTTCAGCGGGTGCCCGCTACCGAGGGTCAGGGGCGCATCCACACGTCGGCGTGCACAGTAGTGGTCATGCCCGAAGCCGACGACATCGAGATCGAAGTGGCAGAAAAGGATCTGCGCGTCGACCGCTTTTGTTCCTCAGGACCTGGGGGCCAAGGAGTCAATACCACCTACTCTGCGGTCCGGCTCACGCACTTGCCCACTGGCATCGTGGTGCAGTGCCAAGACGAGCGGAGCCAGATCAAGAATCGAGCGAAGGCACTGCGTGTACTCAAGAGTCGACTGCTCGATGTGGAGCGACAGAAGGCGGAATCGGAGCTGTCTGAAGAGCGCAAGAAAATGGTCGGCAGCGGCGACCGTTCAGAGAAGATTCGCACCTACAACTTCCCGCAGAACCGAGTCACCGACCATCGCATCGGACTCACACTGCACAAGTTGCCAGCCATCGTCGCAGGCGACCTTGACCCGTTGATCGAGCCGATCACCAATCACTTCAAAGCCGAAGAGATGCAATCGGCGGCTGATCGCGACCTGTCATAAGGGCCGCTAAGGAATTGGCCACCGGCCCGCGCCTCGACCCCCAAGCCGCACAAATCGCTTTGAGCGATCGGCCGGCACTGACCGATCAGGCACAGCCCGATCAAGCGACTGTCGATGAACTGCGGCGTTGGGGAAGAGAACAACTCAGGACATGCGGCCATCTGATCGAGCCGCGCGAAGCGGGGCTTCTGATCGGGCACGCCTTGGGCCTAAGTGAAGCTCAGATCTTCGCTCACGGCGACCGACCGTGTGACGCCGAACAAACGGGTCGTATCCGTGCGCTCATTCTCCGACGTGCCAACGGTGTCCCGTTCGCCTACCTCGCTAGCCATCGCGAGTTCTACGGCCGAGTTTTCACAGTCGATCATCGTGTCTTGATCCCGCGTCCCGAAACCGAGCACTTGATCGATGTGGTCAAGGCGCTCAAGCCACCCCCTCGACGGATCCTGGACCTCGGCACCGGGTCCGGATGCATCGCGACTACCCTCGCGCTGGAACACCCTCAAAGCACAATCGTGGCAGCGGACATTTCGATCGCTGCACTGGCCGTCGCACAAGTGAACACCCTCGCACACGGGCTTCGAGCCCCGCGCGTTCAACTTGTGGCAGCCGACCTCTACCAGGGGCTCAACGTCGCCGACTTCGACACCGTCGTCTCCAATCCGCCGTACATCTCCACCGACGATGACCTGCCCGCGACAGTCGCCGATTTCGAGCCGCACCAGGCACTATTCGCAGGTGGCGATGGCCTCGCCTTCTATCGCCGCCTGCTCGGGCCTGAAACGCCATTCTTGCGCGACCAGCGGGTGATCCTCGAACTCGGCGCAAATCAACGCGCCGCGGTCGAAGACATCGCGCAAGAGCGGTTCACAACCGATACCGTGACCAGCGACCTCGCCGGCTGGGATCGGGTCATCTCGGTTAAGCGAACTCTGAAGACTTAGGCCCTACAACGGCGGACCGCAGCTGCTGCGTCTCTGAAACAATCACTCGCAAGCGGATGCGCTCCAAACGCTCGCAACTCGACACGGTGACACGTTCCCATGGATTCATTCCTCATCCAAGGCCCGGGCCAACTCAACGGCTCGATCGCAGCCAGCGGCGCCAAAAACGCCGCGCTGCCAGCGCTCGCAGCATGCTTGCTGACCGACGAAGACGTCGAACTCGAACGGTTACCGCAGGTGCGCGACGTGATCACCATGGGTCGCGTGCTTGAGCACCTCGGCGCAGAGGTCACGAGATCAACCGACGCCACGCCCACGAGGGTCCGCTGCCACGCCTTAGCAGCTGATCGAGAAGCTCCCTACGAGCTGGTCAAAACCATGCGAGCCTCGGTCCTCGTCCTCGGGCCTCTGGTGGCACGTCTGGGATACGCGCGAGTCTCACTGCCAGGCGGCTGCGCTATCGGCGCAAGGCCGATCGACCTACACCTCGCGGGGCTCGAAGCGATGGGTGCGGAGGTCGAACTCGACCACGGCTACGTCACCGTGCGTGCTCGAGGTGGCGGAGCTAAGCCTCTCGCCGGATGTCGCTACCGATTCGCGATGCCTTCGGTCGGCGCGACCGAGAACCTGATGATGGCCGCCACCCTGGCACAGGGCACCACCGTGCTCGACAACTGCGCGCAAGAACCAGAGATTTCAGATCTCGCGACACTGCTACGGGCGATGGGTGCCCAGATCAGCGGCGCCGGATCAGCCACCATCACTATCGAAGGTGTGGATCGTTTGACCCGCGCGCGGCACGCTCTGCTTTGCGATCGCATCGAAGCTGGGACCTATCTGATTGGCGGAGTGATGACCAATGGTTCGGTCACCGTCACCGGCCTCGATGCCGTTCACCTCACTCCCCTGCTCGAAAAGCTGTCAGATTGCGGCGCCAACATCTCGGTCGCCGATCACTCGATCACAGCAAGCGGAGGCTCCGAACTCAAGGCCCGCGACATGATCACGGCGCCCCACCCCGGATTTCCAACCGACTTGCAAGCACAGTTCCTTGCCCTCATGACCCGCGCCGAGGGTACGTCGACCATTGTCGAGAGCGTCTTTGAGAACCGATTTCAGCACGTCCCCGAGCTACGTAGAATGGGTGCTGAGATTTCGATCGACGGCAATGCTGCTCGAGTCACGGGCTGCGCCAGCCTCACTGGCGCCACCGTTATGGCGACCGATCTACGCGCCTCAGCGTGCCTCGTGCTGGCCGGCCTCTGCGCGCAAGGAGACACCACCGTCGATCGGATTTACCATCTCGACCGCGGCTACGAACGAATGGAATCAAAATTGCAGACCTTAGGAGTCCCAGTACAGCGCATCGAGTAACAAGGCCCTTGCCAGCGGTGTTGTAGAACTGCGATGCCAGGATGGCGCCTCCCTTGCCCCACCCCGATCCGTTGTGACGCTATCGATGACTCCAACCCCGCGTACATCAGTCGCCCAAAAAGCTCTCAAAGAGAGCTCGGTGCTTTCAGTTTTTCCAGTAGCGCTGGCTCTGATCGCAACGGCTGCCGAGGCCAACACGAGCTACCTAGCGGAGTCGGACCCACGAGTCGAGCTGGTACGCCTGCAAGCCGCGGACCGGCTGGAAGAAGCGCTCGAGGCTGTCGATAACCGTCTCGATGCCGCCAACGCCGGATTGGATCCGGTGGGCGCTCAGTATCTGCGAGGGCATCTGCTCAGTAGCATGCGCCGCAACCAAGAGGCCGCCGATTCGTTTGCTGCGGTGATCAGCAGTGATTCACTACTGAGCCAACATGCGAGCATTCGCCTTGCTGAGCTGCAAGAGAACCAAGGTTTCACTCCTGCGGCCGCTGCCCTCGCCACTGAGGTGCTGACTCAGTCCGCGCCGCGGTCGCTGGTCGCAAGAGCGCTAGCGATACTTGCCCGTACACTTGAAACCGGCGGCGACTGTCGCTTGCTCGGACGGCTCGCAAGCGTACGGCTACGCACAGCCGAACGCCGCCAACTGGATCTCATCCGGGCACGCTGCGGACTTCGTCAGCGAGACAAGACCGGCAGAAGTGCCGCGGCCGGCCGAGACACGCTAGTCCGACTGGTGACCGAGAGCTACCGAGACCTAGTCGGCCTCCTTGCTGCTGACCTGCTCTACGCAGAGCTCGACCACATCAGCGAGACCCAACGACCGACAGTGCTCAAAGCTCTCGCCCAAGCGTTTCATCAGCACCGCCGTTTTGACCGCGCAGTACCTTTGCTGGCCACGCAGATCCCCAATCCGATGCCGCCGGTACGCAACAATTCCACCTTTAGGACACACTTCCAACTCGGGCGTGGTCTGTTCTGGCAAGGCCAATTTCTCAACGCTGCGGACTCCTATGGGCAACTGGCAGAACGCAGCACTCGAACCAACGATCGCAGCGTCGCGCTCTACCACCGCTCGCGTGCTCTAGAACTAGCTGGTCGTTGGACCGAAGCAAAACCATCGTTCATCGCCACTCACGACGCCAACCCCGAAGGTGACTATGCGGGCGCTGGGTTGCTCGGCAGTTTTCGTTTGCGCTTGCGCAGCGGTGAAGAGGAGATCGCACTCAAGAACTACGCGGCGATGTCAGCGTCCACCAAGATGCGATCGGAGCGCAGCCTCGCCGCTCTGTTCTTGAGTAGTTCCCATCTTTCGCAGTCGCGCGTCAACAACGTCAGACAATGGCTCAACGACGCTGGGCTCGACGAACGAACCATCCCGACACTTTATTGGCGCGGCCGTCTCGCAGAGCTCGAAGCCGAGCCCACAGAGGCCGTCGAGCACTACGTCGAGGCACTCGAACGAGACTACTTCCACCCCCTCGCTCAACTCGGCCTCGCCCGTCTCGATCACGGTGAGCTCCGGAGTGCCGCACTAAGCCTGGGCGAACGTCTAGCGGCCGAGGGCAAGCGACTCAACGCCGCCTGGATCCTGCTCGGCTCCCAGCACGAAGCCGGCATCTCGGCCCGTGATCAGCTGGAGGCGGACCTTTTGCGCCGCAACCGGCGCCGGCAGCTAGCGCCGACTTCCACAGTCCCCGTTGAAGACTGGCCACTGTTCAACCAACCCACTGCAACTGCAGAATCTTTGCTCTTGAGCCTTGGCGTTTGGTCTGAAGGCGGTAGTGCTGTGCAGCGCGCTTTTCCAGCGTCTCAACCCAACCTAGCTTTCACCGCCGCGCTCGAACTGCAGCGGGCAGGAAAGACCCAAGAAGGCCTGTTGATCGCAGAGTCCTTAGCCAAGTCGATTCCCCGTGGAACGCCACCCCGATTGGTACCCACCGCGTTCCGGCGAGCGCTCTACCCCTTCGCCTATCGGTTCTTGATTGAACAAGCGGCCCGTCACTTCAAGGTCGACCCACTGCTCCTAGCCGCGATCATTCGAGAAGAGAGTCGCTTCAAACCAACGGCCGCTTCGAGTGCTGCGGCTCGCGGCTTGACCCAGTTCATCATCCCCACGGCAGAGAAGTACGCACCCAAAATCGGCTTCGAGGATTTGGGCCCCGATGACCTAGACAAGCCTGCAGTGTCGGTCGCTTTGGGTGCCGCATACCTCCAGGAACTCACCATCCGCTTCGATGGCAGGCCTGAGCGCATTCTCGCCGCCTACAACGCTGGCGAGGATCAAGCCGAGACCTGGGGTCGACACTGCTATACCCGCGACCCGGCTGAGTACATCACTAAGGTGGGCTTCTCCGAGACCCGCGAGTACGTGATCAAGGTCATGCGCAGCTACGCGCAGTATCGCGACCTCTATCTAGAAGGCACTCTTTAGTTGCCAACCTCAGACTCGAGCACGAATCCACGGCGCGGCCGCTTGTTGCTAGTTGCAACACCGATCGGCAATCTGAGCGACCTCTCCTCGCGCGCAAGGGACGCGCTCGCTACCGCTGATCTCATCGCCTGCGAGGACACGCGACGCACCGGCCGACTGCTGGCTCACCTCGAGCTGAAGCGACCGATGCTCTCAGTGCACGAACACAACGAGGCAGGGCGGGTCAGCCAAGTCATCGAGCGGCTGGATCGTGGAGAGACCGTGGCTTTGGTTTCAGACGCAGGCACGCCGCTGGTCTCAGACCCCGGCTACCGCCTAGTCAAGGCCACCATCGACCACCACCATGAGGTGCAAGCGCTGCCCGGCCCCGCAGCTTTCTTGACCGCTCTGGTGGTCTCCGGTCTTGCTCCACACCCCTTCACCTTTGCCGGGTTCCCGCCGCCCAAGACCGGAAAGCGGCGCAAGTTCCTCGCCGAGTATGCGCAGCTGCCGCACACCCTGATTCTCTACGAGTCACCTCACCGGATCTCGCGCACCCTTCAAGACGCCCTCGAGGTGCTAGGAGATCGGCCTGCTTCGCTCAGTCGCGAACTGACCAAGCTGCACGAGGAGACCCTCCGCGGGACTCTCGCTGCACTCGTTGCTGAAGACGGCAAGCGTGCCGGCTGGAAGGGGGAATTGGTGCTGACCATCGCCTCAGCAGCGACCTGCTAAGTAGTGAGTCAGCCCGCTCTCACCACATGACCAGCGGACCGTAACGCTCCAATCGCTAGGCCCATCTGAGCCTCGCGCACCAACAACACATCGGTATCAAAGGTCGAAACGGCGAACACTGAGACTTGCGCCTCTGCCAGGGCGGTGGTCAGTGCGGCCAGGATCCCAACGAGTGAGAAGTCCAGAACACCTGCAACTGCCAGCGCCCCCCAACCGTCCTCAGAGGTGAACCCTTCCGGAACCTGGTCCTCTGAGCACACCAACGAGACTTCGGTTGCGGTGATCGAAAGACTCCAAAACAAAGATCCCTCCGGAGGTGCCGGCGGCGCGGTGCCCGGATCTGCGCGGCAGACCGCGAAGCGCCCGCTCACAACCTCAAGCGCGAGCTCCGAGCGAGAGCTCACTCGTCGCGGCTCCCACGCGCACCCACACCCGACGTCATGACTTGCACGATGGCACGCTGGTACGACTCGTCCCAATCTTCAATTGGGCCCTCGTAAAAAGTAGCGAACTCGGAGCGGGCGCGGAACCAGTGAGAGCACAGCGAGACCATCGCAGCAATCAGGTGCGCAGGCTCAATGTCGTCGCGAATCCGACCGGCCTTCTGCTCAGCACGCACGCGTTCGATCCCGGAAAACACGAGATCCGGATACGCCTGGTCGGCAAGGCCGCGGTCTTTCTCCAGATCCATCCAGGAACTGAGCCGCACAAAACCCGGGTGATCGCGCAGAAAGCTGAACAGGGTCTCGAATGACTGCTGGAGCAGATCACGACCGTCAGTCTGAGTTTCCAGCAGCTCCATCTGAACCTCGGCATAATGTGCCAATAGGAACCGCTTGAGCTCGACCCAAAGGTCTTGCTTGCTGCCGAAGTGGTGATGAATCAGGCTCTTGGTGACTCCAGCGCGCTTGGCGATGTCGCTCATCGACGTAGCGGCAAACCCGCGGTCGACGAACAATTCCTCTGCGGCCTCCAAGATGGCCTTTCTGGTCGCAACTGGGTCGCGCCTCTTGCTAAGGGGATCGGTCATGATTCAGGGTTCTCGGGAGCCAACTTCGCTCCGAAGCGGAGCCTCGACCCAGCAACCACCCAAGACTCTGGAACCCAGGTAGAAGACGGCAGCCTGCCCGGGCGTTACCGCGCTTTGTGGTGTGTCGAACTGGACTCTCACCCTACCGTCAGCCAGTGGGAAAATGCCAGCCATCACCCCCTCGTGCTGGGAACGAATCTGCACAGTGGCCCGGATCCCAGCGTCCTCCACCTCGGATTCCTCGTAATTGGGAGCGGAGCCGATCCAATGAAGGCGCTCGCCGATCAGACCTTCTGATTCCAAATCGGCCGCATCACCAACTTTCACCTTGTTCTCACTTGCGTCAACATCCAGAACGTAGAGTCGCCGATTAGATGCGATCCCTAGGCCCTTGCGCTGACCGACGGTGTAGCGGTAATAAGGGGCACCGACGCCAAGCGCCTCGCCGCTCCCGTCGACCACTGCGGCTCCGCCGTCATTCATCGCTTTGCGCGCGGCCGGATAAGCCTCTGGTCGAGCGGCAACTTGGCCTTCGACGAACTGCTGCACGCCCTCCGTGACGAAACAGATATCCATGCTCTCGCTCTTCTCAGCAACCACCAAACCTGCCTCGCGCGCCATCGCCCGCACGGCCTCCTTGGTCATCTCGCCCAGCGGAAAGCGCGAGTAGCTAAGTTGTTCTTGGGTCAACTCGAACAAGAAGTAGGTCTGATCCTTGCTTAGGTCGACTGCTCGATGGAGTTCGAACTCGCCGGAGTCTTGGTTGAACAGAATGCGCGCGTAGTGGCCAGTGGCGACTGTGCTCGCGCCTAGGCCTATTGCCCTGTCGATCAACAAGTCGAACTTGATCCAGGTGTTGCAACGAACGCACGGACTCGGTGTCCGACCCTCGAGATAGTCGTTGACAAACGGATCGACCACGTGCTCCCGGAACTCTTGATCCATCTGCAGCGTGTAGTGCGGAATGCCTGCCTGCTCGGCAACCCTCTTTGCATCAGCCAAGTCGAGAGCGCCGCAACACCGACCGTTACGGCGTTCGAGCGTGTGATCCCAAAGCAGCATGGAAAGGCCGATCGCGGGCTCGCCGCGCTGCGCCAATGCCCAGGCCACAACAGAAGAGTCCAGCCCGCCGCTCATGGCAACAGCAGCCGTGCCCTGCTTGAGAGGTTCGCTCAAGTCAGCGGGCGACGCCATCTCGGCACTTGGTGCACCTGACAAGTCGCTAGACGAGACGCTCACAGAACCGCCTCCAATGAAGCCTTCTCCGAGTGGGCCGCGCCGCGCGAGAAGCGACGCTTGGGCGCAGAGCGAAGCGTGTTCAACTGGCTCTTGAGTACTTCGAGGAAACCGGCCACCTGCTCTTCCGAGTTGTTCAACCCGAAGCTTACCCTCAAGGTTGAGAGCGCCTCTTCCGGGCTCAGCCTCAAGGCCAGAAGAGTGGGGCTCGGTTCGACTGACCCAGACGCACATGCCGAACCGGTCGAAACACAAAAGCCCTCCAGATCAAGACGGATCAACAGGTCTTGCGCCGAGAGACCTGCGAACCGAAGGTTGCTGGTATTCGGTAGCCGCTCGCTCGACGCGCAATGGATCAGAACCCCGGGCATCTGCGCCACACCTGCTTCAAACTGGTCACGCAACGACCGAAGGTGGGCACTCCGCTCGGCGCACTCCTCGGCGGCCAAAGCACAGGCCAAGCCCAAACCAGCGTTGGCGGGCACATTCTCGGTTCCAGCTCGTCGGCGCCGCTCTTGGGAGCCGCCGACCAACAACGGTTCCAGTTCCGCCCCCGGCCTCACCCATAGGGCAGCTGCACCAATTGGGCCACTGAACTTATGAGCGGCGATGACCAGATAATCAACCCCGAGAACGCCAACGTTGACGGGCACCTTGCCGGCAGCCTGAACAGCGTCGCACAGCGTGCTGATGCCGCGGCTGCGGCACAAGGCGGCGACGTCGCCCACCGGTTGCAACGTGCCCAGTTCATTGTTCGCGAGCATCAGCGCGACCAGATGCGTGTCCGGACGCAGAGCTTCCTCGATCGCCTCCACAGTGACCACTCCGTGTTCATTCGGTGGCACCAGAGTCACCTCGATCCCGCGTCTCTCGAGTCGCTTGCAGCCAGCAATGACCGATGGGTGTTCGAAACTGGCCGCCACCACATGTCTGTCACCTTGGTCAGACATCAACGTCTCGAGCACAGCGTTGTTCAACTCGGTACCCGAGGCCCCGAAAACGATCTCGCTCGCATGGTCCGCCCCAAGGAAGTCCGCGACCTGCTGGCGTCCATTCTCCAAGACCTCTCGCGCCGCTCGGCCGATAGCGTGCAGTGACGAGGGATTGCCACCCTGCCTCCACCAAAGCCCCATCGCATCCGCAATCCGCTCATCGAGCGGAGTGGTCGCGTTGTGATCGAAGTAGACGCGTTCTGGCCTCTGATCGGTGGCAGACATTGGAATCTTCAAGGTTTAGAGTGAGTTTCTTGGGTGTCGGCAGACGAGATTGCCGAATCGGCCATGCAGCCTCACAGGCCGAGAGCCGACCTTCAATGGTATCGGCCCAAGACCCCTGTTGTCGCTAGCTGCTCGACTGGCCTCCCTTTGAACACCGTTGTCGGCATGTCGAGAAATTTGGAAACCGCTTGAACACCCTTCATCGCATCACTCGCTACGCAACCATCCTGGCTCTTGCCGCGCTGGCCTTGCTAGCCGCGCTGACCTCGCTGCCACTGGCAACCGCGATGGCGACGCCCGTCGCCTCTCATAGACAAGGGCCGGTGCTGCGGCTGTCGGTGCCGAACTCGCCTCTACACCTCGGCACGGTTCGCTTTGAAGCCGTGGTCGAGCACAGCCCGACCGCTGACTTTTCGATTGCCCAAGTCAAGTTCTTGCTAGACGGCGAGGTCGTGGTGCAACGACGAACTGAGCCCTACACCGCCTCGATCTTCTTGGGTCGCCTACCGGAGCAACACGTGGTTGCGGCGATCGCACTCGACGCAGAAGATCGCGAGCTCGCTCGAGCCGAGCGAGTGCTCAATCGACAGCGCAACGTTTTTGAGGCCCGTTTCATCAAGCCATCAGCAACGGACGCAGAACCAGCCAGTTCGACGAAGAGCCCAGTGGCTGTCGGAGCTGTGGAGGTCGAGATCGACGTCAACCTGCCACCCGAAACTGAGCTTGACCACGTCGACCTGTTCTTGAACGAGACCAAGACTGAGACGTTCACCCAAGCGCCCTTCATCGCCACGGTTCAACTGCAAGAGCCTAAGCGCACCAACTACCTGCGCACGGTCGCTCACCTCAGCGACGGCAACACCACCGAAGCTATTGTCTTCGTTGACAGCAGCGTGCGCACTGAGAACTTAGACGTGCAATATGTGCAGCTCTATCTGAGCGTGCGTGAGCGGCGATCCAGCCAGCCGATCCTGGATCTCGAAGCCAGCGACTTCGCGATTCAAGAGGATCAGCGGCCTCAGCAGATCCGTCGGTTCGAACGGGTCTCGGACCTCCCTCTCAACCTCGCTGTGCTGCTCGATGTCTCAGCCTCAATGGCACCGCGCATGGAGCAAAGCGCGGCGGCGGCGCGCACCTTCTTTGCCTCCACCATGCGCCCCAAGGATCGAGCGACCCTCATCACCTTCAACGATCGACCAACCCTGCAAGTCGATCTGACCGCAGACACTGATGAACTCTCGCAGGCGCTCCTTGGCACCAAAGCGCTCAAAGGCACGGCGCTCTACGACAGTCTGGTCTTCGCCTTGTACCAACTCAAAGGAATCAAGGGCCAACGCGCGGCCTTGGTGCTTTCAGACGGTAGCGACGAAACCTCCACCCTGCGTTATAGCGACGCGCTTGAGTACGTCCGGCGAGCTGGAGTCCCGCTTTATGCCGTGCGCATTGAGCAGGATCGTGGTCAGAAGCGCGCCCGCGCCGAACTCCAGGAGTTGACCGCCGCTAGTGGTGGCCGCGCATTCTTCATCAAGGACGCAAGCGAACTCGAAGCCGCTTACCGATCGATCGCTGAAGAACTCCGCTCCCGCTATCTCGCCACCTACCAGTCGAACCAGCAAACCACTAACCGCCGGTATCGCGAGATCGAGGTCAAGGTTGGCCGGAAAGGAGTCACCGTTTCAACCCTTAGCGGCTACTACCCCTAGCGTGACATCTCAAACCGGGCTCACTTAGCCCGAACAGCCCGTCGCCACGCCTTGTTCTGCGAGAGTTCTCTCGATACTCGCGCGGGCTCGATCCAAGTATCGATCAAGCCCTGCTGGATCAACGAACGCCTCGGGGTCGTGCGACAGGCGGCTGGCTTTAGCCTGCATGCTGAAGAACGAAGGGTGGGAGGCCAGGAACACCTCGGCTCCGAGCCGACGCAACGCGCGCACGCTGTTGCAGAAGTCCCGTGCGATGCCTTGATAGCTCGGGTTCTCGCCCGCCAAGTGGTAACCCTCGAGCACGCTCAGGCTGCACACTACGACCATCTTGCGGGACTTTCCCGCCACTTGAACGTAGGCACTCCAGGATGTACACCCCTTGGTGTGTCCTGCGGTCAGGTTGGCTGTCAACTCGAGGCCACCGAGGCGAAGCACATCGCCCGGGGCCATGATCCGGTCTGACTCAACAGCGGCATAGGGCGCGGTGTCACCCAAGAAGAAGTCTCCGCGTCCTCCGTTAGCGACCAGCGGCGCATCCAGGGCGCTCAAGACGATCCGGCCCCCGGTTGCTTCCTGCATCGACGCCAAACCACCGACATGGTCAAAATGGCCGTGACTAGCGATCAGATAGCGAATGTCTCCTGGATCAAACCCGAGCGTTCTGATCGAGGCCAGCACCTTGTCGACGTTCTGCTGCATGGGTGCGTCGAGCAAAACCAGGCCAGCCGATGTAGCGAAGAGAAACGAGGACAACTGCTCGGTACCAACGTAGTAGAGATCGTCGGCTATTTGGAAAGGCTCCACCGGATTGGTCCACGACGCGGGCATCTGCCACTCGGACGGTTCATCGGCGGGGTCTTGGGCCAGCACGGGGCCGGCCAATGCGACCACTAGCGCCGTGCAACCTGCGATTGCTCTGGAGCGATTCCATCGTGGCATCGGCAGCCTCCTCAGTAGTGCCATGGGAACTTGGAAAAGTCCCTTGGTCGCTTCTCCAAGAACGCCCTGCGTCCTTCTTCGGCCTCATCTGTGCCGTAGGCGAGACGAGTCGCCTCACCAGCAAACAGCTGCTGACCAACCAGCCCCTCGTCAGGAAGATTGAAGCCATACTTGAGCATGCGCATCGCCGTGGGACTCTTGGAGTTGATCTCGCGCGCCCACTCGAGTGCCTCCGTCTCAAGCTGCTGGTGGTCCACCACCGCGTTCGCCATGCCCATGTCGAAGGCCTCTTGAGCGGAATAGTTGCGGCCCAGGAAGAAGATCTCTCGCGCGCGCTTCTGCCCTACCTGTCGAGCGAGCAAGGCGGAACCGTAGCCTGAGTCAAAGCTCGCAACATCCGGATCGGTCTGCTTAAACACGGCGTGCTCTCGCGACGCCATGGTCAAATCGCACACCACGTGCAGGCTATGGCCGCCACCGACCGCCCACCCCGGCACCACCGCAACCACCACCTTGGGCGTGAACCGAATCAACCGCTGCACTTCGAGAATGTGTAGGCGGCCTAGCTGGCCCGGATCAACGCCACCATCCTCAGACTGGTACTGATACCCGTCACGTCCCCGAATCCGCTGATCGCCTCCTGAACAAAAAGCCCAGCCGCCATCCTTGGGTGAAGGCCCATTTCCGGTCAGGAGAACACAGCCGACGGATGTCCACCGTCGCGCATGTTCCAGCGCGGAGTAGAGCTGATCCACAGTCTTCGGCCTGAAGGCGTTGCGCACGTGCGGCCGGTTGAACGCGATGCGCACCGTCTGCTCATCCAAGCTCACGTGGTACGTGATGTCGTCGAGATCTAACCCTTCGACGGGCCGCCACAAGCTGGGGTCAAAGATCTCGGAGACCTTGTCGGGCGCCTCTGTCTGATTGTCGTCGCTGCTCATGTGCTCAGCTCTCTTAGGCCTCGTCAGCCTCGGCCGTGCGCGCGCCAAGCTTGTCGTTGAGGTAAAGCAGTGCGGCGACTTCGGAACCGGCACGTTTGACCAGAGACACTACTTCGCCTACCAGCGACTCTTCTTCGACCTGCTCGTCGACGAACCACTGCAAGTGGCTCACGGTCGCCTGGTCGTTCAATGAAGATGCAAGATCATAAAGATCGTTGATCGAGCGCGTGTTCTGCTCTTCTTGTTCCAGCGAGGCCTCGAACACCGCCAGCGGCGACTCATAGTCACACCTAGGGCTCGGGATCGCTGCAAGCTCTACCTTGCCGCCGCGATCGAGCAGGTAGTCAAACAGCCTCTTGGCGTGCATCTGCTCTTCTTCATGCTGCAGGCGACACCAGTGAGCAAACCCGGTCAGGCTCTCCATCTCAAAGTACGCAGTCATCCCCAAGTAGGTATAAGAAGCGGTGAGTTCTTGGTTGATCTGCTGGTTGATGCCGGTTGCGATCTGAGGGTTCATTTGAGACTCCTAGTTGCGGTTCTACACGAACACGGATCATACCTTCGCAGCCTAAGCGCCAAGCGACCCAGCTGCGACTCTTCGCATCTCTTTCACCAGGCACGAGCAGGTGACTCAGCGCAAGTGTTCGCTCCGAATAGACTGCCGGCCCCCTTTCCCCTTCAATCTCAAAAGTCTTGAGGAGCGCCATGACCATCACCCTTTACGACTGCGCCACCGCACCGAGCCCGCGCCGCACCCGCATCCTGCTTGCAGAAAAGCAGATCGAACACGAGGTGATCCAGATCGACCTCGCGAGCAAAGAACAACTCGGCGACCACTTCCGCGCCATCAACCCGCGCTGCACGGTCCCCGCTCTACGGACCGAAGAAGGCACTGTGTTGGCAGAAAACACTGCGATCGCGCTCTATCTCGAACGTCTCAAAGCCCAACCACCCCTGTTCGGCGGTGACTCTCTCGACGAAGCGCTCGTGATCGAATGGAACGCGCGGGTCGAGAGCGAGGGCCTTCACGCAGTCGCTGATGTTCTACGGAACTCCTCGCCACGCATGAAGGATCGGGCGCTTACCGGTCCGCTCGACATCGAGCAGATCCCAGAGTTGGCCGCGCGCGGTCGCAAACGCCTGCTGCACTTCTTTCAGGTCCTCGACGACCGCTTGCACGATCGAGAGTTCCTAGCAGTCGACAGCTTCTCGTTCGCTGACATCACAGCATTCGTTGTTGTCGACTTCGCACGATGGGTCAAAATGAAGCCGTCGCCTGAGCAGACCGACCTCTTGCGCTGGTTCAGCGCCGTGAACGGCCGCCCCAGCACGAACGCTTGAGCAACTACTCGTCGCGCAACGCAATCATCGGATCAATCCGGGCTGCTCTCATCGCTGGCACCAGGCCCGCAGTGATCGCGACCGTAACCAACACAACGGCGGCGAGGCCGAACACGGCGGGATCGTCACCCCGCAGCTCATAGAGCAACGAGCTGGCGGCACGACCCAGACCATAAGCGGCACCCAAACCGATCACGGTTCCTACCAACGTCATCCTACCGACCTGACCGAGGATCATACGCCTCACTCGTTGACCGTCGGCACCAAGGGCCATGCGCAGTCCGATCTCTCCTGACCGTTGAGCGACTGAGTAAGCCAAGGTTCCGTATAGCCCAATCGCAGCCAGCAGTGTCGCAAGCAAAGCAAAGATCACCGACAGCTTGGTCAACAGGGAATCAACAAATAGCGAGTCTTCAACCTGAACCGCGAAGGTGCGCAGTTCCCCGATCGGCAAAGCTGGGTCCAATCTACTCACCGTGCCACGGAGCGAGTCCAGAAGGGAAGACGGATCGCCTTGCGCGCGTACATAGAAGTTCATCGAGCCCAGCGACTCATTCTGTCTGTAGGGCAGGTAGAACGTTGGCGGGATCTCGTCTTTGACGCTTGAGTACTTGGCGTCTTCGACCAGGCCGACGATTTCGATAGGGAACACATCGTCGCCGGAACCGATTTGCATGCGCCGACCGATTGCGTCTCTACCCAGTTCAAAGCGACGTGCGAAGGTCTGGTTGACGATCGCGACTTGTGGCGATTCTTGCTCATCGGTCAAAAGGAACTCTCGGCCAGCGATCAACGGGGTTCCCAGGGTGCTGAAGTACTCAGGTCCGATCTCGTTAAAACGAACGCTGGTGTCCTCATCCTCAGTCGCTTCGTAGCCCTCTACCTCGACGTTACTCCCCCAACTGCTGCCGCCAATCAGGGGAACCATCGACGCTGTGATCGCTGAAACGCCGGGCAGAACCGCCACTTCTTGCTCGACTCGAGCAAAGAAGTTCTTCGATTCCGGCGGGGAGTATCCGTTGAGTTCGGGTGCTACAGCGAACATTGCAAGTTGCTCGCTGTCGATCCCGAGGTCCACCCTACTCACATTGACCAGACTCTTGACAAACAATCCAGACGACACCAGCAGCGCCATCGACATGCTGATCTGCAAGACGGCCAGCCCAGTGCGGAACCGAATCACAGAGCGCGTGCCCGAGGCTTTGCTCGACTGAGCTTTCATCGCCGCAGCGAGATCCGGACGGGTCGCTTTGAGCGCAGGAACCAGGCCCACCAGGGACGTAACCAGGGTCAGTACACCCATGAACGCAAAGGTCACCCCGCTGATCTCAAACTCGAAGGGAATCTGTTCGCTCGCCGGCAGCATCCGAGTCAGACCGATCAACGTGAGCCGCGCAACCAAGAACCCAACCAGGCCGCCAAGCGCAGAGAGCACCAGAGATTCCGCCAGAAGCTGTGCAATGACTTGCAACCGGCGCGCCCCCAAGGACATGCGTAGTGCGATCTCTCCGCTGCGGTTCACTGCCTTAGTCAACAGCAGGTTGGCCACGTTGGCGCAAGCAATAAGGAGCACCAACCCCGTCACCCCCAATAGCAAAAGTAGCGGCGTCTTGCTTTCCGCGATCATCCCGCTTTGGCCCCTGCTGCCAACCTCCAACTCCAAGGTCTTCTCTGCAAACCGTTCGAGGAAACTCTCGCTCGAAGTGCTTTGCAATGGCAGTTCGACATCTTGGATGACCTGCCGATAGTGCTGGTTAGCGACAACCTCTGCTTGCTCTAGCGATAGACCGTCTGCAAGCCGAGCGAACGAGTAGACCCAGTAGCTTCGGCGATTCTCGAGGCCTTCCCATTCAGGGACAATCGCTTCGCGCATGCTCAGTGGCACGTAGACCTCAGGCTCCTCTCCGAGGGTGGTGCTCTTGAAGCCGGGGCCTGCAACGCCGATGATTGTCAGGGGCTGTCCGTTGACGATCAACTTGTCGTTGAGTACAGACCGATCCTGCGCAAACCGGTCGGTCCAGTAACGGTGAGACAAAACTACGACCTGGTGAGCTCCCGGATCGACATCGTCTTGTGGATCAAACAGTCGCCCGAGAGCCGGCTGCACCCGAAGCACGGGAAAGTAACTGCCTGACACTGTTAGTCCCCCTCCTGACAACGTGTCGCCACGATAGGCCAGGTTCGCCCCAAAGGCACGGTAACCGGCTACTCCGGTAAAGACGTCGTCCACCTTCTGCATGTCCCGAAGCATCGGGTAGCTGAACACGCAACTCCCGGGGTTTCCTTGCGAAACCGACCCTGAGATCGGGCCGGTGGAGCACAGATTCGCCAACCGCCCAGGTTCTTGCACTGGCAGCGTGCGCAACAAAATGTTCTCCATCACCGAGAAAATCGCCGAGTTCGCGCCAATGCCGAGAGCTAGCGACAGGATTGCGATCGCCGAGATCAGCGGAGTGTTGAGCAAGGACCGAACAGCAAATTTCAGCGATGACATAGCAGCTCCACAGTTCTCTTAAGCGAAGCAACCTAGAGGCTCCGCGCTCAAAACACCTAACGCCGAAGCGTGGGATTAGACTTCAACATCTACGAGACCTCGGCCGAGATGTTGCTCCTGAGCGCACATCACACCCCACCCTCACTCGCACAACCGTCCTACCCACAGGAGCCGCGTTTTGGCAACCCCGAAGACCACACCTAACAAAGTCAAAGTTACTGATTTCCTAGCCACCCTCGACCCAGATCGCCGCAAGGACTGCAAAGCCCTAGCCAAGATCATGCGCACGGCAACTGGATCCAACGCCAAGATGTGGGGCGTCGCCATTGTCGGCTTCGGCAACTACCACTACAAATACGCAAGCGGCCGTGCCGGGGAATTCTTCTTGGCGGGGTTTTCGCCGAGGAAACAGAACCTGACCGTCTACGTGATGGACGGGTTTGACTCGTATGGGCCGTTGATGAAGAAGTTGGGGCCCCATAAGACGGGGAAATCTTGTCTTTACCTGAAGCGGTTGAGTGACGTTGACTTGGCGACGTTGGAGACGTTAATCAACAGGTCGGTGGTGGCGATGAGAAAGAGGCATCCCTAGGGACTAGTTGGATGGCGATGGCGATGGCGATGGCGATGGCGATGGCGATGGCGAGCAATACATTGGCGGAGTGCGTGGGCGAGTGGCGGCTCCGCTCCTTTCGGCGGTGAGGGGATCCCCTCTGGGGGCACCGGCTGCGACCTTGTCCTGAGCGGGTAAGCGGGGTCTTGCCTGCCACTCGGTCGCCCGCAATGTGCTCGGCTTCTCGAGCGGTGCTTTTGAAGGGCTCCCTCCCGAGCTGCCCCCGTCGGGGACGCCCCTCACCGCCTTCGTCGCTAGTGAACTTGGATCGCCCGGCGTTAGCGATGTTCGCATCTAGGAATGTTGAGGCGAAGAGGGAACAGGAGTGGCCGAGAGCTGAAAGAGGGAGGCCTGGGCTGCGTGAACGAAACCCTCAAGGGGGTGAGGGCTTCGTCCACGCAGCCCAGACCAATGGTTCCTGATCCTTCTCGCCGCTTCGCGTCTCGGCCGAGGTATTGAGCGGTGCTGTGGGCCAGCGTTCGCTGCTTGATGGGAGCCCACGAACTCCACGTGCCGACGTGCTACGACACGAGTTTGGCGCAGCCAAGCGAGCCGACCTTCCGGAACACTTGGTCTGGGCTGCGTGGACGGGGTCTCACACTTTATGGCGCCGTTCACGCAGCCCAGGCCTCCCGCGCCCAATCCCACGTGGTCACCTCTCCCTCTACGCCACCAGGTCCCAAGATGCCCTCGTCGCAAACACTATCGCGATCCAACTTCACTAGCGACGAAGGCGGTGAGGGCGTCCCCCGAGGCGGCAGCTCGTCCCACGGGAGGCTGCGCACCGAGGAGCCCTTCACAAACGCGCCTCGTGAAGCCCACCGCGCTGAGGGCGACGAGTGCGCAGGCAAGGCCACGCCTACCCGCTCAAGACAAGGCCGCAGCCGGTGCCAACGAGGGGGATCCCGATCCGCCGAAAGGAGCGATGACGCGCCCTGCCCATGCGGTACTCGCGATCACCATCACCCTCAGAATCGCCATCGCCATCGCCACCGCCACCGGCAGCAATCCACTCCGGGCACCGACACCAATGCCAATGCCCGGAACCCAGTCGCTAAGAAGCCCCGAATACCGCCTTGACCTCAAGAAACTCCTCGAACCCAAAATCCCCCCACTCACGCCCATTCCCAGACTGCTTATACCCACCAAACGGCGCCGAAAAATCCGCCCCCGCCCCATTGATATGCACGTTCCCGGTCCTCATCAACGAAGCCACCCGGCGGGCTCTACCAAGGTCTCCCGATTGCACGTACCCGGACAATCCGTACACCGTGTCATTGGCGATGTCGATCGCCTGCGCTTCGGTTTCATACGGCAAGATCGCCAGCACCGGACCGAACACTTCTTCGCGCGCGATGCTCATGTCGTTGTTGACGCCACCAAAAACCGTCGGTTTGACGTAGTAGCCAGTCTCTAGTCCTTCGGGTTTGCCAACACCACCCGCAACCACTTCGGCACCTTCGTCAATGCCAGCCTGGATCAGGCCTTGGATCTTGTTGTAATGGAGCTCACTCACCACCGGACCGATGGTGATCCCTTCAGCACCGGGCGCTCCGACCGTGGTCGCTTCTGCAGCTGCCTTAGCGATCTCGAGTGCCTTGGCGTGATGCTCTTGCGGCACCAACATCCGGGTGGGTGCGTTGCAAGACTGGCCGCTGTTCATGAAGCACGCCTGCACGCCACTCGCGACCGCCTTCTCTAGGTCAGCATCGTCGAGCACAATGTTGGCCGATTTGCCGCCCAGCTCTTGGGTGACTCGCTTGATCGACTCAGCACCAGCCTTCGCGACCTCACGGCCGGCACGGGTGGAGCCTGTGAACGAGACCATGTCGATGTCAGGGTGAGCCGAAATCGCCGCACCAACCGACGGGCCATCGCCATTAACCAGATTGAAGACGCCCTTGGGCACACCTGCATCGTGGAGGATTTCCGCTAAGAGAATGGCGTTCAACGGTGCAACCTCCGACGGCTTGAGCACCATGGTGCAGCCTGCGGCAAGAGCCGGGGCAACCTTGCAAGCAATCTGGTTGATCGGCCAGTTCCAAGGTGTGATGAAACCACAGACACCGACCGGCTCCTTAGCGATCACTGTACCGCCGCGATCTTCCTCAAACTCGTAGTCGGCGAGTACCGCCATCGCCTGGCCGAAGTGCGCCATGCCGGACGGCGCTTGTGCAGCCTTCGCAAGCCAAGCTGGAGCCCCCATCTCAGCGGAGATGGTGTCGGCGATCTCACCGATACGCGCCTTGTAGCCCTCGACGATCTTGCCAAGCAGAGCCATGCGCTGTTCCTTGGTGGTTTGGGAGAACGCCGGAAAAGCCGCCTTAGCAGCCGCGACCGCTGCATCCAAGTCAGCGCTTGAACCCATGCTGATCCTGCCGATCACTTGCTCCGTCGCCGGATTGATCACATCGTGCGTCTTCGGTTCTTGGGGGTCAACCCATTCGCCGTTGATGTAGAACTGGAGTGCTTCTTTCATGGTGTCTCTCCTAAGCATTTCGAATGGACTGAGGTGCCGTCGGCAGACCGATCGGCGGTCAGAGCTCGTGGCGCGATTTTTGGGGGCCTAGGATAGCCGAACAAAGACGGTTCAAGCCAAGGCCATTCTGCATCCGATCCAAAGGTGGACCTGTAGAAGACCCCCAGAGCTCCCCGTTGACCGGTTCTCCTACGTTCGGATACTGACTCGTGGACAGGTCACGGCGACTGCAGACACCTCTCGTCTGGCGGGCGCCACCACGATCTCGCTACAACGCGTCGTGATTGGTCGCCGGCTACGGCGAACTCAAAGACCACTGCGTAGTGTCGCCCGATTCGAAACCGTCCGCAAACAAGACGCCGACGATCTCGAGAAACACGGCAGTCGCGACGCCCTTTTGCCCAGATGCATCTTCGGCAACCAGATAGACCAAGTGAGTGCCGGGCGCAAGACCAGTGGTATCGATCGATCCATCAAAAGGGTCTACGACCTCGTCGTTGAACGCGCCGTCGGTCGGATCCAAGCTGCTGAGCAGCCCAACCGTCCACGGTGGCTCGTCGATGCTGTAGTAAACAGCAACAATGTTCTCGGTGGGTTCCACCGCAGCGTCACCTTGCTCGGAGAACACCGTGTCATCTGCGACACCAGAGATCGCAACGCTGGTGCCCGCTGTCACCGGCCCGCCACCGAACACAACGTCTCTCACCTGAGGACCCTTGGGTTCTTGGTACGGACGACGTGCAGCCTTCGCAGAAAACTGGAGCGCGGCTGAGGCTTGCGGCCAAATGTCGTCCTCGAAGTTGGTCGAACCAGAACTGCAAGACTGGTGGAAAGTAGTACCCAGCTCCAATGTGTAGGCCGCCACTCCATAGCGACCATAGGCTTCGTCCACGTTTGTGCCGGAGGCGGAGCCCAGGCAGTCCTGGCATGCGTCGTAGCCGGGGAGATGATGGCCCATCCTCCGGCCTAGCGACCGCAGGTCATCGTGGTTCGGCGGATTGGTGAACCGATGTTCCCAGGGATAGAGAATCAAACGTCCATAACTGTGCAGCGAGATAAAGAGACCCTGGGCATCGGCGGGAGCTGCATCCCCTAGCTCGGTGCCACGCTGGTCGGTGAAAGCGCCCTGCATGAGGTCGTCAATCGCAACGGTTTCGGGCTCGGATGCATGCGATGGCCCGCTGTACGTTTCGCTACATGGGTTGGTTGAGAAACCGCCATTGCTGTCCTGCCAGAACAAGCCTCCACTGTTGCGATTGAGATCCACGCCAACGTCGTCGTCGGCGCAGCTGCCATTGGTGCTGTTGGTGTTTTTGCGCCAGAACGTCGTCGGAGTAACCTCCGCCTTCTTGCGCCCATCCGGGTTGTGTATTGGGACGATATGGATCTCGGTGGTGTTCAGGATGGCAGTGATCTCCGCATCCGCACCGAAACCGTTGACCAGCATCTCGGCAAATCGAGTTGCCGTTTCTGCGGTGGTGTACTCCCGAGCGTGAGTAGCAGCAATCAAGATGAAGGGCGCCTTGTCATAGGAACTGGCCGAGTTGGTCACCCGCAAAGCGCGAACCTCGCGAGTGCCCTCCCAACTATCGGCAAGGTCGACCCAGGTCGCGAGCTTCGGATTCGCGGTCGCCAGCGCCATCAAGTCGGCGTATGTTTCTTCAACCGTCCTGTAACAAGAGAAACCAGCAATGCCTCCGCCGCGCCGGCTGGCGACGGATGCAGCGACGTCGGCCAGCGCATTGGTGGGCTGTTTGCTCCGCCAGAGAGTCGTCGCCTCGTCGTCCTCAAACGCTCGCAAACCAAGGGAGACCGCGCGATCGAGATCACGCTCGTTGAGCACCACATAGGCTGCTCGCATCCCGCGATCGTGCACACCATCGCTACTGACCACGTCGTGGTTCAGGCCGAGGCGATCGAGTTGTGTCTGTGTCCCGAGCACACGATAGACCCGCTCCAGCGAGCGCTCCTCCACGGCCACAGCGGCGACAACAGAATCGCTCTCCTGTGCAAGTGACGCTTGAACCGAGACGACCATGACCGACAAAGCCAACCACACACTAACCACGGAACGAGAATGCATGAACTGAGTGCCTCAAGAAAATCGCCGAGTCCGTCACCAACGGCTCCGGGATCTCAAAGCCTGTCAGGGCGCACCTCGCAAGGCAACCGCGACTGAGGTAGCCGCTGCTACCATCACCAGTCCTCCTCCGCGGCACCTCCTTTGCCGTCTTGCTCGGAAGGACCGACCCGACCCAATGCCAAACTCTCGCTCCGGATTGCGACCGCCCAACAAGCCTCTTGTGCTCGCCGCCTTGGCAGTGGTGGCCTGGCTGCTCGCCCTCAGTGTTTCTGCCACCGCGCCGGCCCAAGGACCGGCCCAAGAACCAGATGAGACCGCCGGAGGCACCCCATCCCTCTCGGCAAAGCACAGCGACTTCCTGGAGTTAGTTGCGCCGCTCATGCATGAGACCGAGCGCAAGGTCTTTCTCGCTCTGGACAAAGACTACCGACGCGATGTCTTCATGCAACGGTTCTGGCGACTGCGCGACCCTTATCCCCAGACACCGCGCAACGAACTTCAAGAGCGCCTAGACGAGAACTTTCTCGCGCTACGCGACGAGATCAGCGAAGCGGAACCCGACGAAGCCACCGTGCTACTGCTCCACGGCAAGCCGACCCGCCGGTTCCGCGACGCATGTGATCTGTTGATGCCCGTCAATGTTTGGTACTACCGACGCAGTGGCCTCATCGCCGACGAATTTCACGCGGTGTTTTATCGCAACGGAGACACCTGGAGTCTCTGGAAACCCAGCCAAGGTTTCGAGGTGTTGCTGATGCGGATGGGGTCGTTCGACCGGGAAGCGTCGCTGGCACGAGTCCAACAAGAATGCAGCCGTGGTGAGGAACTGCTCACCGCTCTCAGCCAGTCGCTCGATTGGGATGCTGTCCACGCGCGCGTTCTCAAGGCCCCAAACCCTGAATGGGCGCAAGCACTACTCGAAAGTTCAGCTCAAGTTGGAGCAGATTCTGAGGCACGCAGCATCCAAGCGACATCGCAGTTCGTCGGTAGACGACAGAGTCGGGTGGTTGTTCAAACGAGCCTTATGCTTGCAACCGGCGCCCAGCCAACCAGCGCCGAGCCAGCTGGGGCGGATACGCAACCGAGCGACGCGACAAGGCTCCTGGTTGATGGTGAGGTGATCCGCAATGATCAACTGTTCGATTCCTTCCGCTACCGATTCGAACTCCCTGCTGGCAGCGGGCCCGGCGCGGGCCACGGCCTAATGATCGAGCGCTATCTGCGACCCGGCACCTACCGGCTGGTCCTGCAAGCGAGCGAGCCAGCGACCGGCCGCAATTGGGTGATGGACGAGGAGTTGACGGTTCCCGGACTCGCAGAGGTTACGGCGCCTGATCAAACGCTGGTCACCGCACAGATCGAAGAACCGTCCTTGGTGGCAACCGAACCGAACGGCGTCGATGGCGCGTCCACCGGAATAGCAGCATCGCTGCGCTTGTCGGTGCCCAAGCGTGAACTCCTCATCGGGCCGTTCCGAGCCGAGGCCATCACTGAAGGTGTTTCCATCCGCCGCGTTGCCTTTGAGCTCGACGGCGTGCGCGTCCTGAGCAAAGCCAGGCCTCCTTACAGTGTCGAACTAGACGCTGGGCGCGTGCCGCGAACACATGAATTGGTGGCGCTCGCCTACGACAACAACGGCGTCGAGATCGCACGCGATCAAGTCACCGTCAACGCCGGCCCGAGGCGCTTTAGTGTCCGCCTGCTCGAACCACGACGCGGAGTGAACTACGAGAACAGCGTGCGTGCGGTCGCAGAGGTCGACGTACCACCGCTCGAGAAACTCGATAGCGTCGAGTTCTTCCTCAACGAGCAACGTGTGGCGACGCTCTACCAACAGCCATTCGCACTGCCCATCAAGATTCCGAGCGACGAGCCGCTGGCGTTTGTTCGCGTCACCGCCAAGCTGGCGGGAGGCCAACAGACCGAAGACCTGGTGTTCGTCAACTCACCGCACGAGGTCGAGTACGTCGATGTTGATCTGGTCGAAGTCTTTGCAACAGTGACCAACCGGCGCGGACATCCGGTCGACGGGATCGGCGAGGAGCTATTCGAGGTCTATGAGGACGACGAACTCCAACGCATCGAGGAGTTCCGGCAAGTAACCGATCTGCCGATCAATGCTTGCGTGTTGTTCGACACATCGACTTCCATGATCGAAAGGCTCAAGGAGGCCAAAGGGGCCGCTGAGTACTTCTTTGACCTAGTGCTTGAAGAACGTGACCGCGCATGCTTGATGACGTTCAACGACGTGCACGAACTGGTGGTCGACTTCACTCACAGCCCGGAGGTCCTGGCGGGCGGCTTGTCTCAAGTGACGGCCGAAGGGGAAACCGCTCTTTACGACAGCTTGATCCACACGCTCTATCTGTTCAACGGCCTGCGGGGCAAACGAGCGATCATCTTGCTCTCTGATGGCGCAGACTCGAAGAGCACTTACCGGTTCAGCGAAGTCTTGGAGTTCGCACGCCGATCAGAGGTCACTATTCACGTGATCGGCGTGGATATTGGATCGCGCGAAATGGAAGCCCGCATGCGGCTATCGCAGCTGGCAAAAGACACCGGCGGGCGCACCTTCTTCATTGACGAAGTGAGTGAGCTGCGCCGGGTCTATGACTTGATCGAAAGGGATCTGCGATCGCAGTACCTGCTGGCGTATCAGTCCACCAATGCCGGGGGTCGAGAGCAGTTCCGCGAGGTCAAGGTAGTGGTCAAAGAAAGAGGCCTGAAGGCAAGAGCCTTGTCTGGGTACTACCCGTGACGGGGGCGAGCACGAGCAGGAGACGGCGCAAATGAGAATCATCCTGGGATCGGGCTCGCCGCGACGTCGGGAGTTGTTGGCGGGATTGGGATTGGAGTTCGAGGTCCGAGTCGCCGACATCGACGAAAGCGTTCGGAGCGGCGAGCAGGGTCTCGCCTACGTAGAGCGCCTTGCCCTTGAGAAGGGTCGGGCGGTGGCAAAGGGAGTTGACGACGCGAATTTGATCGTCGCCGCAGACACCATCGTTGAACTGGATGGGGAGTTGCTGGGCAAACCCAGAGACGAGATCGAAGCGAAGGCGATGTTGAATCGATTGAGCGGCGCCCTGCACCGGGTCCACACTGGAGTCGCGGTGTTGGCGAAGAGCCGTGAGGAAGCAGCCGTCGCCACGACTGGGGTTCAGTTCCACTCGATGAGTGAGGCCGAGATCGACTGGTACGTCGCCACTGGTGAACCTTTGGACAAGGCCGGCGCCTATGGCATTCAGGCGCACGGGGCTTTGTTTGTGGCCGGCCTCGAGGGCGGGTACTTCAACGTGGTAGGACTGCCGCTCGATCTTCTCTATCGCTTGGTCGGCCGCCTCGACATCGACTGGACCGGGTTGCCGCGGCGGCGCTAGCGGGCCCACTTTTCGCAAGCGCCGATGACTGCCCGTGCGCGACGTGGCTGGTATGCTCGCCGACCGCTTTGTGCTCTGCTCTACAGGGCCGCTCTGAGAACTCAAGAGGGCGCCTGGCCATGACTGCCAACCGCTCCCCCTCACTGCACCGCATGGTGCCCGGACCTCTTCCTTTATGACGCAATCGCTCAGACAACGCGCTCGCGCCGCTGTTAAACGCTCCCCGATTTTTGCGGTTGTGCGCACCGACGACGTTGCCGAAGCCAAGCGACAAGCCCAGGTCTTCATTCGCGGCGGTCTTGAGATGATCGAGGTCACCTTCAGCGTGCCCAACGCCACCGAACTGGTGCAAGAGCTGCTCGCTGAACGGCCCAGTGGGGCAAGCTACCTGGTCGGTATGGGCACCGTTACCACCGAAGACCGTGCGCACCAAGCCATCGCAGCGGGCTCGGAGTTCCTGGTCTCGCCCAACACTTCTGTGAGCGTTGCCAAGGTCGCCAACGATGCCGACACCTACCTCTTGCTAGGCGCACTGACGCCCACCGAAATCGTTACCGCCACCGAGCTCGGCGCCGATCTGGTGAAGGTCTATCCGCTGCCTCCAGTAGGTGGACCTGCGTACCTGAGCATCGTCAGGCAACCGCTAGGCGACATCCCTATGCTCGCAGGCGGAGGCTTCGCTGTGAGCGACATCCCTGACTACGTTGCTGCTGGCGCTGCTGCCTTCGGCATCGGTAGCCCGATGCTTGGCGCCAGCGACGATGAAAGTCTAGAACTCATAGCCCAAGCCTTGAGTCACGCGCGAGCATGAGCGCTCCCATCGTGACCCAGGGCCCCCACAAGCCCCTCTTGCAGCGCGAGGCGCACTACGATCCGGCGCCCGAGATTTTTGCCGCAGATAACCGTGGCTTCTTCTCGTTCCCGTTGGCCCAAGGTAGCCAGACCTATCAAGAGCTCACCGGGCTCGACGAGATTCGGCTCACGCTCTCGCTCTGGCACCCCTCTGAAAAGCAGGTCATCGACTACGACAAGGCGTACGTTGAAATCCGCGCTTCACTCAACCCGGACGACGAGCATTGGACGCGGATCGCAGAAGTCGAACCCGTGGTGCCGCCGTACAACACTGGCCAAAGATTCGACGGCTGGATCGTCTTGCCGGTGCTGAGCTTGAACATGGCGCTTCAGGTCTACGGTGGCGGGTTCCAACCGCGCTCGAGAATCCAGATCCGATCGAGCGCATTCTTCGTCGGCTAGAGCGCCTTCTTCGTCGCAAAAAGGGAATTCACTGGTGAATCGACTCGATCTGCTTCGGCAACAAGCACAAACGACCGAATCGAAAATCGTTCTATTGATCCTCGACGGCGTCGGCGACATCCGCACCATCGAGCAACCGCAGACGGCCCTCGAAGCAGCCCGCACGCCTCATCTCGATCAGCTATGTGAGAGCTCCTGCTTGGGTCGGCTGATTCCCGCGACCACCGGCATCACGCCCGGCAGCGGTCCCGGCCACTTGGCACTCTTCGGCTACGACCCCACGATCGGCAAACACGACATCGGCCGTGGGGTTCTCGAAGCGCTCGGGTTAGGCCTTGATCTCGCACCCTCCACCCTTGCCGCTCGCTGCAACTTCGCCACCGTTGACGATCAAGGCAACATCACCGATCGGCGAGCTGGTCGTATCTCGAGCGAAGAAGGACACTGCATCTGCGACCGACTCGCTCACGCACTCGAGACCATCGACACTGGCAGTATCTCGGTACGAGTAGCTCCTGGTGAGGGCTATCGCTTCGTCCTGCTATTCGACAGCTTGACCAGCACGCCTCTCAACACCAACCTCGCTGACACCGATCCGCAGCGCATCGGAGTGCCGTTGCTCCCACTCGCAGGCGAAACTGAAGCGGCGAGCGCAACTGTACAACGGATCACCCCCGTGCTCGATCAGCTCCGCGCCACGCTCAAGAACGAGCCCAAAGCCAACGCCTTCTCCATGCGCGGTTTTTCCTCGTTGCCTGACCTACCGAGCTTCCAAGACCTCTACCAGCTTAGAGCTGGGGCGTTTGCTGGCTACCCGCTCTACCGCGGCGTCGCAAAAGCGTGCGGCATGGAGGTGGTTGAGTGCGGCAAGCGCATCGCAGACTTGACCGACACCATGACCGAACGGTGGGATGACTTCGACTTCTTCTTCGCCCACGTCAAACACACCGACCAAGCGGGAGAAGACGGGGACATTGTGACTAAGACCGCAGTGATCGAAGAAGTCGATCAAGAACTCCCTCGCCTTCTAGCACTCGGCCCAGATGTCTTAGCGATCACCGGCGACCACTCCACTCCCGCTCCCATGAAGGCCCACTCCTGGCACCCCGTCCCGTTGTTCCTTCACGCCCAGTTCTGCGGCATCGACGACACCGTCCGCTTCACCGAACTTGAAGCAGCCGCTAAGGCAGGCATCGGCCGCCTGCCGGCTTCGGACCTGATGGGCTTGCTGCTCGCCAACGCTGGCAAATTGGCCAAGTTCGGAGCGTAGACGGCCGGAGCGCGCGGTTGTGCGCTGGCTCGATTCGAAACAGGAGTTGCGAGCAGGTCCTAACCCAAAGCCTCGACCATCGCTTCAACCTCGTCGCCATCAACTTGGACAACCGTTCCCACCTCCGCCGCTCGCCGCTGAATCATCGCCAGCCCGACACCTGCTCCATCGGCCTCGCTGCACGCGGTGGTTACGGTTCCAGCCGCTCGCCCCTCAAACAACACCTCTGCGCCGGTCTGGACGCGGCTACCGGCATTCCAACGTATTCGCCTTACCACCTTGGGCGCTTGCCCTCGATAGTGCAGTCGAGCGATCACTTCCTGCCCCAAGTAGCAGCCCTTGGTGAAGTCGATCGCCTCGATCCCTGACTCTTGAGCCAAGTTGGCTTCGCCGTAGTCGATATCAAAGGCGGGTAATCCATGCTCCACCCGCAGCGGCTCTAGCGCCCCGGCGCCCACCAGCTCAAGGTCAAGCCGCTTCACCCACTCTTCGACCACAGGTTCAACGATCGAGCTCGACACCCAAGCGATCAATGCGGGCGCGCCTAACCGTTCGTGGCGCGACACGGGAAGTTGAGTCCCAAAGAGCTCCACCACACCACCACCCCACGGGGTTTCAGGCCAAACACCCGCAGGCAGGCGATCCGCGATCGCTTCTCCTAACAACGCCAGAGGCACGAGGTCTTGCAGCGGCAGGACCTCCACTCGATCGGCGACGATGTACTTGGTCAGGTGCTCTCGCACTACTCGCGAACGACCCGGCGGCAGCAACAAGAAGAGGCGGTCTTCGAAGGCACTGACGACGGCGTCCGCCAGCACCTTGCCCTTGATCGTGGTGACAAAGCCATACACCCCTTGCTCCGGTTCGAGGTCCGCGACCGCCGAGGTCACCAAACCGCCCAAGAACCGATGCCGGTCGGCGCCAACCAGCTCCAGACGACCGTGGTTGCTTAGATCGAGCAGCCCAGCCGGGGGCAGGCTGCGCGCAGCGTCGGGCGCGCCATACGACCACGGCACTAACACCCCGCGGTCAGCCCGAAAGGTTGCGCCGTGCGCTTCATGCCACCCATGCAACCGCAATTTTCGCGGCGCCGGGCTCTCGCGTTGGTCGCCGCCAACGGTAGGCACTAAGCGTCCATCCCAAGATGGTCTAGGGATGAAACGATCCAGTCCGCGCCGGCTGCTCGTAGCACCTCCGCTTTGACGAACCCGGTGGTCACGGCTAAGCATTGGATGCCGTGCGCGTGCGCGCAACCAACGTCATTCGCGGTATCGCCAACGACCAACACTTCCTCGGCAGCGAACGACCTGCCCGCTTTCGCTACCGCACGCTCGATCGCTGCCGGCGGCAGGTCGGCGCGGGCCGGGCCATCTTCACCGAAGCCGCCGAAGTCAAAGAATCGGTTGAGGCCGAAGGCCGCAAGTTTGGCGCGACCGCCTCGTTCCCAGTTGCCGGTCACCAACCCCAGGTGTGTGTCGGGTTGTTGTTGGAGTTCTTCGAGTAAGGGCATCACACCCGGCAGCAGCTCCATTTGGTCCGGATCCAACTCCCGTTCGATCCTTGGCAGATAGAGCTCGCGAATCTCATCAAGCCGCCCAAGCACTTGATCGCGATCGTGGCCCGCTCGTTCCAGCAGCTCCACCACGATCTGCGGATCGGTCTTGCCCGAGAAGCTGTAGCCGCGCCAGTCGCCACGCGAACCAAAGACCGTTTGCATCGACTCGAGAAACATGGGGCCGACTTGGCGGCCGCAGCGAATCAGCGTACCGTCGATATCAAAGAGCACCAGCCGCTTCTTGGGGCAGGGTAGCCACGCATCAAAAGTCTCCAGCGGCGCTACGACTTCAGGCACAACGCTCCCCTGTCCATTCTCCTGGCTCACGTTTGCAGCACTCCGGTTCTGAATGGTCCTGGCTCGCCACCCAGGCTGGTCACTGCCAAACAGTGTGAGATCACCTGCCTGGTCTGCGATGGATGGATGATCCCGTCGGTCCATAGGCGACTCGCTCCGTAGCGTGGATCGAGCGCCTCTTCGTACTTGGCTCGCACACTGTTCAAGAGTTCGGCCTTTTCCTCTTCAGACGGACTACGATTGCGCAGTTGGATCGAGAGCAAGGTCTGGCTCGCCTGTTGTGCGCCCATCACCGCGATCGCTGAGGAGGGCCAAGCGAACACAAACCGCGGCCCATACGCTTTGCCGCACATGGCGTAGTTACCGGCACCATACGAGTTGCCGACCACAATGGTTATCTTCGGCACCACCGAGTTAGCAACCGCGTTCACCATCTTGGCGCCGTCCTTGATGATGCCACCGCGCTCTGCGCGCGATCCGACCATGAAGCCGGTCACATCCTGCAGGAAGATCAACGGGATCTTCTTCTGGTTGCACAGCTGCACGAACCGGGCGCCTTTGTCGGCCGAATCCGAGTAGATCACTCCGCCGACTTGAACTTCTTTGTCGCGCTCGCCGGTGCCAGTCCGCTTGTGTACCACTTGGCGTTGGTTAGCCACAATACCGACCGCCCAACCATCGATGAAGCCTGTGCCGCAGAGCAGTGTCTGTCCGTAGTTCTCTTTGAACTCATCGAACTCGCCTCCATCGAGGATGCGTATCAGGATCTCACGCATCTCATAGGGTTTGGTGCGATCCAGCGGGAAAACACCGGTGAGCTCGCCGGTGGGCCTGCTCGGAGCCTTCGGCTCGCGCCGGTGGTAGGGGCCTGGCCCTGCCGTTCCGAGTTGGGCAAACTGAGAACGGATCTTCGCGAGACAATCAGCATCGGTTTCGTGTCGATGGTCGACCACGCCTGAGACATCCGCTTGAACCAAGGCGCCGCCGAGTTCTTCGTTCTCGATCTGCTCGCCAATCGCGGCCTTGACCAAGAACGAACCCGCTAGGAAGATCGAACCCGTTCCTTCGACAATGTGTGACTCGTCGCTCATGATCGGCAGGTACGCACCGCCCGCAACACAAGGCCCCATGACCGCGGCGATCTGCAAGATACCTTCGGCCGAAAGCCGTGCATTGTTGAAGAAAGCGCGGCCGAACTGCTCTTTGTCCGGGAAGATCTCGTCTTGCATGGGCAAGAACGCGCCCGCGGAATCGACCAGGTAGACGATCGGCACGCGATTTTCGAGGGCGATCTCCTGCGCTCTTAGGACCTTCTTGCAAGTCGCGGGGAACCACGCCCCGGCTTTGACGGTCGCGTCGTTGGCAACAATGACGGCATCTCGACCGGAGATAATCCCGAGCCCCACCACCACTCCCGCCGCGGGACAGCCACCCCACTCCTCGTACTGGCCCCAGGCGCTCCACAAGCCCAGTTCAAGGAAGTCCGAGCCCGAGTCGATCAAGGCCGCCACCCGCTCGCGAGCGCTCATCTTGCCCCGCGCTCGCTGCTTTTCGAGTCGCGCCTCTCCTCCACCCATCCGGATCTCAGACGCTTCGCGCTCGAGCGCCGTCCACTTCTTCTCCCAGAAGTCATGGCGTCGCTCGAATAGGTCGTCGCGCTCGATCTTGGTTGTCAGCTTGGAGGTCATAGGTTCACATCAGATCACGAACAAAACAGGGGGCTACGCAGTGTCGGATCATAGCCGCGAACGTCGTGATCTAGGCGGCGCGTGACGCAGACACCGGACGATGCCGCGTACAATGGTGCGATGAGAATTCACCTGCTGGCCTTCGCCAGCGCATCTGAAGCCATCGGGGCACCCGAACGTGACTACCGACTGCCCACAGAGGAAGGCCCACCCACCGTGTCCGATCTCAAAGCAGCACTGAGTGAGGACTTCCCGCAAGTCAAGGAACTGTGGCAACGACTCGCGGTGTCGATCGACGGCGAGATCGTTTCAGACGCAGAGGCCCTGCACGAAGGCGCCGAGGTCGCCCTGCTGCCGCCCGTCTCCGGCGGTTAGAGATGCCTGCCCTTTGCAGCGAGGCCTCAGCGCGCGCGGCCATCACCACCTCGCCGCTCGACCACGCGGCCTGCGACCGCATCCTGAATTCGGTCGAAGATGACGCCTCAGGCGCAGTGGTGCTGTTCAGCGGCAACGTGCGCAACCACCACCAAGGACGAACGGTGGAAGCGATCACGTACACCGCTTATGAGGCCATGGCTCAGCAACGTCTTGAACGGATCGTTGAAGAACTCAGCACCGACACCGTCACCGTGGCGATCCACCATCGCATCGGTCGATTAGAGGTCGGCGAATCGAGCGTCGTTATCGCCACCGCTTCACCACACCGCGAGGAAGCGTACGCCGCCAGCAGACAAGCTCTCGAACGCTTGAAGGCCGAGGTGCCGATCTGGAAACGCGAGCACTACCATGGCGGCGAGTCGCGCTGGCGCGAAGAAGAAGCGCTCGGCTAGCTCCGAGAGCTACCAGCCAGCAGCAATCGTTTGGTCTCGCCGGTCGACCAGCCAAGTGCGAAAGCGTGCATCGAGTTCGTCCCAAGTCCCGCCTAGGTGCTCGCGCAGAGCGTGCCCCGTCGCTTGCTCACCGCGGGCAACTCCAGAAAGAAACGCGTGGAACTTGACCCGAGTCGACGGGTCTTGAAGTAGATGATCGATCCACAAGGCTGACTGCGCATAGAGCAGCGGCGCCCGGTTGGCGTTGAGAAAGAGTTCCTGCTCGAGCACGGTCAGCTGCTGCAGGCCGAGCAGTTCTCCGCTCTCTGCGAGCTCTGCTAGCAGGCGCAACGAGGCCAGCGGTCCGGTGTAGCGAATCTGCTCTAACTCCACTACTCGAAAGCGATCATCACGTTCGGGATAGGGCCTACCCCGAAGAAGGGCCAGGTGGTCAGCCAGGCCCTCGGTCAACCAAGGCTGTAGACCCGGGCCAATCGCACGACGACTCAAGAGGTGGCCGATCTCATGTACCAACGTCGCCTCCACCTCCCACGGCGGGCGACCGGCTGCGGCCAAGGCGGCCATGCCGCCGCTGGTATGGCCAGCGCTTGCAGTCCCCGCAATGCCATCCGTCTGCGACTGCAAGGCACGGTAAGAAGCGTAGGTCGCATACAAAATCACCGTCTCGCGCGGAACACCGACCGGGACCACGCCATACAGATCCGTGTAGGTTCTCTCGATGGACGAGAGCGAGGTGCGCGCAGCATCCAGAAGATCGCGCGTCTTCTGAGATTGCGGCAGGTCAGTCCAGATCGAATAGCCTGCAAGATCCACTCGGCGTGCCGAGCCTCGAAGATGCGCACGTGCAATCTCGAACTGGGCGGGATCGATCGGTCGCGAATGCAACGGGCCGGGTGGCAACGCCGCCTCTCCCAGCGGTGGCGTCAGATCTCGAGGCTCGGCATCATTCAGCCAAGCGCTTGTTCCGTCCGGTAACACCAGCTGAAGCCAGCTGCCACGGCGTTCTAAGACGTCGTAGCTAGCAAGGGTGGTGGTGGTCATCAGTAGCTCGCCGCGTCCCGGAGTGGCGTACAGGTGAGCGCCTGTTCCGATCCACTCGCGATCAGATCCGTCGGGCTCCTCGGGAACGCCCGCAAGATCTTTGCTCTGTGATTTAGAAGCGGTGTTGAGCGCTGGTCTTCCGAGGAAGGGTCGGCGAACCTCGTCGAACACGCCACCAACGATCGGCACCGACGCTACCCGCTCGAACACCGGGTGGTCCGGTTGCCTGGTCATCCAAGCGAACAGACCGACCGCACTGACCGCCGCGAGCACCACCGCAGTCGGCATCAGTTCTCGAATGCGAGTGCTCCAGGGCATGTCAGCGAGCTATCTGAGACGGAATACTCAAGATCGACTCACGCGCTACCGGTGCGAGCCGCATCCGCTCAGCTGGCGGCTCACAACGAATCGCCATGGTGGTGCAATCGTCGTCCTCCGGCGCATCGCCGCTTGCGCGATCCAGTTGCTCTTGAAGTTGCCCGAGCCAAGCTTCAATATCTGAGGCAGTCTCCATCTTCGCTAGAAGCTCCTCGAAGCGCTGATACCCCAGCGGACCATCGTCGACGCTTCTCTCCACCAGCCCGTCGGTCAGCAGCAGCATGGTGCCCGGCTCATTGGCGTTGACCCGCTGGCTCTGATATCGAATGCCACGACGAATACCTAGCGGCAGCCGCTCGCCCTCAACCGACAGCGCAACCACCCTCTCGCCGCAGTCCCGCCCATCGGGGATCCAATACGGGTCGGGCAATCCCGCGTTGGCGAACTCCATGGTGCCAGCAACAACGTCGTAGCGGCCATACGAGAGCGCCACGAACTCCCGCGGCCCAAGCTCGCCGCAGAGTCGTTCGTTGAGGTCATCGAGAGTTCCCGCGACGGGGTTATCCGACGCCGCGCGAGCTGCCGCTACCAACGGAAGCATCGCTTTGACCGTCGCCATCTGCAGGCTGGCACCAATGCCCTTGCCCGCCACGTCGGCGATGGCGAAGCCCATGCTGCCGTCGGGCAAATGAAAGTAGTCATAGAAGTCACCGGCAACTACGCTGGCAGCGCGATTCTTGGCAGCTAACCTAAACCCCACGCCCTCGGCGTTCTCAGGAGGCATCAACCGTTTTTGTATTAGGCGGGCCGTAGCCAACTCGCGTTCAGCAATCTCCTTGTCGCGGAGCTCAATATCCTTCTCTGCAACGCTTGTTTGGAGGGTCTCGACAGTGTGAAACACCAAACCCACCGCGACCGCCACGCCGCCATAGAGACCCATGCTGGCTAAGAGCTGCCGGGATTGACTCATCGCATCCAGGGCAACGGTGCCGTACCGGAAGAACAAGCCAACCAAGACGCCAGCCGCACCGCCTAGAAAGTAGCTAGCGCAGCGAGCCAGTAAGATCGGCCTGAGCCCGAGCCGAAGCAACGGCCGTAAGAGGCAGAGCTCCATCAGTATCGACCCCATACCGATGGCCAACCCCATGATGATGCCGTCTTGGATCAGAACCAAACTCAACGGTACATCCGCGTTCACGGACAGAAGAGTCACCACTCCAACGCCGATCAGCGCCGAGACCACGCCGTATCGAAGGAAGCGTTGGAATGGCCGCTTCGCACTAGCGAGCATCGGACTCGCGACGTGGGACCGGGTTGGTTCTATTGACCGCTGGGAGATCGATGAGATCATCGAACTATCCTACGCTTCAAACCCCACGATTGTTCAACGAGGCGCACGTCAGATCCCAAAGCGCCCCGGGCCTCGTACAATCCAAGGGCCGGCCGCCTCCCGCGGCACCTCCACCGAACCCTCACCGGCGAACACTCTATGAACGATCGACCTCGACGCGGCACCGACCGCATTCCTCCCGGCCAGTACACCACCGACAAGTGGCCGGTGCTGACCTACGGGCCAACCCCGCCTGTTGATCTGACCACCTGGAGTCTCGAAATCAGCGGCTTGGTCGAAGCGCCAGTTTCGCTGTCCTTCAGCGACTTCGGCGCACTGCCTCGAACCGAAGTTGAAGCCGACTTTCATTGCGTCACTCGTTTTTCAACCACCGACAACCGCTGGTCGGGTGTTGCCACCCGCACCATTCTCGACACCGTGGCCGTTCATCCCAGTGCTAGCCACGTGTTCATCCACTGCGTTGGCGGCTACACCACGAATATGCCGCTCGAGGACTTTCTCTCAGAGTTCTCACTGTTCGCCGATCGCCACAACGACCAAGCACTCGACGCGGACCACGGCGGTCCCCTACGCTTGGTCGTCCCGCACCTCTATGCATGGAAGAGTGCCAAGTGGGTCAGCGGCATCGAACTACTCGATGCCGACAAGCGGGGGTTCTGGGAGCAGAGTGGGTACCACACCTACGGCGACCCTTGGACCGAGGAGCGCTTCAGCTCACAGGAAACCAAGGAGGCATACCAGGTCAGGCGACGAGCGAAGGAGCTCGGCCTGACTCTCGGCACCGACACCCCATCCGGGCCGCAACCGAAGGAAGAAGCCACAGTTGAGAACGACCCCGGTACGGAAGAATGAGAGCCTTCGGCTTGTCTGCAGTCGCCTGGATCGCGTTGCTGCTCGGCTGCTCAACCACTGAGCAACCGGAGGCGGACTTAAGACCCGCAAAGCAGACCACAGCAGACCCCAACCGTAGCTTCGTCGATCGCTACCTTGAGGCATTCAACGCACATTCGGTGGACCAAATGACAGCCCTCATGCACGAGGAACTTGAGGTCTACTACGTCGACCAGAACGGTGTGAGTGCCCTGGGAACTGAAGGGCGCACGTCGATGGGAACTGAACTGGCGAGCTACTTCGAGCAGCTACCCGACGTGGCCTCGCGCATCGAAGGCGAAGTTGCCTCGTCTGAGCGCTTCGTGTCGTACACCGAGCGCGTGATCTGGACGCAGCAAGGGCAGACTCGCACCCAGGCGGCGCTCGCAGTACTCGAACGCGAAGGCGATCTCTTGCGGCGCGTCTGGTACTACCCAGCTACGCCCTAGCAAGCTGCCGATCCGTACGCCCTTCACTGCATCAAGTGCCGGAAGGTCTCGACCATGCGCGCTCGATCGGAGCGCTTGCGCAACAGGATCAAGATGGTGTCATCACCCGCAATTGTGCCCGCAACTTCTGGCAATCGCGCCTTGTCGATGGTCAGTGCGACTGCATTGGCAAAACCAATCGGCGTCCTGATCACCAACAGCGATTCGGCGATTTGGACTTCGGTCACCGACTGCTGAAACATCGATCGCAACGATTCGCTCGGCACCAGTTCACCCGCTGCTTCATCCGACGGCAAGTACTGGGAGCCACCATCGGCAGTTGCCACCTTCACCAGCGCAAGCGCCCTCATATCGCGAGACACGGTCGCTTGAGTTGCAACAATGCCGCGTTGCGCGAGGGCGACGACAAGCTCTGCCTGATTGTTCACTACCTGCTGGTGAACAATCTGTAGAATTGCCTCTAGTCGCGCGGTTCGACTCACATCGCCCTCAGCGGTTCGCCAATCGTTCCAGAACCGGCATCGGCTGACGTCGCTGCAACCACAATCGATGGACTTCCAAAGCTGCTCGGGCCTGAGCGATCTGTTGGTCGACACGCGCGGGCGCAGGACCCCCCGGAGAGTTGTGAGCGGCGAGCGACTGCTGCGGATCGAGGGCAGCGAAGATCTCTTGATCTGCTAGCGGGCACACCGAGGCCAAGTCGGCAAGCGAGAGCTCCCAAAGCTCGCACTTTTGACTCTCAGCCAAGCGCACGGCGGCTCCGGTTTGCTCATGAGCGTCTCTGAAGCTGAGCCCTCTGCGCACCAGCCCGTCGGCGAGGTCGGTCGCAGTTACAAACCCACCGTACAGAGCGGCCGCCATTCGCTCGCGCGAGAAGCGCAGTCCGCGCTGCAGCGCGGTGGCAACACAAAGGCTGCCTCGAGCAGTGGCCACCGCGTCGAACAATGCCTCTTTGTCTTCTTGCAGATCGCTGTTGTAGGTCAAAGGCAAGCCCTTGAGCTGCACCAAGTGGGCCACTAGGTCACCGATGACCCTGCCCGCCTTGCCTCGCAAAACTTCAGCGGGTTCCGGGTTCTTCTTCTGCGGCATGATGCTCGATCCCTTAGCGACCGAGTCATCAAGCTGAGCAAACCCAACCTCAGTACTGCTCCACAAGACCACTTCTTCTGCCCAGCGCGACAGATGCACCTGCAGCAGTGAGCACGCAAACGAAGCCTCCACCACGTAGTCTCGATCGGCGACCGCAAACATGCTGTTGTTGAATACCCGTTCGAATCCCAGCAACTCAGCGCTGCGGGCAGGGTCGATGTCGAACGTGGTGCCGGCCAAAGCGCCCGCACCCAAGGGACAGGTTCCCGCCGCTGAATGCGCACGGCGCAGGCGACTCGCATCTTGATCCAGCATCCACACATAAGCCAGAAGATGGTGGGCCAGAGACACCGGCTGACCACGTTGCAGGTGGGTGTATCCCGGCAAAGCGGTTTCGCGTTCAGAGGTTGCTACCTCGACCAGCAGGTCTGCAAACGTCAGCAGCTCGCGCACCGATCCTTCGAGCTGGTCGCGCAGCCACAACCGTTGAGCGACCGCAACTTGGTCGTTGCGCGACCGAGCGGTGTGCAGTTTCTTGCCAGCATCACCGATACGTTCACTCAAGGTCGACTCGATCCAGGCGTGCACATCCTCGAAGTCGCCCGACACCATTAGCGCACCACTCTCAAGGTCATCGAGCATCGAGGCAAGCCCCTCAACGATCTCATCGCCGGTAGCCCGGTCGAGCACACCCTGCTCCGTCAGCATCACAGCGTGGCCGATCGACGCCACCAAATCGTAAGGTGCGAGCACGTGATCGAAACTGAAGGATCGAGTAAAGCGATCGACCTCGGCATCGACTGAGCCTGAGAAGCGACCACCCCAGAGTTTCGGAGCGCTTCCTTCTGCCTCACTCATCGCTTACTCCGCACGCTGGCTGGGCCGTTGCCGAGGCGAGCGCCTCGCGCAAGAGGCTGAGGCCTTCGTCAACGTCAGCGTCGGTCAAGATCAGTGGCGGCAACAAACGAATGGCGTGCGGCCTGACTGCATTGACCAACAACCCACAGGCAAAACACGCTTGGGCGAGATCTGCGGCCTTGAGCGAGTCCTCCAAGAGCAGCGCGAGCATCAAGCCCTCGCCACGCACCCCTCGAACGCCGTCGGTCTCAGCCGCGATCTGCTCCAGCCCAGCGCGCAGGCGAGCGCTACGAACAGGCACGTTCGCTAAGACGCCGTCTTCAACGAGTGTCTGTTGCACCGCGATCACGGCGCTCATCGCCAGCGGGTTACCGCCGAAGGTGGTGCCGTGTTTGCCTGGCACCAGCTTGGCCGCCAGCTCATCCTTTGCGAGCACCGCACCAACCGGCACGCCTCCACCCAGACCCTTCGCCAAGGCAATCGCATCGGGTTGGATCCCGTAGTGCTGAAAACCGTACATCTCGCCAAGTCGGCCGATACCGGTCTGGATCTCGTCCAGAATGAACAGGACACCGCGCTCCTTGCACAGAACTTGAACAGCCGCCAGGTATTCAGGGTCTGCAGGTAGGACGCCGCCTTCGCCTTGTACTGCTTCGAGCAGCACCGCGCAGGTCTCGCCGTCGACCACCGAAGCCAGCGCGGCGAGGTCTCCAAACGGTACGTGTTCGAAACCTCCCGGCAATGGTTCAAAGCCGATCTTGTAGGCGGGTGTCCCGGTGGCAGCCAAGGCGCCGAACGTGCGTCCGTGAAACGCGTGTTCAGCAGACACGATCTTGGTCCGGCCGCTGTCGTGACCCCATAGCCGCGCCAGCTTAAGCGTGGCCTCGATCGCTTCGGCCCCACTGTTGCAGAAGAAAGCGCGCTGGAACTGCCCCTTGGTTGCTGCGCACAAGCGGCGAGCTGCCTCGCTTTGTTCTGGGATCTGGAAGAGGTTTGAGACGTGGAGCACGCGCGCGGCCTGATCTTGGATAGCCCGAACCAAACGAGGGTGTGCGTGCCCTAGGCTCGAGGTAGCGATACCAGCGAGAAAGTCGAGATAGACCTTGCCGCCCACAGCGAACAACCTCGCCCCTTCACCGCGCTCAAACGCGATCGGCGAGCGGCCGTAGTTTGCAAAGAGCGGGCGCTCAAGCGTCGCGACGTCAAGGCTTGCCTCAGCGGGGGAAGCGGGGGAAGCGGTTTCGTGTTCTGGTGTCAAAGCAACTCAGACCTTTCGTTGGATCAATCCGACTCAGAGGATTTAGCCGCTGAACGGCTGTGCGCCCCAGCTGCCAGCCGAGATCATGGTGCCAATGCCGGTCTCGGTGAAAAGCTCTAACAGCAGAGCGCGATCGCGCCCGGCGCTGATGATGTGTGCACTCGGAGTTCCGGTTTCTACAGCAGACAGACACGCCTCGACTTTGGGGATCATGCCTTTCGACACCACCCCGCTTTGCAGCAGCGCGAGCGCGCTCTTGGGATCGAGCTGTGAGACCAACTCGTCATCCTTCAAGACACCCTCCACATCTGTCAGCAGTATGAACTTCTCGGCTCTTAGCGCCACCGCGATCGCAGAGGCTGCAGTGTCTGCATTGACGTTGAAGGTCCTGCCTTCAGGGCCCGCACCTAGCGAGGCTACAACCGGCACAAAGCCGCCGTCGAGCAGGGTTTCGAGGAGCTTAGTGTTGACCTTCTGCACTCGACCCACGAAGCCAAGTTCCGCGCGCGGGTGCTGCACTACTTCGAGAATGTTGCCGTCCTTGCCAGATAGCCCCACAGCCTGCGCGCCTTGAGCGTGAAGCTGACCAACCAGGCGCTTGTTGACGTGGCCACCCAGCACCATCTCGACCGCTTTCATGGTCTGTTGATCGGTCACACGTAGACCATCGACGAACTTCGCTGGCACATCGAGTTTTTCGAGCAGATCAGTGATCTCAGGCCCACCGCCGTGAACCAAGACAGGCCTAACCCCTGAACGATGCAGGAGGGCTACGTCTTCGATCAGGGTGCCGACGGATCCTTCCGCCATGGCGCGCCCGCCGAACTTGATTACCACGCACTTGCCGCGCCACGCGGCCACGTAGCCGAGCGCCTCGGCCAGGGCGTCGCCGGTTGCTGGGGTTCTAGCAGGCATTAGGAGGTTCGTTTTTTCATAGTCATGTCAGTTCTGCAAGCACTCATGGTGAAACCACGAGACCTCGCAGGTTAGATGTTCGCTCCAAGCGCCTGACGCCCGTCGCGAGGTGAACGTTGAGAAGAGACCCAAAGGGTTCATGTCAGATAGGACCCATTGATCCGAACGTACTCTTCAGACAAGTCGCAGGTCCAGACGGTGGAGGTGGCGTATTGAGGTTCACCGAGGTCGATTGAGAGGAGAACTTCATCGCGGATCATTTCTTTGCGCAGGTGATCGGGGCAATGGTCGGCCGCCATGCCCGCTCTCACAACCTCAAGGTCGTTCACGCTGACGGTCAGGTGCTCCTCGACCAATGCGACGCCCGAACGGCCGACAGCCATTAAGAAGCGGCCCCAGTTCGGCTCGCCGGCACAGAAAGCGGTCTTGACCAGCGGCGACTCGGCCACCGTGCGCGCGACCGCTCGGGCATCGGCTTCAGACCGTGCGCCACTCACCCTCACTTCGATCAACCGCTGCGCGCCCTCTCCGTCTTTGACCACCTTGAGCGCCAAATCAAGGGATCCACGGCGCAGAGCTTCGGCGAATAGCGCGACATCATCAGCATCGTTGAGATTCACTCCCGAAGCGCCACTGGCGAGCAGCAACACGGTGTCGTTGGTGCTGGTATCGCTATCGACGGTGATGCAGTTGAACGATTGATTCATCGCGGAATGAAGCAGTCCTTGCAGTTCGGGGTTTCCGATCACAGCGTCGGTCAGAAGATAGGCAAGAGTGGTCGCATGCGGCAGAGGTGGCGTGCCGGCTGGGCCGACTAGATCGGGGGCGATCATGCCCGAGCCTTTGGCCATGCCACCGATATGGACCGTGCCATTGGAGAGTTCGACCTGGTACGCACACGTCTTCATGCAAGTGTCCGTGGTGAGGATCGCGTGCGCTGCTGAATCGCTGGCACTCGCGCCGCTAGCTAGCTCCGAGATCCCAAGCGGGATACCGCTGCGCAGGGCGGCCATCGGCAAGCGAGGTCCGATCACGCCAGTTGACGAGACGAACACCTCCTCGGGCTCGCATCCCACTCCCTCGGCTACCAAACGCGCCATCTCGACAGCGTCGTTCATGCCCTCGACACCCGTACACGCGTTTGCGTTGCCGCTGTTGATCACCACCGCTCGCGCTGAGTGACCCTCGGCAACCAACCGCTGGCAGTAGCGTACCGGCGGTGCTTTGACCTGGTTGCTGGTGAACATTCCGGCCACGGTCGCCGATTCATCCGCAACGATTAGCGCCAGATCGTCGCGACGCTTCTTGATTCCGCAATGGATGCCGGAGAACTGGAATCCGGCCGCGACTGAGCAGCCACCCTCGAGGGGCTTGATCGAGTTGGAATTCATCATCAGTGCTTTTAGGGAAAGAGCGACACCGCGCTGAGACCGGTGGTCTCGGCGAAGCCCCACTGCAAGTTGAAATTGGCCACCGCAGCACTCGCGGCTCCTTTGCCCAGATTGTCGATCGCGGCGATTGCCACCACCAGGCCGGTCTCAGAATCCGCATTCACGGCGACTTCGGCGAAGTTCGAACCAGCGACATTCTTGGTTGCGGGCATCGCCCCATTCTCGAGAAATCGAACAAACGGCTCTTTCGCATAGCGATCGCGATAGAGCTGCTGGATCGCCTGGCACTGGTGCGCTGAAACCGTCGCATAGCAGGTCGCAAGAATCCCGCGGGTCATTGGAACCAACTGCGGTACGAACCGAACCACGGTGCTAGCGTCGTTGCCGCTCTGCCGGGCAGCGGCTCTCAGGTTCTGTTCCATCTCGGGCTGATGTCGGTGCGCGAAGGGCTTGTAGGCGGTCGCGCTCTCGTTGATCTCCGCATAGGAGAAAGCCACATCGGACTTGCGGCCCGCACCCGACGGTCCGGACTTCGCATCGACGATCACCAGCGTACCCGACAGAAGACCGGCTTCAGCCAACGGCAGCAGCGCTAGGGTTGCAACCGTTGGGTAGCAACCAGGATTTGCTACCAGCTGCGCAGTGGCGATTTGTTCTCGGAACAGCTCAGGCATCCCGTAGACGGCGCCGGCAAGCAACTCGGGCGCAGTGTGTTCGAGTTGGTACCACTGCTGGAATGCGTCAACGTCTTTGAGTCTGAAGTCGCCGCCGAGGTCGACGACCCTGACACCGCCTTCGAGCAGCTGCGGCACTGCTGGCAGTGACAGACCGTGCGGTAACGACACAAATACAGCGTCCGACTCAGCTGCAAGACGCTCGAAGTCCGACTCAACAAGGGTGCGGTCCGCCAACCGAGCGGCTGCCACTCCAGCGAGGTTGCCGAGACTTGGAAACACTGCATCCAGGCGCTTGCCCGCCTGCTTGCCGGCGGCCAGATGCACGATCTCAACCGACGGATGGTTCGCGAGAATGCGCACCAGTTCACCGCCCGCGTAGCCCGAAGCACCAGCGACGGAGACCCGGACACGCGGCGAGGCTGCTACCTCACAGGCAGAAACGCGGGTTGGAGGTGAAGTTGGTTCGGGCATCTGCATAATATACAGTCGGACGCATATTTATGCAAGGCTCGAATGCACAAACTCACTGCTGCAGGATGGCCCGGACCAGCGGCCAGGCGTTGTACACCGACAGCGCCACTGCAACCCCACTCAGCAGAACGCCAACCAGCGCATAGAAGAGATGCTCAATCCGTTCGGGCTTGAGCGGATCAAACCAGCGGGACAGCGCGTAACCGCCGAGGAAGCCGCCAGCGTGAGCCCAGTTGTCGACGCCGGGCATGACCAAACCGAAGACAAACAGAGGCAGGGCAAAGCTGATGATCTGTTTGGAGAACTGAGTACTGCCCGAGCGCCGACCGTAGTAAACCAAGGCGCCGAGCCAACCAAATACGGCCGCGGAGGCGCCCAGAGTGTCGTGCGCGCCACCCAGCGGGCCGGGAAGAAACGGCGCGAACTGGCGGATGGCGCTGGTCATGGCGAAACCCGAAACCGAAGCGCCGAGGTAGATAAGCGCCGCTCGCCCAGGCCCGTACATGCTCGACACCGGCGTCGACAACTGGTTCACCCAGTACATGTTGAAGCCGATGTGGATCAGGCTGCCGTGTAGCCACCCGGCCGAAAGCACCGTCCACCACCATCCGAGTTCGAAGATCGGATAGGCGCCGCTGGCCCCTAGGACCCGAGCCGCAGCGCCGGTTGGCGCTAGAAAGCCGAGCCCACTAAAGCCGACCTGCCCGCGCGAAAGCAGCAGGCTCGCAAGGAACAAAATTACGCAGCCGGTGATGATGATGGCGCGAAAGCCAAGATCCTCGCCAAGGCCTCGAATCGCCGGCGCAAAGCCCCACAAGCTTGGGTTCCTGCGACCGCAGCTCCAGCAACGCTCCTCTTGCACTCCGACCAACTTCCCACACGAACTGCAGACCACCGAACCCGTTGTTTGCCTCTTAATCATTGCCCGCCACTCTACACGGCTCGAAGCCCAAACGTGAGCTGGTCGGGCAACCCTTGGCACCCCAGAATTCGGATAGCCAGCTCTTCCCAAAGCCGCGGACCTGTGCTTGAATACACATTCAATCGTTTGATTGAAACTTCCGATTGAAGCGAGCGTATGTATTCCCCAAGATCGCTGCGACACCAGCAGCGACCGTCCGGGCTGACGTTCGAATCTCATCCCTCCTAAGAGCACGCAGACCATGAGCCGCAAACCAACCGCAGCAGACGCCGAACCGAACGTCGATGCCACCTCAACCAAGACCCAACTGTTGGACGCCGCCGAAGGCCTGTTCGAAGAGCGAGGCATCCGCGGCACTTCGTTGCGAGCCATCACCGAACGCGCCAACGCCAACATCGCCTCGGTCAACTACCACTTCGGCTCCAAGCGCGACCTGATTAGCGCTGTGCTTGCCCGGCGCGTTGATCCGCTCAACGCCGAGCGCCTTCGCCTGCTCGATGAACTCGAGGCAAGCAGTCACTTCGACCTAGAACAAGTCTTCGATGCGTTGATCGCGCCAGCGCTCAGACAGCCCGAACGGTACCCAGGACTGCGCCTCCTGGCACGCATGCACTTTGAACCCGACCCGGCCATCTACGAACTCGTCCAGCAACCTTTCGTTGAGGTCCAACACCGCTTCTTGGCCGCACTACGAGCGGCCGCGCCAGACCTCAGCGAAGCGTCACTCAAATGGCGTTTGAGCTTCGCAATCGGCGCGATGGCGGCCACCATCGTCAATCTTGAGAAGCTGCGAGCCGGCTCCATTCCGCTTGAGAGCACAGGACAAACGAAGAGCGACCTGGAGATCTCGATCGAACCCGGCGCCGTGACCCAGCAACTTACCCGCTTCGTTACCGGAGGCATGGTTGCTGACGAAGTGGGCATGCTCGACCCCAAGCGCAAGACGTCCCACTCCCAAAAGGGCACTAGTCCCTCAGGAGCGAAGCGATGATTCCTCTCTCATCCTCACACCGGAAAACGCCGGCACGGGTCCAACCCGTTGTGACTGCCGGCCTGGCCCTACTGCTCGCAACCGGCTGCGCCACGGTTCCCACAACTCCGCGCCCGACCGAGACCATCGCAGTTCCCGAACGATTTGGCTCTCAAGACCAGAACCACCAGCCTGCGAGTGCAGCGATTCCTCATGACAGCTGGTGGCAAGACTTCAACGATCCCACACTCACAAGTTTGATCGAGCGTGGTCTCGAGAACAATCTCGACCTCCGTATTGCAGCTTCGCGAGTGGCCTCAGCTGAAGCTCAAGCCCGCATCGCTGGCGCCGGCCTCAAGCCGCAGGTCACCGCCTCGCTGCCGTCGCGTCGCAGCAAACAGAACTTCATTGGCTTCCCGATCCCAGGATCAGCGGGACAAGTTCTGTCCAGCACCTCCACCACCCACAGCTTGTCCTTAAGCGCGAGCTGGGAACCTGACCTGTGGGGGCGACTCCGGGCTGGAAGGAACGCAGCTGCACTCGATCTAACTGCCACTGCCTACGATCTTGCAGGAGCACACACTTCTCTCTCAGCTCAGCTCGCCAAGCTCTATTTCAACCATCGCGAGGCAGCTCACCAAGTCGCGCTCGACAGCCAAACATTGTCGAGCCGGAAAGAGACCGTTGAACGCATCGACCTTCGCTACGAACGTGGCCTCGCTTCTCCACTCGAGGTGCGCCTAGCACTCGCGCAAGTCGCCGCCATCGAAGCATCCTTAGCTGCCAACCAACAGCGCGCGGAATCCCTGGTGCGCCAACTCGAAGTCCTGCTCGGCGAGTACCCGAGCGGCGCACTGTTCGAAGCGACCGCGCATGCGCCGAATCAAGCCGATCAAGCTGCGCTGAGCCGCAAGATTCCTGCGGGCTTGCCTTCTGAACTGTTGCAACGCCGCCCTGACCTGCGCGCAGCCGAGCAACGAGCCTTGGCCGCAGCCCAACGGGTTGGCCAGGCGAGAGCAGCCCTGTATCCGTCGTTCTCGATCACCGGCTCCGCGGGCAGCTCGAGCAACGATCTGCAGGATCTCCTCGATAGCAACTTCTCGGTTTGGAGTCTCGCCAGCAACCTGCTGCAACCCCTGTTTCAAGGTGGACGGTTGCGGGCAGCCGTGGACGCCAACACCGCCGCACACGAGCAGGCTCTGTTGCAGTGGATCCAACTCTCGCTGCGAGCTTTCTCCGAGGTGGAGACTCAGCTGATTGCGGAACAACGCACCCAAGAACGCCTCGACGCACTAGCGCGCAATCTCCTGGAGACTAAGGAGGCAGAACGACTAGCGACCGATCGCTACCTCGCCGGACTCTCCACCTATCTCGACCTACTCGAGAGCCAGCGCCAAGCCTTCAGTGCCGAAGCCCAGTGGCTCTCGGCAAGGCGTCTACGACTTGAAGCTCGTATCGACCTGATCCTCGCGCTCGGCGGTGGCTTTTCCGACCTCGAGTCGCAAACCGCGGGCTCGGCCTCGACGGACACCGACTAACTCCCCTCGCATTCAACGCACTCATCCCGATTAGAGAGCACCTTCATGGCAGATCGCAAGAAAATTCTCGTTCCCCTCGTGGTGCTGACACTCGGCATCCTGGGCGCATTTGGCCTAGTCGCCAGCCGTCCCGAAGTGCAGAAGGCAGCCAAGGAGATCCTCCCGCCCAACGTACGGGTGCTTGAGGTTCAGCCCCAAGACATCCCGGTCACCGTGCGTTCTCAGGGCACGGTTGTTCCTCGCACTCAAGTGAGCCTGGTGTCCGAAGTCTCCGGACGGATCGAACGCGTGGCGCCGGTGTTCGAGGCCGGCGGTTTCGTTCGCCACGGCCAACACTTGGTCTGGCTCGATCAACGCGACTACCAGGTCAACCTAGCCACCCAACAAGCGTCACTCGCGCAAGCTCAAGTTCTGCTGGAGCGAGAGCGTGCCGAAGCTGACCTGGCCCGGCGCGAGTGGGATTCGCTCGGACGCGGCGGGACCCCTAGCCCCCTAGTCTTGCGCACGCCTCAAATGCAAGAGGCGCAAGCGCGCGTCGATGCAGCCGAGGCCGCGGTGCAACGCGCCGAACTCGACTTGGAGCGCACCATCATCCGCGCACCGTTCACTGGTCGCATTCGCTCCAAGGAGGTCGACCGCGGCGGTTTCGTCAATCGAGGAACGCCGATCGCCACCATCTACTCGGTAGACCTAGCCGAGATTCGGCTGCCCATCGCAGACTCAGAACTCGCTTTCCTCGACGGGATTGAGGGCCGCCCAAGAAGCCAAGGCCCGACGGTCGAGCTGCGGGCCGAGTACGCCGGCGAACACCGCATGTGGCAAGGCACGATCGTCCGTTCCGAAGGAGAGATCGATCAGGAAACCCGCATGGTCACCCTGATCGCAGCGGTCAACGATCCATATGGGTTGAATCAGCCTGTGGCAGCACCGCTCGGCGTCGGTCTCTTTGTCAACGCCGAGATCGAAGGCAAGCCGATCACCAACGCCTATCGCTTACCCCGACGAGCACTTCGCCGAGACGGCCAACTGCTAGTGACCGAAGATGGCCGACTGCACATGCGAGAGGTACGAGTGGTGCGTTCCGGCGAAGACTGGGTGATCGTCGATCGCGGCCTTGAACCCGGCGACCAAGTCGTTGTCTCCAAACTCGACGTCGCGACTGAAGGCATGCTGGTCAATCCGCTGCCGGCCGACGAAGAGAGTCTGCGTTTCAAGAGTGATGAACGCTTTGGGGCCGATGCGCTCGCTCTCGAAACCGGCCAGGCCATCGGCGAGACCGACGGAATCGCACCAGCGACAGAAGACGAGCTTCCGCTCGCAAGCGCCACGGATGTGGACCAATGAAGACCTTGATCAACTGGTTTGCCCGCAACACCGTCGCGGCCAACCTGCTGATGGTGTTCATCCTGGTCGCCGGATACACCAGCATCGACCGACTAGTCCTAGAGTTCTTCCCGGACATCCGGCCTAACGCCGTGACCGTTGGTGTGCCCTATCTGGGAGCTGCACCTGAAGAGGTGGAAGAAGCCGTCTGTAGGCGCATCGAAGAGGCGTTGCAAGACCTCGAAGGTGTCAAGAAACTGACCTCCATCGCTGCTGAGGGTTTCGGCACCGTGGTGGTCGAACTCGACAACGATACCGACGCACGCGTGGCACTCGATCAGGTCAAAGCACGCGTCGACGCGATCGCCACCTTCCCGGCGGAAACCGAGAAACCATTGGTCCAAGAGATCACGGTGAGCTGGCAGGTACTCACGGTCGCGGTCTATGGCGATGTTGATGAGCACACCCTGCGACGCGTCTCCGAAGAGGTCCGGGACGATCTCACCGAGTTGCCAGACGTTACTCAGGTGAAGCTAGGTGCCATTCGTCCCTACGAGATCTCGATCGAAGTCTCCGAGAACGATTTACGCCGCTTTGGCCTGACGTTTGATGAAGTGGTGCAGGCCGTACGAGCGGGCTCGCTTGACCTCCCGGGTGGCTCGGTGCGCACGGTCGACGGCGAGGTACTCTTGCGTACCACGGGCCAGGCTTACCTCGACCGCGACTTCGAGCGGCTGCCGGTGCGCACTCGGCCGGACGGTACCCGATTGCTGGTGGGCGACGTCGCTACGGTCAAAGACGGTTTCGCGGATAGCGACCTCTTTTCCCGATTCAACGGCAAACCGACAACCCTGATCACCGTGCAACGGGTTGGCAAGCAGAACGCGCTTGAGATCGCCGACCAGGTCAAGGCCTACATCAATGAGCGTGCACCTAGCTTGCCTGAGGGAATCACGGTCACCACTTGGCAAGACGAGACCCTCCTGCTGCGGGATCGACTGCGGCTCCTGATCGACAACGGCTGGCTTGGTCTGGTCCTGGTGTTCGTGGTGCTCGCGACTTTCGTTCGACTGCGCCTGGCGTGCTGGGTCAGCGTCGGCATCGCGGTCTCCTTTATGGGTGCCTTGGCGTTGCTGCCCGCGTTCGATGTCTCGATCAACATGATTTCGCTGTTTGCGTTCGTCATGGTGCTGGGCATCGTGGTGGATGACGCGATCGTGGTCGGCGAGAACATCTATCGTCACCACGAAATGGGCAAAGAGGGCCTGGACGCAGCCATCGGCGGCGCACAAGAGGTCGCGATCCCGGTCACCTTCTCGATTCTCACCACCATTGCAGCGTTCTTGCCACTGCTGATGGTCGACGCTTCAATCGGCCAGGTCATGCGGGTAGTCCCGCTGGTCGCGATCTCCTGCCTGCTGTTCTCACTGGTGGAGTCGATGTTCATTCTGCCCAGCCACCTGTCACACCTCAAGCACCGCACATCGGAGGCGTCCAGCAACCGCTTGATTGGCGGCTGGAGACGCTTCCAAGATGGAGTCTCCGCGCGTTTGCGGCGCTTTGTTGAGCGCGTGTATCAACCGGTCTTGGTGCGCTGCTTGGAGTGGCGCTACTTGACGCTCGCAGCGGCATTCAGCTTGCTGATCATGACCTTCGCAGCGGTCGGCAGCGGTTGGGTCAGCTTCACCTTCTTCCCGCCGCTCGAAGCAGACAACGCGGTGGTGCAACTTGCAATGCCCCAAGGTACGCCTGCGAGCCAGACCAGCGTAGTGATCGAGCGGCTTGAACGGGCGGCGCGCCAGCTTGAGCTAGAACTCGAAGACGAAGGCCATGAGGGGGTCTTCCAACACCTGCTCGCAACCGTTGGTGAGCAGCCGTTCTCCGAACGCCAGTCTCGGTCCGCTGGCGGTGACGCTAACCTTTCTGGTGCCACGCGCGCTCATGTTGGTGAGATCAACATCGAACTGATGCCGTCTGAGAATCGAACGATCCGAGCGGGAGAGATCGTCAATCGCTGGCGCCAGATAGTGGGCCCCATCCCTGACGCTTCAGAACTCGTCTTCCAATCTGAGTTGATCAGTTTCGGCGACCCGATCAATGTGCAATTGCAATCGAGAGACCTCGACCAACTTGAGGCCGCATCGAGCAGGGTTCGTGAGTTGCTTGAGGACTACCCCGGTGTCTTCGACATCCGCGACAGCCTGCAGTCCGGCAAGCAGGAGATCAAGTTGCAAATGGACGAGCGCGGTGAAGCGCTTGGTCTTGATCTCGCGACCCTAGGTCGCCAAGTGCGCAACGCTTTTTATGGCGCCGAAGCCCAACGCATCCAGCGTGGTCGCGACGAGGTGCGAGTGATGGTGCGTTATCCCGAAGCCGAACGTCGTTCGCTCGAGTCGTTGGAGCAGATGCGCATTCGCACACCACGGGGCGCCGAGGTGCCGTTCGCTACCGCAGCCAAAGCTGAGATGGGCCAGGGCTACGACACCATCGAGCGTGTCGATCGCCAACGCACAGCCACGGTCACCGCGGACTTAGACAGCACCGCCGCCGGCGCAACCGCTACCCAGATCGCCGCCGACCTAAACAATGTGTTGCCCGAAGTTCTTGCCGCATATCCCCGCGTCTCCTTCTCCTTAGAAGGGGAACAGAACGAGCAACGCGAGGCACTGGGAGGCCTCGCTCAAGGCTTCTTGCTCTCGGTGATTCTGATCTACGCGCTGCTCGCGATTCCCTTCCGCTCTTACCTGCAGCCGGCAATCGTCATGAGCGCGATCCCATTCGGCATGATCGGCGCGATCTGGGGCCACGCTGCTCTTGGCATGGATCTCACGGTGATGTCGGGCTTCGGCGTGGTTGCCCTGACCGGTGTGGTGGTCAACGACAGTTTGGTCATGGTCGATTTCATCAACCGCAGAGTGCGATCTGGACTGCCGGTCGAACAGGCCTTGGCCGATGCGGGCGCGGCCCGATTCAGGCCGATCTTGATGACCTCGCTCACCACCTTTGCCGGGCTGACACCGCTGCTCTTAGAGAAGAGCATTCAAGCGCAGTTCCTGGTGCCGATGGCGGTCTCGCTTGCTTTCGGCGTGCTGTTTGCCACCGCTATCACCTTGATCCTGGTGCCGGTTCTCTTCCGCTCATTGGAAGATCTCCGCAGCGCGGCCAAGAACTGGTCCAACCCCCAAGAGGGGTCGGACGAGGAGTCAGTCAACATCCCCGCGTGGGATGTGAGCTAAGCAACAGTCCGAAGCAGGCCGCTCAGCGGCTCACTCGGCGGCGGGTACCAACCGCTGCGAGACCTGCTCCACTTCGTGCTCGGCACGACGGATCTTGCCTCGGCACACCTCAAGCAGGGTGGCCGCACGACTGAGCGACAAGGCCAAGGTGTCGATGTCGACTTCGTCGCCTTCGATCTTGGCGAGAATCTCCTCGATCTCTCCGAGCGCGCCGCTGAACGAAAGACCGTCTTTCTCGACAAGGGCGGCATCGTCGACACCATCGGTTTCTGAGCTGATTAAGGGGTCTTGCGTGGCGGACATCTAGGAGGGTCCTCGAGGGGATGAAGGTACGAGCGTGAGTGGAGGTTTGTCGAGTGAGCGCGCACAGCGAATGCTAGCGCAAGGCAAGAGAGGTCATTGGGGCGTCAAGCGTCGGGGGCGTCGCTGGGTGAGACTGCGCTGGTGATGGTACCGGTGCCAAGCTGCGTCTCCAGCATGTCGCCCAAGCCGACCTCCGCACTGCTACGGACCACTTCACCATTCTGCCTACGGGTGATGCTAAATCCTCGCTTGAGCGTGCGCTCCAACGACAACTGATCAACCAATCGCTGCTGTTCTTGCAACGAATGCTGGGCTTCTTTGAGTACGCGGCGTGATCGCCGCAACAGGCTACGACCTGCGGCCTCGGTCGACACTCGAGCACGTGCAAGCGAGGGGGCTGCGGAACGCGCCAAGCGCTGTTCAAGAACGCGAAGGCCGCGCGCTCCATCTCGGGTCATCGAGCGCGACAGTAGCCGCAGTCGTTCGGCGAGACCTTCGAGTTCCGCTCGCTGTCGAGCCAACAGTGCACCTGCTGAACGCAGACGCAGTTCTGCAGAGCCAAACGACCGGACCGCTCGATTGAGCGTCCGTTCAGACGCTGCTAGCAACCCACTCGTCAGGGAATCCAACTTCCTCTCGGCCTCCGTGACCGTCTGGACCAAGAACTCCGCCACCGCGGTCGGCGTCTTGAAGGCTTGGTGAGCCACCAGATCAGCCAACGACTCGTCGATCTCGTGCCCCAACCCCGTCAGCACCGGCAATGGGCTCGCCGCCACGGCCTCGGCCACCGCCAGGCTGTCGAACACCGCAAGGTCGGTCTTCGAACCGCCCCCTCGGATCAACACGATCAGACTGCTGGCCAGATCGACTTGGTCTGTTGCCAACAGCCGCGCCGCTTGCTCGAGTCCATTCACGATGTCCCGTTCCGCCTGCGGCCCCTGAACGGTGACGTCGATGGCGTGCACCTCGAACGAATAGCGGCTCGCATCGATGGTCGCCAGGAAGTCGTGTGCCGCAGCACTTGCTGCCGAAGTCAAGAGTACGATGCGCAGCGGCAAGTCGGGCAAGGCTAAGGAGGCATTGAGATCCAACAGGCCCTTGTCTGCGAGCGAGCGCAAGGTCTCCTGACGGCGTTGAGCGAGATCGCCGAGACTGAACAGCGGGTCAACATCCCTCGCAATCAGTTGTAGCCGGCCGCCCGCGGGATAGAAATCGACCGCTCCAAAACAGCGGATGGTCTGGCCCTCGGCGAGCTCGATACCTGAGCGCTTGAGGTTGCGCTGCACGCGTTGGTGATCCATGCGAAACAGAACCGCCTGCATGGCGCCCTTGACGCTGTCGCCGCGACCCTTCTCGACCAACTCAAAGTACAGATGTCCGGCGCGCGAAGTCGTCGGTCGACGCACCTCGCCGGCAACCCAAACCCCGGACAAGGTCTCGGAGAGAATCAGCTGAAGTTCTTCTCCGAGCTGCGAGACCGTGTAGGTATCTGGTGGAAGCAACTCTCAGCTATCAGTGATAGGTCGCCAATTCGTCGTGCGACTGCAGCGGGATCGACTCCACCCATTCCATTGCAGCTGGATCGCTGATGGTCAACTTATCCAGGAAGGATCGTGCTTCAGACCGCTCGGTGAAAAGACGGAAGATGAACGTGTGGCCGGCAGGCGCGGTGAAGTACGTGTACTTGCTGGTGCCATCGGACAGGTCAAAGCCAAGATCGGACTCACCGTTAGTGCCCACGCAAGCCATGGCGATCGCGCGATAGGCCAGAGCCAACGCCCGAATGGGACTATCAAAGTCTGCCAGCTCTTCTTTGGATAGCGGCGAGTGGAACACCGACACGCGCGACGCATCTTCTTGCGCTAAGAGGTTGTACGGCACATCGAGGCGATCGAGCGCCTCCTTGGTCTCCGAAGTACAAACGAAGACATCCTCTGTCTCGACCACCTTGTAGGCGATCGCATATGTCGACGAGTCGAGATTGGAGAACGCTTCGGCAAGCATCCCTTCATCTTCGATCGTAAAATAGAAAAGCCGCGAAATCGTTCGTCGTGCAGCCATCTGTAGGTTTCTCCCTTGCCAAAGAATTACGAGCAATATCGCCGTTTTTCCGCACTAGAAACTCGGTGCGGCGCCCTGGGAACGGCCGAAGCAAAGCTGAACCCTCTATTCTACTCCCCAAAGATCAAAGCGCCTCCCTGTTAGGCGATCAAATGCTGTATAAAGCCAAGTCTATGGACATTGCCGACACTCCCTTCCGGATCCCGGCGGCAATCGCTTACGTTTGGTCACCCAAGGGCGAGGTCCCGGAACATCAACTGAGCGCTGCCGGAACCGCCGCAAGCGTCACCGTCCTCGGCCCTGGGCAACTCGCTATTGCACCCACGGCCGCTAACTCAGATGTAGTCGAGGCCGCCATCCTTGCAGTGCGAACACTGATCGAGTCGGCAAGCGCGAGCAACGGTCTGGAACCGAATCCGGTGTCGGCGCTGATCTTCCCGGGGCTCCTCGAGCAGCGCGGTGACCAGGCCAAGCTGGTCTCCGACGGCCTGCTGGATGACCTGCGTAAGGCTCCCCCTCAACTTGCTGGCGGCCAGATCCACCTCACCGGTCACGCCACGCGCGAACTCGAAACTCCGTGGCTGCTCGAGGAAGCACCCACCTACACAGGCGCTTCGGGACGCTCGCGAACATTGTGGTCCGTCAAGGGCGTCGATAACCACGGCCCCCACTATCGCAATCCCACTGTCTTGCGACGACCCTCGGCCCTGGTTACAACCCCAGCTCTTAGCGAGCTAAGCATGGCAATCGAGAATCGGCCCCTCAACTGTGTCTTGGGCGACTTGGGAGTGGGCAAATCGAGATTGACAAGCGAGGCGTTGAACGGAGCCCATCAACTTTGGAGCCGCTGTTGGACGGAAGGGTCATCTGGCCCGAGCCTGGCGGCCCAACTCGTACGCCAACTGACCCGAGCAGACGGATGGCCAACGCCAGCTGTTCCCTCTGAGCTGCAACAGATCATTGTCAACCCTTGGCTCTTGGGGGGCAGCGAAGCCGAGGCGCGCGCCATGCTCGAACTCGCCATCAGCGCCCTCGCCGATTCGGCTAGCAATGGCACATCTGTTCTCGTGATCGACGACGTTCACCAAGCCGACAGTCTCGATCAGGACACCATCGAACAACTGCTGCCGCTGGCCGCGGCTAAGAAGTTCAAGATCACTCTCCTAGGACGCCACGCCTCATGGTTGGATTGGCTCGAAGCGCCCAAGGTCGAGATCAAGCCCCTCGGCGAGACCGCCATCCAACAACTCACCGACGGTGTCGCCGATGGTCTCCAGCTCCCGGAAGAGCTCAAAGATCGCTTCATTGACGCGTGCCGAGGCAACCCTTTTGCTATCGAGGAGGGGTTGCACAACCTGGTGCGACGACGCTTGCTCCGGGTCAACTACGGCAACTTCTTCTTTAGTGGCCCCAAGGACGCTAAGTACCTGCCAACCGCTCGCCTAGCCCGGCACCTGCTCGCTGAGGCGATGCGGGTCGACGGGATCGAAGCCTGCTTCAGGCTGGCCTCGGCACAGAACGGAACTCCCAAGGAGCTGCTCGCCCTCTCAAGCGACACCGACGACGGGCGCCTCCAACTCCTGTGCGACATCGGCCTCTTCGAAGAAACCGAAGCCGAGCAGCATCTGTCGATCGACTTCGTCTCCCCTGCGTTTCGTACCGGCTTCAGGCAGTGCATGGAGCATCACGTGGTTCAACGCCTGCGAGGCGAACTCTTAGAGCCAATCATCGGCGGCGGCTCAGCTGAGCAAGCATGGTCGACGTACCAAGAGCTGGTTGGCACACCAAGGGCGGTCGACGCCCTGCTCGAAGTCCTTGCTCTACCTCGTGATGAGCGGCCCACGGAGGGCCTGTTCGAGGCACTCAGGCATGAGCTCGGTGCTCACACCGCCCGTCAAGGAGACGCCGCAGTGGAGTTCGAATTGCTTTGGGCCTACCTGCCGCTCGCGCGGAAGTTCGGAGAAACCTCGGCCCTGATCCCTCAGATCGAGCGAGCGCTTAGTCTGTGCCCACCGGGTGAACGGCGACGCATGGCGCTCCTCGCGCTTCACTCCGAAGAGGCGCTAGTTCAAGGCGAACTCGACGCCGCGGAACGGCGCGCCATGGAGGGCATCGATCTAGCCCGTAAACAAGATCCACGACGCCAATCGATCCTGCTGCTACAACTGGGCAAGGTCTTGCAGCGGCAAGACCGGCACCCTGAAGCGAAGAAGTTGCTGCTCGACCTTTTGCAAACGGTCGACGCCAAAAGTAGCCCGTCCCAGCGCGCAGCATGTTGCTATCACCTGGGCAACGTCTACTTGCACGAGCAGAACTTCGAAGCGGCTCTAGAGCACCATAAGTCAGCTCTTCAGTTCCGCCGAACGAAGGGCTCACCGACCACGCTGGGCCACTCGTTGAGCGCCCTCGCCACGCTCAACCTTGCGGTTGGCAACTACTCGCAGGCCCTTGCTCTTTACCATGAGGCGCTCGAGACGCTCGAAGACGCACCCGACCCGGCCGAACGCGCCTTCCCGCTGGTCGGCATCGGCAAGACCCGCTCGCGATTGGGCGACTTCGCTGGGGCCACAGCTCCGTTGAAAATGGCACTGGAACTACGCAAGCGACGCTCCGACAAACTCGGCGTTGAGATCTCAAAATTGACACTCGCTCAGAACGACTTCGACCTAGGCCACACCGAACGCTCTTTGCAGGAGGTCCGACTCGCGCTCTTCCGACTGGTGATGATCGGCTCGAGGCGCTACCACGCTGATGCCGAGTCCTTAATCGGGCAGTTGCTCCTTCACCAACACAAACCGAAAGAAGCACTCGAGCGGCTCAAAGACGCGACCACCCTTCACCAGCAAACGCGGGCGACCAACCCGGCACTGTTCGACGAGGTGCACTCGCTCGCTGCAAACATTGCTCTTGGCCAGGTGGAAGAGATCGCGGTGCGCTCTCAGGTCCTCGCCGAGCGGCTGGCTATTGCTCCTTATCCGGAGCTCGGCGAGCGGCTTGATCTGGGTCTTTATGACGCCTGGAAGGCTCTCTCGGTATTGGACAGGCGGCGTGGCGGCGACGTCTCGGTCCCAATCCGGCGCGCCTTCTTGGAGTTGTGCCGCAAGACCGCGATGCTGGAGCCCGAGCGCCGTAATCGCTTCTTGCAACAAGTCCCGAGCAACCGCCGCATCCTACGGCTCGCCCAGGAAGAGGGCCTCGCTGATCCGTCAAAACTGGAAGCGCTGATGCAACAAAAGCAAGCGGGGCTGATCTAGGAGTTCGCTGAAGGTCCCCAGGGCTCGGACAGGCATCTGCAGCCCCAGGCAATGCTCCCCAGCAGACTCGAGCACAAGCACCCGAGCAGACTCGAGCACAAGCACCCGAGCAGACGGGAACCCTAGCCCGGCAGGCAAGCTGCTCTTACCGCTCGGTCACTCCGCTGTGTCCAAGAATCGCTCGAAGCGGGCACGCTCGGCGGCACTGAGTTCAGCATATTCGAAATAGAACGCGCGATCGCTCGGCAACGGCACCTCGAGTTGGGTTAGTGATCGCTCAAGTTCGCGGCAGTCCAACGCTACTAGGACCAGGCCCATTGGTCGGCAGATTTTGAATAGGCGCGTGGCGAGTTCGCTTTGGATGCGCACGCTGATCGTCGGCTGAAGTTCAAGCGCTCGGATGACATAGGACTGCTCACCGTTCGCGACTGAAAGTCGGCCACGCACCTCGATCGTTTGGCGCGGCACCACCAAGGCGTCGTGAACGGTGGTGTTGAGCCCGGTCATGCTGATGTCGGCCTCGATTTGACCCGAACCCTGGATCTCAACTGTCAGCACCGCATCCAGCCCACCATCGGAAGCCGCTTCAAGCTGGGCGCTGTGGCTAACCAGTCGCAGGACATGCTCTGGCGAGCGCACTACCACCATCGCCGGTCCCACCTCGATCGGATCGAGTTCCGACACCAGATTGGTGTAGTTGCGATTCAACGCGGGGAACACGAACTCTTCGGCAACCAGCGGAGCGCTCGCCAACAAGGCGAGAGCAACAACGGGACCAAGCAGGAGCCCCACTCGAACGCGGCTGGGCGCACTGGCGCTTGGTCGATCACAGGCGTTCTTCATCCTGAACACTCTATCGATCGCTCGGGTTTGGGTCGGCGAGGACGGCCCTGTCCACAGCACGCCCTCAAGCCGCCAATTCCTCAGGGATAGTAGCCACTGATGGTGCGTGCCTTCCGCTTGCCGGTGACCTTGACCTCAATCTCTCGGAAGGTCTCATCCGTCGCCGGCCGATCCGACTGATAGGCCAACAAATACTGACTGCGCAGTTCTTTCTCAATCTGCGCATAGGCGGTTCGCAACTCTGCAGCTTGGTTGATGTAGAAGGCGCGACCACCGGTTTCTTGAGTCAGGTTGTTGAGCGAATGACGCACCGACACCATGGTCCGGCCGATGCCCAGGCCGATTGCGTAGACCACCACACCAGACCGGCGCGCATACTCGAGAGTTGACTTAAAATCGATCGAGCTCGCGGTGTCCTCACCATCGGACAGCAGCACCAAGACCTTGCGACCGCGCACCCCACGAAAGTAGTAGAGACTGGTGACAACGGCGTCGTACAGTGCGGTGTTGCCGGCAGCCCCGATTTGCTCCAGCGTCTCCGCCACCGCCCCCACGTCAGACGTGCGCGGCATCAGTAGCTGAGGCTTGTCCGAGAACGCCACCGCAAAAGTTTGATCGCTCGGAGAGACGACGTTCTCCAAGAAGTCGACCGCGGCTTGTCGCGCCTCGCCCAACGACTCGATCATTGAGCCCGAAGTATCGATGGTAATGCCCACGGTCAGCGGCCGATCTTGGACCAGCTCGAACTTGGCGATCTCTTGCCGCCGCCCATCCTCAAGCACGGTGAAGTCCGTCTGTTGCGCGTCGAGCACCAATCGCGGGCCATCGCTGACGGTGGTATATAGCTCAACCAAATCGATGTCGACCACATCCAGATACGCTGGCACGTTGAGGAAGCGCACCTCCTCAGCCACGGTTCCATCATCGAGAGTCGCAACCACTGTGAGGTAGGAGATGTCTTGGCTCGATAGAGTTTCAGGAACCTCAATCTGCGTCCGCCACGGCGGCTTTTCTAGCAAGGCTTGTTCTTGATTGTTGACCGAAAATGCCACTGAAACCAATCGCCGTTCCTCGGGCACCGTCACCTGAGCGGCCGCCGTAGCCTTGCCTGGCGGTGTGGTGCCGCGTGGTGGTTCTGAAACCCGCACCCTCAGCGCTCCGCGCTGCTGGTTGAGCACGATCTCGTCGCTAGCAACCACTGTCCCTTGAGCATCAATGCCTTCCACCCTGACGATCTGCTCTTCAGGATACTTGGCCAACCTTAGTTCAGCCGTATACGGAGGGCGGGTACGGCGGAACTGACGGGTCCCATCGACCGAGAAGGCAACCCGTTCGATGTTGGCACCCGTGACGATCGCTTCTGCGCGCCAAAGCCCCAAGACCAGATCGGTCTCCGGTGGAATTAGAAGAATGCTGTCCTTGCCCTGCACCTTCTCGGTAGCGGTACGATCGTCAATCGCGACCAGCGCCTCCTCGCTTACCGGCAATTCGAACGCACTCGTGTCATACGGCACATCGAAGCCACGTACGATGACCGTCTCGCGCAGACTCACTTCGTCACGCACGAGCAATCGCATCAGCAGGCGCTGACCCGGTCGGTAGCGGCGGTTGACGATCAACGACAGGTCAGCCTCTGAAACTCCGGCAGCAGACCGAAACCGCAACCTGAAGTCCTCAAAGAACGAACCATAGGCCTGATTGCCATCGAAGCGCTCGACCTCCCCGGCTATGGATACTCGGTACTCCTTGGTCTCCGTGTCGGGCACAGCGAAGGCCTCGACCGACGACTCTGGAATCTTGATCAATAGGCTCGCCACGATCAGCTGATCTTGCTCTTCGGGAAACGCGAGCAGCACATCGCCTACTTGCAGCCCTAACTCAACGTCCTGGGGCGACCCCTTCACCGACCGCGTCCACGCTCCAATCTCCTGAGGTGGGGCAAGCCAATCGGCCAGCTCTTTGATGCTCGGACGCTTCTTTCGATACTCGACCAGTCCACCGATACCGGTCGCCTTCTCCACTAAGCGCGTTTCTTTGCACAAGTCGAGATCGAATCGACGCCCAACGATGAACTCCTTCAACTCGTGGTACTGCTGCAGCCAGTAGCCCATCTCGCGGGTGTAGAGCGGGCCTTTACCCATGGTCGGCAACCACAGTTTGTAGGCGGGATCGAGCTCCGGCTGAAACAGGAGCAAGGCGAACTCGTCCTTCTCGGACTCTTCAGGGCCGTAGTGCCACAGCTCGATCGGTCGGAACGTTCGACCACAATCCACAATCTCCCGGCTGCGTGGTGGACCGTGAAGAAACAGCAACTTGAACCGATCATCCGAGGGTGACGGGTAAAGCGATCTCGCCAGTTCGGTGCGCGCTGCGATCGCATTCATCGCTTCATTGGCAGGGGTGCTGGGATCCGGATCTGCGAGCCACTCATCGAGTAGCGCTTGCCGTTCCGCTTCGGCCGCCTGCACCAATTGTTCGCGGCGAGCTTCATCCAATAGCAAGGCGCCGCCGTCGGTCCAGAAGGCCCGTTGTTCTGCTGGCCAGAGAACTGGGTGTTCGCCATTGGCAGACGCTCGGGAACCAACACCCAACAGAGCGACACCGATCAAGAGAGTTGTGTGCAGGATTTTCATGTCAGGCCCGAATCGTTGGTGGGAGTTTGCAAGCAATGGCACCACAGGACGAGGGTGTGCGCGATATCGAAGGCAACCCGCTCAACCATCACCTTCATTCCAAAGGAGACGATGCTCAATGCAGTGTTCATGGTTCGGACGCCGACACCACCTCCTCACAGGTGGTAGAGCATCGCGTAGACGATCACACCGGTCACCGACACATACAACCAGATCGGCAACGTCCATCGAGCGATGCGTCGATGAGCGTCGAAGCGTTCGCGGAGCGCGCGCCACAGTGTGATCAGGGCAAGGAACGGCACCAACGCAGCGAGCGGGATATGCGTTATCAGTACGAAGAAGTAGACCTTACGGATCGCCCCTTGCCCTTCAAAGGGGACCGAGCCGACGTTTGCGTGGTAGAGCAGATAGGAGCACAAGAACAGCACCGAGCACGAGAATGCAGCAACCATGCAGTTGCGATGCTGAGTCTTCTTCCCTTGCCGAATGGAGATGTAGCCGGCCACCAGCAACACGAAGGAGATCGCGTTGAGGGTGGCGTTGACGGTGGGGAGTTGGGTGTAATCCATAAAGAGTTCCTGCGGCCCGAGGAAGAGCGAGACCGGTGCTTGGGAGGGAGGCTGGGTCGTTACATGTAGGCGCGTTCGTCCTCGTACCAGACGGTGAATGCACCGAGCGGTTCAACGGTGAGCTGGCCACGCATGCGGTAGTGACCTAGCCCGCAGAGCTGAGCACAGCCTATCTCCGAGACCCCCTCGCGCGCCGGGGTGAACCAGACCGGAGTGAAGCGACCGGGCACCACATCTTGTTTGACTCTCATGTAGGGCAGATAGAAGTTGTGGATCACGTCCTTGGATCCCAGCCATAGCAACACTCGTTGGCCTGCTGGTACGTGCAACTGGTTGATGGTCACCAGGTCATCCGCTGCCGCTTCGTCGTCGAGGTCCAGCCCCACCGGGTTGAACGCGTCGATGAGCATCGGGTCGGTAAGACCAAATCGGCCGTCCGCACCCGGATAGTGGAAGTTCCAGGCGAACTGCTCACCGACCACTCGCACCACGAACGATCCGTCCTCAGGCGGTAGCTCACGGCGTTCTGCCCACAGCGGCATCTCTATGAAGAGCAGCAATCCGGCCTCGGCCACGAATAGCGCCAGGGCCACCCACAGCGGCCACCGAGCCTGCGACGGCCGACGTCCTACCGCGCTCGCGCGACCGGCACGAAAGCGCCAAAGCGCCACCAGGAAGAAGCCAAGCCAAAAGAGCGCCAAAGCGAGAACCAGCCAGTGCACGATGCCAACCAATCGGTCGATCTCGTGACCCTTGGTCGACCAATCCGGAGGCAATCCCCAGTTCATCGCGCGTCGTCCTGTGCCAACCCGGAGCGCCGGGCCACACGCGCAAAAAACAGTGCAACCACCACCTGGATCGGCACCAGCACAGCGAACAAGACGCCCACTCCCGCATTGAGGCCAGCAGCATCGGGATTGTCTCCGGTGCCGGCGCCAAAGCAGACAGCACAAGCGGCGGCAACCTTTGGCAACAGCGCGATTGCCAACCACAGCAACACGCCACTTTGCAGGCGCCGAGTCATGTCAGGTAGAGCAACACAAAGAGAACTAGCCAGACCGCGTCAACAAAGTGCCAGTAGATGCTGGTGAGCTGAACGCGTTGAGCGAACAGGGATGGGCGGGCGTGATGGTCTTTGAACCCCGGTCCCGCGAGATAGAGCAGAACGCCCACTCCAGCCACAAGATGCAAGACGTGAACGCCGGTGAGGGTGAAGTAGAGAGCGCTAAAGATGTCGGTGCGAGGAAGGAAGCCCGACGTCACAACGCTGCGGTACTCGCCGAACTTGATCGCAAGAAAGACCATCGCTAAGACTGCGGCCGAGACCATCAGCAAGCGGGATCGCAATTGCCGTTTGCGCGCTGCCCTCAAAGCCTTCATGAGGATACCGCTCGAGGCCAGAAGAACGACGGTGTTGACTGCACCCCACTCTGGGTGTAGTCGCTCGCTGCCGCTCGGCCAGGTCGCAGAACCCAGGCGAAGTAAGGCGTAGGCGGAGAAGAGCGAGCCGAACAGCATCACCTCAGACGCCAGGAACAACCAAAGCCCGAGCATCGGATTGGTGAGCCCCGAATCCGGCCGCTTCTCGGTGGTGTAGGGGATCTCGCTCACGGCTCGCTCACCGGAACGTGGCTCCACTGCGGCGTAAAGTCAGCCGCCTCCGTTGGGTCCTCGCCAGCTGAAAGCTCCGTCTCAGCCTTAACGGCGTCAGCTCGGTAGGTGTAGGGACCGGCAACCACCACCGGTGCCGATGGGAAGTTGGTCTCCTGCGGCGGCGATTCAGCCAACCATTCGAGCGATGTCGCTCGCCAAGGATTGGCTGGAGCGGCCTCCGGTTTCTTTCTCCGCAGGGTCAACACCAGGTTGAAGATGAACGGTACCTGAGCAATCCCCAAGCCCCAAGCACACAACGACATCAACTCGTTGAGGGGCGCCACTTCGCGCGCAAAGGCGAACCCTGCGCCGCCGTCATATAGCCGACGCGAGACGCCGGCCAGGCCAACGATAAACATCGGAAAGAACACGCCGTTCATCAAGAGCAAGGTGGGCCAAAAGTGCATCTTGCCCAGCCGTTCGTCAAGTTTTCGCCCAGTCACTTTGGGGAACCAGTGGTAGATGCCGGCGAAGACCGCGAATAGCGTGCCCGGAGCCACGATGTAGTGAAAGTGCCCAATGACGTAGTAGGTGTCGTGCAACTGTAGGTCGGCCGCGGCGAGGCCCAGCGGCAGCCCGGTGAGTCCGCCAATCCCGAACATGGGCAGGAAGGCCAACGCGAACAGCATTGAGGAGGGAAACCGGATGCGCCCGCCCCACAGCGTCATAAACAAGCAACTGAGAATGATCACCGAGGGAATCGAGATGATCATGGTGGTGGCCTGAAAGAACGTCGAGATCACCGTACCCATGCCGGTCAGGAACATGTGGTGCGCCCACACCAAGAAGGCAAAAAAGCCGATGCCGATGGTCGAACCTACTGCCCAACGGAGTCTCCAGAACGGCGCACGCGCGTGAGTGGTAATCACCTCGGCGACGATGCCCAGAGCAGGCAAGATTAGGACATATACCTCGGGGTGAGCCAGGAACCAGAACAGGTGCTGCCACAAGAGTGGACTTCCCCCCCCGGTCTGCGGCAACACCTCGCCGCCCACCACCAGGCCGCTGGGCAAAAAGAAGCTCGATCCGGCCAAGCGGTCCATGAGTTGCAGGAAACTCGCAGCCTGCAGGGCTGGGAACGCAAGCAGCAGGAGAAAGGCACTCACCAACTGCGCCCAAAGAAAGAAGGGCATGCGCTGAAACGATAGCCCTTCGGTGCGCAGTTGAACGATGGTAACGATGATGTTGAGCGAGCCCAGCAACGAGGAGATGATGATCAACAACATGCCGAAGAGCCAGAGCGTCTGCCCCATGGTCGCGATACTGGCCAGTGGCGGATACGAGGTCCACCCTGCGGCCGCCGCCCCGCCGGGGGCTAAGAACCCGCTCAACATCACCAGTCCGCCGGCTAGATAGGTCCAATAGGAGGCCATATTGAGACGGGGGAACGCCATGTCAGGAGCACCGACCATCAACGGCACTAGGTAGTTGCCAAAGGCTCCCACCAGGAGAGGAACTACCGCAAGAAAGACCATGATGGTGCCGTGCATCGCGGCAAGCTGGTTGTAGAACTCAGGCGCTATCACCCCAGCGGGTGCCCGGTCCTCGCCCAGCAGCGAGCCAAGCGGTAGGGCCTCCCCGGGATAGGCGAGCTGCCAGCGCATCACCACCATCAACGAGAACCCGACGAACAAAAAGCACAGCGATGTCAACGCGTACTGAATGCCGATGACCTTGTGGTCAACCGAGAAGATTCGGCTCGCCAGCCCGCGGCTCGGTCGTGCGGCGCTCATCCTGCTCCAGGAGCCTGCTGAAGAATCAGAAGAGCCATCCGCTACCGAGAAACACCGCGTCGATGACGAGAGCTCCTAGGACTAGCGGGAGATACAACACCGATGCCATCATCGTTGCCCTGGCGGAAGCCTGAGTCTTACTGCGAGCGAACTGCAACCCTTTGAACAAGAACCAAAGACCCAGTAACGCGGCCACGATCGGATATCCAAGGGTTGTCAACTCAAGCAGAGGCGGACTTAGACTGATCGCGATCAGCACCACGGTGAACAGGATCGTCTCGATCGCTGTTCGCCGGCCGCTTGGATCGGCTGAGGACAACATTTTGTATCCGCCGTCCTCGTAGTCCTTGCGGTAGAGCCAGTCGATCGCGAAGAAATGCGGCAATTGCCAGACCAGCAAGAAGCCGAACATGGCCCAAGCCACAGGTCCGACCTCGCCATTCCAGGCGGTATAGCCCATCAGGATGGGCAAAGCACCAGGGATGGTCCCGATATGGGTGTTCCAGGGGGTGCGTCGTTTCAGCGGGGTGTACACCCAAACGTAGGTGAACAGCGTCAGCGCTCCTAGAAAGGCGGTGATCGCGTTCACCCCAACGAACAGTGACACAAAGCCCGCGGCGGCCAACGAAAGGCCCGTCTCAAGCGCCCTGTCGGGGAGCAATCGACCGGTCGGTAGCGGTCGCTGAGCGGTGCGGCGCATCAGGCCGTCGGTGCTGCGCTCGCTCCACATATTGAGTGCCGAGGCACCTGCGGCCAGCATGCTCGTGCCAAGCAATGCGGCAACCACATGCAGGCCAAGCAGGAAATTCGAGCCTGCAAGGCGACGCTCCAGGTCCGGGTCAACCCGCGCTGCCATCAGTAGACCAGCCGCTGTCGTAATCACCACCATCAAGGTGATGCGCGGTTTGGTCAGTTGTACATGATCGAAAAAGGCACTAGGTCCCTTAGCAGGCATGGGGATATCGGGGGCGGCTTCGGTCACTGAACCGGGCATCTGTTTGGCTCCAAAAACATGGGGGAAGGCTAACAGGCTGGTGTGCTGTTCGCTCGTACCAAAGACGCGACCCGTCGGCTATCGTTTCCTAGCCGGATCACGAACCGAGTGGGCGCGCAGCCGCTACCATGCTGTGCATGACAAGTCCTGCCGCCGCCAATGTCTGAAGCTCCCTACAGTAGCGAGGCTCTACTCAACCAACTCCAACTGTTGGAAGGACTGGACCTCATTCCCAGAACTGGATATCTGCAGCACGGCGTCAACGATCCAGAGAGCGTGGCGGAACACTCGTGGCATGTCGCTACCGTCGCGTGGACTCTGCTTCCTTATGCGCAGCCTCTGAACGACATGCGTGCGCTCGAGCTCGCGCTCTTCCATGATGTTGGTGAACGTCTCATCGGCGACCTCCCGCGGCCGGTGCGGCGCTTGTTCCCCGAAGGGGCGAAGGAAAACGCTGAGGAGATCGCGATCAGCGAAGTGCTCGCAGCGTCTGGCGATCGCGCCACTGAACTCGCAGCGGAACTTCGCGCTGCGACCAGCGGTGAATCTCGCTTCGTTCATCATTGCGATCGCTTGCAGTTGCTGCTCAAGACCGCGACCTACGCAGAGTGGCGACGTGGCGCGTGCGATCGATTCTTCGACGAACTTGTGCACAACAGTGACGGACAACGGCGCACAAACAGCGACGCGCAGTTCGTCATCTTTGACGAACTGCGCGAAGTGTTGATCAGACGTCAAGCCCGATAGCGATCAGACTGCGACGTCGAACTGCTCCTCTTCGGTGGAACCAGCGAGCGCCCCAGTCGAGGCAAGGCCGCCGGAAACGACCTGTGACACCTGATCGAAGTAGCCAGTACCGACGAACCTCTGGTGCTTGACCGCGCCGTAGCCTGCTTCTGACTCGAGATTGAACTCGCGGGCCTGCAGCTCTGCATACGCGGTCATCATGTCGGTGCGGTAGCTACGCGCCAGCTCGAACATGCTGAGGTTGAGCGCGTGGAATCCTGCCAAGGTAACGAACTGAAACTTGTAGCCCATGGCACCCAGCTCGCGCTGGAACTTGGCGATGGTGGCGTCGTCGAGTTTGCTCTTCCAGTTGAATGACGGCGAACAGTTGTAGGCCAGTTTCTTCCCGGGGAACTGCTCGTGAATCGCCTCAGCGAAGCGCCGTGCCTCTTCGATGTTGGGCTCCGAAGTCTCACACCACAGCAGATCAGCATAGGGCGCGTAGGACAGACCGCGAGCAATCGCGATGTCGAGCCCACCTTCAATCCGGAAGAAGCCCTCATCCGTCCGATCGCCTGTCATGAATCGGTGATCTCGCTGGTCGATATCACTAGTGAGCAGTTTGGCACTGTTGGCGTCCGTGCGGGCAATCAACACGCTCGGCACATTCAGGACGTCGGCAGCGAGGCGCGCCGAGATGAGCTTCTGTTCAAACTCCTTGGTCGGGACCAGGACTTTGCCACCCATGTGACCGCACTTCTTAGCGCTCGACAGCTGATCCTCGAAGTGAACGCCGGCTGCGCCCGCGTCGATCATGCCTTTCATCAGTTCGAAGGCATTGAGATTGCCTCCAAACCCTGCTTCAGCGTCGGCCACGATTGGTGCGAACCAATCGATATCCGTATCCTTGTCCAGGTGCTGGATCTGGTCTGCTCGAGCCAACGCCTTGTTGATGCTGCGGACCACTGTCGGCACACTGTCAGCTGGGTAGAGACTTTGGTCGGGGTACATCTCGCCCGCGTTGTTGGCGTCGCCCGCGACCTGCCAACCACTCAGATAGATCGCGTTGAGCCCGGCTCGAACCTGTTGGACCGCCTGATTGCCGGTCAAAGCGCCAAGAGCGCGCACCGGCTCTTCATCATGAAGGCTCTTCCAAAGACGCTCCGCGCCGCGCCGCGCCAGCGTGTGCTCAACAACTACTGAACCCTGTAGCCGTGCGACATCCTCGGCGGTGTATGACCGCTCGATCCCGTTAAACCTCTCACTCTCAAAACGCTGCTGGATATCTCTAGGGTCCACGACACTTCCTCCTACGGTGTACTGACGCCACGCCGTCGCTCTCCTTTAAGGGAACGCAGTCCGTGCGGCTGTTTGGGGTTCAATCGAAGAACATCTTGTTCGTGATACTGAACAGCTGTTCAACACAACGAACAGTACGGCCAGTATGATGAACCGTCAAGTGTTATGAGGTCGTGTTTCACATTCCCGTTCGGTATGATGAACACCATGCCAACCAAGGACGCCAACCCCTCCACAACGACATCCGTTGAACGCGCACTCAGCATCCTCGAACTGGCGGCTCTTGACGAGCGTGGCCTGGCCCATTCGGAGATCAGCCGACGACTCAAGATCCCAAAAAGCACCACGACCTATCTTCTGCGCACGCTCGAACACCGCGGATACCTGCGCAAGAACGAAGACACTGGTCGGTACCAAATCGGGATCAAAGTGCTGGGTCTAGGCCAGCACGTCATGGCCGGTGTCAACCTCACGCGGATCTCGCATCGTCACCTCACAACGCTGGTGGAGAAAACGCGCCTCACCGCCCACCTCGCAATCCTTGACCACGGTCGTGCGGTCTACATCGATCGGGCCGAAAGCCCAGGGTTCGTCAAGATCAATACCTGGATCGGCCGCGATCTCCCCATCCACTCCACCGGCGTCGGCAAGATTCTGACTTGCGAACTCAATCCAGCGGACCTCGACGCCATCCTCGAGCGCGACGGACTCCCCAAGAAAACGCCAAAGACCATCACCACCCGCAACGGCTACCTCGCGGAACTCAACCAAGTGCGCCGACTTGGCTACGCGCTCGACGACGAAGAGAACAACCTCGGCGTCCGCTGCGTCGCAGTTCCGGTCCGAGACTCCACCGGCCGGATCCGGGCCGCTCTCGGCGCGTCCGGCACTACCTCGCTCTTCACCCAGGAGGCGATACCGCAGATGGCCGCACAAGCACTCGCTGCAGCGCAAGCGGTCTCAGAAGAACTCGGTTACGGCACCTTAGACATGTAGTACCGCGTCCAGCCCCAAAACACGGAGGGCGGCAGAGCTGCCGAAGTGGGAGCTAAGAACGTCTCTTCGTGCCTCGTTTGGTCAAGGCCCCTTAGATGCCGTTTGCCACCGAGCGGCACTAGCACGGTAGGTGCCATCGCGACGGGAGCGAAGCACCGCGCCGAACCCCTAGAGCGCAGCGGCCTAGCCCGCGGCGGTGGCTCCGGCTAGGCCTTCCCAGAGACCCTTCACCGCTTCCTCGACGCCCCGGCGACACTGCCACCCCAAGCTCTGCAGCCGGCTAGGATCCCCACACATCACTGGCACGTCCGAGGGTCGCATCCGTTCCGGATCCTGCTCCAAGCGCACCTGAAGCCCGCTCGCATCCAGCAACATGTCGAGTGCGGACTGAATCTGCGTAGCTCTACCGCTGGCGATGTTGTAAACCTCGCCGCGCACACCGTTGCGCACCAGAGTTTGGTAGCCCTCAACACCATCTTGAACATGCACCAGGTCGCGCCGTGCGGTGAGGTTACCGACCCGCAGAACTGCCTGTGTACCCTCGCGTTGAATGGTCGCGAGTTGCTGCGCAAATGACGGCAGGGCAAAGCGCGGAGACTGTCCCGCGCCGATCAAGTTGAACGATCGCGCCACAATTGCTCCCGCCTCGAGCGCGATCCGTTCAGCCGCTGCCTTCGACATCGCATAAGGCGTGGTGGGCATCATCGGCGCATCTTCAGTGAGCGGCAACTGGTCGGTCTTGACGCGACCATAGACCTCGGCGCTTGAGGCAAACACCACGCGGCACGACTCTGCCGCACAGCGCACGACGTTTTCGGTGCCCAGGACGTTGACCTGGAAGTATCGGTCCATCGCGGTCCAGGAGGCAGCCACGTCGGACAGCCCAGCGAGGTGCACAATCGCATCGGGCGCCACTTGCTCAAGGACCCGGTTGACGTCGTCTCGATCTTCGACGTTCAACGCAACGCTCTTTGCCCCGCGAGGCAAATCCTGCTCTGCTGAATCAAAGACGGTGCCGGTGACCTCATCGCCTGATGCGAGCAGCTGGCGGGCCAGGTGCTGCCCCACGAATCCCTGGGCGCCTGTCACTAGGACGTGCATGATGATTCTCCGCCTTCCGAGTCAATCTGGTCGATGCCGCTCGCTAACGCGTCGCTGGACAAGGAAGGCTCCTCCATGGCAGCTCGATAGTCCTCAAGACCGTGCCGCCACGATCGCGGGCGACGGTCGAACTCGCGTTGGTAGCGATCGGTGGCAAGCACGGAGTATGCGGGGCGCGGCGCTGGACGCAAGAACTCTTCGGTGGTGCACGCTGACAGATCCACCCGCTGTCCGAACAACTCAAAAATCTCCGAAGCGAACCCGAACCAGGACACCGCAGGGGGATTGGCAAAGTGAAACAAACGTTGATCAAGTGGCAGATCTTGGGCTCGCGCCACCCGCGCCTCGACCATGTCCAACAGAACCTCGGCCAGATCCGGGGTGTAGGTGGGACATCCAACCTGGTCATCGACCACGCGCAGTGGTTTGCCGCTTGAGGCCAGGCGCAACATGGTGGCAACGAAGTTTGGTCCACCAGGACCGAACAGCCAACTCGCCCGAACTACCGAGGCATCTTCGGCCAAGGCCAGTCGCTCGCCCAGTTCCTTGCTCTGCCCGTAGACGGATTGAGGGTCCACCGCATCGTCTTCGACATAGGGGCGTCGCGAACCGTCGCTACTGACACCATCACCTTTGAACACATAGTCGCTCGAGACGTGAACTAGAGGCAGCCCGAGATGACGGCACAAACGCGCCAGTCGACCAACGGCATGGCCGTTGACCTCCATCGCGTGCTCCACCTTGCTCTCGCAGTCGTCGACCGCAGTGAAGGCCGCGCAGTTGATCACTGCTTGAAACAGTGGCTGAGCAGAATCTAGTGCGCGCTGAATCGATTCGGTATCCACCAGATCAAGCTGCGCGCGACCGCGCGACCCTGCCTTGAACCCACGCGCACGCGCAACGGCCGCAGTGGCCGCGCCCAACATCCCGTGGCCACCAAGGATCAGAACCCTCACGTTCCCTCTTACAGGTTCCCGGAGGAGCCGCCGTTGATATCGAGGAAGGAGCCAACGTTGCGCAGATTCACCAGCAATCGATACTGGACGTCCCGGCGCTGCCCGAGTCGGTAGTCGCCGCCTTCGAGCGTTAGTCCAAAGCAGCAGCCCTTGAAGTCGATGAAGTACCGCTGCAGCTGCTTTAGGTCTCGCTCGACGTCATAGTTGACCTCGGCTGAAACCGTCCAGCGACTACCGATGCCAATGCCGGTCGAGGCTCTCACTTGGTGCGACATTGTTTCATCGATTTCGACGTTCCGCCGAGTGGTCCAGCGCACGCCGACGTGATCGCGCTTGCGAAATGTCACGCGGCCGGAAAGCGCTGCAGATTGCAGACCGCCAAACAACGTGTTGTAGGCCATATCAACGCGCAGATTGGTCTGCAACGAAGGGTTGTAGCGAAACAATGCGCTGAGCGGACCTTGCGACTTCGTCATCACTCGGTCGCGCGACGATTGCAGAGGGTTGAGCGCGTCGAACGAGTGATCCTGAAAGACGGTCAACGACAGGAGTTCGCGGGCGCCGCCGCGCGACTCGTCCCTGGGTTTGGCCAAGACCCGATTGATGATCGAATAGCGCGCGGTGTTGCGGCCCTTGATGCGATCGATCTCGTCAAACCGAGGGACCCGCCCGAAATCGTCGTAGTCATCGGTGAACTGATAAGTGATCCGAGGCTCAACCAAATGCTTGTACTTTGAGTACTTCTCACCCTCGGTCTCAAAGATCTTAGAGAAGCTTGGCCCGATGATCTCGGCGCTGCCCACCGGCACAAAACGACTGATGCTCTCACCGCGAAAATCATTGGTGGTGCCTTCTTTCTCATCGCTGAGCAACAGGCTGTCTGAGTACCAGGTATAGCGACCACCTGCGTTGAGCGACAACGAGAACCACGGCGCAACAGGGATCGGCAAGGTGATCGACGGGAAAATGTCCGCGCGTCCGTAGCTTTCGTCTTGGCGTTCGTTGCGCTCGACATCGAGCATGTGGGCCGAACTCTCGAATTCCAGGTAGAACGGTGTTTTGCCAATGCGGGTCTTGCGTAGCTTGTATTCGAGTTCGGGCAGTTGGCGCAGGTTCAAGGTCCGTTCGCTACCGTCGGCATTGTTCCCGAGAAAGGTCTCGCGCGTGTCGAACTTGAGGTTAATTGAGTTGGCACCCCAGTTCTTAGTCAAGAAGCCGTACGAATACAGCTGACGCTGGCTGTTGCCGTCACCTCGTCGGTCGTAGTCTTGAAAGTAGTCGAAGTCCGACGCGTCCTCGAACTTGACCACCGCGCGAAATCCGCCGGGAAGGCTGGTCGACTTATGCGAGTAGTTCACTAACCAACGCGTGTCGTCGACCTCCGGATCTTGGACCGCGTACCCCTCGAACAAGCCTTCGGTGTTCTCGCTCGGCCGGTAACGGAACTCGTTGCCGATCCCGAGAAACTCGCCTGTGCCGGTGGCACTCGCGTCGAGCGAACCGCCGGTGTAGAGATCGGCGGTAAAGGTTGTGTCGTACGAACGGCCGAGCGCTTGGAAGTAGGCCAGTGACAACGACGCACCGCGGCGGCTTGAGTAGCCTGGTTTGGGCATCAAGAATCCTGAGGTGCGTGCCTCTTTCACCGGCCACAGCATGTACGGCATGTAGAGCACCGGCACCTTGCCCGCCTTGAAGCGTGCATTCTTGACCTTGGCGTACTTGTCTTGAGTGACCTGAATGCGATCGGCTCTAAAGCTCCAGGAAGGATTCTCGCCTTCACACGAGGTGAACTCTCCGTCCTCGATCATGAACCGAACATCCGACACCTTCTCCACTAGCGCTCCGGAGAAGTAGTAGTCGTCGCCAAACGATCCAACCGAGTTGGTGAACCGACCCAGCTTGGTATCGAGGTTGTACTCAACCGAATCGCCCGTGAGGCTGCGGGGCCCTTGGACGAAGGTCACTCCGTCTTCAGCAAAGACTCGGCCGGTCTCGGGGTCATACTCGATGCGCTTGGCGTTGATCTTGATGTCTTGATAAACGATCTCGACGTCGCCAGAGAGTACTGCGGTGCCGTCGGCGGCTGACTCGAGATTGTCGAACTCAGCGAGCAAGACGCCGCCGCCATCCTCGGCTGGCACCGGCAGCTCGAGCCGCGGACGCGGGTCGCTCTCTTGCGCTGCGTCCGCCTCTGAAGGGGGCGTCTCATTAGCGTCCTCAGATTGACCGAGAACCGGCGCTCCGAGAAAAGGCGTGAGGAAGAGCGTGAAGAAAAAGCAGACCAGCAGGGAGGGCGCGCGTTGCATGAGTGGACTGTAGCAACCGCAGGCCGAAAGGGGCTCGGTGTTCGACACTAAACCAGCTCCACCAAGATGGCGGTCGCCTCACCGCCGCCAATGCAGATCGCCGCACACCCACGCTTCTTTCCTCGCGCGCGCAAGGCGTGGAGCAGGGTGACCAAGATCCGTGCACCCGATGCCCCGATGGGGTGACCCAGGGCCACCGCACCGCCGTTGACATTGACCCGATCTGCTTCGAGTCCGAGATCCTGACTGCATGCGAGCGCAACCACGGCAAAGGCCTCGTTGATCTCAAACAGATCAACATCATCGATGCTCCAGGAGGCTCGGTCGAGCACGGTGCGCACCGCTTTGATCGGCGCAGTGGTGAACCACCTTGGTTCTTGGGCTACCGACGCATGCGCCACAATGCGGGCCATCGGTTCGAGCCCGCGCTGATCAACCGCCGACCCGGATGCGAGCACCAAAGCAGCTGCGCCATCGTTAAGGTTGCTGGCATTCGCAGCGGTGACGCTACCCTCTTTGTCGAACACCGGCCGCAAGGCTCGTGCCTTGTCGAGATCGACCCGGAAGGGATCCTCGTCGCTGGCAACAATCGCGGTGCTCTTGCGCGAACTAACTTCGACCGGGGCGATCTCGGCCGCGAAGGCTCCCCTCTCGGTGGCCTCGCGAGCCCGTCGATAGCTCTCGATCGCAAAGTCGTCTTGTTGCTCGCGCGAGAACTTGTATTCGCGAGCACACAGTTCAGCGCAGTTGCCCATGTGCACGTCATTGTAGGGATCCCACAAACCATCGTGAACCAGCCCATCGATCAGCTCGCTGTTGCCAAGTCGCAGCCCCGTACGCGCACCTGGCAACAGAAACGGCACGTTGCTCATGCTTTCCATACCGCCCGCAACCATCAGCTCGGCATCGCCACATCGCAGGTCATTTGCAGCGAACATCACCGCGCGCATGCCAGAGCCGCACACCTTGTTGACCGTCACCGCGCCGGTAGCCGGTCCACAGCCAGCAGCGATCGCCGCCTGGCGCGCTGGCGCCTGCCCGACACCGGCACTCAACACGCAACCCATGATGGCCTGCTCCAAATCCGAGGGTTCCAGTCCTGCATCAGCACAAGCTGCTCGCATCGCTTGCGCTCCCAACTGGGGTGCCGTGAGTGGCGCGAGACCACCCTGGAAGGCACCAATCGCGGTGCGTCGGGCGCTAACAATGAAGGGCGATGACTTGAGTTGATTCAAGGGAGTCTCTCGAAAGTTCAGGCTGTGGCACGGAAGCGTTGTCGTCGCGCTCGCCGTATAGTGAAAGGAGGCCGCATCAGGCGCTCGACTTTAGCAACCCTCGCCACCAAGACTGAACCAGCTGTCCGACGATAGAGTCATCAAGTTATGGCCACTTTTCTCGCCCTCGACTTCGGCGAAGCCCGGACCGGAGTAGCGCTTGGCGAGAGCGAAACCCAGATCGTGTCTCCCATCTCTACCCTGGTCCGACGATCAGACGAACAACTGATTGAGGAAATTCTGGTGCTAGTCCAGAAACACCAAGCAGAGCAGCTGATCCTCGGCCTCCCGAGCCGCCTCGACGGCAGCGAAGGTGATGCTGCGCTCAGGGTGCGGTCCTTTCACAAGAAACTAGAGACCCGCACTCGACTTCCGGCAACACTGGTCACGGAGACGCTGACCTCGCGCGCGGCCCGTGAGCGTATCGCGACCAACTTTCCGGGCCAGCGCAGCAAGAAGAGAGCCTCGCGGAGGGTACCGGCAAACCGGCAGGTCGACGCTGTCGCGGCTCAGCTCATCGGAGAGCAATACCTTGAGCAGTCCCGAGAGGGTGTCTCATGATCAAGAAACTCTTCTTGCTCGCGTTGATCGGCTCGATCCTCGTGGCGACGGCTGCCGCTCTAAGTTACCGGCACTACAAACAGTTCCTAGAGCCATTCCCAGAAGCAGTCGGCCTTGGCGCGGCGGGTGGACGCACCGTTGAGATGACGATCGAAACTGGCACTCCGGCACGCTTGATTCTCGATCGTCTCGAAGCCAATGGAGTGCTCTCGAACTCGACGCTCGCCCGCCTCTACCTTGTGCACGTCTTGAAAGACCCACCGCTGCAAGCGGGCCACTATGAATTCGAGCTGCCGGCCACTCCGCGGGCGGTCCTCGAGCGCATGATCGATGGCAAGGTCGTGCTCGAAACGGTGACAGTAATCGAAGGCTTGACCCTGTTTGAGACCGCTCAACATCTGGCCAGCCAAGGATTCGGCGATCAGCAACGCCTGCTGGACCAAATGAACCGGACCGACCTCATCGCGGATCTCGATCCAGCCGCCAGCAACCTCGAGGGGTACCTGTTTCCGGACACGTACTCCTTCGAGCATGGCGTCACCGAAGCAGAGGTGGTCGCGGCGATGGTGGACAACTTTCGGCGTCAAGCGGGACGGCTCGTGGCCGGCGCTGGCGCTCGCGAGCTGGTGATCCTGGCGAGCATCGTCGAGAAGGAGGCAACCTTGGATGCTGAGCGACCTTTGATCGCCGGGGTCTACGCTCATCGGCTGCGGCGAGGCATCGGTTTGTACGCCGATCCAACCATCATCTACGGCAAGAAGCTGGCTGGGACTTGGAACGGCAACCTCACCCGCAAAGACCTTCGAACCGATTCGGCGTACAACACCTACATGAGACCGGGTTTACCGCCCGGACCGATCTGCTCTCCGGGCAAGGCCAGCCTCGCTGCCGCAGCACAGCCTTCCGACCTGCCTTACCTCTATTTCGTCAGTCGCAACGACGGCAGTCATGTGTTCTCGGCGACTATCAGCGAGCACAATCGCAATGTCGAGAAGTGGCAACGCCAGTACTGGCGTGATCGACGAGCAGCAAACGGTAGGTAACCGGCACCGATCCTTGTGACCTGACGGGCATGTCGGACCAAAGAAATGCCGCACTGTCAAGCGTCCCGTTGTAGGATTAGTCGCTTCGCCGAACTTCGCCGTTGGACGTGGTCTATGCCACGACCAACCCACCTCCGCCCAACGCAGAACGCGACTGGAAGAATAGATCCATGGCACACGAGACTTTTGGCCCCTACCTCTTGTTGAAGAAACTGTCCGAGGACATCCTTGGAGAAGTGTTCCGCGCCGGCCGCCTGCGCGACGGCAACCTCGAGCAAGTGGTGTTGTTGCGCACGTTCAACGGTCGTGCCCTCAACCCTGCGAGCATCTCGCAGGGCATTGCTCAACGCCAAGGCGTGCAGCAGCTACTCCGCAGCCCCAATCTGGGTCAAGGCATCGATGCCGGTGACTTTCAGGGCATCCCCTACGTAGTCTACGACTACATCTCGGGCCGGGATCTAGGCTCACTGATGCGCCAGGCTTCGCTGCGAAGCCACCCAGTCCCAACCGAGCACGCGTTGCTGATCGCAGAGCGGCTTGCCCTCGGCCTTTCGGTCGCCCACGCCACCAAAGTCAATGGCCAACCCGTGCTACACGGTTTCTTGATCCCCGAACTAGTCATGTTGTCGAACGAGGGCGAGAACCGACTACTAGGCTTCGAGACAGGCCCCGCACTCCGCGCCGCCGACGCCAGCACTCAGATCTGGCAAGACTTCGGTCGCTACTTGTCCCCCGAAGCCCACGCCGGCGAACCGCTGAGTGCAACCGACGACGTCTACTCGCTGGGCGTGGTACTGCTCGAACTGCTGGTGGGTCACACACTTGAAAGTCTTGGGCCAAGCTCTCTGCAAGGCGCGATCGCGCAGGTCGGCGGCCGGGGTTTACCCAACGTCGCTGAATTGATCGAGAGGAGTGTCGCACCGAAGGAACAGCGGATCGTAAATGCCGCAGCGTGGCATCAGGATCTAAGCCGACTAGCGCTGGACCGACAGTCGAGCTCGACGCCTTTTCATCTGGCGTTCTACATGCACAATCTCTTCCGCGACGAGATCGAACGAGAGAGCGAAGAAATCGAGCACGAGCGGAGCATCGATTTCTCACAACAGCGGCTGACCGCAGCGCCTGCCCTGGGGAGTAGTGCCATCCTTCACAACGCGGATGCTGAGCGGCCACTCAGTGCTCCTTCGCTCACTGGTTCCACACCCGACTTGTCCGCGACGGCAGAGGGCGGCGCACCGGCAGTCGACAACAGCCAAGACGACGACTTCGCAGCGGCAATCGGAGCAGCGCCAAACGTCCCAACCCCGGCCGCAACGACTGCGGCCACCAGCAACGCGACCAAACCAACTAAGGCGGAGCCCACAAAATCCAGTAGCAAGATGCCACTATTGATTGCCGCTCTGGTCCTGCTACTTGCCACCGGTGCCTACTTCGGTTGGAAGTGGTGGTCAGGCAAAGACAGCGCCCCCAACGGTACCCAGATCGCGAGCGCTACTGAGCCCACCGAAATCGCGGGCGGAGCGGCTTCAGATCCAGCTGATTTGGAGGCTGGTGGCCCTGGCGGCCCGAACGGTACCGAGATCGACGGAGCATCCGATCCTCTTAGCGGCTCAGACGGATCAGAGCCGGTCCCTGGAGGAGGTCCGGTCGAGGATGCACGAAAGCTCGCTGAGGGTGTCGAGTCGGACACGGTCGACCCAGACGCCGTCCAACGCGAGAACCTGATGGCCGAACTGGATCGCCTCGTTGACGAACGCACTAAGAGCGCAGCCTTGGGCCTCAAGCAAGAGTACGACGACGAAGTTAAGCAACTTCGCGACCAACTCGCCGAGGTCGAGCGTCAGAAAGCAGAGGAGGAGCGCCTTGAGCAGGAAGCTGAGGAGGCCCGCAAGCAAGCTCTGATTGACGAGCAACGCAAGAAGCAAGAGGCCGCCACCAAGGCTGAAGCCGATCGCAAGGCGTTGGCTGCGGCACAAGCCGCCGAGGCGAAGAAAGCAGCCGACGCAGGTGCCAGTACAGAAGCACCCGCCCCCCGCAAGGTCCGAGTGGGAGAACTGGTCCAAGCAGGAGCAGGTGTCTCTCGACCGCGGCTCAGTAGCGACATCAAGCCGGTGTATCCTTTCGCGGCACAACGGCTACGTAAAGAAGCTGACGTCAGCGTCGACGTGCTGGTCGACGAAAACGGCAAGGTCATCGACACACGGATGGGCGAGAAGGCTGGCTTTGGCTTCGATGACGCAGCCCGCGCAGCCGCTAGTCGCGCCGAGTTCGTGCCTGCGAGCACTCAAGGCGTCAAAGTCAAGATGTGGACCACGATCAAGGTGCAGTTCCGACTCGAAGGCTAAGCCCTTCGACCTGACCTGACCTGACCTGACCCGACCTGCCTTCGACCTGTGTTGAGACGCCAGGCCTTCAACCCGGCGCGGCCCGGGTTCTTCTTGAAGCAAACAAAAAGGGCAGCTGGCCTCAAATTGGCCAAGCTGCCCTTTGGGTTGCTTGTGCAGTAGGGGCTTAGATTGAGGCCTAGCGGGCCTAGAGCGTTGCCGCTGCCAAGCTCGCCACCAACTTCTGGCAGGCCGGCTTGACAACGCGATCGAACATGGCGTTGTCCTCAACACCGCCTCCGAAGCCTCCGACATGGACCTTGGCGCTCTTGGTCTCCTCACGGACATCGTCAGCCCAGACGATCTCGCCCGTTGTGGTGTTGACCAAGCGTGCATTGATCGCTGCGGCGAATTTGCGCCGCTTTACAGAGACCCGCGGCAAGCCGCGGATACCGGGCGTCCGAGCCGAGGCGTCGCTGTTGCCGTACTCGGTGATGGCTCCGGTGACCATGTACTCAACGCCCAAAAGACGACCGGCCTCCACGGCAGTCGCCGCGCTCACGGAGCCCGAGAGCGAAAGATTCTTTTCTCTCAGCAGCGCGTCCAGTTTCTCGCGCTCGATGACCCGGAACTTGCCGCTCTTAACCAGCTCAGTGACCAGCACTTCTTGCACCGCCCCAGCGCCCTGATTGCGCCACCATGAGTGCCAGTTCGAGGCCGCGTCGGCGTCGAACTCAATCACAGCAATGCGAGGCTTCTGTGCAGACGCGAGGGTTGAGACGCTCAGCAACAAGCTGAAGGCAACAAGAACTGCGATCAACATCGTCCGGGCGGCGATCCCGCGGTGGGAGCTGCCGCGAGTAGTGTTCGAAGAAATCATCTGTTCGATCTCCTTGGTATGAGGGGGGAGGGGGGATGGGAACGTGAACGGCAACAACAAGTAGCCGTCTCGTTGACCCATGGTGAGGCTGGGACGCCTCGATGGGCTCAACGAGTCCAGACCATAGGGTACGGTTCTGAGTCGGTGTCTACAATAGCGCCACCTTCTCTAATACGAAAACGATAATCGAAACAGGTCACCCAGAACCCGTAGCTCGGGAAAGGCGTGTGTTCACGATTCCTGAGTGCTCTGAGATGAGAGCTCCGGGAGCTCCTGAGCGTCTACCACGCACAGACTCGCCATATTCACGATGTCGCTCACGTCTACGCCTCGCTGGAGAACGTGGATCGGTCGCGACATCCCCAACAGAACCGGACCGACCACCTCGGCCTCAGCCAGGCGCCAGATTAGCTTGTAGGCGATGTTGGCGCTCTGCAGTTCCGGGAACACCAAGACGTTGGCGGGCTCGGTGAGTTTGCTCCACGGGTACCGTTCTTGGAGTATCTTCTTGACCACAGCAGTGTCTGCCTGCATTTCTCCATCGACCTCGAGATCCGGAGACGTCTCGTGCAGGATGCGAGTCGCCTCGCGGACCTTCTTTGCGCCCGGGTCTTGGTTTGAGCCGAAGTTGCTGAACGACAACATCGCAACGCGCGGTGTCTCCACAAAGCGGCGTGCGAACTGCGCAGTCAACAGCGCGATATCGGCCAGCTCTGCTGCCGTCGGGTTGATGTTGACCGTGGTGTCAGCCAAAAAGAACAGGCGCTCTTTGAGCACGATGATGTAAGCACCTGCGACGCGCTTGACGCCCTCTCTTAGATCCAACGATTGCAGTGCTGGACGGATGGTCTCCGGATACTCCTGAGTGAGCCCGGACAACAACCCATCAGCATCGCCGGCGGCCACCATCTGCGGCCCGAACATGGAACATGAACGCACTTGTTGTTGGGCATCCTCCAGCGTGACACCCTGCCGACGACGGCGGGTATGCAGCTGTTGGGCGTAGCCTTCGTGCCGCTCGTCGTCGAGCACGTTGATGATTTCAAGATCGCTCTCGCTGAGGTCGAGAAGCCTCAGCTGTTCGGCGATCCGTTCCCTGCGTGCCAGCAAGATCGGCTTAGCGATGCCCTCATCCACCAGCACTTTGGCCGCACGTAGGATCTTCGGGTGCTCCCCTTCGGGAAACACGATTCTTTTGGGGTCCCGCCGTGCGCGATCTCTGATGTCATGCATAAGCTCAAGCCGTCGCGAAACGTGCTTCTCAAGCTTCTTGAGATACTCGGTCTCATCACCCAGCTCCTGCCGACTGACGCCCGACTCAATGGCAGCGCGCGCCACTGCAAGAGGCACTTGAAACAGCACTCGATGATCGAAGGGCTTGGGGATCAAGTACTCCGGCCCAAAGCGGAGCGCCTCCAGGCCATACGCACGCAGCACCGTGTCAGGCACATCTTCGCGGGCCAGCGCCGCCAGACTCCGGGTCGCAGCCAGCACCATGGCGGTGTTGATGCAGGTCGCGCGCACATCCAAGGCGCCTCGAAAGATGAACGGAAAACCCAGGACGTTGTTTATCTGGTTGGGAAAGTCGCTGCGTCCCGTTCCCATGATGACGTCATCACGAGTTCGCATTGCCAGGTCGTAGTCAATCTCTGGATCAGGGTTGGCAAGTGCGAAAACAATCGGCTTCGACGCCATGCTCTCGAGCATCTCGGGCTTCAGTAGTCCCGCAACCGAGAGGCCAACAAATACATCGGCGCCCGCGATCGCGTCCTCGAGAGTGCGAGCATCAGTCACAACCGTGAACTCCTCTTTGTAGCGGTTCATGCGCTCAGTCCGGCCTTCATAGAGGACGCCAGTGCTGTCAACCAACATCAGGTGCTCGCGCTTGACCCCTAGCTCGAGCCACAAGCGAATGCACCCAAACGCCGCAGCGCCCGCGCCAGAGAAGACTACGCGGATCTCTTCGATCCGACGGCCAGTCAGTTCGAGAGCGTTGAGCAACGCGGCTCCAGCGATGATCGCTGTCCCGTGTTGATCATCGTGAAACACCGGTATGTCGAGATCTTCTTTGAGCCTGCGCTCGATCTCAAAGCACTCTGGCGCCTTGATGTCTTCCAAATTGATCGCCCCAAACGTCGGCTCGAGCAATCTCACAGTGCGCACGAACTCATCCACGTCCTCGGTGTCAACCTCAATGTCAAAGACGTCGATGCCTGCGAAACGCTTGAATAGGACGCCCTTGCCCTCCATGACCGGCTTGCTAGCGAGCGCTCCGATGTTGCCCAGGCCCAAGACTGCGGTTCCGTTCGAGACTACACCCACCAGATTGCCACGCGCGGTGTATCGATAGGCCAACCCTGGGTCGTCTGCAATCTCAAGACACGGGGCAGCAACCCCTGGTGAGTACGCCAGCGAGAGGTCGAGTTGGGTTGCTGTCGGCTTGGTCGACTGAACGGAAATCTTGCCCGGCGGATCGCTCGCGTGGTACTCCAACGCGGCGGCATCTAGGTTCTTACTCAACGGGTCTTCCTTGTGGTTGCGACGGAGTCGACGCGGGATAGCAACGAGTGCTCGTGATCGCTAAAGTCATTGGCTTGGAGGCCGGTTCGTGCGTCGCGCTTGGCGCGGCTCAAGAACCGGACTCGTTTCGAGTGTAGCTCGAAAGCTAACCACTACCCCAAGCACTCCATGATCGTCCGGACTATCGAATCAAGCCTGAGGCTCATCACCCAGAATGACCACGCTCATTGGGCCTACCAGTTGCTGTCGGTGTGGCCATCGCTCGCGTCTCACCCGAGGCGTCAACCCATCCTAGAGGCAACACGTCTTCACGACCGCGGTTGGCATGGGATTGATGCAACACCGCTGGTGACGGATGAGGGACGTCCGCACGACTTCAGGACCATGCCGCCTGCTGAACGCGAGCAGGTCTGGCGCCGCGGCGTCGAAGTCGGGACCCACGGAGCAACAAAGGACACAGCCCAGGCCCCCGCATCTCTGGACGCTGCGTGGCGCGAGCTGCTGATCTGTCACCACGCATGGAGTATCCACCGCCCCGGAGGTCGGCTCAAGGACTCTGAGCAGCGACCCAAGGTGCTTCTGCCGCTTGCCGCAGCGCTAGCTGCTGAACGGCAGACTCGACTCGACGCCTATCCCGCGCTGCTGGCAGACTGCGAAGAACCAGGCAGCCACTGGCCAGAGGCCGGCCAAGTGGAAGCATCACTCGAAGCCGACTATCCCTGGCTCGGCACCTTGGACTTCCTGTCTCTCATCGCGTGTCACGGCTGGAGCGAGCCCTACCGTTTGACAGTTCCCCAAGCTGTGGACTCCTTAGCCGCCCCAGAGATGAACCATTTTGAAGCAAGATTCTCAGACAACCAGCTGTTTCTAAACCCGTTTCCACTAGTTGGAAGCTATTCGCTGCCGCTTCGCTACAGAGAGGTTCCGTTGCGCAGATACTCCTCCGATTCAGAGCTGTCTCTAGCTCTCGCTCGAGCACCCTGGCAGACCACAGGAATCCGGGTTGCGCGCTGATCGGCACGCCGACCCACGTGGTATCGTCTGCCAGCGTGAGCGTCCAATCGAAAGAGACTGAGGATCCCGCGGGCTCTCCCACCCGGGTTCTGGTGCCCTCAACCTTAGGCAATCTCGGCCTGTCGTACCGAAACCGGACGATTGTTGGCCTTGAGATTGTGCCCAAGGGGGCCCGCCGCCGCCTGTTTCAGCCGCTCAAGACCCACGGCAGGTCCGAGTTCCTCGACGAAGCACTTGGCTGTCTTTCGGAGTACTTCGCAGGCGCCCGCCGCACCTTCCGGTTCGAGTTGTCACTCAACGACTATGACCTCGACCCGCTCACCGTTCGCGTGTACGTGGAAGCGTTGCAGATCCCGTACGGCGAGACGCGCACTTACCAGAAGTTGGCGCTCGCCGTTGGCCAGAGCGGCTCTTATCGTCGTGTCCGTGCGATCCTGGTCGCCAATCCCATCCCAGTGCTGATCCCTTGCCACCGCGTCGTGCCGCGACGCGGGAGCGTCGGCAGCTACATCGGAGGGGAAAAGAAAAAGCAGTGGCTGATAAAGATGGAGAACCGCAACAAGGACGGGTTCGCGACCAACTAGGAGCCAATAGATCCTGTGCCCGGCTTCAGCGCTAAGGACTCTTGACTAGATCGATCTTGACCGTCTCGGTCTCCCCGCTCTTGATGGTGAACTCAACGCGATGACCCTGATAGCCGGGACGGGAAATCTCGACCACGTGATCGCCTGCATCGAGCATCAGCGGCGCACCTAGGTCGGCTAGCTGAGCGGCGCCGCCCACCAACTGTCCGTCAACGTAAATGGCTGCATCCTCGGGTTGGATAGCGAACACCACCTTGGCTGGTTCGGACCGCAAGTCCACCTCGACGCTAGAGGCGGCACGCGAAGAACTACCGCGTTGTCGCCATTGGTCACGACTGCGCGGGCTGGCTTGACCTTCAGGGGCTCTTGAGCGTCTCACCGCTTCGGATCCGCTTGCGCCCTGCTCACCGGCGTCGCGATCGTCATAGCGCCACGGCGCAAGCTGGGTTCGCTTCTCAGCCTTGGCTTGGCGCCCCGGCAGTGGATCCAGTTGCTCGTACATCTTCTCGGGGGATTTTGCTACGCCCTTGACCATCTTGTCTTTGAGACGGAGTGACCCGCCAGCCTCCAGCTTGATCTGCTTGCCCAGCGTCTCGTATCCCTCGTGGTAGATCACCAGGTTGTGAACGCCGGCATCCAACCAGAGGTATCGCGGGAACCCATCGTAGTTGTCTGCGATACCAACCAGCTTCCCGTCCACATAGATCTGGGCCTCTTCAGGAGAGATATCCAGATCCAGTGCAGCCGCCGATGCGCGATAGTAGGAGCCTCCATAACCGCCACCGCCATAGGCCATGTGTCCGTACGGTGCGTAGCCATATGAAGCATATGAGCCGACGTACCAGGAGAACGGATAGCCCAGGCCGTAGTAGAAGAACGGGCTGCGGTAGTAGGAGCCATAGCCATAGGAGCCGCCGTATCGGTACCCGCCACGTCGATGTCGATTGTTGTAGCCACCGCGACCACGACGGTCACCTCGATCGTGTCCCATCGATCCGTTACGGCCACCACCTCGGCCAACGTTAGATCCTCCCGAGCCGGATCCACGCGAGCCAGATCCGCCTGGACGGGTGGAGGCAGTAGCCACGCGACCGCTGGAGGCTGCCCTTGAGGCGGGGGTGGATCGAGTGACGCGACCGTCTCCAGCACTTTCTCCTTGTGCAGACGCAGGCCCAGCAAGGCCAACAAACAGCATGGAAAGCGCGCAAGCCGTGGTCAGAGCAACTCGGTTCACCTGTGCTAGCGGGCTGCGCACTGGGTTGAGTCCGACCGGCCTAAGTCTCACCAGTCTGAGCCCCACCAGACTTGTCTTCGCCGCTGGCATCGCCACTTGTTTGCTTGTGCTCATCTCTGCCTCTCCTTTCTAAGGTCCGATAGCGCCGGTTCCGAACGGACATCAGTTCGGACTACCGTTTCTCGACTCCTGCTCAGCCAACTCGTGCCAACCCCGCCTGAGGCCCACCGTGTAGTGATACCTCAAGGTGTCTTCCCAGAGCTTCGCAAGCCCGGCTGGAGCGGCCCAAGGCCACCCTGTAGTGCTAACTAGCCTTTGCAATGTCCGCACCAACCACCAATTTCGTCGAAAACGGCGGGCAGATGGCAATTCCGGTGGTCCCTCTCCGCTCACGCCTAAGAAGTCGGCGAGTTCTGGATGCTTGAGAAAGAACACGACAGCACAGAACCCTGCCTTCTCCTGCCGGTCGCCGAATCGCTCGAGATCTGTCGGATGGTCGTGCTCAACGCAAGCATCTGCGGCATAGAGAAGACGGAACCCTGTTTGATGCAGGCGGTAGCTCACCTCAATATCTTCCCAAGCAGCATAGGGAAAATCGACGTCGAACGGCTCTGCGAGTAACGCCGAACGCGGAACCGAGAGGTTCGAGGTGTAGAAGAAGTTGAACGGGACACAGCCCGGCTTGTCGATGAGGGCATAGCCGAACTGCAAGCCATAGTCATTGATGTATCGCAAGAACGGGTTCAATCGCATCCGGGAATGCCAGCCGGTGTAGCCGATAACTCCCAACCTCTCCGGATCGACGCCGGCGTGCTCACCGCGCTGATGGGCTGCCAAGTGGCCACTCAACCATCCTGGTTTTGGGACGGTATCGTCCCCAAGAAAGGCCACTAGCCTCCCGCTTGCCTCGTTGACTCCGCGGTTGCGAGCAGCGGCAGGCCCCTTGTTGTCTTGGTGAATGATCCGCCGTGGGAGAAGCGCGCCCCCCCCGTCGGGCTCAACCGCCGCCCACTCATCGAGAAATCTCCGGGTGTCGGGCTCCGAGCCGTCGTTGACCACGACCAGCTCAGCTTGAACCTGATGCTCGCGAATCGCGCGCTGCTGGAGTACGCCTTCGAGCACCTCGGGCAGGATGTCCATGCGGTTGTAGGTCGGGATGACGATCGAGACATCGACCGCACGGTCGCCTCTCGCTGAACTAGTTGAATCTGTCATCCGTCGTTCATCAAGTCGTCGAGAGTCAGCTCGACCAGCGGAAAGTCGTTCGGTAAGAGCGACCGGAAACCGGCGCCGGAGAAGAGGTCCTCATCGCCGGGATAGGTCGGCACCAACGCGCAGGGAAACTTGGCAAAGATCTCTCGGTCGGAACGGCGTCGGCGCGCTTGAACTCGTCGCCTTTGCTCAGCCGAAGCGTCCAGCTGATCCAACAGAAAGCTCGCCGCTTGGAGCTGCGCGATCGATCGAGGATCCCCAAGCTGCACCCCCACGAGGTTGCTCGAATCGTCCCCATTCAGCGTCGGCTGCGAATCGTCACTCGGGGCGACCGCTCGAGCGACGCGCCTACGCATCCGGTTCAGCCCACGGCGCGCGAGCTCTCGCGTCCCCCAGCCGCGCCACTTCTGCCAGAGTGTTGGCTGCCGAGCCTGGGCGCTGGCAACGGTCGCTGGCGTCGGCTGTTGCTGAAAGGTGGCATAGGGATCCTGCCGGATCAACTCTCCGCCCAGGTTGTTGTCGGCCACCAAGGTTCTCGTGCGTGCCAAGAAGGTGGTCAGAATCGCTGGCATTAACTGAGGAAAGAGCTCTTCGTCGTAGTTCTTGAACGCGGTTAAGAACGCGTTGCGTTCAAACAAGAAGCCACGTCGATCCTGTCCGAGTTGATCGCTGCTGGCCATCGATCGGTGACGCGCCACCGCCTCGTCGCAGAACAGAACGCGCTCGCCGCCGGACCACAGTCGCCAGCCCAGATCAACGTCCTCGAGGTACGCGAAGTACATCGGATCGAAGCCACCCGCATCCAAGAAACTCTGCCTGCGAATGATCATATTGCCGCCGCACGCAAACAACAGTTCGGCACCGCTTTCAGGGCCCTGCCAATCATCCAAAGGCTTGCCGAAGCCACGCTGAAATGCGTGTCCATCAAAGGTCATCAGACCCTCTACGAAGTCGACCTGGTTGCCCTCCCAGTTGACGAGCTTGCCGGACACCGCGGCGACATCCGCGGGCGCGTCTCGCAAGGACACGACAAGCTGCTGCAGCCAATCCCTCTTAGGCGCGGTGTCGTTGTTCAACAGAACGATTGCGTCGGCCGTGGAGACCTCGATCGCGAGGTTGTTGCCTCTACAGAAACCAAGGTTCTCTCCCGACTCGACCAACCGAACCATGAGTTTCGAGCTGCCGATGTCGACCCAACTTTGCTTGAGCCACGGTACCGAGTCGTCGCTCGACCCGTTGTCGACCACCACCACCTGCCAGGCAACACCGGCAGCATCTTGAGCGGCGAGCGCCTCTAAGCAGGTCTCAAGGTGGGTTCTTCCGTTCCAGTTGAGAATGACGACGTCGACCGTCGCGATCGTTGCGTTCGAGCCAGGCAGCACCTCGTCCGGTTGATGACTCATCGAAAGTTCTCCGCTAAGCGACGAAGCTTTCTGCGGATCCTGAACGAAACACCATCGCGAGGGCTATGTGTCTCAGGCCTACGAGCGAATTCCGTCTTGGTGAGGTCTCGCCAGGGGTCGAGCAAGTAGTCCACGAGCGGCGCCAGCACCGACTCCCAGGAGAACTCCCGCTTCAGTTCAAGAGCTGCCGAAGCCTTCCGTTGACACCTTTCTCCGTCGGAGAAGATCTCGTGCAAGGCGACCTCGATCGCGCCGGCGTCACCCTCAGGGACAACCCAGCCCGCGTCGATCTCTGCTAGCTGACGGCTCATGGCCCCGCCTTCGGTGACCAGGATCGGGCACTCAGCCGCCAATGCATCTAGGAAACGGGTTCGTAACGACAATCGCGTCTCCAACGAATCCTTGTGCGTCGCCGCCAGCACATCCACGTCACGCAGTAGATCGTACCGACGATCAGAAGGAATCCAATCGAGAAACTCAACGTTGTGCTCGAGGCCGGCATCCCTTATCCAACGACGCACCTGCTCGACCAGTACTTGTGGCGTCCCTGTGTTCGGATTGTGCACAATGAATAGCCGCCAACGTGGATTGCCCGAGGCAACTGCGCTGGCAAAGCCGTCCAGCAGTGGCCACGGGTCATACCAATCGTAAAGTCCCCCAAACAGGATTCGCCTCTCATCTGCCTGACGTTCCGGCAAGATGGGCGTCGCCTCGGGTAGTTCCGCGGGTACTCCGAACGGCACCACTCGCAGCAGACGGTCGAGCCCGGGGTCCTGACCCACTAGTTTCGGATTGACCCGGCCGGCCGCCACCAGCAGGCCCGAGTAGAACAGTCGCTGCTCGTCCGATGAGCACAAGAACAAGTCCCCGGCCGACAACTGCAGCATCCAAGTCACGTGATCGTTGCGGTACGGATCAAGCCCTAGGGTCTCAAAGTAGTTGAGGTTCTCGACCAGCCACGGATCATAGAGATCGACCACCAGCGGCATCTCGGGCGCCTGGTGAATGACCTCGTTAGCGAGTTGCCCCTGCGCAACTACCGCGCGGCATCCCTCGATTGCCTGGTTGATCGAGCCCGCTGCATAGGTCACAGCTGCCACATCGTTGAGCTCAGTTTCGATTGCCTGCCGCTCACCTTCGGTGCGAAAGGGAGACAGCAAGCGCACCGGTACCCCGAGCGCTGGAAGGCGCTTCGCCATTTCGAAGTAGCGAATACCGATTCCGGCCATTCGAGGCCTAAGCGGCTCGCTGCAAAGCAAAGCGACGGGTTGCATTGGATCTCCGCCTTGGCCCTAGTTCTTGCTGCTGCGATGCAGAAGTTTGTGCAGCCACCAAGCGCGTGTCCCCTGCATCTGAGCAATCAGCGCCATCAGCCGCTCGATCTCACCGTAGGTGCGGCCGAGGTGCTCGCTGTTCTCCTCAAGTCCGGACCGCAGCTGGCGCTCTTGCTCTCCCATCACCTCGAGTTGCTGTGCCTGAGTCGCGAGTTGCTGTTCCCTGCTCTTAAGTTGCTGTTGCTTGGTCTCGAGTTGCTGTCGCTTGGTCGCGAGTTGCTGTTCTTTAGTCTCGAGTTGCTGTTGCCTGGTCTCGAGTTGCCGTTGCTTGATGTCGACGTCTTGCGACAGCACGTGAATGCGCTCGCGCAAGCGTTGGTCCTCTAGCCGGAGGCTCTCGACCTCACCGTGCTCCCAATGGTAGCGCTCTTCTGCCAGGCGCAGTTGCGATTCCAGCTCTGCGAGAGCCTGCCGCAACTCGGTTGCGGCATGTGTTGCTTCCGCTCGAGCCAGGCGGTCCGTTTCCCAGCGCGCCCGCAGCTCCGCTGCCTCCTGCTCGCGATCTACCGTCTCACGTCGCAGCTCCGTCACAGCTTGGGTCAAGCGCTCGGGCCCCAGTAGGCCCCTGTGTTTGGCGATCACTTTCGCCTTTGAACGCAGAAACTGTTGGGACGCGTCTGCTTGTGTACTCATCGCATGATGAGCACTACCGACAAAGTGTCGATACTCACACGTGACCTGACGGACATGATGCAACGTCGATTGCTGGCAGAGCCGGATGATGAAATCCCAGTCTTCGAACGCTTCCAGATCTTCGTCGAACCCAACCGACAACGCTAGGTCGCGCTCGACCAGCAACGTGTGAAAGGGAATGTAGTTATCGATCAGTATGCGAACCGGATCAAAGTCGCGCGAATATGGCAGCGACCGCTGAATGCAACTCCAGCCCCCACCGTCGCGCCCGTCGACTTCTAGCGATGCGCGCAGCTCGTAGCGAGCAACCGCTGCATCGGAGTAGATCGCTCGAACGCCGGGAGCGCTGACTGCCGAAGCCAGGACCTGAAGGTGCTCGGGAAACACCAGGTCATCGTCGTCTAAGAAGCTCACAAACTCGCAAGTTGCCGCCGCAAGGCCAGCATTCGCCGCCGCCGCTCGACCGCTGTTGCGTTCGAGCTGCACAGGCTTCAAAGTGAACGGAAGGCCTTCCAATGCCGCCTTCACTCGAGCATGCTGCAACGGATCGACACCACCGTCGTTCACCAGCACCAGTTCAGCGGGCAACCAGTGGCTGCGTGCAACCGACTCGAGAGCTTCGGCTAACAACTCGGGGCGGTTGAAGGTCCTGACAATCAGACTCACCGCGGCCGTGGCTTGCTCAGCCCTCTGGGCGGGAGCGCCAAGCATTTCCACCAGGGTGGCCAGGGTATTGGTGGTGAAGTCGGTGAGCGCTAACCGCGCATAGCCTTCGGCACCTTCGACCTCGGGGCCCAAGGAATGAGTGCGAAAACGCCTTAGACCAACGCCCGCGTGCGTGTAGTTGTGCAGTGCTAGTTGGCTCTCATAGATTGCCATTGCATCGCGCAGCCATTCCATGTGGGCGCTCACATCGACCAACACATTGGGGTAGCCGGGATGGTTCACCGAATAGGTGAGATAGCGACAACCAGCTGCACTCTCAAACAGGGCGTCTCCGGAACGGAGCCTGGTCAGCACAGCGAACAGCGACTCAAACGCTGCGACATGATCTGGGGTCAGCTCGAGAGGCGACGGCACCAACACCAAATCGGGTTGCACAGCCAGAAGGTGCTCCTCGATCCCTGCAGCAAGGGAAACGATGTTCGCAGCCAGGCTGCCGTCGCGAAAGCTGAGCTGTTGAACGCTCCAGCCCGCGAATTCCGCGACCGCCTCAGATTCCCTCCGACGTACTGCGGCGATACCTTCACCCACCCCATTCTCGCCACCTGGGCCGGCTGGAGTGCGCTCCACGCCACCGCCGCCATCGGTTAAGAAGAGCACGCTGACCGCAGAACCCCGTTCAACAAGCGACTTCAATAACCCGCCGCAACCAAGCAGCTCGTCGTCCTGGTGCGGTGCAAGGATCAATACCTTCTCGGCAGCGATCTGGACTGTGTTTCCGGGTGGCGTTAGGAGGTTGGGCATTGTGCGGGGTTGGGGGGTACTTCGAAGTCGGCGGACGACGCGCTGGGGCGCGCAAAAGCGCGAATCGACATCGCTACTCTCAGTCGGTCCATCTTAGTTGCTCCCGCTGCGTAGCAACACCAGGAACGTTGCCGCGTTCACAGCGACCGTGACGGGGAACCGCGCCTCAAAGGTGTGCAGCGCCCAACTGGCGACCTCGATCATCGATGACAGTCATCCTCCAACCTGTGACGCGCGCGCTCAAATCGTTCGGCACGCTCCAGTTCAATCGGCCACCGTTGCCGCAGCCCCGGTCGACAAGTGCTTCCCTACCTAAACGCTCAGCGGCCGCCGGGAAGCCGGTGGCCGAACCAGAGAGCTCGATCCACAGACCGCTGCATCCTTCTGGTACCAGGAGGCTTTCAAGCGTGACCGCTAGGTTTGACTCGGCGCTCTGCTCGGCACTCGAAGCCACTGGAGCGTGGGCTCTTAAGCCATGCAACCCATAGCGCTTACGATAAAGCGCCTCGGATTGCGCGAACCACTGCTGCGCCTTGGGTTCGGAGCCGGCCGACAGATCGAAGGTGTGCAACGCTTTCGCCTGGGGCACGTAGGCCGTTCTTATCCCGAGTTCAGCCGCTCGACGTAGCCAGTCGGTTTCTTCAAAGTAGAGCTGATAGCTCTCATCCAGCGGGCCTACCTGAGCGAGAGCGTCGCGAGCAAACAACAACAAGGCCCCGCTGAGGTGCCGACTTTCAATCGGCGCAGAAGCGGACCAGTGGCGACGTGCGTGAGCGCGCCACCTTCGACGCACCATCTCCTCGCTGGCCTTTGGTGACACACCAGCTGCCAACCGCTCCCACCAGCGTGCGCCAAGATCCTCTGTCGGCGGCAGTTGCAACCGGCGTTCGCGGTCCCAGTGGAAGGCGGGGCCAACGGCGCCGTGATCGCGGCATTCCGCTAACAGCAGGCCGAGTGCGCCTGGTTCCATGGTTACGTCCGGGTTTGCCAGGACCACGTATCGAGAGCGCCTGGAACGGATGGCAAGGTTGGCTGCCGCGGCGTATCCTGAGTTGTACCCAGGATTGAGCACCGTACACTTCTGCCGGTTCAGCTCAGCGTCGCCGCTATTGTCGACCACGATCACCTCTGCTTCAAGCCCCAGGCGCCCCAACTCCGCCTCAGCCTCGTCAACAGCGACTCTGAGGCGCTCTGGCGTCCGGTAGTGGACCAGAACGAACAGCAGATCTACATGCGTCGCAGGCATTAAGGCGCGTCGCTAACAAGGCTCACTTGATGAGGTACGCGGATCATTCCGAACTGGTAGTCGCGGTGTGGTGCAACCCGAAAGGCGTCGTGCAGAACGCGGTGATCGTAGACATGCAACGCTCGCTCGTCGAGCAAGAAGGCGTGAACGGTGTACTGTCCTCGCAAGAGGGGTTGATCACGGATGTCGAAGCGTACCCGTTGCACCCCGAGGCCCGAGAGCTTTAGGTCGGAGGAGCGGCTGTCGATGCCAAAGACCTCGGTACCATCTAGTCGATTGAAGCCCAAGCCGATCTGGAACTGAGTGGCGGGATCAGTGTTGTTCCAAGCGACCTCAACGGTCAGGTCCTGGCCACAACGTAACCCCTCCTCGGGAAGCATCTGCCGCCCGTCGCAGGATAGATCAACAGCTGTGATGCGCGCATTCTGTTGCTCCCTTGCTTCAACCAGGCGCACAGCGGACTCCGCCTTCGGCGGCGAAGAGCCCCCAGAATCTGACTGCCCGTATGCCTGCTGTGAAAGCAGGAACTCCTCGTAGCGCCCAATCACGTGATCTGTTTCTCCGTAGGCCGCTACCTCGCCGTCCCTGAGCCACAGGACCCGTTGGCAAAGGGTTGAAAGGTAGTACATGGCGTGCGAGCAGAACAGCAAGGCGGTGCCGTTTTCGATGAGTTCGAGAATCCGATCGAGGCACTTCTTCTGGAAGTATCCGTCTCCGACCGACAGCGCTTCATCGATGATCAGAATGTCTGGCTCGACCTGGGTCGCGATGGCGAACGCGAGCCGCATCGACATACCGCTGGAATAGACCTTCACCGGTTGATCAAGGAAGCCCCCTAGCTCGCAGAAATCTTCAATCGCAGGTAGCCGTGCAGCAAGCCGACGCTCATCTAGACCCAGCATGGCTGCGTTGATCCGAATGTTCTGTCGACCAGTGAAGTCAGGATGAAACCCCGCACCGAGCTCGAGAATCGACGAAATCGTGCCGTTCACTTCCAGGCGCCCGCGGGTGGGCTGCAACACGCCTGCGAGCAGCTTTAGCAGGGTGCTCTTGCCGGCGCCGTTCTGCCCCACCACGCCCAACGTTTCGCCTGCTCGCAGCTCGAACCCAATGCCCTCGAGTGCTTGGTGTTCTTGGTGACGTTTGCTTCGAGTGAGCAACTCTGCGAGTCGGTGCCAAGGCGCATCGTAGAGACGATAGGTCTTGCTCAGATCGTGAGCACGGATTCGGAGCAGCGGCTCGGCCGCGACCCCTACGGCGGAGGCTGGATCCGGCTTAGAGGTCATCTGCAAACCCCGGTTCCAAGTGTTTGAAGAGTAGCCAGCCGGCGGCCAAAAGCACCACGCTGCCCACCGACAAGACCCAAAGGCCGGCCCCACTGTAGCCGGGACCGCCCATCAAAGAGTAGCGGTACATTTCCACGATCGCTGTCAATGGGTTCAGATCGATCACCTGCAGGCATCGCTCGTAGAGTCCGGCGAGGTCGCTCTCTTCAGCCACGGCGTCGGCAGCAGCATTCTTGACCAAGGCCAACGTGTAGACGATGGGCGTCAAGAAGAACCACGCGTTGAGTGCGATCGTGAGGAATTGAGACACGTCTCGCAGAAACACATTGACCGCCGCGAAGACCAGTCCAAAACCCGCCGTCAAAGCGATCTGGAACGGAATGACGAAGATTAGCCAGGGCAAGGTTGAGACGCTCAACTCTTGGCGAAACAAGAGCGCGAACAGCAGGACTGTGCCAGCCAACATCGATTGAATCAACCCCCCGATCACGCTACTGACAACCAAGAGTTCGGGCGGAAAGTTGAGTTTCTTGATGAGAGTAGCGTTGTCCGTCAACGCGTTCGCTGATCGGTTGATCCCCTCCTGAACTGCCAGCCACGGCACGATTCCGGCAAAGAGAAAGATCGCGAAGCTGTCGGTCAACTCCGGCGGTGGTGCAATTCTCATCACTAGCCCGAAGACGAAGGTGTACAGCACTAGTTGCCAGAACGGGTGCAGGATCGACCAAAAGGAGCCGAGCGCGGAACCTATGTAGCGACTTTGAAAGTCGCGCTTGATCAATTCGCGCAGAATGAAGCCGCGATGGACTGAGTTCAAGGCTTTTCTCCAGGCTTTGCCATCCACAGGTGTGCGCGCGCCTGCAACGAAGCGCCCGTGTAGCCCAGCTGGCGGCGGCCAAGGTTGATCACCGACCGATGTGCTTGCTCTGAACAAGCGAGTTCGGAACAGAGACTAACCTAACGCAGCGTCCAGTCTCGGCTTCGCAGATGGGTCCCTTCGAGGATGAGCAGTGCCGTGCGCGATTGATTCACCACAGCCGACAGCCCATCCTCAGAAAGGAGATCCTTACGGGGTGCTACACGGGAACGCGAACAGGTCGGTGACCGCAGGAGCTCTGGTGCCGAGTGGATTGAAGTAGTCCTTCTCCGCACCAGTGATGGTGTCCTTAACGTGAACCGTGAACTCTTGATCCGTGGTCGCAGCCAAGAACACCCAGAAATGGTCGGTGACAATGCAGCCAGGCACCATCTTCACCAGCAGTTCCCAGTTGTTGGCTTCAAAGAAGTAGTAGACGCCAGAGTCGGCCGTCACGAAGGGAGTGGTAACTCCCGGCCCGGTCGCGTCTGTGTTGTCGCGGTAGTCCACAGTCACTTCGAAGCGATCCTCGAGCAAGCAGAACGTTTCACTATCAGCGACGCAGGTTCCCATCTCCGCCGTTTGCCCGACTAGACCCTCGGACTCCAGCAGCGACTCGCGCTCGAGGCGAGCTGCGATCTCTGCCGCCCACGCGGTGCTCTCGGCCAGCACCTGCTGTTGTTCAGCCAAGATGCGAGCTTCCGCCTCCACACGCAGCATGGCGAGTGCGGAGCTGCTCGGATACGACAGTTCAGCTGGAGCTGCCGATTGGGTCAAGCCGCTCTGGTCGCATGTAGCAAAGGCCTCCGTATCCAGGACCGCGGGAGCCGCTTGTCCAACTGGATTAGTGACCGTATAGACGTCGGAAGTGAGCACATCCGTGACGCTGAGGCTGTAGCCGACGTCGGTGGTTGCGGCGACCGACACCCAGAAGTGCCCGGTGATTGCACAGCCGTTGAGGACCTTCACGAGCATCTCGGCGTTGGTACTTCCAAAGAACCAGAACAGACCGGAGTCTGGAGTGCCCGTCTCAAACGGCACTCCAGGCCCTTCATCGCCCTCGCGGGTGATCCAGTCGACTTCCACCTTGAAACGCCTGCCGGCCAAACACAGCCGATCACCACTTGGATCACAGTCGCCGACGATCTGGAGCACTGTCGAGGTGCTATCGCTACCGCCCGCATTGCTGACCGTCAAGGTAATAGGAAGGTCTCCGATCTCGTCGATTCGGAGGGTCAGGGTCTCGCCGGGAACTTGTTGACCTTGGAAAGTCCACACCCAAGAGGTCGGTGAGCCGGTGCTCATGCTGCCGTCCAGAGTAAAGAACTGGCCTGCAATTGGTGGATCTGCTCCCAAGATACGGATGTCGGCCTTGAGCTCCTCGACTGCGGTCACGGAGACCGTTTGAGTGGTCGAGTCCATACAGCCTGCAACGGAACACCCAACCACATCGTGCACGGTCAGGGTGACGCTGTAGGTTCCGGCTTGATCGAAGCTCAAGAGCAGGGCCTGGCCACCGAGATTCATTGCGGGTCCTGAGGGGGGGCGGATCGTCCACAAGTACTCGAGTACGTCGCCGGTGCTACTGGCACCATTCAGTGTGACGGTGTCGCCCTGGGTTGGAGAAGCCGGGCTCACGGAGAAGGCTGCGGCCAACGGCGGACCGCCACCAACGACCACCGTCTGGGTGTCATCGTCGAAGCAACTGGATGCGCTGCATCCCTCTCCTACACTAAGGAGCACGGTATAGGTCCCAGGTGTGTCGAAGACATGGCTGGCGATCTCAGTGTTATAGGTAGCAACGGTTATCGAGTTCAGCTTGACCGTCCACAGGTACAGCGCGATAGCGCCCGTGCTCCCCGAACCGTTCAAGATCACGGGGTCTCCCGCATCGGGCGCTGCTGGAGTGATCACGGCAACAGCGTTGAGGTCATCGCCACCAACGACCACCGTCTGGGTGTCATCATCGAAACAATCGAAGGCGGCGCATCCCTCTCCAACGCTGAGGATCACCGTGTAAGTACCAGGGTTATCAAAAACGTGAGTAGCGTTCTCGGTTCCATAGCTAGCGAGGGTTGTCGAGTTGAGCTTGACGGACCACTGGTAAAGGGTGATATCGCCGGTACTACCGGAACCGTTCAAGGTCACGGACTCTCCGACGAGTGGCGATGCCGGAGTGATCACGGCAACGGCATTGAGGTCGCCACCACCACCGCCGCCCTCTGTGACGTTGACGCTGTCGCTTCCGCTAACCGCGGTACAAGCGGAGTTGGAGGCAGTCACCGTCTTTGAGCCCGTGCTCGACCACGACACTCCTATCGAAGAGGTGTTGCTTGAGCCGGTACCGCCCGAAGTGGACCATGTCCAACCGCTTGAAGAAGCAGTGCAGTTGGTTGCGGATGCGGAACAGGTCACGGTCTGACCGGTGGTGGCGCCGCTTGGGCAGCTGACGCTGATGGAAGCTGGAGCGACCGGATCGACTTCAACAACTTTGTCTGCAAGGACCAAGTGGACCCCGCCAGGACCAGTGACCTGCAGGCAGGGACGGAAGGTGCCCACCGAGGCATAGGTGAAGCTATCAATGGGGCTCGACGTGCTGCCGCTCAGCCCGCACGTGGACGTTGTTGTGCCAGTGTGGTCAAAGTCGTAGCGATAGCCCGTGATCGGGCCACCCGAGTTGGCAATAGTGAACTCAGCTGTTTCGCCGGCCACCAGGAAGCAAAACGCCCCCTGTAGGAAGCAGTCTGGGCCACCAACGGTAAAGTTCACCGAAGGCGGGCTGGAGGTGACATTGATGTCTTCCACTTCCCGGACCTCGGTAACACCGGTCTGCACGCAGTTCCTGATCGTGACGCGAACATCCCAGTCGCCAGTAGCTAAGTTGAATGGCTGAACTCGAACGCCCGTGCCAAAGTCGGCCTCGATGGTGTAGGTGCCGGTGCCAGCCGGCGCAACTTCCCAGCGCCACTCAGAGGCACCTTCGGAGTTTGCATCGATAGTGAACGAGGCGGCGTTGCCGACCTGGTTCAAGATCGGGTTCGCGATGAAGCCCAGGGCACCGATCTCGATGATGTCTAGGGTTGCGTTGAAGCTGTCACTGCCGCTTGCGTTGTTGACTCCGAGGCTCAGCGCCTGATCCACGGAGGTTGACGCGTTTCCCACCGGCCACTCCAGTGTTGTTACGGAACTGGAGGCCCCTGCAGGAGTGATTGACCAACTGTAGGTGAGCGGTGCACGACCAATGGTGTTGGTCGTGAAAGCTGCACTAGTGCATTGCTGAACTTGGACCGTGGAACCCGAACCGATCGGAGTGCCGTTGAGAGAGACCGAGATGATCTGGGGTGTTGGATCGGAGATGTTTACGCTCAACGTACCTTCGGCGCCAGCGCAACCTGGGTTGGTCACCCGGATCGTGTCGGATGTAATGCCGGTGTCTACCCATGAAATGGTGGGCGTGGCCGTGGTCCCGTTGGTGATGACGACGTTCGAGCCGGTGTCCTCGTCGGTACTCCAGGCCCAACCGGAGGTTGGCGTGCAATTGGTCGGGACGGCGGTGTAGGTGTCGGTGTCCCCGTGGAAGGTCTGAGTTGGCCCATTGATAACCAGCGACGGCGATGGATCGCCAAGCAGGTGGCTGTCAACGATCTGTCCCATACTCCGGTAGAGGTAGCCCTCGTCGTCGAAGGCGGCGCCCTCGGCCAGAATCCAATCGAACCCCGAAGAGTTTTCCGGATAGTAGAACTGAAAGTAGTTCACAACATCACCACCGATGTTCTGGGTCAGAGCCGGAGTGAGATCATTGACGGCACTGAGGTTGGTCACATCGACCAGCACCTCCTTCACCGATCTACCACCACAGCGACTGGGCTGACCGGTCCACAAGTAGGCTCGGCCGTTGGCAGTGCCTGCTTCCACACGCTCCTTGGCGGTGTCGGTGACCAGGCGAGTGTCTTCATAGACCCGATTGGCGGAGCCGTTGCAGTTGCCGCTGACGCAGTTCGTGATGTCGTAGACAAACAGACCGTCGTCTGATCCGCCGCTTTCCGAGCCCACGGTAGCAAAACCGATCGAGCTCCCGGTTCGCCAGATTGCAGCGTTGCGCGCCAGACGGCTGCCGTCGCCGGCCTGTCGAACCAGGCCTCGACTCACAGGTGCCGCACCGTTCGCAAGGCTGAATACCTCGGCCTCGGTTGTGCGCCCAACGGCGAGGTAGCCCGGGCTCGAACCTTGGCGATCGATGGTGTCAATGAAGTGGGCCTTGCCCGTAAGCAAGCCTTTGAAGATATTGGGGCTGCAGTCGGAGGAGGGCTGCCGAACATGGTTCAAGAAGACATCTGCGTCGGCAGCCCCAGTGCATTGAGTGGTGATTGCCGAACTGATGTCGAATGTGTAAACCCGGTTTGAGCCTGAGGACACACTTGCATATAGATAGAGACGGTCACCACCGGTTGGGCCAGCGGCGATCGCAAAGTGCATATCTCTAAAATGCGGACCTGCGACCATGTCGTCCTTGCCCACGGCGTAGATAATCTCGGGCGCCGCGCCCGTATCCGTCGCGGTGCCAGGGTTGCTTGCCCACGCCGCTGGGTCGAACTCCCAGACGGTCAAACCAGAACTCGCTCCAGATGCGATGTAGATCTTCCCGCCAAACTCCTTCATGGTGGCGTCGCGTCCGTGCGTATCAACCTCGCCGTAGGAGTTCCAGAACCTTGGCGCGAGCCGGCGCTGATCGTTGCTAACGAATCCTAAGGGGATGCCTCTGGGGTCGGTGAACGGATAGTTCGAGGTCCAACTCCACCCGTCCATGCCGTAGATGCGTTGCGGCGACTGCTTGCGTGCTGTGGTTCGGACATCAAACAGATCCCAGCCGTGAAGGCCGGAAGCCAATAGAAAGCCACCTGCATAGTCCGTGTCATGCCAATAAGGATGAGCGGAGTTGTAGATGGGAAAGCCGTTCTGATCGGACTGGCGATCCGAGGGGACCGCGTAAGGCGTCAGGGTGTCCCACAGCCCAGCGGGCGGCAAGGTCACAAATGCAGTCGTCTCGCATTGCGCGGAGGCGCGATCGCCAACGAAGACCGTTCCGAGCAAGCATAAAGCGAGCACTGGCCGAAGATTTGAGGTCAAGAAGGGCATGATCGGAGATTCCTTTGTGGCCGAGCGAGACGGGCTCTCTAGAACGAGGTGAGCGCGCAGCGGTTCGAAACGGATCGGAAGTGTGCGAGTCGCGCAGGCAACCCTAGTCACTCAATAGTATATGCGAATACACCATCTTCGATGGGAAAATGAAATGAGAACGACAGAGTCTGACTTCAACGGATAGGACTGGTGCGTGGATCCGCCGATCGATAACTAGCTGGCACGCCCAAGGTCGAAGTTCGAAGGTCGAGCCGCAAACGCCAAAAAGGGGACGGGCCTAGACCCGTCCCCTTCTAGGACTTCAAACTGAGTTTCCCGGCTGTTCTCCTCGCGGCGGAACCGCGAAGTGGCCTTCCGGAAGGCTCAGCTCTGGATCAGCCTAGTTCGGGCCCGGCTCGCCGGTCACGTTGTTCAGCTGAATCGCATGGAGGCCAACAGAGTACTGACCGTCAGCGCTCATGTTACCGGTGACCCACGATTGGTTCTCGTGTTGGGTCGGTGCTTGCAGGTCGAGGAACATCCAACCGAAGTTGTATGTCGTGGTCAGGTCACCCTCACCAATTTCGACTCGTTGGGTTTCCAACGGGAAGCAGTTCGGATCATCCGTGTCGCCGGTGTTCGGCGAAATCGGACTGGTGGTGGTGGTCGGGAAGCAAAGCTCCTCCCACTGTTCCTGCTCGTTGAACGCAACCACTGAGGTCTCGTTCATTGGGTACCAATCAGACGGGCCACCGCCACAGGCGTGGGCGTTGTCGTTGTTGGCAACGTCGAAGGGTGCACCTTCACGCCAAACCAAGAGATCGGTACCACCACTGAAAGGACCACCCTCCAAGTAGCGAACGGCATGTTGGTTGCCCAAAGCCTCGCGACCATCACTGCCGTCGAAATCAACGTAGCGACCGTAGAAGGTCTGACCGTCGACCACACCAGGGTTGGTCTCGAGATGGACAAGGGTGTCGCCCATCGCGTATGCGTTCTCTCCGTCAATGATGAAGAAGTCGCCCCAAAGCTGATTCACGTCGCTAGCAACGCCTGCGGTACCGAAGTAACCAGCGTCGCCAGGGAAGAGGATGTTGCATGAGGTGACGTTGTCAACGGTGACGTATCCACGAGCGACATTGTCGCCTTGATCGTTGCCAATGCAACCACCATCGAACTGTGTGACGTTGCCGGTCAGGCCCTGCTGCAAACGATCGAGAAGAATCGCCGGAACGTCGCCCGGTGCACCTTCACAAGCACCGAAGGACTGGTCCCAACCAGCTCCGCCGCCGACGTTGTCGACAAGTGGATCCGGGATGTCGCCAAGGTTGCCCTGCGGGCTGATGTCGTCAGCGCCATCGCTATCCCAATCGGCCGTTGCGGGAAGCACGCCGTCCCTGATGATGTCGCGCATGTTGAGAGTCTGCACGTCATAACCGGTGAGGTAGACGTTGAAATCCAAGACCGGGAAAGTGGTGTTGGACCAGATCACAACGTGAGCCACGGTCGGTGCCGCAGACGCGTTGTTGATCGAGAAGAGGGTAGTGACACCTTCGTCTCCGGGCGCATCGAGATCAACCTCGAAGTACGGCAGCAACAGCGTGGCTGCTGGGACCGCATCGATCGTGTAAAGTTCAGCGAAAGAGGCACCGCCGCCCAAGAGGACGAGGACCAACATCGCTAGCAAAGCGCAAAGTTTTTTTGCGTTCAAAACTGTCTCCTTGTGACGCGCCGAATCGAGTGGCGACCCTTCAACGGGTGAGCCTTTTCGTTCTTTGTGTGCGCGTCATATTTTGTTTCTTACAAGTCGTGGAACAGGACGCTGATGCAAACCGGACTCCAAGTGGATGTCCCCTGCCAACGCATGTTCGGTACGGGTCGCGAGTAAGACTCGCGCTGAAAATTGTTTCAGTCCCGCTGAGTGCCCATCACCTCCAGGAAAAATCTCGCAAAATGCGGCAAATCGTAAGTTGTTGAAAATCAAGCAGTTAGCTTTCGAACACGGAGTTTCGAGCACGAAAGAATAGCCGCTGACGGATACGTTCGTCGAGTATAGCCAATTAGGGACCGATTGCAAGGCAACCTTCGACAGAAGTGTCCGTTGCCTGGAAGTGAAGCCGCTCAAGCGAAGGCCCCCCGCCGATACGCCCCGTCGCTGCCCGATGCCGCACTGCTCTAGCAGCACCGGTGGGCGGCGAAGCTGCGCGAACTAGGATCTTCACTAGGGTATATTTGCAGGCTAAGTGCCGCGGTCGCGAGAGAGTGGGAACGGGTTGGCAACGACCGCGTTCTTAGGCCACTCAGTCGCTGTTCAAAGCGAAAGTGCTGCTCGGCCTGGAGTCGTGCCTCCAAGCAACACGGTCAACGGCCCTCGCTCCCCACAGCCAATCGAAGCGAACCCCGCCCTCTCTCTCACCCTCTCGCCGGAGTCCTTGATGATCACTACCCGCCCACGCGTCCCTTTTGCTCGCGGCAAACGCTCCCACCTGCTTGTTGTGGCTTTAACCTTGGTGGTTGCTTTTGCCCTGGCGCCAACCTCTAGCCTGATGGCTGGCGCTCAAGAGGTGACCGCGGTTGGCGCCAACGATGACTGGACGCCGCCGCCGCCCTATGACGCCGCCTCAACTCAGCAGGCGCTTGAACGGGGACGAAAGCTGGACCCTGTCCCTTATCCTGAAGATTCGCCGCCCGATGGAGTTTGGACCACCTCTTCAGACGGGCGCCGTTTCTACATCGCGCGGATCGGCAAGAACCAGAAGCCGCATCTGCGCAAAGTACAGGGCGACAAGGTGCACTTCGCCCTGGGACTAAAGCTCGATTTGGTCGAGGAAACCGAATCCGATCTGTTCGTGGTTCTGCCTCGGATCGAGCCGAGGAAACGTCCAACCCGTTCGGCGAGCGCTGCGGCCGCACCGGCGACCGAGACACCGACGACCGAGGAAGCGCCCTCCTCAACCGCCCCGGAGCGCGGTGACGAATCCCTGGTTGAAGCACAACGGCTCCGCATCACCACATCCACCTTCGACCGCGGCCTGCCACGATCGGGCCAGTGGAGGAATGACGTGTTTGCCGGCGACTTAAACGGCGATGGCAACTTAGATCTGGTGCACGGACCCGCCCGCAAGACGGCGCCGCGCGTTCAGATTTTCCTCGGTGATGGCGAAGGCGGGTGGACAACTGCAAGAACTCGGTTCCGGGGAGGCCGGCTCGACTATGGCGACATCGCTGTTGCGGACTTCGATGACGACGGCCAGCTTGACATCGCTCTTGCGATGCACCTGCTCGGCACCACCATCGCTTATGGCCGCGGCGAGTTCGTCTTCCAGGAGCGAGCAGCAGGCTTCGACCGTCCTGACTGGGCGAAGCCCAACTCGCGGTTCGGCAAGCGGGCACCGTGGTCATCGCGGGCTCTGGAAGTGGTCGACGTCGACCTCGACGGCGACCTCGATGTCTTGGCCGTTGGCGAGGGCTCTGAATCGCTGAGTCTTGTGCGGGTCAAGGGCGAAGCGCCTTCGGTGCGCTCGGAAGGTTTGACCCTCTACCTCAACAACGGCAAACAGCCTTGGACGGCGGTGCGATTTGCCCAGCTGCCACCCGGTGGTAATCGGATCGCCATGGGTAACTTTGATGACGATCCGGAACCCGAAGCGGTGGTGGCATGGGCGATGGCGAACGGACGCCGTCTCTTGATCGACTTCTCGTTTGACGACATCACGCTGCCCGCCGTGAAGTCGATGCGTCCCGGCTCGCTCGAGCAGCCCGAAGTCACATTCATTCAGGCCGTCGCCGCGGGCGACCTTGTCCAAGGCGGTGTTGACGAGTTTGTCTTAGGCCGCACGACCAGACACGGCGAGGCCTGGCAAACGAGGATCGAGCTTCACGCCAGAGAAGGCGGGCAAGCAAACGGCGACTGGAAGGCTCACACTCTGGCGTTCTGGCCCTCGAATGAACCCGTTTCCGATATCGAGGTCGGGGACTTGGACGGTGACGGTCACCTGGACATTGTGGCCGGCACCGGATCCAGCCGAATCGTGGTCCTCCGAAACAGCGGGAAGGGCACTTTCTTCCTCGCTGATCACTCTATTAGTGAGCCCCGGTACAACTGCAGTGCCTTTTCTATTGAACTCGCAGACCTCGACAACGACGGCCGTGACGAGATCGTCAGCGGGTTCGCCGGCGAAACCGCCAACGTCCCGGGCTTTGCCAGGATCGAAGGCTGCGCCAATGGTGGTAAGCTAGCTGCTTGGCGAATCGACTCAACCGAGATCGTGCCGCCAACATCCGGGACCGGCGCTGAGCTTGCCGACATCGACAGTGGCCTCCGCACCGCAGGTGGAATACCGATCGAAAAGAAGTAGTTTGACGCTGACGCCCATGCCTCTTTCTTTGAGGCCCGAAGTCAGACCGTACTAGGCAACAACCATGACACCACGCCCCATCACCGAGATTCGCACCGCTACCACACAAAGCGATGCTGGGCCGAGCCTGCGCACAGCCTGGAGCCGCGCCGTGGACCCGTTGGACGAAGCGTCAACGTCTGTCACCCAAGCGTGGAAGCGACTGACCGAAGCCCTACTTCGCGAGGACTTCCCGGCTGCCTCGGACGCACTGGATGCGGCACGCCGAGGAGCGCTTGAGGAATCGGATGGCGGTGAGAGCGAGTTGTTGAGGCGGATCGATGCCGGTCGGGTCGCCATCGATCTTGCCCTCGGCAGATCTGTGGAGATCGAGCACGTCCGTGGGCTGCTGGCAGCCGCCGAAAGTCTTGCGACTACGGCTTTGTCTGCGTACCAGCTCGGACGCATGTTCGAACTGCGCAGAGAATGGAAGAAGGGGCTGTTCTACGCTCGAGCGGCGCTCACCGCCGCAAAGTCAGCCGGACGCCCGCCGTGGATAGCGGTCAACCAGAATCTGGTCGGCAACTTGTTGCTCGCCCAAAGCTACTTCGACGAAGCAGCCCATCACTATCGCGCCTCGCTAGGCACCGAGGCTGGGAACCCGCTTGAGCGAGCTCAGGCCAGCGACAATCTTGCCTTCGCTCTCATGGCCCAAGGTCATACCCAGCAAGCGCGTCCTTACTTGGGCCGAGCGCTAGCCACGCTGCGCAAAGTCGAAGGGCCTGCGCGACTCTCAATCGAGCTCGACTTGGCACTACTCCACTTGCTTGAGGATCGGCCGCAGCGGGCGATCCATTACGCCAGCATGGCGTCCATCCGTGCGGACAATCTCAAAGACGACCGCAGCCGGTCCAACGCACTACTGCTCTTGACCCACGGTGCACGAGAAACCAACAACACGTTTCTCGCTCGCCGTTGCAATCAAGAGCTGACTGACATCTACGACGCCGAGTTCGCGGCTGCTCTGTCGACTTTCGACGTGCTCGAGCTGGTGAGCTTGAAGGCCTAGTCATGACAATGCCAAAACGAACCCGTACGACCAAGCGCCCCACCCGGATCGCAAGCTTCCTGATCGCAGCCGCAGCACTCGGAGCTTGGTTCGCACCAGCGCTGATCGCGCAAGACGAGGCGGCTCAACGACTTAGCAACACTCCTACCTTAGAAGCGCTCGGTTCAAACGCCACCATCTATCGACTCCGCAGTCTGGGCCAAAGCGGAGAGCTTCTTGATTCGACGTCGTTGTCCTCGACGAGTTACGAACTAGAAGTACTCAAGATGGGAGAGGAGCCCCAGTTCCTGGAGATCCCTGGCACCGAAGACCTCCAAGAGGAGAAGGCTCCCAACTTGTCGTACTCGGCGGAAACCGGCACGCTGCTGATCGTTTGGGAGGATGTGGTCAACAGCCTCCATTCTCGAATCAAGGTCGTCAGCTATCACGAGGCGGTGGGTTTCACCGATGTCCTTGAGCTGGTCGGCAATCCTTTCTACGCCAAGCGTAGGCCCCAAGTGCTGCTGACCACCGACTCAGCACACTGGCGGACGGTGAACTCGTCGGAAGATGGCGACACCGTGATCGACCATCAACTCTCTCAGCGCGTCAACCACTTGACTTGGCGTGAAGACCAGGGGCATGTCTTCTACTCTGCGCTGGCGGAGGGCTCGGACGGTGCGATGGCATCAACCGGCACCGTAAACCTCTCGAGTCTGCTCCCCAGCCTCTCAGATGCGATAGAGGATGGCGTTGACGGCACCCTCACACTCAGCCCTGGCAGAGATCACCGCAGCGCCTTGATCAGTTTTGTGGACCCGCTCCGCAGGCGTCTGGAGACGGTTGAGATCTCGTCAGTGGCGATCGAGGCCTCAATCCTCGCCGATGAGGGATTTGAACGCGTGGCAGCGTCCGAGCACGAGGCCAATAGCGGACTTGTTGGCGTCTCCGAAGCGGCCAGATCTCACATTGTTTGGGTCGGCAGACAACTGACTTCAGACACCACCACGGAAGTGTTCTCTCGAGCCATCGCAGCCTCGGTGCTCGACGCAGAAGACACGCTCTCCCAGGATGGTTGGGTAGGCGTGGCCGAGCAAGCTCGGTCCCACATCGTTTGGGTCGGAAGAGGCCTGAGTCTCGATCGCGACGAGATCGATATCGCGACAGCTCTACTTCCTCTGTCGCTAAGCGGAGGCGAGCAAGAGGCCGTGACCAGAGGCGGGCTCACGGCAACGGAGCCGACCGTAAATCTAGTAGTCAGCCACCTCGCCTCCAGGTCCCTTCCTGAAGAGGCACCTGCAGAGTCGCAGATCCTGGTATCCACCGACGCTGCGCGGGCCGTGGTCTCTTGGCACACAACCGACCCGGAGACCGGAGCGGTGGTCTCGGTGAGCTTCGCTGAGAGTACTTCGGAAGGCTGGTCGCCGGTTTACGAACTCGCGATCGAAAGTGCCGGATCGCTCGCGAAGGCAGAGTCCCTTTTGCGCAGTCGATTTCGCAACGGGCGCTAGGCCGGACTCCTCAGCGACCGCGGTGCCGCTTCGGCCTTGCCGGAGAACCTCGGTCATCGGGCTCTGCTGCTGACTGGCGACGACGCATAGCAACGAGAGCCGTTCCATTGCACTCGCACGAGTGGCGTCGGTCCCAAACCGCCCGTTCTCTCTGAGGCCCCCATGGGTAGCGCCGTTGGGTCAGCAGGCGGACAGGCGGGCGCGCCACCACGGGTTGTTGCCGCTACAGTGTTACCCTGAGCCCCGCCTGGGAGGCGGACTCGCGACCGGAGGCGACCGGAGGCGACCGGAGGCGACGCGGGCGAGAGAAGAGTTGTCGTAAGCCCCAGCAGGCCCGCGACCCAAAGCTAAGGAGCAGTCAGTTCCCCTGTCTTGGCAGACGTCTCCCGCTCGGAGGTCAGACCCAACGCCGTCGGCAGCTGCATTCGCAGCACATCCCTATGCTCTAAGAAGCGCTGCAGTTCGGCACCGGGAATCGGCTGAGCCGGGGTGTTCGGAATTCGTAAAGGATTCATGTAGCGACCGTCTCGCTTGACACGATAGTCCAAGTGCGCAGCCGTAACCAGGCCAGTCGAACCGACGTACCCGATCAGGTCGCCCTGCTTAACTCGGCAACCCCTGCAAGCGGTCTTGTGGAACTTGGATAGGTGTAAGTAGGACGTCTCAAACCCATTCGGGTGTCGGATCTTGATCATGTTGCCAGCGCTCTTGGAGCGGGCTCGATACGAGACGGTCCCGTTGGCCGTGGCCCTGACCGGGGTTCCAGTCGGCGCGCCGTAGTCCACCCCATAGTGAGGCCGGCGCACATTCAGCACCGGATGCAAGCGGGAGTGAGAGAAGCTTGAGGTGATCCGCGTGAACGGCAGGGGGCTCTTGAGGAACTGCTTGCGCAGCGGGCGCCCTTCGGCGTCGTAGTAGCCGCCGTCCTCCCCATAACGATAGGCCTCGACATTGCGGCCGCGGTTGGTGTAGATGGCGGCCTCAACTGCTTTGACACCCTGGAAGCGACCTTCGACCCAAACTCCGGTGTACATCACGGAGAACTCATCGCCCGTTCTCAGGTCGCGATTGAAGTCGAGGTCCCACTGCAGGACATCTGCCAGCGCCGTAGCCAACGAGTAGGGCGCACCGGCATCCTGCATAGCCGTCGAGAGATCGCGCTTGAGCTTGCCGGCCACCGATCTGGTCTGCTCAACGACTCGGTACTCGCGCCACTCGCTACGCCAGCCGTCAAGATCGGACTTGACCTGGATTTCGCCTTTGCGGTCAACCGGAAAGACAACGCGAGACAACGATTCGTCGCGACGCCGATAGACCGCGAACTCGGTCCCGGCGCGCAGTTCGCGCGGATCCATATGCTGCTGCACAGCAAAGGTGGCGCTGTTGGCCTGCTCACGAGCGAGCCCTAGGCTCTCGAAGAGGCCGAACAAGGTCTGGCCTCGGGCCACTCTCAGCTGTTGAGGAATCTCGACCGCAGCGAGCGTCGACTCAGCCAGTGCGTCCTCGTTCACCAAGCCAGGTCTGTACGGAGCAACCGGTTCGACGATCCAGAACTCAGCGTCACCAACCCCTCGCCACCACCAAGCAACCACAAACACAATGCCAAGGAGCACGGCAATCGACATCTTTAAGCGCGGCATCATCAGCTCACCTGTAGGGCTACGAGAGCCCCTCCCAGCTGCTTTCTTCGGGCGCAAGAGGCCCGCCGTCGAACAGCGCAGCGTGCGCATCAATCGTGGCGCACTGAAACAGAGAAATCGAGGGAAGGTCTGCGAAAGGAATTTGAAGCAGCAAGCGCGGTCAAGCTATCACAGGCCTCCTTGGGCTTGCGAGCCTCTTCGATTGCTCCCTCCGGCTACAAAGGAGCGCCCGTACCCACAGAACCCGCGTTTCTCAATCACACTTGCGCTGGTCTCGTCTCAGGCACTCCAGAACCTTCTTGCGCAACGCCATCGGTGCCTTCCGCTGCGCTCCCTCAACGCGCAACAGCGCCTGCAACCATCCCTCTTCAGCTTGAAGCCATCGCTCGAGCCAACGCAGTTCGTAGCCGCTGAGGCAATTGCTCTCCGCCTTCTGCAACAGGGTCAATGCGCGTTCCTCTTCCAAGTGGTTGCAAGCCTCGCAGTAATCTTCGGTTCACCGCACGAATCCGGCGAAGGGGCTAACGGAGACTGGGGCCGCAGCCCAAACATAGCGGCGCGAGCCCTTCGGTGAACCGTGACTGTTTCGTTCTTTCGTTGCAACCGTGATGGCCGGCTCTACATTCCGACGGATCCTTGGCTCAGAACGATCCGCGAACAGGGAGGGGCTCACCACCACTGCGAACGGGAGAATGGCTGAAAGCCGAGAGCCGGTAGCTGTGGGTCAGCTCCGCTGAACGAGCGCTTGCCCGTGAAAGCATCAGCATTCCCAGGCGGACGGCGCCCGCTGGAGCTAGCCGCGGCTCCGCATCTTGGAGGGCTCGGCGTCTTCAGCCAGGTAACCGTGGCTTTGAGCAAAGTCAAGCATGACCTTCTCCAGCAAGCGTCGGCCTCGGTAGAGCCGGCTCATCACCGTTCCCACTGGGACGTCAAGAATCTCAGCCACCTCTTTGTAGGCGAAACCTTCGAGGTCTGCCAGCAGGACCGCAAGCCGATAGTCGGGTGGCAAACTCTGCAGTGCTTCGTGCACTTCGCCATCTAACCGGGTCTCGAAGAAGCGCGTTTCAGGGTCGAGAATCGAGCTTCGATAGTTTTCACTCACCTGGTCCTCGAACACACCCTCGATGTCCGCGAAATCTGTCTGCAGCGGGACCTTCTGGTTCTTACGGTACTTGTTGATGAAGGTGTTCTTCAGAATCTTGAAGAGCCACGCCTTGAAGTTCGTACCTTCCCGGAACTTGTCGTAGTACTTAAACGCCTTGAGGTAAGTCTCCTGAACCAGATCCTCCGCGTCTTCAGCGTTGCGTGCCATCCGGTAGGCCGTGTTGTAGAGCGAGTCCATGAAGGGCATCGCGCTGGTCTCGAAGTCCCAGCCGTAGCGAGGGTCGCCGAGGGTGCTGGTCTGTGAGACCGGCAGGCCAGGCATCACCGACCGTTGATCTGAAACCGTAGCTGCACTCAATGTTCGACTCATCACTAAACCTCCGTCGAAAACCCGGGTCCAGGAGTCAGTCCCCGGTGTCATCCCCATCGTTCTACTCATCAGAAGCAGATTTGGTGCCAGCACTGCGCCTCGCCCCCATCTAGAGGCAAACCAAGGCCTGGATGCGACTTTGGAGGCGTGCTTAGGATGCCCGCGGCAGATCGGTGTCACCTAACGGTGACACTTCTGTCCTCCGCTCGAGTTCCATTTCGGGCTATCCGAAATGACAGATTGCGCCAGACGCAAAAAAGCGCCGTCTTGAGACAACGTCTCAAGAGCGGCGCTTCTCATCGGCCCCCTCCGAATCGAACGAGGGCCGACGGTGGCGGGGTCGTCTTAGCCGGCGTTGAGGATCAACACCATGACCCAAGCGAAGATGGTCAAGGATTCCATGAACGCCAGTGCCAACAGCATGGCAGGTTGGATGCGTCCAGCTGCACCGGGGTTCCGTGCGATGCCGCCAAGGGCATCGGCTGCGGCACGACCCTGGCCCATGCCACAACCGGCGGCAGCGATACCGAGACCGAGAGCGGCCATGGCGACCTTCCAATCACCACCGCCGGCGGCTCCGCCGTCGGCAGCGAAAACGGGAGCAGCAATAGCAAGAGTAGCGAGTGCCAAGAGAACGAGTAGCATTGACTTTTTCATGGGAAGAGACTCCTGTCTTAAGGCCGGTGGCCTAGTGTGTCTGTTGCGAGTAACTGGAAGTTACTGTTGAATTTGAGTTGGGTCTAGCAGTGAACTGAGTGGGGGTGAAGTGAATGTGCGCCTAGTGCTCGTCGGCCTCTGCACCGGCGATATAGACGGTGGTGAGCATAATGAAGATGAACGTCTGCAGCACCGAAGCCAACAACCCCAGCGCCATCAGCGGCAGCGGAACCAAGAACGGAATCAACGAGAAGAAGATGCCTGCGGCAATGTGCTCCCCGAAGATGTTGCCGAACAGCCTGACGCCGAGCGAGAGAGCGCGAGCGATATGACTGATGATCTCAAGTGGCAGCATCAGTGGCCACATCCACCAAGGCGGCGGTCCAGGTCCCAAGAACTGCTTGAAGTAACTCAAGCCTTGTTTGCGCAGGCCCATGAAATGGTAGAAGACCCAGGCAAGGATCGAGAGCGTGAACGTCGTGTTCACATTCTGGGTGGGCGGCTGGAGGAAGAAGAACTGGCCGATGAAATTGCTCAAGAAGATGAACAGGGTGAAACCACCGATCAACGGGAGAAAACGACGCGCGGCGCCCTGCCCGATCGTGTCTTCAAGCATACTGGCGAGACCGCCAACGAGCATCTCACCGATCTGCTGCACCCAGCCGGGATCCTTCTTCTTGAGACTTCGGCTCAACGGGATGGTCACTAGAGCAATCACCGAGACCACGAAGAAGGCCATGACCACATGATCTGGCACCTCAGGAATTCGCTCTTCTAGCCCAGTTACGCTGGCGACTTTGCCCCAAACGGCGTTAACCGGTTCGTAAAGGATCGAGTGCGATGGAGTTGTAACGTCGGCCATGGGTTGATTTCTCTAGTGGGGCGTCTGTTGGTTTGCGATCTGCTGTGCGATTCAGTGAGGGTTCTTGATCATGGTCACGAGGGCCTCGATCATCAAGGCGGCTGGAAGGGTCAGAACTCCCGCAGCCAGTGCAATCGGTTCCGAACTGCCGACCGCGAAAACAAAGAGTAATCCACCGAGAAGGATCACCGGCCGCAGAACCGCGACTCTCGAAACCCCCGGTACCTGAGGATGGGAGCCATCTGAATCGAAGTCCGCGTGGTCTAACTCTTCTGACTCGCCAGGTTGACTGAACACTTCGCCACCCGGCGAAACAGCAACCAAGCTTGGTTCGCCGGAAGCGTGTCCTGCATTCTCTGGGCCGCCGAGCGGCCCTCGAGGCTCGCTACTAGCACCGAGATCCTGAGTTGCTCCTGGTTCCCGAGGAAGCTTTAGAGCTGTGGCTGGCTCGGGCGACGCCTCTTCGGCCGATCGTAGTGTCATTGACACGAGGCTCGACACCTGCGAGGCAAGCCAGCGCAGCTGGACGATAGCGGCCGCTACGGTGAGTGTCAAGACAACTAGCGCGTGCCAGTCCTGGCGATAGACCAGAGCCGCGCCGAGCCCCACCCAAAGCACCATCATGGTGCGCCCTAGACGACCAACGATCCGTGCGGCGTCGCGGGTGCCCTGAGCTACCGAGTCGATGGGGAATCGTCCTCGTCGCCGGCACTCGTGGCGAGATCAGTCATGGCCGCTTGCTCTCGTCGCTGCAGCAAGAGCGCGACCTTGAACAGGTTGTAGAAGCCCGACAACAAGCCCAGAAGGAGCCCAATCCAAGACCCCAACTGCTCGGCACCCAGCCAGCCACCGACCAGGCCGCCTCCGAAGTAGCCCAGGAGCAGTGCAATCGGGAAGACCATACCGATAGTCGACAGGTCGAGGTCCCGCGCCAACTTTTTGCGGCGACCCGCACGCTTTGCCCGCTTGTCGCGGACTTCTGAGAGGCGGCTCAGCTCATCGGGTTCTAGTGCGTTGTTCATAATCAAAGTTTCAATACTGGGAGCGCCAAAGGTTGCGCAGGTAGGAGCGGTCGCGTGGACGCCTCGCGCACCAATACAGCCGCGTGGCCGCTATGCTAGCGTTCTCAGCGGTGACCTGGAAGTTGATCGAACGGCTTCGTCGGACGATCTGCTATCACTGGCTCCCGGCTGCCGCCGACATCCTCACATAAACCAAGATGAGTGGGGGTTGGCTCGCGGCACCTGACAAAGTCATACACCCGAGTTTGCGTGGAACCCAGACTCGAGAGCAGTCTTCGCAAGCGAACTCAGAACCACCGGGCTCCTCCTTGTGAGCCCCCCCAGCGAGCGTCTCATGGATAACAGGCTCGGCGAACTTCTTCTACGAAACGGCCTCATCACTGATGAGCAACTTCAAGAAGCACTAGCCGCACAGCGGCAGCACGGTGGTCGACTCGGCGCGGTACTGACTGCAAGCGACGCGATCACAGAGCAAGACCTCGTCGACTTCCTGTCTCGCCACTTTGGAGTTCCGTCGGTGGATCTCACTCAGCTCGAGATCACTGAGGCGGTGATCTCAATCATCCCAGCTGACGTCTCGCGCAAGTACACCATTCTGCCAGTGTCCAAGGCTGGCGCGCGGGTCACGATCGCCATGATTGATCCAACCAACGTCTTTGCGCTCGATGACATCAAGTTCATGACCGGATACGACGTCGAGCCGGTGGTCGCTTCAGAACCGGCCCTCCGTGCTGCCATCGACAAATACTACGGCTCGACCCACGCGGTTGAGCTCAAAAAGGTCATGGACGACATCGAAGAGGCGGCGGTCGACGACCTTGAGGTGCTCGAAGAAGAAGAGGACATGGACCTCGCCGAGCTTGAGGAGAGTGCAGAGGAAGCGCCTGTTGTTCGCTTGGTCAACATCATCTTGACCGACGCCATCAAACGCGGGGCCTCCGACATCCACATCGAGCCTTACGAGAAGGAGTATCGCGTTCGATATCGGATCGACGGGATCCTGTACGAGATGATGAACCCGCCGCTGAAACTACGCGAGGCAATCACTAGTCGGATCAAGATCATGGCTCGACTGGACATCGCGGAGAAACGGCTGCCGCAGGATGGACGCATCAAGATCAAGACCAAACTTGGTGGCAGGCCCAAAGATCTTGATTACCGTGTGTCGGTGCTGCCAACGTTGTTTGGCGAGAAGATCGTGCTGCGGCTCCTCGACAAAGACAACCTCATGCTGGACTTAGCGAAGCTGGGCTTCGAGCAAGAGAGCTTGCGGGTTTTCGAGCACGCCATTTCCCAGCCATACGGCATGGTGTTGGTGACCGGCCCAACGGGCTCCGGCAAGACCAACACCCTGTACTCCGCTTTGTCGCAGATCAACACTCCGGACGTCAACATCATCACCGCTGAGGATCCGGTCGAGTTCAACCTCCCGGGTATCAACCAGGTGCAGATGAAGGAGGCAATCGGTCTCAACTTTGCGTCCTCCCTGCGGTCCTTCTTGCGCCAGGATCCAAATATCGTCTTGGTCGGCGAGATTCGAGATTTTGAGACTGCGGAAGTCGCCATTAAGGCGGCCATGACCGGGCATCTTGTGTTGTCGACTTTGCACACAAACGACGCTCCGTCCACTATCAATCGCATGATGAACATGGGCGTTGAGCCGTTCTTGGTGGCGACGTCGGTCAACTGCGTGGTCGCGCAGCGACTGGTGCGTCGAATTTGTTCGCGCTGTAAGGAGCCGATCGACGCCCATCCAGCCGCGCTCATGAACTGCGGGTTCGCCGAGTCGGAAGCTCAGACACTGCAGCTGTACCGCGGCCGCGGGTGCGATCGGTGCAGCAACACCGGTTACAAGGGACGGATCGCGCTCTACGAAGTCATGACCATCGGCGATGAGATTCGCGAGATGATTCTCTCTGGCGCTAGCGCGTATGAGATCCGCCAAAAGGCATTGCAGCTTGGCATGGTCTCGCTACGCGGTTCGGGCTTGCAGAAGATCCGCGACGGCGTCACCACCTCTGAAGAGGTGATGCGCGAGACCGTTGCTAACTAGCTGGGGCGCTCGAAGGCTCCACTTCGCCCTGGCGGGTGCTGCATCTAGCGCTTCCACACAACGTCGGCAACACCACGCTTGTAGTTTTCGTACCGAGCCATCATAAAGAGCGCGTCCGAAAGCCGATTGAGGTAGCGCATCGCAATCGGGTTGACGCTTTCTACGCGCGCGAGACTGACCAGCAACCGCTCGCAGCGGCGAGCGACCGTTCGAGCGACGTGCAGCTGTGCGGCGCCCAATGATCCTCCTGGCAGTACGAAGTTCTTGAGCGGCTGAAGCGATCCATCGAGTTCGTCCATCAGCACCTCGAGAGCGGAAATGTGCTGTTCCTCCATCTGCGGTACCGGCCAGCGCTCCTTGTCCTCATCGGGCACGCAGAGGTCGGAGCCAAGATGGAAGAGTTCCTCCTGCACTCGCTCCAAGACGCCAGGCAACGGTTCGAACAGATCGGTGGCAAGCGCCACTCCGAGCACCGAGTTCAGCTCATCAACGGTTCCGTAGGTGTCGATGCGCAGAGAGTCTTTGCCGATCCGTTGACGACTTCCTAGCCCGGTACTGCCGTCGTCGCCAGTGCGCGTGTATATCTTCATGGTTGTACCCGGACGTTGATGCTGGGAAGTCGACTGCTCTCTGCTGGCAGTATTCGCGGTGAGCCCTTCGAGTGGTTGGCAGCATTGAAGCCGTGGCGTTGCGCTTGACGACTAGTAGTCGTCGAGGATGGCGCCCTCGACCGGACTTTTTGCGTCATTGACGTAGACGCCGCCGGTCAGATCAAACGCTTCTGCTGCGCGATCGGCCAGCCGCTCCAGCGCCTCGTCGAAGTTTTCAGGGGCCATCTCGTCATCGCAGAAAGAGCAGCAACTTTCCCAGGTGTAGCCCTTGCCTTCAACCTGCTTGCGGCCGCCGGGAGTGACCTCGTCGGTGATCGGACACCAGATAGAACTCATCGCGGTCATGAAGTTGTTGATCCAGCGCTGCCGACTGTGTCTGGCGGCAAACGAGACTGGATCCGCAAGGAAGGCCTTCTGGTCGCCCGGTTCGCTGCCCCGATACTGTACCTCGTCGTGGGTCCACGTTTCCCCGTTCGCTATCGAGGGCACCAGATGAACCGGACACAACTCCTCGGACTTCTGAAGCTCGGGGATCTTGACCTGGCCGAGGTCGACCGCCTCCGGAGGGAGTTGAGCCCACGCGGTAGAAGCAACCAGAGCGAAGAGGAGGGACAACGCCGCACTTGGTTTGAGGGGAGTAGAACGTGACATGTTGACCTCCGAGGAACGAGTAGGAAAGCTTGCGATGATCATGACCAACGAACAAGCAAGTGGGTACAGCCTTGACGCCGAGGGCTGGAACTAGCGGACACAGTATATTGCTGCCGACGGCTCCCGGGATTCACCTGTTTGCGGGCGAGGAGCCAACACAGTAGCTAGGTCGGTTAGATTGACTGAAATTGGACGTTGGACCACTGATCTATCGCTTTGAGAAACCCACCTAACGTATTGACCCGTTTCTTTGCGCCAATGAATGCACAGCTGCTCCCATCACCCCGACCTATTCGTCCGAGGACTCGCTGCGTGGCGAGGGTCTTTTTGGCTTGGAGCGCGTTCGTTTTGGCTCTTGTCCCCCTCGGAGCGCAGGAGAGTACGGCAAGCGTTGCAAGCGCGCCGGTGGATGGGCTCACCGCTGCGGTGGAGCCCTCGCGACAGCACGAAGCGTGGCTAGAGGAGGTTGGCCCGATCATCTTGGATCATGAGGCCGAGCTGTTCACTTCTCTGACCGAGGACTACCAGCGGGAGGCCTTCATCCGCGAGTTCTGGCGAGTCCGCGACCCCTACGTTCAGACCGGACGCAACGAGCTTAAGGAACGCTACCTGGAGCGCTTATCTCTTGCTCAGGGCACCTTTCCGTCTTTGCAGGACGCTCGCGCGCGGATGCTACTTGTGCACGGCGAGCCGAGTCGCGCCATCAATGTTCGCTGCACAACAACTCGGCACCCGGCCGTGGTGTGGGTCTACAACGGGAGTGACGCGGTGCGTTTCAGTTTCGTGTTGATCTTCTTGCGGGGTCAAGGCGGACTCGGTCCGGCTCACCTCTGGCGTCCGTCGCGACCAGGTGCAATTGCTTCGGTCATTCGAGGAACCCGTAGTTGTGCCAACGGCGCATTGCTCGAGCAGGTGGTGCAACAGGTGACCGAGCAGGGCGGCGATTATGAAGCCCTACTGAATCGCGCCCTGCTCAAGCCACGGCCTCGCTCCGTCGAATGGGTGGCGGCCTTCCGAGCGAACTCGCCGCGGCTGCCCTCTAACGCGCAACTATTCGAGGCAAGCCAGGAGGTGCGGTTTGTGGGAAGTGTGCAGAGTCGGACCGCTGTACAGTGGATGGTGGCAGTTCTGCCGACCGATGTGAGCCTGGGAGACTTTGCAGGCCACAGATCGTACGACTTTGAACTTGTTGGCCAGGTGATTCGCGACGGGGACTTGCTGGATACATTCCGATACAAGTTCGCAATAGGCGAAGATCAAGCAGACGCTGCACCGATGCCCCTGGTGTTTCAACGCAATCTGCGCCCCGGCGAGTATCGAGCGATCTTGCGGCTTGAGGACCTCAACGGACAGCGTTTCCACTATTCGGACCGAACCTTCACAGTGCCGTTGTTCGAGGGTCCGAGCGTGGCTGGATCTTTTGCGCTAGGCCGCACTGGAACTGTGTATTCAGAGGCGACAGCGGCTCTTGCGGCCAACGAGGTTTCAATCCGCATCATGGAACCCTCGGGTTTGCAGCGTGGTGCCGTACGGTTTGACACGCTGGCCAGCGGCAACTCGATCCGTCGAGTCCGGTTCTTGCTGGATAGCGCTCTGATCGCTACCAAGACCCGGCCGCCGTTCAACGTCGAGGTCGACCTCGGGGCGTTTCCCCGCGAACGAACCTTGCGTGTCGAGGCGCTCGCAGAGGACGGTGCAGTGATTGCTACCGATGAGTTTCAAGTCAACGCTGGCACCCAACGTTTTTCTGTCCAGATCACCAGTCCCAACGGACGCGAAAGCGGTGTCAGCAGCGTGTTGGCCGCGGCTAGGATAGGGGTTCCTAGTGATGCGACGCTCGACCGAGTCGAGTACTTCGTCGACGAACGGCTGTCTGCCACGCTCTACCAGGAGCCGTGGACTCAGCCGCTAAGGATCGCGGACTCCTCGCGGCCGTCGTATGTCCGCGTGGTGGCGCACCTCGTTGACGGCACTAGTGCTGAGGACTTGGTGTTCGTCAATGGTGGAGATCAGACCGCGGAGCGACTAGACGTACAGGTGGTGGAGGTGTACTCAGCAGTACTGGGACGCTTCGGACGGCCGTTAGAGGGTCTCGAGGCGCAGGACTTCACAATTGAGGAAGACGGAGTGCGACAAGCGCTGACCCGGTTCGAGCAGGTCCGAGACCTTCCGTTTCAGGTGGGAATCGTGATTGACAATTCCGCGTCAATGGGAGGAGCGCTCAACACGGCGAAGCGTGCGGCACTGCGATTCTTGGAGCGCACATTGACCGGACGGGATCGTGCTGCCTTGATTAGCTTCAATCGGTTGCCCCATCTTGCGGTGCCGCTGACGTCAGACACAACGGCCCTGGGCGCTGGGCTGGCTGGTTTGACACCTCAGGGTCAGACTGCCCTCTACGACAGCCTGATGTTTTCGCTGTACTACTTCACGGGGATAGCAGGCCAGCGCGCACTCCTCCTGTTGACGGACGGTCGAGACGAAGCCAGCCGTTTCGGCTTCGCGGAAACACTCGAGTATGCGCGGCGCGCCGGGGTGACGATCTACACAGTTGGCCTGCAGCTAGCTGAAGGCGGAGGCCAGCGGTCTCAGTTGCGGGCCTTAGCAGCGGAAACGGGTGGGGACAGCTACTTCATTCGCAATGTGGAAGAGCTTGACGCCATCTACAAACGGATCGAGCGTGACCTGCGCTCCCAGTACCTACTGGCCTATCAGTCCACCAACACCTCGTCAGATGATGAGTTTCGCGCGATCGAAGTGAAGGCCGCGGGGGCCGCACGGGTTAAGGCGATGAGTGGCTACTATCCCTAAGGTGGCTCGTCTGTGGTAACTACACCTTGAGTGTGAGGCCGCCATCAGACACTAGAACCTGACCCGTGGTGTAAGGAGACAGTGTCAGGGCCAGCGCAGCATCTGCCATGTCCTCTGGTGTTCCAGAGCGCCCGAGAGGAGCGGTTCTTGCGACCGATGCGTGCTGTGCGTCCCACTCCTCTGTCCACGGCGTCGCGATCAAGCCGGGAGCCAGAGCATTTACGCGGATCTTGGGTCCGACAACTTTGGCCATCAGTGTCGTCAGTTGATTGAGTGCCGCTTTGGAAACGGAGTAGGGGATCGAACTTCCGACCGGTCGAACCCCGGCGATCGACGTGACGTTGAGGATCGTGCCGCCGTGCTCATTGAGCAACGGAACCGCGCTGCGGCTGAGACCCCAGGTGCCAAGCAGGTTCACATCGAGGATGCGGCGGAATACCTCATCGCTAACTGCATCGAGGTCTGCGTGCGGGATCACGGCGGTGGTGCCGGCATTGTTGATCAGGTGATCAAGGCGGCCGAAAGCCGCGATCGTTCGGTCGAGCAGAGCCTGTCGCTGATCGGCCTGCGACACGTCACATTGTACATAGACGGCTTCGGGCAGACTCGCGGCGACTTGCTCTCCACGCTCGACAGAAGAGGCCGAGTTGACCACCACCTTTGCGCCTTCTCTCGCGAAGGCAGCGGCGATCGCCGCGCCGATGCCGCTTGAGGAGCCAGTGACGATTGCGACTTGACCGTCGAGTCGGGGTTGGGCTGAGACTTCAACAGATTGCGGCATTCGCGGCTCCTGACCTAAGCATGGGGGACCGTGCACCAGGTTGCGGTCCGAGGGTCACCAAACCGGTCCTCAAGCGAGACCGGTCAACTAAAACGGTGTGTACATAAAGAAATGGCCCCTGTCCTAAGACAGGGGCCATCCCAAATATATCCCCGGCGGCGACCTACTCTCCCACACAGTTGCCCATGCAGTACCATCGGCGCTGAGGAGCTTAACTGCCGTGTTCGGAATGGGAACGGGTGTGGCCTCCTCGCTAGAACCACCGGAAAGGCTGAAAGCCTTAACCAAATTGTTTTTGCCATTGATTCTGCCACCTGAGTTCTCCTAAGGGAGTTCAGATCGCAGTTCGAATGGATAAGTCATAGACGTTTGAATACTCTCGCGTGTCCTTTTCGGTCATTTTCTCCGTCTGTCACAGCTTTTGCGACTGCGATGGTCAGAGAAAAACTTCCGGTTTGGTCAAGCCGAACGACTAATTAGTACAGGTCAGCTCAACGTTTCGCAACGCTTACACTTCCTGCCTATCAACCTGGTCGTCTACCAGGAGTCTTCAGGGAAATCTCATCTCCAGGGGGGCTTCCCGCTTAGATGCTTTCAGCGGTTATCCTTTCCGAACGTAGCTACCCAGCCGTGCCGCTGGCGCGACAACTGGCGCACTAGAGGTTCGTCCATCCCGGTCCTCTCGTACTAGGGATAGATCCTGTCAAATTTCCTGCGCCCACATGAGATAGGGACCGAACTGTCTCGCGACGTTCTAAACCCAGCTCACGTACCACTTTAATCGGCGAACAGCCGAACCCTTGGGACCTGCTTCAGCCCCAGGATGTGATGAGCCGACATCGAGGTGCCAAACCGCCGCGTCGATG
>JAJCXN010000047.1 GCA_029263415.1 Acidobacteriota bacterium
CAACAAGAACAGGAAGGCCCTGCGTTTTCAACTGTTTGAGCAACTCATGATCATGAGACCCTTCTCTTCAGCCACCCTCACCCCGCTAGGGGTGGCTGAAGAAAAGGGTCGGCCGTGACCCACTCGAAGTGATGGAGAGCCGGATGTTTTACCTATGTCGGTCAACCGGCTTTTGTCTCCCTTATAGTACCGAACTGGTTTATTTACCATTCTTCTTTCTGTTTGCCGTTAAGTTTGGAAAACTAAAGCATCAGGCAACAATACTCGGTGTTCTCCTGGTAATTCTGGGGCGTTTGAGATTTCCCATAGGATCTTCCGAGACCGTCCAGGAGATCCTAAAAGCAACAATAAAATGGTAAACGGTGGATTCCAGAACTGGCGGACATGCAGGTCGCCGTGCGTGAAGTCGATATTGCGACTGGCGAGGACGTGGTCCGCTTAAAGCCAGCCCGCAGCGACATCACCATTCGGCATCTGCTCACCCACACCTCCGGCATCAGCTACACCGGTCCGCAGGACGCGGATGGCAAGTTCTCGAGTCGAATCAGTCAGGGATGTGGGACGAATCGGCAGGTCACTCGACTAGCGAGACACCGACCCAAAGACCATCTGTTTTGAGCGGTCCGCTTTGCCACCCGCGTCTATTCAGACATGGGAAGAATACTCCGACGCATCCTGAGTGGCCGGCTCTACAGTGGTTTGTGAGATACGTGGTGTAGTAGAAACGGAGCCCGTACTTCTCCGCGGAATAGGCGAGAGCGCCCAGCACCAGCTCGTTGAGCTCCTTCGATGGGTGCGAAGCCTCCCGTGGGAGATGAAGAAGTAGCGTGCTTGGAATGTTCGGTGGGTGACCAGGTCACCTTTGCCTCTACAATATGTTTGCAGGTCCAAGTGCGTCTGCAAAAGCATTGTCCGCAATGAGTTTGGCGCCGGACCAAGTCGCAACCCGACCACGTAGTCCACCTGGAGGCGAAATGCTCCGAGATCATCGACGAATCCCAGCCGTGCTCACGCTCGTTGCCTTGGCGATGACTGGCGCCAACAGCCTTGCAAGTACATCCGACTTCTTGAGCGTCGGTCTGAAGGAGCTCTTTGTTCGCGTTGAACTCTCTGGAATGCCATTGACTGGGTTGGAGCTCGAGGACTTCAGGCTTTCCATTAATGGTGAGCCGGTTCCAATTGTTACTGCGGTGGAGATCGCAAGAGATGTGGAAGCAGGCGCCGCTCAGCTGGGCCCATCGACTCCGCCACGCAAAATCATTCTGTTGTTTGATCGCGAATTTACCGAAGGCCTGTTCGTTGATCGAGCTCGTGAGGAGAGCGCAGGTCTCTTGCTGGACGGTTCGTTCTCGGGAGATCTCATCAGCGTGGCGCAGTACTCCCGGGCTCAGGGGCTGCAGGTCTCGCTCCCCTTCACTACCGACCGCCGCCAAGCAGTCTTCGCGATGACCAATACTGGTGTGACCGAAGAGCCTGAGGCCGAAGACGCTCTCGGGTTGGTGCTCTCGGGAACTCCAACTGGGACAGCTAAGAAGGATGAGAAGCAAGAGAAAGAGCCGCGGCCGGTAGCCTCCAGGAGCGTGCGGCAGGTGAGAGGGCCTGGACCCCACGATCGGAGCTTGTCACCAGATGCTGTTTCACGAGCGACGCAATTTTTGGAGGCGGCCGCAGGGTTTGCGCGTCGGCTTCAAGCTGTCCCCGGTCATAAACAACTGGTGTTTCTCTCGCGCGGAATCGACGATCGCTTACTCTTTGGTGGTCTCAGAGCGCAGACCCCAATTCCCCAGGGTGGTCTCGCACGGCGTGGCGACCCCGCCACGGCGAACGGCTCGAGCCAGCTTCGGTTGCTCACCTTTGCCCACAATCCGTGGTTGCAGAGCGACAACTGCAACGCTCGTGCCCACGCGCGCTCCGCGCATGGACAACGCGGCGTTTTCCGGCCGGCGCGTACCGTGTTGCACCGTCAGCGGCCTTCTGAGGAGCATCGAGGCGCCTGTGATGGTTGCTGGCTTGGTCTCCTCCGGTTTCCGTCTCACAAGTTAGAACCGTCTCGCCATTGGCACACATGTCCTGGTCGTGGAGCAACAACAATGGAACCGTCACGGTTCGCTAAGCAGGCGTGGACGCAGGTGCCCGCCCGAAGGCTCGTTGCAACCTAGTACGTCGGATGGATCAGCAGAATCCAATGCCGAACCCCCTTCTCCAAGACACCGCGCCTACAGCCAAACCCCAACGCAAAACCACCGACAAACCACTCGCCAAAAACTCCAAGACCTAAACCTAAAAGGCTGTTGACTTCTTATGAGAGCATCGATCCACACCCCTGTCTGTCGCGCCGAAGACACACCCTCAAACAAACGTGTGACACTTTGTCTGGCCTAAGGCACCATTCCCGCCCAACTCGTCGCGCCACCAATCTCAAAGCCATCGGCGAAGATCAAGTCCGTCACGTCGGCCACTCGAATCTCGTACTGGTCGCCAATCTCGTAGGCGCCATCAACTTGACTTACCTGCACGTCGAAGAGGCCATCGTTGACTACCTCTACGACAACAATAGAGGCCAATCCCGTTCCAGAGTCATCATCGGATGCAATGGGAATCCCGCTGCAACCCACATGGACCGATAGGTAAGTATCGAGCTGCGTCCTACCCATTTGTCTCCTGAACAAGACCACGGCCAGGACGTCAGCCGGAGCCGGAAAGCTGAAGCGTGATTCGTTCGGCTTGGAGCGGCGCTCCGACCCCCACGTACCCATGCCGAGCAGCGCGCAGAAGTCTCTCTCGCTTCGACTCGTCACCGCACAACCCTGCCAGCTCGGTTCGCCACTCGCAGAGCGCCGGCGCGAGCGTTGTGGCGCCGGTCCGCTCGATCAGTACTGAGCCTCGGAAATCAGGACTTGGCCGGCACACTCTCAAACAAACCTGTGACACCTTTATCTGGGCACCCTTGAGAGAGGACGGGGAACGTGCCGTCTATTGGCTTTCCGCGGCGACGAAACGCGGGTTTATCAACTACCCGTTCCTCGCACACCACGACCCCTTTCTGAAGAAGGTTCACGCCTACCAACCATTTGACCAACTCCTGCAACAGGTGCGGAAGCGTTGGGAAGCCTTCGAGCCCTAGCAGTCCACGGCCAACGTCCGAATGAAGCGTCACCGGAGCCGGAGCCGAGGGTGCCGGGCACGTCGCTCAGCCACCCTTCGTCCCCCTGCACTGCTCGAATGTGTCCGCCGTCGCGCGCTCTAGCCGTACTGCGTCGGAAAGATCGACGAGCCACGCGCCGGCGGCACGCTCGCCCTTGAGATCGTACGGGTCGGGCACCTCGTGGACGAACCGGCCGATGGTCTCGAGGTCGTGCGCAGGCACTCAATCTCCTCATAGCGCGGAAGCGCGTGGGTGAAGACGACCCACACTCGCTCGCGACCACGGAAGCGATCGAGTTCGCGCAGATACGCGCGCGCATCGCCGCGATGCATCCCACCCTGGTCCCACTCCTCGAAGCCCATGCGCGGTCCGTAGAAATCGATCGCATGGCGCGCACCGTAGTAGACCCAAAGCTCGTCGCCGAGCTGGCGCTTTTCTGCGACCTCCTCGAGCACCGTGCGTATCTGTTGGGTGCGGTACGGCGGAGGCGAGTCGAACAGCACCCCGGCGGTCGGCAGCCCGCCGACCAAGAACACCACCAGGAGTACGGCGCAGCGCACGGCGCGCGACTTCGATCGCAGTACCGCCTCTACCCCCACCATCGCGAGGAGCAGAATTGGCCACCCTGCATACAGCGAAACCCGAGTGCGCAACGGCAAGAGACCGGCAGTCGCGCACACTACAGCGACGACCAGCGGTGCAAGGACGAGGGCCGTCCTCCACACAGACCGGCGACCGAGCGAGCGCGTACCGACGAGCGCAAATAGCATCGGGATGATTGCGACCACCGTGAGCGCACCGCCGCTAGGCACGACGAAGATCAGGAAGTACGCGACGACACCGTAGAGCTGGCCGAGGAGCCACGGCCCGTACCCTGCCACGCTCCCGGGCGGGAAGCCCTCGCTCCAGAACTCCTTCATGAAGATTTCCGTGGCTGGGTCGAGCAGCCGCATCGCGCTGATCGCAGCAACCAGAGCAGCGATAATCCACGGGACGGCAAGAGCGGCGAAAGGCGCCGCTAGCAAAGTTCTGCGCTCGTGCAGGCGGCTGGCGAAGATCAACGCAACGATCAACATCGCTGTCGGCACCGCAGGATTCGAGAGCAAGATCGCGAGTGCTCCGCCCACCCCCCCAAGCGCTGCCCGACGCATGTCATCTGGTCGTTCGCAGTGCCGTAACCCGAACCACACGAGCAACAAGGTCACCGCAACATCGCCAGCATACGGCTTCACGGTTCCTGCCATATAGACAAGCGATGGGCTCACCGCAAACAGCACCATCCCAAACAGGAGACCCGGCCCGGCGACGAACCGGCGGGCAACGAGGGCGAATAGGATCACCGACGTCAGGCTAGACAGGAACGGGACAAGACGCAGTGCAAACTCGTCGATGCCGAAGATGCGGGTCATCGCCTCGAGCGCGAAGAGAAAGCCGACCGGCGCGACTTGCTGACGATCGAGGGACTGGGTTGCGAGTTCCGAGAACCCACGCTCCTCGAGATTGAGGGCGAGTGCAAGCTCGTCGAACCAAAGGTTCGCGCCCGCACCAAACTGAACCGTGCGCAAGACGACCGCGAACAGCAGCAGAGCGAAGACGGCCGTCGCGAACAAGCGCGGGCGCGACGGCGCTAGGGGGGGGGACTTAGTGGACATCAAGCAAGAGCTCTCCGACCTGATGTTGGTTCTTGTGTTTTACGATCGGTTCTCTTCGCCCTCCTGGCCAAGAGCGGGAGGTTGGGCGTGGAATCCAGACCTTCAATCTGATCTTCCTCGAAGATAGCCGCGGCGGGTTCCTGATCTGGCACTTCGATCAACTGCGAGGCCGGCACCGGTTCGGGACCAAACAAGAGAAAACGCTGACCCAAGAGTACTTCAGTCTCGCCAAACTCGGGAACCCCCTCTTCGCCAACGTCTTCGAGCTCACCAAAGAGCACATCAAGCTGCCCCTCGGCGAACTGCTTGAGGATTGCCGCGGCGTCATCACGACTGCCCGCATGTGCAGCAAACGCGGCAGGCGGCGCATCCCAAATGTAGGAGTCGGTCACAATGCCCGTTCTCTGCCCAGCAGCAAAAGGTGCCAGCCGTATGTAGAGAAAGGAGCAATCGGGCCGCAGCGCGCAGAACGGATGCCGGGAAACCGCCAACGATTGGCTACCAAGGCCAAGTGGGCCGACTGTTCCGCTCAGTTGGGGTGCAACAGCTGACATTTGGTTCACACCTTGCTTTGCGCTCTTGCTGACACCGATTTTTCCGAATGAGCAGCGAGCCGTGCCGATCGCCGCAATGCTCCAGAGGAGTCACGAACACACTGGCGCTCTACACAAGGCTGGCACCTTTTGCTGCTGCTGCTGCTGCTGACCGAGGGACGAGATCAATCGCGCCAATCTCTCGCAAGTCTTTGGTGAGCTCATGTACTTGCTTGAGTACAGAGACGCCGCAACCGTGCTCGCGGGCGGAGGCAAGCCGTTCTCCATCCCCGAGAATGTGCGGATCGTCGGTGATCTGCCGATTCGTTCCACACCTCTGATTCGGGCGGAGACGGCTGCTTTCAGGGCGAGCTCGACCAGGCGAACAGATCGCCGCTCTCGAAGCCGTCGGCGAAGAGGCCAACCTCGAAGTGCGACATGATCCCTTTCCTCCCGCCGAAGCCGGCGAAGGTTGGGCCGACGGTATAGACGTGACCGCCGTCGGCGCTTAGGGCCACCGCCATGGGGTTGATCAGGCCGTCCACGCCGTCGGATCCGTTGAATTCCACTTCCAAGATCGACAGTTCCCCGTTCGCCTGATCACGACCGAACATCGCCAGAGTGTTGTCTGCGATCCCCGTCACGAAAACCAGATCACCCCGCGGCGAGACCAGCACGTCGCTGGCCCGATCGAGTCCGCGCACGCCAGCCAGCAGCTCGAACTGCGCCTCGACGAAAGCCAGACGGCCATCGACCAGATCGCGCGAGAACACGGCCAAGGAATCGTTGCGCTCGCTGGCGACGTAGAGGCTCTCTCCGTCAAAGCTCATGCCGATGGTCCCCTGCATGCCCAGTCCGACGATATCCCCTTGCCCTTCAGCCACGGTCTCGACATAGGTCAGGGAACCGAACGTCCCGTCCCTTTCGAAGAGGGTCACCGAGCCCTCGTCCACCGCCGGCTGCCCGACGACGTACAGGTGCTGCCCGCCGGGTGAGACGGTGAGCGAATAGGCCGCTTCGAGGTCGGGCGCCGCCGCCGTACCACCTTCCACCACCTCCACTTGGCTGAAGAAACCGGTGATCGGGCTCGGCTCGAGGACGGTCACCGAGGCCCCGGCTGGCCCCTCGCTACCTGCTACGTAAAGGAAGCGACTGTCCGGAGAGACGGCGATATCTACCGGACGACCGAAATCGAAGGGTCCGAGATCGTCGAAGATCGCCTCGACGAAGCTGAGAGTACCGTCCGCCACGCTCCTCTCCCAGGTGGAGACCGCTCGCGTCGTCGTGCTGGCGCCGGAGAAGAACACCCACCTGCCATCGGGCGAGATGGCGATGCCGGGGATCGAGTTGCTGGTGAAGAAGACATTGTCGTCGTTCACCGTCTGAACGTGCGTGAGACTGCCCTCCGGACCGATCGAGAGCACTACGATGCCATCCGGGGGACCCGAGACCGCGACGTAGAGGTGTCGCCCGTCAGGACTGGTGGTCACGTTCTCCGGATTGGCCAGACCCACGGTCCCCAGATCCTCGTCGTCGATCGGCTCGACGAAGCGCAGAAACTGCCCATGAGAGGAGCTCGTCCCAGCGAGAACATTCAGGACGGCCAGCATGCAGAAAAACGCTCGCATAATTCCCTTTCACATTGGGAGGCTCCAGTCGTGGAGCCCAGTCGCTTGGACGGAAATCTCGAAGACGCGGGTGAGTGCTGATACGAAATCGCAAGGATGTCTCACGACAAGAGACTCGACGTCTGAGCGGGTAGTCGTTGCCGGCCAGACAGAGGCGGATAGGCACTAGGGTAGCGCAACAACTGTGTCGCCGCAAAACAGCGGTCGCGGTGCGGGTGCACGTCACCAACGTGATGGGCTAGTTGTGTAGGCCCGGAGGGTGTGAATGGTTGCCAGAAAGCGCTGGAATCTGGCTGTCTAGCCGCGCTTCCTGAGTTCGAGACAGGTCAGCATCATCCTCCGGTGTTGGCGCGCGCAAGGACAGACAATTGAAGGGCGAATGCTAGGTGTACTCTTGAGGCGATGAGAGAGATGACGAGCGATCGGCTGTTTCATTGTGACCTGTGCACGCGCCTTGTATCCATCTGCCGTAGCTGCGACAGGGGCAATCGCTACTGCGGCCTGTGTGCGCTGCCACAGCGCGCAGGCGAAGGCACCGGGAGGCCAACAGCCGCTACCAGAGGCGGAAGCGGGGCAAGCGGCTCCATCAAGAACGACAGCGGCGCTACCGAGAGCGACAACGGATAGCGCGCTCGGTGACGGATCAGGGTTCCCCGAAACTAGTAACTCGGGCCGAACACCCACACGGGACGCCGCGGTGGTCCTACTGCTGCGAATGCGGCGATGGGCCGAACACTCTCCACAGGTTCCAATGGATAAGTAAAAACAAGGATGGGCTCCGGCTATACAGGCCACCGCGAGCACCGCCGCAAAGCGCAGCTAGACAGCCAATATCCCGCGCTGTTTCGCAGCCGTTAACAGGAAACTGGCCAAACGAGGTCAACGGGGTGAGATGTGTTGACGTGAAGAGTATACGTATATAGAATACGTATATGCCAAACAAGACAATCAGCGTTCCTGAAGACGTAGTGCCCATCATTGACCGTCTCGGAGTTCCTTTTTCAACTTGGGTAGCGGATCAGCTTCGTCGCTACGCGGTGACCCAAACCGGGCAGAGCCTCGGGCAACAGCTACTTGCAGATGCCGCATTGGCTAGCGCCGAACCACCCACCGAGAAGGGGAAGCTCGCCGTAGCGGAACGATTCGAAAGATCTGCGCCGTGGTAGCACGGGGTGATCTCTATTGGATGGAGCTAGACAAGCGACGACCATGCGTTGTTGTTTCAGCGGAAGAGGTCCTCGGCGTTGAAGTTTGGCAAACACATGTCGTTCCCTTGACATCAAACGTCGACAGAGCCGGCATGGCAGGCAACGTGCTTCTGCACTCCGCGGCGACAGGTCTGCCG
>JAJCXN010000048.1 GCA_029263415.1 Acidobacteriota bacterium
TGACTCCTCGCTTCGATGCTTAGAATTGTTTGTCTTGATAACTACAATTCTACCGGCTAACGAAACGAAATGATCAGCCCGTTTCTACGCTCAAACCTCCCAGTTCCAACCCTTAGAGAGTTTCTGGACAGGATCTAGCTAGAGTCGGCGTAGGTATAGCCGAAGTTCGCGCGCAAGGAGTTGCCAAGCCTGGCAGCAAGCTCAAGCTCTAGGCCCTGGCTCTCAGCGGTAGGTACGTTGAACGTAACGAACTGCACACCAGTGAACTCGAGGACCTGAAAGTCTTCGATGTCGTAGTCGAATGCAGTGATGTTCAAGCGTGCCCGACGATTTGCGAACTCAGACTTGAAGCCGATCTCGATGGAGTCCACCTTCTCTGAAGCGAACCTTGGATCGCCACCGCCTGCCGCAGCGGTCGAGTCCAGGTTGAATCCACCAGACTTGAAACCGCGGGTGTAGCTAGCGTAGGCGCTGGCCTTGTCAGTGAATTCGACGACTGCCTTGCCGGTGTACACCAACTCTTCGTCTTCGAACTTGTCGCTGAACTCAGCAGGCAATACGCTGATACCGAGCGCTGGAGTTGCGAAGGGGAAGCACGAGAAGCCAACTGAGAAGTTGCCAATAGTCCCAGCAACTACCTCGAGTCCAGTGCCTGCGGCGCCCGCGGCCAGTGCGCCGGCATTGGCAAGAGTTCTTAGGCAAGCGTTGTTGCTCGCGCCTAGTTGGTTGAAGCTACCCTCCTTGGTCTCTTCCACGTAGCGCGCACCTCCAACCAAGCTGAAGGAGTCGGATACTCGCCAAGTGTTGTGAGTGAAGATCGAGGTTGACTCGCCCTGCTGGCGGAAAACATTCTGGGCAAATGCGCTGGCCGAATCAACACCACCAGCGAACGCCAGTGCTTGGTTGTCTGCGCCAAGAACGTCTGCGAAGGTGCCACCGGTCGCCAGTGGCACCTTGCCTAGCAGCGGGGCTGCACCCAGAACTGGCCCGAAAGCGAAGTTCCAAAGCACCGCGTCCATGTGTGCAGTGAAGTCTGTACCCAGACCGAAGCCCACCTCTTCGAGGATGTCCTCGTCGGAGTAGTATCCACCGAGCATCCAGCTCAAGGAATCGCTGTCGCCGGCAATCCGGAGCTCGTGGCTTGATGACTCGATCTCATCAAAGGTGTCGAATCCGGCAGCTTCTTGAGGGGACACTTCGTAGACCTTGATGCCTACGAAATCGTTCTGAACGCTTCCAGCGAAGAATTCGCGGTAGGAGCCGATGTAGGTCAGAGTGCTTGACCTACCGAAGTCAACGTTGAGTTCAGCAGAGAAGCCAGTCTGGTCGAAGGGGTTTTCGAATTGCTCACCGTTGGAGATTCGGTCTTCGAAGGCCGAGTCGCCGGTGCGGAGCACACCACCGTTCGCCGGTAGACCAGCTGCGGAGAACGAGCCCAGCGCGACTGCAGGAGATTCAACCAAATTGATTGCATCGCAGCATTGTTCGTCGGCATCTGAGTAGTCACCGATCAAGCGAAGGCTGGCGCTATCGTTGAGTTGGAACAACAGTTGGCCGCGCAGCAAATAGCGGTCTCGGTTGAGGCTCTCGCCACCGGTTGTGTTCTCGACGAAACCGTCCTGGCTACGGATAGCGCCAGAGAGCCGATAGCCAACGGAGTCGCTGAAAGGACCAGTCACGCCGAGTTGAGCGTTGTAGGCGCCGAAATCGCCCACTCCGAAGTTGGTGAAGACATCTGTACGCGAAAGACTCGGTCTCTTGGTGCGAATATTGAGCGCACCGGCTGAGACGTTTCGGCCAAACAGAGTGCCCTGAGGGCCGCGCAGGACCTCAATCGCTTCCAGGTCCAGTTGATCTCCGAGCGCCACGCCGGGTCGGCTCAGGTATGTGCCGTCGATGAATACGCCGACAGAGCTTTCCAAACCGATGTTGTTGCCAGTGGTACCCACCCCACGAATACGAAGCGTCGATCCTTGCGACTCGGTCTGAGTCGAGTTCATGTTGAAGCTAGTCGCCAGGAGCGGCAGATCGCGAATATCTTTAAGGCCGGAGCGCTCCATTTGCAACTCGCTCACTGCTGTGACCGCGATTGGGACGTCTTGAAGGGACTCCTCACGCTTGGTTGCGGTGACTGTTACGACATCTAGAAAAGTGTCGTCTTGGGTGGTGGCCTGAGCTGCGGCTGGTTGTGTTTCAGCCTCTTCTTGTGCCGCTAAGCAGGGAGAAAGAGCGAGAGCTCCTGCGAGTAGTAGAACGGTAGATTTCATCGATTGCACGGGACAACTCCTATGAGCGGTAAAAGTAGGGCCCTTAGCCTTCAAGCTGTTCGGAGGTTCACTGAAGGTCTTCAACGACGTTACTGTCGCTTAGGCTCTTACGCTTACGAAGATAGCAAAGTTCTTGCGAGGGGGCGACAGACGTGCTTTGGCTAAGCCAATCTGCCGACATCCCTGAGACACGAAGGCCTCGCTAGACCAATAGACCGGAATCAGCGAGTGCTTGGCTTTCAGGTGCTATGAAGACTGGCTGGTCGCTGGATCAATCGGACTAACACTACGAGGTTGAGCGAAGTACGCTCCCTCACTAGTTATGGCGAAACAGCAAGGACAAGCGGCAGACGAGGCGATCGTGGTTCGTTTGTTGCCGCGAATCGTTTCGGGTACCGGCCGCCCTTTGTGTACACCTTGTACCCTCTGCCCTTGACCGACACTCAACGTCAACGGTGAAACCCTCTCATACTCGGACAACCTGCGAAACCTACGGTGCCCACGCCCCAGTATCACCAGACTCAAAACCATCTACAAAGATGACGGTTGGGTCGGCCTCGGAGCGAAATCGAGCATCGAGGTCCGTGAAGCTCAAGCGGTTAACTGGAGCATCGAAGTCACCGCTGACTACCAGAGGATCCGGCGATGGACGAATCCGAAAATGGGCGGTGGGAGCAAGGGACTGCAGAGTGATCGTGACGAAGGCGCGTGGTGCAAACATACTCGGGGCTGCTGCGACCGAGCCCGGTGGGAGGACGATCTCCAGAGCTTGCCCCGCGAAATCGAGCGTGTAATCGTCGAAGACCAGCATGTCGACCAAAGGGTCAAACAGATCGTCTCCATCGTCAACATAGACTGCGATCGACTCAACCAAGGCGCGAACTTGATGAGGCTCCATGAGGACCGTGTTTTCCTCCGGAAAGTCGGGGAAGTCATCCCATAGCAGTCGCGCCACTCGTAACTCAATGGGTAGATCCATCGGGCTGGCGAAGCTTCGAATCTGCAGTGTGATCACGTGCGTTTCCTGCTGTCTCGGCACTAAGGATTCGAACGTTGCAGGGATGGTTCCATTGAAGCGCCCAACTGTGCCTGCCAGCGGCTTCGTCAGCACCAGATCGTTGAAGCGATCCAGGATGGCAAGTTCCTCGAACCCATCTCCGTTGACGTCTGCGGCGACAAGCAGCCGATCAGGATCGGCCTCCAGCTCGAACGACACATTGGAACCCGGTCCGCTCTCCACCCGCGCCAGTAGGGGAAGATCAATGGTCGGATGAACTTCGGTGCTCGACGCCACCAATTCGGGTCTTCCATTCTGGTCGAAATCGCCAACAACCACACGGTCATAGCTGTTGTCCGCTTCACCCGGCAACAAAAGAAGACTGATGTCATGACGGGTGTAGCTTGGAATGCCTCCACGAATCGGCGGCAGGGGGAGGGTTGGGTTTTCGTACCAGAGAATTTCCCCAGGGTCAGTATTGACGCCAATGATGTCTAGGTCCCCATCCTCATCCCAGTCGATGAGCCGGATGTCGTCGAGGGCGGTGCTCTGGTCTAGCGTGGTTTCGCTCCAGCCGCCCGGAGTTTGCGCGAACAACACCAGTCCAGCGTCCCCGGGGTTTGGGGGCACCAAGGGGCCTCTGCCTCCCACCACCACGTCGAGGTCGCCGTCGAGGTCCATATCGCCAACCCGCAGCGCACTAGCAGCATGGTCGCCGATGAGTTCGGCAGTTTCCGAATTTGAGAAGGCTCGGATCGCAGTCCCGAAGGCTCCGCCTGAGACTATTGCTCGAGAGGTTCCCTCACCGAACAGGTCTGCCACTTCGATGTTGGTGTAGTCAATATTGGCGCCAACCGTGTGACTGTCCCAAACTCCTCCTGTGCCATCCATGTTCTCCCACCACCGAAAAAGGCCGGTGACGTTGTGGCCCCAGACGGAGAGGACATCGAGGTCACCGTCATCGTCGTAGTCGACGACTTCGATATCCACGTTGGAACTAAACCCGGTGGGCTGGATCATGGTGAACGTTGCCGCATCGTCCGCTTCCACGCCACTCCACCAGCCCAGTTCAGCTGAACTGCCGGTGCCAGCAGCCACGATGTCGAGATGGCCGTCTTGGTTGATGTCACCGAGTGCCATGGAGTCTAGAGTCCGGACAGACGTGGCCGCCGCGGGCACCAGCTCAGTCGTCGAAGCGTCGAATTCAAACCTGGAGTGAGGTGCATCGTTGCGAAACCAAATCACCGGATCACCCGCGGCGGCGTCGATTGCTCGAGCGACGACTAGGTCTGGATCGCCGTCAGCATCAAGATCACCAATGTCGAAGCTCCACGCGTCGCCGAGTCCTGTACCGAGGTTCCAGCGCTTCCATGAATAGGCACCCTCGGAAGCGGTCGAATTCAGGTTCTCCCACAAGACCAAATCGCCGGCGTCGGAGATGCCCACGATGTCGAGATCTCCATCGACATCAAGATCGACGAGCTTCAAATCCCTAGCTCCGCTGAAGGAGGAATCAACACTGGATTGCACAAACCCACTTGCCGACGTGCGTTCCAAAGCGATTACATCTCCGTCCTCATTAGCACTCGCCACAACATCAATATCTCCATCGGGCTCAATATCCCCAGCGGCCACTCCCCAGGCGCCATCGAGGCTGCTGGCAAGGGTGGTGCCCTGGTAGATGCCGACTGTGAAGAAGCGGAGCTGCCTGAGATTGTCGCTCTCGTTGCCCGTGACGAGAAGATCCATATCCCCGTCGAGATTAATGTCGACTGGCTCAATGCGTGCCGCTCCATCCACAATGATTGAAGCGAGGGTTGACCAGGCGGAAGCGTCGCCATTTGTGTTGGTCGCAATCAGCACGCGATCAGCGACGGCGCCGGTTGCTACTACGTCCAGATCGCCGTCGTCGTCGGTGTCGGTAAAGCGCACGTCGGTGGCACCATTCAAGCTGGCGACGGTGCTCTTGGTCCACAGCACTGAGGGGTCGAGTGAAGCGCGGCGGTAGAGATAGACAGCGTTGTCCGTAGTTTTCGCTACCACCACGTCCATGTCACCATCGCCATCCACATCGCCGATGTCGACTCCGCGGCCATTGCCGTCTGAGCTAGTGATTGGGTAGCGAGCAAAGGCCCCAGCACTGCCATCGTTGGCAAACCAGGCCACCTCGCTGCTCTCGGCGGTGGCAATCACATCTAGGTCGCCGTCTGAATCGAGGTCGGCAATGCGCACCGTTCTCGCGTCGGTGAGGTCGGTGGACACCGGCGCCGGAGCAGCGAAGAACCACCCCTGAGCAGCGACGGGGCTTGAAGCCAAGATTCCGATCGCGGCGCTGCACAGGAGCGAGAGTAAGCCCTGCGCGGCGAGGCGTCTAAGGTTGGATTGTGGTGCGAGCATTGCTGACCTCCGGGGGTGAAGCGATCCAGATTGTGGGACAAACGTTGCTCCTGACACAGACGCATGGAAAGCGGCCTGAGCGCCGACTAGGGCATCCGGAGCTAGCGACTGCGGCCTACTAGTGCATTGGCTGTGCCAAGTGGACCCGCCCGCAGCAAGTTGCTCTGGGGCAACAGGTACGGTGGATTCGCGACGACCAGCCTGCGCCCTCGAAGTTGAGCCACTCCCAAATCTGAGAACTGACGGGCATCGCCTCCCACGGCTGAGAACGGGCAGCTATGACCCGGATCCAACAGCCCTTATCGGTGCCTCTGTTTCTCTCTTGAGATAACTCGGAACCCGCAACGATCGAAGCGGAACGCACTGGCGCTCCGCTTCGATCGTCACCCTTGAGGACTTCGGGAACCGGTGGGAACCGATGGGTGGGGCGGATTGGCAGAAACTAGGGCCCGGTTCTGACGGTCGACCCCACCCCAGAATGGGCGACCTGCAAGACGTCCGCGTCCTTGGGTCGTTCAGCAAGGAAGCAGCGTCCATTGTCGAAGTCGTGGGCGGCTAAGAGGTGCGCTTGAGCGGCTCAGCTATCTGGTCAAGTACCGACGAGCTATCGCTACCGTGCGCCGAGACTAAAGAGAGCTCTCTGCGATCGCAGTCAGTTCACCTATCGCCCAGAATCACCAAACGCGGCGTAGAGCCGCGTCTCGCGTCTTCGAGTGTTGGCGACGCTCGGATCCAGAACCGCCCAAACGGTCGAGAAAGGCGACCAAGTAGGTCTTGGTCCAAGATGCCCGGAACCAACGATGACTCAATCAGATGAACGTTGAACTTTCTCTAAGAACCGTCCCAGCGATTTTGTCGCTACACCCCTGTTTGGTGGTGGCTCCGAAAGTGGCACCCCTGTCTGGCGGTGGAACGCTGGCCAGCGCACATTCTGCAAATCCGCGATTCGGCGCAAAACACCAAAAGCACCCGATGCACCCTTCCAGGATTTGCGCGGCCTTCCGGATGGTTGCGCGTCTAACCCTATCGGGACGACTAGAAAGATGGTGCGTAAGCCTCCTGTGGGACATCAGCCTCGGCGATGTCTAGGATGTGACCCTGAAGACCTACCAAGCGCGGTACTTCTTCACCTCCCACGGGAAGCTTCGCACCCGTGGTACAGGCTCAACGACATCGTCAGCGTGGAACGTTGGCCAGCGCACAATCAGCAAATCTGCGGTTCGGCGCAGAACGCCGAAAGCACCCAGCTGGCCAACTAGCTCCCGCTTTCTCGCTTGAGGTACGGGGCTAGTTGGCTGGAAGGGTGCCGTCTTCAATAAGAGGCCGAAAGCGGACCGCAGCTACACAGAGACTTGAGGTGCAGCGCGGCACGCAGTCGCCAGCTGTACTGGCGCCCTCTCGAAGCGTGTTTAGCGACGCTTGACAAAGATGAGCGCAAGGCCAGCCAACAGCGCGCCGAAGGCCGCAAGTCCGAAACCACCAAGAGCTGGCACTTCAAGAGTGGCCGCGCTGATCACAGAACCATCGCAAAAGAAGGGAAAGCCCTGAGCTGTAGCAAGGCCCCCGTCAACGAACGAAGCCCAGGTGGCACCGTCGTCGACACTGACGAGACCATTCCCGGTTACGGTTTGGCCATTGATCGTGATCGGCGGAGCCCAGGGGCCGGAACCCAGTGTGCCGTCTGTTTGCCAATCCAGCCAGTAGGTACCTGGACCCAATACGGTGTCGATGGTGATTTCCTGGGCCATGATCGGCCGAGTGGTGTCTCCGGCCGTGCTTTCGGCAGCGCGGTAGATCCCGCTCCAATCGGTGGAGGCCATACGATTTGTTGCATTGTCACCGAACACTACGGTCGACCCGGGAAGATCCGGCGAACCGTCCCAGATCTGGAGGTTGACAGCGGTAATCGTCGAAGTGGTGGTTGAACCCGTTTGGTAGCCATAGAGAGTGCAAGAGTCGATCTGCCAACCGAGCGCATCAGGGATGACGAATTCGTCCGACGCCCGATCCGTAAGGGCCAAAGAATTCCGAATACCCAGTGTGGTCAACCCGAGGCTGTTGTTCTGAACCAGGCTTTCGTCCGCACCGCCTGCACCCGTGCCTGGGCTGTTGATTAGCGGGCCGTTGTCGTACAACGAGCCGCCACCGCCACGGACGACCGGAGCAGTGGGATTGGCGCTGGTCACAGTCACCCCGTCCGGAGTAATGAGGTCATGCACCTGGGCGTATGAGCCACTCGCAGCCACCAACGTTGCTACTAGGCTCGCAAAAACAGTCTTCTTCATATTCACATTTTCCTTGTTCAAATCAAAAACGGCTCTGCGCAGACGAAGAAGACGCAGACACAGAAAACCCGGCCGGGCACGGAACGCCCGTCGCCAATTCTCACCGTCCCTTTCAAGATGTCGAGTAGTGTAGCGATATGTTGTTGCGCTCGTCAATCGAACGTTTGGCTCCCGACTCGTTGAGAAGGACCGGCTTGAGCAGGACCGGTTGGGGTTGGGTTTCTGCGACCATAATGGTCCTAGTGGCTGCCTGTGCTCCTGCGCCTCGGCTCCCGTCCCAAGCCGAGAGCGGCACTCAGGGATTTCTAGCACTCCAAGCTCAACTCAGTGAAGCGGTTCAGAGCGACCGACGCGCGGTTGCTCCCCGTCGAGCCCTTGCCCTGGCCTTGCTAGCCAACGGATATCCGAGTCTCTCTGCCGACGCATGGTCGGAACTCCTACCCTTGGAAGACTCCCCATCGATCAGTAGGTGGTACCTCTGCAGAGCACTGCTCGCTGCTGGCAGGCACGCTGAAGCATTGCGCGAGCTGTCTTCAGCGGCGAAGAACCCCAAGGCCATCGCGCCTACGCTGTTCGAGCTCGCGCGCCTGCGCTTATTGGAGGGCGACCTGGCAACGGCTCAAAGGCTCTACACTCGGCTCCAAGAATTACGGCCCGACCTCGCTCTGGCCACAGTAGGGCTGGCCGAGGTCGCCCTAGCGAAGGGCCACTTCGACAAAGCAGTTGCTTTGGCTCAAACCGCTCTTGACCAGGATCCAAGCTCGCCCGCCGCGCCACACTTGCTCGCCAGTGCGCTACGTTCCCTCGGTCAGCTGGAAGAGGCATCCGTTTGGATGGCCAAAGCACCTAAGAACCAAAGCAAGTTCATACCTGGACCGTGGGACTCGCGCCTTTACCCTCTAATTAGAAGTCGGGCCGCTGCCCTTGTGCAAGTGCGCCTGTGGCTCGAAGAGGGCTCGTTCGAGAATGCGGTGCAGCTGGCAAGTGCGGCTGTGACCTGGCCAGAAACCACCCATGAGCCAGAACTTCGCGAAGCTCTTGCGGTGGCCCTGATCGCTTTGCGGCGCCCTTCGTTGGCACTCGAAGCGCTCGTGCCTCTAGCCGACAACCCGCTCTTTGGCACCGCCATCAATAGCGCTACTGCGCATCTGGCGCTCGGTGACTTTGACAGTGCCCTTCGCGCGGCCTCACTGGCCACAGAGATCGCTCCCCAACGAAGCCGGTCGCACCACTTGCTGGGAAGAGCCCATTGGGCGAGCGGTGCTCTCGAGCAGGCACTGCTCTCGCTACGTCACGCGTCGGAGCTAGAACCGACCAACGTAGACGTGCTCCGTGATCTCGCCTTCATCGAGCTGGCAACCGGCAACACACACGTAGCGCGCGGCGTGAGTGAACGCATAGTGAATCTAGCGCCACATTTAGCGGTTGGATATCTCGGTTTGGCAGAGGTCGCGTTGGTTGATCTTCGATGGGAAGAGGTGACGACTTTCTTGCTCGACGCGGAGCGACACGAGCCTCAGCATCCCGGCATAGCGAACGTGCGCGGCCGCCTCCAGGTCGCGACGAAAGCAGCGTCAGAGCCATGATGACCGCTACCCGCTTCGTCGCGATCCTCCTGGGAATCAGTTTCATTGCTTGCGCGGCGGACCCTGGCGAACCTCAAACTTCCACTGAAGCAACACCCAGCAAGGCCTGGTTTCTTGAGGTTGCTGAAGAGGCCGGCATCCAGTTTAGTCATCGATCAGGCGCCCGAGGTGAGTACTACTATCCGGAGAGCATGGCCGGAGGCGTGGGTCTATGTGACCTCAATGGCGACGGGCACCTGGACCTTTTCTTTCTTCAGGGCCGCGACCTGGCACCCGACAGCAGAGAGAACCACCCAACGAATCGCTACTACCAGAACAGCGGCGACGGCCACTTCGAGGATCAGACCGCGGCCAGCGGTCTCGGCGCAACAGAATTTGGCATGGGGATCGCTTGTGGTGACATCAACGGCGACGGCCATACGGACGTCTATCTGACGAATGTGGGGCGAAATCGCCTCTATATGAATCTGGGCAACGCGCGCTTCGAAGACATCACGGACGACGCGGGGGTTGGCGACGACGGCTGGGGAGCGAGTACCCTGATTGCCGACGTTGACGGCGACGGTGACGAGGACATCTTCGTAACCAACTACCTTCGCTGGTCTCCCGAACATGAACTCACCTGCCACGACCAAGAAGGGCTCAGGGAGTACTGCGGACCATCGAGCTATGGAGCGCCCGCAAAGGACGTGTTCTATCGGAACCTGGGGAATGGAACGTTCAAGGACGCTTCCGACGAGCTTGGTCTGCACACGGCCTTTGGCCCAGGACTTGGCGTAGAACTAGGCGACCTTGCGGCAGAAGATGGTTTGGAAATCTACGTCGCCAACGACCAGACAGCGAACCACCTGTGGTTTGGTGATCCTTCTGCGCGTGCAAGAAACGACGCCCTCGCCCTGGGACTCGCCCTCAATCGGTCGGGAGCTGCCGAAGCGGGTATGGGGGTACAAGCGTTCGACCACGACAGCGATGGCGATCTGGACTTGTTGGTTACCCACCTCGACGGTGAATCACATACGCTCTACCGGCGTGACCCACACGGTTATAGCGACATTTCGGATCAGGCGGGTCTCGGATACTCCACACTAAAGAACACCGGCTTTGGACTGGCAGTAGCGGATTTCGACCACGATGGGCAACTCGATCTGTATGTCGCCGGCGGCCGGGTCACCCGAACATCATCGGAAGGACGGGACGATCCCTATGCCGAGTCCGATGCACTCTTCCAGGGAACCCAGGAACAACGGTTCGTGGCGGTTGATCTTCAACTCCCTTTGAGGACTGGACGCGGACTCGCCTCGGGTGACATCGACAATGATGGGGACATTGACCTTGTTGTTGCAAATCGGGACGCGGCACCTCTAGTGCTCAAGAACGTTGCGGCCACCGGTGAATGGCTCAAGCTGAGTCTTCAAGACGGACCCCGGGTGGCCACCGGTTCAACCGTCCTCGTTCGCGCCTGCGACAGAACCTGGACGCGACGCTCTGCCCCTTGGGGCGGGTACCTGGGCAGCAGCGACCCGGGCGTGCACGTTGGGCTTGGCAACTGCAAACAGATCGACGAGGTTCTAGTGCACTGGTGGCCGGGGCTGACGTCGGAGAGCTTCGGACCGTTTACCGCCGGCTCGACACACACGCTCTTGAAGGGCAACGGCCTCTCAGTTCCCAGCAGCGATTAGCTTCTCTGCGACCCAGGGGTCCCGTCTCAAGGGTGTCTCAAGCGTGCCGGGCAAATGTTCTTGGGCGGCGGGATTGAACCAGACTTCCGTCGCGCATCCTCCTTTGCTGATCGGTTCCACGCTCCTGTTCCTCAGCTACTCCGCGCTTCTTCCTAGTCTGTGTTTTCTTCCTCTGTGCCTTCTTCCTCTGTATGGCCCTTGTCTAGTCCGTGCCATCACCTCGCACCGTGGCCTCGGTACTGAGCATCTCATTGCGTAGCAGCGTGCGATGGAGGAGAAACCGAAGATGCCGTTCTACTTCCGCGGCTGACCATCCGCGATCCTCAGCAAGATAACCCCAATTTGCAAACGAGGTGAGTGCGTAAAGCCAGTCCGTTGCCGTTTCGACGGTCCAGTGCTCGGCCAACACCCCTTCCGCGGCCAGTCGTTGGACCAGGATCCGATTCCCTTCACTGCGGGCGTCAGTCCGGTCCTGCCAAGCTTCTGCCGAGTCTTCATCGACTCCACGTAGCTTCTCGACCGACCACGCAACACGATAGACCTTCGGAGTGTAGGAGGCCCAAAACTTCGCCAGGGCGGCGAGCGCCTCAACCCCGCTATTGGCCGACCTCAGCGGAGCCAGCTCCTCTGCGATGCCGTGTTTCTCGTCTATATGGCGGGCGTACTGGACGAACAAATTTGAACGGCTGCCAAAGTGTAGATAGAGAGCTTGGCGCGACAGTCCGGCCGCCTGAGCCAGGCGAGACATTGCGATCGTGGCCATTTCGTGGTCTTCGAGCAGCGAGGTGATAGCGCCGAAGACTCGTTCCTGAGTGGGGTGGAAGGACATTCGCGGGTGACTCTTGCAGCCACTTGACAGCCTGTCAAGCGACCACTACGCTCACCCATGCAAGCTTTACACCGTGTAAAGTCGGTGTTACGGAGGGGCGGTGACCCGAAGTATCGAAGAGAACGACCACAAGGAGTCCGATCATGACCAATTCGAGAAACGCCTCTGAACCGAGTCGAGCCACGCGCCGTCTGCGGCGCCTCGCCCTGACAGCCGCCGCCGTGGCGGGCTATCTCACAGTTGGAGCCGTTCTGCATCAGTTCGTCTTTGCCCAGTCAGTTCCCGATTCCAGCAGCTATCCTCGGGCCGGCGACGCACTGATCAGCCGGGCGGAGGGCCTTCAACAGGTACTACTCCGAGTAGAGCAAGGGCAGGCGTACACACGTACGGTTTTTGAGCCCGGTGCCACTGGCCCTCCGATTCACTGGCACCGCGACTTCGACGAAGAGTTTTTCGTCACCGAGGGGACGCTCCATATCTGGCATCAAGGCCAGGTCGTTGAGGTTGGTGCGGGAGACTCCTACCGCATCCCAGCTCGCAGTCGCCACCGGCCGTTCAACCCCACCGAGTATCAAGCCGTAGTCGAGTCCTCAGATCATCCGAGCTACCCGATTGAGTTCGCTGCCTGTCTCGCTCAGGTGTACGGATACATGGATGAGTCAGGGACGGGGCCGTCGATGCTGGCTCAGATGGCCGTCTTCGGCCCGGTTTGCGACACCCATGTCATGCCGGAAGCAGTGGAAGGACTGGTCGCGAACCTCGTCGCTCCGACAGCTCGTCTCCTTGGCATGAAGAACCACTACGAGCGGTTCGAAGCCAAGAGACGTTCTACTCAGCTCGACTACTAAGACCGACAAGGAGCCAGAGGACTCCGCGCAGATCGGACACCAATCGTCGGCAGCTTAACGGGCTGACGGCGACCAACAGAAAGGCTGGGGTGGTCCACTTTCCGATGACCGAAGTGGGTCAGTTTCCGATAGTCATTGACACCTGCGCCGGTGAAGCGCCGGTGCCGGGCTGTTCGGCAGCCTGACACTCCTGCACACCTCACTCAGTACTTGGACTCGCTCAACATTTGGGCGGCACTTCTTGTGGGGCTGTGGGGCGACACATTCTGTGTGAGGAGAGCCGGTTGATCGTGTTCAACCAAGGAGCACGGTCAGCTTCGCCGTGCCTGGAGTTCGAGGATGCCTCCTGCCATTGTTCCGAGGAGGGCTGCGGGCGCGGCGGCCTTTCCGGTTCGAAGCGGCGACTAACGCACGTAGGCCGCCTTGGAGGGAGGTCAGGGGACTGCGATCGTTCTACCGGCTACCGTTTTGCTTGCCGAGTTGGCCGGCATAGTTCGTTCAGTCTGTTCTGAGTACGACTCCTTCTACCCGTAGACTCGGCAACCGTCATGCCGTGTCCGGCTCGGCACTCAGCTCCTACCACTCTTCGGCTCTTACCACTCTGGCGAAGGAGACAAAGCGATGAAAGATTACCTTCCACCTACACTCGACTGGGTCCGCGAACAGGTTGAACTCTACGAGAACAGTGGCGGCACGCAGGGCACGACCCTGCGGGACACCGGCCTACCGTGCATCATTGTCACCCACGAAGGAAAGAAGACTGGTGGTATCAGAAAGATCCCGCTGATGAGGGTCAAGGTAGAGGAAGGCTAAGTCCTGGTGGGCTCCATGGCCGGGCAGCCCAAGCACCCGTCGTGGGTCTACAACTTGAGAGCCAATCCCGAAGTCGAGATTCGCGATAAGACGGAGGTGTTCGAGATGGGTGCCCGCGAAGTCAGCGACGAGGCCGAGCGCGCCCGCCTCTGGCAGGCTGCCGTGAAGGCGTTTCCCACTTACCACGACTACCAGAAGAAAACGTCTCGGAAGATTCCTGTCTTCCTTGCCGAGGAGATCACAAAGAACACCGCGTAGCTCGCTAAACACGGGATGTCGAACGCGCTGGAAGAGCCGCGCTAGGATGGTAAGACAGCATCTTTCTCAACCTCTGCGGAGCCCGGGTGCTGGCTGGAACAGAGCCAGACAAGTGTAGAGAGCCGGCACTTTGCGCGAGTCCAGCGCCCCTTCGCGTCTAAATTCGTGGAGGGATACTCCTTTGTCTGTGATTGCCACCACTCGAGCCATGAGGAATGCAAGCCCCCCTGCAACGCATCTCATCTTCGACTGCGATGGTGTACTTGTTGACAGCGAGGTCATCGCGGTGGAGGTTGAGTCGGAGCTGCTCACCGAAGCAGGCTTCCCCATCACCGCAGACGAAATAGCCGATCGATTCGTCGGGCTGACCTATACCTCGATGCTTGAGGATCTAGAGGCGCAGTTCGAGCGCCCTCTGCCATCCGAGCTGGTTCCGTTGATTGAGCGCACCGTGATTGAGAAGTTTCCTTCGCGGCTGCGGCCGGTAGCTGGCATCGAGGCCTTTCTGCAACGCTCCTCGCTCCCCCGCTGTGTCGCCTCCAGCAGTGACCTCGATCGATTACACCACTCGCTAGCCCTGACTGGTCTGGATCATCACTTCGTTCCGGAGTTGGTGCTTTCCGCGCAGATGGTGGCGAGAGGTAAACCCGAGCCCGATCTGTTCTTGTTGGCTGCCGAACGGCTCGGAACCCAGCCGTCGTCCTGTTTGGTCATCGAGGACAGCCCACACGGTGTCAGGGCGGCGGTTCGCGCCGGCATACCGGTTGTGGGGCTGGTGGCCGGTGGCCACGCGCGGGCCTCGCTGGCCGAGCGTCTTCTTGCCGCCGGCGCAGACCACATTGCCCAACGGGCCGAGGACCTCGACGCGCTAATCTGAGCGGGGGTCTCGGACTGCGGAGGCTGCACGCGAGGTGGTGAAAGCTGGAAGAGCTGCCAGAACGGCAAAGCTGGAAGAGGTGTCCGGCAAGTGCATAAAGCCGCGGCTTTGCACGAGTCCAGCGCCCCTTCGCGTCTAAGTTCGCGGAGGGTACCCATGCACCCAGTCCGTTTTCCTCAACGACGCTCAAGAGAACGGCCGCCGGAGCATTCTCAATCACTTGTGTGACACCTCTTTCTGTGCCCTCGATCTGTCTCCTTGCCCGAAGTTCACTTGTTAGGGTGCGGAAGAGGTGCCAGGCAAGTGAAGCGAGCCGTCACTTTGCGCGAGTCCAACGCCCCTTCGCGTCTATGTGCGTGGAGGGATACTCATGCACCCAGTCCGTTTCCTCAACGGAGTTCAAGAGAACGGCAAGAGCACCGTCGAGATCACAGCGAAGACGCTTCAAGGCCGATTTACTGCTCAAGCCAGACACGCACGTCACCAGCATCATCGTCGGCGTCATCGCGCGTGCCAAGGACCACTTCGGCGTCGAAGTGCACGCCCACGTCGCACTCACCTCGCACATGCATCTGATGATCAGCGTCGACGGCGTCCGCATGCAGTCGCGTTTCATGCAATACGTGATGTCGAACGTCGCGAGGAAGGTCGGGCGCTACCTCGGCTGGCACGGAAACTTTTGGCATCGCCGGTACCGCAGCATCGGAGATCAACCGGGACGAAGAAGGCCATCCGGGATCGCGTTTCGGCTCACGACAGGCTTTCCACCGCCCTAGTCGCGCTGACTGCCCCGGCCGCTCTTGTGGCCCGAAAGAACGCACGTCTTGATCGTTTTCAACCAAGGAGCACGGTCAGCTTCGCCGGGCCTGGAGTTCGAGGATGCCCTCAAGTCATCGTTCCGAGAAGGGAATCGGCGCCGATTTCCGGTTTGAATCGGCGACCAACGGACGCAGGCCGGCTTAGGAGAGGTCACGGGACTGTGCGCGTTTTAATGGCTGTCGCTTTGCTTGCCGAGTTGGCCGGCACAGTTGGTTCCGCGGCGCGCAAATGGGTGCCACCTCAATCTGTAGGGCCGACCGCCACAATCTGAACTTATTGGTCGCCTTGCCAAAACTCGGCCGCGTCCTCGCCCGAAGAGAGCATCACCAACGCGCGCTCTTTAATGCGAGAACCTCTCAGCTGTTCAAGCGCCTCGGCAGCTAGTACGTAGCCTGCAAACAGGATGGCCGAATCCGTCAGTATCGATTTCAACATTTGCTTTATCTTTAATCCAATGGGCTATGGCTATTCATCCGGTTTGAGGTGGAGACCAAGAGATCATGTCGAGAATCGCGTGGAGTGCCTCGAAGTCTCGGTTGGTGTCTGAAGTCCTCTCGACGAGCCAGAGCGGCTCCGTGAGCCCAGGCCTGTTCGGCGGGAAACTCTGGAACAGACACCAATCTTGTGTAAGCAGTACCCTCTCGACGGGCACGTGACTCAAGAGGTAGAGATTCGTTCTCTTTCCTTTGGATTGCCGCTTCGTCTTGAGTTCGCGAAACCATCTTATTGTGTCTGCGTGAGCATCTGTTGTCGAGCCCCTGGGGAAATCTATCGTGGCAGCACGCGCCGCCACTACTGCTCTGACCTTGCGATTCCTACTGTCTGGTACGAATAGGTGTATCGGTGCATTCACCTTTTCGGCATGAGCCTGGGCGGCCCACGCTCCTGCTGCCGCTGCTTGCAGCCCTTGAGAAGCCACATTGTCTTCGATCTTCTCACCCCACTTGTTCGACAATCGGTCTGCGATAAAGAACGTGGCAACGCACGTCCAGATATACACAGGGCAATCGTCCTGTTCCAGTGCCAGGAATCTGGTCTGAAACGTATTGTGAGGCACTTCCTTCGCGTGCTGATCTTGGCGAAGGCTGTGGAAGATTTCGTCAAGTCGTTTGTCGGCTCGGAGTTCGACAACCTTGCGGCGCCTTATGCCCAAGCCAACAAGGGCGGTCGGAATTGCAGACAGTGCCAAGAGGACCACGATACCCACTACAGACAAGGTCCACTCAAGCGCGGTTGTGTGTAGCCAAGGGACGAATTTGCCGAGCTGTTCCGCATGACTTCCTACAGCGTACATGCCGAAGCTCGCCAATACGAACTGATAGGAGTAGCGCCATGTCCGCGAATTTTGCACGACGATGAAGAAACGCTCGCATTGGACTTGGAACCAACGAGCACGCGACAGGAGGCCCGGAAGTTTCTGAGCCGCGCGGATGATGTGGGCTGGAGTAGGTGTGGGCAAGGTTTGGCGCGTTGCAGCGCCAGAGACGCTTGACGAGAACAACTATCAATTGAGGGGTGTTGAACGTGATTGTAGTTGACGGACTCTGTTCTCGCAAAATTCCGGCACTTTCTGGGTTCGCAGCCCCTTTGGCCAAATCCAGGCCGACGAGCGGATGCTAGCTTCGGCTGAAGGAGGAGCCGCCACCACCCACCTCAACTCAATACGCCGAGGCAAATACAGGCTCACATCTCGCTCTTCGTCCCCTTGCAGTAGTAGTCGGCGGGCAAGCCCGCAGCAGCTAGGAACACGGTCAGCTTCGCCGCGCCTGTCGTTCGAGGGCGGCCTCCAGTCATCGTTCCGAAGAGGGATCCGGCGCGATTCTCCGTCCCGAAGCCGCGCCTCAAGGAGGCATACCGGCCTGCCCAAGGTCAGGGGGCTATGCTCGTTCTACCGCCTAACGCTTTGCGTGCCGAGTTGGCCGGCACCGTCGATTGCACAGTTGATTGTAGGCCAACTACTAGTAGTGTTAGTACTAGAATCGGCCTTGCGTGAACTCGTGAACTCCCGGGCTGCACAAGTGCCTCCGATCCTCAACCGTGGCCCGCTAGCCAAACCGAAAGCCCATCAGATGAGCACAAAGAGAATCTACGAGCTGAGCGAGCAAGATGTGGAGGGAATGTCTCAGGAAGAGCTACAGCGGCTTGTCAAGCCGATCATCGGTAGCGCGCGGGAGTTTAAACTTGCGTTCATAGAAGGAAAGGTTGATATTCTTGCGCTGCGGGAGGACTGCAATGCGGTTCTTGCTGGCTTTGGGTTAGAGATCCCGCCCAAAATGCGACTGCCTTGCAGCGAGAAGTCCTTTCGGAGTTGGACGCGGTAGGGCTAACCGAAAACAGGGAAGGTGGCCTCAAGGACTATGGCTGTACGGGATGCCAGATTGCTCTCAAGATAGCCTTGTATGCCGCAATGGTGTTGTTGATTGTGGCTGTCATTGTTGCCGTGGTTGTGGCGTTCGGCCTGGGTGGACCTGCGGCAGGGGAGCTCGTTATAGCAGCTGTCACTGCTGAACAAGCACAGGTGGTCCTGGGGATCATTCTCGGCGTTGGAGTCGGAGTGTACTTTACATATCTTGCGGGAAAAGTGTGCCTAGCACTCAACGAATGCTAGCGAGTGCCGTCGCTCGCACAGCAGCCGAACGGCTCTGCCAGCCCACAGTGCAAGGAGGTCTCGGCATTGGGGAGCCTCTCGCCCACAGCCTTTTTGTGGCCCCTGGACATATCCGTAGTCACTAGTTGAATCTGCGAGCAACGTGCCTAGCCAGGGAGATCGAAGAAGGCGCTCGCGGCGGATGCCCCCGTCCCACACCCGTCCAGATCACTCGCTTGCGGTAGCTGAACTCGTCGATTCCGATGCTCGCAGCTCCGTCGAAGCGGGTCGTATCCAGGCGCTCTGCAATCACTCGTTCCACGATCGAGCCCACGGCAGACCAAGAGAGTCCCAAGAGCTTGGTGACTTTGGTCTTGTCCTTGGTCTGCGCCAGGTATGTAGTCATTCCTCGAACGCGCCGAGAAGGAGTCGAAATGGAGCGATGAGGGCGCACAAGCGTCCGACGAGTCGCTCAAGGACTACCACGGCAACCAAAACCGTGCGGGAGCTCCAGAACTCAAGACTTCAGGCACACTCTCAATCACTCGTGTGACACCCTATATCTGCCACCATAATTTCTGCAGGTGAGTGCTCGCCTTTGCCCAAAACACTGCCCGGCACCCTTTGAGAGGGGGAATTCCCAAGCTCGCCACTTCTTCATTCCGTCGAAGGAGCTCAACGAAGTTGTGCTGGGCGCTCTCGCCCATTCCGTGCTTCCTTCTTCCGATGCTTTGAACTCATCTGTCTCCTTGCCCGAAGTTCACTTGTTAGGGCGGCACCCTCGTCCCGCCCTAATCCGAGTTCAGCCGCCGGCTTGCAGCGCCTTGACATCGGCCGTGGTCAGGGCTTTACCCCCGATCGCCCACTGTCCGCTGGGCACGTCAATGACTCGCACCCAGGTGACGCCGCGCATGGCCTCGCCTTCGATGGACACCATGACTTCGGTAACCTTGCTGATCATGTCTTGCTTGTCGGCGTCGTTGAATACACCTTCTATGACTTGGATATCTACGAGTGGCATGTTCGAATCTCCTCTTGTCGGTAATGGTCACGGCGGAATGCACGGGACCGACTGGCAAACCATATGGGCGGCCGAATCCATCCGCTTGAGGCCTAAGTGGAGGTAACGTGTGGAAAGCGTGGTGAGCACGCCCGGCAACTCAGCGACAGGAGAGGTGATGGCCGAGGTCTTTAGCTTTGGCGATTTCCAACTGGACAAAGCGGCGTTTGAGTTGCGTCGCGGACCAGTGATCATCCCTGTAGAACCGCTGGTGTTGGATCTACTGACCCTATTGGCGGAGCACCCTGGGGTCTTGCTGAGTCGTGACCGGCTGGTCGATGCCGTTTGGCAAGGACGGATCGTGTCCGAGAGCACCGTTTCCACCGCCATCAAATCGGCGCGGCGGGCGCTCGGAGACACCGGCCGTGATCAGAAGTACATCCGGACCATTCGCGGGCGCGGTATCCAGTTATCGGTTCCCGTAGCCACCGGCGGCTCCATCGCATCCGGTACCCACCCGGCGATGCCCCATATCGCCATGGAGCCGGCACTTTATATCCGCCCCTTCCAGGCCATGAGCGAGGCGAGACTCGAGAACCTCTCCTACGCCTTGCGGATCCGCACGGGGTCGATCCTGGCGCGGATCCCGCTCCTACACATCGCCTCTGCGTTTCCCGAGGCAGACCAGCTAACGGATCCGCGCGAACTGCGGGCCCGGTTGGCGATCACCCATGTCCTCGATGTCCGCCTGGAACGAACCGGGGCCATGCTGACCGCAGACGCCGCCCTAACCGAAACGCTCGGCGGTCTCCAGATCTGGGCGCAACAGTTCAGAACCGCGGCCGGGGCGGGCGATCAAGAGATCTTGCTGCACAAGATGATCAGGCGGCTCGAGCCGCGCCTGATGCAGGCCGTCGCGACCGCAATGCGAACGGACGGCGGCGAGCCGAGTGCGCGCACCATTCTGATGGAAGCAATCGTAATGTTGGCACTCAAGGGATGGCACCGCACGACGTTCGTAGAGGCCACCCGGTTGATCGAGAAGGCCATCGTACTGGATCCGGACCTGGCCTTGTCCCATGCGCATCTCGCTCTGCTCATGGCGCTCGGACATCGGGTCGGACTGCTGCAGGAGAGTGAGACGACCGTGCCGGCGGTCATCGCGTCGGTGGAAAGGACGCTGGCATTGGAGAGCCAGGATTCGACGATCCTCGGCCTGGTCGGGTGTGCGCTTACCGACGTGGGGCAGGTGGACAGGGCTCTGCCGATCCTGCACAAGGCGATCGATACGAACCCACAGAACGGGCAAGCTAAGACCGCGCTCGGGGCCACCTTCTTGGTCAAACGCGACTACGCCTCCGCGGTCCGGTTCCTATCTGAAGGCATCGCCTGCAGCCCGGCTGATAGCCGGTGTGCGGTCTGGGGGTCCGCGCTGGCGCTGGCGCTTCTAGCGCAGGGCAAACTGGACGATGCACTGGAAGCTGCCGAGCACGCCTGCCAAGAAGACGACCGGTTGTACCTTCCGCGGCTGTCCCTGGCTGCGGTTCATCTGGTACGCAAGGATCAGGCGAACACGGTAGCCGCGATCCTGGAATGCGTGCGCACCAAGCCGGACCTTAGTCGGCGCGAAGTGTCCGCCGTGTTGGGTGGAAGGCTCGGAGTCCGTGTCTGGGCCATCGCCCAATCCCTGACGGAGAGAGGAGTACCGAATGCTGGCGAGCCCATTTCCCGCCCGTCGTAGCGGCGGCGCAGTCGGAACGCAGTAGTTGGCGCTGGCGCAGTAGTTGGCGGGCAAGCCCGCAGCAGCTGCACGAGTCCAGCGCCTGAATGGCCCGGCATGCACTGTGCCTGGGACTACGCTCAAGGGCAGTGGGACGTCGACGGCCACTGGGACGATCTCACCAAGGCCTATCGAATGCGACAAGCCGGCAGCCGAGTCAGACGCCCCGGCTACCGATCTTGCGAGTCGTTCGAACTCGATCCACTCCCCTGCTGGCAGCACCTCGATCGCAACGAGATCCGGCGATGGGTGCTGAGCGCCTCGAACAAATCCGAGACGACTACTCGGACCTCGAGTTCTCGGACCTCGAGTTCTTGGGCGAACGAAAGATATTCGCTCAACCCATCGAAGATCGCCCTATGAACCCGAAGCGCTCCGCTGCCCCGCGGTCCACTGCAAAGACTCAGCCCGTCGCAAGTAAATGCGAGATGCCTACCGGTCAATCACTCGTGCGACACTTTCTGCCAGGATTTCGCCGGCACACTCTCAATCACTCGTGTGACACCTCTATCTGCCGACATCCTCAAATGGGTGGACACTGGTGGACACCTCTATCTGAGCGGCTGTTGCTTGCCGAGTTGGCCGGCACCGTTGGTTCCCGCCGTTGGTTCCCGTTGGTTCCGGGTTCGCCATTATCCCGAATCCGGCGGCGCTGAGCCGAGAACGAAGCTTGGCGTAGAGTTCCAGGAATGACGCACCCTGCTAGGTCCCCACCGAACCCTCGTCAGCACAAGACCTTTACGGCGGCCCGTAAGGCTACTGTGCTTGTGGTGCTTGGGGCGCTGGTTGGCACGGTGGCGGTGCACATAGCGGTGAGCGCCACAGTGGAGCGATGGCAGGTCGAGACCGATCAGGTGGGAGCCAAGATGAACCGCTGGTCGAGAGAGAGCAGGGCCACAACTGACACGCTGCTGATTGGTTCGAGTCAGATCTATCGTCACGTAATCCCTTCTCTATTCGAACAGGAAGTTCGTTCCTATGGTCGATCGGTTGATGCGTACAACTTTGGTGTGCCCGGCATGCACTGTTTGGAACTTCTGTTTCTAGTGGAGTGGGTACTAGAGTCGAAGCCAGATCAACTTCAACGGATGGTGCTTCATTGCCAAGCGGGTGAACTGGAGCTAGGTGGGGCCAACTGGGAGGCGGAGCGCACGCTACGCTGGCACACTGGCAGCGTGTTGGCTCGCATCCTTCACTGGTATCGAAGGCAGCCAGACTGGCCGTCTTCGTGGCAAGCCCAGTGGCAGCACATCTCGCTCTTCCTACAGCGAGAGAGCAACCTTGGAGAGGGAGTAAAGAGGATCGCTGCGGCACGCGCCAACGGTCAACAGCACGATCTTTTCTACCGGCAGGATGCCCTCGGGACCGACAAGGGATTCTTGGCGCTGGACCGCGAACTATCCCAATCTAGCGGCCGTACCAAGGCCGACATCGAACGCCGCGTTGCGATGGTTGACGAAGCATTTATGAATCGGATGGTTCGCTGGAATCGAAGCGCTGCCCCGGAGAACCTAGAACCATTCCGAGTCGAGTTGATGGTGGAGATCGAGAGGCTGGTGCGCACCGCCGGGGTTGAACCATGGTGGTTGGTTCCGCCCAAACCGCGGTCAATGCCGGATCTCCTGTACGCCCACCAACAAGGATGGATCAAGAACCTCATTCGCTTGGATCGACCGCAAGACTACCCAGAACTGTTCGAACGGCGCCTACGCGCAGATCGACATCACCTCACCGAGGAAGGGGCACGCTTGCTCACCAAGCTGGCTGCCAAGACGATGTTTGAGAAGCCAGCCCAACCTGTTCGCCGTGAACCGTGAGTCCGTGATCCGGCTCACTAGCAGCCCGTGGTGAAACTCCCGTGGGCTGAGTTTGTACGCCGTTCCACGGGAGGCTTCGCACTGGCTTCAGCTGCGGCGCGCCGTGCGCGAGGGCGATGCGGTGGTCCCGCGGGACCGGAGACTCGTCAACGATACTGTGTGCCAGCCTCTCGTGGGACCAGCATCGCCTCCTCGCTACGGCGCGAACTAACCGTCCAGATCCCTGCGCTCAGTCCCGCGGGAGTTTCACCACGGGCTGCTAGCGGCAGCGACCGTCCATGATTTTTACTGAGTTCCGTTTCTTCGCATTCTTTGCGCTGGTCTTCGGGGTGTACTGGACCGTGCGTTCGCACACCGCTCGCAAGGTGTGGTTGTTAGTAATGAGTTTTGCGTTCTATGCAGCCTGGGATTGGCGGTTCCTCGGGTTGATCGTGCTTTCCATCACCGTCGACTATCTAGTGGCACGAGGCCTATCCACGAGCGATGTTGCGTCCAAGCGCAAGCTGCTGCTCACCACCAGTTTGGTGGTGAACCTGGGCATGCTCGCTCTGTTCAAGTACTTCGATTTCTTCATCGACTCTGCGGCGGCGCTGCTGTCGAGCGTGGGGTTCGAGCCGCATCTACAGAGTCTGCGCTTGGTGTTGCCGGTGGGAATTAGCTTCTATACCTTTCAGACGCTGAGCTACTCCATCGATGTCTATCGCCGTCAGTTGGAGGCAAGACGCAGCCTGCTGGATGTTGCTTTGTTCGTCGCCTTCTTCCCGCAACTGGTAGCGGGGCCCATCGTGCGGGCCGCAAGCTTCTTGCCCCAGCTCGACCGTCGGGCGCTATTCAGCAATGTCGCCGTGCGCTCCCATCTTGCGTTGTTCTTGTTCGGCTTCATCAAGAAGGCCTGTGTTGCGGACAATGTGGCGGTGGCGGCCGACGCATTCTTCGCCAACGTTACAGCGTACGGCTCGGCATCGGCGGTGCTGGCCACACTGCTGTATGCGATCCAGATCTACTGTGACTTCTCGGGCTACTCGGACATGGCCATCGCCTGCGCAGGTCTGCTCGGCTTCGATCTGGGAGCGAATTTTCGAGCACCCTATTTGGCAAGGAACTTGCGCGAGTTCTGGCAGCGATGGCATATCTCGCTGTCGACCTGGCTGCGCGACTACCTTTACGTCTCGCTCGGTGGTAACCGATTGGGAGCATTCAGAACCTACGTGAACCTGATCGTAGTCATGGTGCTGGGCGGCCTGTGGCACGGAGCCGCGTGGCGGTTCCTCGTGTGGGGGGCATTGCATGGAATAGGGCTGGTGGTTTACCGACTGTGGTCGAGAAGCTCCGCAGCACAGCCCGGGCATGATCGCTCAGCTTCCGTCCGCTGGTTGAAGGGAATGCTGGCGTGGACCCTGACTTTCGCCTGGGTAGCACTCGGCTGGATTTTCTTTCGCGCCCAAGATCTCGGTTCGGCATGGCTAGCGGTCCGTTCGATCCTGGCCCTGGTGCCCTCGACGGCTACCGTCGTCTCCCAAACACAGCTCGACGCAGCCTGGTGGATCGTGATTCTCGGTTTTGCTGTCGCCCACTTTGTAATGAGTCGCGTCTCGCTGAGGCGGCTCGACGGTATGCCGCCGATTGTCTTTGGCCTTTCTTGGGGTGCCCTCTTTGCCGCTGCTCTGGCTTTTGTTCGTACCGAAGCCCAACCATTCATCTATTTCCAGTTCTAGGAAAGCAGCGACGAGGGCGCACAAGCGCCCGACGAGTCGCTCAAGGGCTACCGCGAAAACCAAAAACCGTGCGAGAGCTCCAGAAATCAGGACTTCGCCGGCACACTCTCAATCACTCGTGTGACACCTCTATCTGACACCTCTATCTGCGAGCCCTGCCAGTGTCGAAAACATGTGCCTGCCACCCTTTGAGAGGCAACCCTTGAGAGGTTGTTGTGGATTCGCGCGGCGCCCCCGTTGGCGCCGTCCTCAGTCGAAGCCTGTGATGAAGGGGTTGCCGTTCTGGCTACTGCTGGACTCAAGCTTGCCCATCGTCTTCAGCCGGAGGGTTCGGACGACCGTGATCACCAGGGCGACGACGAAGAGAACGCCGGCGATCCAGATCGACTGCGTGCGCAACGCGTCGATCTCGGCTTCGAGCTCGATCAGGCGACCGGTCTTCGTCTTGCCCTCTTCGATCAGGCGCTCAAGATCGGCGCGGGCGTCCCGCGACCCGGTAAAGGTTCGATTCCCCGCTCGCGTTGCGCTCTGGATGAGTTCCTGGGTCTCTGCGCGCAGAGTTTCTGACTCCTCTTGGAGGCTGGCGGAACGTAGCTGGTAGACCAGCCAGCCGCCGGCGGCGCCGATGCCAAGCGCGAGCAGAAGCCCCAGGACGAATCTCTTCACCATCGGATTGAGCCTCCCCTCTCCTTTCATGCATAGAGTGAATCGGAGTATATCAAGGGCAGTATCCGAGGGTACTGGCTCAGTTAGTTGTTAGTAAGGAGACTGCATGGTTCTATCCAAAACATTTGCCAGGCTCCCCTGGGCGACCGCACCTCTGGGGCACCGCACCCCTGGCACCTGGCACCTGGCACCTGGCACCTGGCACCTGGCACCTGGCACCTGGCAAGGTACCCTGCCCTTAGCTCCGCTACCTAGCATGGACGACATGTCGGCCAAGGAGCGCCAGGCGATCGCCCACGAGCTGTGCTCATCGATCTTGATGGAGCACAAAGACAAGATCGCGAGCTGCCGGGGTGTGTCCAGCGGTTCGTGAACCAACCAGTTCCACCTGTTTGGCGGTGGGAAAATCGCAACCACTATTATGATTTTGCGTATAGTGGATCATGAGCAGTTCCAACGCTTCTCCCGCCCTCCGCTCTCATGAGGAGGCGCTTCGCCACCTCCCGGTTAAGCCAGTCGACCTTCTGGTCATGCTCTCTCTCGCAAGCGAAGAGCTGCACGGCTACGGCCTAGTCAAGGCGATTCAGGAGAGAACTAACGGTCAAGTGGTGTTGGTACCCACCAATCTCTACGCGATGCTTCGGCGCCTTCAGCAGACCGAGCTGATCGTTCGGTGCGACGCCACGGCGGCCCCTAACGCCGACGATCGACGGCGCTACTACCGGTTGACAGGCCTCGGCCACGTCGTACTACAAGCTGAAGCGGAGCGTCTTCGAAATCTCTTGAGCGCGGCCGACGGCCAAGGCCTGATCGACCTTGGCAGTGCCGGAGGAGTCTCGCGATGAGTTTGCAACGGCTAGCTGTGCCGGCTTATCGAATGGCACTCATCGCGTTTCTTCCGCGCTCATCGACGGTGGAACGGGAAGAGATCGTGCAGTGCTTTGAAGACGCGGTAGTTCACCGCCGCGCCGATTCGCGGGTTGCAGCAGCCACATACGTCGCTCGCTCGTTTGCGTCCCTACCAAAAGCACTGCTTCTGACGATCTTTCAATCCTTCGAACTAACCAAATCGGATGCGGCAGAACGGCCGGGCATGCCGGTTCAACCCACCAACCGGCATTCAGCCCAGCAGGAGACAACAATGAGCGGTCTGATGAGTGACTTCAAGTTCGCGGCACGGGGGCTTGCGCGAAGGCCAGTGTTTGCAGGACTGGCACTGCTCTCTTTGGCGCTGGGTATCGGTGCCAATGCCTCGATCTTAGGAATGGTCGACGCAGTTCTCTGGCGAACGCTGCCAGTGCCAGACGTGGAGCAAGTCGTGCGCGTGTTTCAAACCGATGAGCGTGGGCATCGCAGACTGTCTTACGCCAACTATCGCTTGCTTGCCGATCAACCAGACACCGCCCTCGACGGGATCATGGCGCATCGCCTCCAGACGTTCGGGCTGGGTGTCAACGATCGAGTCTCGGTGGTACACGGTGAGCTAGTTTCAGGCACGTACTTTGATGTATTGCAGGTGGAGGCCCAACAAGGCAGAACTTTCACCGCAGCAGAAACGGCGCACACCGGAGCCGCGCCGGTGGTAGTGCTGAGCCATGACCTCTGGGTCCGAGAGTTCGACCAGGACCCGAACATTGTTGGGACTATTGTTCGCCTGAACGATCACTCCTTCCAGGTGTTTGGCATTGCCGAAGCAAGTTTCAACGGAACCAAATTCGGTCTCGGTATGGACCTTTGGGTGCCCATTTGGGCCTGGGCCGATGCGGAGCAATGGACCGAGGGCTGGAACGAGCAGGCCTCAGGGAGTTCGTGGCTGGCGGTTGCACGCTTGTCGTCTGACCTCTCGCTGCGTAATGCGGAACCGGCATTCGAACCCCTCGCAGCGCGGCTGCGCGATGCACACCCCGAAGCCAACCGCGATCTGCGGCTGTCGCTATTCGGCGAAGTGGAAGGTGGCATTTCGCCTCATGCAGCGGGAATACCAAAACTCATCGGCACACTTGCCTTGGCAGGCTCCGCGCTGGTTCTGTTCGTCGCGTGCGGCAACGTCGCCAGCCTCTTGTTTGCCAAGGCCATCGGACGGCGCCACGAGATGGCGATTCGCTACGCCATGGGCGTGCGGAGGGCACGCCTTATCCGTCAACTATTAGTCGAAAGCGTGCTCCTTGCGATGTTGGGAGGGGCGCTCGGCCTGGCCGCCGCTTGGATGACCTCGGGAGTATTGAGCACACTCACTCCTAATCTGCCCTACCGCTTCGCCGTCGACGCGAGTCCGGACTTCAGCGTGGCACTGATTTGCGCACTGATCGCGCTTTCCTCGGCACTGGTATTCGGTCTCGCTCCTGCACTACAGGCTTCGGCGGTTGATCCCGCGTCAGCCTTGGGCAGCGCTCGCACTCTCAGTTCACGGCGGGGCCAGCGCGGTCTGTCGGTGGTGGTTGTTTGCATGGTCGCCTTCTCATTGGCCTCGCTCGTTACCACCGGCCTCCTACTGCGCAGTTTGGATGCAGTGCGCGACGTGGCACCAGGCTTCGAACCCGCCGGGCGCGTTGTTGCAGAGTTCGATGTCTCTTTAGCCGGTGATCCGAATCTCGACGTGCCTGGATTTTTCGACGCGCTCAGGAGCAAGGTTGCGGAGTGGCCTGGCGTCGAGGCGTCGGCGGTATCTAGCCTCATACCATTGGGTGATCGAGCTGCAAGTGCGCAGCTCTTTGCCCACGAAGATGGCCTGACCTATGAAGACAAGGGCACCGAGAGCTGGCGCGCTTCGATTAGCCCCGGCTACTTCGCAGCGATTGGAACCGAACTCACCGTGGGACGCGACTTCGGATTGCACGACCAAGCAAACGGCGAACCTGTGGTGATCGTCAATAGTGAGTTGGCCGAACTATTGTGGCCCAAGGAGAGCGCAATCGGAAAACTGGTGCGTTTTCAACAGTCTGCAGACGCACAGACATTTCGCGTGGTTGGCGTCGCGGCCAACAGTCGCTATCTCTTTCTCAACGAACCGCCACGCCCAGCCATCTTCAGACCGTTGGCACAAAGCCCACGAGGCCAGGCGGTCCTGATTGCCAACACACAACACACAGCCGGTCTCTTGGAAGCGTTGCCCGAAATCTTCAGCGCCATCGACCCACGAGTACCCGTTATCGATGGCAAAACCATGGATGAGCATGTGGAGAGTTCTTTGTGGATGTTCAAGCTGGGAGCAAAACTTGCTGGGGGCCTCGGACTCATGGCCCTAGTCCTATCGGCGGCTGGCCTATACGGCGTGATGGCGCACGCCGTTTCTCAACGACGTTTCGAGTTCGGTGTTCGCGCGGCATTGGGCGCAACCCAGCAAAAGCTGGTCACGATGATGCTGAGCAGAGGGCTCAGGCTTTCCTTGGTGGGTGCTGCTCTCGGCGTTGGCATCGCGCTGGCTCTTGGTTCGGCGATGGGTAGCGTGCTGTATGGCGTCTCGTCTACAGACCCAGTGTCGATGGCCGCTGGAGTACTCGCACTCGCCGTGGTGGTGCTACTTGCTGTACTCCTTCCTTCGCTGCGAGCAGCACGGCTGGACCCATCGACAACTCTGAAACCTTGACCTGGCCGACTGTCGAGAAAGGTGTCCGGCTTCGACAAAGTTTTCAGAGGCCTGTTTGGCAGCTTGAACGCCTCTCAGATAACGGTGTCAGAGGCCTGTTTGGAGACCGGCTTCTGGAGGCCAAGGGACTGTGCACGCTCTAGCGGCTATCGCTTTGCCTGCCGAATTGGCCGGCAGTTGGTTCCCCTACCGGTGGCCACGCGCGGGCCTCGCTGGCCGAGCGTCTTCTTGCCGCCGGCGCAGACCACATAGCCCAACGGGCCGAGGACCTCGACGCACTAATCTGAGCGGGAGTCTCGGACTGCGGGAGCTGCAAGCGGGGCGGTGAAAGCTGGAAGAGCTGCCAGAACGGCAAAGCTGGAAGAGGCCTCGTGCAGGGTGGAACTTCTCCGTTAGGTTTTCGTATACAAAATACAAAACCTCAAGCAGAAGGCCATCACCGATGATCCAACGAATCCCACTCCGCCAAGAAATCTCAGCAATTCTGCGAAACCGTATCCTCGACGGCAGCCTTCCGGCGGGTTCCCCTATCAGAGAGGAACCGCTGAGCGCGGAGCTCGGCGTCAGCAGGACGCCGGTGCGCGAAGCCCTTTACGGGTTGGAGAACGAGGGGTTGGTGGAGGCGAAGCTCGGTTGCGGGTTTAGCGTTACATCAGTCGATCCTGAGGCCGTCGCCGACCTCTACCCGATCGTGGGAACGCTGGAAGCTCTGGCGGTTCGTATCGGCTTCGATTCCGCTCGAGCCGACGTCGACCGTCTCCGCCAGCTCAACAAAGACATGTCCACATCGACTGTCCCAAGACGATTGAGCGAGCTCGATCGTGCTTGGCATGAGAGCCTTTGGATCAACGGTCCCAATCGGGAGCTGATCAACTTGCTCTCGACGCTCTACGATCAAGTCCGGCGAGTCGACGGCTCACTCACGCGGGGTCTCGCTGATGTGCCCGGCTCGTGTGGGCAGCATGAAGCTGTCATCGTTGCGCTTGAGCAGGGCAACAGCCGCACGGCCGCGACCGCGATCGAGCGCCACTGGAAGCAAGGACTCAAAGTGGTGCAGGGTTGGATCGCTGATCTGCCGTCCGGCGAGAAGGGCACCCGATGAGAAACGGATCGCGGAGCTTGATGACGACCCGATTGCTGTTGGTTGCCCTTCTCTCTTCTTGCGGAGGCCAAGCCGGCGACGCACAGGCCGGCGCCAAAGCTGGAGAGGCACCGCGACTCAAGGCCGACGCCCGGCAAAGTCAAAGGTGGAACTTCTTCCTGGCCGAAAACCAGATCGATCAACTCTGGCTCGACCTCTCTCAGAGGCATCGAAGCGAGCCCTTCGCGATCACCGACGTCAACCTGATCGATCCTTCCAACTCCGCCATTCGCACTGATCAGACCGTTCTGGTCGATGCGGGAATGATCCAGCGGATCGGCCCTACCGCACAGGTCCGGGTCCCGGACGGTTGGCGTCTCATCGACGGCACCAGCCGCTACTTGATGCCCGGATTGGTGGACATGCACACCCACCATCTGGTCACCAACAGCCAACACCTGCTGAATCTCATGCACGGCGTAACAACCGTTCGCGACATGAGCGGGTTTAAGTGGATGCTCTCTGTCCGAGACCGGATCTCCACCGGTCAACTGCTTGGTCCAACCATGTACCTCGCCGGCCACATTCTCAGCAGTAGTCCCTTGCAGTACTACGCGACCGTGGTCGGCACGCCGGACGCTGCCCGGCAAGAGGTTCGTGAGCAAGTGAGAGCCGGTTTCGACTTCGTCAAGCTCCACAACGGTCTCCAGCGCGACGTGTACCAGGCAGTCATCGGCGAAGCCAAGCGCCTGCGGGTCGCGGTGATTGGACACGTTCCGGGAGGGATCACACTCGCCGAAGCCATTGACGCTGGCCAGCGGACTATCGAGCACTTCAAGGGATACATCGTAGATAGCACCCTCGCAATCACCGACGAGGACTACCTCGCTGCTACGCAGGGAAGGGAACTATGGAACTGTCCAACCCTAGCCGTTCACTACACCGTGTTGCGCGGCGAGGAAGCGCGAAGTCGTCTCGCAGGAATGCCACTTGGGCTGGTGAACCCCAGCGACCGTCACGACTGGGGAAGCCTCGCCGAGGGGGCACCGCAGCGGATCGACCAAATCCGAGGCAGAGTGCTCGAACACTCGAAGAAGATACTCGGCGAGCTCACCCAGATCGACGCGAAATTCGTTGCAGGCACTGATTCGGGTGGTGGACTGCCGTTTCTGATTCCGGGTCTTGCCCTCCACGAGGAGTTAGCAATGCTCTCCGAGGCCGGACTTGACCCCTGGCAGGTGCTTCGGACCGCGACCGTCGAAGCCGCGGCGGCAATGGGCCGCAGTGACGAGTTCGGCACTGTAACAGTGGGGAAACGCGCAGACTTAGTGCTGCTCGAAGGCAACCCGCTCGAAGACCTCACTCACCTCAACAGGCCAAGCGGCGTTGCAACGAGGGGACGTTGGCTCAGCGCCGAGGACATCGCCGAGATTCTGGCTGCCATCGCTGACGCCTACCGCCTTGCCGATTCGGTCGCCCTGGACGACCCTCCTCTCGTCACCGATGTGGAGGCCCTGGTAACGCGAATGGAGGAAATGCGCTCAGAGGGCTTCATCTTTCGTGGTTTCGATCTCGGCGAGTTGGCGCGATTGCTCACCGCCGCAGATCGCGATGACCTGTCGCGGCGTGTGCGGTTCTTGAGGTCACGCTGAGTGAGGCCACTAGGAGCAAGAACTGCTGCGTAGGCCTACCTGGGCCTGACACGGCAGGGCCTCTTGATTGCAAAGGGGTTTACAGAAGGGGTTGCGTGCGACACCGGTGCGGGCTGTTCGGGAAGGGGTTGCTCATTCCGTCTAAGTCCTATGCGGCCAGGAATAGTTCGATACATCGTGCCGGGGCTCTTCCGAGTCGGCCGACATCTGTGTCTTGCTTAGGCTAGGCTAGTGCTCTGCAACTTCAGCGTTGCAGGGCTCATTCAAGACGGCATCGATAGCCTGTCCGATGTCGGAGGCTTGGCCATTGCGAAAACGATACGTCTTGCATTTCGGCGCCCCGTCACCTTCGGCAAGCGCCATGCGGCAAGAACCATACTTGGTCGTTACCTCGAACACGACCTCATCATGGCCAAGTCGTCGACAGCGCAGACCACGGCGGGGCTTGAACCGTTGGCTCAAGCGCTTGCCCTTCGTCCAGAGCTGGGACTCGCAGCGCACACCGCTTGTCGTCAGGTCCCGAGCCAGATGGCGCCCCGGACCCACCGCTCCATGAAACAGCATGTCCACCGGGTTCATGTACACCTCTTCGAGCCGGTATGGATTGGCCGTCGCCATGAACAGCACGTCGAAAAATGGGGTGTCGCTATCTGACGGTTCGACGCCGCCAACTGCCGGTCGGTACTCCAAGACACAGTGCAGGTTGCGCGCAGCGTCAGGTACCGGCCGAGTGCTCTCGTAGAAGAGCGAACACCCGGATACCGCGAGCAGCACGGCGATCATCGCGCCCAATGCCGGCCAGCTGTTCTTCTGCATAACGGTTCAGACTGGTTCAGACCTTCGTTTCCGGTCTTGGCGAGACACGTCGTTCGCGGCAACCGAGATCACATAGTACGCCGTTGCGAGAACTCGACCGCCCAACTGCCTATTCCGACGAACCCAACCACCTGTTCCGAAGTTATCCGACCAGTTTTGGTGGTTCACAGAGATCTACCAGCGAGCAAAGGGTGCCAGGCACATGTTGCGGCAGTGATGCTGATCTCTTACATAGAGCGCTTGAGGGCGGCGCCTTTCTCTCCTTGCCGGCTTGCTGGCATGCTCGCCGACAACGACAACTGACGCAAGGAAACTGCCCCACCGGTCCGTCTCACTTGTCACCTAAGCCTTGCCGCCACGGAACACTTGCCAATGCAGAGGAGACAAATCCTTGAGAAAGACACCAAACCGCTCTCGCCTACCACAGCACCTGCTCGCGCCACTCCTCCTACTCCTCCTCCTGGCCGCACTCCCGGCCACCCTCACCGCCAACATGAAGATTCACCTGATCGACGTTGGCCAAGGCCATGCCTCATTGGTCGAGTTCCCCTGCGGGTCCCTCCTCATTGACACCGGAGGCGAGAAGACTCGCAGGTGGCGATCCGGAGCGAACGAAGATGGAGCAAAGAAACTAAGTGCATACCTGCTCGATTTCTTCGACACCCGCCCTCACCTTGGTAGCCGCCTAGACCTGCTATTACTCACACACCCTCACCTAGATCACACCAGAAGCGTGAAGCATGTGATCAGCCAGTACCGACCTCACAACCTCGTGGACAACGGTCAGACGACCGGCTCAGGGAAGGCGGGGCAGAAAGCCCTGCAAAGGTACGCGAGCGACACCGGCACCCCCTACTGGTACGTCAAGACAACCACTTTCACGAGCGCAGGGTTCACCAACCGAGTCATTGACCCGATCGATTGCTCCGCAAGCGGTTCGGAAGATCCGAAGATCAGCGTCTTGTGGGGCCAGACCACGGATCCCGGTGATTGGGGTAGCAATCACTTCGATGACGAGAACAATCACTCCATCGTGCTTCGCGTCGAGTGGGGCAACGCTTCGGTTCTCTTCCTGGGAGACCTGGAGGAGCCTGCAATCGAAGATCTTCTCGAGAAGTACAAGACCTCACCCGAACTGCTCAAGGCGGACGCGCTCCAGGTGAGCCACCACGGTTCAGCCAACGGCACGACAGCAGACCTGGTTGCTGCAGTGGCTCCGCACGTCGCCCTGATTGGCGCTGGGCAACCCTGCAAGCGGAAAGGCTACTCAGCATGGACGCACGGTCACCCTCGCACTGGCGTGATCGACGACCTGGTCGCGAGTACCACGAGTGCACGAGCCACAACCTCTGTTCGAGTCGCCGATGGCGTCAGGACCTTTAGGCCGTACTCCCTGGACAAAGCGATCTACAGCACAGGTTGGGATGGTCACGTGGTGGTCGAACTCGACAGCAGCGGTACTCTGGTCTCAGTTTCTACCGATCCGCAGCCTCAGTTGTGTGACTAGCGGAGAGGCTACAGATTGGCAGTCAGCTCGCCAAGATCCTGCGCCCTGGCCCCTGCTTGTTGAACGCGCTTGCGTTGGTTGCTGTCGATCACTGGAGCGATAGCAACGAGTTCTTGTTTCCAGTGCTGGAACCTCCGATGAGTTTCGATAAACCGGCCGACGCTTGCTCGCAGGGGTTCCAGACGATCTAGACGACGATCTGCGTTGCGTTCACAGGTTCCAAAACACCACTTCGCTGTCCTCGTGCAGTGCAAGAAGATCAATGTCGGCCCAGACACGTGACTCCACTAAGGCAAGAACTTTTGCGTTATCCAAGCACGCTCGTGAAACCGTTGAAAACAAAGGGCCCTTCCTGCTTCCCTAAGAAACGAGCCGCTCCATCAGGAGGCCTCCTTGCCTTAGGTGGCCTGCTGGGCCACCTGCTACCAGCCCCTAGTTGCTTCTAGTGCCCGCAACCCTCAGCAGTCCGCGGCCTGCCCCCGCTGACTCAGCGTTCGAAACCGAGAAAGGACTTCGTCCCTCGCGCCCAAAGAGCAGGCAACGCCAGGCACCCGAGGCCTCGCCCGCCCACGCTCAGCTGATCGACGACCACTTCATGTCGACGGATGAACTACACAAACGTAGTTCTACCGTCCATATGAACTCCAGGAGACACCTCCCCGAAAGAACCCGCCGCTCCTCACCCCCAACCCCAACCCCCTGTGATCTAGTCCCACTCCCCAACCAACCTCCACAGGAGCACAGGAATGACCGAAGAGATCAACGAAGAAGTACTAGGCGAACTAGCCGGCAAAGTGATCGGCGACGTAGCCGGCGCCCTCAGCCTCTTCATGTCCTATATCGGCGACCAATCCGGCGTCTACACCGCCATGGACGAAGCCGGCCCCTCAACCCTCGAAGAACTTGCCTCGAAGACCGGCCTCAACCCAAAGTACCTGCACCAATGGCTAGGCTCGAACGCCGCAGCCGGCTACGTCACCTATGACGCCGACGCCGAAAAGTTTTCGCTGTCCCCCGAACAGGCGTTGATCTTCACGCGCGAAGGCCAGCCCGCCTGCATGCAGGGCTTCATCCAAGCTGTGGTTTCGCAATACGCAGAGCATGAGAAATCCGTTGCAACGTTCAAGTCGGGCGAGGGACGGCCGTGGAGCGACCAGTCCTCCTGCTGCTTCTGCGGCACCGACCGCTTCTTCCGTCCCGGCTACGCCGCCAATCTCGTGGACAACTGGATCCCCGCGCTCGGAGGCGTGGAGGACAAGCTGAAAGCGGGCGCAAAGGTTGCCGATATCGGCTGCGGCCATGGCTCGTCAACGGTACTCATGGCTGAGGCCTATCCCAATTCGACGATCCACGGCATCGATTTCCACGCGCCTTCGATTGAGGCAGCCCGGGCCAAGGCGGCGGCGGCAGGCGTCACCAATGTCGAGTTCCACGTCGCCGAGGCGCAGGATTTCGCGGGAGGTGAGTTCGATTTCGCCTGCATCTTCGATGCGCTGCACGACATGGGCGATCCGGTTGGTGTGGCAGGGCACATCCGCGAGGCAATGAAGCCCGATGGCACCTTCATGCTGGTCGAACCGATCGCTGGCGACACCATGTCCGAGAACATGCACCCGCTCGGCCAGATCTACTATGCCTTCTCCACCACCGTCTGCACACCCGCGTCGCTGGCGCAGGAAGTGGGACTAGGGCTCGGCGCGCAGGCCGGCCAGAAGCGGCTTACTGAAGTGCTGAACGAGGCCGGTTTCAACGACGTGAAGCGCGCGGCGGAAACGCCCACCAACATGGTGTTGGAGGTTCGCGTTTAGGTCCGGGTTGGTAGATCCGGCTCCAGTAGGTCTGGGCCGGTAGGTCTGGGCCGTAAGATCTGGGCCGGTAAATCTGGGAAGAGCGACGTCGAGATCGGGCAAAGGAATCTCGAGTCGCCCTGCTCTGTGTGACTAAGCCGCGTGACGAAGCGGCGTGACGAAGCGGCGTGACGAAGCGGTGTGACGAAGCGGTGTGACGAAGCGCGTGCTCAGCGATTGAAGCCGAGAGCGACCACCGTCCTTGGCAGCATGGCATCGGTGCACCACCTCGCGGAGACTCCAGCAGCAGCAAAGGGTCAGCAGCAGCAGAGGGTGCCAGGCACATGCTGCGGCTGCAGCAGTGATGCACCCGAAGGTCCCGTTCTCTGGCCACTGGTCGTCCACGTGCATCCAAGAGCTCTGCACAAGAGGACCGTCTAACTTCGGTGCCGATCGCCATAAACATATCGACATATAATTTACACTTTCGTATAATAACTGTCGACATGAAACTCCTCTCCGATCACCACCCTGATCAATGCGACGATCGACAAGGAGCGCCTCGATCAACGCTTGTCCAAGTTCCAATCAAGGCTGCCGAAGTTTCGCTCGCGTCGATCAATGAGCCGAGGCGTGTTCACAAAAGAGCTATTGTTATGGCACGAAAATGCCGACGACGAGGCACTGCTCGACGAGCTTCGTCCTCTCCTACCATCCACCGAATTGCCGGGTTTGCCTCTGAAGATTCGAGTGGCGATTGCTCGAATCGCCGAAGACCTGGCCGAGTGATCGGCTCTCGGGAGAAGTAGGGAAACGCACGTGGGCTCTCCACCCTGAATCCACCCAACCCCGAGCCCACCTACTCCCAAGCCATCCCGACTCTCAAACCCATGCGCAAACAACGGGCACCTCATTCACCGGGCCTCGCGCACGATTGGAGAAGGCTGCTCACGGCCGCCCAGAAAGCTCGTCCAGCAGGCGTCAGAACCCACGCGGGTCAGGCCACTGTTAGCCTGAGCTAGCAACCGCGTCGTTGCCCAAATCACAGCACGCACCGAGGGCGACCAATTCCTCCGCAAGCCTGACGATGAGGTCAACGCCAGGATGACCCCGGAACCTAGGCACGTTCATTGAGAATCCGGAGCTACCTGCCGAATTTTCACGCACACGATCTCCATGAACTCCCGCCAATCCCAGCTCCGCAAGATCTCATCTGCTCCGGCAGTTGCCACGGCAGGCTGTCGGGCTTGGTTGTCAGTATTTCCTGCAGGACCCAGGTCGCTAATCTGAAGTGCAGCAGGTGCAGGACTACTCGGCAACTAACTGACCATACGAGGAGGTGGCAACTACTACGCCCGCTGGGCAACACTCGGTTCAGATCGCGCGGCCGAACTGGCTACGGCGGATCGATGCCCAGCTTCGGCAAGACCTCTTGGCAGTTGTCGCAAGGCGGGATTTCTACCAGTTTGCCTTCCTTGCGTCGGAGCGGCGTGCCAACTTTGAAGCTACCCGGCTCCACCGTCCCTGAGTCGAAAAGCTCGTCTGCGCAGCGTTGTTCAGCGCAGCCGCCCAGGGTCTCGGGTCGGTTACTGGTGGGTCTTACATCGTCTACAGCCTTTTGCACCTTGTCGGTAATGAGCATTCCGGTGTCAGCGGACTCCTCCACGACGAGCTTGCGTTTGCCATTGACGGTGGCCTCCATGGCTACCACGACGCCGCCTTCTTGGCTCGCTGTCGGGACACCCTTGAGTTTCTCAGGGTCGCCTTTCTTCAACGCTTCGGTGGCCTCTTCGACGTTGTCGAAAAGATCTGTGCAGTCGACGTTGTGGGTGCGCAGGCGCAGTGGCCCTACGTGGTAGTTGTCGACATCCTCAACGTTGAGGTTGTAGACGGTGAATGAGCCTTGGAGGCTGGTATTGGATCGCACAAGCGCACGGCCACCGGTCATCGTGACCAGAACATCGCCGGGTCGGAGGTTGCCCGCCGGTAGCCATCCTTCCTCGCTCACCCAGAACGGATGTTCGGGCGTGACATCAACACTTGAGGTTGATCCCTTGCCATCGATTGAGGTGAGTTCTAGTCGTCGCAGTTGGGCCACTTCATGCGAGACGTGTGCCTCGACTTCGGCCTCTCGTTCCCGGTCTTTGACGGGATCCCAAGCGAGAACATTGTCGCCCCTTCTCACAGTTTCGATGGCAACCGGTCCGGTGCTCGTCCACACCTGAGTACCCGCGGCAAAACACTCGCTGCTGCCCGGCCTACAGGTACTGCCACTACAGGTGGGTGTGCCGCGACTCGCCCGAGCAGCGTCTCCGGCGGCATCAAGACCGTCCGCCGCGCCCTCCGCAGCGCGCAACGCCTTCTTTCCTGCACGCAATGCTTGCACCGCGGCGGTTCCTGAACCGATGACCAAGGCTGCGGCCATGATGGCTCGCTCGGTCGGGCTAAGCCAGTCGAGGGTAGCTACGTCGAAACCCACGATGACTCCGATGCCGTCGAGGATGTCCCCGACGATTGGTACGAAACTAGCTGCAGTCACCACACCTGCCCACACGCCGCGGGCGAGCTCCTCCATGCCGTCCCAATCCACTTGCCAACCGCCCTTGCGGGCACCCTGATTGCGGGTGGCGTTGTATCGCTCGGCAACGCTCTGCTTCAGTTTGAAGATCGTTTCGTCCAACTTGCGCAGCTTCTCTTGCTTGAGGGCTTCGCTCAGGTTGGGGTCTCGAAAGAGTTTGAGCCCCTTTGCACGATAGAGCTGGTTGATGGAGTCCATCAGTTGGTCAAGCTGAGCCCGACTCATAGCCGGCCCTTGGGCGCTACCGTTGGTGCGGTGGGTCGAGGTGCCGGCGAGGTCGACGAAGTTCACCGGGTCTCCACCCGCGTACTGGTACAGATTGCTACCGCCGAGCAGACCGAGCCCGTCGCGTTGGACGAACCGACGCAGCCTTGGATCTAGATCGCGACTCACAGCGTGGTAAAGGCCACTCTCGAACTCGTACCGATAGCCGGTGAACAGATCGCGATTCGCGATCCGCGAGCGCGGCATCTCTTGGCCTGCCGCATCGAGAATTGTCGGGGTACCGTACGCGTCGTAGCGATAGCTCTCGAGCACCGTGCCGGCCGCGTCGATTGCGAACACCGCGCTGTCCAAGAGATCGTGGGCGACCCAGTATTCGAGCGTTTCCGAGCGGTCTCCGTCACTGTCGACGTCGTTGCGGTCGGCGAACTGGCGGTAATCGTCGCCCACAGCACGGTGGAGCAGGATGCTTGAGGAGGAGGCCGGGGAGCCAGTGGTAAAGAGCAGCCACTCTTCGACCACAGCAGCGCCCCAATACACCAGCTCACGGGTTTCCGTGCTACTACTGGCCGCGCCGCCGTAAGTAGCAAAGCGCCGGCGATTCTCGGTGTCATAGCGGTAACCAGCCAACGCTTGGCCGGTGCTTGCGTCGGTCACTCGCCGCAACCGCCCGAAGGCGTCGAAGGTGTAGTTTTTGGAGCCGTCGCCGGCAGGTAAACCGTCAGCGTTATAACTCAGCGGCGTGCCGTCTGCTTCGCGGAGTTCGTTCATCGCATTAGCGACGTAGGTTTCCGTCGAGGACCCACTAGCGTCGGTCCGGCCAACTGCAACGATATTGCCCGAGCCGTCTAGGTCGAACTGCTCGCGTAGTTCCGGGTTGCCTCCGCTGCCGGGAACCGCCAGTTCGGCGACTGGGTCGGGGACAGAGTAGACGGTGTCTACGAGGCGCCCAGCGCTGTCGAAGCGGTAGACATCGCCAGTGTCATTTTGGTGATGCCGAATCGAAGCGCGCCGCTTGCCGCTTGGTTCATAGATGTGCTCAGTGTCGTAGTACGGTGCCGTAGGGCTGCTACGCGGAAAGTGGGACACTCTGATCGGTCTGGCAGCAGAATCAAAGACCGCACGCGATTCGGCAGCGGGCCCAAGGGATGCGGCACCGGTCCGGGTGCGATCGGAATAGCGATAACTCATGATCTGGCGGAAGGGAACGCCTGCCTGCTCGCGAAAGTGGGTCGCGACTACTCGGTCATTCGCGTCGCGACTGTACTGGGTGACGGCTCGGTCGCTGTGGGTAAACAGCGAGACGTGATCATCGTCCGCGTACTGCGCGCTCACTGAGCGGTTGTTCGAGCGGGTCTCTAGCAGTCGACCGAGAGAGTCGTATCGCCAGTCAACCTGGACATCATCGGTCGGATCGGCGGGGTCATTGTTGTCAACGCTCGAGGTCATCAGACCACGACCCTCGTAACGAAAGGTCTGTTTTGTTGTGCCTTCGATGCCGGGTCCTCGTGCGACACTGACGCCGACCTTGCGCTCGAGGTCGTCGTATTGATAGCTGATGCGGTTCTGGTTGCCATCGATCAGTTCGAGCAAGTTGCTATCAGCGTCGTAGCGGTACTCAACCCGCGTGCCATCTGGCCGAACCTTCGTCTTGACCCGATTGCGTCGGTCGTAGATAAAGGTAGTAGTGCTGCCCGGCGCTAGGTCGCCGTCGTCGGTGAGTTCCACTAGGTTGTGACGGTCGTCGTAGCGCTTGCGTTCCACGACTCGGCCGTCTGGGTTGGCAGGCGGCTGGGCGGGCGCACCATCGCCTTGGCCGTCGGCGCGTAGTTGCAACTGTTTGCCGACCTCGAGGCTGAAGGCATTGAAAAAGTACGACGTTTCATTGCCCGGGGCATTGATCGGAACTGGAACGATGCTCATCGGATCAGCCTGCAGGGGACCACGACTGTCGGCCTGCCAAATCAGGTTGGCACGGCTGTCGTAACGTTGGTAGGTGGTGTCCCCGGCCCATCCGGTCCGTCGTATCGGTCGGTTCTGGGTGTCGTAGACAACGTAGACACTGCGTTGGACGGTGCCGCCGCCGAGCGATGGATCGACGAGGTCGGTAGTGGTGGTGCGGATGATATTGTGGGCGCCGTCGAAGGTATGTTCCGTGCTATTGCCCAGCGGATCGGTGTACCTCACAGCTCGATGGAGGCCGTCGTAGTCCACCGTCGTTGCCTCCCCTTCCGCGTCGATGACCCGGGCTGCGAGTCCGACTCGATTGAGTTCTACACGAGAGCGAAGACTGCGCGGTGCGCCCGCGGTGCCGGGTTCAAACAACTGTCGTTCGGTTGCAAAGGATCGGCTGGCCTCGTCGTAGTGTCGTTGCTCCGATTCGAGGAGCCGAGCTCCATGGCCGACAAACAGGCGATCTGGGTTGCGACCATCCTGCCCGTCATAGCGGCGGCTGGTGAGCAGTCGTCCCGCGACATCGTAGGTGTACTCGTTGACGTTGCCCAAAGCGTCGACCGCGCCGATCAGGCGGTCATGGCCATCGTAGTACCTGAAGGTCGGATCGCCACCCAGACTATCGATCGCACCGTTGTCGAAGCCGTCCACCGACAGGGTCCGATTGTTGTTGCGATCGTAGTGAAAGGTCTCCACGGACTCATCGACCGTTCCCGCGGCACGTCTGACCTTGAAGACTCGATCGAAGGCGTCGAACTCGCGCTGTTCGGTAGTGCCGTCGGCCCAGACGACCTCGATCTCGTTGCCATTGGCGTCGTAGCTGTACATCTTGGTGCGGAAGGCTTCGGAAGGAACCGGCTCTCCTGGCATCGCGGGTAGGGTCGACTCCTCTTGGACCATGACCACTTGATCCAAAATGTCATAGCCATAGAGAGTGCTGAAGGCAGGATTTGCTGCGACCGCACCATGGCTTCCGTCCGCAGCCTCTAGCTTGTTCTCGATGTCGAGACGGATGAGATTGTCGTTGTGATCGTAGAAGTACTCGATCTCATAGTTGTGCGGTGCAGCCGAAATGCTGCGCACTACTTGGCCGATTTGATTGTAGATCTGGCGCGATGTGTTGTTGCGCCCGTCAGTGTTGCCGGTGAGATAGCCGAACTGATCGTATTGGTAGCCGCGAGAAAGAGCAGCAGGAGGCACACTTGACTGACGCGTCGGTGTGGTTTGTGCGTCGCGAATCAGGGCTTTTAGATACCCGCCATCACCCGGGAGGGCGAGGTCAGTGGGTTGGCCATCGCCGTCGGGGTCGCTGTTGGGGTAGAACACGGAACGGGTCAGCACCCCGGCGGGGTCGGTTTCGGTGAGCACCTGTCCGAAGTCGTTTTGGGTGTAGAGAATGCGAATGGGCTGCTCGTTGCCACCCTCCACCAAGCGCTGGGTCGACCAGTCCGGTAGGAGAACGCTCGGGTCTTGATGGATGATCACGTTGCCGGAAAGTTGATCGGTGCGGCCGTCGCCATTGACATCGCCGAGGCCGACGGCGATCCCGCTGCGAGTTAGCAGCATTTGCACGTCTGCCACCGAGCGGTTGAGTTCACCGGCCAGGCCAGTCAGGTCAGTGCCTTCCTGATAGTCGTAGGTATAGGTCGTTGTGTATCGTCTGGCGCTCCAGGACCCCACCGAGGGAACATAGTTGGGATCGTTACCCGGTGCTTCGATGATGCTGACCAGCTGATTGAAAATCGGCTCGTAGCGCATTTCTTGAACTTCAACGACGCCGCCTCGCCGCTGATCTGGCACCAGCTCTTTGCGCAACACGTTGCCGCGTTGCAGCGGGTCCGGATTGTTCTCGTCGTAGGTGTAGCGAATCTCATTGCCTTCGCCGAGCTGTTGCCTAACCACTTGCCCGGTTGGGTTGTACTCGTTCGACACCACAATCTCTGTCGGGTCTGTGCCCGGCGTTGGGTCCGCAGTGTCGTCGATGGGTCGATGGTTGCCGGAGCGTGCAGCAACCCTGAGTTCGGCACCCCGGGCGTTGTGCTCGTAGATCGACACGTTGCCGTTGCCGTCGGTGATTGTGGTGCGGTTCCTGATGATGTTCAGATTGTCCGGCGAGGTTCCTTGATTGAGCGCTTGGTATTGATAGCCGATTTTTCCGCCCGCTCGGATTCCGGTGCGGTTGACGCCTCCCATCCGTTGCGTCGTCACCTTGTCGAACTGGTAGGTACCCTGCTTCTCCCCGTAGCTGTTGATGAGGTAGGGCGGCCCGCCAGAAGCGACCTCGTTCGGACGTGTCACAGTAAGCAGGTTGTTGTTGAGTTCTTGAAGGCGAGCACAGCAAGAGTAGGTATAGCGCGTGGTCTTGCCGAACGGGAAGTCGTTGCCGTTGGGCGTGCCTTGGACAGCGTGGGTGGTCACCGACACCAGTTGGCGAGAACCGTTGTACTGGTACACCACTGTGCGACCGCCAAAGTCTTCAATACGGGTCAGAAGATCGTCCTGGTAGGTCAGGCGTAGTGCCCTTCCGTAGGGGTCTCTGACCACCTCTAGTCGGCCTGCTGGGTTGTACTCGAGGGTCACTTGATTGCCGTAGCGATCCTCCTTCGACAACAGTCGGCCGTCTGTTCCGAACGTCTTCTTGAAGCCGTAGCGAGAGCGCAGGACAACACCGCCAACAGGCAGTTCATTGAGTTCGTCGAAACTCCCTGGTGGCGACAGCAATGTACCGTCGGGCTGTCGGGTATAGCGGGTGATAGCACCACCGCCGGAGTGAAGGTCGTAGTGGCCTTGGGCGACCAGCAACATGCGTTCGTTGTAGTTGTGATCCCAATTGTGGCCGAGGACGCCAAGGTACCGAATGCGGCTGCGGTAGGAACGGATGAACGAAAGATCCATACCGCCGCGACCGCTCAGCATGTAGTCGGTTTCCGAGAGGAAGAACTCACCGGAATTCAGATGCACTGGATCGCCCGCATCTCCCGGCCCGTTCGACGGGTTCTCTTGATCATCCTGATCATCCGGTTCGAGCGGGACCGGGTCTCCGTGGGTTGTCGAACCTGGTCTGATGACCGGCTCCCGTTCGATGGGTGTCTCCGGCGGTGCGGTGCCGGTTGTGCTTTCCTCAGTCCTTCTCTTGCGCCGAGTTGTGGAGGTGTAGTGGATGCCACTAGGCCCAGTAGTGGAAACCAAACCCACCGCGCCGGTCGTAAGGTCGATGCTGTGCACTGCGCTCGAGGGCTCGCCCTCGATCGTGCCACCGGCCACCCAGATGGTGTTGTGACCTTTGTTAATGAGCACTGGTTGCTCGAGGCCGTAGGGAAGCTCAGTGAGAATAGTTCCGGCCCCCTCCCGCAGGTCCCAAAGCTCCACCGTAGCGAGCGAAGAAGGATGGGTTGCACTTGAGACCAATGCACCCCGGCCGCCGACCAACACCGCACGATCGTCGCCCAGGGCAAGCGCTGCGAATCGACTGCGGGGCTCGATCAGTTGCCCGACAACCTCGAAGGTCCCGCGCTCGGGATCGTAGCGTTCCACTTCAGCTACCGGCACTCCTTGGTTCTCACCGCCAAACACCAGGACCGCTCCACTGGACGCTACAACCATCTGGTGATGGCTGCGGGGTTGCTGCAGATCACCGGTCGGCTGCCAGGTACTGATCAGCCGGTTGAAGATCTCAGCACTTCCCGACGGGGGCCCGGAAGGGCCGGGGTTGCCACCGCTGACCAAGACATTGCCGCACTGCTGGAGGGTTTGCGAGGCTGCGCTCGAACGGGCGACACCCATGTCGGGTAGAGGTGTGAATCGACGACCGTCAAACAACTCCGTTTGCTTCAGCGAGCGCCCCTGGGCATCTCTCCCTCCGGCGATCAAGACGTCGCCGTTGGGCAACGACTTTGCCAGATGAGCGGTCCGTTCGACGGACATTGGCGGCCCGGTGCGAACGCTGCGCGTGTATGGGTCTACCAACGCTGTTTCTTTCAGCAGTCGCCCCTGAGAGTCGCGGCCGCCGACGAACAGGATGTCATCGTAGCCAACCGCCGTGCCCTCGTCGTCGGGGTCGAAGTGTGGCGCCGGGGATATCAGGCGACCCGTCGCGGTGATCTCGTCGATGGCCGCTGGCCCGAAGCCGGGTATCCAACAAATTTCTGGATCGTCACCACCGTTGCGGTCATCCGGGTCCTTGCCGTTCTCATCTTTGTTCGAATCGTCAGCCGAGCAGTACCCGTCCAAGGGAAGGAAATCCTGGTCGGTGTCGGTGCGCGTGGAGCTAGAGGGATGCCAGAGGTCGACTGCTCCTTGTGGAAAGCCCTCGAGCTCGTGATCGCGCCGACTGGTGCCTTCCCAGGTGGAGAGGGTGAATCCAGATCGGGCTGGATCTTTGGTCAGAACCACGAGCGCCGGCCCGGTCACAGACCTGACAAACGCACGATGCAACAGCGTGTGCGCACCATCTGCAGCGCCGGCCGGGTAGAGCAATGGGCCGTCTCGGGAGATCAGCAGAGCGTCGACTCCCGCAGTCAATGCGCCTGGAAGGGGTAGTTGCTCCAGGGTTCCGCTGGAGACGTCGAAGCGCACGAGTGTGGCCTTGGCGAAGAGGTCGCCGCCCTGGGCAAGTACCGCGATTTCGCGATCGCCTGGCAGCACGATCAGATCTGTGGAACCGGGAACGAAGCCGGGCAGCGGGAACAGATCCACCTGTTGGTTGTCGAGCCTGACGCGCACCAGCGTCTCAGCCGCTGCGATGACCGCAAACTGATCCTGGTGGACCAAAACCACATCCGAGTCCGCGCGGACACGATCGGGCAGGTCGACGGAACCCACCTTCATGCTCGCGAGATCGACCATCGCCAAACGATCGAAGAGTCCAGCTCGATTCGAAATAGGGAGCACCACCTGCTCTTCGAGTTTGGTGAGCTGTGGGTCGTCGCCGGGCACCGGCTTACCTGGCAGGCAGACCGTGCGCACCGCTCCAGTGGCGAAATCGATAATCGCCAAGAAGCCCAGTTGGCCATCGAAACTCGATGTTGCGATCATTGCGAGGTCGCTGTGTTGTAGGAGCACTAGATCCTGGTCGCCCACCAGAAGGCCGGGAACCTGGTATGTCTCAACTATTCGACCGGTCGCCGGCTCCACGCGATCAACGTACGAACCGGCGAGATCACCGTCGATTGTTGGTATCAGCAGGTCTCCGTTGGAATGCACAACGACATCCACCCCAGGTTGTATGTAGCCCGAGAGTGCAGTGTCCACAATGCTGGCCGAAAGCGGTTCAACCTGGATCAGGCGCCCACTGATTTCGTCCTGTACCGGCAACGCGATCCAGTCGTTAGGCGTTGCCACCAAGTCGACATCTCGGACTGGTCGCCCAGGCAGGTCGATGGTCCCAGGCGCCGCGTCGTTGGCCAACCAAAGATGCAGTGTGCCAGCGTGCCTGCCGGTACGGATGGCTGCTGCAAACAGATCGAGGGCAGGGACTGCTAGCGGGTCGACTCCAACGACTACTGAGCCCTTGAGGTTGGCTGATCTTGGGGTGCCAGCCGTGCTCGCGGTTGTGCTCGCGGTGTCGAGCAGATGCAAATGAGCCGCAGTGGAGTCGGCGGAGCGCAGCAATAACGCAATTTGTCCTAGCGAATCGGCGACTGCGAGGTCGACATCATCGACGGGCAACCCGAGCACCGTGGTGGGGACGGCTGCCGTCGAGGTAGGAGCGAACTCCGCCGCAACGATTCCCGAGAGGAGCCATTGAGTGTTGGCGCGGTAGCCGCTCAGCATTACCGCGGCGACCACGATCCCAGAGAGCACAGCCACAGTTCGAATGAGCCAGCGACGGCGCGGGTGGCGACGGGGGTCGTTGGTAGTCATCACTAGCAATTCTCCTCTGCAACTTGTTTGTTGTGTTGCCCGATCATCGTACCGGCACTGTCAGGTTAACAAGACGCCTGAGAGACTCAGCTCATGGACACGGGCACGTCAGCTATCGTAGGCATCGATTCCCGCCCGAGATCATCAGTCACACCATCTGGCTGCACTGCTGGTTCTGCCTGAGCTTCCGTAATGTTGAGGACCTCCTGGCAGAACGCGGAATCACGTGGTCGGAGCTGCGGGACAAGTACGTCGAGTGCTCTAAGGTCCTCGATTCGTTTCAGCAGTACATGAAGGAAGCAGGACATCAGGTAACGAGAGCGCAGTTCGAAGCCAGCCTTCACGCCAAAACGACCAGGACACCAGGTTTTCGAACGGATATCGAGCCCTTGTTGCGGTCCGGGGTGCCTTGGATTTTCGATCAGGCTATGAACCTCGTGGAAGAACGCCTCATAACGGCGCTTCCAGGTGATCCTTGGCGCCGCGGCGCAAAGAACTGACCTGCCAAGCCCACGACGACGCTCAATGAGCACAGGTGCCGCGCTATTCGGCAACTAGGCCCAGCCACGTCGCCCTAAGAACGTCGAATGACATGATTCCGAAGAACGCTGCTTGACGCAGTAGCAACTGGACAACCGATCGAACCGAAATGAACACACTCAGCCACAGCTCCCCCACCCCGCACACCATCTCCCTCGCCTTGACGCGACTCCACGGTAGCTGACGACGGAACCGACCCTTTGGCCTACTAGGGCTCCCTTCCGGAGCCTTCGCAGCGGTGGCATGCCTCTCCTGCAGGGCCGAGAATGTACGAAATCTCCACAACAAGCTCTTCGGCCAGGCGCCTCGCATCCTCATCGGTAGTCTCATCGACGTGCTGCAGCCTGTAGTGCTTCACGAGTTGCAGGGCTGTTCGAATCTCATTTCCTCTGCGCAGGTTAAACATTTGCTGGCTCCGGCCAGCGTCGTTCATCGGTTCCATGTGTCCTCCTCAGTGTTGTTGGTCATTCTTGCGGGTCCGCGAGTGCGTTGGAAACTTGCACGACGCGAGAAGACAGCAGGTGGCTACAGGCCACCGTCAAGCCTGGAGGTACCTTGGAGCACCCCTTCAACTCGCGGACTAGCGTCCGATAGTCTTCGCCGTACCTTTGTACGAGCGGCCGGTTCAGAGGCTCAAACTCCCACAGCTCTGCGGTCGTCTCTAAGGCCTCCACCGCTCGTCTCACGTCGGGCGTGATGAGCGCTTCACAGTCGATGTGGTTCGCGTTCTTCCACACTTGACGCAGCGTCTCGCGCGCCTGAAGTGGCCCGTTCACCAGCCAGGGTGCTCGGAGAACAACGAGCAGTACGCCTATTGCAACCAACGGCACTCCAACGCCAACCCGATAGGAGGTTGAGAAGGAGGAGTTGGCAAAGCCGACCTCCAGCTCGGGCCACATTGCCTTCAGCACCGCCGCGGCCAGGTCCCAGAACTGATCCCCGCTGAGCAAAGCGACTCCGCCTGAGACGAGTATTAGCGCGACGGCGGCCCTGCCCTTGCGAAGTAGGTAGTCCACCAAGAGTCTCGACCATGTCTGCAAACGCACGTTTACCTCTCCCTTCTCTAACGTTAGACGGACACAGACCACACGTTGGGACATCCGGCTATCGTGGAGTCGCCTCAAGGGGCTCGCCCTCGGCATGAGGAACCCGGCAGCAGCTGGGTTCAATGCGGCTTCGCGCCTCGAAGTTGAAACCCTTCGCCCTTGCACCCGTACACCTAGTTCACTAAGGTATAACACCTAGTTCACTTAGGTACACCCAGCAAGGAGCGAACAATGGCAGGGAGCAACCTCTTTGTAGGTACTCTGGACCTTCTGATTCTTCGAGCGGTCCGACAGCAGGCCCTACATGGCTATGCAATCGGCGCATGGATTCGAGATCAAACCGACGGTGTTCTGGATGTTGCGGAAGGCGCTTTGTATCCAGCACTGCATCGACTCGAAGGGAAGGGGCTACTGGGTGCCGACTGGGGGCAGAGCGAGACCGGTAGGCAAGCAAAGTTCTACAAGCCAACTAAGTCCGGGCTCAAGCAACTGAAGTCCGAGAGCGCACGTTGGCAAGAGCATTCCAAAGCTGTGACGGCAGCTCTTCAGAGCTAAAGGGGAACAGCATGTGGCACCCACGTCCAAAGCGTTCGCTCCGAGTGACGAAGTATGCGCCCAACGTTGAGCGCGACGTTCGAGATGAACTGAATCTGCACATTGAACTCCGGATTCAAGAGTTGGTCGACTCGGGCAAGAGCCCAGAGGACGCAAAACGAGAAGTGCTGAGAGCCTTCGGTGACCACGACAGGATCACTCGCGAGTGTGAAAGCGCGTCGCGCGCCAACCAGGGGACGCAAAGGATGAAGGACTTTTTGGCGTCGATCGCAACGGATATCCGATACGGAGTCAGGCACCTGGCGAAGCGCCCGAGCATGGCACTTGTGGTGTTAGCTGTTTGGACGCTCTGCATTGGAGCGAATGTGGCGATCTTCAGTTTGGTGAACGGGATCTTGCTACGCCCACTGCCCTATCCAGAGGCCGACCGGCTGGTTGCGATCTACGGCAGCATGCCGAAGGCGAATGTGGACCGACTCAATAGTGATCTGGCGCAGTTCTTGTCCATGCGAGATCGCCTTGATTCGCTGGAGTCACTGGCTCTGTACAACAAGGTCTCCACAGGTGTCGGCGAACCGGGCGCGGTACGCAACATTTTCAGCATGGACGTGTCGACGGGTTTCTTCGACACTCTGGGTGTGCCCCTTTCCCTGGGACGTGGGTTTACTGCCGAAGATGGCAGAGCAGGTGCTGCACCGGTGGTGGTTATCAGGCAAGACCTTGCAGAGTCTCAGTTTGGTCCCGGCACTAACCCGATTGGTATGACCCTCGATACTGAGCCTGGTAGTTACACGGTGGTTGGAGTGCTACCACGCGAGTTTCTGTTCGCCGACTGGGAGGCAAAGCTCTGGTTCCCTCTGACGATCCAAGAAGAGCTGCCGTTTGAGGAACTGAGTAGAGACAGCGGTTATGCCACGGTCGCTCGACTTCGCCCTGAAGCCAATCTCTCCGATCTTGATACGGAACTGACGGCGTACAGCTCGGACTACCTCGAACGGGTCACTGCGGAAGCAAGGCTTCGGGCCATCGAGGGTGGCTTCAGCACTCGCGGGTATCTACTGAAGAGTGACTTGGTCAAACAGGTGAGGCCCGCTCTTTACCTCTTGTGGGTCGGCGTGCTATTGGTCCTGGTACTCGGGTGCGTGAACATTGCAACCTTGCTTCTGGTCAGGAACACCGTGCGTCTGCGAGAGCTCGCCATTCGGTTCTCTGTAGGAGCCACCCGTACCCGGATCGCCAGACAGCTGGCCACAGAAAGCGTGCTTCTAGCACTGGCCGGTGGAGGGCTTGGCCTGGTGCTGGGCGCTTGGAGCCTTCGCTTTCTGACGGTGTTCGAGGCGTACGAAATTCCTCGAGTGAACGATGTTGGTCTAGATTATCGAGCTGTTGGTTTCACGCTGCTGGTGACTGCGGGCGTGGGCCTGCTCGCTGGATTGATACCGGCTCTCTACGGCCCCTTTCGTGGGCTTCAATCGTTTCTGCGAAATGGTGAACGTGGCGGGGTCGGTCAAGGTACCGGAGCGCTCCGGAGTTCGCTGGTTGCGGCGCAAGTAGCGTTGGCCTTTGTTCTCTTAGTGGGGGCGGCACTACTCAGCACAAGCCTGTACAACGTGATGTCTGTAGATCCTGGTTTTGACACGGACAGCGTCCTGGCTGCTGCCACTGTGATTCCTTGGGATCGCTACGGTTCGATGCCTGAACGCAATCAGTTTATTGACGAGCTGCTGAGCCGGTTCGAGGCGACACCAGGGGTGGCCAGCGCGGCGGTGGTCAGCCAGTTGCCGTTCTCAGGTAGTAATGGCAAAGACTTCGTGGTTCCAGAGAACGCTCCCACAGGCGACGTGCAGTTGCTCTCCTGGCGCAACACTGTGAGCCCGAGCTACTTTGCCACCATGGGCATTCCAATCAAGGCAGGTAGAGGTTTCACAGCCGACGACAGCGCACGCGTGAATCCTGCGGTCATTGCGGACGAAACCCTGGCTGAGAAACTGTGGCCCGACCAAGATCCGATTGGACGTCGAGTTCGCATTGGACTTGACGACGCTGACAACCCCTCTTGGGCGACGGTGGTGGGGATCGCTGGCGCGATCGTGCAAAACGATCCCACCGAGGAATCCAAACTGGGGGCGATCTATCTTCCAGCACGTGACAGCGGGATCACCTTTGCACGCCTCGCGTTTAAGACCGAGACCGAGCCGTTGGCAGCGTACAAGGGGCTAAAGGAAACACTGCTCCGGTTGGACCCCAACGGCAGGATGTTCTGGGTGCTGAGCATGGAGGATGCACTCAGTGAACAACTCGTGTTTCGACGCCTTCCAGCACTCATGATCTTGTCCTTTGCAGCCATCTCGCTGCTGCTGTCTGTCCTGGGCGTGTACGGAGTGCTAGCTCACACGGTAGGCCAGCGTTCGGCCGAGATTGGACTCAGGTTGGCGCTGGGAGGCAAGCCGATGGCCATTGTCGCTCAAGTTCTCCGCCACGGTCTGATGGTGGTGGCGGCGGGCGCTTTTGTTGGGATTGCTATTGCTGTAGGGATGTCGAGGCTGGCAAGCGGTTTGCTCTATGGAGTGCATCCAAACAGCCCGTGGATCTACCTCGCTGTGGTGGCGGTCGTTCTGTTCAGCACGCTGCTTTCCTGCCTGGTGCCAGCAAGAAGGGTTTTGAGTGTTGATGTGGTCGCAACGTTGAAAGGTGACTGACACCTTTGGGGATGAGCAACGTTTCGGCGGGCCCGCGATGCGATCTTGACTGCCAACAACACCGATCAATCGGTGGACGGTCGTTAGCGGCTCACAAAGTGAGTGAGCACTGAACGAGCACTGCTACGCTGTACTGGAAAGCGGCGCACGTCGATCGATGAGCGGTGACGGCCCGGTTGCTGGTGGTCGATGTGGCCGAGTTGTGAAGCGTTGATTGCATGCCTTAAGTGCGTCCTGGTGCCTCCCGCTTTCTGGTCACCTTTGGTCAAGGTTCGTCGCGCGTCAGAACGTTGAGGTGAGAACCACTCCCAAAGAGGGTTTTGCCCCCTGTCCACCACCCCTGTGTAGTGAGGCGACTCCTCAGCCACTCAGCGTGGATACACTCTCGCCATGTGTGTGAGACAGGTCACGTTTCTCGACCGGCTGTTCCGTTTTTGCTGCAGCTTGCAGCGTCTCGTTCCCTACCTGATCGCGGTTGCATGCTTGCTCGCGGCGATTGCGACTTCAGCCGCTGAACGTCGCTTTGAGCGGACTTCGACGGTGGCCGGAGTCGAGGGAGCGGTGGTGCTCGACATCGTGCAGGACGACCTCGGATTTGTCTGGTTCGGAACGTCCGAAGGCCTCTACCGCTTCGACGGCTACAGCAGCCGCATTTTTAGTGCCGGGAAAGACTCTGACGGCTCCTTACATTCGAACCGGGTGTCGTCTCTCCTGTTGTCTCGCAACGGAACGCTCTGGGTCGGCACAAGAGGTGGCGGTGTCAGTCGCTATGACGCCGCGACGCAGACGTTCGTCGCGTTTCGGCATCAACCAGACAACCCTCTGAGTCTCGCGCACGACGACGTGCTCGATCTCACCGAGGACGCCGAAGGACGGATCTGGGTGGCCACAGCGCGTCAGGGTCTGAGCAGGCTCGATGACCCCTTGACCGACGCCGGCACTTTCCAGCACTTTGTCCACGACCCAGACAACCCCAAGAGCTTGTCGGACGACCGAACGCGGACTCTACTGTTCGACCAATCTGGCAGTCTTTGGGTGGGTACCATGGGAGGCATCAACCGCGTCGGCGACCCGCTCGCTCAGAACCCCGAATTTGAAGCGTATCGTCACGACCCCCAGCGTCTAGGTTCGCTTCCGGACGATGAAGTTTGGTCGCTCAAGCAAGACAGCGAGGGCAATCTGTGGGCTGGAATGTGGGGAGGAGGCCTTGCCCGGCTCGACAATCCCGACGCTGTCCCCATGGACGCAACGTTCACCAGGTTCGCAGCCGATCCGGACGACAGCACATCTCTCAGCGACAACCGAGTGATGAGGATCTTCGAGGATCGCGCTGGATCGTTGTGGATCGCGACGCTCTCGGGGCTCAATGAGCTCACAGCTGCGCAGCGGCTAGGTTCGAATCCCCGGTTCCAGCGTTCTGTGCACGACCCGCGCTGGGACTTTTCGCTCTCTTCAGGAGGGATCCATGCGATCTTCGAGGACCAACGAGGCGACCTATGGATCGGTACTGATGAGGGCGTGGACCGTCTTGACCGTCGGGTTCAGCAGGTCGAAAGCTACCGGTTCCAACCGGGGCTCGAAGGGGGCCTCTCGGACTACCCCTGGGATGCACTGATTGACCGCAACGGAGTGCTTTGGGTGGCTCACGGGTCTGGGCTGAATCGCATCGAGCGTCCAAGTGATTCTCTTGAAGTTGCGCAGGTACTGAACATCAGGTTCGCTCCCGAGATCAACGGCGTCAAGGAGGGGGCGGCATACTCGCTCCTGGAAGATCGCTTCGGGTATCTCTGGTTTACAACGTTCGATGGTCTGGTGGGTATGGCTCCAGCTCAGCAGGCCCAGGACCAACCGGCACTTCTGAAGTACCTAGAAGGGTTGAGTTCCAACGCCGTGCTCTCCTTATTCGAAGACGAAGTGGGAGCCCTCTGGGTAGGTACCTATCGGGGCCTGCACCGCGTTGAGCGCGATGAGACTGGCGCGCCAATTGGCTTTCCTGAGTACCACGGCCGCGTTGACGAGAAGGACCGGCTTCAAGGTAGCGCCAACGCCATCGCGGCGGATGCTTCTGGTCGCCTTTGGATCGGAACCTACTCCGGGCTGTACGAGGTCGACTCAGCGACCAAGCGGGCCGTCCTTCATATGCCCGATATTAGGAAGTCCGATGCGCTGAGCAATGAGTTCATCGAAACACTGCTGCTGGACTCTCAAGATCGGCTTTGGGTCGGGACCCGCTCCGGTGAGCTAAACCTGCACCTCGGCGAAGGTCGCTTTGAGCAGATTGGTGTGCAACAGGGCCTCCGAAGCAACACGGTCCATTCAATTGCCGAGTATGGGGGCTACCTATGGCTCGCTACCAGCCGCGGGCTGGTCAGGCTTGACCCGGAGACACAAACGCTGAGTTCGCTCGGCGTGGACAAAGGAGTGTCGGCGAACGAAGTATTCAAGGTCCGATCCCGGCCGGGAGGACTTCTGGTAGTCGCCAGTCCGGCTGTCGATCTGCTGCAGTCGTTGTCGGCCGGGCAGACGGCTTCTTCACAGCCCGTCGTACTTAGCGGGCTAAGAATTCGGAACAGGCCAGTCGTCCCTGGAACGGCGCTTCTGCCGCAGGCGTTGGAGAGGATGAACGAGATTGTCTTCGATCGCTCCCACGATCTGGTGACCTTTGAATTCGGCTCACTCGACTACCGGCGGGCCCAGTCCGTGGCGTATCGCTACCGACTTGAGAATCTTCACAACGACTGGATCGAGACCACGGCCCAGGATCGCAGAGCGGTCTTCTCGACGCTGCCGCCCGGCGCCTACACCTTCCGCGTTCAGGCCAGTGGTGACGGCTCGTTCGATCAGCCGGCGGAATCCTCGATCCGGGTGGTCATGGTTCCAGCCTGGTGGCAAACCGGGTGGGCTCGACTCTTGGCTCTCATCACTCTGCTTGTGGCCGTGGTCGCGATTCCGATTCTTCGGCTCGCCACTGCGCGAGTACAGACCAGGCGCTTAGAAGAGCAAGTCCTCAAGCGCACTTCTGACCTCGCTGCAGCCAATCGTCGCCTTGAGGAGCTAGCAACCACCGACTCAACAACGGGGCTCTTTAACCGTCGTCGTTTCTTAGAAGCGGTGAGCGCAACCCAAGCTGCCATGCGTCGCCACCAAAGGACCGCTGCGATTGCCCTAGCTGACATCGACGACTTCAAGGCAGTCAACGATACCTGGGGACACGAAGCCGGGGACAGAGTGCTCTGCGTCGTAGCAGAGCGACTTGCAGACAGCATCCGAGAGGTCGACGATCTGGCGCGGTGGGGAGGCGAGGAATTCATCTTCCTATTTCCCGAGACCGACCTCAATGGTGCCCTGATTATCGCGGAGAAGATACGCGACGCGGTGTCTTCCCGGCCTATTGTTTGGAATGGTCGCGACCTCGCGGTGACGATTACCATCGGCGTCACGACGATGGAACCAGGCGATGAGTTTCATGCTCGCGTCGCCGCAGCTGATGCTGCTCTTTATGGTGGAAAGCGCACCGGCAAGAACAAGGTTGTAGGCTGAATCGCAGCTGGCCGAAAACGTGAGCGTCGACATCGCTAGCGGCGTCTCTGACCCGCTCTGGGGGAGTGGCTGATCACCGTTGTCGATCCCGGTCTGCCGGCGCTTGCATCGTCCGACCTCGAGTTCTCGTTCGATCCCACTCTGTCCGTGGCGATCTCCACCCTCGGTGAGGCGGGTCTGCTCGCCTTGACGGTGTTGCTGGCTTTGGGAGGTCTGGCGACGCTTGGACGTTGAATACAACTGCGGCCCTTGACCCAACGGCCTGAACTACGCGGCACAGTTTGTTCGTTCGCAAGGCGCCGATGTTTACGGTTTGGGGGGGGGCGCTCTCTACGTTCTGTTGGCGGGGAACGCTAGCGCTGGAGTTGGCATTGCTGAGCGGATCTTGTGAGCAACGGGCCGCAATCAACAGTCCTAAGGTCGTCGACGGGATCGCTGCGATACAGTCCGGCGACGCAACCTGGAGCTACGATGCCGAACCACACGACACGAGTCTACGAGGGAATGTTGGAGATGCTCTCCAACCAGGAGAACCCCACTCCGATGGTTCGGTTGAACCGAGTCGTTCCCTTAACGCAGACCAAGGTCTACGCCAAGCTTGAGTGGTACAACCCATTCGGGTCGGTCAAGGACCGCGTGGCGCACAACCTGATCCGGGACGCCGACGAGAAGGGGTTCCTTGCTGACGGACAGCAGCTGGTGGAGCCGACGAGCGGCAACACCGGCATGGGGCTGGCGATGGTTGCCAACGCTAAGGGTTACAAGCTGACCACGCCCCTGTCCAACAAGATACCGGCGGAGAAACGGGTCATGCTGCGTTTCTTCGGTTCCCACGTCGAAGAGCTGGACGACGACCTCTGACCGGACCCTGGGTCCCCGGAGGGGGCCATTGCGCGGGCGAGCGAGCTGGGCTCTCAGCCCGAGTTCTACATGCCCAACCAGTACGAGAACGAGGCCAACCTCGACGCTCACCTTCGCACAACCGGTCCTGAGATTTGGCGCCAGACGGAGGGCGGGGTCACCCATTTCGTGGCCGGCCTCGGCACCTGCGGAACCATCACGGGCAATGGACGCTTCCTCAAGGGCAAGAACGCAGGGGTCCAGGTGATCGGCGTGCACCCCGAGGAGGGTCACGACATTCCTGGTGTGCGCTCCTTGAAGCAGCTCGAGCTGACCAAACTCTTTGTGCCCGAGGAATACGACACACTCGTGGAAGTCAGCGACCGCGAGGCCTTTGACATGTGCCTGCGCTTGAACCGTGAGGAGAGCCTGGTCGCCGGGCCCAGCTCGGCTATGGCGCTGGTAGGCGCTCTCAAGGTGATCGAGGACCAACCCGACGCGGTGGTTGTGATCATCTTTCCGGACAATGCATTCAAGTACGCCTCCACCTTCGAACGGCACTTCCCTGAAGTACGCGCCGCACGCCAACTAGACGGCGCTCAGTCAGGCGAGGCCAGTCCGAACGAGCAGCTCTTCAGTACCCTGGTAGCGAACTCTCGCAACCCGCACAACACCTGCGAAGTAGACGGCCTTCGCGCCGCCCTCGAAAGCGACGCACCGCCACTCCTGCTTGACGTGCGCACGGTAGAGGTTCACGCCAAACAGCACGTAAGAGGCGCGAAGAACATTCCGCTTGCTGAGTTGGGCGCGCGCCGTGGCGAGTTGCCAGAGCAGCTCGAGCACCCGATCGTCACCGTGTGCAACCTGGGCAACCTATCGATTTCGGGCATGCTGGTCCTGCAATCGCTCGGCTACCGCAATGTTCGCAGTCTGAACGGCGGCACCGTCGCGTGGGCGAAGCAAGGGCTCGCGACCAACGCTGAGTGACTCGTAACGACTGTCATGGCTGCAAGTCGGTTGCTACAATCTTTGATTAATGCCATCCAGAACGATTCACACATGGCTCGCGAGCTCAAGGTCACTTGAGAAGGAAGTCTCGATCAACAAACGTCGACTGGTACCGGTCCATCAGGAAGGCTCCCTACTTAGCTGAAGGACGTCTTCCCAAACGCCGCTGAGCGTCCGGCCTCGGCCACCCACGCTCGGTTGGAGCTAGCTCCCCCCAGAGACTTCAAGCGGCGACGACACGCACTTCTGGTAGCCCTTGTTTTCGAAACCGTAGTCTGTAGCAGACCCTTTGTTTTGCATTCCAGCTAGCGACAGCGCTTAGTCAATAGCCTCAGGAGCGTCTCGCAATGAAGCCCCCTCGCCCATCCCATTCTCATCTTGGTTTCTTGGTCACACTCTTTCTTACCGGTTCCATCGGCTCGTCTGCGCTGTTCGCTCAAACCCGTGGCGAGGTGGACGTTAAGGAATTTGGTGGGCACAGCTACCAGATCGTCCTTGAGGTGGGCAACTGGACGCAAGCGCAACAAGGCGTGGCAGCTAGGCCTTTTGGTCGGTGCGGTGTCGGTCATCTTGCAACCATCACTTCTCAAGAAGAGAACGTCTTCTTGCAAAACCTGGTCGACAGTGTGGAACGTCTGTGGATCGGTCTGGAACGCGCAGATTCGGGCAGCCCATGGACTTGGGTAACCGGAGAAGCTTTTGACTATGACAACTGGGCCGTCAACGAACCGTCGGGTGATGGAGACAAGGCGGACATGTGGGGTAGCGGCGCCCTCTTGGGGCAATGGAAGGATGAGTCTGCGTCCAACGGTGAGGTCAGTGGCTACATCATTGAGTGGGACCAACCGCTCTGCGACCTTGAGATCGTCGAACCCGGGTTCACTGTAGTCAACTTCTTTCAGGGCACCAGCTTGACCAACCTCGTAGGCCTGACGTGCGACCTAGCCTTCAGCCCCGATGGCACTGTCGCTTATGTGACACACGGATGCGAAGGAACGAATGCCGGTGCCCAAAGCGCGGCCGTAGTCCGAGCAGCGACTGGGGAAGTCACCGGCTTTGGCCCGTTCTCTCCGCTGTTCGACGAGGCGTTTATCGATGCAGGCCTGGTGCAGCCGCCGGGCACTGCCACCTTCTTGTTTTGGATCGCCGGCCAGGGCATCGGCCCAACGACCGACCGGGGGACCGACGGAGCTCACTGTTCCCACGGGATACAGCTTCTTTAACGGAGGCCTCGACCTTTTGCCTGCTCACATCCTCAACGCGGGCGATATCGTGCACTCGAACCACAACAACGGAAAACTGTTTCGTCATCCAACAATCGATGACCTCGACGGCACGTTCACCATCGATCCTGCCGGGGTTCTCTTAGCGGATCTGTCCGCGAGCATTAGCACCGATGTTCTCGGCGATGTGGAGTTCGTCACTGATGGCGCACTGGCAGGGAATGCCCTGTTGGCAAACTATCTAGGAACCGACTCGCTCTCATACTTTCCCATGGACGCGGCAACCGGACTGCCGAGCGCAGGGATTGAGCCAACTCCGACGGTCTTCGCCACCGGCACTACCGAGAGCTGGGGCGTTGCACAAGACCCAATCACTGGATACATCTGGTCTATTCAGTACAGCGGAGCAACGAGACTGATACAGATCGCAGATTCGGGGATCTTCTGGGACGGATTCGAGGACGGCACCACCGACGTCTGGAGTTCCCAGTCTCCATAGCAGCCGAGTTCAAAGGCTCCGCCCGAGTGCTGGGGATTGAGATGAGGGGATTGGTCGGCGCGTCCTGAAGCCATTCAACGACTTCAGTCCAAGGACGAGCGGATAGGGAACTCAGCGGTTCACGAGGCAGGCGGCTTCTCCTCAAGGGGGCCCAGGCGTCGACTTGGCGGCCTCGACTAGTTTCTCGAACTGAAAGAGGAGGCCGTTGTGTCCTGGCGGCTCCACTGGGAAGGCAAAGTAGGCAACGAAACGGTCCACGGGGTCGACCCACAACCGTGCATAACCACCACCCACCCAGCCGTATTGGACCAGCGTTTTGCCGCCGGCATCGCCGGCTTCAAAGCGCACGGCCGAACCGAACCCCCAACTCCGCCCGCGGCGAGCGAGATCACCGAGCTGATCGCTCATCATCTGCTCGACGCTCGCTTGCTGCAGGAGGCGTACACCGCCCGCGACGCCGCCCGTAAGGAAGATCTCGGTGAAACGCGCGATGTCCATCGCAGAGGCCTCAACCCCTCCTCCACCGTGGAAGAACGTGCTGCGTGGAAAGTCGACGCCATGGGCACGCTCGAGCTGGAGCTTCTGGTCGACCCGTCGGTAGAACGCGGGCATCCGGTCTTCCTTGCCCGCAGGCAGGTAGAAGTGCGAGTCCTTAAGACCGAGCGGCTTGAAGATGTTCTCCTCCATAAAGCGCTCCAGCGTCGTTCCGCTCGCGATCTCGATGACTGCCCCGAGTACTTCGTAGGACGCGCCCGTGGGGCCATACAGGTAGGCCGTGCCGGGCTGCGAGATGAGCGGAAGTGCAGCGAGGGCGCGGGCGAACTCCGTGGTCGTCGTTTGGCCTGAGTGGGAATCCCAAACTGCCCAGAAATCGTCACCAGTTACCTGTAATCCCCCGGTGTGCGTCAGCAGGTGGCGGACCGTGATTCCGGTCTGGGGCGGCACCAATCGGGCTTCGCCGCCATCGTCTGAAACCGCGACGCGAATCTGCGAGAACTCCGGAATACTCTTCGAGACTAGGTCGTCGAGCGCGATCGCACCGCGCTCCAAGAGAAGCATGGCGGCGGTTGCGGTGTACATCTTGCCCACCGAGGCCAGCGGCATGATCGCATCATCGCGCATCGGATACCCAGGCCCCATCTCTCCTGCGGTGGCGCTCCAGACGATCTCACCATCTCGCGCAAGCATGGCGATCGCCGATGGAATTTTGCCCTCGCGCACAGCGTCTTCCATCAGGTCATGAATAGCCGCCAGCCCCGAGCGCGAGAAACCGTCGACAGGAGCAATTGCGCCCGCACGCTCCGTTTGGACCGCTATCACCACCTGAGCCGACCCGAGCGCTGCTACTGCTAGCGTAGCGATCGCATCTCTGATGCCCTTGTACCTCAATGTTGACCCTCCGCTCCTAACCGACAGTTTTTCCAAGCGGTTCGTACTACGAAGGACTCAGCAATAGGTTCTGGATCGACAGACTCGTCCAGGCCAGTTCATCTCAGGGTCCCAGGACTTGGGGCTCATGTGACCGATATGTGGGTCGCTGAGAGCTGCGGAACCCAGAAATCTTGAGGCGGCTTCAAGTTGACGGAATGGAGACTTCCCGAAGCGAATCTTGCAACCCCCTTGTGCGCCAAGGGTTCACCCACTTCGGGGGAGGAGAAAGCCTCAACCGTAGCTTAAGAAGCGTCCACAACGTAGACACTCATCACAAGCTACCCGCACGATACTCTCAGCCTATGAAGCGCGGTTACAAGGGCAGAACGGCATGGATCACGGTTGCCCTGCTGTGGCCGCTTCTCGGGGCTCTGCCTGGGCCGGCTCTGCCTGGGCCGAGCGCCGCGCAACCAGGCCCCGTGCCGCTCGAGAGCCCGAAGGCCACGGTCTCGCAGGTTGTGGGTTTCGAGCCGATCGTTCTGACCTACCACAGTCCGGGTGTCAAAGGCCGCAAGATCTGGGGTGAGCTCGTGCCGTACGGCCAGAACTGGCGCGCCGGGGCCAACGACAAGACGACGGTGCAGTTCTTCGAGAAAGTCCGCATCGGAGAAACTGAGCTCGATGCTGGCATCTTCGGCCTATACGTCCTGCTACACAGCGATGAACGGTGGGAGCTGGTGCTCAATAGCGACGCGGAAGGCAGCCCCAACACCTTTGAGCCGAGCAACGATGTGGTGCGAGTGGAGGTCACTCCGCAGGAGGTTGAGTTCCGGGAGCGCCTGCTCTACTCCATCGAGAACTTCACCGACTGGCCGCCCTTTCGCGCCGAGATCGCGCTGCATTGGGAGAAGAGGCGAATCGTGTTGCCGGTTGTCGTGCTGAACGGCTGGAAGGCGCCTTAGCTCGCTCTGGTGAAGTACTCGTTGCGAGGCTAGGCCTGCAGGAGAAACAGCACTTCTCAAGGCGCTGCCTACCGTAGCTCCCAACCGGGGTCACCGTCCCTTTTGCCTACTCCGCCGCTCCCAAGCCGTTCTTCCACTAAACCTGGACGCCGCAGTCGATCGCGGACACAGCTTCGCCAGGCGACAGTGCCTCCTGATCGCTCGGCCTCTTCTTTATGAGTCACAGCACCGAGTAGGGACGAGACTACTCCGGCGGCCGAGTCATGGACACTTCTGCTTGACATGCCCTCAAAGGGTTGCCATTATAAGAACCAGAATTCTGATTCTGTTTCAACAAGAGGAGTCATGCCATGCCACGCGTCGCCAAGCCACAGGATCGACAGGGGTTGAAGGAGCCACAGCAAGACCGGAGTCGCAGGACCTTAGAACGGATGCTGGACGCGGCTGTGGATCTCATGGACGAGGGTACCTTCGAGAAGGCTCGGGTCACCGAGGTGGTGAGCCGCGCAGGATGTTCAGTGGGCGCGTTCTATGCCCGCTTTTCCGGCAAGGAAGCGTTGTTCCTTGCGGCCCAGGATCACTTCTTCGGCCGCCTGGAAGATGTCATTGAAGGGCTCATCGATGCGGAGCGTTGGAAGGGCCGCACCTTGGAGTATCGGGTTCGAGGAGTCCTCGATGAGGTACGCACGATCTTTCACAAGCACGCCGGCATTCTGGCAGCGACTTCGCTTCATCTGAGGAGTCGCAACGACGCCGAATCACTGGCGCGAGGGCGCAAGCTCAACCGCACCGCCTGGAGCCGGATCGGGTCGGTGTTCCTTGCGTGTCGTTCCGAAATGTCTCACCCCGACCCCGATCAAGCCGTTGCGGTGTCGCTCTCCTTCACATTCTCGGCGATGCGGGAGCGGATCGTGTTCGGCAAGACCGAGCTGGTCCCACTCCAAATCTCCAATCGTGGTTTTGTAGAGGAGCTGGCCAGAGCCTGTCTCGCCTATCTGCAAGTAGAACCGCAAGAAGAACCCCAAAAGAACGCATCTCGCAAAGGAAAATCAAGATGAACGAACCCACCACCACACCTTATCGATTTGCCCCAACGTCGAGCCTGAAGGACGCGCTAGCAGCGATCGCTGAAATCGTCTTGGTTGTACTCGCTGTTCCGGTGGGCGGGTTCGTGGGCAAGCTCACAGGCCAACTTGTCTTCTCACCGGTCCTGGGGGCTCTCGCAGGAGTGGGGGTGGCGACGTTCTTCCTCCGCCGTCATGGCAAGACCTGGGCCGATATGGGGCTGCGAAGGCCAGAAAAATGGCTCCGGGCGCTCCTGTTGGCAATCGCCGGGATCGTCGTCACCAGTGTCATCGTCAGCTTTGTCGTAGCTCCATTGCTCGGCGCGTTGGGCCTTACTCCACCAGATTTTTCCATCTTCGCCGATTCTGTCGAGGGCAATCTGACGAACTATCTGCTATTCCTCTTCCTGGTGAGCTGGGGCAGTGCCGCGTTCGGCGAGGAGATGCTGGCGCGAGGATTCATTCTGAACCGGGTTTCCTCCGTGAGCGGCTACAACCGCATTGGAACCGTGGTTGCCGTCGTCGCTCAAGCGCTTGTCTTCGCACTGGGTCACTTGTATCAAGGGGCAGCCGGCGCCATCGTTGTGTTCTTGACCGCCTTAGTCTTCGGTGGTGTCTACACAATCTCGAAGCGCAACCTTGCATCTTGCATTCTGATGCACGGCCTGATCGACACGGTGGCGATCACGGCGATCTATCTGGGGTACGCAGATGTCATGGGCTAAAGCCGGCGCATGCTGCAGGCAAGGCGTTGCTTGGATGGCGAGGAACCGACGTTGCATTGCAAAGAACTTGCTGCCGTCTGGCTGCGCCACCGAGTTGAAGGACCAGGATTGGCCGTGAACCAGTCATGCGGACACCCCGGTAGAGGATGATCGAGAAGGGATAGCGGCCTTGTCGTCGGCCTACTTCAGGACGGTCCTGTTTGCGCTTCAAGCGCTGGTCTCTCGCGGGAATACCTCAACTCCATGCGGGCCGAGGTGATCGCAAATATCCACCGTAGAAAACGTGGCAGAAAGTCCATGTTCAACGCTTCTTCGTAGCCGTTAACCGCCCCGAAAGAATATCGACGCCGGCAATATCTAACCCCATTCGTTTGTCATCAGCGGACCCAAACCGCAATTGACCAGACCCTGGAGAATTCGATGGATGATCGCGAAAAAGCCGCCACACCCGGCCAGGCCAAAGAGAACGAGGGCGCGAAGCTGGGCACCGTCGCACCGACTCTCGCCGACGGCGAGGAGCATCCCGTCGATCCGCTTACGGTGCGAGTCGCGCGCATCGCCAGTTTCTTGGTGATTCTCCCGATCGCGATGATCCAGCTGATCTTCCTCACCATCGGCTGGGCTACCGGAGGCATGGCCCCGCCGCTCTATCTCGGAATCCTTGGGGTCTGGCTGATGCTGTTCGCGCCGGTATTTCTGTTGACTTACCGTTGGCCCGCGGCGCGCTACCGGCATCTGCGCTACCAGGTCGAAGAGGACGGTCTACGCATCCGCCGCGGTGTCTTCTGGCGCAAGGCAATCTGGGTTCCAATCACACGAGTCCAGCACACCGACGTCGCGCAGGGGCCGCTGCAGCGAAGGTACGACCTTGGCACGCTCACGGTCCACACCGCCGGCACTGCGGGGGCGGCGATCTCCCTGGACGGTCTTGAGCACGGGATCGCCTCACGCCTCAGCGACCATCTCCGACCCGCCCCTGCCACCTATGCGAACTGAAGCCCGCCGACTACACCGCTGGTCCTGGCCTTTTCTCGCTGCGGGCACGATCCGGGCGCTCATCGTTCCGGTGGTCGGTGCCGTTGTCGCCTCCCGCGGAGTCCTGTTGTCGCGCCTGGATCTGCTATCGGTGCTTTTCGTCGTGCCGGCTCTGGTTCTTGCGTTCATGAGGCAGCGGGTTTACAACTATCGGTTCACGGACAGCGGGCTGGTAGTACGCAACGGGCTATTGACGAAGAACGTGCGGCACATCGCCTACGAGCGCATTCACAACGTCGCGCTCGTGCGCAATCCGATCCACCGCATGCTGGGAGTCACCACTGCGCGGATCGAAACCGCGGCCGGTGGCAAGCCCGAGGCATTGTTGCGGGTGCTGTCGCTGGAGGCAGCCGAGGACTTGAGGCGCTACACGCTGAGTGAGGCGAGCGAGGCAGCGGCGCTGGACTCCTCTGGGCCGGCAGAAGCAGAGGCGCCAGAAGCAGGGACGCAAGAACCCGAGACAGCTCGGGCAGAGACGACAACGGAAACCGCCCCGCTCTTGCAGGTCCCGGATCGCGACCTGTTGCGCCTCGGCCTGATCAGCAACCGCGGCCTTCTTGTGGTCGCTGCGGCGCTGGGCGTCGGCGCCCAGATGCGATGGCTGGAGTTCGCTCGCACACCCAGAACCATCGTTGTCCAGGACTGGCTCAACGATCAGGGCTGGCGGGGACTCTACGAGAGCATCCGCACAAGGGCACCCGATTGGGCAAGCTGGGTATTCGAGTCGGGGGGCCTGATCCGTGCCCTGTTCCTGGTCCTGGCCGCGCTCTTACTGCTGCTCGTTGTGCTCCGCGTTTTCTCGATGGCCTGGCATCTGGTGCGGTATCGGGGCTTCACGCTGCACCAAAACAATCAGGGCCTGCGCGCGGAATACGGGCTGTGGCCAGCGGTCTCGTCGCTGATACCGGTGCATCGAATTCAACTTGTGACAGTCAGTGCCTCGCTCTTGCATCGGTGGTTCGGTCGAGCTTCGATCGATCTTGAAACGGCAGGGGCCACCGATACCAAGTCAGGGATCGGCGGCGCGGCGGGAACCGCAAGCACGAGGCAATGGTTGGCGCCGATCATCGAGACCAACCGGGCTCATGCTTTGGTGCGGGAGGTGCTGCCTGAGGTGGACATCGACGGTGTGGAGTGGATGCCGATCGAGGCGCGGGCTGTGCGGCGAATCGCTACTCGGACCGCCATTGCGCTGATGCCGATCACGGTTGCGATCGCGGCACTGTTCACATTCTCTCCCATTCCGTTGAGCGGATGGCATGCGTTGTGGCTGCCGTCAGTAGTGCTGAGTATGGCGTGGCTGGTCGCACGCCAATGGGTTCGGCGCACCGGGTATGCGCTCACTGAGAGCGTCATCTTGTTCCGCAGCGGCTGGATCGGTCTTCAGATCAGCGCCGTACGTTTCGTCAATGCCCAGACCTTCTCGATGAGTCAATCACCGTTCGATCGTCGCAAGCGCATGGCCTCCATTGTGGTCGATACCGCCGGCGCAGGAGGTTCGGGGCATCGCATTCGTATTCCCTACTTGGACGTTGAGGTAGCAGAGGGGATCCTGAGGCGGCTGTACAACGAGACCCGGGGCACCGAGTTTCGCTGGTAGCGTGGGTGGTCGAAGAGAGCGAAAGGGGTAAGGGTGCATTTGAAACCAGCTGAAGTAGACGGCGTCAGCCTCCATTACAAAGGCAGAAGAGGACACTCCTTTTCCACGTCTTCCTTGCCCCAAGCGCGAGCTGCGAGTTCGCTTCTGGTAGGCGTCCTGTCGACCGGTGGACTGTGCTCGGAGCAGTGCCCAGTGGCCCGGCCTTCGTGGCCCGGTCTTCGTGGTCTTGGTCGAAGCAAGCCATAAGTCCCTGCGCGCAAAGCTGCATCAGCTAATCCAGCCATTGCCCTGAGGCTCGACTGAACCACGCTCTGCCCGTGCATCTCAAAAGACGAAGGATCCCGTGTTGTTGCTAGCTGCGGAATCGCATCTCCCACCAGCTGGAATATCTGTGAATCGGGAACAACGGCTCGAACCGTCGCGTATCCTCGATACAACGAGCGAGTGCTGCCGACTCGATGGGCGCTTTGCAAGCAACCGCAGCGACAATGCGAACGGAAGGATATCTGTCGAAGATGAGCAAGCTAGCAAGAGGACTCGCGGCGGGCTACGGTGCAAAGAAGCTGGGAGGCGGCTGTGGCTGCTTCGGTATCTTGATTTTCATCCTGCTGTGGTGGCTCTTAGGGGCATCCGGCATCGACCTCTTTCGATAACGGAGCCAACGAGCGATGGCAATCAAAGCCCCGGCAATTCCTTGGAAGGCAATTCTACTGGAGTCGTTGTTCGTTGTGCTCGGCCTGGCGCTCGCACTATTCGCCAATAGTTGGGTCGACTCCCGCCGTGAGATTCAAAGAGCGGACGACGCCATGTTTGCGATTGTCGAAGAACTCGGCACCAACCGCACAGCCGTACACGCCTCGATTGAGTATCACGCGCAGGTGCTCGGCGCGCTACGAAAACTCTCGCAATCTCATGCGCTCGACTCAACACCGCTTGCGCCCTGGAGCGCCTTCCCTAAAGGCTTCATCCTACCCGCAAGTATTGCCCGTCACGCCTGGGATACAGCCAGCGCTACGGGATCCACGGAGCACATTCCTTACCAGAGTCTCTTGCTCGCGGCGCGACTGCAACAGAACCAAACTCAATACCAACGCTTGGTCGAACAAGTGACTCGAGACATCTATGACCGGATCTTCAACGGCGGTCGCGACGCCGTCCGAGGCAACTGGAGAAACCATCAGGAGGTGCTGAGCATTCTGGTCTATCGTGAATGCGAGCTGGCGTGGGACTATGCGAAGGCCCTGCCCGAGCTCTCGCCACAGAGCGAACAAGTCTCGGTGCCGGACTACTGCGGCTTGCTGCCACAGCGCTAGTCGGGGTGAGGTCTCGGATCGACAGCGTAGAGATAGAGGAGGTCCGAGTCTTCTACCAGAACAGAAGATGACAGCTAGAGGCGGATCGACACTAGATCGTTCGTCTCATCTGACCACCTCCTCCCCACTCGGTTCCCGACTGCCAGCCGAAAGCTCACAACACTTCAACCGAAACTGTTTTCAACCCCGGCTAAGTCGTCAAACACAGCTGCGCCTAGAACCTCTTCGGCTCCGGCAAACGCTCTCTTTGCACCCGAGATCGCCCGCCCGAACTATGGGCCAGGCTTCGGCAACTTGGCCAGTACCGATCTCGGCTGACGGCAGACGTGCCACCGCCTTAGGTCCGAAGCGACTGAGCGACCCGCGCCTGTGGCCCGAAGGAAATCAGGCCTGAACATGTAAACCAGGCGCTCGGCCAGCTTCGCTGTCCGGAGTCGGAGAGTACCCCCTGGTCATCCGTTCCGAGGTGGGATCTGGAGCGAATTTTCGGCCGGAATCGGCGCCTAGTGGAGGCGATCCTGATTGGGGAATTCAGGAGAAGTGTTCCCTTAGTGGCTATCGCTTTGCTTGCCGAGTCGGCGGCTCAGTTGGTCCGCGGCACAGTGTCTCGTTCGCTGCCGCCCTACATTGAGTCGGCCTGAGGAACAGCGGGTGCAAGTTCTCCGCAGAAGGGCCTCACGGCGCGGTCTCCTCATGCGCAGCCACGTCAGGCGTCGAGCGCGGAGCTACTGTAGGGGATGACCCGATCCGACGATTGATCATCTTGCCGAGAGCAATCGAAGGCCGCTCGAGCCACCGCTCCAGGGCCAGCCCGATCGCCAAGCTGCAGGCCACGGTCGCAGCGAAAAGCAGTGTTCCAGGCCGCAGGCCACCCTCTCTCAGCAGGACCTCCATCACGAATAGGTGAATCAGGTAGATACTGAAACTCATGACGCCGACGAGGCGCATAGGTAGGCTAGTGACCAGGCGATGAGCGACGGTGCTCGGTTTGAGAACGATCAGCAACAATGCGGCGCAAAGCAAACCCGAAATCGTAGTGTACTTCCAAGCCAAGGCTACAGCCGGGATGCCCTGCTCTCGCAACCAGGCCGTGGCAGCAGGACCGGTTAAGAGCATCAGGGCGAGGACGGGCACGGAAGCCGCGTTAAAGGACCGAGTCCAAGCTCGGGACCGAACGAAGGCTTTGAAACGCTTCTCTTGCCACAAGTGAGCGAGGACGAAGCCGATCAAGAAGACGTTGAGAGCAAACGATAACAACGTGCCGTTGCCGTGCAGCCGAAGAACTGGGTGAAACCAGACAACGACCGCCCACAAACCGAGCGCTGGGAGCAGGCGGCTCATCCGCGAAAGGCGGCTGCAGACCAGGACGAGCGTGGCCATGATGGGCAGCAGCAGGTAGAACAGTTCTTCTTGGGGAATTGACCAGAAATGGCCCTGCGCTCGTTGAAAGGTCATGTGCAGGTAGAGCCACTCAAAATCGTAGCCCTTCCACAGCGCCACGCAACCGAGGACGAAGTAATACAAGGGCAAGATCCGGGCGACTCTCCTGACGACATAGCGCACGAGGTTGCGAGGCGCCAAAGATCGTGGTAGCGATTCGACCAGGATCTTGGTCAACAAGAAGCCGCTGAGCACGAAGAAGAGCCACACTCCCATGCCCCCGACGCCTCGGAGCGAGAGGAAGTTGCAGTGACTGGCAACAACAATGAGCACGGCGAAGCCACGCAATCCGTCCAGCTCGGGCAAGACCTTGCCAGAGGAAGGTTTGCGCGAAAGCATGGTCGTGAAGTAGGACGAGAACATCTGTTCGAGAGCCTATCTGCTGTGGGGCTTTGAGCCTGCCGTAACCTAAGGGGTGTTGAACAAACCGGCAGATGTCGTGCCGCCAACCGCGGTCTCTCCGAGCGCTGCCTGCTCGGCTTCAACGGCGGTCCACCGATCACTCCCGGCTTCTACAATCAGAACGTCCAGATCGTGCAAACCGACGACTACGTCGTGCTCCACACCGAGATGATTCATGAGGCGCGCGTCGTGCCTGTGGACGGTCGCGACGAGCTCCCGCAAGAGATCCTGCCCTTGATAGGCGCCTCGATCGGCCGCTGGGAGGGCGAGACGCTGATCATCGAGACTTCCAACTTCAAGGACAAGGTCGGCAGCTTTTCTCCAACACCTTTCGCCGCAGTCGGCACAGTTTGGGAAATGAAGCTCACCGAGCGCCTGCAACGAGTGAGCGCTGACACCCTGCGCTACGAGTTCACAGTCGACGACCCGGCCACCTACACGCGACCGTTCACCGCCTTCTTGCTAATGAAGCGGACCGACCGGCGGATCTACGAGTACGCCTGTCATGAGGGCAACTATCCGCTGCGCCATATTCTGGCAACCGCACGGTCGCTGGAGAGCCGTTATTCCCCTTCCGTAGCGGTCGTGTCGAGGGGACCCTGAAGATGCGACATGCGTGCTTGTAGGTCAGTGAGAACTTGGTTTCCTAGAGTCTCGATTTCTTGCACCTCATGCCGTACTCTTTCGCACTGGTCTGGGGCCATCTCCAAGGGTGCACCAGTAGTTTCGGGTCGGGTGAGGCGATCTGCCCGCACGACAAAATCCTGAAGAAGGTGCTTATATCGATGCAGCTTGCCGAACACGGGCTGCGGCAGGTAGATCCGATAGGACAGGAGCTTGAGGGTCAACTCTTGGCAAGCCGCCAGGAGGTCCTGGTTGGCCAACTCGTAGGGCGTCGCGGCCTGAGCAGCTTCGCGGGCTCCGAGCTGGGCCCGATAAACAAGCTGGCTGAGGGCAGGGTAGATGGCTAGCTCGTTGTCAACTTGTTGCTGTGCTGCACGGTGCTGGAGTTCCAGTTCAGCTTCAGAAAGCTGGGCAGACCGCTCGAGCCGCTGCTCTAGGCGCTTCAGTAAGAGATCTCTGAGCAGTGTCCCTAGCACGGCTACCGCCGCACCGGCACCAAGCGCTCCGCCGGCTAGCGATGCTAAGAACTCGTTCATAGAGTGTCTGCGGTCTCTTCGAAGGCAGAGAGAAAGCGCGCAATCCGTCGAAAGCTGAGCTCCGCCTCCGGTCCGCTGCAGACAACTTCCACCATAGCCCCGTTGGCAGCGCCGAGCATGAGCAGCCCAAGTATGGAGCTCATCTCCGCATACTCTTCTTCGGCGTCCTGTGCGCGGCGCAGCAGCACGGCGCATGGAAGCTTGTGGCTGAGATGGACCAGCTTGGCCGAAGCCCGCGCGTGGAGTCCGCGCGGTAAGTTGATCGGTACCAAACCGCGAAACTGCTGTTCGTTCTCGTTTCCACTGGTTGGCTCGGAGCTCATGGGGGTATCCTAATGCGAAGGAGATTGGAAACGCACCCGGTGAGTCCCTGTAGCGGTGTTGTCCGACGCCCCGGATGCCCCGGCCAGGCGGCGTCGGCGCTCACTTTTTCGTTCCGCTTGCCTCGGCACCTGCGTGCGCACCTTGAGACCTCTGGCTCCGGCCCTGGCTCACGACGTATCGAAGTCATTCAGATTGGATCGCGCTGCCGCTACGATCTCCGTGATGGCCGCAGATTGCTTGCACAAGATACCGCCGGCCCAAGGGTTTGCCGCGCTTCTGCAAGGATGAAGAACGACAGGGACGTCAGCTGGCGATACACTCAAACCGAACGATGGCCTTACCCAAACATATGAACAAGAATCGCATCTTCGTTGCCTCGCTCGTCTCGGCCGTTGTGCTGCTTCTTGGCATGGTCCTGGCCGGCCGCTGGGCAGTTAGCGTCGGCAACAATCTCGAGCAGTTGAGCGTCGATGTCTCCCAGCTCTCTGATCGGCTTGACACCGCCGAGTCACGAGCCAACGCGGCGGAGTCGCGAGCCGCCGAGGCAGAATCGCGGGCCGCCGAGGCTCAGGTTCAGGCCAGTGGTGCCCGGCGGGAGGCCGAGACCGCACAAGCCGACACCGCAGAGGCACGCAGCGAAGCGACGGCCGCCCGCCGAGACGCTGCACTTGCTGATGCAAAAAAGAATGCCGCTGAACTGGCACGGGTCGCCTCAATCGCGGCGCAGCACGAAGCGGAACGAGAGAAGGCTGAGGCTCTAGCAAGAGAGGCTTCTGCGTTGCAGCAAGTCACCCAAGCCTACGAGGCCGCGACCAAAGCTCAGCAGGCAACAGCGATCGCCCGAGCTGAGACCGCCCAGCTGCGCAAAGAGCGAGAGGCCGAGCTGTCGCGACTCGCGGATGCTCTCGGCGAGCTGGCCGAGACCCGCCGCACCGCGCTCGGCTTGGTGATGAACCTGGGCGATGGTGTGGAGTTCGATACCGATCGAGCGGAGCTGCGGCCACAGAATCGGGAACTCCTGGCCCGGATTGCTGGCGTGCTTTTGACCGCTGGCGACTACAGTATCCAGGTCTTCGGTCACACCGACGATGTCGGCGACGACGAATACAATTTGACACTTTCCGAGCGCCGCGCCCAATCGGTCGTTGACTACCTGATCGAGTCGGGGGTCCCGGGCCGCGTGGTGATCGCCAAGGGTCTCGGCAAGAGTCAACCACTGGTCGAGGCAACCGACGAAGAAGCGCGCCAGCGGAATCGACGGGTCGAGATCGCGGTGATCTCCTACAACGAAGAGTACGTGCCGCCAGAGCCCCCGTGAGGGTGAGTCAAGCACAGGGTCGAGTAGCGGGAATCGAAATCTTTGCAAGCCACGAGAAGACAGGCAAACCGTGTCGGACTAGCAGTTCGTGACAGTGCAGAAGGAATGGAGTCGTCTCTGTGGTGCCTCCCCTAAGGTAGGCGCGGACTGAGGCGTCGGCGCCAGTTCGGCCACTCCGGCGCTTCCGGACCCTATTTTCCGAACTGCGGCTCGGAGGGTTTGCAGAGTACCTCCCAGCCTCTTGCGCCTTCACCGCTGCGTCGTTCACCCGCTGGCCGTTCACCTCTGCGCCCCACCTGTCGCTCATGTTTGCAGCGAGCAACCGGCAGTGCAAAGCCTCTCGGGGATCGTTCATCTCCAAGGCTCGGTTTCACTCGGCTATCATCAACCGACCACGTTCCGCCACACATCCCTCGGTAAACAGCGACTCGCCTTCCTGGCCACCGGGCTCGCGCAGGTCCGCGGCGAGGGCGCCTCTTCTCTCCACATCTCCCCGCCGCCTCTCCATCAATCCTCTGCCTGGCCCTCCACTAGGTTTCGCCCCAAGACCATCGCTAGAACCCTATGAACCCACTACTCTCCGACACTCTCGCTTCTCTCGATAAGGCCGTCATCGGTCAAGACGAGCTCAAACGTTCGCTGCTGGAGGCTCTGATTGCGGGTGGCCACGTACTGATTGAAGGGGTTCCGGGCCTGGCGAAGACGCGCGCAGTCAAGGCGCTGTCGATGGCATGCGGTGTGGACTTCAAGCGGTTGCAGTTCACGCCGGATCTCTTGCCCGCTGACATCGTGGGTTCGCAGATCTACTCCGCGGCCACTGAGCAGTTCGAGACGCGCATCGGGCCGATCTTCGCGAACTTCGTCTTGGCGGACGAGATCAATCGGGCGGCGCCAAAGGTACAAGCGGCACTACTCGAAGCGATGCAAGAGCGACAGGTGACAATCGGCGGCGAGACGCACCGTCTGCCCGCGCCGTTTCTGGTGTTCGCCACGCAGAACCCGGTGGAACAAGAGGGCACGTACCCGCTGCCCGAAGCACAGGTAGATCGCTTCTTGTTCAAACTGACGGTGGACTATCCCGAACCAAGCGACGAAGCGCGCATGGTGCGCCTCGTGATGAACGAAACCGAGCCACCACAACTGGAGGCCTCTCTCGACGCGGCATCGATCGTGGAGTTGCAAGAAGCAGGGCGCGCAGTGCACGTGGAGAACGAACTGATCACGTACGCCACCGAGTTGGTGGTCACCACACGCGACGCGTCACGACACAACCTCGACTTCGGGGAATTGGTGGATCTGGGCGCCTCGCCGCGGGCCTCGATTGCTCTGATCACTGCTGCGCGTGCTCATGCGCTGCTTGACGGGCGCGAAGCGGCAACCCCTGAGGACGTGAAAGCGGTGGCCTACCGGGTTCTGCGTCATCGGATTCTGCTGAGTTACCACGCACAGGCAGAGGGCGTACGCAGCGAAGAGATTATCGAGACACTGCTGGAGCGCGTGCCGGTACGCTGACTGCTGAAGCTCACCTCGCGACCTGAGTCATGTCCCCTACTCCACCGCTCCTCGCCGGTAACCGTTCCCGCCTGCAGGCGTTGCTGCGACGGGTGCGAGCGCTGGAACTCGTGGCCGAACGCAACGTGTCTTCGTTGCTGAGCGGCAACTATCGAACGACGTTTCAGGGCCAGGGTCTCGACTTTCGCGAGGCGCGCAAGTACCTGCCCGGCGAGTCGGTGCGGCGCATTGACTGGCGCATGACTGCGCGCATGAGGGAGCCGTACGTGCAGGTGCACAACGAGGAGCGGCAACGCGAGGTGTTCGTAGCGGTGGATACGAGTGGTTCGATGGCGACCGGCTGGCAGCAACGCAACAAGCTTGAGACGGCGATCGAAGTGGCGGCGACCCTGGGCCTATCGGCGGTACGCAATGGAGATCGCCTCGGTCATGTGTTGTTCGCCGAGCGCGCGGGGACCATTTCGCGACCAAGCTCGGGTCGGCTATCGCTCTTCTTGCTACTGCGCCATCTGGTCGAGGCGCACGATTCACTCTCGGGCGACCCTTGGCCAGCTGCTCAGACGGGTGCCGACAACGGCGCTCAGAATGGCACGGGCGACTACTCCGATGTACGTTCAGCCATCCACGCCATCCAGGGCTTCCGTGGACGACGCTTCGTGATTTTCTTGATCTCCGACTTCATAGACACCGACCTGGGCGAGGACTTCCGCTACCTTGAGCAGCGCCACGACACGACGCTAGTGCGCATCGAGGACTCGCTGGAGGGTACGACGCCCCCGCGGGCTCTGCGACGCTTGGTGCAGTCCCCCGAAGGGGAGTCGCTCACCGGTGTGCACGAGGCCGTGGACGCACAGGCGCACCACGCCCATCGTGCTGCGATGGACCGCCACGCCAAGCGCCGCCGTGCCTTCACCATCGACCTCGATACGGACGCCGACATCGAGCGGGTGCTGCGTCACGGGTTCTACCGCAAGCGTCTGCGAGCACGGCGCGCGGCCCTGCGCTGAACCAGCAAGATCTTCTATCGGAAACCCTTCATGTCCTTCCAAGCTCTCTTCGTAGCAAGTCCGTTGGGTGCTCTGCCCGCGCCCGCGGCCCAACTGCGTGCGCTAGTGGAATTCGACCGTCTGTTTTGGTGGTCTGTGGCCGGCGTTGGGATGGCATTGGCATGGTTTCTACTGCGCTGGTGGCTCAATCGGCGGCCCGAACCGGCACCCCTGCCGCCCCGACTACCTGCACCCACTCCCCGCTCCAAATTCCGAGTGCGGGTAGAGACGCTCCGTGACGAGGTCGAGATAAACGGTGAGTATCGCCGGGGCTGCCACGCGCTGGCGCGGCAGGTGCGCGAGGAACTCCAGTCAACTCTGGGAGCCGGTTCGCTCAGCCTGGCGATGACGGCTACCGAGATCGCTAGGCGATCTCCAGACCCCAGGCTCGACGCGCTAGTCCGGCGCCTACGCGAAGTGCGTTTCGCGCAGGTGCATCCGCGTCGCTCAGAGTTCCGAAAGCTGTGCAACGACGCAGTGCACACATTCGACCAGGAGAGCGTCTGATGTGGGAGCGGTTGTCAGAAGCGTTGCCGCTGAGCGACTTAACCTTCGAGCAACCATGGGCGATGGTGCTACTGGCTGCCGTACCTCTGTTTCTGTGGGTGCGTGCGCGCGAGGCTGGCACCGCGGCAGTAGCGTTTGCACCGCGGCAACTGCGCGTTTCAGGAGCAACGCCCTCAAGTGAGTCCGCCGGTCGGCCAGTTCGCGGGCCCATGCGCTTGCGAGCCCTGCTCGAGACAGCTCTGCTGACCGGCGTGGTGTTGGTCGTCGCCGGCCCGCACCTCGAGGAATCCTTCGAGTCGGTGAGCGAGGAGGGCATCGACTTGGTGTTGATGCTCGATATCTCAGCCTCGATGCAAGCGGCGGACATCCGCCCCAACCGCCTGGAAGCACTCAAGGAGCTGGCGCAGAATCTGGCGCACCAGAGTCGCGGCAACCGCATCGGGGTGTTCGTTTTCGCGAAGCACGTGTTCACCCAGACACCTCTGACCACCGACGCTGACCTGCTCGCGCAACTGGTTGCCGAGTTGAGTTACGAAACCATCCGTCACGATGAGAGCGGCGGCACGGCGTTGGGCGATGCCCTGTTGGTAGCGAACGACGCACTCGAGCGCCAACGCGTCGATGGGCGCGCCCAGATGATCGTGGCGTTCACTGATGGCGAGTCGCACGTGGGAATAGATCCTCTGCTGGCGGCGAAGGTGGTGCGAGAGAGTGGCGTGACCCTGCAGGTGATCGGCATCGGACGGACCGAGCCGGTGCCGGTGTTTGTGCACGGCAAACCGTTCATCAACAGCGAAGACGAGCAACTGCGCACCCAGCTACAAGAGGCGCAGTTGATCGAGGTAGCGCAAGTTGCGGGCGGCATGTATCGCCATGCCGAGAGTCTCGACGTCCTAGAAGAGGTGTTCGCCGACCTCGAACAACTCACCAAGGCACCGCTTGAGGTGCGCCGCAGAGTGCTGCGACACAGCTTGGTGCCGAGCATCGCCCAGATTCTGCTGCTGCTGTTCTTAGGGTGGGTGTCGCTCGAAGCATTGCGTTTTCGGAGTCCGCTGCGATGACACCAGAGGTTCTCAGCGGCTGGCAGCACCCCATCTGGCTGCTGGCGGTACCGCCGGCGTTGGTGGGCCTAGCGGTCTTGTGGTGGCGACAACGCAGTGCGCTGCGATGGTTGGAAGCGAACACCTCGCGGCGCTGGCGCAGACAGTGGACAAGACACACCGAAGGTTCGCTTCTGCGACACTTCGCGCTGCTACTAGCGGCAACAGTGCTATTAGCGGTGGCGGCAGCGGGACCGTACTCGATCGGCAGTGTGACGGCTCAGCTTGAAGACCGCTCGATCGTGCTGTTGATCGATGCGTCGCTGAGCATGGCGGCGAAGGATGTACCTCGGAGGGTGGTGGCTGATACTCAGCGACAGGCGGGCATGGATGTCGCCCACGAAGCGGCAACTGCTGACGGCGACACCGAAGACGAATACATCTCGCGCCTGGACGCCGCCAAAGAGACTGCGCTGGCGCTGCTGCACGCCGAGCCCAAAGCACGCTTCGCCCTGGTGACCTTCAGCGGCGCGGCGGTGATCCACAGTCCACCTACTTACGATCACCTCGGACTTGCCTCGCTGCTTCGCACACTGCGCCTGCACATCGACGTACCGACATCAGGCACGCGGTTCAGCACTGCATTCGAGGCGGCGGCTCGGCTGGTGGCCTCACGCGAGGAGTCGGTGGAAGTGGTGCTGTTGAGCGATGGCGAACTGCCGGAGGTCGACGCAGTGGACGAGGGTCTGCGTCTGCTTGAGCTGCGCGGCACGTTGGTCCATGCGATTGGTATCGGCGGGACTGACCCGGTGAACCTTCAGGCCTATCGCCTCGACGACATGCTGTGGAACGAGGATGAGAACCGTATTGCTACGTCGTTTCAAACCAGCCGCGTCGACGCAGAACTGCAGCGCATTGCCCAGCGCACCCGAGCGGCATTCGTGGTACCTCAAGAGGGCGACGAGCTCGCACCGCTGCTCACAGCGCTCGAGAGCAACGTGCGAGCACGCGGACCGCAGATGCAAGGCGAGCGGGATTTGGCCTGGATACCGTTGCTGTTGTTCGCACTTCTCTTTCTACATGAGACGCTGTGGCTGGCGAAACTCGGCAAGACGCGGTGGATCGACGGTGTGCGTGAAGGCTCCGGGCCGCCAGGAGCTTCTGGGTGGCCGCTCGAGGCCGGTAACGGTTCTTTGACTACTGGGCCTCGAATTGGCGTCGGTGCCAGAGGGGGCACGAGGCGCGGCGGCGGGAAAGCAGCGCTCGCGTTCGCACCGTTCCTGCTACTTGCCGAGTGCCCCGAACCCCTCGGCACCTCGTTCCGAGTGATCGGCGCAACCAGCCTCAACGAGGTCGGTCGCGAGTACGCCAAAGAAGAAGAATGGGTGGCAGCTCAGCTCGCGCTCCGTCACGCGGCAACGCTGGGTTGGCGGCAAGAAGTAAGCCGCACGAATCTGGCAACGGTACAGCTGAACGCGACACCTGATACCGAGCCACCATGGAAAACCGAAGAACCAACTCTAGACCCGCGAGTGGGCGCGAGGGTGGCGCACGAAACCTTCGAGCGGGTGTTGGAAGTGCATCCTCGGTATCGCCCCGCACAACACGGTGATGGCGTGGCCCTCTACCGCTGGGGCACGGAAGAACTCGATGTCGAAGCGTGCGAGAGAGAACGCACGCGTGTGCTCTGGGAGCAGGCGACGGATCGCTTCAAGGACGCCGGTCGATTGGCGCTCTGGTTCACCAAAGGGCGGCAAGTGGCGCTCTTGGCCCGCGGCAACGAAGCCGCAATGTTCGATCGGCTGGCGGAGCTCGACGCAATCGACAAGCGGTGCGAAGCGCCACCACCGCCAGAACCGGCGCAGCAACCACCGCTCGAACCTCCTCCGCCGGAAGACTCGGAAAGCCAGCCAGAGCCGGGAGACAGCGACGTAGATGAGGGCGGAGAAGGCGGCGCGAACGGCGAGAGCGGCGAGAGCGGCGAGAGCGGCGAGAGCGGCGAGAGCGGCGAGAGCGGCGAGAGCGGCGAGAGCGGCGAGAGAAAATCTGACGACCAGCGGCAAGGGGGTGGCGGCGGGGGTGGAGGCGCTGAGGGAGGCCTTAGCGACGAGGAGAAGGAACAAGTCGCCGCAGCCTTGGAGCGGGTTCTCGGGGAGTCGCAACAGGCGCGGGGCTATCACCAACTGGGGCGATCGCAGCTGAACCCGGACAATGCGCGGGCGGGTCAAGGTCAGGTGCGGAAGTGGTGAGCGCACCCTGTGCGGCGCTGGAGCTTCGAGAGCCACCTTGACCAGGGGGCTCTCAGTTCTTCATCACACCAGCCCCAGTCCGGTGAGCGATTGTTTGCTCATTCGCAAAGCTAGTCCACGACTAGCTCCACAGCACAGGCCGGGTCGATGACGTAGGCACTCGAATCACCAGAAGTTAGGCTGACCGTGTAAGACCCTGCGGCGGTATAGCTCCGGTTTCTGAGGTTGTGCCACCAGTAGCCATCAGCATCGAACCGAAACTGATTGCCGTGGGAGGCTCGGCCGGGCGCCAAGGCTTGGCTGGTCACATCGATAGGTTGGTCCCCTGAGCCGTCGTTGTAGGTCACCTGGAGGACTGGCCGGGCGACGAGGGTGGTGTCGGTCAAGTCCGTGCCGGAGTCATCCTGAAGGATGACTCTCAAAGGCAGGGATCGGCGGTGGCGCACAACAACCGGTCCGGTAGCTGCAGGCGGGCCGAATCCGTTGCAAGTGACCTGCGTTGGACGCTCGCCAGCAAAGCCAACGTTGTCTACGGTGAAACCGTCATTGCACTCAATCTCGACCAAGGCGATCTCTGCCGCAAAGAGCGCATGGAAGGCGACGCCGGTAAGACTGGTCTGCGTTTCGATCAAGGTGCCACTAGCATCGTAGGCGCGCACTTCAACCTGCTCAACCCCTTGACCTGCCCCATCTCCTGGCTGGCCTTGATGAACCTCGAAGCTGACCTCGTCCGGCAAGTAGGGCAACTCGAATTCCAGCGAGAGCACTCCGTTTCTGTTTGCCTGTGAAGGGTCGACGATGAAGGCACCGAAGCGATCGGCGCAATCGGTGGCGGAGCCGTTCGAAGTCACGCCCCTGCCGTCAGCAGGGGCGACGATGTCTCGACAGTCGTTGGTCGGATTCCCCGGGCCTTGAGGGGAGCCGAAGATTTCGACTCCGTCAAAGCTACCGTTGTTGGGGCCGAGCGGGGCCGACTCAAAATCGATCACCTTTTGAAACCGTTCGGCCGTTGCAATTGAGGTCTGTAGGACGACAATGAGAAGCATCGAGGCGGGTCTTGTTACAAGCATTGAACGTGCATCCTTCTTCTGTAGAAGAGTTGGCCAGAAATCAAGTTTTCGGGCGTGTTTGGCTTTGTCTCGCCCGCCTTCCAGCGGGGTCCGAGAGGAGACATTGACGAAGGCCTGTGCCTTGTCGAAGGGGTTGATAGCACTGGCCCGGGAGCCCTCGCAACGAGAATGGTGGGAGATGATCATCGCTGATCATTTCTGTACCTAGGGCCCGCTGTGACCCATGGGCGAACCTGGAATTTTCAATCCCGTCACGGCCGATTCTCTGGGCGTCGAGCAGGGGCTCCCTACTCACTCAACTACCGGAACTGCGAGTTCTCAAGTCTCTGGCTGCGCACATCGATCAGTTCAAGGTGCGATCGAACAACTGGATTGAAACGGGACTCTCGTTGGGCGGCTGCTAGCGCCTCAAGAGCGACCAGCCGCGCCTTCCCGGACTCACCGGTTCGCGCCAACAACTCGGCCTCGAGCGACCGGAGCATAGGCCGAGCCTCGGAATTGGAGCCTTGTTCCTGTCGCACCATCTCCAGAAGGTCCGTCGCCAAGATCAGTCCGTTGGCTTGCAGCAGCTCCAAGCCCCAGTACCTAATGTAGTCGGGACCACCGCTTGCCAGTTGGCGCGCGACTTCGTCGCTTTGATTGATGCCCGCTCGCCAAAGCACGTACGCCCTCAGTGCGACTTCGTATTGACCTATGCCAATCTGCCGGCTGGCCGATGCGATATCGCTTAGAGCCTGGTCGAAATGGCCGAGATCGACGCGCGTCAGCGCCAACCCGCGGAGCAATTCCCAAGCGGGCCGGCTCTTGGTGCTTTCCGTGCTGTCGCTCATGAGGCCGCGTTGGTACCAGGTGGCCGCTTCTTCGAAGTTGCCGGCAACGTGAAAAGCGGCAGCGATCTCGAAGGCGTGTCGGTACTTTCCGAGATTGTCGCTTCTAATTGCGGCAGCGTGTTCTCGTGCTTCGGAGGTTCTGCCGGCTAAGGCCAACATCCGCACTTCTAAGTGCCTCAACCAATCCAGAAGATTCGGAAAGCCCGCTGCAACAACCAGCTCGATTGCCTGCTGGATCGGTGCCACGCAGAGAGCGAAGGCTCCCCGTTCGGCGTAGCGATTCGCGTCGCGTGCCAACTCATAGGCGCTGTTCCTAGCCGCGAGCCTTTGTTCTCGCGGGAGATCGGACGCCTGTGACATGTCGAGTCCATCGAAGTCGATGACCTTGCCAGTATCGTTTCCAGCGATGATGGTGATGGTCCGCGCTTGCTCGTCTATCGACAGGCACCGCCCGCCCGCTCGGCAACCGATCGGCTGACCAAGGGCATACCAGGCAAGACCACCGGATGCGGCAGGGCCGAAGTCGTAGTTGGGCGAACCGGCTCCTCCAGCAGACAGACCCAGCTCATGCAAGCGAGGCTTGAGCCAAGTGGCAGCGAGTCCTGACCGCCAACCCATCAGATTGTTCTGGCCCTCGAACAGCAGCAAGTCTGGACTGCCATCCCGGTCCAGATCAAGAGAGCCGACGAAATCGTGGTGCCCGGTGGATGCGTAGAGCATGCTGACTCGGTTGCGAAGGGGCTCGTAGAGAACCGAATAGGCGGGCCAGTTGGGAGTGTGCCGAAACGTCGCGAGCAGCTCGTGCACTCCATCAGTGTCGAAGTCGATGGCCTGGAGCCGGCCCGTATACTGGTTGGAATAGCTGCGGAAGAGTTTGTCGGCTTCGAATAGCAGCCTGGCTGGCTGCATTGGCGCGCCTGTGTTTGGCTCGAAGAAGACTAGTTCAGGCGTCGCAACGTGGCTTCTAGCCGACGTGAGTAGCCCGACCGCCGCTAACTTCCCCTTGGAGGTGATGGTTGCCAACACCATTCTCTCCGGATCGAGTTCATGATCGCTCCAGAGCCACGGTCGATCCCTCGACACGGAGATTGAACCGTCTGCAGATTGCTTGGAATTCGAGGACCCATCTTCTGTGCTGTCGGTTCTGAGTGCGATGACGCCAATGGCAGTGACCAGGACGATCGCAGACAACGCGACGAGTAACTTCCACCGGGTTAGTGCCCTAGACCAGCCAGAGTGAAGCGCCTCTGGTTTCGATGGGAGCTGGAGCTTAGAGCTGTGAGGGCAGTCGGACTTTGAACTCGGAGCAAGTATTGAGGATCGACCTTCGTCTTGGGCCTGCATCCAGGCGTCCAGTTCGTCAGGCCAAGCGTAGTACCTCGGTTTGATCTTCGAGCCGATGGTGTGAAGCGGCAGCCCTCCCTCACGGAGGTACTTCTTGACTGTGGTTCTTGAGTCCCACCCGCAGTAGCGAGCGATCTGCTTCAACCCCTCGATCCGAGCACGACTGTTCAATTCAGGAGGGCTCATCACCGTGGTCTAGCCCAGCAGCGCTCTGATCTGTGAGGGTGCCGACGCTTTCGAAAGCGGCAGGAAACTCCTCTTGTGGAGGCCGCGCGAACACCCCGCCAAGCTAACGCCAGGGGGCCTGTTTTCAGACTCGCTGCTCCTGCCAAATGATTCTGTTCCCTGTGCACACGCTTTCCAGTCAGCTACGCCGCGAGTTCTTTGCAGATGCCTCAAACCGCCGACGGCAGCAGACTGCAGGAATCCCTCAAATGAAACCTATCGTAGAGTAAATCGCGCATTTTAGAGAGTGTTCGAATCGACGGAATCTCTCCGATTCGAGCCCCCCACCTGCCTCATCTGGCCGTGGTGCGTCAATCAGCGTCGCCGGCAAGCTGCTGCGGAGTTATCCGCCGGCTACTACTCCGACTGCATCTAGTACCACGACAAACCTCGACCCTCAGCGGCGCAAGTTCGCACCACACTCAGCTGTCGAAGGCGCCGTCCCCTTATTCCTTCTCGACTGCTATTCCGCCAGACTCGCTTTCAGGAACCGCGCCAGCTTCCAGTGCAGCGACAAACCGCCCTGACGGTGTACGTCCAGGTGACCTGCCCGAGGCACGCTGGCCCACTGCTTAGGTTCGGCGGCCGCCTGGTACAAGGCGTCCCCCATCGCGTACGGAATAGTTCCGTCTTCGCTGCCGTGAATGAAGAACTTCGGCACGGTGATCTTCGGCACCTTGTCGATAGAACGAAACTTGGTACTGGCGAGCCAATGCATTGGAACCGTGCGGAAGCGTTCCCGAGCGACGTCTCTGGTATTGGTGAAGGTCGCCTGCACCACGAGTGCCGCCACTTCGCAGTCGAGCGCCGCGTCGATCGCCACGGCTCCGCCGAGCGAGTGGCCGTACAGCACGATCCGTGTCGGCGGCTCGCCGCGCTCCTCGGTCAAGTATCGATACGCCGCTCTGACGTCTGCAAACAATCCGCGTTCGCTCGGCGTGCCTGAACTGCGTCCATAACCACGGTAGTCAAGGGCAAAGACATTCAGCTTGAATCGGCGCAGTGCCTGGTAGGCGCCGATCTGGCTTGACAGGTTGCCTGCGTTGCCATGGCAGTAGAGCAAGGTCCCCTTCGCGCGCGGGTGCTGAATCCACCAACCATGAAGGCGCACTCCGTCGGTCGATTCGAACCAGACATCCTCAGCCTGGAGTCCGAACGGTGCCGGATCCCAGATGCCGTTGGGGTAGACCTCGGGCAGAAACATCTGCGAATGCTCGAACCGATTGCGTAGTTGACCAAGGGCGCCGACCGCGCCGGCGGTCAGGAGGCCCGGCATCGCTCGGCGCACGAGCGAAGGGGTCGGTTTTTCTTGTGTGCTTGTAGTTTCGTTACTCATGGTTCCACCGGGGCCTGTGAGGCCGACGATCTCAGAGTTCAAGACAACAGCTTTTGCAGCGATTTTGTTTCGAAGAAGAGAGTATTTTGCGACGACTTACCTTTGCCAGAATCCCTGTCCTCTTTGCCTCACTCTCTTCTGAGAGTGCCCGCAATCTGCTACTCGACGCGTAGAACTCTCCGGCCCTCTGCCTACTCGAGCCTCTCAGCCCACTGGACAATCACCGGCCGGCGGGAAGCCCGACTTCAGTACCGAGTGCTCCCCTTGCCTTCGAGTTCCGCCGATTGCCTTCAGTTCCGCTGATGAAGGAGGAGTCCGAGCGCGTCCGCGTATCCCGCCATACCCACTAGGAGGCGACTTTCCCGGGGGCCGTTTGGCCCCAATTGGGACCATTGACGCATGCATCTAGGGAAGGGGGGCACTGGGGTGTTCCCACACGTGACCTTTCGGGATCTATGCACAGGGTTCCTGTGCCTATCAAAGCGGGCCACAAGTACCACGCTTTCTTCAGCCGCTCAGCCGGTCGACCACGAGTGGTTCGGTCGGTCTTTGGAAATCAAAACGAGGAATACTCCTGATGAATCACCCTTGGCATGGGAAATCGCCGACTTCTTCGGCTCGACCCAAACGCAGTCGGTGGGCTGCCGGTCGCTTCCAGTGGTTGGTCTCGATCGCTGTTGCTTGTCTGCTCTTCAGCGCGGGAGGCCTTCTCAGCGAGACAGTTGGAGAGGACTTTTCTGCGCGTGCACGAGCGCTAAGGCCAGGTGAAGGCCGCTCTGCTTCAGGGTCTTTTGTCCTGGATCAGCGGAGGTCATCGGCCGCTAGCTCTTCACAGGGCGATGCATTTGTGCTCAACAGGGTGTCTTCGATGGACCCTGAGGAGCAGCCAGCCGAATCCGACTGTCTGTGTTCCGCTTCACTCTTTCAAGACGGCTTTGAATCAGGAGATATCAGCTCATGGAATTGATGAACGGCTCAAGAACACGTGGCAGGTGCAGCGGACCCGTACTGTTGACCGTATTGTTGGCGGCAGTGATGGTCGCGTGCGGTGCGATGGCTAGTGAGTTCGAAATAGGAACAGAGTTTACGTATCAGGGCGATCTGCAGTTTGGAGGTGCTCCCGCAGAGGGCTCCTACGACTTCGAGTTTCATCTCTACGATCAAGCCGAGGGCGGCACCTATCTTGGTCTCGTCGCTCGTGACCAACTGCCCGTGGTCGGGGGTTCGTTCGCAACAAGGCTCGACTATGGCGTAGACATGTTCTCTCGAAGCGAGGGGTGGGTGGAGATCCACGTGCGCTCGGTCGGAGTTGGCAACTACACTGAACTTTCGCCACGTCAACGGGTCTCAGGTTCGAGGGGCTCTGCTTGCACAGTCAACGGAGATCTAGTGGTCGAGGGCAACCTTGGGGTTCAGAGACCGTTACCCAACACCCCGCTCCACGTCGCCGGCGGATCGGACGCCTCCCCAGGTGGTGGCGGCGTGGTGATGATCGGCGAACCGAACACCCAGAACATTGTCATGGACACCAACGAGATCATGGCCCGCAACAATCTTCAGGCTTCAACGCTCTATCTGAATCACGATGGTGGCGACATCAGTTTGGGTGGCTTTCTGGGCGCCGGTGGGGTTACGGTGCCAACCGCACCAATTGACACAGTGGACCAAGAAGCGACTGTGAATGGAGGTGGGGCGATCCGAATCCGGGGTGGGCTGCAAAGCCTGCTCATTGATCGAGACGAGATCCAGGTCGGAGGGCTGGGCGCCCCAGGTGTCCTAAAACTCAACGAACAAGGAGGCAATGTCGGCATTGCTTCGACCGCTCCGGCGGCACCCTTGCATGTCGGGGTGGGAGGCCCTGACGCGTCGCCAAGCGGCGGTGGGGTTCTGGTGTTAGGCCCCATCAGCGGCGGCAACCTGGCCTTTGACAACAACGAGATCATGGCCCGTGCCGACGGTGCGCCGAGTGCCCTTTACTTAAACCGCGAAGGCGGCAATGTGCACGTCGGCGGTGACCTCCACATCGGCTTGGAGATCGTCAAGAAGAGTGCGTCCGAAATCGTCTATGTGAGCGTCGCCTGTTCTGCGGGCAAGCAGATACTGGGCGGTGGTTGTTTTAACAACCAGGATTCGAACCTGGAATACTCCTACCCGGCAGGTAACGGTTGGAGCTGCGGTTTCGAAGATGAGGTACACACGATCACGGTCTGGGCTATCTGCGCCGATGTAGGAGCAGCCCAGTTGATCAACTTGTAACCCTAGACTCTCTTTGACCGGCAAACTTGAGCCAGCCAGTGCAAGTGCGTTTTCCAAGTCCGGCCGCAGACAGGCCTTAAGCCCAGCGGTGTCAACGCGGGCTGCATTGCTGATCGTCAACGGCAGGCGTAGCTCAAACGAACCGTGATGAACTTGGAAGGACGCTCCGGCACCTCTGCGAAAGGTGGCAGCCGCTAACCATCAACAGTTAGCTCTCGCCGGCAAGCCCAAGCTCCTTCATGCGACGATACAAAGTCGATCGACCGATCTCGAGCTCGCGAGCGACGGCGGACAGGTTGTTCTCGTTGCTGCGAATGGCAACTTCGATCTCGAAACGCTCCCAACGATCGACGCGTTGTTTGAGGCTGCCGTTAGCAGGCTCTCGCAGCACTGGGACCGCCTCTCGAATGGCGGGCTGCAAATGCGAACTTTGCAGCAGTTGATCGCGCTCAACGAACAGTGCCGCCCGCGCCATCTCCCGCTCCAACTGGCGGATATTGCCCGGCCATGCATAGTCCATCAATACCTGCATCGCGGCTTTCGAGATGCCCAGCACGCGGTTGCCGGATTTGCTCGCCTCACGCTTTAGAAAGTAAGCAGCAAGGTTGGCGATGTCGGCGCGTCGCTCGCTCAGCGTCGGCAACTCAACCCGCCAGTCAGCGATGCGGTGGTACAAATCGCGACGAAATTGGTCGGCCGCAAGCAACGCGTCGAGGTCCTGATTGGTGGCTGCGACCACCCTCACCCGCGCTGGTTTCGGTTCCTGTCCGCCCAGGCGATACACCTCTCCATCTTGGAGGACCCGAAGAATCTTCGCTTGGGTATCCAGAGCCATGTCGCCAATCTCGTCGAGGAACAAGGTGCCGCCATCCGCGAGTTCGAACTTGCCTGCACGCGGACTGACCCCGGTGGCAACGCCCTGTTCGATACCGAAGAGTTCGGACTCCAAGAGATCGCTCGGCAACGCCGCACAATTGAGGGCAACGAACGCTCGCGTGCTGCGCGGTGACGCCCGGTGAATGTAACTGGCCAGCAGTTCCTTGCCGGTGCCCGAGCCACCAGTAATCATCACGCTGATTTCGCCTCTTGCCACCCGAGCAGCGTCTTCGTATATCTGCTGCACTCGAGGCACCACCGTTGCGGGCGAAGGCCCCTTCGGCGGCGCCGCTTCGTTTCGCTCCGCCAGTGGGACCTGTTGGCCGTCAACCAGCGCCATGAACCGACTGGCGGACTCGACCAGCGTCAGATTGCGCTTCGCCAAAGACGCCGCCAACAACTCCACTTCTACTCGCGCACTGGGCCCTTTGATCTCAACCGGGTAACCAGACGCTGGCGGGCCCAACTCGCGCTCTGCCTGGTACAAGAGACCGCCCAGCGCGCTCGAGATTCGAACGCTACGACACGGCAGGGTCTCGAACAGGCAGGCTCCGGCGACTTGGGCAGCTTCGGCCAAAGGAGCGCCGGTTTCCAAGCACGAGAGCCAGGACGGAAGGTGGTCTAGCGGAACCCGCTCCAGTGAACCAGTGAATGCCGTGGTCGGCGCGTACGCCGTCGCCCGCGACTCCTTTGCAGGTGGCTCAAACCTGACAGCCGGCACGGAGTCATCATCGCCCACCGCCTCGAGTCGCCCTTCGACGGTGCCGACGGTAACCGCCGCACCGACTTCGACCGTGGTCGGCGCGTCAATCCTCCTACCGCTCACCATGGTGCCGTTGCGCGACCCCAAGTCCTCTATCTCGACAGACCCAGCTATCTCGGGGGACTCAGCTATCTCGGGGGACTCAGCCAGAACTCGCACTAGCGCGTGACGTCTGGAAACGGTCGGGTCTGTGAGTAGCAGGTCGCTGGACGCTTCTGAGCCGAGCGTCGATTCCCCGACTTGCAAAGAGAAAGCCTGCAGCGTTCCGCCCGATTCGAACACCAGTCGAAAACTCATTGCCCATCCCTCGTGATCAAACTCAGATCCAAATGTGGTGACAATTCCTGCAATTGCGCCAGAGACGCCGCCCTTGCTGCGCCCCACTTGGCTCGGGCGCTCGCACTCGGCGACAATTCGGCAAGCAGACCTTCGAGCGCGACCCGCGCCGCCCATGCTGCCGTCAGCGTAGGCTCGCGCTCGAGGATGCTACCAACGGTGGCCTCGCCCACAGTGGCGGCGCGCAGAGCCTCCGCAGCATCGACTGTGGCCAAGTACTCGGCGCGCCGACGCAAAGTCCGTGCGAGCGCCTCGGCATAGTAGGAATAGAACTCATCGGTCCGGCTCGCGCGCGCCTTGGTCAACGCCACTTCGAACGACGCCTTCGCATCGCCTTGCAACCGTGCCACCTCACGTGCGCTCAAGAGCGCCATGCGCGCCTCGAGCACGGGAAACTCCGCGGGGTAGGTCTCGCGTAGCGGAGGTAGAAGCTCGGCCGCCTTCCTCAGCAAGGAGCCCACTGGCTGCCCGCGGTCAAGCCGCGTCCTCGCCTGATCCAGTCGAGAACTTGTCAGATTGAGCTGAGTCGTTGTTCGGTGCGGCGCTTCTTCGAGAATCTGTTCGAAGCCAGCAGCGGCTTCAGCGAAGCGTGGCTCGGCGTCGCCACCGCTGTCCGCCTCCCACAATGCTCGACTCCAAAGCATTAACGCAAGGTTGCCTCGCGCACTTCGATCCGCAGGGTCCGCACTCAGCGCGCGGCGGCAAGCGCTCTCGCTCCAGTGGTAGTACTCGGTCGGATCACTGCCGCGCAGCGACAGGTGGTACCCCCAGTGACTGCCCACGTTGCAGAGTTCGGCGGCGAGCTCTACTTCAACCAAGCCCGCGTTCAAAAGCCCGGTGGCGAAGGCGCCCTGGGCGCGCTGCCAAGCAGGCACCGGGTCCTCTCCACGGAGGCTAAGGAAGAGTCCATAGCGAGTCAGCGTTTGCCCGAGCTTGAGGTGTGAGTACGGATCGCCGGGTCGCAAGTCAACAGCTTCCTCAAGTGCCTTCAAGGACTCCGCATACTGGCGATCCGGAGGGTCCCCTTGATCGCCAAGAAAATTACCCCACACCCAATGCAGACTCCCCAGGTGACTAAGCAATCCCGCATCACGGCGGACTCGCAGTCCCTTTCGTGCCAAGCCTTCCGTTGCCCGCAAGGTTGCTATCGGATCATCGCCACGGCCAGCCAAGGCGTTGGCCATTCGCCAACCCGCTTCACCAATGAGTGAATAGGCCGGAAGGTAGTCAGGGTTGCTTTCGAGCGCTCGGCCGCAAGCCGCCTGCGCGCTCGCAAAGGCGTCATCAGGCGGCAGCGCTTGCGCCACTCTAACTTCCATCGCTCGGATGTGGCCTCGACACTCCTGACTGAGAGCAGCCGGATCGCTACGACCAGCACCCACCGCGATCGCTATCGCCTCCAGGCCCTTTGCCAATGCGATCTGCGCTCCGGCGATGTGTCCCTTCGAAAGCTCAACCACGACCTCCCGCAGCCGAGCTTCTGCACGCAGCATTTCACCCTCATAAAACAGCGGGTTCGCCGCCGTCGCCGAGCTGCCGCGTTCTGCCGCCTCGTCGAATCGACCCTCGATCAAGGCCAACAAACCCGCGATGAACTGGGCCTCGTACACCCGCAGTCCCTCGGCAGTTTCCCGCGCTCCCTCGAGAATGCGAACTGCCCGGTCGGCTGTGCTTAGGCGCGCCTCCGCGACCGCGCTGGTGCGCGAGTCCGCCGACTCAAGACCTTGGGCTCGCTCAATCTCCTGACGAAACCGCTCGGCCAGGGTGCGGCCCAATGCCAACTGGACCCCAGGACCATTCGCAGTCGATGATGCGGCCCCCTCTAAGGCTACCTCTGCCTCTTGCCAGTGACCCAGCGCCATGAATCCGCGGCCTCGCGCGTAGTCTGCCGCCCCCCGCAGTCGAGCCGACATCGCTTGGGCACGGGCCTCGAGCGCAGCGATCTCCTCGAGCACGCGCCGCTCCTCTCCTCGAACATCATGGCGCGGGGCAAGATGAGCAAGCCGCAACGACGCTTCGAGACGCTCCACCGTCTGGCCCACTTCCTGGGCGAACGCTGCTTCGCGCGTTGAGCGGTTCTGGTTCCACACCGACCAAAGACCGAAGCCAAGCGTCACCAGCAGAGCGCTCGCAACCGCAACCGCCGCCACTGGATTGCGCTGTGCCCTCCGCCACCAGCGCCGTGCCGCGCTGAGCGGTCGCGCGGTGACCGGCCGGCCGTCGAGCCACCGCTCGAGATCTTCACTGAGGGCCTGAGCGGTGGCATATCGCCGCTGGGGGACTTTCTCCAAACACTGTTCGGTGATCGCTCGCAGATCCATGGGTAGGTCAGGCGCCACCCGCGAAAGGGTCGGCGGATCCTCCTGCAACACCTTCACCAGTGAGCCCAGTTGTGAATCTGAAGCGAACGGTTGAACGCCGGCCAGCAGCTCGTACAAGAGAATCCCTAAGCCGAACACGTCGCTACGTCGATCCAGTCGCCGCAGATCACCTGCCGCCTGCTCCGGCGACATGTACCCTGGCGTGCCCAGGGCTTGGCCAGTCACGGTAAGGCCACGCGCAGCCGCAACAGTCTCACCTTCTGAAGGCTGCAAGCCGCGAGCGATGCCGAAGTCCAAGACGAAAGGCACTAATGCGCCGTCGTCGTGCTGCTCCACTAAGATGTTCGACGGTTTAATGTCGCGGTGAATCAGCCCCACCTCATGCGCGGCGTGCAGCGCGTCCGCGATGGTGTGCATGACCTGCACCTTGAGCTTCAGAGACCGGCCCTCGAGCGCTTCGTCCAGCGGCTTGCCGTCGATCAGTTGCATGCTGATAAACGGCCGCTCGTCCTGGTAGCCGACCTGGTACACCTTGGCTACGTTGGGGTGTTCGACCTTCGCTTGAGCGCGGGCCTCGCGCAGGAAGCGCTCCACCGCCTGCCGGTCATCGGAAAGGAGGTACTTGAGCGCAACCTCTCTGCCCAGATCCTCATCGAATGCACGGAGGACACGGCCCATGGCGCCTTCGCCAAGAGGGACTGCGGTGCCTAGCCGCATGGCCAGCGACCGCGATCACGGGAATCGATCAAGAGCATTGCGCCAAGTGTTTCAGAACCGCGACACATGATCCGCATCTGAAACGAGAAACTCCGACCCAGGGCTAGAACTCGCGAGCCGAGCCTCGATCACGCGCCATGAGATCCCTGCCCGTAGGCTGCCCGTTCCACCTGCCTAGATCCCACCGGACCTTGAGAGATGGCGGCGCCTCGGTGGCGCCGCCCCTATTCATGTCTGAGGCAACCGCTCGGCAGCCCCGCCAACTCGCAGGCCCCCCTTGCGAAGCGCACGTGCGCTGAGTTCGGGCAGCGTGGCCTTCGATGAAGTCTCAGGGAGGCTACGCACTTCCACCCTAGCGAGGCGTTTCGAACACGGAAAGGTCGTGGCACTGGATCCTCACGAATGGGTACTACTCGGGCGAGGGCGTTGCAAAGCACTCCCTCGCCCGCTATCTAGTCGATGTAGCCCCGATATCAGCTTGAGCAGATCTCGCTCCCGCCGACGCTGAACCCAGTCACGTCCCAGCGCACGTTACCGGTTTTCTTGACGTTGACGGCCAATGCTACGGCCTCCTCGTTCACCGTTAGGGTTGCCTGTACTGTCGCGGTCTTGCCCTCACCTTGAGCGAGCTCTCCCATCGCGTAGGCGGAGGGTTTTCCTCGCACGCCGGACTTCGCCTTTTGCTCCAGTGCGCCCATGTCACCGCCGCACGCCGATTGTGCCTCCGGAGTTAGGCCGCCAAACGCCAGATCCCACATGCCCATTTGCATCGACTGAGTAAAGGCATCGGCCGCGAACTTGGCTTGCTTCGTCTCCGTTTCGTCGAGACCTCCTCCGCCGCCGCACGCTGCTACACCCACGACTACACCGAGTATCAACAACATCATTCGTTGGGTTCTCATCTTTCAACTTCTCCTGCGCCGAGAACGGCTACGAAGGAACTGCGGGAGTGCAATCCAAAATCGATCCTGGCCGTCCTATTGAATGGTGACGGCACACTCCTTCGCAATGTCGGTGCCAAGATGCGATCAGACTAAGCCTCACTAGACAGAGCGGCGATTGAGCGATGCCGGCTCGAGCTTCAGGCAGTCCCGACTCGTGTCACTGGCGGGACGCCTGTTCCGTTTTCGGAACAGCTCGACGCATCGTCAACCAATCACAGGCGCCCAACAAAAAGCCTCGGACGACCCAACTGCGCCGGGCACTGGACGGAAACTCGACCGTCCGGAGACTTGGGATTGCCTCAGCGAGCGCCCCTTCCGGCCGCAACCTCGCCCCAACGCTCGAAGGTTGCGCGGCAGTCACGGCAGCGTTAGGCACGCTCCTTGCTCTTGATGTCTCCCGGCACGGGTTCTTACCCTTACAGGAGATCGAGATGCGACGGATCGAATTCAAGGCTCCTCACTTTCAGCAAGGATCCCAACAACGATGCCTCGCGCTGCTCACTCTCATGATCGCGATCGCAGCCGGTGGGTGCGAGCGGGACGACCAGCTCGACCCAGCCCAGGAAGCCGAACGGGCCGCGATGTTCTATGTGGCGCTGATGGAGCACACGGAAGAACTGCTGGAGCACAACGCGGCCGACCTGCCTGAACAGATTGAGGCCGCGCGTCAGCGATCTCAGGAGCTGCTAGAGCAGGTTTCAGTTGCTTGCAAGAACCTCACAAACGAGCAGTACGGCCAGTACAGCGGGCGCCAATTCCAGCTCGAAGGCACGGTGAAATATCAAAACGCGGAGCTCGTGCAAGACCGACTGATGGCCATCTCCGGTGCCAGGCCTGAGCTCGGTCCAGTGGCGCAGCGTTTTCGCAGCATCCGCGCCTACGGAGACGTCGTCGAACTCCGGAGTCAGTTTCCCGAAGACGCCGCCCGTTTGGGCCTCTGATCGCATTGTTATCGCTATCCGAACAACACACACCTTGGAGGCCACCAAATGAATAGACGTCAGCGAAATCCGTATGCACAGCACCGTTCGGCCGCGAAAATGTTGATGACGGCCAGCTGCATTAGCCTGGCCCTCTTGGGCGCATGCTCTTCGTCCCTGCCCTCCGACCCAACGGAAGCCGGCAAGCAAATCGCCGAACAACGTTGCGACTGCACCAAAGCCGAAGCGCCCTACGTCGCGAGTTGCGTCAACACAGCCTCGAGAACTCTGCAAACCGGCACCGAAAAGTACGACGCGAAGGGCCGCATAGCAATGGTCAAATCATACGAATCAGAGTTCGAGCGGTGTCCATGGGACAAGCCCGAGTTCTATGAATAGGAAACTCGAGTTGCGAACTACCAGAGACTTCTTCGTGCCGTTACAGCCGATCCAGTCGAGCAAGCCGAGCAAGCCGAGCAAGCTTGTCGAGAGCCTCAACGCTACGGGACGGCTTTGATCCGGACAGCTTTGATCCGGACTGCGCTTACCGTAGCCGCCGTCCCATCGACCAACCTCGAACAACTCTCACTCCGAAGAGGAAAGCCAATGCGCTCCACACTCGTCGCTGCGGTTCGCTCTTTTCCTCATCGCATTGCTGCAAACTTGCCTGCCAGCTACTGCAGTTGTCAGAACATCACTCTTCCGATTGACACATTTATCGGTACAGCCCTTGCCCGTCTGGCGGTGGCACAGACTAGCCAGTAGGCTCGCCGTTTGGAGGTGAAGATGTGGTTTTTCCAGTCGGACCGCGCAGCCGCCGCTCAGACATTCTTTGAAAGTGTCTCCCGGCGTTGGGTTCCAGGGCGAGGCCCTGGTTGCCCCGCAGAGCAACTGGGGGTGATTCTGCAACCGGCAGTGTCCGCTCGAAGCGCTGGCCCATCGGCAGATCGCACATTTCGTCATCGCAGGATTGCCAACGGATCTCACCAGAAATCGTCACCCCAGCGGTGTCAATCCGGGCTGCATTGTTGATCGTCAATGGCAGGCGCAGCTCGAACGAACCGTGATGAACTTGGAAGGACTCTCCGGTACCGGCAAGCGTATGAAGCTCGCTCGGCGGTCGCACCAGCGGGCGCTCTACGACGCTCTCATTCTCAGCGAGCACCACGTCCACCGCGATGGTCCCTTGTGGTGCAGGTTGCGCGTAAACGTGCCGGCCTGCAGGAACGCGGAATTGCACAACAAGATCCCTCTGCACCGTAGCGGCGAGTGAGTCGCCGTCGAGGACGATGCTCACCTCTACCGCTTCGGGTGCTGCTGCGTCGACTCTTGCTTCAAGCATGGGCTCACCTAGGACTGCACGTAGTAACTGCTCGGGACCCGGGCGGACGGCAAGGTTGTTTTCGAAGAACTTGTGGGTGATCGCGCCGTCCGCGCCAACCACGTAGCTGCCGGGGTAGGGAATGCCAAACCAGGGATGATCGTCCGGATCGATCAGCGTGTTTAGGATGCCGAACGATCGGATGACCGCTGAGTCTGGATCCGAGAGCAAGGGATAGCTGATGCCGTGCGCTTCGCCGAAGTCACTCAGCGCATCCGCCTCGTCATAGCTCAGCGCGTACAGCGCGACGCCCGCGGCATCGAAGTCCTTCAGCCCTTTTTGCAGCTCGACCAGCAGCGAACGGCAAGGAGGTCACCAGACCGCGGAACGGTAGAAGACAAACACCGCTGGTCTTCCTGCGCGATCGGCATGCAGATCGAAGGGCCTCGCGTCCGACGTGCTGCACTGCACGTCTGGCATGGGTTCGCCAACCTCGGGCCCAGTAGGGAAGGAACCCCGGGGATCGCTTCTCGGTCCGTTGCCAGGCTGAAAGGGCCCGATGAAGCCGTCGTGGTCCTGCCAGCCTCTGTCGGTCTGAATCGCGCGTGTCTCAAGCTCCAACTTCACTACGTGTACTACCTCTCGTAATGGCGTGGTCATCCGGCTGGCAAAGTGTAGCCGAAGGTCCTCGGCCTAAGACAGATTTCGTGTTTGGGTAGGACGGTCTGCCGAGACGAGCTACCCAACCACACTTCCACCTCTCTACTCCGACCTCCGCTCTTCTACTCTCTTTGTACTTCCCTACTCTTTCTGGACGCTTCCCAGTTCTTGGTCTGGTTCGATCTTCAGTCCGCGGCCCTTTGGTTACTGCTGCTCCGCCGCTCTACCCCTCTGCCGCTCTGCCGGTGCCGATCCGCCCCATTCACAAGTTGCCTGCCGGTTACCCACTGGTTGCCCACTGATTGCCTGACAAGAGAGCTATCCGTTGCGTCTCCAGGGGGCCTCTACAACCGAGTCTCGCTACTCGGGGATCGGACCTAGTTCTGGCAAGAACGTATGCAGCACCGCGACTTTCAACCGATGCCCACTGACTCGATAGCGATTTAGGAAAACAATCACGGAGATCTCTCGTTCGGGAAAGCGAGAGAAGCTTGTGACGAAGCCTGCAACCTGACCACTGTGACTCTGCGAGCGCAGCCCTTGGTAGTCGCGGACAACCCACCCAAATCCGTAACCAACGGCCTCACCATCCGGCAGCAGCGTCGAAGTCCACATCGCCTTCTTGGATTCGGCACTCAGTAAAACGTCACCGCCCAGTGCGTGATCCCACTTCGCCAAGTCTCGGGCTGAGGAGAGTAGCCCGCCAGCTCCTAGCGTCGACGAGGTTTCGGTGGGCATCCGGTTGATCAGCTCGCCGGCCTTGTTCACCCAATAGCCCGATGCGCGATTAGGGATGATCGCTTCTGGGTCCGCCAAGCGGGTCTGGGTCATTGCAAGGGGCCCAAAGATACGAGACTGCAAAACCTTCCCGAGGGGACGGCCCTCGATGCGCTCGACAAGCATGCTCAACAAGAAGTAGCCGGTGTTGCTGTAGTACCAACCGGTCCCGGGCGCAAAATCCATCGGCCGTGAATGCGCTATCCGAATGACTTCTTCGGGTGTCATCCGAAAGCGATAGACGTCATAGCTTCTGATTTCCTCGTAGTCGGGAATGCCTGATGTGTGGGTCAATAGTTGGCGCACCGTGACGCCAAGCCACTCGCTGGGCAACGTCGGGAGATAGGTGTGGATAGCATCGTCCAGGTTGAGCTGACCGTCCTGAACGAGCAACATCGCCGCTGCTGAAACAAACTGCTTGCTGACTGAGCCAATCTCAAAAACGGCGTCTTCGGAAACCGGAACCGAAAGTTCAACGTTGGCCATGCCATACGTCCTGAGATGCACCATCTCCCCTTTCGACGCAACAGCCACCAAAGCTCCGGGAATGTTGTTCTCCTTGAGATGAGCATAAATGCGGGCGTCTAACTTCGCGAATGCCTCAGCACTAGGTTGGGCGATCTGTGCAGACAGCGAGAGGCTGCAGAACAAAGTCACACTCGCTAGCAACACGCCGACTCGAACGATCGCAGAGAAGCCTGATGGGGGCGAGTCAAAGAGTCGTTTACGGGCAGCCATGAGCAGATCTCCAGTTTCGGTTGTTCAAGAGGACTCACTCCTACTTGTGGTCCACAAAGTCTTGTTCCATACAAACAGAGGCCGTATCCACTTCATCGGCCACTACAGCAAGGACGATTCGCACGGTCGAGAGTTTGCGTACAGAACGCTTGACTCTACGCCCGACGACAACTTCGCCCAAGCAACACCCACCTGGTAACCGGGACAAACCCTTGCAGAACGCTCTTCGACCCGCTCTGCGATCCGACACTGACCTCGTCAGCACTGAGTCAGCAGCATTACAGCCCGAGCCTTGCCGTCGCCAAGGCCAGCGGGCTCTGAGTGCACCCCACGCTCATTCTTGAAGCCCCCGTGGCCTTGGTAGTGTGTCAGCGGTTCTTCGCCCATTACCCCTAAACGGGCCCTAGCAGAACGCCGCAAGGGCGTCAGCAGTCACCCAAATCTCAGGAGAGGTTGATGCAACTGCACACCTGGACAGGCATCCTCATCGTCGTCGCGATCGCTATGGCATCTTCAATCAGCCAGACGACGAACACACCGGCGCCTTCCGCTCGGCTGAGCGCAGCCACACCCTCGAGTGAGCACGCAGCGGAACCTGGCGCGAGCGGCACTCCGACCAACAGCGAGGAGCAGCTGTATCCGGCGGAGGAACTTCAGTGGCGCGGCGGCGCAAACGGCGTCTCGACGGCCATCGCAGAGGGCGATCCCAGCCAGGCCGGAACGTTCACGATGATGCTCAAGCTCGCCGACGGTGCGTGGATACCACCGCACTTTCACAACGTAAACAAGCGCCTGATCGTGCTCAAAGGAACTCTACTCATGGGCACCGGGCAGGTGCTTCGCGAAGACGCGGTCAAAGCACTCCCAACAGGTGGCGTGGCAGTGGTACCGAAGACGAACTGGCACTACGAAGGGGGAAGGGGCGAAACCATAGTGGCTTTGATCGCTGAAGGACCCTTCGAAACGACCTTCGCCTAAGCCGGCATGACTTTCAAGATCAAGTCAAGTAGGTAGAAGAGCCAGACTCTTCTGCAAAGAATCTTCTACAAGACCAGAAGATGACAACCCGAGCCGGGTCGACAATGAGCTCTTGTCGTCGAACGCGACCGCCTACTCCCCCACTACATCGCTCGGCCACCAGCCGGAAGCACGGACGACACCTCAGCCGAGGTTGCTTTCATGCCGCTGCCCGGCGTTGAGTGCAGCTGCGCTCATATTGCATTTCTTCAAGGGCCCACCGTCAGTCCTCCCTGTCCTCTATTCGCCCCTGTCCTCCGTGTCCTCCGTGTCCTCCCTGTGCGCCCTGTGCGCCCTGTGCGCCATAAGAGCTACGGAACCCGCGCTTCTACATGCGTATTCAACGGTCACGAGCAACAGTGAATATTGTGTTGAAGTCCGTCTAACGCTCTAGATCGCGTTGAAGCAGTTAGGACCACTTCTGAAACCTTCCATCGCGGCGATGGGAGCTACCACGCAGAGCACAATATGTCGGTGCCCCCGTCACTGCCAGAACTCTGCCACCACTGAGTACAGGAGCAAAGACCATTTACGCCGAGGACAGCAACGGCAACACCAACTCGATCCCCCGCTCCTCACCGAAGACGCGTTCACCAACGGATGTGAGTCTCCGGGTTGAATGCGGTGACTGGATCGAGCCGGCGCGACGTCGGATGTCCAACCATAGAAGCGTCTTGGTTCTGCTCGGCCTACTCGTCATTTCTACCCTGGCCTGCGCGGTTGAGGAGTCACCACCTGTTGAAGAGTCACCATCTGATGAGGCGGGCAACCTCGAACAGATGGGCTTCGCTGTCTCCGCATTGTCCAGGGGAAAGGGAGTGCCGCCCGAGGCCATGAACTCTCTCAGAGAAATCCAAGAACTCCTGGCCAAGGACAGCGCAGCAGGCAAGCTGCTTCAGTTGGAAACGATACGTCTCGGCATTGAAGGGGAACGTAGGGTTTGCGTCGTTTACAAGGACAAGTCCGTCGGCGCGGCCGCCAAAAAGAAGATCGAACGCATCGTTCAGGGAGTCGACCTAATGCAGTTCGAACAAAGCGGATGTACTACTGACGAAGCAGATCCGCTTCGATCAGGCAATGGAGGACAACCAAAATGAAGAATTCAAGAACCTCGCTTCTTATCCTGATACTGACCATGGCGTGCCTTGCCTTCACCGCATGTGATCCACCGGCTTCCGAAACTGCGACCACAACGCCATCAGATGTACCAAGAGTGACCCCCGAAGTGGGCCAAGCACGAGCGGAAACGAACGCTAGAGAAGCCCGCGCAGCGGTGGCGACCAAGACCTTCGAGGAGTTCAAGACCAGTGTCTACAAAGAGCCCGGCGAGAACGGCAAGTACGTTGTCAACGGCGACACGCCAATCGTTGACGAAAAGCACCTGCGTGAGTTCTTCGACAAACTGCAGGCTCCGGAGGAAGACGAAGATGAGGGCGGTCGATCAACCGACGCACAGGCACTCATCGTGCACACGGTAGGAGACGTGACGGCGCTTTGGAACGATGCCACAAAGGACAACCTCACCTACTGCGTGAGTGATGACTTCGGAGCTCGGCACTCCGACGTTGTTGCAGCCATGTCAGCCGCAGCTGGTGCATGGCACGATGCCGCGGATGTACGCATGTCGTATGACGCAGCAGACGATGCGGGTTGCACGGCAGGCAACGACAACGTCATCTTTGATGTTCGACCGGTCCAGGTGCACGGTCAATACCTAGCGCGCGCGTTCTTCCCCAATGAACCTCGTTTTGCGCGCAACGTGCTCATCGACGAATCCTCCTTTGACCTCGGCACCGGCAACCTCAGCCTTGTTGGGATTCTTCGACACGAACTCGGCCACGCTCTAGGCTTTCGGCACGAGCATACGAGGCCCGAGTCGGGCGCCTGCTTCGAGGACTCGAACTGGGAGCCACTAACCGACTACGACCCGTTCTCGGTAATGCACTATCCTCACTGCAACGGTCAGGGCGACTGGACCTTGACCCTCACCGAAGACGACCGCCAAGGTGCTGCTTGCCTATATGGGCCAGCACCTGGACTGGTGCTGGATCCAACAATTGTCGACCCCAGTGGATGCCGTCCAGGACTGGACGTTGGCCCCGGAACCGACCCGGTAACAGTTACCGAAAGCGACCAGTCGGTCGGGAGCGGAGAGGAAAATCAATACGGCCCGTACTCGGTAACCTCTGGATCCGTCTTCGAAGCGTCGATCGGCGGGGCCAACGCTCAGGGCGATCCCGACCTCTATGTCCGCTTTCGTCGAGAGCCGACTAGTGAAAGATTTAACTGTCGACCGTTTCTCTGGGGCCCAGAAGAGACCTGTTCACTCGACGTTCCGGACACCGAAACCCAAGCGTTCGTGATGGTTCGTGGGTTCGCTTCCGGTGTCTACGACCTCACGGTCACACACATGCCACAGCAATGACTAGAACAACTTCTGGGTACCGGCTGGCCGGAGGCGGTGCAATCAAAACTGCGGCAGTACGCAGGTTGATCGACACAAGGCCAATGGCTAGCCAGCTCTAGCTTCTTTGAAGGGACTCCCTTGACTATGCGCGCCGTCGTCCTATTCGTCTTGATCGCCGCCATGGCAGTGATCTGTTGTTCAAACGAACCCGGTCCTGAACACAACGCTTCCTCGGAGAGGGCTACGGTCGCCGTCGAGCGCCCACTCGCGGTGGATCGAGCCGAGCCTGTCAGTCGGGTAGTTTTGGAAATCGATCGCATGGCTGGCACTCCGGAACTCTTTGTCAGCCAACAGATCGCCGGAGCCGAAGTCTCGCTCGCTGGGATTTTCAGAGAGGCCGGCATCCAGTTGGAGGCCGTGTTTGATCAGGATGACATCCCCCGACAAGACGAAGTTTCGCTGGCCCTTCTGCATCGGCTGATGGTCGAGAACAGGCGAGATGACTTGGACGCTGACGCCATCCATCTTTATGCCCTGGTGACGACTCTGGACCGGGATGACGACGAAACGCTTGGCATCATGTTCGATTTCGGAGACCAGGACGAAAACGACATTCCGCGAGAATCGTTCGCTATCTTTGCGGACGCTCATGAAGGACTAGGGCTTTCGGTCGTCGAGGGCATGCTGTTGACCGCTGCGCACGAAACGGGGCACTGTTTCAACCTGCACCACGCAGATTGGGAAGGCACATTGTTTCAGCGAGACTCGACGATCGAAGGCTACAGCCTTGCCGACACCGTGCGCTGGAGACTCTCGAGTCGCAGCATCGATCACTTGCTGAACCATGACGCGAGGATGGTCTTTCCTGGCCAGAATAGTCTGCCTTTCGGTGTCATCGCTCAGGCTCATCTCGCAGAGCACAGCGACTGGCCCAAAGAGCAGTTCCAACTGCTCGACGCTGGGGGCACGACTGCGCTGACAGCTTCGATCAGCCGCAGCGCGGTCGCTCGTCAACACCGCGCTCCTTACCGTGAACAGCCGTCGTCGAATGTCCGCGCTCCGCTCAACCTGAGCTTGGTCGGCTACAAACAGGCGTACCAAGTTGGTGAGCCGATCGATCTGACGGTCGAACTGTTCAACCAGAGTTCTTCTGCGGTTTCCGTACGTCCGATGCTCGACCCGGAGTACGGCTTTCTGAACATCGGCTATCGGCGACAAGGTCAACGCGAGTGGATTCCATTCCAACCCATCGTTCGTCGAGAAGCCCGCAGTACGGCACCCTCAACGATGGCGCCCAACACCGCTCTATACGGGATCGCGAGGGTCTTCTTTGGCGCGGGCGGATGGGTCTTCGATCAGCCTGGCAACTACGAGGTCATCGCTGACCTCTCATTCGACTACGAGCGTGGACGGGTTCACCTGCAAAGCGAACCCATCGTGCTCCAGCTCGCTGCCCCGGCGTCTGTCGAACAGCGTCTCGCAGTGCAAACATTGGTGCCAAGGGATTCGCAGCAGTCTGGCCGCGAGCCTGGTCTCTACCTGCTTTTACAGGGCGGCGATCACCTCGACCAAGGCGCAGCAGCGCTGAGAACGCTCGCCGAAACCGCTCCCGGTACACCACAGGCGGCTGCAGCCAACCTGGCTTTCGCGCGCAACGCTCTTGACCCGGCGACAATCGCCGGTTTGTCGCAAACAGCGCCGGACCGAACCGACGCTGCCATGATTTACCTTAGGCAGGTGAACCCGGAGCAGGTTAGCCCATGGGCGCTAGCAACTGTTCAAGACGCCGTTGGCGATCGGCTTGAGAAGAGCGGCAACATGGAAGCCGCAGCCGAATACCGCGACTCAGCGGGAAGAACGCAAGACCGAATTCGCGTTCGTGACGTCGAGGGGTACAAGGTGCAACTGCAACAACGCTACAATCAACGATTGGAGCGCGACGGATTCTGACCACGTCCGCACGAGCCCCCAAGTTGGTTTAGGACTTCTCACAGGGCGGCGTCTCAACGGTTTACGGAGCCGCCAGCAAGACAGGCATGCCCCACTCTCTCCCATTCACAGTGAAGCTTCTTTCGATAGCTCGGCGCGAGCTGACTGTGATGGTGCCGGTGTTATGCCTCGCGTGCAGCCCGGCTAGTTCCTCGCAACTCAACGAGCCGATCGAGCAGGCTTCGACTGCAGACCAGGCATGCCTTCGCCTGGAACCGTCAAGAGCGGACCCGGTCCTGGGAGAACCCGTACTGCTCATCGTAGGGCTTGAGAACTGCTCGTCCAATTCGTTGGTGGTGCGCAAGCTTCTCGCGCCCGAAAAAGGCCTCCTCCAGATCAAGGCCACGGCACCGGACGGCGAGCAGCTTATCTACCGCCCTCCCCTCTATAGAGACGGTCGAGGCGCACGATCAGTCCAACTTGCACCTGGAGAGACGCACATTGATGGTGTCGCGATCTACTACGGCAGCGAGGGTTGGTTTCTGAATCGCTCCGGGAGGTGGCGTTTCACCGCGCAGTACTCCAGCGAGTGGGGCCTTCTGTCATCCGAGCCGGTCGAACTCTGGGTGAAGGAACCGACGAGTCCAGAGCAGCTACTGACCGCTCGCATCTTCATGAAGGATGAAGTCGCTCGCTTCTTCTACATGGGCGGCGACGATCAGAAAGCGGCGCAGGCAATTCAGGACTCGCTGCCAGAAAGCACTTGGAGAAAGTTCGCCGACCTAGCCGTTCAGTCGAACAACCCCGACGCAACGCAGTTCGACCTGGAGATCCTCGCTTCGTTGCCTGATGCCGCCATCGCGGCGGCTGTCGCTGGCGATCTGAGAGATCGCACAGTTCCGCACTCAATCAAGCAGCAATTGCTGGACAAGAGTTCGAAGGGATCGCTGGTTGCAAAGTGGATCGAACAACGGTTGCCTCCTGAGTTCTAGAAACGCTCCTAAGCAACACTAGCCACAAGTCGTCGGCCGAGCTACCTATCTCACCCACCGAAAGCCGGGAGGCCCACCATGATTCGCATGCACCGCTGCAGTTGCAGACTAGTCGCCCTACTGGTGGTGTGCTGTACCGCCGCTTGTAGCGCTCCGGCGGAGGACGACCCACAGGTGTCTCCCGTTGACCTGGTCGACAGTGGCCGAGTTGATTTCCACACTCATGTCTTTAACACTCACTACCTTCCAATCGAGGGCATTCTGCGACAAAGAGGGCTCTCGCAAGGAGTGGCCCGGGCCGTACATCGCTGGCTCAGCAAGCGCACTTGCCAGAACGAAGCCCTGTCGACGATGCTTCAGATCGGCCCGGAGAGCTTAGAGGTCGAGCTTTCAGCGGAAGGTGCAACGAAGGAGACATTCGCAGCCGAGGTCCGCGCGATCATCGGTCAAGACAGCGCCTCACTGGTGGCCCCTGCAGAGAACGACGAAAGAGAAATGATGGAACTCGTCGAGCTCCTCTTGCAAACCAGTTTTGAGCCCGACGCAGCGGTTGAAGCAAGCGACGAAGAACTCGACGCAGAGGATGTGGCGGCGCTCGGCATTCCCGGGGCCTTCCGGTTTCTCAACACCATCCGGCGTTGCGAGCAACAACAGTTCGAACAACTTGTTAAGGACTATCCAGCATCGTTGTATGTGCTGCACATGATGGATCTCGAGCACATTTTCCAATATCAGGATTCCGTCGCGCCCACCTACCCTCTAGCTGAGCAGTGGACGCGCATGGCAGATCTGGTCAACAACTTGAATTCGCAGTCGCAACAAGCTGTCCTCCTCGCTGCATTCGATCCTTTCCGGTTCTCCCACCAAGGAAGCCTCGATGCACTCAAGGATCTGCCAGAAGCGGCCATCGGTCTCAAGTTCTACCCTCCGTCTGGTTATCGACCCACCGGAACGACCCTGCCGCCAGACGCCCTGGATCCGCCGGCTACATCTCGCTACTCGCACCTCGCGCTTGAAAGCACCGTGCTCAAATGGCAACAGACGTTCACCGACAAGATCGGGCTCACCCAAGACGAGATCGATGCACTCGTAGGGGACGCTCCCGCCGTTCTCGACAGCATCAACAAGGTCTTCTTCCAGTGGGCCGCAGAGCAGAACAAACTCATCTTCTCGCACCAGACACCCGGTGGCTTCGAAGCAGGACCGGGCTACGGAAAGCTATTCGCCGACCCACGCTGGTGGTACCCAATTCTCCAGAAGAACCCAAGCCTGCGCCTGGTCCTCGCCCATTCGGGCAGGGACGGATGGTTTGACGATGAGGCCGAATGGTCAAACTCGTTTGGCTACAACGCTTATCGGTTGTGTGTGCTGTTCGAGAACGTGCACTGTGACTTCGGCTACTTCGACCAGGTTCGTTCGAAGAGCAAGAGGGCTCGTTTTGAGCAACGCCTTGCCGATTTGCTGTCTCGCGAAAGCGTCAATAGTGCAGAGCTCCTGCCACAGACGTTCGAGAACACCCACGACCTGCATCCTCGATATGACTTCTCCAAGAAGATCCTGTTCGGCACTGACTGGTTTATGGTGAAGAAACGGCGACGCTTCAAGAAGATCCCGGGGGACTTGGAGAAGGTGTTCAGTTCCCCTGAACTCGCGCCCTACAAGGACGACTTCTTCGGTCGTAACGCCCGACGCGCGCTGCAACTCTAGCGACGCGCTCGAGCCGGTCCCCAAAACCTCTGTAGTCGATCTGCAGGCCGCTGGCGGCATCCACGCCAACTACAGAAAGACGTCGGCATGGGCGCCGAGCCACAAAGGCTCCACGCGCGCAGTTCGGAACGGTCTGATGTCTTCGAGTGGCCGTGCGCGGCCAAGTTCGGGACCGTTCGCTGGAGCTTTTAGAGCTTTCAAACTACATGTGGGCCCTGCTGTTGACTTGCCTGGCGACTAGCCCTACAACACGCTCGGCCGCCTTCACTCCAGGCCGTGATGCAAAATGACTCGCCGCGCCTCCTGCTCTCGACCTAGGGCTGCTAGCACTGCCACAAGTGGCCTGGCTCCTTCGTCGGCGTTCGGATCGAGACTGAGGGATTTTTCAAGAGCTTTTGCCGCGGCAGGATAGTCGCGCGTAGAGATGTGGCAGCGGCCAACTTGAAACCAAGCCCGGGCCAGGAACTCGTTGCTCGAAACAGCACGCTCGAAGTCCTTGCATGCTTCGGCCGGTTGCCCCATCCAGCTCCTTAGTCTGCCTCGGTGGTTGTACAACCAAGCGAAGTCCCGAACAGCCACTTGAGACTCTTGCATCTCGATAGCCTGGTTGATGACTGCGAGAGCATCGCCGGGGCGATTCTGCCTGGCGGCAACCATCGAGAGCCAGATCCTGGTTTGTTGTGCAGCGTTGAACTCTAGGGAGCCTAGGTCGGCGAGTAGGGTTTCTAGCAGCTCTTTGGTTTTCTCCAGATCGCCCCGCAGCAAATGAGCTTGGGCAAGCCGTAGTCTTGGTTCGCTGAGATCTGCGTTGGAGAACAGCTCGCTCGCGTCACTCAGCATTCGAGGCAGCTCTTTAGCGGGGTCCAAAAAGCCCATGCGGATGCTTCCAGAGGCTAGGGCTAGGCTGTCCGAGATAGCTTGTTGCGGACCAGCGGATGCAGTCAGCGGAGTTACGCTGACTGGAAACGTCGTGCGATCAGCTTGAGGTGCCAAACGCTCTTCTTCAGGCAGCGGCCGCGATTGAATCCGATGGTCCGTCATGACCACGTGCACCACATCCTGTGTGCGCCTCTTCGGCATGTGACAACTCACGCAGTCTTCGCGCTCGAAATGTTGAGCTCGATCCTCGCCTGCCAGGTTCAAGGGAGCTTGCGTCTTGCCGTCTTCGGTGTGGCACGCCAAGCACTGAGAACGAGTACGACGGAGCGTCTCTATGCGCGCTGGTTTGTTGTGCGGGTCATGACAAGACGTACACTCCAGATCGCCTGGTTTGCTTTCAACAAAACAGGAGCTTTGCTCCAGCCGATACCCGTGATGGTTGATCTCGAACCGCTGTTGCTTGCCGTGCGCTTTGCCGTCACGGTCGCGTTCTTGCACCTCGAGTTTTAGCAAGAAGTCCTGGAGGTTCTGACCAGCTGTGAACTGATAGTCGCCCCGGTCCAGCCTTCGTTGCCCGAACACAGAGACGGATGGTTGGTGATGGCATTGGGCACAAACGTCTCGCCGCCGTTCCGCAGAGAGGTCCTTCGGATCAACGATGGTGCTGCGGACAGCGTCCCGCAGGCTGCGACGTTGCTCGGAAGTTAGCTTCGGGCCGGTGGACGAACCCTGCAGTGCCTTGGCTTCGAGCGCCTTGGCAACGTGACTTTGACCAGGACCGTGACAGCGCTGGCAGCCGATACCTTCTGGCATCTTCGCCGGGAATACTGGTGGCGCAAAGCGTTCATCCTGAAACGATGGATCCGTCGGAACGGCGTTGTGACAGAACATGCAGCCACGCTGAACGACACGCAAACCGGCCTCGTCGTTGCCACGCTCGCCTCCAGGTTTGGTGCCCCACGACGCCTCCTGGGTGTACCAGGCGAGAGGCAGCTCGAACAGCAATCCCTCGGCGCTTTGCAAGAAATACACCCGAGAAGCAGAGCCAGATCCCAGCACCCAATCTACGGGGCGCTGCCAGAGATGAATCGGTTCTCCGTCTGGGGCTGTCTGCCACTGAGAGAAAACGATCTTCTCGCCCTCGAGAGACAGGCGGTAGGTTAGGCGCCCATCTTTGATACCAGAAGAAGAAAAGTCTTCGATCCGCGAGGCGTTCTCTGGCCGGGCGAATGATCGAGCCATGCCGAGCGTTTGAAAGGACTCAGCGATCGAGGAATGGCATTCGGCACAAACCTCGTCAGCCACGAAACCGTGCCAGTTATCTTCGCTCGCCGAGGCCTCGGCAGTGTAGGGGTTCGCGAAAGCCACGCTCCTCACTGGGAGCCGGTCGATGCCGCCGAAATCGCTTAGCTGAAACAGCAACAAACACAAGATGGCCAGGCAGCAAGCGACTAGCAGCGGAAGTTTCGATGTCTTGGACATAGTGCGGCAACTCTAAAGGACCCACTCAACAACGTGGAGAGATTTGGAACTGCAGTCCGCCTTGCTGAGGTCATCGGAACGTTGGCTGGATCTACTCAGTCCACATGGGATCGAGCTCGGAAACTGGTTGGCGCGAAGCGAGGGGATCGCTTCTAAAAGAGAGAGGTCGCAAACAGAAGAACAAACTGGGCGGGCGGAGTCGCCTACCAGTCCAATCAGTGGTCGGACCGACTCATTCCTCGACAACTTGATACCAATCACCGCCGTTTGGAAATCGGGGCCCGGCTCCGGCACAACGCTCCCACCCTGATTCACCTTCTGACCCGGCTCCACTGTTCTAGTGATCCACTGCTCCAGTGAGTCTCGCGTATCATCGGCGGACCTTGCGCGCCCTTGTGTCCATCTTCATCTCGCTGCTCGCCCTCACTATGGGGGCGTGCGCTACGCGGATGCCCCTCGACCCTCGCACCGCCAATACCGGCGGACTCCTGACCGCCAGCGAACGGGCGACCGACGTCATCAGCTACGACTTGACCTTGGAGTTGTTCCCGAAGAAGCGGTCCATCCGCGGCAGCGGAACCGCTCAGCTGCGGGCCATCGAACCAACGACCATCGTCGAGCTGCAACTCGACTCGCGATTCACGATATCCGAGGTCAGGGTCGACGGCTTGGCGATGAAATTCCAACGGGACGGTGGCTCGATCATGGTCGAGTTGCGACAGCCTCTGGACGCTGGTGAAGAGTCCAGCGTTACGGTCGACTACTCCGGCAAACCATGGGTCGCTAAGCGGGCGCCCTGGGACGGCGGCTTCGTCTGGAGCAAGACTCCGGACGGACAACCCTGGATTGCCACCGCCGTGCAGTCCGAGGGTTGCGACCTGTGGTGGCCCTGCAAGGACCATTTTGCCGACAAGCCAGAGCGCATGACGATGCATGTCACCGTGCCGGCGGGGCTGAGCGCCGCGCTCAACGGCGTGCTCGAGTCGACGGACAAGTTGGCCGATGGCCGCCGGACCTTTCACTGGGTCGTCACCCGGCCGATCAGCGACTACAACGTCTCCTTGAATGTCGGACCGTTCGAGCGCATTGAGACGAGCTTTGAGTCGGTCAACGGCACCAAGGTACCTATTGAGTTCTGGACCCTCAAGAGCAGCCTGGAGAAGGCTCGTAAGCTGATCGACGAGGACCTGCGTCAGCAGATCGAGTGGTTCGAGCGCACCCTTGGTCCTTATCCCTGGGGAGACGAGAAGCTGGGCTTGGTCGAGACCCCTCACCTGGGAATGGAGCACCAAACCTTGAACGCCTATGGCAACAAGTTCAAGCGCGACAACCACGGCTTCGACTGGCTGCTGCAACACGAGCTATCCCACGAGTGGTTCGGCAACCTGATGACCCACAAGAGGTCCAACGACGCCTGGCTCCACGAAGGATTCGGCAACTACATGCAGCCGGCCTATTCGCTACACCGCTTCGGGAAGGCAGCGTACCTTCACCGGATGTACCAGGGCTATCTGCGGCTCGAAAACTGTGACCCGGTGGTGCCCGAAGGCGATCCCACAAGCGACGAGGCGTTCACCGGGGACATCTACACCAAGGGGATGTGGGTCCTGCATACTCTGCGCCGACAGATCGGCGACGACGCGTTCTGGCGCGCCACTCGGCGCTTACTCTACGACACGGCTACGCCCTGGGAGCTGTCCTATCCGATCGAGCCGGTGTACCGGTCGACTGAGGACTTCGTGCGATTCGTCAACGAGGAAGCCGGACGCGATCTGACATGGATGTTCGATGTTTACCTCCGCGAGGCCGACCTCCCTGCTCTCGAAATCTCCCGCGCCGACGACAACCTGAAATTGGTCTGGAACGTGCCCGGCGGCCACGAGTTTCCAATGCCGGTTCTGGTGGAGGTCGACGGCACACTGCACCAGGTCTCGATGGAGGACGGCAGCGGTTGGTTGCCGGTGGCCCAGGATGCCCACGTCGTCATCGACCCGGACATGGCAGTCCTGCGCCGGCTGCCGATTATCGGCAGCTGCGAAGAGATCAAAGCCCAGTAGGGAGCCAGTTCCTGAGGCCTCGGGCATAGGCAGCAGGCGGACTGAGCTCACCACTGCTTAGTCGGCTCAAAGAGCTTCGGCAACGCCTGGCCAGCTGGCCAAGCAGCTCACTTGACCACGGGTATCACCTGACGCTCGTTAGCCCAGTAGCTGCACGTCCGTACACCCGGTTCAAAGAACCATGACGATGCTCACGAGCCGGGTGGACCGCTCGCATGAGGCGCCTAGGGAGTTCGGCTAGAGCGATGGAAGATCGATTCGGCGGGTATCAGCATCGCCGGTACGAAAGTAGCGGGCCATGGCTTCAGCGATTTCCTTGCTCGAAATGAGTAGATCGTCACCGTGCCCCGCGCCATGAATCAAAAGATGGTCACCGTTCGAGAATCCGGCCAGAACTTCCTCTGCATTCGAAGGTGGTGTACGGGTGTCTAGGGTGCCGCTCACCGCTAGAACGGGAACCTTCGAAACGAGATCGCTTCGATAGGTCTCTCCAAGGTCCTGGACCGGCCAGAATGGGCAGAACGTAATCAAGTCAAGATTGAGCGCCTCTCTGATCAGCGACGTGGGTTCCTCCTCGGCGAGACGCTCGAGTCGTTCCGGGGACGCCCCGGACGCGCAATCCATTGAGAGAGCCATGATCCCGGGCCTCCCGCCTACCCTCATGGTTACCGCGAACTTGGCGAGCAGCTCGTCGTCACCTTCAGCGATGCGCCGAATACGTTTTGCTGCTCTGAGGTAGTTCTCTCTTTCGTCGAAACCATAAAGAGCGGCCAAGCGCAGTTCCAGCGAGGTGAGGGCAACCTCCGCTTCTTCGCCCGTGGTTGGATGTTCAATCAACACTCGAGGAGCTTCTCTATCGAGACGTTCGATCCCTCTTTGCAGGTCGCTAACAAGCCCTTTCCATCCGGCCTCGGTCTCGAGCGTCTCGTCAATCGTGCGCAGGACATCATCAAAAACGGACGGCAACTTGTATGTGTGGTCGGGCCCTTCAACGCCTGCGAGAACAGCACGCTCCACGCGCTCTGGATAGTTGCGAATGTACGCAAGTGCTAGGTGGGTGCCGTAGCTGATACCAACCAGATTGAGCTTTTCCACTCCAAGCGCCACACGCAGAGATTCGAGGTCCTCAGCGCTCTCCTCGGTTGTAAAGGCGTCCGGATGCAGCCGTCCTTGCCACTCGGCCCAACAATCACGAAGCACATGCTCGTTGATCGACATCATCGAACCCGCGTCAGCCGTCTGGTTGAGTGGGTAGCTATAGGAGCTGTCGCAGTATGGAAAGGGGTCCGTATGCCTAGTACCCCGCTGGTCAAACGCAATCACGTCGCCCGCCTCTCGCAACTTCATAAAGAAGGGGAAGCGATCGCCGGATGCGGTGTCGACCCCTGAACCTCCTGGGCCACCCGCGAGGTAGACAATCGGCGCGGCCTCCGCTTCAGGATTGTAGGCAGGAAAGCGCACGTATCGAACCTCCACGTTGGGCTCGTTGGGGACGCCTCGTCGGGCTGGGACGGCGAGGTGGCCTAGTTCCGCTTGCACCTTGCGTGGGTAGAACCAGAAGTCCTTCTGCACGAACTGGATCGGTTCTCGAGTTAGCGGTCCCTCGACAACCGCTTCTCCGGTCACGGTGATCATCGGCATCCGGTCGCCGAGCCACACCAATCCGCGTAACACCATTAGCGAACAGAACAAGAACGCTGCTACTCGGACACCCCACCTCAGGAGGCGTCTTCGCCAACTCACGCCGCTCATCGCGCACTCTTCGTAAAGTGTGCTTGCCAATGTGACAGCAGTGCACCGGCAGTACACCTGTGGGCCGAAGCGTTGCCAGAGGAAGCGCGCGAGGGGACGCGGCGCGGGAATCGGGAAGTACGAGTTCGTTTGTGTCTCATGGTCGCAGTGTGGCCGAACGATGACCGCTGGTCTTGAACGATTCGAACCTTAGCGCTCGTCGTGCATCCGGCTGAGACGCTGAGCCTGCTGCCTGAAGGCTCCAGGCGACCAACCTGTTTCGAGTTTGAACTCTCGACTCAGATGACTCTGGTCGGCGTAGCCCAGATGGTCGGCCACATGTGCAAGCGGAGTTGTTCCTGCAAGCTGTTCCAGCGCCGCCCGCACTCTCGTCGCGCGCCGCACATCTCCAATAGAACAGCCAAAGTGGGTGCGGAAGACCCTTGCGAGATAGACCGGATGTACGAGGAACTGGCGAGCAAGCGGGGTCAAGGATGGCGGATGAGGTGTGGCGTTGACAGTCTCCCAGACCTCGGTCATCCAGCTTGGTGTCTCGGCTTGCGGTTGGCGCCTCCTGTGAGCTTCGCTCACGCAACGCAGGACGCTCTCGATTGCTCCATGGGGAAAGCCATCCCGCCACTTAGAAAGTTTGAGAAGAAGTTCCAGGAGGCGCGCAGATCCCGCCCCAGAGTTGAACGCCTGTGGCTCGCGAAACCCAGCCTGACCCGTCTGTTGAAGCTTCTCTCTGTCGAACGCGACAAGCAGCATTCTCACACCCTCTGGTCCCGTTCCAGTCTCGTGCGGCTCACCTTTGGGCTTGTAGTGAATCGACCAGCGGGTGCAGCGCTGCTCGCCTACCTTGAACGATTCTCGCAACTCGCCTCGGACTACCAAGGTCACAATGTCGTAGTCGTGCACCGAAAGAGAATGGCCGCCGCCGCGATCAACGATCCGGTCCCCAAAGTACCAACCCTGTGCAAGATTGCTCACGCTGGAGTCCTACGCAGAAGACGCTCAATCGGTTGCGGGTGTTTGCCGATCGGTCATGAGATTCAGGAAGGATCCATGCTGTGAGCAGGTGCCTGGTCTGGAGAGTGGCGAGGTGGCCGGTGGAGTGGAGAAGGTCAGTGGAGAGGGGTTGGAGATTGGTGACTGTTTGGTCAGGGGGCAGACTCTTCTACAACTTCCTTCTACAACTTCTACAACCCCTGCCGAAGATCAGGCAAGTGCGCTTACTCTGAGCGGCGCCAATGGCGATACACCGACGACGCGCTCGCCGAGCGTCACAACCGGAATCAGTTTGTGTACCCGCAGCCTAGCGGCCGACGTATGCCATCTGGGAAGTAGCGAGTTTGATCGCCATTCTTGAGGGAACCCAGACCAAAGGAACGCCGTGGCACCGCAACCCAAGAAATGACGCAGGTACTCAGTAGGAGCGTTCAACACAAGCCGCAAACCTTCAATGCGCCTCAGGCAGCCCATGGTTGTCGCGACGCTCGTCCTAACCTCACTCCCCTACAACTTCCATGGATGGTTCTCTCTTGAAACCTGCAATCGTCCTCACTTGTATCGTCGCTATCAGTGCAGTCTCTATTCGCCCCGTGGGGGCTCAGACCGTCACCACCGGCCCTCAACAGATCGTCGACGGGACCGGGCTCGTGGTGGGCCCGGTGCTCGACTATCGGACCACAGAAAACATCGTAATCGACTTTGCAAGGACGTCCTTCCTGATCGATGGTCAGCCAGTCACGCTGGAACTGCAAGCAGGGGTCGACGAACGTTTGTTGCAGCAAGGTGCGCCCTTCATCGTCGCCTTTCAGCTGCCAGGATGTGCTGGACAGGCGTTCTTCACGCACGCCGATACCGGCTCATCCCTTCCTATTGACGCCTTCGCCCGCGTCGCAATGGTCAACGAGCAGCAACCTTCGCCCACTCTGCGTGGCTATCGCCCGGAGCCTGGGGCAGTCACCCAAGTAGGGTTGACCTACATGTCATTCCTTCTGTACGAAAACGGGCAGTGTGGGGCGATCTCCCTGGTGCAAGACGGAACTCCTGCGATCGCGTTCGATACCCCATTCGCGCCTCCCTACAGCATCGAAGCAGGAGCAACCGGCACCAACGTGGTAGCGGTACCCGCCGTGTCGCCACTGGGCCTTTGCTTGCTGGCGGTCTGTCTCCTGATCGCCGCTATCAAGATCCAGAGAGGTTGACGTAGCTTCGGTTCCGTCGAGCTACGACTCCCCGCTCACGTGAACCACCACCTTGCGCGAGCGCCCGCGCGTTCTGTGCTCCCAAACATAGATGCCCTGCCACGTCCCCAAGAGAAGCCGGCCCTCCGCGATTGGGATCGACAGCGTGTTCGCTGTCAGCGCGGCCTTCACGTGAGCAGGCATGTCATCCGGACCTTCGCAAGTGTGCCGGTAGAGCCGATCACCTTCAGGCACGAGGCGCGAGAAGAACGCCTGTAAATCAGTTTGCACATCGGGATCAGCGTTCTCTTGGATCACCAGAGATGCAGAGGTATGGCGCAGAAAGACAACGGCCATACCGACATGGACGCGCGACTGCCCCACCACCCTTTCGACTTCTCGGGAGATCTCCAGCAGCCCAGGCCCAACGGTCTCGACCTGCAGTTGCTCTTGGTGGTGGGCGATGTTGGTCATTATGGCGATCGTATCGTTCGGCTTGCGGAGACCTAGCCGTGTGGCGCCTCTCCTCTCGGCCGCCGCCCAAGGACTCTGCGTGGGAACCAGCACACCCTCGCAACGGTCTTGGTCGACTGGAAGAAGCGCCTCGCAGCAGCACCTCATGTCTTGGTGAACTACGGCTCGGGGAGCTTCCGTCCAGGCGTCCATGGAGCGCCCGCTGCCTCTGCTGCGGCCTCGAATGCCGGTAGCGTCGCGTCGATCATCGTCGACAGGTTGGCGAGCACCAAGGCGAACTCACGTTCCGCGATCTCGAGGCTCTCTTTGTGGGTGGTCGTCGGTCCTTGCCGGGTGTCCCACTGACTGGCGAGACGACCGGCACGGCCCAGCACCGAAGGCACGGACGCCTCGTTGAATCGGCCGAGCGTACCGTCGCCCGCGAGGCGAAGCCGCAGCGCCGCGAGTTCGGCCTCGATCTCGGAGAATCGGGTGAAGAGCCGCGACTCGATTCCTGGCGTGTCGAGGAGCGCCTGTCTCAGGTGCCTTAAGCGGTCGGCGGCGCGACCGATCTCACGAGCCGAGCCTCTCGCCTTGCGCAGCAGTTCGGCCGTGCGCAGCTGAAACGCAGAGATGGTGGTGGGGTCCCCGGAAGGCAGAGCACCCTCAGCCATCGCCTGCACCTCGAAGGTCTGTGACTCACCGAGCGGATCGAGACCGTTCGTGGTGAGTACCCCCAACTCCACGCTGTAGCGACCAGGAGCTATCGGCGGCCCCTCTCCAGGAGTGGCCCAGGGCGGAGTGAAACCGGGGGTCGACAGATCCACGGGATTGGGCGGCGCGCGCCGCAGGTTCCACGCCACTCGGTGCAGTCCCGCCTTAGCTGGACCCTCGAGCGTGCGAACCGCTTCACCCTGAGAGTCGCGCACGGTCAGGAGAACAAGTGGGGCACGCTCCAGAGCCTCTTCGCGCAGGCGCTGCCACCCCGGAAACGGCACATCAGCACCGTCTTCGCGCAGCTCCTTCTCGGACTCACGACGCTCTTCTGCGGAGGTCTTGGGTGTCTCAAAGAGGTGGTAGGTCAACAACGCGCCGTGCGGTGGGTTGGCCGCACTGTAGTCAGTGCTGCCCAGAGACGGGGCGCCCTTCGCCTGGTTCTGCTGGTAGGGCACGAACTGCCAGGCGCTGCGCACTGAGAACAGCGAAGCCTCTTCATCGAGGGCTCCTTTGGCCATCTCGCGCAGCGGCGTGTAGTCATCGAGCACATACATGCCGCGCCCGAACGTGGCACCAACAAGATCGTTCTCGCGCCGCTGCAAAGCGATATCGCGAAACGAGATCGTCGGTGCACCGCTCAATCGGTGCCAGGTTGCACCGCCGTCAAGTGAAGTGTGCACACCGTATTCGGCGCCAAGAAAGAGCAGGTTCTTCTCAACGTGATCCTGCTCGATAGCCCACGCGATCTCTCCTTGGGGCAGGTCGCCCGCGATCGAAGACCACGTGCGCCCGCGGTCGTGGCTGACAAAAACGTACGGCGTGTAGTCACCGATCTTGTGGGCATCAAGCACTGCAAACACAGTGTCCGGCTCGAGCTGCGAGGCTTCCAGGTCGTTAACGAATGAGAGTTTGGGAACCCCCTCGATCTCCACCCCGATCTCAACAACGCGCCAGGCAGCACCGCCGTTCTCACTCACTTGGATTCGGCCATCGTCGGTGCCCGCGTAGAGCAGCCCTTCGACCAGCGGCGACTCCGATATCGCGGTCAGCGTGCCATAAAGCGACATCGCGCCGTTGTCATAGAGGCTGTCGACGCTCCATACCCGATCGGCCATCTCAAGCTCGTAGCGATTGCGGTTGCGGGTCAGATCGCCGCTCACCGCTGTCCAGGAGTCACCCCGATCCTCGCTGCGCCAAAGCCTCTGCGATCCGAAGTAGATCCGGCTTGAGGCATGCGGGGAGATCTGAAGCGGAGCGTCCCAGTTGAAGCGCTCCGGCGGATCGCCGAGCGCCGGCATAGGCTTGATGTCGACGATTTCGTTGCTACGCCGGTCGTAGCGCACCAGCTCGCCACCCTGGATCTCCATGTAGGCGATGTCAGGGTTGTCCGGGTCGAACGCGCAGGAGTAGCCGTCGGCTCCCAAGGGCACCGACCAGTCGCGGTTGCGAATGCCTTCGGTGTGGCCAGTGCGCGCTGGGCCGATCAGGGTGCCGAGATCCTGGGCTCCGCCGAGCACGTTGTAGAACGGCTGCGCGTTGTCGAGGGCGAGCTTGTAGAACTGGCTGATCGGGAGATTGGGAATCTGCCGCCACTTGTCGCCGTCGTCGTAGCTCTCGTAGAGCGACGCATCAGTGCCAGCGATCAGATGGTCGGGATCGGACGGGTCGATCCACAGGGCATGGTTGTCGCTGTGTTTCTCGCGCCCAGTGCCGAGCACGTCGAAGTTGGCACCGCCGTCGCGCGTCACGTTTATGAAGACGTCCATCTGGTAGACGGTGTCAACGTCGTGGGGCGAGGCTTCGATCTCTTGATAGTAGTGCGGGCCTGTGCCGTTCGAAATGTAGGAGTTACGCTTGGTCCAGCTCTCGCCACGATCGAGCGAGCGGTAGAAGCCACGTTCCTTTTGGCCAGCTTCGATGGTGGCGTAGACAACATCGGGATCAGCCGGGGATACCGCGAGTCCGATCTTGCCCATATCCCCTCGAGGAAGGCCGGTCTTTAGATGTCGCCAGCTCTCGCCGCCGTCGGTGGACTTGTGAATGCCCGAGCCCGGCCCGCCGGCGAGCAGCGACCAGACGCTGCGGCGACGTTGATAGGAGGCGGCGAAAAGAGTGTCGGGGTCGCGTGGGTCGAACTCGACATCGGTCACTCCGGTGTCTGCGTCGATCTCGAGCACCAGCTGCCAGCTCGTGCCGCCGTTATTGGTCTTGTAAAGCCCGCGTTCTCCGCCCGCCGACCATAGCGGCCCTTCGGCCGCTACGTAGACCACGTCACTGTCGCGCGGATCGACCAGAATACGGCCGATGTGCTCCGACCCCTCGAGCCCGCGTAACTCCCAGGTAGCGCCACCGTCACGGCTGAGGTATATCCCGGTGCCCCAGGCCACGTGGCGGCCACTGACGTTCTCCCCAGTTCCGACCCACACGACATCCGGGTTGGTTGGATCCAGCGCAAGAGTGCCGATCGAGTAGGAGGGCTGATCGTCGAAAATCGGAGCCCACGTGATGCCAGCATTGACGGTCTTCCAAACGCCGCCAGAACCCGCTGCTACATACCAAACACTACGATTGTGAGGATGGACCACAATGTCGGCAATGCGCCCACCCATCAGCGCCGGGCCGATCTCCCGCAGTTCGAGTCCCAGAAGGGCCCGGTCGATCGGAGATGCCTCCTTGCTCGCGGCTGCAGTAGCGCTTGCTTGCGCGGTCGTGCTTGAGGGCAGCAACGCAAGAATTGCGAGCGAGAGTGCACAGGCCGCACTGGTCCTGGGTTGGCTAGTCATCGAAAGCCTCCATCTGTGGTCTTTGTGGCGCTACCGATGCTAGCAAGCCAGTCTGACCGCTCCCGTTCCCGGCGAGCATTTGCGTCGGCCGATGGCAATACCTCGAGGATCCAGAGTCGCTGTTCGCCGACAGACAGCGCCGCGACCTCTCGTGCCCTCCCAGCTAGGGTGCCACCCTCCTGCAAGACATCGCTCACCACCTTCAGCGGACCCTCTCTGCATCTTTGCCTACTCGCAGCAGGTCCGAATCGGCCTCGCGCACATCTCGCCGACGTACAAAACCGAGAGCCGGGCGGAAGCCTTCGTCGACACTTCGGAGTTCGGCGTCGAAGTTGAAGTGTCGTCCCGAGCGCTCGATTCGTCGTTGGTCACCAAGGCGCCGATCGAGTACCTCCCAAGCTTGCCAGTCAGGCGGGTACCCACACTCGGATCGAGAATGCGGCGGGTGAAGACGAGGTTGATCGGCGTGTGAAAGAAGTCCGCGTTCTCGAGGAAGAATGGACGGCGCTCAGGGAAGAAGACCTTGAAACGTTGATTGGCTGTAACCTGAGGTTCGCCGGACTCGATCTGGCTAAAGTCTGGATTGATCGTCGCGTCGAGTACGAAGCGGTCGTTGAACACCGCCCTTAAATCAGCGCCCCCGTCCCTGGCACCCATATCCTCACCAGTTGCCAGCCGACGACAACACGTCATCGCGAAGTCGAAGGCTACCTTCCGTGCCTGGATCTTGCCCGATGTGAAACGAGAACCTGGTTCCTCAAGGATCTCTCCTCTAGGTCACGCGACGAGAGACCACGCCTTCGCCAGTCGTGGAAGCCACATCGGGGAAACACGGAGCAAACGACACACACTAGAAACAGCTCCCTTGGCCTGCTCCGACTCGATGAGCGCCGATCTCATGAGCTTTCCTTCGCAAAGAAGGCCGCCGTTCCCACTAGGTACACGACATCCCTTTCAAGCCTCGATTCTCACGACTCAGTTGACCGAGAACGAGAGGAGTTCAACCGGGGTGTTGGTTCCGCTCTCGGGATCGATGATCAAGGAATTGCCGACATCGGCGATGCAGTCAAAGGTGGCGGAATTCGGTACTGAAGACGTCGAGGTGCAACCCATGAGGAGGGACACCACACCCGACGTCCAGCCGAGGTCGGCGAGGCTGATCGAGCACTCCACCGCGGTGTCCGGGCCGGCGCACACCGGAAACAGATCCAGGCCGGCGGTGCTGCTGTTCGCGGCACAGACAACGGAGCTCGCGACTGGCATGTCCATGGCGCAGGCGCTTGCGGACGAGTCGCCGCAAGTGAAGAGCTGCCCTGATATGAGGTCGACCGGCGAACCCCCGAGAGAGAAACACAGGGCACGATCGACGAACCCGTTCTGGTTCACGTCGACGAGCCAGCAGCCGTCAAGCGTGTTGGCTCCGGGAACGGTAGCGTCGTCCATGTCGAACCGCAGGTAGGCGGTCGTAGCTGGTTGGCTGGTGTCGAAGTCGCTGGCGATGCAGGCGCCGGTCGCGTCCTGCTGGTTCGGGAAGTCGTCACAGGCATCGTCGGCGAAGCACGTCTCGTCCAGCCAGTCGGTGAGGTCGGCAGTCGGCGATCCGCCGGCATCTATGGTGACGTTGTTGGATTGGCCCCGGCCCGGCGCCACCGCGACACAGAGGATGAGCGACGTTGTGATCAGCGAGGCCATGGTCCGTGACATTTGACTTCTCCCTTTCGTGAAGTTTCCCGTTCCGACGATCCAGCCTCCCCGAGGCTGGCTAGGAGCGCTGGGCGCTCCTGCAGATGCTGAAATAGCCGGAACCGGAGCACCTTCAAAGCTGAATTGGGGTTTGCCCTTCGCCGGCTCCTTGCAACTACGCAATCGCCGTACGGCCCGCCGCTCGACGACAGTGTCGAATTGAGAAATTTCCTGTTTAATAATTTTCGCAGAAGTGCACGATATTACAGTTGTCCAAGTTTTACAACTTTTTTGGCTCTCGTGACCTATGCGCGTCGAATTTGCCAAGTCAAGTAAAAGGGCGCCCGCCGACGTGATCGGTGTCGTCGCAACCATGCGCGACTCCTTGTTCGACCAGCAACGCGGACACGTGTACCTCCCGGCAAGCCGCTACGACATGTTCAATGCTCAAGTTCATGTAGCCACTCACCAGCTGCCAGACCAAGCGCTATTGACAGCGATTCGGGACGCCGCGCACGCGGTCGATTCTGCGCTGCCTCTGCTCACGCTCACGACGTTCACAAGCTTCGTCGATCAGAGTGTCGAGGTCTGGACGCTGCGCACAGGCGGCAGGCTCTTTGCCACCTTTGCCGTTGTTGCGCTCTTGCTGGTGATGGCAGGGGTCTACGGCGTCCAGGCATTCCGGATTGCGCAACGCACGCGCGAAATCGGTCTACGTATGGCCCTCGGCGCCAATCTTCGAGACACTGTCCGTTTGGTCTTAGTCGACGGACCTCGTGTAGCCGCGGTGGGTACCACGGTGGGAGTAGCTCTCGCAGGGATCGTTGCCACCCTGCTACGCGCCGTACTGGTGGACGTCAGCCCTCTCGACCCTGTGGTGATCGGGGGTGCGTGGACGACTCACATGCTGGTTGCGTTCGGGGCTTGCCTGGTACCTGCACAGCGAGCGGGGCGACTGGACCCCTTGATGGCGTTGCGCGACGAGTAAAGCTCACTCTCGTGAGTTGAGCCGAGTTGCAACGACTCCTGGCGTCGCGTACTCATCGGAAGTGCAAGCGAGTCTGCTAAGTGCGACCTTGCTCCGAACTCACTCGGCCCGCAAGTTCTCTGCCGGGTCGGTGAGTGCGGCTCGACGTGCGGGTAAGAGAGTCGCCGTCATGGACGCGAGCGCAAGCGCCCCTACGCCGATGGCCAAGGCCTCAGGACTCATGGACTCGACTCCAAACAGGTAGGCGCTGAGTAGACGAGTGGTGACCCAGGAGCCAAGGAGTCCTAGAACCAGTCCGGCGCCGGTCAGAAGGGCGCCGCGTGACGCCACCAATGTCATGACGCCACGAGTGTGTGCGCCGAGAGCGATACGGATGCCGATCTCCTTGCGACGTCGACTGACGAGGTGGGACAGAGTGCCGTACAGGCCGAGCACGGCGAGGATGGTTGCGACCAAGGAGAAGGACACGAGTAGGGTCGTTCGAAACAGCGGTTCTGCGCGAGTCCGCTGAATGCGTGAATTGAGTGGTGCTAGATCGGCGGCCGGAGCGATGGGGCTGATGGTGGCCGCTGCCTCACGCACTGCATCGGTTGTGGCCGTTGAGAGCGAGAGGCCTTGGGTCGCCATGCCCATGCCCGCCCCGTCTTCGTCGCGCCGGAAGGTGATCCAAGCGCGCGGCCAATCTTCCTGAGTGTACGGACGGTAGATCGCCGGCTGGTAGCCGTCTTCTACGCGGTTGTGCACCACATTACCGAGCACACCGACAATCTCGACAGTGTCGAGTCGGTCATCGTCTCGGCTTAGCCGCAAGCGTTCGCCAACAACGTCGATGTTGCCGAAATGCTGGGTTGCAAACGTCTCGTTGACCAGCGCGACCTGGGCCGAGCCGGAGCTGTCTGCAGCGCTGAGTCCACGACCTCTGAGTAGTGGAATGCGCGCTACTTCTGGAAAGTTGGGCGTGATTACGTAGCCGGCAGTGCCTGTTGTCATTTCTTCGAATGACTGCCCCTCGAGCAGAATGGCCGGTGCCCAGTTGGGATCCTGAAACGGGAGGTTGGAGCTGGCGGCGACCTGTGTGACTCCAGCCGCTGGGACTGACCCGACCGCCTCGAGCATGGCGTCCCAGCGTCGCCACAGATTGCCGACGTCTTGTGGTCCACTCTTGAGAGGCGCTGAAAAGGTCCAGAGCCCTTTCGGTTCGAAGCCAGGGTCGAAGCTGGCGACGTTGAGGAACGACACCATCAGGAGGCTGGCACCAACGAGCAACATCACTGCGATCGCGAGCTGGCAGACAACAAGTCCGCTGCGCAGCTGCGACGGGGCCGCCACAGCTTGTGCCCGGCTCCGCAGCCCTTCGAGGGAGAGGCCCGTTCCGAGTCCCCATGAAGCGAGCACTCCTACCAATAGACCAAGAAGGCTCGACATCAGCAGCGCGAGACTCACCACCCGAACATCGAGGGCAACCTCGGCAAGACGCGGCATGCTTTGCGGGCTCAGCCGAACGAAGGCACCGACGCCTAGCCGAGCGAGGCCAACGCCGATCAGGCCGCCGCATAGGGCTAGGGTCACAGACTCTGTGATCAACAGTAGGCTGAGCCGAGCCCGACCCGCGCCAAGGGCTTGCCGAACCTCGAACTCCCGGCGACGAGCGAGAGCTCGCACCAACATCAGGTTGGTTGAGTTGAGTAGAGCGACTAGCATCAGCAATCCGGCGGCACCGAAGAACAGGCCGAGCAGACGCGCTGCTCCGCCGATGGTTTGGGCTTTCAGGCCGTTGACGCCGACGCCGAAGGCTCGGCCATCGTGGATAACGTTTCCGTCGGGAAACTCTTCTGCGAGTTCTACGGCGAGTACGTCCATCTCTTCGCGCGCGGTCTCGAGAGTGGCGTGGGGCGCTAGGCGCCCGAGTACGAAGAGCGAACGCATGCCTCGGTTGAGGTAACGAGGGCTGCCCTCTTTGAGCGGCCACCAGATGTCTGGAGTTTCGTTGCGGATGGCCTCGGGGAGCTTGAAGTCAGGCGCCAACACACCGACGACCACTTCCGCCGCCCCGGCCTGACCGGGCTCACCGAGGATCGATGAGTCAGCGCCGTAGCGGTCCCGCCAAATTGAGTAGCTGAGCAGTCGCACCGGAGGGGCGTTCGCCTCGAAGTCTTCCGCTAGGAATGAGCGGCCAAGATGCATCTTGACGCTCAAGAGTTCTAAGAACCCAGCCGTCACGCTGGCGGCTGAACCGATCTCCAAACCGCGGCCAACGTCGGGCAGGAGGGCGCCGCGAGATTCGAGAGCGGCAAGGTGGTCGAAGGACGTGGCTCTTTCTCGCCAGTCGGCGAAGTTCCGTACAGAGACCCCTGCCAAGCGTCGTAGCCCGGCGGCATCCTTGCGCCAAGGTTGATCCGGAAAAGTGGTACCCAGAGCCATCAGCCGGTCGGCCGCGGCATAGGGAAGGGGGCGCAGCAGGACGGTGTCGACGACACTAAAAATGGTGGTGGTTGCTCCGATACCTAGACCGAGGGTGAGCAGAACGGCCGACTTGAAGCCGCGGCGTCGGAAGAGAATGCGTAGGCCTGAGTGGACGTCTTCGAGTGCGTTGTACATAGCGGATTCCCGTGGTTTGATGGGAGCAGCCGCGCGGCCTCGCGCTGCTCGTGTGGCCGGCCGCCACCAGTAGATCGTGGTGGAGAGGGTGTCGCGGAGGTGGGCTAATGAGGCTCGCAAGGTAGCGTTGGTGGACCTGTCGATGCTTTCGTCGAGATCACCTCTTAGGCTCTCAGCGCCTTTGCTCTCGCCCAGAGTCCGAGCTAGCCATTGGCAAAGGCGTAAAATCAGTCGCGCTAGATACTGTGTGAACCCAGTGTTCATCTTGCTTCTCCTCCGGACTCACTCGTCTCGAGCCGAGAATCCAGTGTACGGAGAGTGTTGAGCAGACCGTTTGACATCCGCTGGAAGCGGTCCGCTGCTTGCGCCAGAGCCTGCACTCCACTCGGTTCCAGGCGGATCAGTTTTTTGCGACGGCCACCCCTCTGGGGAGTTGCTTCGCCAAACCTTGAAGCCACGAGGCCGTGGACCTCGAGACGGTCGAGGACTGTGTACAGCGCGCCCGGAGCAACTCGGCGCCCGGTGCGACTCTCGATCTCGTCTCGAATTCCCTTGCTGTAGCAGGCGTCGGGACGTTCATTCTGCAGATGAAGAAGAGCAAACAGAACTACCTGCTCGAGTTCACCTAGGGTCTTGATAGTCGAAGCAGAGGAAGGGTCGGAGTTCGCCATTTAACCTACAACGTAGGAATCGACTGTGGGTTGCACGAACCATCCTTTCTGGTTGCTTCCTTGTTGCTTCGCGAGCGTAGCTCCCAGCGCGCTCACTCTAGTAGCCCCACTGCCAACGATTACCGAGTCGTTGCGAATTGTCGGGCCCGGACTCGGCTTTAGCATCCTCGGTCGGGATGACGTCCGTATCTTCACAATCGAGATTCCAACCCTGGGTATCGACGATGATGTGGAAATCGAGAACCTCATCATGGGCTTAGGAAACGCGAGCAGCATGGGCGGCGCCATCTCTGCTCACAACGCAGATCTGGCGTTGCGTGATCTCGAGATTTCCTTTTGCACCGTGGATTCTGGACCGGGAGGCGCGGTCCACCTCGAAGACGGCAATCTACAGATCTATGACAGTACGTTCTTCTTAAACGCAGCCTCGGGACCGGGTATCTCCGAAGGCTTGGGCGGTGCGGTCTTCGTCAGGGACGGCGGGATAGTGCGCATCCATGGCTCGCTATTCTCCACCAACGAATCGCAGCGAGAAGGTGGTGCCATTTATGTGACTTCCGCCGACCTGATCGAGATCGACAGGACGACCTTCACCAATAATGAGTCGCAAAGTAATCGAGGAGGCGCCGTCGCCGCCAGTGCGACGATGATGGAGGTTCGGCGTAGCCACTTCGCGATCAACAAGGCTCAGGGGAGCCAAGCGGCCGGAGGCGGGCTCGGGGTCACCAGCACCCCGGATCTCCTTCTCGAGGACTCCACATTCGAGGGGAATCGAGCAATCTTCGACGGAGGTTTGTCCATCAATGACACGGCTGCCGTTGGCCGCAACCTAACCTTCGATGGCAACCTGCTGCTGAGTGTCAATGGGGTCGGGCAAGCCATCTCGGTGCTTTTCAGCTCGCTCGAGTTCGAGCGCGCAACGATCACGACTCATCTGGCGGACCAGCCTGTCATCAACATCACCAGCGGCGGATCTTCGGTGAACTTCGCCAACAGCATCCTCTACAATCCTTCGGCGAGCGAAGAGTGCCTGGGCTCCGGTTTCAGTACGACCGGATTCAACATCTTCGAGGATACAACCTGCGGGAATGCGCCCGACGACATGATCGGCACCGACCCTTTGCTCGAGGCTCTGAACGACAACGGCGGGCCCGTGCCGACACGTTTCCCCACCTCTAACAGTCCCGCGATCGACACCGGCAGCGATCATGATGGCGGGGGTTCAGGACCTTTGTGCCTGCCGACCGACGCACGTGGAATTTCCCGACCTCGAGATGGAGACGGCAACGGTTCTGCGATCTGCGACCGAGGTGCTGCCGAGGCCTATCCGAGCGAAATCTTCGCCGATGATTTCGAGAGCGGCTCGATCAGCAACTGGATCTGAGGCGCATCGCTTGCCGAGCCGCAAGGTCTAAGCTCGCGGCGCCGAACCCAGCGCGCCGAGACACGGCGCCGCTGCAGAAGCGGGCCACGCCGAAAGACAGGTAATCTCAAAGCCGGGCTCTTCCGGTTCGGCCGAAAGCGCCCGTGTGTAGCCGAAGCAAACACCAGAATGTCGCGGGGCCGGGTGAGCTGATGAGCGAACAAGTACAAGCCTCCACCGGGAGACTTCAGCGGGCAGCACGCCGGATCATCTTCAGCTTGCTCGTCGTCTCATCAAGTGGCGCTGCCCTGGTGTGGTGGTCTTACCCCGATGTCCGTTCCTTAGCCACAGCACAGCCAACATCGACGGCTTTCATCGAGTTCGCGGTGGCGAGAGGCGGAAATGTTCGCTGGACATGGGTACCGGATGCGCGCATCGCTCCTTCGTTGCGCAAGGCGGTGGTCACCGCCGAAGACCTATCCTTCTTCTCGCACAACGGATTCGACCGGCACGAGGTGCAAGCCGCGATCGAAGAAGCCTTGGCTGGTGGACGAGTGCGCGGGGCATCGACGATCACCCAGCAACTCGCCAAGAACCTGTGGCTGAGTCCGTCGCGCAACCCGATTCGTAAGCTGCGCGAGCTGCTGCTAACGCGATCGTTGGAGAAACACCTGAGCAAGCGCCGGATTCTCGAGCTCTATCTGAACGTTGCGGAGTTCGGCCCCGCAACGTTCGGAGCTGAGGCTGCTTCGCAGCGGTACTTCGGCAAATCGGCGAGTGACCTCACACAAGAAGAAGCTGCGCAACTTGCTGCGAGTCTTCCCGCGTCGTCCTGGCATCCTGGAGTTACCAGTCAGCGCTACCAGGCGCATCTCGGCCGCCTGCGAACGCGGATGCAGCAGCTCGATTGGCTCGACCAGTTGGTTCGGTAGACACGTCTGCTTCGCCCCCGCTTTGGCGCTGCAACACAACCCCCAAGACAACGATGCCCGGCACTTCGGAAAGACCCTAGTACCGAGACTCACACGCAGTCTCCAGAGAAAAGCGGGTCGCACGCTTCTGCAAGACCAAGCCGCAACTCTCGGTCGAGGCCCCGCAAACCGGTACTCCGACCTCGCGGGCGGGCTCTCTTGGGGAACCCGCATTTCTTCGGAAACTTGCCCCGCGCCCGGGAACATCCGCGCTCTGCTCCGTATTCAGATGAGTCAGAACCTAGAAACCTCGCGAAAACCATGTCGATCACCTCACACCCCTCTATCTCTCGGCTCCTCAGCGCATGGGGTGCTAGTCACCCCTCTGCTCTCAACCAACTGCTCGGTCGAGTCCAGAGCCATCTACGCAAACAGGCAAGGGTCCTTCTCGCACGCGAACGCCAGGGCCATACCCTGCAGCCCACCGCGCTCGTCAATGAAGCGTTCCTACGCCTGTTTCGACAGCGCAATGTTAGGTGGAACGACCGTGAACATTTCTTCGCCGTTGTCGCCATGACCATGCGGCGTGTATTGGTCGATGCGGCCCGTCGACGGACGGCAGTCCGAAGGGGAGCAAGACCGCTCAAGATCTCGCTCAGCGACGTCGAGCCCGCACACGAGACCGATCTCGAAGTCCTAGACCTGAATCGCGCGCTCGAAGATCTCGCTGAACTGCACGAGCGTCAGGCTCAAATTGTGACCCTCCGCTACTTCGGGGGCTTGGCAGCTCCGGCTGTGGCTGAAGCTCTCGACATCTCGGTTTCGACGGTGGAATCGGACTGGCGGATGGCTCGTGCGTGGCTACGGCATCGTTTGACCAACCAGTCCGCCGAGAAACTGGAACCAAGGCCTTGAGCTCCGAGCGGCATCGCCGATTAACTGAACTCTTTGCTGCTGTCGCTGATGCGCCGTCCGCTGAACGGCACCATATCCTTCAGTCAATTGAACATGACAAGAGTCTGATTGCCGATTGTCTAGAGCTGCTCGCGGCGGACGATGCGTCACCGGGAGACTTCTTGGCCCCTGGCAGCTTGAGGTTCGAGGAGTCCACCAGCGACGTGTCTGAACCGCCATTCCAAATTGGAGACCAGCTCGATAACTATCGAATCGTTGAACTGCTGGGGCGTGGTGGCATGGGCTGCGTGTACCGCGCAGAAGACCCCTCGCTGCGCCGAGACGTCGCCATCAAAACGTTGGCCAAGGCTAGTGCCGACGAACGGCAACACAGTCGATTCCTGGAAGAGGGCCGGAGTCTCGCTGCGCTTGATCACCCGAACGTGGTCACGGTGCACGCGGTTGGCGAGGCTCCAACCACCGGCGGCTCGACGGCGCCATACCTAGTCATGGAGTTAGTACACGGCCAACGTCTCGACCAAGTTGCTGGTACCGATGGGCTAAGTCTCCAGAAGTTCTGCAACGTGGCCCGAGATCTTCTCAGCGGGGTGGCGGCCGCTCATCGTTGCGGGATTGTGCACCGCGATCTCAAGCCATCCAACGTCATGATCACGGAGTTGGGCCAGACCAAGGTGCTCGATTTCGGTTTGGCACGAACAGAATCGCCTCGGCCAAGCCGCTCGTACGCCGACGAAGCCACCAAAGACGGCGCGCTGATCGGAACCATTCCGTTCATGTCACCGGAACAAGTCTCTGGCCAGCCCGCAGATCGACGCTCGGACGTCTTTTCACTGGGCAGTGTTCTCTACTTCGCAGCAACGGGGCGATCCCCTTTTGCGGGCTCAGACGATCTTGCGACGCTGAGCAACATCCTGACTAAAGACCCACCCGCTTTGAGGACCATCCGGCCCGACCTATCGCGGAGTCTCGAATCGCTCATCGAACGAGCTCTTTCGAAGGCTCCGGAGGAGCGCTACTCGAGCGCCGACGACATGAGATCGGCACTGGATCAACTGGCATCAAGAGCCAACCGCCCTTGGAAGCGAGGCTGGGTTCAAGCAGCTGCAGCAGCAATGCTGTTTGGCGTGCTCGGCTTGACTTGGATTTTCGCTACAGCTGCCGACGACTCGCCGCTCACAGCCATCGAAGGGCGCGCCAATCTCAACATGCAGCCTCTGACCACCAGCGGCACGGTGATCTCAGCGGCCCTCTCGCCCGACGGTCAGCGATTTAGTTATGTGGAGTCTGTCGACGGGCTCCAGGGCCTCTACGTCCGCAACGTAGCCGGTGGTCCCAGCCTCGAACTAGTCCCTCCCCGTCCCATCGCATTTTGGGGTCATTCCTTCTCGAGTGACGGCACACAGGTCTTCTACGGGCTACGAGGTGATCCTGATCGACCAGGGGGAGCGTACTTCCAGATCTCAACCCTTGGCGGTTCGCCGCAACACCTCGTTGATGGCATTGACAGCACGCCTGCAGTCTCACCGGACGGCTCACAAATAGCTTGGTACCGACTTCACCCGGACGGCGAAGATGAGTTGCTGATTGCGGATCTCGCCAGCGGCGAAGAGCGGCGCGTCGCGAGCCCACAGGGGCCCTATCGCTATGGCCCTACCTTCTTTGGTGGTGTGGCATTTTCGCCCAACGGAAAGCGCATCGCAGTTGCAGAGATCCACCCCGCAGGCGAGCCCGGTCGCATTGCGCTGATCGATATTGCCACTGGAACTGAACGCTGGAGCGTCACTGACCCCCGATGGACGATGATGGGACAGGTGGCTTGGGCGCCGGATCATCAGGCACTGCTGGTGGTGGCTGGCGGCAAAGCAACCTCAAAGGACATCTGGCGAATCCCGCTGTGGAGCGGCGATCCGGTTCGGCTCACAGTTGATCTCAACAGCTACCGAACCGTCAGTCTCTCTCGCAACGGAGACCGCCTGGTCACCGTACCTTCACGACTCGAGTCTGGTCTATGGAGCGGCGAATGGCCTCCACGCGGCGAAGCAGAACGGGTGACGCGCGAGCGCCCCGGTGCCTATGCGGGGATCGACTACAGCTCAGACGGTGCCTTGGTCTTCACCCAGGGTGGAAGCCTTCAGCTAGTCAAGAAGAACCAACAGCGTCCCACCTTCGTCATCGACGAGCCTGGCACCATCTCAACGCCTCACATCACTGAGCAAGGCTCCGCCCTCTACGCAAAATCGCGCACTGCCGGCAATGCTCCGATCATTCGCGAGGTTGACCTGCAAACCCGCATCGCTCGTGACGTTGTACAACTTCCGCAAGATGCCTACCCGCTTCGTTTGTCGTATACGCAGAACGCGGTCTATTCCTCGAACACGGCGGGCAATCGCATGTATAGGACTCCGCTAGACGGCGGTCCCACGACCCAACTCGGTGAGTCCGGCTACCTACCATTCGTTTCCCCGGATGGTGACCAGTTGGCTTACTACCAATTCGTCTCAACGGCAACAGTGGGGCCAAGCCGGATCGTGGTGCGCTCGCTGACCAACAGTGGAGGCATCGATGACGCGGTCCCACCCATTCTGATCGAGCATCTCGCTGCCACGTTTCCCCGCTCCTTTCTTCGCTGGACTCCAAATGGTGATGCCCTGCTAGTCAACACCGCGGCGGGCGACCGGGCCAACCTCTGGCGCTTACCGCTCGACGGAAACGCAGCCGAACGGCTGACGGATTTCACCGAACAAGACCTGCTCGCGGCGGACTTCTCTCCGGACGAATCTCGTTGGACCTTCTTGAGAGGTGGCAGCCTGCGCGACGCAGTCTTGATTGAAGGAGCCCTCGGACCACCAAGCGAACCTTCCCAGTAGGGCCGCTGCAGAAAAACCAAGGGGTTTAAGAGCGCCTTGCGCGTGACTGGTTAGGAACCATCACGCGGGAGTCGCTCATGCCATCCAGTAGCCATCGTCACCATCGCTCCGTCGCAGCCACTCTCGTGATTCTTGCGTTGATCGCGGCAAGTCAAACGGAACCCGCCAACGCCGAGCCAGGCGTCGGCGCTAAGGTCCCTCACCGCAAACGACCACCTCTACAAGCCAAAGGTCTAGACCCTCGCCAGCTCGTAAAAGTCCGAGCCGCCCAACGGCTCGCCGATCGGCGACTCGAAACCAGAACAGAGTGTTCAACACTGTTTGATGACCTCGACCAAACCGGTCCCGCTGCCCTGAACGCAATGGTGGTTGATCTGAACGCTGACCCCAGTGTTTGCCAACGAGGTGTTGCGGCTACCACCCAAGTGCATGGCAATTCAGTGAGTTTGTGTCGGCAGTGGTTGCCACGGCTCGATCGGCATCAGCTGGCGATGTTGCTGATCCACGAAGCCCTACACCATGCGGGACTTGGCGAGGCACCAACCGACCCTGAAGCTCCGACCTCTCGAGCCATCAATCGCATGGTGTCTAAGCGGTGTGGGCTTTAACCCCCTCGGGTTAGGGCATCTCGGACAAACGTGGCGTGTCTCAGAAGGTGGCGTCCCAGAAATAGGTGCGGGGCAAGTCTGCAGATCAACATTCATTTCATGGTCTCGCTCTCCTCGGAGGACTGAAGAACCGAGACTCCATGTCTCCGCGATCGAGAGCCCCGCATATGCGACCACAGGGGGCCAGGCCAAAGCCCGACTCAGCCAGACTTTCTGAGCACCACGTTCGCTTGTGACGCGGCCTCAACGAACTTCATCGGATCCAGATGAAAGTCAGCGTACACGACCACCCCTTCGGGATCGATCACGGTGAACCAAGGAGTCCCGGAGGTGCGATAGTCGCCCATCAGTGTTGAATAGGTCTCACCTGCTTGCCGAACATCGTGGCCAAACGGAATTTCGAGACCGTACTTGTCCTGGTTCAAACGAAGCTTGTCGACCGTGTTGATCTCGGCACCTTCGAACACTGTTTGCACCGCGGCAAATCCGAATCCCCGATCAGGCAGTTCTTCTACCAAGCGTTTCAGCGTTGGGAAGCCGCTGGAATGACAACCCGGACACCAGTGTTGAAAGCAGTAGAGGATCTTGAAGCCATCCCCAAGATCAGCCAACACCAATGGCTCGACCTCGTTGCCAGTTCCGTCAATCCAGTGAGTCACGCGTAGCTCCGGTGCCTCTTTGTGCAGCAAACCCATCTGCATCAGGATCTCCCCTTCGAACCAAAGCCCGTACCTTGTGATCCAGCTGGGCTCTGCAGAGCGCTGCTTGCATCGAGCGTAGGCAGCACCCAATCGGGCCTCGGAAAGTGACACGTATAGCCATCCGGATACCGCTGCAAGTAGTCCTGGTGTTCAGGCTCGGCTTCCCAGAAATCGCCGACCGGCTCCACCTCAGTGATCACCTCGCCTGGCCAGAGACCAGAGGCCTCCACCTCGAGAATGGTCCGCTCCGCAATCTCTCGTTGCTCATCGGTGACGGTGTATATCCCCGAACGATACGAAGACCCTCGATCATTGCCTTGTTGGTCGATCGTCGTCGGATCATGGATTTGAAAGAAGAGTTCCAGGAGATTTCGATAAGAAGTCTCTTCCGAATCGAAGAGGATCTCGATCCCTTCGGCGTGAGACCCGTGATCGCGGTAGGTAGCGTTCGGCACGTCGCCACCGGTGTAACCGACTCGGGTCTCAATGACCCCGGGAAGCTCTCGAATCAGATCCTGCATTCCCCAGAAACATCCGCCCGCCAGAACTGCGCGTTCGGTGGTCATGCTCAAACCTCCTCCACTTGGTTCAGATACTCGCCGTAGCCCTCGTCTTGCATGTCCTCGCGGGCGATGAACCGGAGAGAGGCTGAATTGATGCAGTAGCGAAGGCCGCCTTGGTTCGCTGGACCGTCGGTGAAGACGTGACCAAGATGGCTATCGCCATGCACACTGCGCACTTCAGTGCGGCTCATCCCATAGGACGTGTCTCGCAATTCGTTGACGAAGGCTTCAACAATTGGCTTGGTAAAACTCGGCCAACCGCAGCCTGAGTCGAACTTGTCGGAGGAGGCGAAGAGGGGTTCGCCAGACACGATATCGACGTAGATACCAGCCTCCCGATTCTCAAGGTATTCGCCGGACCCAGGAGCCTCTGTTCCACTCTCTTGCGTCACTCGACGCTGCTCGTGGGTCAGCCCTGCGAGCGCTTCCTTCGTTCGGGTGTATTCCTTCATAGTTCCTCCTTAGCCGATCTCAGCATCAGCGTAGCTCATTGCAACAGTCGTCTGACTTCGCGCGGTCCTCTAGGAAACCAGCGAAAGAACAGACCGGATAGGACGCCGCACATGAACAAGAACGCGTGGCGTCAATCGACGCTCAAACACGGTCCCAGCGGTGGGCGCCCTTTTGGGTAAGAAGCGGTGGCCTGGCAAATCCTGCCAAGGGTTCATAGACGCATGAAGCCGCCGGAGGCCTCCGGCTTCAGCCTTGGCTTGAGTCCAGCATGTCTTCATGTCTTACGCGTTTCCATGAATACGTTGCGCGTGAGAACTTAGATCTACCACAGTCCTAGTCAAAGCCGGCAGTGTGTCACCCGCGCGAAGCCACCGGGGGACGGAGGCGACAGCTTGACCACCTAACGAGGAGTTGTGCGAGCCGGCCACTTCTACAAACCTCCAAGGCCTAAGCTGCTGAAGAACGCTCTGACCCTCTCGCTCTCGCTCTCAGCGCTGATCCTCTCGCTCTCTCGACTCCCCGCACTCGGATACACTGATCCTCGTTCGAGAGCTGTTGCCGGCCGACGGAAGCATCCTTCCTTCGCAAGCCGATTCCGAAGTAGGTACAAGATGTCTGATCAAGCTGCCGTTTCAAGTTCTGTGTCCGCTGGCGAACGGAGATTGGGTGGAATAGCAGGAGTGGGTGCAGCGCTGTGCATCCTGACTTTCGTTGTGATCAACGCAAAGATCGGTGGCCTATTCTCGCCTGAAGTCCTCAGCGGAGCGCCGATTGACCCGTGGGTTGCGAGGGTGCAAGCTCGACCCCTCTTGGCAGGTCTCGGCATGCTCGCGCCGGCGGTGGGATTCTTTTTGCTGTTTGTCTTCGGGTTGAGCTTGTCTCGACAAGTTCCGCGCGATGACTGGCGCAGGACGGTCGCCTTGTCTGGCTACGCCTTGGCCACCCCAATAGCTGTCATGGGCTTCTTGTCGGCCGGCAGCCTCGTGAAATTGATCGCGGCCCCGGCAGGCGCTACCCTCTCGGAGGCGACGCTCGCTGCAGTCGAGTTGGAAATGAACCAATTCATGCGCGGAAGCTTCGGCGTTGGTCCGTTGCTTGGCATTGTCCTGGGACATGGGGGGATCGCCTGGAGTGCCCTTCGTTCTCGTGCGCTGCCGAGTTGGCTTTGTTATTGGGCGTTGTTCAACGCCGGCTTGATGTCGATTGGGACGCTCGGTCTAGTGTGGCCAGCCCTTCTAGTCGCTCAGAGCGCAGCACCGCTCAGCATGTTGTGGATGGGCACAACCGGAATGTATCTGTTGCTGTCATCCCATTCAGCGGTCCGCACTCTCAACGGCTGAACATGGCGGCGAGGGCTTGCACACCGTAGCGCCCTTGCCATTAGCGATCGCTCTACTCGCCTTCCTTGCCCGCCGACCACTGCACCGACACACACTCCCGACCATCCATGCGGAGCTACAGCCCGCACCTTGTCAGCACGGTTCTTCTTCGTCGCCCTGCAACCGCCCCGATGAACTTGTGGTTCCGCTCTCAGCACATACCGGACGCTCCGAGTTCTCGGAGCACCGTGCAAGGCATTGTCTCTTGGCATCTGGCATCATCTATCCGTGATCCCAACCGCGCTGACTAGCACCCTCACCAACGAACACCCGACGGCTCGCCTGACCGGCTCGCCGTCGCCGTGGGCGGCCTGGAATCTTCGGTTCAATCCGTTCGGAGAGCCCTCCTCGGAGGACGTACCTGGGTTAATCGTCGAGAACGTGGATGACCTACAAGCCTGGGTCGAAACACCAGGGCATGCGCTTCAATTGCTGGGCGACAAAGGGCGCGGCAAGACTGCCCGACTCAGAGCGCTCGAGCCACGGCTTCAGATTCCATACGTCTACCTAGGAGAGGGTGAGCCGATTCCCTACCTGCCGCGCTGCGGTGGTCTGTTGCTTGACGAAGCGCAGCGGCTACCGCGAGGCCAGCGCCGTCGACTGTTCAACGAGATCGATCAGCTCGCCCTTTCCTCCCATGAAAATCTGGAGAGGGACTTGAGTGCTGCCGGCTGGGAGGTGCGCACCGTGCACGTGGGCGGCTTTGAGACCTCCCAACTCGACGTGATCCTCACGCGGCGTTTGGAGTGGGCGCGCCGAGGGCCGGGTCCGCTGCCTCAGATCCGCACGCAGACCCGGGACACGCTGACACGGCACCACGGTGACGACCTTCGTGCCATTCTTGACGATCTCTATGAGCGCTTTCAGAAAGCAATCGCGCTCGCTGAACACAACCAGGAGCGCCATGTCAAAGTGTGACCTCACCATCGAACTGGATCAGTCAACTGATGTGTTTCACCCTGGGGACGAGATTTCGGGACACGTCGTGGTTCGAACCGACCAAGACGTTCGGTGTGATGGGCTAGATGTCGAGTTGAACTGGCGTACCCATGGCCGCGGCAGCGTGGCAAGCGGTGACGCACAGACCATCCGCTTGTTCGAGGGCGAGTGGGCCGACCTCACCAACCTTCGATATTCGTTTCAGTTCACAGTCCCTGGTGGCCCAGTGACTTACCACGGCCACTACCTCAACGTGGCCTGGACGGTGCGGGCGCACGCGGACATCCCGTGGAAGTTCGATCCAAAGGCGGAAGTCGAATTCGCGCTCACATCTGGGCCTGAGACCGAACAGAGAGCAAACTGGGAGAGCCAGTTCGCAGGGGGATACCAACCAGACCTTTCCGAGCTCATTGCGGATGCTCAGCGCATGGGAGAGTCGGACTCAAGCGCAACGGGTGGTGCGAGCAGTCGCCAATCATGGAGCGAGATCAAGAGCAAGACCTTTGCTAGTCCCGCGAGCACGGCAATTGGCCTTGGCTGTGTTGGCATTGGCTTGCTTTTGCTGCTCGGCTTCGTCGGCCTGTTTGGTGCTTGGGCGTGGGACGGCGTCCACAAAGCCAGCGCGGGCGACTGGGGTGGTGCGATTCCGGGACTGATCGTTGCGGTGGTGATGGTGCTCATAGTGCTCGGATTGACCTGGGCGATCGTTTCGCAGCGCATGCTGAAGTCGCGCTTCGGAACGATCGATCACGGCATTGAACCTGACCGAGCAGAGCCCGGCGAGGGTGTCTCTGTCCGGGTGTCCTTCACTCCCGAGAAGGACACCTTGATCAATCGGTCGACCGTACAACTCGTAGCATTCGAAGAGGTGGTCAGCGGCTCAGGGACGAACCGGAAGACCCGCCGACATTCAATCCACGATCAAGAGTTCGAACTCAGCGCGGAGCGCAGGCTCATGGCTAGGCAGCCAGTCATCTTGGAAACCGAGGTGGTCATCCCGGCAACCGCCCCGCCCTCGTTCAAGGCTCACAGGAACGAGCTGACGTGGAAGATCATTACCCACGTTGACATCGCCCGCTTCCCAGACTGGGGCGAAACGAAGACCGTTGTGGTGATGCCTCATTAGCAGGTCATAACAGTGCGTCAACCACACTATTTCTCCCAAGCTCTCAAGGCCGCTAAACGCAGCCTTCCTTCAAAACAGCACGCATCTCGCGCACACTTGGCTTGCTACGCCAACGCCGGCCCGTCGCTGCGGAGTCCTGCTGCGGAGATCTCCGCGGACGACTGCTCGACCACGAGATCACTTTCTCCAATGACTGTCTCATTGAGCGATCGCGGTGGGATGAATCCCCTCTCCAACCACGAAGCGCGAACCCACAGCACCAACGACCGCTGACGACCGGTTCAATCCTAAGCCGGTCCTTAGGCGCATCAGCGGCTCGATCCCCGTGCAATGTCCCGCCATCAGGTGGTCGAGGCCGATCTGTCGAAGCCGGTCGGCCGTCCAACCCAGGGTCTCTTCATCTGCATTGAAGAGGTGCATTCCGCCCATCAAGGCGTGAATTCGCTGGTTGGAGTTCCTTTCTCGAACCTGCTCAAGCAGGTTCACCGCACCGGAATGCCCGCAGCCCAACAAGACCACCGGCCCGTTCTCGGAAACGATTGTGAGACCTTGACTCTCTGGGACGAAATCGACCTTCCACTCGCCGTCGATCTCTACCTCGATCGACAACGGGAAGTTCCGCTCGTCGTGTTTTCGTTCGACTGGGCCGGTCAACCAAACTCCAGGCTGCACTTCGGCTGCTGCGTCGTACTCAAGGACCTCGATACCCATCTCGATCAGACTGACGCGTACAGCGCTCATCTGATTGATCTTGCTCGCCATGGCTTGTTCCGCGTTCCCTCCCACCCTACGACGAGGAAGAAAGATGCCCGCAGCGACGTGCACACGCTGTAGCGTACCCGCTTCTTTCAGCTTGCTCGCCAGTGGAACGAGACCACTGGTGTGATCGGAGTGAAAGTGGCTAAGAACAATGTCTGAGACGCAAGTCAGATCTACATTCAAGACCTCGGCGTTCCGGATCACAGTGTCGGGATAGCGGCCGGTATCGAACAGAAGGCAATGATCGTCGGCCTTCACCAGCGCTGCGAAGCCCCACTCCCCCACCGTAGCGCCATCGGCAAGATTGGAAGACAGGATCGTCACCTCAACCGACTTCGCCACGTGCCGCGCTGACTCCTCGAGAGAACGCTCTGTCGGATTCAAAAACGCGGCGACCGCCAAAAGGAAGAAGGGAACGAACGATGAAACGATGGGCTGAGCAGTCATGGGCTCTCCAGAGGCAGCAATCGACGGACTCCCGACAATGTCGTTCGCAACAGCATCCAAAACATTACAGGGCACCTGACTCCGCATCGCGACTCCCTCAACGAACCACGGAAAGGGTCCCAATTCGAACGGCAGTCGCACCGGAGTCGGACTCCAACATAGCAAACCACTCGTTTCCAACCCCCGAAGTCACGGGGCCACAAGAGCGGGCAGCCCCGAGTGTTCGCGCGCCAATCGTCACAGGCAGACCCCGAGTCCTAGTAGGTCAGCGCCTGACGGTCGACAACGCGTCCTCGATGGACCACAGCGACAATCCTCTGGGTGTTCCGGATGTCTGCCAACGGGGAACGGTCGAGTACAACAAATGATGCAGTGTCGCCAACAACGAACCCCGCCGAGCGACCGAGAAAGTCGCCTGCCAGAGTGGTGGCGGCAGCGAGAGCCTTCCAACGGGTGAGCCCTGCTCGCTCCAACCAGAGCATCTCGCGGTGCACAGAGTAGCCCTGAAAGACGCCAAACCCTCCAGCATCTGTCCCAGTCAGCAAGAGCACTCCCGCCGCGTCGAGCTGGCGTACGCTACCGAGCCGAGCACTCTTGTCCTGCTCGAAGGAGGCGAGTTCGGCAGCCACCTTGTGGCGGTAGGCCGGGTCTCGGTACTTTGCCAGCAGACTAGGGCTCGCGACCGTACGCAGTAAGTCATTCTCGAGAAGCTCTGGTTCCGCTACAAGCGCTGGTCGATCCAAGTAGACACTCAGGGTCGGAACGACCACCGTCCCGCTCTTCTTGATCGCCTCGATGACGTCCCTAGGAACAAGCTCGGCAGCGCCATCTGGGCCATGAGTGATCGCAGTTGCGCCAGCCTCCGCAGCGTGGCGGGCGAACTCCCAGCTGCCGACATGAACCATGGTTTTGAGCTCTAGGGCAGTGGCTGTCTGGATCGCAGCCTCCAGTGTTGCCCGGTCGATTGTCGGCATCGATCCCTCGTGGTAAACGATCTTGACAACGTCAGGTCGTTTCAAGGCGAGCTGCGTTATTTCTCGTATTGCATCTTCTGGGGTGTCAATGACCCGGGTCGGAATGGGGTACTCAGTGCAGTGCCCGTCGCTTGCCGTCAAACAGGGACCCGCGGCAAAGAGATCAGCGCCAGCCACCGCCCTAGGGTCGCTGCGCTGGCGGTCACGCTGCGCCAGGATCACGGCCTCTAGACCAAACAGGTCCAGCACACCCACCACTCCGACTGCAAGCGCACGCTTCAACGAGCCGCCGGTACCGAAGAACTCGCCCCGCCCGGAGGGACTACCGTTACCGTACGTATGACTATGCAGGTCGTGGAGGCCAGGAATCACAAACAGTCCGGAAGCATCCAGTGTTTCACCGTCAAAGCCAGACGGCCTCTGTGGTCCGAGTGCTGCCACCTTGCCGTCGAGAATCCAGACGTCTGCGCGCCGGACCGTCTCCGTCCGCGGGTCAACCAGAGCGGCGCCTGCGATATGCAAGTCGCCCTGCGCCTGCGCTGGCGCCGCTAGCGGGAAAGAGACGAGCAGAGAGATCCACATCGGCAGGGTGTAGAAGCTGCCCCACAAGTATGCAGAGGCTTGTCGCATGATGGATCCTTGAGAGTTCACAGCTACCAACCAGGACGGAGGAACCTTCTAGAAAGTTCACTCGCCCCCTGGGTTCTCAAGGTTCGTACGCTTCGCTAGAAGGCGCCGGTGGAAACTCTTCTTCAAGTCACTTGCTGACCTCTTGGCTAGTTCAGGTGCCCTCTAGCACTTGTTGGTGCACTCAGAACTCTCTCGGATGCTGCTTAGCGCGTAGCTGTCACCACATATCCACGAATCTTGCCGTTGACCGCACCGGTGCCGAATCGACATTGAATGGCCGCAGTGGCTGCCTCCACAGCTTCTCCGAGCCTTGAGGAAGCACGGGACCGAATCTCTTCGTAAAGTGGCGTTCCGTGGCAGTAGGCGATCGCCACGTCAACAGCCCGCGGCGCCAGGCTTCGCGCCTCGACCGCTTCGGTCTCGATGTTGTCGAACCCCCCTTGAACGAGGTGCCGGCGAATCTCGTCTTCGTCGTGGTAACCGTGGGGAGTGCGGGCGAGAAACAGCGGCGGGTCCTCGGGAAAGAGCATGCCGATGGCTTCGGTGACGACATCCGCGAACTCATTCGCCTTGATCTGGTCCCAGACGTTGAAGATGAATCTCCCCTCTGGACGAAGAACGCGATGCGCTTGTGTGTAGGCACGGACCTTGTCGGGAAAGAACATCACTCCGAACTGGCACAGGACCGCGTCGAAAGAACCGTCCTCGAAGGGCAACTCGAGGGCATCGATCTGGCGCCACGAAACTGCTCGGCTTGTCTCAATGGCGGTGGCTCGATCCAGCATCGCCTCATTCAGATCAGAACCCACGATTTCCACAGACGGTGGCAGATTGCGAGCAAGTGCTCGCGTGACCACCCCGGTGCCCGCAGCGAGTTCCAGCACACGACCTTCCGTCAAGTCGCGAAGGCGTTCAACCAGATCGGCGGCGTACGACTCAAAGATCAACGGCACCAGGTAGCGATCGTAGATCTCGGGTACCGAGCCTTCAAAAACGGCGTCCGTGGGAGAAGTCACAACAACACCTTCGTTCTCTCTTTTTAGGAGTATCTTGGGCTTCCGCCGTCACTGAGTTTTCATTCTTGGACTGACTGTCTTCACGACTTGCTCCTGCGCCGGCAGGCTGACGGTTCGCAACCGCATCAACTGATCACCCAACATGACCTAAGGCCCCTACGAGCCGTCCCTAGCGGCCCCTGGTCGTCTTGCCGCTTGGACAAGGAGACGGGGAAACAGCCGACTCATGGCGCCAAGACCTCTTCACACGACGCCCAGACCCGGCCCGGAGTTCCGCCGATCGAGAAAGCGTACCCCAAGACAATGGCCGGAAGCACACCACGGCGACGACCAACATCCCGAAGGCCGTAGAGACGGTTCGGATCGTTCGATCGCGAGCCTGCAGGGTCATGTCTGTGGCAGGCCGTTTAGACGGAGCACTTCCGTCAACCCGACCGAGCCCCGAACGAGGACCGGGACCGTCGCTGACTAGCGCACGTTGTCAACAGTTCTATTCGTGCGCGGTCTCCCTCACGAATCGAGATACCCGCTAGCTCAGAAAGCTCGCTGCAAAACGGACCCAGAGGAAGATCAACGTGATGCAGCCTGTCATCCAACAGGCAAAGCGCCACTTGACGTTGTTGAAGGCAATATAGACAGTGGCGTGTACTAACCTGGTCAAAACAAAGAGCCACGCCAAGCCGAGCTGCGCGTCATCGCGCCAACCGGTTGCGATCATGAGTAGACAAACCACATAGAACAGCGTTGGCACTTGCATCAGGTTGTTGAACGTACGGGCCGGGCGTTCAATCCACTCGATGGGAACGTCTGATGTGTAGTCTTCGTAGTACTTTGCCGAGACAAGCCCGCGGAGAACGCCGCCGTTGCGGGCCACAACCATGAGCAACCAGACGACCCCGGTAAGACCGACCATCGCGAGGATGGGACCAACTAGATCATCCACGGCGCGCAGGCCTTGGGCAGATCGAACGACTGAGAACGAGACCGCTGCAGTGAACAGCGTAAGCACAGTAGCTACTCGGAGGTAGTCGTTGAGCGTTGGCGACGGGTATTTCTGAGGCCCCGGCGGGCGGCTGCCATCAGAGTTAGTCATAAGGGCTACTTTCCACTTCTCGCACGGGAGATCCCCACTCTTGAGTTAACACTGTCACTGAATCGTCGACAGCTATCCTGTTCCTGCAACCGCATCCTTGGCACTGGAGCAGAATCAACTCTAGCTGACCAGCCGGCTGACCGACGACCAGTCTCGAGTGGAGCTGTGGTCGAGAGGAGAGCGTGGTTCGGGCCAGGGCCCCAGCGACTGAATAGCGAAGGCAGCATCCCATCAACGGGGGCAGCTGGCTGAGGCGCGAACGCGGAGCGGTGGCGTCGATGAACGAGCTGGTAGTGCAAGCCGGCGCCCACTAGGAACGCGCCGATCGCGCCGCGGACGCCGAGGTTTCGGTAGCGGTGGCGTCGTTGCTGGCCTAGCCAGCGAGAAGGAAACGACCCTCACTCGGTGCGCTAAGCTGGGTCCCAGAATGCAACAGGAAGAGGAACAGCGGCAGGTACGGCAAGCGATGCTCGACTGCCGTTACCACTTGCAGCTGCGCATCAGCGACCGGGCGTTTCCCTCGGTCAGCGACCTCGAAGAGGGCGATCATGTCGCTCGATTCAGGGGGGCCGTAGTTGCCCTGTTTCGTCAGCAAGTCGCGGATCTCGAGGTTGGTAGCCCTCTCGCCCTCACAATCGAACACTGCGTCCGGCAAGAGCATTTCGGCCGGTTCGCCATGATTGGAGGTTTCACGGTTATGTCCGACCCCCTCGAAGAGATCGAGGTCTTGGAAGTCGTGCTCAACTCGAGGCTGCAAGTCCCATGCGGCCTAGTGCTACCGCTTCAGGCTCCAACCGATCACCCCCAGATCCAGGGGCCAGGGCTCGATTGGATGGCGCACAGCTGATGGATCTGCTTGAGCACCGAACGGCGCGCACGGCCGTCAGAGCCCTGGCTGGCAAGTCGTGGAAGCATAGACGCCGCGCGACGATCCGGTCGTGGAAGAATGCAACGCCGCAACCAAAGCCCCCGAAGGAGTAGCTTCCATGAGATCCGACGAGACCGAGACCCAGGCACAAGTAGACATCGACGTGGTCGTTGTGGGCGCGGGAATGGCTGGGCTCTACATGCTGCATCGGCTCCGGGGCGAGGGCATTTCTGCCATCGCACTCGAATCTGCGGACGACGTGGGCGGCACCTGGTACTGGAATCGTTACCCGGGCGCCCGCTGCGACATTCAGAGCCTCGACTACCAGTACTCGTTCGACCCGGAGCTGGCCAAAGAGTGGCAATGGAGCGAGAAGTACGCCACCCAGCCTGAGATCCTCCGCTACTTGCAGCACGTCGCCGAGCGCTACGACCTGAGGCGCGACATCCGCTTCGAGACGCGGGTCAAGGGTGCGACTTGGGACGAAGAAGCAGGGCTCTGGCGTATCCGCACACAGGGCGCTGGATCAGAGGCCGACGGCGAGATCTCCTGTCGGTACTACGTCATGGCCACGGGCTGCCTGTCGATGCCGAAGGCGCCTGAGATCAGCGGCGCAGAAAGGTTTGAGGGCGAGGTGTACTTCACCAGCCGCTGGCCACACGAAGGTGTCGACTTCACCGGCAAACGGGTTGCTGTGATCGGTACCGGATCCTCTGCCATCCAGTCGATCCCGATCATCGCGACACAGGCTGCCGAGCTCACCATCTTTCAACGCACGCCAAACTTCTCGATGCCAGCCGGCAACGGCCCGATCTCCGACGACAAACGTGCCGAGATCGAGGCAGACCGCGCCGCTTACAGAGAAGCTGCACGCTGGTCTCAGGCGGGCGCACCCACCGCGATTCCGGAAGTGGGAGTGCTCCAATTGCCGGAGGACGAACGTCATCGAGAGTTCGAGAAGGTGTGGGCTAGAGGCGAGTTGCTCGCCCCAGGCGAGGCGTTCAACGACCTGATCACCAACGCCGACTCGAACGAGGCTTGGTGCGAGTTCATTCGCAGCAAGATCCGCGAAACGGTCAACGATCCAGCGACTGCCGAACTGCTGTGCCCGACGGACTACCCGTTCGGAACCAAGCGGCCGTGCCTCGACAGCGGCTACTTTGAAACCTTCAATCTGCCGCACGTGCGCCTAGTCGACTTGCGTTCGCAACCGATCTCCACCGTCACCGAAAGCGGCATCGTGTTCGGCGATGCAACGGAGACCTTTGACGCGATCGTCTATGCCACCGGCTTCGACGCCATGACCGGGGCACTGGTTGCAGTCGACATCCAAGGACAGGACAGAGTAACGCTCAAGGAACAGTGGGCGGCAGGACCGAAGACTTACCTCGGCCTGACCTCGGTTGGCTTCCCCAACCTGTTCATGGTCACCGGCCCCGGCAGTCCCTCGGTGCTCTCTAACATGGCAGTATCGATCGAGCAGCACGTGGATTGGATCGCCGACTGCCTTCGCGACCTGCGCGATCAGGGCTACACCCGCATTGCGCCGACCGAGACAGCACAGCGAAGCTGGGGCATACACGTCAACGACTGCGCCGAGATCACCCTCTTCCCGCGAGCAGCGTCCTGGTACATGGGAGCCAACGTCCCAGGAAAACCGCGGGTCTTCCTTCCCTACCTTGGCGGAGTTGGCACCTACCGAGAAGCGTGCGATCGGATCGTTGCCCAGGAGTACCTCGGGTTCCAGCTCTCGGGCCCCGATGGCGAACAGTGCAATGACGGCATCGTCAACCAGCTCCAACCGGACGTCGCCATGATGCTGCAGGTCATGGAGGAACTCAACCTTCCGCCCATCGAAACGCTTCCCCCGGAAGCCGGCAGACAGCTAATGAGCGACATGGCCGCACAAAGTCCGCCCGGCCCCGAAGTCGGCGAGATCAGCGACGGCACCTTTCCGGGCACAACAGGCGAGCTGGAGTATCGGCTATTCCGGCCCTCGAGCCCCGGTCCACACCAGGTGGTGCTCTACTTTCACGGAGGTGGCTGGGTACTCGGCGGACACGATTCCGATGACCCTTTCTGCCGCGATCTTTGTGTGCGGTCCAACGCACTGGTGGTCTCGGCTAACTACCGTCATGCACCGGAAGACCGCTTCCCCGCAGCTCCAGACGACGCCTGGGCCGCTCTCAAATGGGCGGCAAACAACGCCGCCGCACTGGGAGGTACCTCGGATCCGCTGGTCTTGGCTGGCTGGAGTGCCGGCGCCAACCTGGCCGCCGTCACCTGTCAACGCGCGCTCAACGAGGGCGGCCCCACCATCGCCGGCCAGCTCCTGGTCTGCCCAGTCACTGACTGCGACTTCGAGAACCACTCGTACCGTCAAAACGCCGATGGTTTCGTCTTGACCAAGGAACTGATGCAGTGGTTCTGGAACCACTACGCTGATGAATCGCAGCGCAGCGACCCGCAGGCCTCCCCTCTCCGTGCTGAGTCACTCGAAGGGCTACCGTCAGCGGCAATCTTCACCTGCGAGTTCGACCCATTGCGTGACGAAGGACAGGACTACGCTGCGGCTCTCAAGGCAGCGGGCGTCGATGTGCAGTATCACCCTTGCCGAGGCCATATTCATACCTCACTCACAGCGGTCGACGTCATCCTCTCGGGCGCACCGATCAGGGAGCGAATGGCGGTAGCGATTAGACGGTTCGTGCGCGCGGCAGTCCCGGTCTAGCGGCAAGCGGACAGGCGCAGTATGACTTCAGCGTGTCGCAGCCAGCCCCCTTGATGGAAGATGACATATCAGCAGGCAGGACAGCGGCGGCAAGCGTCCCCTTCTCGTAAACTCCGCCAATGAACGACTTTCGAATGCTGCGAGTCTTCAACGACGCATCGGTGCGCGGCTACGCCAGTGTTAAGGCGCGACTGGGCGAGAACTCGTTGGGCCACTTCGAAGGCGATTCTTTAGCGGAGCGCGTAGTCCGAGAACTTGCGTACGAGCGCGCTCTGCCGGTCAAGGAAGTGGTCGAAGCGTTTGAGTTCTTCGCGGTGGTGCGAAAGTACCTTCGCCGGTCTCCCCACATCGTTGACCTTTGCAGTGGTCACGGGCTCGCTGGGATTCTGTTTGCGATCTACGAGCGGAGGACTGCCAGTGTCACGCTGTGTGACAAACGCAAACCGGAACGGTGGGATCACGTGTGGCGTGCGTGTGTCAAAGCCGCGCCTTGGATCGAGGGTCGGGTGCAGTACACGGAGGGGCGATTGCAGGTCACTCGGGAGTCTCTGCCTCAAGGAGCTGCGTTCCTTGGCGTGCACGCCTGCGGCCAGCTATCGGACCTCTGCATCGACATTGCCACTGAGCGCGAGGGCCCTCTTGCCATCATGCCCTGCTGTCGCGCTCACGCACAGAACCCGGCGCCCAAAGGACTCCGACAAGCCCTCGGAGAGGACGTGGCCTACGACGTAGATAGGACCTACGCGCTGGAGCGCAAGCGTTATCAGGTGCGCTGGCGAGAGATCGCCAACGCCATCACCCCAATGAACAGAGTACTGATCGCAGTGCCGAGGCCAGCGGCGTAGCCCCCCTGGGAAGGAGGTACCGGTACTCGGAGTTGTGAGAGTAACTGTGCAGCTAGTGTGCGCTCTGCCTGGCAACGTCCTAGGGCTGAGATGAAACGCCCAGCTAACCGCCGACAGCCGCCTTCAGTCCCACCATCAGGCACAGATTCGCTGGCTCCTGGTACGGACTTGGCTGTACGAACTAGGGACCGCAGATCTCAGATGTTCCTCTGAGCGGATTCCTTCGTCGGAAACACGCGTTCGAACGCTAGCTCTGAGTGATCCTCAAGTAGGCCCGCCTCTTGATACGACCAGTGATCCAGCCGAACAGGTCCGTAACGGCCATCTGAACCTTGTACTTGCGACGAAGAGCCAAGCGAGCTTCTTCTTGGTCCGCGGTTTGTCCGAGGATCACTGTCTCCGTGTCCAGCCACTGCCCGTGCACCTTGCCGCGTGCATCGCAGGCCGTAACCCTGGAGCGTGAGGAGTTACGCAGGCGCTTAATCTTTCCGGAGTTCGCCATGGTGAGCGCATAGGCGTTGCCGTCTTCGAGCGCGAACCAAATGGGAGTGGCGACCTCTTTGCCGGTCTTGCGGAAGGTCACCAAGCTGAGGTAATTCTCTTTCTCTAGCGTCTGCACAGGGATCTAACCTCCGGTGGTGCGACCCGTGATCGGATGATCAAGGGTTTGATAAGCGTCAAGGGCTGGACCCTTACGGAGCATTCCATCGTAGTACCCAGCCCCGTAGCAACATACAAGAGGACGGAGGCCCTGCGAAACCGCCTAGGACTATTTTGATCCCTCTCGGAGAGTTTTCGCGTGGATAGAGAGCAGACCGATCTCACCCACCCTCCACTCACTCCCGAGAGCCATTTTCATGCCGTACTTAGCTATCGACCCGACCTCGCCCCCCCAGCACTCTCTCCGCCTCCGCCTCCAGGCGCTCGCAACGTCACCCGTGTGTCTCGGGCTGCTGACGCTCTCTTTGTGCGCAGCTGCCGGGCGAGGCGCGGAGAACATCCTGCCGCCCAGCGAAGTTGTCGGACAGGCGATCTACAACCCGGACGGTCCTGGCTTCATTCAAGTGGGCGACGTCGACGTGCCAGGTGATTGCGGTTCGAGCAATCTGGACCTGGACTATCCCGGCAACAATCCCACCACCTGGACGGTCACGAGTTCCGTTGGATCAGGCTCGACGGTTCACGTGGGCAGGTCCTGGACGGTGCGCGCCGAGATCAATAGCTTTCCCGCAACCATCGGAGCAAACGACGGCATCGACCCGCTCTATGTGCGCCTGCCACCTATCGGACCTGCTATGGCTGGGGCGCTTCCGTCGGGGGACATTCTTGGCGGGTCGTTCTACTACCGTGGAGACGACCCGATCGCCCTGATTGGCACCCTGGGCCAGTGGGGCTTTACCTACGACGTGAACTCGGAACCGACGATCTTCGACCAAAACCAATCCTCGGACGGCCTCTGGGTCATCCTCGAGGTGACGGTTCTCGCAACCGCGCCTGGAACGATTGCGATACCGCTGGTGACGGTAGAGGGCTATGACAATTCGGTGCTCGAGGGGGAAGTCGATTGCATGATGGACGTCGGTTTTCAGTGGACGGTGGTGGACCCGGACCCGACCGCGGTTGGGCCCGACCAGGCTACAACTGACTCGACCTATGCCAACGTCAACACAGGCGATGCAAACGCCGGCCCCCATGCTTTGAACATCGACGTCTTAGCGAACGACGACGACCCGAACGTGCTTGGTGGTCCGGGAGACCTCACCCAGGTGCGCATTCAAAGCTGGGACCAGACTTCGGCACAAGGAGGATCGGTATCCTGCGGATCGCCGGGACAACAGAACCCTCCGGCGTCAGTGCCTCTGAGCGAGCTATCGCCAGGACCGTGCGTGTATACGCCCCCCGTCGGTCTGAGCGGGACCGACAGCTTCGGATATCGAGCACGTGCAGCGACGGACGCAGATTCCAGTTCAGTCGGCGTGGTGACCATCGCACTGGAAGCGAACAATCGGCCCATTCCCGGCGTTCCCAGCTTCGGAACGGCAAGCGGCGAAGACAAGGTGCTCGATCTTGAGCCCTATATCTTCGACGGCAACTCTGATCCGTTGACCTGCTTTCCCGCCGGTGCGCCAATACCCAATAGTGTCGGCAGCGCGACGGTCAACGCGGACTGCACCGTCACTTGGGACAACACCAACCCGGGGTTCACCGGAAACGTCACTTTTCCTTTCCGCGTGTGCGACACACACCCAACCCTGGATGGTGGCGAGCTTGGTAGCAATGTTGATCGCGCACCCGGATACTCGGCCGGAGACTTGAGCGTGTCCACTAGCCGCCGCTGTGAATCAGAAGAGGCAACAATCTCGATCTTGACCGGGCTGAAGCTGCCGCCGACGGGTGTTTCCGACAGCGACATCGTCGACGCAGGGTACGCAATCGACGGAATCGGGTCCTTTCATCTGCGCATTCCCGTTCTCGACAACGACACCGATGGAAACGGGCCTAATCCCAGCATGCCTTCGGCTGCGCCCGCAGTCCTGCTGCCTCCCGATATCACCCAGGGCACAGCCAGCTTCGACGCCGAGGGCAACCTGCTCTTCACTCCCACGGATGGTTACAGCGGAGGCGTTTCGTTGACCTACCGAGTCTGCGAAGACCCTGCATTGCAGGCGCCACCATACGAGGACGACCCGAACACACCACTCATCAACGAGGGCCTTCCCATCTGTGGAGTCGGAGCAGTCAACATTCAGGTCATCGGAAACGCGCCGCCAATCGCAGGACCGGACCAGGCATCCATAGCGCACGATGCCCTGTTGTTCGGGTTCGACGTGGGAGCCAACGATGCCGATCCTGAAGGCGGCGCCTTGGCTTGCACACCGGAAAGCCTGACGGCATCTGACCCAGCTCTGGTCGAACTCGCCTCACTCACCGCGACCTGCAACCTGAGCGTCAATCCCACCGACGGAGCGATGGGAACAGTGGTCTTCACCTACGAGGTCTGCGACATGCACGCACTCGCGAGCCCCGCCCATCCAGCAGCCCTCTACGGTGATGATGGCCGCGCTCCGGGCGATGCCGCTCCTCGTTGCAGCGTGGGCGAAACCACCATCGACGTCGTCATGCAGGACGGTGACGGTGAGCCGGACCCGCACGCCGGCGATCCACCGCCAGTATGCATCACTGATACGGCGTTCACTTTCGCCGGGCAGCCGATCAGCATCCCAGTGCTCGACAACGATTCGGACTTTGATGCTGACGAGAACCCCGGTTCGGTAATCCTGACGGGGCCTCAATCCGAAGAACCGACGACGACCGCGCTGGGGGGTTCTGCGGCGAAGGATGGACCAACGACGATCTTGTACACGCCGCCGGACGACTTCGTTGGGACGGACACATTCGAGTACTTTGCGCGCGATGAAATCGGGCAGGGGTGCGTCGGCACGGTGCTCGTGCATGGACCAACGATAGTGCCGACACTATCCGTATGGGCGATGATCCTCCTGAGTGGAGTGCTGGCGATCTTCGGCGTCTTTGCCCTGGGCACGCGCCCGTAAACGGCGAGAGGGCACTAGCACGATACTCGTCCTGTACTAACTACCCGCTCAGTCTGGGATCGACCCAACCGGCGCAAACAACGTCGGTTGGCGGCGAGGACCGATGTGCCTAGTTGCCTGGAAGTGCTTCGACATCGCCGACGCTTGCGAGTTGGCCAGCAATGTTGGTGTAGGTCTTCGTGTTGCCAGTCACTGTGTCCTCAATAGTGATCGTGTACTCGACATCGGACAGGGCTCCATAGAACACCCAGAACTTGTTGTTGATCACGCGCGCGTCGAGCACCTTGATCATGAGTTCGATATTCGCGGCATTGAAGAACCAAAAGTACCCAGTGTCACTGGTGACGAGTTCGGCGATACCGACACCGCTGTCGCTGCCCGCGGCCCACGCCACGTTGACGCGGAAACGGCCCTCGTTCAAACAAAGATTGGTAGCGGAGGCCGTGCACACTCCGCTTCCATCTGCGCTGCCCTCAAGCTTGAAGGCCAGATCCCAGAAGCCAAGAGAATCAAGACAATTCCCCAGAAGATCCCAGGTCGGGCACCCGAAGAACCCACCAGGGTTCTGGAACTGCGCTGGTATTCCGAAGGTTCCACTGCGGGTTCTCCAAAACCATTGGCCGTGGGTGTCGAGGATCTGGTTACTCTGAACTTCCACCCAGTAGCGACCTGCAGGCAAGGTGCAGCGACTCGGCAAAGGCACCCTGAAGTTAGGATCTGCCAGGCCGGCCGGCTGCAGATCCGTGTATTGACAACGAATCGTTCCTGGAGTGTTGAAGGCGTTGTTGTAAAAACGTACGTCGATCGACGAAGCAGGACCGGCGGCGGCTTGGCCAGACGCGCTGAAGAAACCTCGAACCTCGACGAGATCGACTTCCCAGGTCGCACCAGGAGGCACCTCAAAGTCGTCTGCTGCTTGAGTGTGGAACTGAGAAGACCCGTTGACGAAGAACTGGCTGCTCACGCCTTGCGATCTACCGTTGTTGAGCTGATCGTGGAGGACGGTCTGCGCAAAGGCCTCTCCCACAATCGAGGCTGCGCCAACGCTAGTTGTCGCATCTCTATCCGGTGCAGTTCCGTTCCGCATGGGCCAACTCAGTTCAGACCCGCGCAGCTCAGGCAGGTGCAACTCAGGCCTGTTCACTGCATCCCCTGAGTGCTCAGGTGGTGTCGGAGCCAATGCAATCGGCGTGACCAGCGGGTCGGAGAAAGCACTCCGATCGGCGCTGGGGATCCTTCGGGTCGCCTCTGCCAAAGCGGGTTCGCTTGAGGGCCTCAACTCGCTGGTCGTGATCGGTAACTGCCCCTCGGGTATAACCGGTGCAAAGAACTGAACATCCGCACGGCTTGCCTGCACACCCTGCGGGTTGAAATAGGCCTTCGTGGCACCAGTTTGAGTATCGGTCACGTAGAGCGTGTACTCGACGTCGGACAAGGCTCCATAGAAGAACCAGAAGAAGCCGTTGATGAAGCGAGCATCCAGAACCTTGCCGACCAGCTCGACGTTGGCGGGGTCAAAGAACCAGAAGTACCCGGTGTCGGGGGTCAGCCGCACTGCGGTTGCGTACTCAGCATTGCCTTGGACTCGGTGAATCGCCTGGACCATGAAACGGTCCCCGGCCAAACAGAGGGTGCGAGAGTCGCTCTGGCAGGGAAAGGGCGCAAACGGAGACACCACTGAAAACCGCTGGTCCGACTTGTCGGATCTGCCGGTCGCGAGTTCCGTGACGACAGCCCGATACTGGCTAGTAGCAGGCATTGATCGAATGTCGATCACCTGCTCACCGTCGTTGGCTGTGTTCGGGAGGTAGCGAAGCTCCGTGCCGTCGAACAATGCTATTGAGACTTCGTTCCGACAATTGCCACCTTGGGTTCGCCAGCGAATGGTCTGCGGCTCGTCCTTGAGCCAGACCTCATTTCCGTTCGGAGACTCCACAGTGACGTTGCAGCCGCCTTGGATCGGTTGGCACGGAGTATCAATCAAGCGGAACGAAGTTGTTTCTCGGTCGGAGTCATCGCCGTCTCGCACAATGACCTCGAGATCGAGCAAGGACGGGTCGGCGAATTCCGTGAGCCAGGTGATGATGTAGAAATTGTTGATCTGTTCACTGATCAGCTTCAGGATTCTCTCAAGATCTGCGGCGGAAGGACTCCTGAAGTACTGGCCCTTCGTTTCCCTAGAGATGCGGTCGAGTACACCGTCGTTGGCGTTGCCGAAGCCGGCTGAGTAGACCGGCGCTTCCGCGATCTGAGCGGCTTGAATGGCGTCGTCTATGCTGAAGTTCGGAACTGAATTCGACCCATCTGTCATCAACACGATCGCTTTGCGGCCCTCGAGTCCATCCAAGGTCAGAGCAGCTTCGGCGATGGCAGCATAAAGAGCGGTGCTGCCACTCGCGCGCAACGTATCGATGGCAGCCAGTGCAGCGCCTCGGTTGGTGCTGAAATCGAGAACCCTCGACACGGTGCTGTTGAAGATGTAGATCGCCAGCCGATCGCTACTTTGCAGGCCTGCAACAAAGGTACGAGCGGCCTGCTTCTCGGCGTCGATATCGGCCTGTGACAACGACGAGCTACCGTCAAGAAGGAGCGCGATGTTGCGCTCGGTGTCGTCCAGTTCTCCAGGAGCAACCACAATGTCTCGCTCGGCCCCGTTCTCGAACAACGTAAAGTGCGACGTCGACAGATCAGCAACCGGATCACCCTGGCTGTCGACGACAGAGACGAGCAACTCCAAGCTCGGGCAGCGATCAGTAACCTCGCTGAGAATCGAAAGATCAAAACCTGCTCGATCTTGAGGCTCCCAACGGAGCCACTCTAAAAGCAGAGCCTCGTTGTCACTCGTGAATCGAGCCCCACTGTTGCTGGTTGCTGGCGCTGCTTCACCGGAGGAATGCAAGCCGATCGCGCGGTGCTGCCCGTTGCGCACGATCATGATCGGACTACCACTATTCCCCGAGGAGGTGTCGACCGTATACCTCAGCACGCGGCCTTGAACCGCTGAAACGTTGCCGGTGTGAGTGTATTGTGCATGGGTGGGTTGGCTGCGCACAGAACCCGGGTACCCGGCGATCTCTACCGTCGAGCCTGGAGTAGGAACCACATTGATGAAGATGGGCATGGTGGTGTTGATGCCCTGAAACGGATTGTCGAAGAACATGGCGCCATAGTCGAACTGCACTTGTTCGGTCTTCGTATAGGCGCTGCTCACTGCATAACGGCTCACCGAGCGCACGCCGAACGGCGCTGTTGGACCTGCAGAGTCAACGAACACTCCTGGGATCACACGGGCATCTTCCACGAAGCGTTGCTGAACCTCGTCCCACACCACATGAGCGTTGGTTAGAACTGCATGGGGACTGATCAAGAAGCCGGTGGCGCGTCCTATTCCAGGTCCAAAGGACTGCGTGTTCGGATTGAAGAACGTCGTCTCCGCGTCGACAAAGGCAATATGCCGATACGGAACCACGCGCGAGTCAGCAACGATCTGCCGTTGATCAGAGCCGATGACAGACGGCAGAACTTGGGTCGAGAAATCATCAATGGAGCGATGCGGCAACGGTCCGCGCAGCAGCTCGTCAAGCGCCTCGTCGGTCGGTTCGCCGCGTGTTGAATAGCCGACTCGAGACAGCTCCACGAGGCCCTCGGCGCCGGCGGTGCTCAGGAAGGGAGGGTGAACAAACTCCTCGATGGGACGGGTCTCGGGCCGCAGCCGAAGGACCTCCTGAGTGACGCCGACAAGCTGGTCCTGCCAGCGACCGGAGGCGGTCAGTAGCACCCGCGCCTCCGATTGGCTGAGTTGCCTGGGTTCCGGATCGATCATCTGAAGGCAGGTGTTTCCGTCAGCAAGATCGTGCTCGTCCCAACGGTAGAAGGTGCCCTCGATCCACTGAAGTCCACGACGTGAGGCTCGCGGCAACTCGGAGTTGCCTGGGCAATCGGAGACTCCCAGCGTTGGAGCACTCAGAACGTCCCCGTCTAGATGCTGCTCAAGATTTTGCCAGGACACGGACTCCAGCGTTTCCGCGGTTGCTTGGGACGAGAGAAGAACTAGAAGGATCAAGGCCAAGCGGGCGCCGGGGCCCGATGCGACTATCCGATAGGGCACGATGGGGGACTCCATGAGATGTTCGAGCACCCTAAGCCTACGTAGCAGGCACAGCCCTGCCTATGACACGTTCGTGTCATTTCGAGGCTGCCCGAACACGGGAATGCCTAGAAGGGCTAACCAGGGGGCCCAACACCACACAAAGAAATGGAGCTGCGCTACCTCAACTTTAGGATCAGCTTCACTGGGCGCCTGACTCCGTTCAGGAGTTGCCACCGACCATCACCGAGAACATGGAGTGGAACACGGCGGAGAACATCCGCGCAGCCTCGCTCAGGCGAGAGCGCCGCGAACAACGCGGGCAAGGTCTTCCGCGCTGTATGGCTTGTGCAGCATGGGCGAGCCGGCTGGGAAGGGTGTTCCCTGAGTATCCGGATGGCCAGAGTAGCCAGAGACGAACACCACGGGCACGTCTCTCAACTCTTGCACCTTTGCCGCTAGCTCGAAGCCACCAACCTTGGGCAGCACCACGTCGGTGAGCAGTATCGCAAACTGAAGACCCTCCTCGGTGATCAGCCTGAGCGCTTCTTCAGCGTCCTTCGCCGACACCACGGAGTAGCCGAAACTTCTCAGCCCAGCTTCGCCGAACTCGCGTACTGCGTCTTGATCTTCGACCAATAGGACGGTCTCCGAGCCTTCGAGTTTAGTGGCGGCTTCCGCCGGTTTGCTCGGCGGCATAAGACCCTTCGAGCAAGGCAAGTAGGCCTTGAACGTGGTTCCGCGACCAGGCTCACTGTAGACCACGATATCCCCGTCGTGCTGCTTGACGATGCCGTACACGGTCGCAAGACCGAGGCCAGTGCCCTTGCCCACGTCCTTAGTGGTGAAGAACGGTTCGAAGATCTTCTTTGTCGTTTGGCGATCCATGCCGCAACCATCGTCGCTGACCGAGAGCACCACGTAGAGACCAGGTGCCAGTTGAAGGTCCGGCGGCGGCTGTTCCTTGGGAATGTTGGCGATACTGGTCTCGATCACCACGCGCCCACGGCCGTCTAAGGCTTCGCCAGCGTTGATCGCGAGATTGAGCAGGATCTGATGAAGTTGTGTCGGGTCGGCATCCACCGCTGGAGCGGCTTGATCCAACACCAGCTCCAACTCGACCTGATCGCCGAGGATTCGGTCGAACAGTACCTCGGCCTTCGCGATGACGGTGTTTAGGCTGATCGCTGTCTTCTGCACCATTTCGCCGCGGCTGAAGCGCAGGAGCTGGCTCGCCAGCTCGGCAGCTCTGTTGCCGGCGTTCTTTATGTTGCGGACTTTGGATCGCCGATCCTCGTCGTCATCTAGTTCGAGGAGCAAGTCGCAGTAGCCAACGATAGGAGTCAGCCAATTGTTGAAGTCGTGGGCGACGCCTCCCGCCAGCCGCCCCAGCGCTTCCATCTTCTGCGACTCCTGCAGTTGATTGATCAGCCGTCGTCTGACGGTAACGTCGATACCGGACCAGAAGATGCAAGACCGTTGGCCCAGACTAACGACTTCTGCTGACAGCAGGAGGTGTAGATTGCTCCCGTCCTTTCGACGAAGTACTGTCTCTTGAGCGGTCACCGAGCCATTGGCGGTAAGCTCCGTCGTGAATCTCTCGCGATCAGCTGGATCGCTCCAGGTCTGAAGGTCGGTGGCGTTCTTTCCGATCATTTCTTCCTTTGACCAACCGGTGACTGCGAGTATCGAGTCGTTCACGTCGATGAAGCAGCCGTCTTCGACGTTGGTAATCGCCATGGCGCACGGATTTGCCTGGAAGATCTGAAAAAACTTCCGCTCCGACTCCCGAAGAACTCGTTCAGCTTCTTTTCGTTCGGTGATGTCGGTGGAGGCGATCAAAAGGCAGTCCGTCTCGCTCGCGCGAATGGGCTCCATTGCAATGAGGAACGTACGGATGGAGTCGTCGCTGACGTGGAAATCCACCTCCTCATGCCGCACCTTGCCCTGCTCTGCAAGGACTTTGAGTAGGCGTCCTCGGTCCTCCGGTTCGGCCCAGGTGCCGACGTCCGCCGCGGTGCGCCCAACTACCTGATCACGCTCGTAGCCGAAGGTCTCAAGGAAACTGTCGTTGACGTTGAGAATTGTTCCATCGTCGATTCGGCTCACACTCATGGGGTGAGGGTTGGCGTTGAATGCAACGGCAAACCGCTGTTCGGATGCCCGCAGGTCCAGCTCGGCCTCTTTGAAGTTCGTGATGTTCTGCGAGACGCCGGTGATCTGAGTCGGTTGCCCACTCCCGTCTCGCTCAACGCGAGCAGTGACCTCGATCCAACGGACTCCGGGATCAGTATCGGCCAAGCGATACTGACATCGTTGAAGTCCGCCGTCCTCGACTAGCCCACGCACCCATTTCCGAACTGACCCGATATCTTCCGGGTGAATCAGATCAAAACCGAAGTTGACGTAGCCTGCGGAGGTGGAACGGTGAACCTCGTACAGGTTCTCCTGCCAGATCATCTTGTTGTTCCGTACATCCCAAACCCAAAGTCCAACATCCGCGGCCTCCACCGCGAGCTTGAGTCGTTGGCCTGCGGCTTCTAGAGCAGAGACCATGTTCTGCCGTTCACTGATGTCGCGGTAGCTCATGACCACTCCTGCGACGTTGGGGTCGTCCACCAGGTTGGTGGCGTTTAGACTCATGGTGCGCCAGTCCCCTGACTTGTGGCGCATCCGAAGAACCAGCGCTACCCGTTTTCCTGGCTCTTGGAGCGTTTGAGCGAACCGACGCTTCACCTCTTCCACATCGTCAGGGTGCACTAGGTCAAACGCGCTGTTTTCTGTTCTTTCCGTTTGGTCGTAGCCGAGAACGTTGACGATGGAGGGGCTCACGTACTGCACCGTCGCGTCTGGGTTGAGCACCAAGATCACTTCCGAAATATTCTCGATCAAGGCGCGAAATCTGCCCTGCTGCTGGTCGAGCGCTTGGCCGCTTGTTCGCAAAGCAAGCATCCTGGTACGCAAGTTAGAAGCTTGTACTTGCACCACCACCGCGAGCAACGCCGTGACCACAGCCATGACCAGGAACTCCTTCCAGTCACTCTCCGAGGTGAGGCTACTAACGATGACGTCGGCCCTATGTGCCGCAGTGACGGAGGCCATCGAGGCGATGGCTGTTCCGGTGAGCAGGACGAACATCCACGACCGTAAGTAGAGCCCGCCGAGTGTGATCACCGCCGGATAGGCGATCAAGGTAACTTCGTGCAGGGACCCTGCCCACCACATCTGGAGGTGGACAATGCCGAGCAGCATAAACAGCGTTGCCGCTCCCGCGGCCCGCGGCCAGCCGCGGTGCGAAAGCTTCAGAAAGATCCAGGCCGCGATGGTTGAGGCGCCCAGCAAGATTGACGTCTGGCGCCATCCGGAGACGAAGGCAAGCGCAAAGAAGCTGGAGAGAGCAACCAGCACAACCCAGTAGCCCCTCGAGAGCAGGCGGGCATCTGCCTCATCAAGTTTGGGTTCGGCTCCTAGCCATTTGACCCATCGTTTCGGCCGCATCCTGTTTCGCCCCTTGGCTTCTCCCTTTCATTAGCCACGCTTGCACGTTCACTAGCCACGCTCGCATGGTCTTCGCAGTGAACCCAATGCCAACAGCGCCGCCGAGCGGCAATCGCCGATCAGGTCGACTGTCATCTCATGACGGCAGTCATAGCAGCAGCTCATATGCTCTTTGAGCATAGCCGACTGCAGACCGCCCGTGTTTGGGCCGCAACGGTGACCAGCGTCAGTAGAGGCCGACGGAAAGAGCAACAAACCCGTCAGCTGCTGGTCCTGCCCATAGTCCGGCGTTCCCCGGCCCTGGTAGACGGCGTTAGCGGTCACCTCAATAGCAACCGGTGATTGGTTCGCAGCGGGCAACTGAAAGCACGGCATGGTGCCGAGTCCGGCGGCAGATGTACTTGTTGTGAACGGCGCACAAGGAGTGCAGGACGGGGAAGAGCGGCGGTGCCTTGTTTCCTGCCCCTAAAGTCGGCGGGCACTTGACTTGAGAGGAGCGCTCGAGCGCTGACTGTTTCCGCCGCACCAGGTCGAACGACCGACTGGGGTCAGCTACTATCGCCAGGTGAGCGACTCCCAAAGCCCTCTACCCGCCGAGCCAGGCGCCGCAGCACCGGACGCCGCCGAACACTTTTCCGAGGTATACGGGGAGCTCAAGCAGCTAGCCAGCCGGAAACTCAGGGGGCAAAGCAAAGACGCAACGCTCAACACGACCGGCTTGGTGCATGAGGTCTATTTGAAGCTGCGCTCAGGACGATCTCGCAGTATCGAGGACGACGGCCACTTCATGGCCCTGTGTGCCACTGCCATGCGACAGGTCATCGTTGATCATGCACGGGCGCGCTTGACCAAGAAGCGCGGGATTGAATGGAGCAAGGTGATCTTGGATCCCGATCTTGGGTCCCGCAATGTCGACGTCGAGTCCGAAGCTGCCTTTCTGCTCCAACTGGAAGGCGCCCTGAGTCAGCTCGAGGCGAATGATCAGCGTTTGGGTAAGCTCATCGAGTTGCGCTTCTTTGGTGGCTTTTCGGTGGCGGAAACCGCAGCGGTACTTGGTGTTTCCGAACCTACGGTAAAACGGGACAGTCGGGTTGCGAGGTCCTTCTTGATGAGGGAATTGACGGCCTAACAGCGCATACGGCGACGACTCCCAGAGTCCTGCTCCCTGCTACCTGCTACCCGCTCCCTGCTACCCGCTACCTGCTACCTGCTACCTGCTACCTGCCGACACTCACTGCCGACAGTCCCTTTCGGTATGTCCCTAATCGACGATCAGTCCTTATTCACACGAGGAGTCATGGAAGCCGGGGTCGGTTCGGTCCAGGCAAGGGCTGCTCCCCCACGGTGCCGGCCGAGAGCGCCTCACGAACAGAGATCGCGAGCGGTGTCCTCACGCCCAGACTCTCTTCTAGGCTCTCGAGCGCTGCCTCCAATCTGCCAGTAGCTTGGGCGGCCGTGGTTGCACCGGACCAGAGTTCGCAAAGCCCCAGAGTGGCCTGCCCCCTGGCTACACGCCAATCGCCTTGCGGGTACGACGCAACGAGAACCTCAAGCGAACGGACCGCGAGGTCTAGGCCCAGCTGAAATTGCGAGTCCAAGCAAGCGACACCGCCAGCCACCCTCAACGCTTCCGCCTTCGCTACTTGGCGGCTAACTCCCATGGAGTCGTAGATGGCCACTGCTCTCTCGACCGCCGACGCCGCTTCCGCCAGCCGCTCCTGAATCGATAGCGCTATCGCCAGTTGAACGAGGGCTTTGGCTGTGGCATGTGGTTCCGGACGCGTGCTTGCTTCAATCAGCACAAGAGCCCCACGGGCGTTAGCCTCGGCCTCGACACCTTGGCCGTCAGCGCTCAGCGCGGCCGCAAGATTGGCCATCGAGTTGGCCACCTCCACATCCGGCTCGCCGACTTCTCGGCGCATCGTCACGGCTTCTTGCAACTCTCGAATCGCCTCGTCCAGCCGTCCGTCAATATGGAGAGACCGCCCATGATCGTCCAACGCTCGAGCCAAACTGGCGGAAGGCGCACCGTTGCTACGTTGACGCTCTAGCTCCAGAATTCGCGACCTCAACACGACCGTCTCTTTCGGCGTTCGCACCCCGACCAGATACGAGGTGTATCGGAGGGCTTCACGCAGCTCTACGGAATCGGCGGTTAGATGCTCTTCAGCTATGCGTACCGACCGCTCCAACACAACCGCGGCCTCTGCGAAGCGGGCAGCCCTGATCAGGCAATAACCGTTGCGGTTGAGTACAAGCACCGTCTCGCGAGCCCGCGCCGGATTCATGGCGCGTTCAAACGTGCTTCCTGAAAGCTCGAGGTTCGAGGCCTGCAGCAGTGCAACAGCATCTTCGCTCACTTTCACGGCTCGATCGTAGAGGGCGACAGACAGATAGTGATTGCTGAGGAAACGCAGCAACTCCATGTGAACTTCTGGCTGGTCTGCTAGTTCTTGTTCCAGCCGTTGCTCTGCATCAATCAACAAGTCAGCGAGCGTTAACGGCGCGCCCTGTTGCAACGCGGGAGCTGAAGGAGTGAGAGCACTCTCAAGAAAGGCAAGAGCACCTCGAGAACGGGCTGCTTCTTCCATCGCCAGCTGCCTTTCGGCAACTACTCTACCGTTCGCTACAACGAGCATCACCGCGGCCACAGCCACCGTGACCAGCACCAGGGCAACCGACCCAGTTAGGGCTGGGTTGCGCTGAGCAAACAGTCTGAAGTGGCCAAGCAGCGGCACCCGTCGCGCACGCACGGGACGCCGCTCTTGCCAACGCCTCAGGTCGTCGGCCAAGGCCGCTGCGGTCTGATACCGCTCGTCGCTGTGCTCAGCGGTACTGCGCAGAAGGATCGCGTCCAAATCGCCGCGGAGGGCACGCAACAACGCTTTGGGTTTGATGGATCGAGCTTGCGCCACCTGAGACAAACGGCCCTCGGAGTCGACCGTCTTATCGATCTGATACAACGTTTGCGAGGGAGCGCAGACCGAAGATTGTGTTTCCCCTTCCGGTGTAACACCAGCCAAGAGTTGCCAGAGGATAACTCCCAGTGAATAGACGTCACTCGCCACACTGGCAGGCTGACCGCTGAGCTGCTCTGGACTGGCGTAGGTGGGTGTCAGCGGGCTGAGGCCTTCTGCCCTTGAATCTTCCGGGTCCCCAACGATTTTTGCGATCCCAAAATCCAACAGCTTGACCCGGCCGTCTTCATCAACGAGCACGTTGCTCGGTTTGAGATCACAGTGGATCACTAGGTGCCGATGCGCGAAGTCGACCGCAGAGCAGATGTCACAAAACAACGACACCCTTGCCTCGATGGCCAAGCCGTGCTGGTCGCAGTAATGGTCGACTCGGGTGCCCTTCACACGCTCCATGACCACGAAGGGGCGTCCATCTGCCGCCAAGCCAGCATCGATCAATCGAGCAATCGCGGGGTGCTCGAGGCGCGCCAAAGCGCGCCGCTCGGTCCGCATGCGATCCTCTATCGAAGAAGCCCCGTGTCGGGCTTGAGTGACCTTGAGAGCTCCAACCTGCGTAAACCCATCACCAGGCCGCTCTGCAAGATAGACGGTTCCCATTCCTCCTCGGCCGAGTTGCAAGCCAATGTTCCAGCCATCGACACGCGGATCGGTCGGCACAATGTCATCGGCGGATCCTCGACAGCTTTCCTCGGTTAATTTGGGCAAAAGTTCTCCGACCGGACGCTCTAGTACGCCCGCTTCGATCTCCCCAGCGAGCAGCAACGCCTCTAGCTCTTCGCCGAGTTCCGGCCTTGCGCTAGCGATGCGGGCAAGGGCCAGAGCCCGCTCCTCCTTTTCAAGATCCAGCAGAGTCGCCAGCGCATCGCGGGTCTGCTGCCAAGATGAGTAGGTCGTGCGCCCGCCCCGTAACTGCGTCGTCGGCTCACCAGAAAGCCCTCCTTGAGACGGAATCCGGTTTTCTGGCCGATCTGGGACCTTCACCTGCTGTGCCCCTGCCATGAATACACTCTGCTTGGCAAAGGGACGCTGGTGCCTGCCGGTCGCCAAACTCTCAGTGCCGTCGTCTTCAATTGCTCACTTTCGGTCGGAATAGCGAAGGTACCGAGCTGCCCGCAAACTCATCCGTGCGGCATGCCGCCGGTTCCGTCAATCTCCTAGCGCCCACGCTACCCAAGCTACTTGGCACAGATTGCCTTTGTTCGATCTCCCGGGCCCTTGGGGCGGTTCCGGTTCTGTGGGGGGAAAGGCCCTGGGCTCGACTGGCAGTAGCGCCACCTCTTCAAACCTCGTGCCCAATCCTACTCGTCGCGACCCGAAACGATCTGCTTACACACGGGACCAGCCACTGTTACTAGCGCAACACGAGGGCATGGCCCCGAGTGCCGCGGCCAAAGACTCTCTCCTCCGAGCAAAAGGCTCACCGGCGCTCGTTTCCAACTGATTGTCCGCTCGATGCTGCTACTGCAAGCTAAGGTCTAAGGTGGCTTTGCAGGAAGGCAAACATGCGCTCTTGTGCGTTGTATTGGGCCTTCCGATTCCCCTCTTCGGTGCCTCCACGGCGAGACACATCCTCTGCTCGAACGGTCGAGATTAAGTGACCAGCGTCTGGGTAGGCAACATGCTCGTAGGCAAACCTGAAGTCGTTCTTCTTGAGGCGCTTCATTGCCATGTCAGAGAGCATCGTTGATGGCCAAAGATTGTCGTCTTGCCCACTCAGCAGAAGGATTGGACCGGCAATGCGCTCCACCGGGATGGTCGCCTGCTCCAGCACGGCGGTCTGGTCGACACCCGCACGATAGAGGTCGGCAATGTTCTTAGGTGAAGGTACCGAGCCGTAGGCGACGTACGGAAGTTCTTGTCCACCTAGGCTCCAAGAGGAGCTTTGGGGCCAGCCGTCGGCCACGCTCTGAAAGACCACCGCAGAAGGAACGAACGCAACCACCGCCCGGATCTCGGGTCGCCGAGAAGCAAGGACGAGTGCCAACTCACCGCCCTTCGAAACGCCGACAACGCCGATCCGATCTGAAGCAACGAAGGGTTGTAGCCGAAGCCAAGTGAGCGCGTGGTCGAAGTACTCAAGCGGAATGCGCTCGAGTTCCATCGGCAGCCCTTCCATTCCGAAGTACGCGAGCGCGAGGGCAGCGTACCCGCGCTTGGCCAGAAGCTCCGCCTGCTGCACCTGCCAGCCAATTCCGCCTCCGGACCCGCCCAGCAGAAGGACTGCGGAATGGGCTTTCCCGTCAGCTGGATAGAACGCCTTCGCGACCAGGCCACCGCCAGGCTCGACAACAGAGATTTCAGGCTCCGCCATCGCCAGCGCGACGGCATTCGAACAAGTTGTGGCAACAACGAGCATGAGGACGATCTGCGCGCCTGCGGTCAGCAACCGCGATACCGCGCACTCACCTTCGCGGACTTGTCCGCGGCTATCGAGGACCGACTTCGGAAACGGGAACAGTTTCATAGAGTTAACTCCCTGCAGCAATGGCTGTGTCTCATGCGCGTCTCGCATGCCCTTCAAGCATCGTATAACACTATCTCGATGACCATCAATATACTGTCATCCGTCAAAGATGCCACCACCTCCGACTTTGTGTATTCAGCACTCAGTTTCTACGGCCGTCACCGTGGAGGTTCGCTCTGCGGTTCATGGTTTGTTAGCGCCCTCGATCCGTTGGGGGTGAAACCAGGGGCAATTCGCCAGACGCTGTATCGAATGGAGCACTCGGGAGCGCTGGAGACGACGCGCGTCGGCCGAAACAAGTTCTACGCACCGTCTCCCACTACTCTGGCGATCATGGATGCAGGGCTTGAACGAATCTGGCAAGAGCCAGAGGAGTGGGACGGCCGCTGGACCCTGGTCCAGTTCAGTTTCGCAGCCGAAGACCGGACTGAGCGCGATCTTGCGCGAGAGGTGTTGCAAGCTGAAGGCTTCGGCGCTCTTGGCCCTGGCCTCTACCTACACCCGCACGATCGGAGCCAGCGGATTCTCCAGGCGCTTCGCGCGATGAAGCTCGACCAGAATGTGACGAGCTTTCGCGCTCGACTTACCAACGGAGAGGATTCCTCTCTCGCAGACCGAATCTGGGATACCAACGCCACCGCACACGCCTATAGGTGTTTTCTCGAGCGCTTTCAAGAATTCGCGGGTAAGGGTGTAACGGCGTGCACAGACGCTGAGGCCTTTGCGCTTCGCTTTGCGGTGGTCTTCAGTTTCCTACGCATTTCCTGGGAGGACCCCGAGCTGCCAGCAGCCTTGTCTGGCGAGGAACCCGTCGGTTCCCGCGCTCGGGCGCTCACAAAGAAGCTCTACGAAACCCTGACTGTCCCTGCCCTTCGTTATTGCGACCAGATCACGGCCTCTGTAGGCGGCTAGGTTGGCCGACAGAAGAGGGAAAGTCTTTTCTGCGAAACCTAAGCTCGATTCAGAGTTCTCTCAGCGGATCGTCGCCCTCTCGGCGGTCGACGTTCTCTCAGCAGGTCGTCGACGACGAAGTCTCCGCCACCGGAGTCGCTGCGGGCGTCTCCCCACGTTGCCTCCTCCAACTCCCGTCGATTGTCGATCGGCCAGGATCCAGAAACTGGCTACGGGGATTCGCCGACCGGCGGAAAGGGACCGAAGAAGCCGACGATCAGCTTCAGGCGACCCTCTTCGTCGAGTTCACCATAGTCCATGCCCGGAGAGAGCACAGTCTTGCCGTCAGGGCCCACCATCTTCCAAGCGAACCTCAAGTACTTGCCGTGATGCACGTCGACGCTACTGTCGATCTGGATCGATGGACCGTTACCGGCACTGCGTCCAGTCAAGAAGCCACCAATGTGCTGCACCAGAGCCTCACGTCCGTCGACGTACGCGGTTGGGTCGGTGTAAACGCCGTCCTCGGCCCAAGCCACTTCCAGAATGGCGCGTCGCTTGGCCTCGTCAGGCTCACTCCAAGCTGAGCCGTAGAGATCAACCGCCTCCTGGGCGTTCGCCGGTTGAGCGGTGAGCTCGGCGGGAGCGAACGTCAAAGCAGCGACGGAGCAGAGCAAGCCAGGATTGATGCGAAGTCGACCGATGGAAACGGACTGGAACACGTGGTTCTCCTTCAGGTTGTGCAATCGGAGCTCGCGGATCGAGAGCGCAGGTCGCAGTCTACTGGCTCAGAACAGCGGAGCCCTTCTCGACACAGCCAGAGCCAGAGCTGAAGCCAGAGCCACAACTACGGGGACTGAGGCTTTGAGCCGCAGTGCCCAGTAGAATCCAAGCCGACTCGGTCTACAGCGTCTCGGTCAACAAAGTCAGTGCCAACAGCGTCAGTCAACAGTAGGACACCCATATGTCGGTGAGTTCAAAGTGTCAGACCTGTCCTGGGCCGTGCGCGACCGATGAAGAGGCGGGCTTTAGTGTCGCGCCCGACTACACTCGCTTCAGCCAGAAGCGAGACATCTTCTGTCGCTCGCAGTGGGATCCAGCTGTTCACAGCGCGGCCAGTGATCGGTTCTATGAGTCGTACCGTCGCCCGCTACCTCAATGGCGCAATGTGGACGGCTACTCGCAGCGAGACTTTGCGGTGCGCAATGCGGGTTGGCACGTCGCGGACATCTTTGCCGAACGGCTAGAGCCCGAACGGCGGGAAGGGTTTCTGGACTTCCTAAGCGCGCACCGAGAGGGTTCCCAGACCAAGTTTGAAGGGAGCGACGCCTCCGCTACAGCGCGCGAGATCAAAAAGGTCGCGAGGCTGTTTGGCGCGGACCTGGTCGGCATCGCACGGTACGACGAACGCTGGGTGTACTCGCACAAGTATTCCGCCGTCGATTCGGACGAGACACCAATGGACCTAGAAGAGGACTACTCGTCGGTGATCGTGGTGTGCCACGAAATGGACCATGACTTACTAACAACGGTACCTTCGGCGCTCAGCGGAGCGGCTACAGGAGTCGGTTACTCCAAGGACGTGGTGACGCTGCTGGCCCTCGCTCAGTACATCCGGAACTTGGGCTACCGCGCGACCGCGAGCATGAACGACACCGCTTCCAGCATTCCCTACGCGATCAAGGCGGGGCTGGGCGAGTACGGTCGACATGGCCTGCTAATCGCTCCCGGCCTGGGACCGCGGTTGCGGATTGGCAAGATCTTCACTGATCTTCCCTTGGCACACGATCGGCCAATCCGTTTCGGAGTCAAGGACTTCTGTGCAGTATGCCGCCGCTGCAGCGACGCTTGTCCGCCGGGAGCAATCGCTAAGGGCTCGCCGAGCGACTCAGTCCACAACATCTCAAACGCTGAGGGACTAGTGAAATGGACCACCGATGCCGAGAAGTGCTTCGACTTTTGGGCAAAGCAAGTCACCGACTGCTCGATCTGCATTCGCGTCTGCCCTTACAACCGCGACTATCCTAGGTGGCTCAACAGGATCCGGTTCAGACTGATGGGGAGCGTGCTCCGCCACGTCATGCTGTGGCTGGATAACGCGTTCGGCGGTGGCAAGAGGAGGCCGCCTAGGCGCTGGTGGCCGAACGCTACTTGAGCTTGTGGGACTCAAAGGGCGCACAATGCCCAGGCAATTCCTTGCCGCTCGTTTATCATCTGCGGAAGGGACCCCCACTGATGAGACCAGGAGACTCGATGGATGATCGCGAACAGATCGGCAATCCCCGCCCGGCCGAGGACAACCAAGAGGCTGAGCCGGGCCCCGTCGTCCCGTCGCCGATCGAACCGTCACGGGTCGTCCCGCCACTGGTCGCCCCGGCCCTCGTCGACGGTGAGGAGCACCACGTCGATCCGCGTACGGTGCGAGTCGGTCGCATCATCGGCTTCTTGGTAGTACTCCCCATATCCATGGTCCCGCTGATCCTCTTTACTATCGGCTGGGGTGTCGGAGGCATTCCGGGTTCGGTCTATCTTGGCATCCTTACGGCTTGGCTGTTGATCATCAGTTCGTTGTTGCTGTTGACCTACCGCTGGCCCGCGGCACGCTACAGGCACCTGCGTTACCTGGTCGAGGAAGACGGCCTACGCATCCGGCGCGGCGTCTTCTGGCGGAAAGTGATCTGGATTCCGATCACCCGAGTCCAGCACACTGATGTCTCGCAGGGACCGATTCAGCGAAAGTACAGCCTGGGAACGCTCACAGTTCACACCGCCGGCACCGCGGGGGCGTCTATCTCTGTGGAGGGACTTGAGCACGGGATTGCCTCACGCTTAAGCGATCACCTCCGACCCGCCCACGCCGCCGATGCAAACTGAAGTCCGTCGGCTTCACCGCTGGTCTTGGCCGTTTATTGCAGCGGGAACGATCCGGGCGCTGGCCGTTCCGGTGGTCGGCGCCGTTTTTGCCTCCCGCGGCGTCTTGTTGTCACGACTGGACCTGTTGTCCGTACTCGTCATCGTGTCAGCTTTGGTCTACGCGTTCATCAGACAGCGGGCTTACAACTATCGCTTCACGGATAACGAGCTGGTGGTACGCGACGGCCTGTTGACGAAGAACGTACGGCACATTGCCTACAAGCGCATCCACAACGTTGCGCTTGTGCGCAACCCGATCCACCGCATGCTGGGAGTCACCACCGCGCGGATCGAAACCGCGGCGGGCGGAAAGCCCGAGGCATTATTGCGAGTGGTGTCGCTAGAGGCCGCCGAGGATTTGAGGCGCTACACGCTGGGCGAGAAGAGCAAGGCTGACTCGCCAGACTCCCCACATACGGCCGGACCAGACACGGCAGTGGGACATGCGACAAGGGAGGCCGCCCCTCTCTTGCAGGTTCCGGATGGCGAGCTCTTGCGACTCGGCCTGATCAGCAACCGGGGCCTTCTGGTGGTCGCGGCGGCAATGGGTGTCGCATCCCAGGTGCAGTGGTGGGAACAGGACTGGTTCAAGGATCAGGACTGGTTGCGAATCTACGAGAGTGTCCGCGCAAACGCACCCGATTGGGCCAGCTGGTTGTTCGATTCGGGGCCTCTGATCGGTGGGTTGTTCGTTGGGCTGTCCGCGCTCCTGCTAGTGCTCGTCGTGCTCCGCGTGTTCTCGATGGCCTGGTATCTGGTGCGGTATCGGGGCTTCACCCTGCACCAGAAAGGCCAGGACCTGCGCGCGCAGTACGGGCTGTGGCCAGAGGTCTCGTCGCTGATACCGGTTCATCGGATTCAGCTTGTGACGGTCAGTGCCTCGCTGCTACATCGGTGGTTCGGTCGAGCTTCGATCGATCTTGAAACGGCCGGGGCCACTGATACCAACTCCGGGTTGGACGGCGCGACCGGCATCGCCAACACGAGGCAATGGCTGGCACCAATTCTAGAGGTCGATCGGGCGCATGCTTTGGTACGCGAGGTAATGCCCGAGGTCGACATCGACGGGGTGGAGTAGAAGCCGATCGAGGCGCGGGCGGTGCGACGGATCGTTAGTCGGTTCGCGATTGCGGTAACGCCGTTCACGGTCGCAATCGCGGCATTGTTTACGCTCGCTCCGATTCCATTGAGTGGATGGCATGCGCTGTGGCTACCCTCGGTAGTGCTGAGCACGGCATGGCTGATCACTCGTCAATGGGTTCGGCGCACCGGCTATGCGCTCACCGAGAGCGCCATCCTATTCCGCAGCGGCTGGATCGGCCGTCAGATCAGCGCCGTGCGCTTCGTCAATGCGCAAACCGTCTCCATGAGGCAATCACCGTTCGATCGTCGCAAGCGCATGGCCTCCGTTGCGGTGGATACCGCCGGGGCCGGAGGGTTGGGGCATCGGGTTCACATTCCGTTTTTGGATGTTGAGGTAGCCGAGGGGATTCTGCGACGGTTGTACGACGAGACCCGGGGCACCGAATTTCGCTGGTAGTGACGTAACTCCCTGTTCTTGTGTCTGGCCCCCGCTGATCAGGGCGCTGGAGGCCTCAAGTTGGCGGCGCTCGGCGCCGGGAGTCGCAATCATCTCGATCTGAACGTAGACATGATCGCCAAGCAGAACCGTGTTTCCGCATCGCTCCTGACTATCGAACGGGCCGATCAGAGCGGCCTGGTCCAAACGACCAATCGTTGGCCCCGGGGGGCGCACCACGCCATCATCGGTGCCGTTCGTCGCAGCACAACAGATGGCCTAAGGACGAACCTCACCGGGTGCTCAAACAGGGGCCACCCTCTTGTTACCTTTTGAGACGGAGGGTGCAGACCAGCTTCGAAGAGAGCTCCGGACACCCCGGGTTCCCGGTCATGCAGTTCTGGCTGCAACTTTGTGGGCGATCGTCCAGCCCTCTGTGTTGCCTGACGCTTGCACCACTCTGGTACTGACAAAGTCGACAGCCGAGCCTCGGCCCCGGCTCAAGGTAAGTACCGTTGATCACCGCCATGGGTGTAGGGTGAGAGCACTCACTCCCCTGGAGAACCGGCTATGACGACGATCGAAACCGGTGCCGCCCACGCTGAGTTGGGAGCGGCCCCCGGAACTAAGGACCCACGCTCGGTCAAGCGGCAAGGGGTCCTTCTCGCCGCTGCTGGCTTCATGATTCCGTTCATTACGGCGCTTCCTTTCGTCGGAGGAGGCGTTACTCCAGTCACCTGGGGAGAATGGCTATTTGCCCTCTCGACAGTGCTCTTGATGTGGAGCCTCATGTGGTGCATCCTTTTGCTGGGCTGGGACACCCGGCTGCACTTCGATCCTCATTTCTTGCTCGTGCCGGCGGCCGCTTGCGCGGTCCTCTTGTGCGTGTTCGTCTACCTGTTTCCCGAAGTAAGGCTGGGGGTCCTGCAGGGTTGGTACGTCGTGCTCTTGTTCGGCGCCGGCTCGTCTTCGTTCAGAGAGGTCCTAGCACTCAATGCATTGATGGCGGGCGGCTATGTCGGCACCATGGGCATCCTCGCGGCTCAAGGTGAGCCGGTCTCGTGGCCCTTCGAATTCGGCATCGTCATTCCCCCGTTCCTTCTCTTCACCTTCTTCTGCGCCACCGTGCTCGAGCGCCTCCGTCGCGAGAAGTCGGAGATGAAGGCACTCCGGAACCAGCTTTCTCATCTCGCCCGCACCGACCAACTCACGGACTTACCGAATCGTCGACACTTCGACGAGTACTTGCAACACCATTCCGCCCTATGTTCGCGGTCGGGCGCAACCTATGCCGTGGGACTGATCGATATCGACCACTTCAAAGTGATCAACGACAGTTCAGGCCATGGGGTCGGCGACCGTGTGCTGGTCGAAGTGGCAAACATCATCCGCAGCCAACTCCGGCAAAGCGATCTCGGCGCCCGCCTGGGTGGCGACGAATTTGCGGTCCTGATGGTCGAGACGAACCTGGCGGATGCAGGCGTAGTCCTCACCCGGATCCTTCGTTCTATTGCCAGTCATGACTTCTCAGCCAGTGGTTTTCGCAATCGTCAAGTGACGGTCAGCATCGGTGTGGCGGATTATGAAAGCGAAAAGACTCCCAGCGACGTCCTGCGACGCGCCGACGCTGAGCTCTACGCTGCCAAGCGCGAAGGACGGAACCGCTTGGCGGTAGGCGCCTCTAGAGGCCTTCCACGGGCCCAGGCCAGCGAGGAGCTACCCCCTTAGATGAGATCGCGGCTCAGAGGAGGAAAATCTAAGGTCGTGAGCGCGGTAGACATGGCCCATGCCGCCTTGTCCCAGCGTGCCGACGAACGTGGCGATTAAAACAGTGCTTCAGAACGCCGCACCCGAACACGCCGAACGCCCTATCCGCGAGGTCCAGATCTGCCGCAAGAGGACGGTTCCACCGCAAAGCTCTCGATCAAGCATCCGCCCGCAGTGCCTCGCTCGGCTCTGAACGAGACACTCGCCGTGCAGGGCGGTAGCAAGCAATCAAGGCGGACAACCCAAGTAGAACGGCCGCGACAAACGCTGACATCGGCACTAGCTCGGCCAACTCTGACAACTCACGCATTCGCGAACCAAGCATTCGCTGCGCGCCCAAACAAACAGTCAATCCGATCGCAAGCCCGATTGCCGTCGCGCGAAGTCCTTCGTGCATGATGCGACGAACGACTTGGTTGGCGGTGGCCCCAAGAGTGATGCGGATCGCCGCTTCGCGCCTTCGTTGCCTGGCAGCGATGGCCACCAGCCCGTACAGACCGAGAAGAGCCAAACCTAGGGCTGTCACGCCGAAGCCTCCCATTACGATCGACAACACCCGGGTCATGGCAAGCTCCTTAGCCAGAAGCTGACCCATTGTACGGGCGCCATAGATCGGCTGGTCGGGATCAACAGCGGCTACTCGCTTGCGCACCGAGTTGATGACCTGTTCCGGCGGTTGCTGCGATCGCACCGCCAGCCATTGCTGCCGTTGGTTGTACTGACTAGTGGGCACGAGCATCTCCGGGCTCACCCCGCGCCTGAGATCGGTTGATCTGACATCCGCAAACACTCCGACAATCTCCCGCGCTTCTCTCTCATCGGTGTGAATCCAGAGCTGCTCGCCAGCGACATTGACACTGCCAAAGAGTTGGCGGGCGAGGGTCTCGTTGATCAGGACTAGCGGTTCCTCGCTTCGGGCTTCGCGATCGGCGATCGGACGCCCGTCCACAATGTGAAGGCCCACAGCCGGAACATAACCAGGTGAAACCGCTACGAAGTTTGCATAGCTCACTTGGTCTCTGGGCGGGGGCTCCTCTCCGAAGCGGACAACTCCACGCATTGTTGAGTTGCCGGAGAACGGAAGGTTGGTGGAGTACCCAACGTCAACGATCCCAGGAAGCGATGCGATCTCCTCGCGCAAGTTATCCATGACTCTTGCGCGCGAGGCCGTATCCGGGTACTTGGCAGCGGGAAGATCCAGGCGAAGCGTGAGCAGCCCCTCCGGCTCAAAGCCTAGTTCGGCCGTGCGAGACTGTTGAAAGACCAAGAGGAAGGACAACGCCAGCACCAGCAAAGGCAAGGAGACCGAAACCTGGCCAACAACAAGGGCAGACCGCGCACGGACCAGCCGGCGACCAGCCGACCCTGCTCCACCTCGAGAAAGGCCGCGGTCAAGACCAGCACGTGCTCCGAAGAGGGCTGGGCCGAGGCCGAAAAGGAATCCTACGATGACTGACAGAACCAACGTCGCCAGAAGGACAGCGGGACTCAGCTTCATCGACTCTATGGGCAGTTCCGAACCCACGCCCATTGCCACTAACCGCATACCAGCGAAGCCGAGGAAGGTGCCAACAACCCCAGCGAGCAAGGCAAACACTAGGTTCTCGATCAGCAGCTGCCGAACCAGACGCCCGTGTCCTGCGCCTAAGGCAAGCCGAACCGCGATCTCTCGCTCACGCTCGCTGGCTCGGGCGATAAAGAGACCCGCGACATTGGCGCAAGCCAAAAGCAGGACCAGCCCTACTACAGACAGAAGGAGCACGAACAGCGGCGCTGCGTCCCGGGCATGTGCCGCGCGCAAGGGTGAGAGAACGGCGCTCCAGCCCTCGTTGGCAGCGGGATAGTCCATCTCTAGAGCCTTCGCAACATCGTTGAGCCTGGACTGTGCGGCCTTGTGTGAGACATCCGCGCGCAGGGCACCGTACACGGTGAGAAAGTGGTTCGTCCGCGCCAAGACCACCTCACTCTTAGCAAGCGGAACCCAGATGTCCGCGTCGGCATAGAGCGAATGCCACGGCGCAACCCCGATCACCATGTGAGGTTCACCGTCGATTCTCACTGTACTGCCGACGAGTTCGGTGCCCGCACTTAGCTGTTCAGTCCAGAAGCTCTCACTGAGAATGACGACTCGCGGGGACCCAATGTCCTGATCACTTTCGACGAAACTACGACCCGCCTTAAGTGGCAAGCCGAAAACATCGAAGAATTCTGGCGACACAGCGACCGCCTTGAGGCGCCGCGGTGCGGCCAGCCCAGTCAGATTGCGGGTGGTCTCCGTGGCCACGGCGGCCTTTTCGAAGACGCCAGATCGCTCCACATAGTCTGAGTAGTTGGGAAATGAAACATTACTTTCATCTGCACCGACGCTCAGGTTGCGTTCATGGACCAGCACCAACCGGTCGATGTTGGCAAAAGATAGGCGGTCAAACAGTGCCTCATTGACAACTCCGAACACGGTGCTATTCGCGCCGATCCCCAGAGCGAGGACAAGAATGACGAACAAGCTGAACGCGGGCCGTGACGCGATGAGTCTAAATGCGTGCCTGAGGTCGTGGGACAAACCAACCATCATCGGACTCCTCCCTTTCTTATGGGTGGTAGTAACTTCGCTTGCTCGTTCTCGTCTTTGAAGGACCCCTGAGGTCCTCCGCATCAAGGCGGAAACCAACTCTCGAGCCAGTGAAACCCTTGGAGAACCAGGGTTGTTGCGGTCCAGGAGTTCAAGGAGATCTCCAAGGAGCGCCTCGCGCTCGCGCGGTGGCGTTAGGACGCCGATGAGCCTAAGTAGAAAACCGGACCCACCAGTAGGAAGTCGCTTCATCCCAATCGCCACCGGGGCTCAAGCTCTTGGCTCAAGGTACGAAGCCCGTTCAGCGATTGCTCCAGCGCGGCAGCGCCTTCAGCACGGAACGAGTAGTAGGTGCGGCGGCGGCCGCCACGAACGCCGAGAGGATCACCGATTCGCGAAGACACCAACCTTTTCTGCTCGAGCCGTTCCAGCGACTTGTATATCGACCCTAAAGTGCGCACGTGCCCGGTCGCACGACCTATCTCGTCACGGATGGTGACACCGTAGGCGTTATCTTCGAGCCCCAAGATCGCCAGCATGACAAGTTGTTCCAACTCTCCGAGAGTGGCTCTCTGTGGTCGTGACTTGGTCATGGGTCATTAGTACGTAAAAGGGGAAGATTGGTTTCAGTGACTCCTTAATCCCACCGACCCACCGACCAAGCGACCAAGCGACCAAGCGACCAAGGAACCAAGCAACCGGCCGCACCGGCGCGGGACTCAGCCACGTCAGTCTGCCGCAACCCGGCCACTCGAACTCACCGGGATCCAAAATGCTCGCCGCCGAGCAACGCTCCATTAGGCATAAAAACCAATAGAACAAGAAGGACGGGAGCGGGAGTCACATGATTCTCCGAACACCACGGCGCGACCCTCTTGCACCTCCGCCCCCGGCTAGACATGCCGCGAGGCGACGCCGTTCGGACCAGAGCTCAGGACCCGCTCGAGACACCCAAGAAGGCTCTCTCTGTTGAACGGCTTTCGCAATAGTTCGCAGCCCTCCGGGATCCCCTGCTGTAGGACTTCATGGTCGTAGCCAGAGATGAACAAAGTCGGAAGGTTCGGCCTGATTGCCAGAGCCCTCTCGAATAGTTGTCGCCCATTCAGTGCAGGAAGTACAACGTCCGTGATCATTGCTGAGAACTGGCCGTTTTGTTCTTTGAGCAGCTCGATCGCGGACTCAGCACTATCGCAGGCCGTCACTTGACAGCCGCTCTTTTGCAGGTAAGCGCTGACCACCGCTCCAACGTCTGGATCGTCCTCAACAACCAGAATGTGAGAGCCCGCCAACTGCCCCCGCGAGGGCATCGCGACCTTCGCCTTGGGCGGTTTGGACTCACCCTCTGGGAGGTAGACATGGAATGAAGAACCCTCACCTGGAGTGCTCTCCAGCTCTACAAAGCCCCCGTGTTGGTGGGCGATACCGTGGACAGTGGCGAGGCCCAAGCCGCATCCTTTTCCCTCACTTTTGGTGGAGTAGAACGGCTCAAAGACCTTGCTCTGAAGATGGACCGGAATTCCTTGACCCTCGTCGTGCACAGAGATCCTTACGAATCGGCCCGGAGAATCGTTCGCCCCAGCACTCTGTTGTGAGTCGGCCGAATCAATCACCAGACGGATGGTTCCTCCGTCAGGCATTGCGTCCTGCGCGTTGAGTGCCAGGTTGAACAGGACCCGATGAAACTGCCCAGTGTCGACGAGTGCCGGAGCCAGGGCGACCGCGCGCTCTATTTCAAGGTGAATGTTCTCGCGCAGAAGTGGGTGTAAGAGCGGACGGCAGTTTTCAAGCTCGACGATCAGATCCACCGATTCGATGTCCAGTACCTGCCGCCGTCCGAAGGCTAGGAGTTGGCCGGTCAGCTCGGTCGCCTTTTCGGCGGCACTGACGATTCTCCCGTAGTACGTAGCATCCCGGTCGTCGCGAGCACCTGCCAATCCCAGATCCGCATAGCCGAGGATCGGCATCAACAGGTTGTTAAAATCGTGCGCAACTCCGCCAGCCAACAGACCTATCGCCTCCATCTTCTGAGCTTCGGCCAGTCGGACCTGAAGGTCCTCTTCGCGCTCGGCCGTCGCACTCCTCTGCGCGTGGAGGTACCGGTCTAGATCGACGAACCCTTCAACAAGTAGGGAAATCTCTAACAGGTGCGAGGATTCGAGTTTGGCGAGCAGACCGGAATCAAGACGCCCCTGTCGCACCTGAAGAGCCGCCGTTGCCGCCGCGCGAACCGGAGCTGCGAGCCGGCGTGAGAAACCGCTAATGACAACAAAGGCGAGTATCGACATCAAAACCAGTCCACCCAGAACCCTCAAGACCGCCGGAAGGAGTTGAGCGTGCAACACCATGGCTGGCAGGTCCACCAAGACTCCCCAGCGAGCTGACTTGATCGGTTGGAAGCGGGAATGAATCAAGTCCAACCCTAGCCTTGATTCCATAGTCTCAATCCCGGCCGGATAGTAGGAGAGTGTCTTCGCCCCCACGCCGACCTTCAGCCAGTTCGGAATTTCCGCTAGGGTTGCGGCGTGAAACAGGTCTTCGGACTTGGTTCCCGGTGATCTGGTCGGGTCGGTGGAACTGAGAATTCTGCCCTCGGCGTCGATGAGCGTGACAAGACGACCACGGAGATCCTTTGGCGTTGCTGACCTCTGAAGATCGACAAGGTCGAGCGTCCCTAGCAACGCGCCCTCAAACCTCCCAAGAGGGCCTAGTATCGGTTCTACGATGACCGCTCCAGTCTCCTTGCTCGGCGACCGCAGGGACACTTTCCCGATCACCAGATCAGAATAGATCGTTCGCAACTCGGTTTGCGCTTTTTGAAAGTACTCGCGGTCTGCAACGCTCAGTCCAATGATGTCCTGGCCAGCCGCGTCTTTGGCTGGCTGGGAACTGACTACTCGTCCATATTCGTCGACCACAGCAATGAGCAGCTGACGAGGGCGTGATTCGAGATGCTCCAAGAGCAAGGCGCTCTTTTCGTCGTCGGTGCTAGCAACCGAGAGGCGTCGCGCGAGCGTACGAACACCTTGTCGCTGGCCATCCAGTTCTTCGAGCACCAGGTTGGCTGTGCTGAAGGCTAGCTCGCTATTGACGTGTTCAGCAGTGCGACGAACTTCTGAGAACTCAGCGCGAACATAGAAGACTCCACCAATCGCAAATGGAGTGACGGCGAGAACAACGAGACCACGAAATGCGTAGCCTTGGATGTCAATCGGGACAGGCTGCTCACCGCGAATCTGGGAGCAGAGCACGCGTAGCTTTCTGGTCGCTGCCAGATCGACAAGCGCGGCGTACACGATGCTGTTGAGCACCTGTTTGGCGAGCAGGATCGCAACGTACTCCGGCTCCAGGCCTACGCCGTAAACGTAGATTAAAAGGTCGAACAACCAACCAAACGTCACCCAAAAGAGGGTGGTGGCCATCACTACAGAACGGAGGCGCTTGAATATGAGGGCGACGAAAACAGCCTCGACCACATAGATCATTGCACCCATTCCGAGCGCAGGGTGCAATACCCAGGCAGCGGGGAGCTGCGGGCCCAATGCGATCAGCGCGCTCAGCAACCCAACCTTTGGACCGAACAGGACAAAGCAAAGAAGCACGGGCGCTTGCCATAAGGTGAACAGGGGCGATTCTTCGGTCAGAATCGGCACCTGCACCTGATAGAGAACTACGGCGAAAGCCCCAAGGAGAGCCGCTGCAAGCCATGCTAACCATGGAGCCCAACTCGATGGTTCATTCCTTGGTAGACGCATACCGCTTCCGGATCCACTATCAGTCACAGTGATTTACTCCGTTCTCACAAAACTGAACTTCTTTGCCATCGGCCGGTCTACATCGGGTACGGCAGTACGCTAGCTGGTTGGGCTGGGAGCAGTGGACGGCGACCAACACTGTATCGGAGATCTGTGGTCCACGCCGGACTCGGCCGTACGGGGAGCTTCCCAAAGTTCCCACCGGGTGCTACTGCCCCAAGGCTGAGGGCAGTCCTTGGTCGGATTCCAGATCAAGCTCCTTCTCCAAACGGCCAAGTTCCATGGCCTCTCGGGCAACCCTGCCCTGCAGAATGGTGGTTGCAACTACAAACGGAGCGAGCCATGCAGCGAGTGTCAGGCAGTTGCGCAAATAGCCGTCCGGCTGCGCTATCGCGAACCAGACCACGAAGAACACGGAATGCAGGCCCATGAGCAACCAACCGAACCGTAGGCCTCGCCGCCGAATCTCTAGTTCATTTCGAGCCGCTGCGATGACCACAGCTGGCGACCCAAAGGACCCCAGGCTCTCGGTGTGTCGGTTGAGGATCCAGAACGCACACGCTACCCCGAAGGTGAGGGTGGCGTAGAAGGCGGCAATCCACCAGAGGGATTCTTGCCGTTCGAAAGCCAAGCCGACCGTAAAGAGGACCACGGATAGCGGCAGCACGACCTCGATGACTCGCCACCATCGGCGACGTGCAGCTCGGCCTCGCATGCGCTGAGTCAGCCGTTGGATATGCAGTTCCTCTGGCCGACCGTCGGCAGACCATAGGGCCTCAAGGTCAGCCCATTCATCTCCTGGTTCTTGAACTTCTTCAGTCATGCCTGGAGGCTCCACAGTTATGTTTCGGCGATCCGCGAGTCACTAGCTGGAGGCGCAGTTTTTTTCGGGCACGGTGTAGCCGAACTGTCACGTTGTTCGGTGTCAGATCGAAAACTTCACCAATTTCTTTTACGGAGAGCCCTTCGAGCCTTAGAACCACAACCTGGCGTAGCGAATCAGGAAGATCGGCCACAGCTCTTTCTAGTTGATGCCGTTGGTCGAGTTCGAGGGCAAGGTGCTCGGGCGAATGTTGACGGTCGACCGCAGTATCGATGTGTTCATCAGACTGTGTCTGCACATGCTTTCTTGCCCGCTGTCTGCCTATGTGCCGAAGTGCACAGTTCTGCGCGATGCGGAAGAGATACGTCCTCGAACTTGCCTGGCCCTGGAATCTCGCAAGCGCTTCCCAGAACGCGAAAAGGATGTCTTGAACAAGGTCCTCGGCAAGCCCGGGGTCGCGTTCATAGGAGGCCGCAAGGCGCCGCAAGCCCCCCAGGTCGCGCGCCACCGCTTCTCCAAACAAGCGCTCGCGCACTTCATCGGAGACGTTCAAGAAGCTCGCTCGGTCGATAACGAATACCCTCTTTCATCACCCACACAATAGAGCTGGTTGCACGAATGTCGGCGACGGGATCGCCGTCAAGCAAGATCAGGTCGGCGCGTTTTCCTTTCTCAATGGTGCCCACATCATCAAGGAGCCCAGCGACTTCTGCGCCATTACGAGTACCGATTCGTAAAACTTGGGCAGAAGGAATACCGGCCTGAACCAAGAGCTGCAGCTCGCGATGGAAACTCGGACCGGGCACGGTCCACGGGTTGTTGGCGTCGGTGCCTGCAGACAGAAGTACCCCAGCCTCCCACAGTTGCCGCGTCAGACGAAGTACCTTCGGCCACGAACGTCGAGCCACGTCAAAGTCGGCTTCATTCCAACCAATATTGAAAGAGAAGAGCCTCTTCCAGTTGTCTACCAGGGCCGGATGCGCAAGTTCGAGCCCCTCTGTAGCGGTGGTAAACCGAGTTGAGTCACCAAAGAATGCGTGCTCAAAAACAACCAGTGTCGGATCGAGATAGACGCGCTCGAGTGCCAACTTCCGGATCGTTTGCTTGACAGTTTCCGAATCTAGATCGACCCAGCTAAACCAGTGCGGAAAGCCGAGGGTGCCCGGTTTGGCCGCGTACGTCTCTCGCACGTCCGCTGGCAGCATCTCGCTCGAACCGGGAATGATGTGAACAATTCCGTCGAGGCCAAGTGTTGCGGCTTCTGACCAGGTCGTCTCGTGTAGATGAGCGATCGCTTGACGACCGTGCAGATGAGCTTCGTCGATTCCGGCGGCCAACAGCTCTGGAGTTAGCGTTGCATACAGCTTAATGAGATCAACGCCTGCTTCAACTTGAAGCCTCACCGCCAATCTCACCTCGTCAGGAGTGGTCGCCTGATCAACTAGTCCCTCGAGATCGCTTTGATCAATCACACGACCGGCCACCACCGCGCGGGGTCCCAACAAGTCACCACGTTCGATGGCATCGCGCACAGCGACCAGCTGCTCCGTTGAGCCGCCAGGGTCTCGGATGGTGGTGATGCCGTGCGCCAATAGCGCAAGGAGAGTCCGTTCCGGGCCATCCGCTAGAACCTTCATGGACACTGTGGGCTTTCCGTCCGCCATCTCAAGCACCACCGGCCCTACGCTGAGGTGTGCGTGTGTGTCGACAAAGCCCGGCACCAAAACTCGGCCCTCGCCGTCGATCCTTTGCATTGCCGAGGGTATAGACAGCGTGTCGGCGGGCCCGACCGCCGCAATTCGACCTGCTTCGACAAGCACCGTTGCATCCTTAATCGGCGGAGCGCCACTTCCGTCGATCACCGTGACATTGGTGATCGCGATACCGTCGGCCAGGTTTTCTTGTGAAGACGCGGTGGCCGCAGTGCACAGCAGGCTGGTGCACTGCAGCACAGTGAAAAGGGCGGCATTACGGAGAACGAAGCGCCGAGATTGCGCGATCCGTCGGCTGGGTTCAGTTTGTCGTGACATCTCTTTGGGTCTCCTCAAGAAGTGGTTGCCTCCAATAGTGTCTAGCGGAGGAAAACCCTTACAAGAAAACCCAAAGATCGAGAGACCCGAGAGACCAACCCACTAGAGAAAGGGCGAGAGGACAAGTCTCAGAGACTCCCTGGCTCTCTTCCATCTCTCGTCTATCCCTTTACCAATGCCTCCCCTCGGAACAGGCCCCATCGCATCCCGGTGCTCGACGCTAGCTGGCGCAGCAACATCATCACGAGAAAGATCATCATCACCCCGCCCACGGGTCCGGCCAGCCAGATCCCCGTCTCGCCGACGAAGAAGGGCAAGATCCATGTCAACGGCAAGGTCAAGGTGTAGGTCCGGGCCAATCCGAGCACGGCTGCGCGCCGTGCGTCTCCGATCGCCTGGAAGTAGCCACCCAAGATCATCATCGGTCCCACGGTCCAGTACGCTGCTGTTGCTATCGGCAGGATCCGTGCCGCTTCTAAGGAGATCGCGGCATCGTCAACAAAGAAGGTAGTAACGACGCTCCTGCCGAAGAACAACAGCAACTGCGTTCCCGCGCAATACGCGAGAGCCACGCCGAGGGCCAAGCGCAAGCTGGCATCAGAACGAGCCCAGGCCTTGGCTCCAAAGTTGTTGCCAACGATTGTTTGGAAAGCAAGGTTGATGCCCATCAATGGCATGAAAGCGAACGTCATGATGCGGGTGATCACGCCGTAGGCCCCGACCGTTGCTTCGTAGTCTCCTCCCGACCATTTGCCCAAGGACAGGATAACTGCAGCCGAGACCAACGAGATACCTAGGAAATTGAGGCACTGTGGTGCCCCGAGAGCTAGAAACTCTCCCCACCCAGTGCGCCACGAAGTACGCCACAGGCCGCGCAGGCGCCTGAATGCGAACGGCGAGTCCACTCGAGTGCGATACACCCAGATAGCGCCACATACTGCGGCTTGAGCCAGAACCGTTCCGGCCGCAGAGCCAGCTACTCCCCAACCGAGCAGCACGATTAGGAAGTAGTTGAGCGCCATATTGGCCAAGGACGACGAGACAGCCACCAGCGCCATGATCTGGAGCTTTCCTTCGGAGCGCAGTGCGTCGCCCTGCAAGGACAGCACGAACAGCAGGGGCGAACAGAACACACTGATGGCGAGATACGTCCAGCCCATCTCAATCAAGATCACGGAACCGTTGGCAACCAGACTGATTACCTGCCGGCCGAACACCGCAAACAGTGCAACCAAGAGAGCGCAGACCAGTAGAACTAGGGCGTGAGCGCCCACAAAGCTTCTACTTGCCTGTTGCGCACGGCCGGCCCCTAGATGCCGCGCCAGGACACTGGCCATTCCCAAGGAAACTAGGCTTGCCAGGGCAACGACAAGCATAGACAGAGGAAAGATCAACGTAACCGCCGCTAAAGCATCGGCACCTACGTATCGTCCAAGGAACGCGGCATCGACCACCGTGAAAAGCCCATTCATCGCCATGATCAAGACGATTGGGAAGGCGGTGCGAAGAAAGACCTTGGGCAGCGCTTCGGTCAGAAACGGATTCGCTGCGGCAGCCACCGCATGAGCGGCAGCCTGATGCTGCCGAGCCATGCGATTCATGTTCTCTTGACTCACGATGCGCCGCCGTACAAAACAAGCTGGGGAACTCCGCCAGAAATCTTCTCGTGCGTCACGCCTTCACGGTTCACAACGCCGCGAATGCGTCGCCGCTCCGCCGAGAACGCATCGGATGCCGCAACATCCACGCTTTCGTCTAGCTGTAGCGCCACGCGAAAATGATCCGTCGAGAGCAAGGAGAGTCCAACCAAGGTTGCGCGAAACGGATGGCCCAGGTACTCGCCCGTCAAATTAGCACCTACCTGCCAGGGAGGCATCGCTTTCCCGGGCTCCCCCCTCCGCTCTGTTGCCCGGTAGATATCGCCGGAATCAGCCGCGGACCTGGCCACGAGCGTGTTCCAGTCCTTAGCACCGTGCACTGCAGCGATCACCTCTAGTGCTTGCGAATGCGTGAACCGATGGCCAAGCTGGGTACTTGCTTCTCGCAAGCGCCGAGCTTGGGACTTCAAGTCTTGGAGTGACCTCGGTGTCGTAGTTCGATCAGACGGAGCACGGCCTAAGCCGCGCGGTGATGGGTTCGTCTCCATTGGAGTTCACGCCTCATATGTCAATGCAGGCAGCAGCGCCAACGTGGCGGAGCTGTTCAGGGAAGGTGCCCGTATTGCCCAACATCTGCATACAGTGATGTGGCTTGGAAACGAAACGAGAGAACTTCACCATCGGTGGTACCGAACGGGCGGCGGGCGTCTCATAGCCCTTGAGTCGTGACGCTATGCCTGGTAGTTGAGAGATGTCAAGGGACCGAGAGCGGGGTCGGACCAAGTGGGCTCTGAACAGCTGCGAGAGTGCCGTCGCACCTGGTCGCACCCTTCTACTAGGCGCGTTGTCATCGATTCTTGTTGTGGCTCCTATTGCGGTACGGTTCTCAGATCTGGAAAAAGAACAGGAAGGTGATTGAACATGGATTCGATGCGCATTGCTAGACCCTTGGTCGTCCTCTCGATTCTCCTCGGCTTGTGCAACCTCTCAGCCGCTGCCGTGCCCGAAAACGAGCGGCGCTCCTTCGAAACGGCCGATGTCCACCGCCTCGAGAACGTTGGCAACCTAGCAATCTCACCAGACGGTGAGTGGGTCGCGTATACGGTGCAAACCACTGACATCGAAGAAGATCGGCGCAGTTCCGATCTCTTCATGGTCAATTGGGATGGCACAACCCGACTTCAGCTCACCCATACCGAAGAAGGTAGCGAAGGCAATCCACAGTTCAGTCCAGATGGTCGTTTCATTTCTTTTGTTGCGTCCAGAGGTGCTGGCGACGGCAAGGACAAGGATCCGAAGCACAAAAGCCAGGTCTGGTTGCTCAATCGAGCAGGCGGCGAGGCGCGGCGTCTGACCGAGTTCCCTGGTGGCGTTTCCAGCTATGAGTGGTCTCCTGACAGCGAGCAGATCGTTGTTGTCTCGAAAGATCCTGATCCGGAAGAGGTTGAGGACAGCCCTGCTGACGAAACCGAAAACGGTACACCAAAGGCTTCGAAGTCGAAGACCCCTCAGCCGATCGTTGTCGACCGATACCGCTTCAAACAAGACCGAGTGGGCTATGTGACCAACCGCTACGCGCGTCTCTATCTGTTCGACCTTTTGTCAAAAGAAGCCGTGCTGTTGACCCCGGGTCCCTTCGATAGCTCTCAGCCGGCATGGTCTCCGGATGGCACCTCGATCGCGTTCTCAAGCAAGCGACCAACCGAGGACCAGCCCGATCCAGACCGCACTCAGAACAGCGACATCTTCCTCGTCGAACCCAAAGAGGGCGCGCCGGCTCGCAAGCTCACCAACTGGAAAGGATCAGACTCCCAACCGGTGTTCAGCCCAGACGGCACCAAGATTGCCTACGTCCAGGGTCCAACCGAGAAGTACGACTTTTATGATCCGTCGCAGCTCGCAATCGTTGCTATTGAAGGATCCGCTCCGGTGCTAGTTACCCAAGCACTCGACCGATCCGTCGGCAACGTCCGCTGGTCGGCGGACGGCGAGAACGTCCACTTCAGTTTTGCCGACGACCGCGAACGTTTCCTAGGAACAGTCCGCGCGAACGGAGGTGCAGTCGAGCGCCAATCTGTTGCCGGCCCTGAGCACGGAAAGGGCGTCGTCAGATCCTTCGAGGTAGGAGCGAAGGGAGTCGCCGTGCTCGCTACATTTCCCACTCGGCCAACGGAGATCTACCGCCTCGACGGTGGTCTCTCCTTGAGCGATCACAACCGCGAGCTGCGTGAGCAAATCAACTGGGGCAACGTGCGGGGCGTCGAGACCACAGGAAAGGACGGAGTCAAGATCGGCGCCATGTTGATCGAACCTCCAGGCTACGAACCCGGCAAGGCCTACCCCACCATCGCCTACATCCACGGAGGCCCCGTCAGCCAGGACGGCTTCGAGTTCGATTGGATGGCCCAGGCCTTTGCAGCAAAAGGCTACTTGGTGGTGGAACCCAACTACCGAGGTAGCTCGGGTCGCGGCACGGACTTCTCTCGCGCGATCTATGGCAAATGGGGAAGCCTCGAGATCCAAGACATTCACACCATCATGGACCATCTGGTGGACCAAGGGTTAGCCGACCCCGAGCGCCTCGGCATCGGAGGTTGGAGTTACGGAGGAATCAATACCAACTACTCCATCGCCACAGATACTCGATTCAAAGCGGCCGTCAGTGGTGCCGGAATCGCCAACCTACTCACCGGTTACGGAACCGATCAGTACATCTGGCAGTACGAAGGGGAGATCGGCAAACCGTGGGAGCAAGAAAGCCTGGAACGCTATCTCGAACTCTCCTACCCCTTCCTCCACGCAGATCGCATCAAGACACCAACACTGTTCATGTGTGGTGAGAAGGATTTCAACGTGCCGCTCATCAACTCCGAGCAGATGTATCAAGCCCTCAGGAGCCTGGGAGTGCCGACTCAACTGGTGATCTATCCGGGACAATTCCACGGCCTGTCTGTTCCAAGCTACCTACAAGATCGCGCCGAGCGGATGATCGGGTGGTACGACAAGTACTTGAAGTCGGAGTAGGCCTCGTGGGCCACACATACGACTCGTATTGCGGAGTTACCAAGCGTCTGTTTCATCAACGAACTACACTGCCCCTACTCGCCCCCTTAGACGATGCACCCAGTTGTCTTGCCGTCCCATCGGTCATTCGATGGCTGCCCACCGCCACGACCAAGTGTCTACATCTTCCGCAGAGTGCTGCCTGACGTCTCGACCTGATGTCAGCTGTTGTAACGTGCCAGGAGCGATCAGATGGGACTCGCGCAAATGGTTTGAAGAACAGCGATAGCCACCGTTGCGCAGCACGCTTTGGACAACAAGCGGCAAGAGCTGCAGGTGATATCCAGCCCATTTGAAGGCCTCTATTCCTGCTTGGTCCAGTTTAGGAATGCTTGTGGAGTAGCCCTCTGCGCGGTTCTGTCCGTCGAGCGCCTCAAGCACCGCGTTGTTGATTCCGAGCAAGAAATCCTCGCCAATCGGTGAGACCTCATGAGGCACGACCCAAAGCGGCGTCCTGCGCACCTTATGGCCAAGGGAAGCGAGGTGGTGAGCAACACTGTCGAGGAAGGCTTGCAGTCCGCTCTTCTGGCGATGGGACTCCAAGAGGGCGTCACGGATGGTTTGCACGGAGGCCTCGAGGCCGAGCCTCATAGCCCATTCGGCCAGCGCTTCGTCTGACACTGTTCCAAGCAGGGCGTTGCCAACGGTAACGCTGCCAACCAATGTCGATGGTAAGGAACCCATCTGGGGCAAGATCGTCACCAGGCTATCGAGATCATAGCCAGCACCGCCGCCCAAGCGCCACTCTGCCAGTTGGAGTTCGGATTCACTGCCAGAAGTCGGAAGCGGGTGTACGAATCGGACAGGTCGCCCGAACAGTACTTCGAGTTCCGCAGCGGCACTGCGGATAGCTCTCACATAGGTTTCGACTCCTACAGCGCTAGTAAAAGTCCCCACTGGCACAGATTCAATGTCTAGGATCTGCAGAGCCCTGCGCTCGAGCGAATGAATGCTGATCCACGTCTCGCCGGCCCCGAAGAGAATCTGCCCGTTGTGAAAGGGAATCGGCGAACGCACCCAGCGCAGATTCCCTACAGCGGTCATCGTTTCGTCACCAACGGACTGCACCAGGGCTCTACCGAGTTCGGAGTCGATGGTGCGCCCAGTCTGTTCGTTAGGTCGCAAGAGCACCACTGATTCACCGCTATTTCTTCGAGCGAAAGTGAATGCGTCGCGTGGCCACGGCGAATAGTCTCGGCCGTAGGTATCGATCACCTCGACCCTGCTTCCGAGACAACAGGAACGCAGTGCTTCTAGGTTGGCGCCATCGGAGAAGGCCACAACACGCCGGTTCTTGTCCCACTCAACTACCCCGTCGAGCAAGTTGACAGCCTCTGAAGGTGTCACCAGGTAACTAGGCAAGCTGTAGACCGATAGCCGAATATCGCTGTTGTCGTTAGGTTTGAGGACATCCAGATCAGCTGGGGCCAGCTCGAACTCTGCGCTCCCACGTTTGATCTGGTTCCATTCGAGTAGGAGAGACTCCAGCCATTCGAAGTTGGGATTGAGCTGCGCCACCAGTTGCGAAGTCAGTTGAGCCCTGAGTTGAGCAGAACCGTCTTGGCCTAGACGATAGATCACCGGTGTCAGGCGCTCTGCCAAGTGCGCGTCTGCTGAGAAGCTCTGACCCTCCGGGGTCAGCCACTGGAGGAGTCGATCCACCGCAAGGGTCCCTTGGGCGCCTGATTTGGTCGCCGCCAGCGTGCCGATCTCGCCGAAAAAATTTTGCAACGTCCTAACCAGATAGCCATCTTCTTCTTCGAGCAGTGCCCGCTTCAGCCCGTTCAGCACAGGATCTAATTCCGTACTCGGATCACCGTCGGCAAAGCGCTGAGCGATCAAGGATGGCGATTGAGCTGCCACCAGGTTCGGAATGTCCTGGGCAAGGATCATCACCGGACTGCAGTTGACCACTATGGCCAGCACAAGCGAGAAGAAGAATGGTCTGTGCAGCATGTCGTCCGGATTATCTTTCCTTGGAGCGCTGAACTCTCGGCGTGGAAGTAGTCCGGAATTCCGTGCCACAAGGGGCCACGCGCATATCACTTGCGGGTGCGCTGGAGCGGTCTCCGTGGCATCCCTGCTGTTCTGACTGGACTCAAGCAACACCGGGAGTGTTTCGAGAAGTGCGTAGAAGTTGCGGAAGGTTCGATCTAGACGTGGGAGCGGTTCTTCGAAGGCTGATATCGCCCCGGGGCACCTAAAGGATCGGACGATCCAAATCTGCCTGGCGATTGGTCAGGAATGGCTCCGCCCTTCACCACCAGAGTAGCGCGCCAGTTCGCAGGCTCAGTCAAGGCGACCGATTGCAAGTTCAAAGGCAGAGTGCTGGGTGTTTCCAGCATGGATCCAGCTCGGATCGTGGTGCGCAGCAGGATCTCGACTCGATTTAGACCGTGCTCGACACTGGACATCGATCGCGTTGACCGGACTGGTGCCGGAGCTTTGGTCCCCTTTGAGTTGAGTCCACCACCAAGTCATGCTTTGGAGCTAGCAGAAAGGCAGCCGCGCAGATTCTGCAGCACCAAGCGCTCTTACGTTTCGCGGTCCACCACTGGACCTGGCCTGAGATCTCCGTCCTGTCTGGGGTCTCACCCGTGGCATGAAATACATCATCGATAACCGATTATCGAAACTCGATGATCCATCCTGCGTACTGCACTCCTAGAAGTGAACCAGCTCCGCTCAACAGAAGATCCAAATGAATCGTAAGCCACCGCAGAAGCCGCTCCCCACATCAAGCCTCGAGATCTTGCTGACCCTCGCCGGTGGACCTCAGCATGGCTACGGAATCAAGCACGAAGTGGATCAACGCACTGAAGGCGCGGTGCAACTGGGAGCTGGGACTTTGTACGCAGCCCTGCAACGCCTCGAAGATGCAGGACTAATCGAGGAAACCGGCGACGCCAACGAGGCACAGGGAACGAGCCGCTGGCGATACTTCGCGATCACCAAGGTCGGGTTGTCTCGCCTGACCGTCGAGCTGCGCCGGCTTCAAACCACTTTGGAGACTGCCAGCGCTCTTCAGTTACTGGTCCGAAGCCGAGATCAATAACAGCGCTGGACATTGAGAGCAACGGCTCACGGCAACTGGTGCGAGAGGACAAGCAACGAAGCAGTCAACTTCTAGATGCCAGCACGTTCCAGCGCGCGGCCTACACTCCACTGCCGACAAACAACCCGCTTTGCCAAACCCAGTACATGCTGGCGAACGCTGCAACATTCCAGCCGTACAGCAGTAGTTTCATCTCGCCCACAGTAAGGGTGGCTTCCTTCTTCACCACGGCATTCAGGAGAAAGGCAATCGCTCCCGCCGCCATGAACAACGTAATCGGTGGGGCGCCGAAAGCTACGTGAGCGAACAGGCTCTCCACCCCCAAGAGCACCGCCAGGAGTAGCTTGGCCCGAACCAAACCGATCACCACAGCAGTTGTGCGCCGACCTTTCACCTGATCGGGCACGTAGTCCATAATCTGACCGAGTAGATGTGAGTGCATGGCGAAGGCCGCGCCGAAGACAAACGCCTGCCATGGCAGTTGCGGCACTTGATTGATCCAGCTGCTGAGGATGAACACCAAGAGGTAGCCAATTTGGTTCGCAAGATCGAGCCAAGGTCTGCCTTTGAAATTAAAGGCGCTTGAGTTGTAAAGAGCGTTCACCGCCAACGTCGCAGCAACCCAAAGCAGGAACTTGGGCCCGATGATCAAAGTAAAGATCACCCAGAATGGCCCTTGCACCCAAGCTATCCGGGCAGGCAGGCCGCGCAGCTCCTGGTCGCTACTCTTTGCACCGAATAGCAAGTTCCCCTTCCGAGGATTGTGGCGATCCGTCTCGACATCCAGCAGGTCGTTCCACCCATAGAGAAGCAGGCCCAAGGGGAGCATCACGTAGGTCGCACCGATCCAGAAGGTCCATTCCTGCAGCAGTCGATACCCGCCTAGCGGAAGTAGGTAGAACCAGAGTTGGGTCGACCAGAACCCGGGTCTAGATACTGCGATCGTGTGGTAGAGGTGTCGAATCATGATCTCTTGCGGCGCGCGGCGTTCGAGAACCAGCGACGGCCTAGCGACTCCAACTCGTTCCGGTGACTGGGCGATTTAGTGAGATTCGGCGGCCTCCAGGTTCGGAGAAGCATATTGTCTTCTAGGAGGCGGCCGAGAGGGATCGGAACAGCCATCGGCGAGCGCCCACTCACGTTTGCCTGTTCGAGTGGAGAGGGAGAGTGCCGCGGCGATCTCAGAGCTCTTGAGCCCGCCAAAGAACCGAAAGTTGACGATCTGCTCCTGGCGTGGATCGAGACTTGCCGGCTGTTCTAAGGCCGCATCGAGTTGATCTAGGTGTGGGGGTGCTCTCGGCCATTTGTCGACCGAGTCGAACGCCGTCAGTTGAGGGTCTCATCCGCCTCCCATCGCTTGCCCGAAGAAACGCGGCCAGCGCCAGAAAGCACAAAATCACGCTAAACCAAAGCGCTCCTGCATGATGACCGTGCTCGCGATCCGCTGCAATACCCCTTCGGTGGCCATCCGTTCATCGGCCGCAGATTCCATCAATCCATCCAAGGCGACGCGGGCTTTGCAGATGTCATAGATGGGTTGTTCGTTTGCCGCTTTCGAGGCAAAAGTGTCTCGGTAGAACGTCATCATGGGATCGCTCTTGCTGCGGGTCGGGGGAGACGTAAACGGGTGCTTCTGCCGGTCGTAGACCTCAGGAATGAGCACCTCCTTGGCAGCCTCTCGTAGAACGTGTTTCTCGCGAATCCCCTTGATCTTCAAATCGATCGGGATCTGAGCCGCGGTTTCGGCAACGTGATGGTCGAGAAATGGCACACGCCCTTCGATTGAATGGGCCATCTCCATGCGATCACCAAGATAGTTCAGGATCATGTTCGGAAGGACGGTCTTGGAGTTGATGTAGAGAGCCTGATTGAGGTGATCGCGGCCAACGGTTCGCATGCCCAACGGCAAACGATCGAGTGCAGCCAGCATGGGTCGTGAATCTCGAGTCGCGTCCGCCATCTCGGTTCGAAAGAGAGGTTTCATGACATCGGTCATCGCCAGGAACGGGGCCACGGTCGCGGGGATCCAACCGAGCCGGTTCAGAAGGCCCTCCATCTCAGGACCTTCAACCCGTTCCGGCAACATGATTGCCCGGCTCGCCGCATTGGCTTCGAAGATCTCGTCAATGAAGGCTGCCTTCTGCTCGGCGCTAAGTCTTGGGTTGTGGTTGACCGCATCGACCCTGAAATAGGGATAGCCGCCCAGCATCTCATCGGCGCCCTCGCCGGTAAAGACCACCTTGATGCCCGCATCGCGAACCGCTTTGCTGAGTAGGAACTTGGCCACTCCGTGACCGTTGAACATTTGAGTTTCGCAATGCCAAACGGCGTCAGCAAACCCATCGGCAAGCTCTCGGCCGGTGATCGGAATGGGCTCGAACGATGAACCGACGTGCTTTGCCTGAGCTTCCGCGATCGAGGCTTCGTTGTAGAGCGCATCGTCAAAGGTCAGAGTGAAAGCCCGAATGGGCCGTTCCAGTTCTTGCTGCGCTAGGCCCAAGACGGCACAAGAATCAATCCCCCCGCTGAGGTAGCACGCCACCTCCACGTCTGCGACCAAGCGCTGCTGAACGCTCTCGCTGAGAACTTGCCTAAAGTCTGCAACAACCTCCGACTCTGACCGCTCATCCTTGTCCAGTTCACGAGCAGTAGGAAGTTCCCAGTCCCAGTACGGATAGATGCTGACCGAGCCGTGTTCTGCGATCGCAAAGCAACCCTGAGGAACTGCTTTCACGCAAGCAAACTGGGTGCGCTCGTGGGACTGTCCAATGCCTGCGGAAACCGCTTCGAGATCCCATCTCGCTGGCACGCCGAGCGCCAGAAGGGCCTTGATCTCAGATGCAAAGTAGATCTCGCCGTCGACCACCGAATAGTAGAGAGGCTTGATCCCGAAACGGTCGCGAATGGCGATCATCCGATCTTCGCGTTGGTCGGCGATGATCACGGCGAACTCGCCTCGAAGCTCGGTCAACGCCTGCATGCCCTTTCTTCGATAGAGGTGCAGAGCGATCTCGCTATCGCTGTCGGTTGCAAAGGTGCAACCACCAGCTCGAAGCTGCTCACGGATCTCTTGGTAGCCGTAGAACTCGCCGTTCACCACCATGTGAAGAGCACCGTCTGCACTACTCATCGGCTGCTTGCCGTTATCGAGACCGATGATTGAGAGCCGCGTATGGCCGAGTGTGCTTAGGCCGTCTTCGGATGTCCACAGTCCGCAACCGTCAGGTCCTCGATGATGCAGTGACTCGAGCGCTCTCCGACAGCGGCCAGACGAGAGTTTCTGCCGCGTGACGGCCGCAAAAATCCCGCACATGGAGCAATACCTTTCTTGGCGGAGTCTCTGAACGATGGTGTTCTGGAGGCTCCTAAACCGTGAACTCAATCAACTATGACAGTGGCCGAGAGAGTACACCGGAATGCACAGCAACCACATCGAGAACCAGAGCACAGCGTCCACGAGTCTCCGCGTGAGCCGCATCCTGGGTGCGTTTCACCAATCGCTCGACACGCTGTCCACCTCGTTCATTTCATCAACTACCCGATGGTTCTGGGCAGTAGTTTCATCGACATCGTCGCCGGATATGCGATCGCCAACGCGCCGGCCTCGACCTGCGATGCCGACAGTGCTCGTTTCGCGGAAGGTGAGCACGGCAGCAACGTTCGATGTCAAGCACCTAGGGTCGATGGGCTCCCGGTCGCGTCACTGAATGTACCCGAGCGTGCGCAGCCTCTCCTCTTGCTCCTTGGTCAGGTCCACCCCAGGAAGGGACGCCCTCAAACTGGCGCGGGACTCCTCGAGCGAGCGAACATACTTCGTGAGGCCGCTTCTTAGCCGATTGACCACACCAGGACGACTAGCAACGAGATTCGTGGTCTCGCCGGGATCCTGTACCCAGTTGAATAGTTCCGGCTTCCCAGTCTCGTCATTGACGATGATCTTGAATCGCTCAAGGTGCAGTGAGGTCAACCCCTGGCCGTGGCGCGCTGTTCCCGTCCTTGCCAAAGAGCGACGGTGCTCGCCTGGGCTCCGCATCAGTGGAAGTAGTGACTCACCTGCGAAGCTCGGCGGCGCCGCTAGACCAGCGACAGCTAGGAGGGTCGGCGCGATGTCCACATTGCGGACTCTCTCGCTCACCACGTCTCGCCAGTCTGGCAATCTGCCGCCGGGCGGTTTGATCAGTAGCGGGACTCGCAAAACCTCGTCGTAGAGGGTGCGAATGTGATGCACCGAGTTGTGTTCTTGAAACTCTTCGCCATGATCGCTCAGCACTACGAACAGCGTGTCTTCCCAAAGCCCCTCTGCCTTCAAGAACTCGACAAAGCGACCGATCGCGTCGTCGGTATAGAGGATCTCTCCGTCGTACAGGTCCAGCAAATGCTGCAAGTCCTCCGGCGCCATCAGTTTGTCGCGAGGAATGAACTGCTTAAGAAAGCTATAGGTCCCGTCAGCAGGGCCGGCGTAGTCGGGATCGGTGAACGCTCGATCAAACGGCGCTGGCGGATCGTAGTCCCAATGCGGATCGAACAGGTGCACATAGAGAAAGAACGGCACCTCACGATGATGGTGGATCCAAGGTACAACGTGTCCCAGAACATCATCAGCTCGGAGTTGCTTGCCTTCCTTGAAGTTCCAGTCGATCGAAAGCTCGCGGAAATTCATGAACCCACTATCGAGGCCAAATAGCGACGACACGTAGATGTGGGTCACGAACCCGGCGGTCATCCAGCCCTGCGCCGCGAACGCGCCCGCCAGCGTCGGGATCTCCGGCGATAGACGCATCCCGCGATCTTCGACTCCATGCTGCGGTGGGAACAGCGACGTGAAGACCGAGGTCATCGATGGCAGCGTCCAGGACGCTTGCGCGTAGGCACGCTCGAACCTCACTCCCTCCTCCTGCGCGATGCGATCGAGATTGGGCGCGGTTTCCCTAGCCGATCCGAACCCCTGTAGGTGATCTGCCCTGAGAGTGTCTATACCGAGCACAATCACCCGCTTGGGTCTTGGGCCTTCCCAGTCGGCAGCATCTCCTGAACCCCAGTCCGCCGTTGCCGGCGGCCACGGAAGCGCGAGGTCGTCAGGCATCGCTGCGACAAACGTCGCCTTGGCCTCGGACACCTTGTCGGAGCCGTCGGAACAGGCCCCCAAGGCACCACTCAATAGGACAGTGGCAGCCAAAAGCTGGCTCCTGCGACTCCAACCGCATGCACTCTTTGTCACTCGCATTCCTTCCGTTGGACCCCTTGGATCCCTTGGATCACAGACAATATCGACCATTCAGCTGAACCCAACGCTCGCTCTTCTTCTCTCTACCAATCCGCCGGGTAGCGGCGCGGTATCGCGCACACGGTTGCAGGTTCGCAACTCAGCAACAGGCGGCGCTGGAGACTGTGAGGATCGGCCCCAGCCCAATCTTGCCACCGTTCGAGGAACGACAACCGGACAACCGCCAGTAGATTGAGGCCCACCACCGCCAGCCAAGTCTAGCCCGCACATCACACTGTGTTCCAATCGTCGAGCGTACCGGTCGAAGTATCAGTCGGCCAGCAGCGCTGGGGTGCCTCTGCACATTGACCGCCACTGAAACCGAGCGCAGCAGTTGTCGGCACCTGGACCCCCAGGACCTAGCCCAAGGCCATCGCCGCACCTCTTTCACCTTAGTTCTGGACGAGCCGCACCTCAACTGCTACGCCCAAGGCTTCGCCCCAGCGGTTGATGAAGTTGAAAGTAGGGTTGCTCGTCCAGCGCTCGGCCTGAGAGATCGCTTGCTGACTGCAACCGAGCTGACTTGCAAGATCGGCCTGCGACAGGCGACGAGTCTCTCGAAGTTCTCTTAGTTGATAGCCGATCACAGACCGTTCTTGCGACGGCAGACGACCCCATCGCTTCAAGGCGACCCATTCTTCATAGCACCGGGGTCGCCGTCGTCGCAGTGCTGGCAGCGGAAACGGTAAGGAGACCGGCTCAGGCCTGAGTGTTCTCATGATCCTCGCGTTGCCCAACGTTGCAGCTGCTGCGCTTGCGCTGGCTTTCCGCCGCATGAGTCTCTGAACTGGGCGAGCGAATCCAAACTTTCGAGTACCTCGCGACTCTCAGCCAACTCTCGCAGACGCGCCGTCTTGACCTGGTTCCCCTGCCAAATCAAGAACGCATTGACCCCATCCTGCTCCGAGTTCCAGAACTGCCAGGCCGCCAAACGATCTACGATCAACTCTTCTGGACCCACCACCACGACACCAGCCTTGCCCACGATCAGCTTGACTGCGGTCTCACCAGACTGCAGCGAAGAACTCGGTAGCTCAATAAAGAGCTGGAACCGCTCGTGAGCCCAATGTCGACCGACTCGCTGAAAGCCTTCCTCCTGCAGAACCGCCCCAACCTGCGACGGGACCAGTCCTGCGAAATCAAGATCGCCGGTTTGGTAGGCGCCTCCCGTGTACAACTCAACCGCAGCTCCACCAACCAGAACGGGCACCCCTTCGGCGTCGAACAGACTCTGAAACCACTCGACGACTTGAGCAGTGCGATCCACACTCTCTGGAAGGTTCGCGATGTCTCCAAACTTCACAATATATGCATTGTGTCACAGAGAGCGCGCCGACGATCCTTCTGGGCCGGTCACAGGCCATGTTGAAGAGGACTTTCCCCCAAACCCCTCTTCCCGCCCCTTCACAAGTTGACGAAAACGAACTCGGCGCCACGCGCGATTCCAGACGCGCGATTCCAAGCGGACAGTAGGCCGCCTACTCTTCCGGTTTGAGCGCTCGCAGCTGCTTCAGTTTCTCGACAGCACCCTCATTGTGCGGCTGCATCTCGAGCGATCTCTCGTACTGGCTGATCGCTTCTGCAACGCGGCCAGCTTCCATCAAGCCCTCGCCCCAACTATCGTGGGCATTGGCTGACGTTGGGAACATCTCAGCGTTCAGCTTGAAGATCTCGACCGCCTCCCCCGATAAGTCGTGTTTCAGTAGCTCGTAGCCAAGAGCGTTGAGCTGCGACTCGGTGAAATCAAAGTCCTCTGGCCGCTCCCGCCGCAGCTTTCGATATAGCGCGATTGCGGCGTCGACTCCTTCGTGCATCAGCGGGCTGACAATGTGTTGGCCGATGGAAGGTTTGGTCTCCGCTTGCGGCTCTACTTCTAGCTCATGGCCGTTTTGAACTCTAAGACGGATACTTGAAAGCGCTGCCAGGTCCTTCAGAGGATCTTGGTCAAGCACGAGGAAGCTGGCCTCCGCACCACTCTTGAGGGTCCCAATGACTCGTTTCGGAAAGATCCATTGAGGCGTTGCCCTGGTTGCGAGATCAAGCACTCGAGCAGTGGACATCGTACTCAGTCGTGCGAGCTCGGCAATCTCTCCAAGTAGCCCGCGCTCTCCATCAGTGCCCAGGACCATCGGAACGTCAAAGCGGCTCAAGAGGCTCAGATTGTGGCGGTGGACCTCGTCCAGATTCTCCACATGAGAAGACGGGCGATGGCTCACCAGAGTGGTCATGAAGACAACCCCACGCTCTGCCGCCTCTCGCGCGGTTGCCTCTGCGATGCGCTCGAGCGGCAGGTGGGCAATAGCGTCGGCGCCCGCCTTGACTGCCACGTCAACGTCCGCAGCACTACTGACGTGAACAACAACGCGCAAGCCGGCACGGTGAGCACGCTCAATGACTGCTGGTAGCCAGCGCGGATCAAGTCCGCGTTTCCCAAAGTACTCCGAGTTGCCCGCGCGCATCTCGTGCTCTTCGGAGTACTCGAGCATGACCTTCAGAAAGTCGGGCTCACCGGCAAGAACTATGGGCCACACGCGTTCGAGGTCTGCTTCGCTGTCGATCACGAAGTACGCCTGCCCGTTCATGTCCTCCTTCGACCAGCCCGGGATCTGGCCAGCCATGCGATCGTAGATCTGAATTGGGTGCCCGCCGGGCCCTGTGATGCTGGCGTTGGAATAGGTAACAGCAACGCTGCCGGTCTTGTTGACGTAAGGGCGAACGTCCTTGGTCAACTTCAAGATGTTGTTGGGATTGGCGGTATAGAAGATACCCTTGGCAAGGAAGCTGTTGACCTGTTGCTCAAACCCAGGGCCGCCCAGGCCATGGTTGTGGGCATCCGCCAGCGGAGGCACTACGAATCCACCTTCGAGGTTGATGGTCGTATCTGGCTCGCCGGCTACTGAGTCTTGGAATACGCCTTCCTTGGTGAAGACAGTGCGCGCTTCGAACTTTTCGCCATTCCACCACAGGCCCTTGTCGTAGCGGATAACACCGTGTGCAAACAAGGCCTGCGGGAGCGCTAGGAGCACGATCCATACTGCCGGAACGAGGCAACGTTGAAGTACTTGTGAGTGATGCATGGAGAGCTCCTAAGTTGACAATTGTCGATTTTCTGAACAGCTGTACACCGGCTCCGTCGCGACCGGTAGTCAATGTCTGGCTTGGTGAATCTGCTGGTGCTGCAAAGTCGAAGCACTGGACTCGTACTGATCGGTGAGGCGCTGATCAGCGAGGTACTGGCCCTCTGCGTGCACAAACACCACGCGCTGGGTCACGGGCACATTTGCTTGAGTCCCAACACTGAGAACCAGCGCAAGACCGACAGCAAGTAATGCTGGGCCGAGTGGGCCTCGCGGCGCGATGCCCAGCACCGGCAATGAGTGAAACCTGCTACCAACGATCCGTCGAATGCGGCGTTCCAGATGATGGCGACCAGCGAAGAAGCTGACCCCCACTGCGGTCCGTGCGCCGGGTACACAAACGGATGCGGCGCGAACTAGAGTGCGCGAGTAGCCATGCGGAGTCACTCGTAGGAACTGAATCACTGCGTCGTCGCAACGCTCCTCTGCCAGCCGACGCCAACAAGACACTGTGACGCGAAAGATTGGGTTGAACCACCACAAGGGTGCAAGCAGCGCAAGCAACCAACTGATCCAGACATCACCCCTTTGAAGATGCACCAGCTCGTGAGCGAGCACATCTCTGATTTCCTTCTGGCTGAGTTGTGTGGTGAGAACCGCGGGCAGCACGATCACTGGCCGTACTACTCCGGCGACGAACGGTGCCTCGCACCGGGCCGAAGCGACCACCAGCGGAGTTCGGCGTAGTCGCAGCGTGTCAGCGATCTCGCCCGCAGCCCGCGCAACATCGCCGGTCAGTTCGTAGCTCTCTCGCTTCAATCTAGCGAGCCCGGCCACTCTGCCGCCAAGCCTAAGGTAGGCAAGCGTCACTCCGACAAGGTAGGCCAGCAGCAACCATCCGGGCCACGCAAGCGCGAACACCCCAGCTTCATTGGCCACCATGAGTTCCAGGCCTTGCTGCCGCGGACCGCTCAGATAGACGGGCACGGCTTCAGCCCATGGCATGTTCGTCAGCGGAGGCAGCGCAAAACGGACAAAGGCAACCAGCAGCAACCATTCAGCGACGCCCGAGAAACGATCCTTCGTCAAAAAGGTGGCAATCACGATCACGGCGGCAAGCAGGCTGGCCTGCCAAAACCAGCGGACGGCAAGCCCGCCGCCGACCCCGACTAACTCAAGTAGCACCTGGGTCACTTGCCATCCTCGTGGTCGTCATCGAGACCGTCGATGAGGTCTTGGAGGCGTGTGAGCTGCTTTGCGGTCGGCTTCTTCGCGCCGAACAAGGACGAGACCAAAGCCACCGGATCGTTGGCGAACACTCGCTCCATGAGCCGCCCCACTACGCTCTGGTAGGTCTCTTGAGCATGGCGAGTCGGGGAATAGAGGAAAGCCTTGCCTACCTCCCCTTTACGGCGCGAGACGAGGCTCTTCGCTTCGAGTCGGCCTAAGAGGGTCATGACCGAGGCGTGGCTCAGCGGACGAAGCGCCTCCATCTTGCGTCGAATCTCCGAGGCCTCGGCCTCGCCAAGCTCATGAAGCCTTGCCAGCACTTCAAGCTCCGCTTCGGGCAGAGGTGCGGCCGGTGTGTGTCCTCGACTCACTTTCAACCTTGACATTTGTCGATATACGGGAGACTTGCCGGCAAGTTGCAGGAACTCTTGGTCTTTGCTTCTGATGGGACCTCGGCGAAGGCGCCCTGCCGCGGCCAGGCCTATGAACGTGCTCGCCACAACAATCCAAACCGATCGCTAAGCGCAACTCGTCACTGCAAAACCGATCGGAGTCGTCTACCTCGATCCTGAAGAGGTTCTGAGAATCAGAAGCTGCCAGTGCAACATCCACCGGCAAATCAACTGTCCATTCACCGCGACCACACTTAATTGACTCTGAGACTTCGCTAGTTGCTCCAGCTAGAGGTATCGCCGAGCTCAAAGCCGTCGGCAAAGATCAGGTCGCACAGTAGGCCCGATGGACCGTTGGACAGGCTGACACCATCCACCCCTGCTTCGATCAGACTTACGTCGCCCAGATCGGAGGCCGTAAAGCGGATCTTGAATTGGTCCGTGAGCGTCACGAAGTCAGAGATGCGGAAGCTGCGATAGACCCACTCACCGGTGACGGTGGGGCCGACCGTCTCGAGGGTTGTCCACGAGGCACCATTGTCGTCTGAGACTTCCACGGTGAACACATCGTCACTGGTGCCAGCGTCATCCCACCAACGCCAGTAGTGGATGTGTGGATCGGACCCCGTGGCGTCGAGGGTCGGTGAGGTCAGGCGTGTAGCGCCAGCGTCGACATCCGTATTGCCGCCGGAGTTGAAGGTCAGATAGGCGCTACCCGAGGTATCGGCGTCCCAAGGCGGGTCCCCTCGCAGCCCGTAGCCGGCCGGAATGCCACGCTCCCAGGTCCCTGCGCCCAACGCTGGATCGTCGCCTACCGTCCAACCCTGATCCGTCTCGAAGTCGTCGCGGAAAGTCTCATCCGTTCCAAACGCCACCGGACGGCGATAGGTGTTGCTCAATGTGTTGTCAGCAGAGAAAGGATGGTGAACTACTGTACCGCCCTGGTCCTCCGCTTCGACACGGAACGTCACGTCCTGGCCGCAGGTCAAAGCGGGCAAGGTGCCAACATACATGCCGTCAGGGAGCCCTCTGAGGGCGGGTTGCAACATGGGAACGGATTGCTCCCCGGAGCCGTCGTCATAGAACAGCGTGGCCGAAGCGAGACTTACCGGGTCAGCGTCGCGATCCGTGGCAATGATCGAGATGTCCATGCCCGCCGGCGGCATCAAGGTCGGCAACACGTTGTCGAGAGTCACCCGCAACAGCGGCGGACCGTCGATGCACACACCCATCGGAGCGGCAAGCACGTTCTGCAGCGCTGCCAAGTTGAGAGAGGTACCGTTGTTGGCGCCACCGCCCGCCGAGCAGCCGGCGTGGGTGTGGATGCCGATGGCCTCATCCGTGAGATGGTTGATCACCGGCGAGCCGGAGTCGCCACCAGTGGTGTCCACGGCATACTGCAAGCTGCTCATAGACGCTCCGACAATCGGTCCGTTATGAGTGTGCTGCACCTGATTCCAGGTTTGCGGGGTGCCTTGGGTGCCGTCCACGCTGCCGTAACCGGTGATGCGGATGGTTTCACCGCCAGGGACCAGCGGTGGCGTCCCGAGTACGAAGGTTTGACCCTGGACTTCGAACGGTGTCATCTCCGTTTGGCTGTTGGGGAACGTGCCGTAGTAGGCGTAGTCATTGCCAACACCGCCGTTGGCGAATTGCACCGATGACGGGTCTGCGGGATACTGATCCTCGGGACCGGGGTGATTCACTGAGCCGTTGCTGTTCGACAAGGGCACATTGAATTGCACCACGGAGAGATTGCCGTTGTTGCAATGGCCAGCGGTCAAGAAACAACTCTGTGCATCATTGATCAGCCAGGTGGTGCAACCCACGGGCATGATGCGCGCAACCCGCGGGTCGGCGCTCAAAACTCGGTCGTCTAGGGCTCCGCAAATGGATCTATCAGCCGTCGCAGGGTCCAAACGACCGGCGTCCAACTCGTGAATACGGATCCGGCTCGGCGCCGCACCAGGATCGGCGATCAGCTCCACGCGCACGGCATCACCGTTGAAGTAGGCGCTGGATCTCTGCCACTGCTCCATAGATTTGGCATCCAAGGTCTGCACCGCTCCATCCGCCAGTGAAGTGATGCGCACCGCAGCGGCCTGGCCGTTCTCGGGGGCGCCGCTGAGGTCCGCTTCAGAAAAGTAGAGCCGCAGCCAGGTGGCGTCCTCGACCGTGATGGTTTCGGAAAAGATCACACTCCGTTCGGATTCGCGATTGAACGTCAAACCGGAATCGACCAGATAGGCAACCTCGTCGGACGTCAGTGGTTGCTGGGCCATGCTAGCCAAGGCGCAGAGTCCACCAAGCAAGACCAGCGATACGGTTCTTCTGAGTTTCAACATGAAGGGCCCTAGGAGATTGGTTTAGGGGGAGGCGAAGGAGGATGTGACTGGCGAGTCAACGCCAGGACGAACCGATTCTGTGCCGCGCGACAAAGATCGCGATCCTAGCCGATAGCTGCCGATACCGCCGCAAGACCGGCGGTGTCGTCGGCTTCGACATCGCTGGACAGCATGCCGCTGGGGGCAGTAGGAGCCCTTAGGTCGAACGCGGATGTGCCTGAGGGTGCGATCGCGGGAAGATCAGAAGAGCGATTGTCCCCTGCCCGACCAGGCTCTCGATCGAAGCGCTCCCGCCATGCGCTTCGGCAATCGCCCGCGCTAGGCTCAGGCCCAAACCGACTCCACCACCATCCCGTCCGCGATCTGCAGCCACGCGATAGAACCGTCGAAAGATGTGTGGCAGGTCGGCAGCGGGGATGCCCGGGCCGTTGTCTTCAACCTTCACTGACCAAGACTGATCGGTGACGCCAAGAGATACTTCAATGCGCGGACCAGGGCTTCCTTCAAGGGCAGCCATTGCGTTTTCAATGAGGTTGCTGACCGCCTGGCCAAGCCGCTGAGGATCGCCGTAGATCTCGATCTCTTGCTGTGGTTGCTTCGAGGTCCATTCGATCCGCCTAGAGTGCGCCTTGCGCTCTAAGCGATGCAGAATCTCTTGCGACCATTCGACCAGTTTGAACCGCTTCGGTTGAGTGATCGAGCCCGAAGAGTCGAACCGAGAGGTCTCAACCAGGTCACCAACAAGACGATCCAGCAGAGCGACCTCTTGGCCGATTCCAGAAACACACTCTTCAGTCTCGCTGGGTCGCAGCTCGATTGTTTCTGCCATCACCTGAATGCGACCGAGTGGCGACCGCAGCTCATGCGACACATCATGCAGTAGGCGCGTATTGAGTTTCTCGGCCTCCTCGAGTTTGCCTGACATGTCGTTGATCGCGTGCACTAAGGTGCCGAGTTCGTCGGCTCGTTCGATATCGAGAGTCCTGCCGAAGTGCCCTGAAGAAACTTGCTTTGCGATCTCGGTTAGCCGCTGCAATGTAGAGGTCATCGATCGCACCAGGGGATAGAAGACAGCTATGACCAGGCCGACTAGGATCACTGCCGTGGCCACCAGCTCCCAACGGAGACCCTGAGGAAAGGTTGGAGGTCGAGGCCGACTCACGGCTACCCACCCACCACCACTCAACTCTTCGACCCCTGCCAAGAAACTCTCGGAGCGCTGGTTCAGCAGCCCTGGCAATGCTGGCAAGGGCCGCTCTGGGTGCGAGTCTGCGAGCGGTTGGCCCGTAGCGCTGAAGAAGGTAAGCCGGATGGTCTCATGCGTCTTTCTCCAGGCGTTGGTGAAGAGTTCAGCACTCTCGTGCCCCATGTGTTGGTTGTCGCTTTCGATAATTGTGTGCAAACCAATCCAATGCGCTTGCTCACGGAGATCATCGCGCCACTCATCCTCGATGATGCGCTGTTGGAATATGTGGGCCAAAAACAGAAAGAGCACAAAGGCAACTGCGAGGCTGACCAGGAAGCGCAAGAAGAAGCGGCGGAACAGATCACCACCCATCAAGCACCGCCCCACCGGTAGCCAACGCCCCACACGGTCTTGATCAGTTCCGGCTGCTTGGGGTCGCTTTCAATCTTGGCCCTGAGATTGCTGATGTGGGAGTCCACCGCGCGATCAAAAGCTTCAGTCTCACCACCGCGGACTTCGTGCAAGAGGTCGTCTCGGGTGAAGACCTGCCCAGGGTTGCGCGTCAAGCGTTCCAAAATGTCGAACTCACTTCGAGTCAGCTCGATCGGCCCGCTCGCGTTCTCAAGAGTGCGGGCGGTCAGGTTGATCGTCATTGAGCCCAGTCTTCGAACCGTCTCCAGAGTTTGCTCGTGCGGTCGCGATCGCCGCAGAATGGCCCGCAAGCGAGCCATCAATTCGGGAAGGCCAAAAGGCTTGGTGAGATAGTCGTCGGCCCCGAGCTCAAGTCCGATGACTCGATCCGTTTCGTCGCCCTTGGCCGTCAAGATCAGAATCCCGACCTCGCTTTCACCACGGATCTGGCGGCACAATGTCAATCCATCCTTCCCCGGAAGCATCAGATCCAAGATCACCAGATCGGGGTCGTGGCGCTTGAAGTCATCCCAGCCACGATCGCCGTCGTCGGCCCAGACCACTTCGAAGTGGTGGTCCTCAAGGAATCGCTTCACCAGAGGTGCAAGTTTCCGGTCGTCCTCGACCAACAGGATTTGGTTTCTCATCTGAAGGTTCACTCTACGCTTGCTAGTGGTCGTCCCTTGGCAATTGTCCGCCGCTACGCCACCATTTCGCCAATTGATCCCAAGCTGTCACCAAAAGACTCGGTGTGCACGTCCATCTTGTGCAGCATGGTCAGTAGCAGGCTGTTGAGTCGTGCTCGTTCATCAACGGGCCTCAAACAGAGTTTGTAGTGCTCTTGTGGATTGGTCACATCGTACCGACCGACCTTCGGAAGGTTGTAGTCAAGGTGTTGCCCGTGACGTAGTCCCAGGCCCTTGCCACCCGCGAGAATCATGGGCAGGTTGGCGTTGCCGTGGCTATGACCGTAGGACATGCCGCTACCGTATAGGACCATTGTGCGATCGAGCAGCGACTCGCCTTGTTCCTCGATCGACTCCAACCGGTCCAGAAAGTACGAAAAGCGTTCCGTGAGAAAAGTGTCGCAACGGGTCAGGCGCCGCATCTGCTCCGGAACACCGTTGTGGTGTGAGAGTTCGTGTCGGGTCTGGGGAATGCCGATTTCAGGGATGGCTAGTGCACTGCTCTCGCTACCGCTCATGCAGGTAATGACTCTCGTCATGTCAGTACGCAGGGCGAGAACCATGAGGTCGGCAACGGTGTCGTAGTACAGGCCGGCCTCGGTGTTCGGGATGTTGCGCCGGAGTCGCTTCCTAGTCTCCTGGTCGACCGCGGGCATCGGCACATCCAGCCAAGCGTCGGCTCGTTCGGTTCGCCCTTCGACGTCGCGGACCGCGCCAAGGTATTCGTCGAGCTTGAGCCGGTCCGCACCTCCGATGGATCGCCGCAATGAGCGCGCTTCGTCCAACACAAGATCCAAGATGCTCGCTCGCCGACGGAGGCCGTTCCGCCTCTGAGCGACACTTCCGGCCTCGACCCCGAACAGCCGCTCGAAGACCGCACTCGGTTTGCGCTCGGCTGGCAGCGGCACGCCGTCTCGCGACCACGCCAGGGTACCGCCTGTAATCGCAAGTTCGAGGGAAGGGTGTCGGGTGTGCATGCCCGCTACTTCTGCCATCAACTGGTCCGCTGAGACTGTGTTCTGAAACGAGCCGTTGGACTTTTCCAGACTCGCACCGGTAAGCCAAATCTGATCGCATTGGTGGTTGTGACCAAGACCATTCGGATGATGGAGTCCACTAATCGGAGTGATGTTGTGGCGATGTTTCTCAAGCGACGCGAGGGGCTCGGTCAGTTCATAGTCAGCCCCGCTCTTCTGGATCTGCCAGGTGAGAGTGTTGACCCCGTTGGGCACGTAGATAAAGACGCTTCTTTTCGGTTTAGTCTCGATTGCCGCAGCATCAGCACCGGCCGGGCGCATGCAATCGAGCAATGGCAGCGCAATCGAAGCACCGAGCCCACGCAGCACGTGGCGCCGGCTCAGTTTCCATCTCTCGGTGTTGAAATTGCTCATCGTTGTGTCCCTAATCTCTTGAATGAATGGGAGCTAGCGTTGCCTGAACAGGTCGGAAAGAACAAGCGCCTGGACCAGGTCACGGAGCCGATAGTCGTGCTCCTTTGAGGCTGTTGCGATATCCGCTAGAGCGCCTCGATCATTGACCGACGCCGTCCGGCGCAGTCCGTAAGAAGCGAGCTTCGCAACGAAAGCCGCATTGAACGTGTCGATGTCCTGAACCAGCAGCTTCTGGAACTCCAGCGGACCGTTGAAGGTTTGCCCGTCAGGCATCTTCCCGCTCGAGTCAACCTGGGGATTGGGACCAATACCACCTTCCACGATCTCTTCCGTGCGCCAGCGGCCGATGGCGTCGTAGTTGTCAAACGCAAAACCCAGCGGATCGATCTGACGGTGGCAGACGGCGCAGCTCGGATTGCTCCGATGGGCCTCGAGTCGCTGGCGGATTGTCGGCTTCGGTTTATCCGATGGACTGGCCGCGATCGGCTCGACATTGGCGGGTGGCGGTGGCGGAATCTTGCCCAGAATGGCCTCAGAAACCCAGGCTCCTCGATGGACCGGACGGTGTCGACTCCCGTCCGATGTCAGCGACAGGATCGATGCCTGCGTCAGCAGGCCGCTGCGGTGATCATTCGGTCCGAGGGTGACGCGTTGGAAGCCGTCGTTGGTCACGCCGGGAATGCCGTAGTGCAGCGCGAGACGCGAATTCAACATCGTCCAGTCTGACCGGAGGAACTCCCGTAGTGAGAGATTGTCCGCAAGCACCTCGGCAAAGAAGGCAGTGGTCTCGCCGACCATGCTCCGCTCCAAGTACTTATCGTACTCGGGGTAAAGCTCAGAGTCTGGAGTGAACTGTCCGACTCGGCCCAGCTGTAGCCATTGACGAGAGAAGGAGTTTGCGAAGCGCTCGATCCTGGGGTCGTCCAACATCCTTACTACCTCGGCCTCTAGGACCTCGGGGCGGCGCAGCTGGCCTTTTGCTGCTAGACGAGCGAGCCGCTGGTCGGGCATGGTGCTCCAGAGGAAGTAGGACAACCTTGACGCCAGTTCCCAATCGTCAAGTTCGTTAACGGTGCGCTCGCGGGAGCCCTCGACGAGATAGAGGAAGCCATGCGAGCAGAGGATTGCCTGCATGCTGGCTTTCATCGCAGACCGTGGATCGGCGCCGGTGGCGATCTCGGCGAAAGCGAGATCTACATACTGGTCAACCTCACCTGCGATTAGAGGACGTCGGAAAGCTTTGGTCGCGAAGGCCTCGAGCTTAGAGCGGATCTGGATCTGGGTGTCGGGCATGTAGATGGCACGCGTCGTATCGACCGGAGGTAGCGGACCTTCCCATTCGATCCAATCCCAGATCAACAGTGGATACAGCGGGAGGTTGTTCTCGTCAATGAGCGGGATTTGCCACGGGATTCGTCCTTTCTCGAGACTAGAGAATTTTGCGCTCAAAGAGCGCCCTAGCCGCGTCAGGATCGTGGGGCCGGGAACGGCGTTGGCTACAGTGAACTGGAGGGGGCCAGCGGGTAGGTTCGCTTCAAACTCGACGACGGTGGGCCCGCCTTCGGGCGCGAGCAGATCCTGTTCATGGAGTAGGCGATCCGACCCGGTGACCCCAAACTCGATATGTGGCGCCCGACCACCCTCGGGTCGAAGACCGCTCATCTGAGCGCGAATCCGATACCGACCGGCGAACTCGAGACCGCCGCCAGCTGGTTCAACGCGGACCACCTGGCCTGGCCACACGTCGAGACGAACGCTCGGCACGACGACCAACGAATCGTTGGGTTCGAGGCCCTGCTCGCCGGGTCCCAGGCGGCCGCCAAGAACGTCCAGAGCTGTTCGTCTGTCAGTCGACCGTGTTGCTGGTATGTCGGGGTAGGCATCCGAGAGAATTTGCTCGGCAGCGGCGAAGTACCTTTCGATGTGGGCCGCCGACAACGAAAGAACGGAACCGATGCGTTCCAGGCCGCGCCAATCCTCATCCTCGAGAAGGGCCCCTGATTCAGAGGCTTCGAACTGGACTCCAAGCAGATCCCTGATGGTGTTCGCGTACTCCTGGCGGGTGAGCCGATGAAAGGACGTCGACCCCGTCGCCGCGAGCCGGGTCGCCTCGCCCGCCGCAATGCGCTCACTGACCCATGCGGCGATCGCCGAACTCTGCTCCTCTGTCGGACGATCTCGTTGACTCGGCGGAGGCATAAGACCACTGTTGAGCTTCTCGACCACTTCGAGCCATCGACCGATCGACGGTCCGTCCACGAAGTCGGCCGACAGCCGACCGATGTCGAATCCTGCACTCGGTCTCTTACCGCTGTGGCAGCTCTCGCAGTGCTCAGCCAGGAAAGGCAAGACCTCCTCCGCAAAACCGACTTCGCCCGCTGCCTGTTGAGCCGTAACCGTAACCCCCAGTGCGAGTAGCGGCCCAACCGCGACTGACAGCAGCAGAATGCCCGGGCGCCGAATCACCGCTGGTGACCGTCCGGCGCCAGAAACAACGAATCCGGTACCACGACGTTATGTTGAATGGTCTGGTACACCCAGGTTTGCGTACTAACCAAACCCAGGGTTGGTGAAGTGAGCAAGTGCCGCCTCGTGGTAGGCAGCCACACTCCATCGAACTCTTTGTAGTTCTCGAAGAACGCATCGTTATCGACCACGCCGACGTGATCTAGCTCGATCTGGCGGGTACTCTTCACCAACCAGGCACGCTCCTGGTCGTAGAACCTGGAGTACTGCTCCCCGCTCTTGGATGTGATTCGGATCTCGTAGGCAGGCCTACCCGCCACCTCCACGGCACCCAGGTTCTTGGCCTCGGCAACGCCTGCGCGCCAGTGCACAGCCGCATGTAACTGAGAGCCCTCTAGCGCACGCGTCCTTTCGACGCCTTCAAGCAAGCTTGTACTTCCGTCTCCAGCTATCTCTTCGTGGAGCGGGCTTTGCATCCATACCCAAGCCTGATCCAGGTTGTTGGCCTTGACCTGAAAGAAGAACTCTCCATCGACGACTACATGGCTGTAGCCCGGCGCCTTGACGTGCTGTTCGAACTTGGCCTCAAAGTCTTGCCCGGACTGCACGACAGCAAGGGTTCCGGTCGCCTTCCTACTCTCGAACGCGAGGTGTGCTGACTTGCCGCCGGTTGCTTCGATATGGCGGTCGAGAATCGACTCGGCCGACGGAACGGACTCGTCGTCAGATCCCGGCGCCGAGGCCCCGAGCACCACCGCCCCCATGAGCACAAGTCCTACCAATGCCTTGGCCGAATGCTGAATACTGAGCTGTCTGGATGAAGTTCTCACTTGGTGCTCCTCCGGGTTGTTTCGCACGAGTTGAGGAGGCGACCGATTGGCGACTCCCTTTGTAGGTGCGAGTGAGTGTCAAGCAGGAGTTTGGGAGGAGTTCTGGGAAAGTGTCTGGAAACTTTGGTCTTTTGGAGAGCTAGGCCCTAAGTCGCTGCGTTATTGGTCGTTGCGCAGGCCCAGCAGACACCAGCTGGAGCGCCTAGCCGCAAGCTACCGAGCAATCGCGACCGATCCCCACCACCGTTGGACCAGGAGAACCAGAAAAAGGACGATGCAATCCGTCGAACTCGTGACAGAGACGCCATACGAACTTGGCTCTAGCAGCACGTGGTGAAACTCCCGCGGGACTGAGCGCGGGGATCTGGACGGTTAGTTCGCGCCGTAGCGAGGAGGCGATGCTGGAGTATCGTTGCCGAGTCTCCGGTCCCACGGGAGGCTTGGGCTGGCCGTCCAAACCCCCCGCGCCCGTTGGGCTTGTGCGCCGTGGCCCCATCTGCAGCACGGCGTACGCTAAACGATGGCAGTGGTTGCGGTAGGGACACCGGTTATCCGGTGCCCCCCGCGCAGATCCCAGCGTACGCCGCTAACGCACTGGGCTCCTACCTTGGGTGGTTGACGAGAAGGCTCGGATCGGGCCAAGCATGTTGAATACGCGGGTCTGGAAGATACTTCTTCGCTAGGGCGCGAAAGCGAGGCCACGACATCCGGTGGCACTGGCTGCGGCGACGCAATGAATGCATCCAGTGCCGCTCAGCCTCCGTTCGGAATGTGGGCAAGGCCGCGCTGTTGGTCGGGACAGCGTGGTAACCGAAGTAGCCACGAAGCATCGAGCCTAGCCAGCGCCCTTGTGCGGGGACCGGGAAATGACGGCGACGCTTAAGCGAAGCCTTCACCTCCATTAGCCTCCCGCGCATGCGAGATGAGCTCGTGTGGCGGCGCAAAAGCAACTTGCCTGCATGGCTCCGCTGAAGGCAACAGCAAAGTTGGCGCTGTAACCCAAAGAATTGACTCAAACCCGCAAACCGGGAGAAGTTGGTTTTTCGCCTGGTCCGCTAGCTTCATGCATGGACAGACGAACTCTCAACGAGCCCTTGAAAAGGCTATCGGCAAACCTTAGCTGTGCTCGCGACAACCAACCAGCGGCAGCGGCGTACTCCCCCCTAGCCCGACGCTTCCTTTTCGATTCAAAGGGTATTGTTTTGCACTCTTCATCTCGCAACTGGTACGATAGTTACTTTCCAGCAAGAAAGAGGACTTTCTCTTTGGAGGAACGAAAGGTGGCGAGGTCAGTGCTCGTTGTTGGCGAGCTATCCTTTGAGACCGACTGCTTGTGTCTGGCGCTCAGGGCGACCAAGCAGTTTGACGAGGTCTCGTACTGTGCACTACCAGACCTCCGTGCCACCCCTCTCGCAGACTGTTTTCTGCTCACCACCGACTCGGGCTCATCGACCGCGCTGGCCGCACTCAAACAGGTCGTCTCGGTAGCCGGCACAAAACCGATTGTGGTTCTCCGCGGTAGCCGCGGCGGTTGGGACGATGAGGATCCGGTTGACTACTTCCGCGGCGGTGTTCAGGGCTATCTGCTCTGGGACCTCACCCTCGCCGATGTTGTTGAGGCTCTCGATGCGGCCCTCTGTGGCAACGTGGTCTGTGCCCCTTCAAAGGCCAAGCAACTCTTCGCACGACTAGCAGCGCTCGGATGTGGAGACGCAGAGGCACCGATCCACGGCCCACTCTCGCGTCGCGAGCGCCAGGTACTCGTGCTCATCGCCGACGGTTTAAGCAACGCCGATATCGCTCGCCGGCTGGGAATCTCTGTCTTCACGGTGAAGAACCATGTCCACAGCATCTTGCGAAAACTGAAGGTAACGCGACGCACCGCGGCAGTCCGCCAAGCCGACTATCGTGGATGGCTTTCCCCTCCTCGTCACGAACTGGCGAGCTAAACAAGGAGAAAACGAGCACACGACCCACCGAATACACTGCCAGCAAAAAGAGGGACTAGCCCGCCCCTTCGTCCATCAGATAAGGACATCGCACCTGTGGATACGGCCGCTATCACTCACACCACCGTCCGCCATCGCAGCAAATCGCGCGCGCCGCGAGCCATCCTAGTTCACCACCAAGCGCTGCTCGCCGATGTTATCGCTGTGGCCCTCAGCGACTCAGAGGCGATCAACCTGGTTGCTCGAACGCAGGTCCTTAGCGAGGTCAGTGAGCTCGCAAGCCAGGCCGAGGTCGAGATCGTACTTCTCCACGACGGCGTTGCTCGCCGCGACGCGCTGCGACTGGTTCACGAGCTCTACCGACGCGACCAGTCTGTGCAAGTGGTGGTTCTCGGAGTGACGGACAGCGGCAGTATTCTGGACTACATCGAGGCTGGTGCGTGCGCCTACACCACTCAAGGAACGACCCGCGATGAGCTCGAACGAACCGTCCGACAGCTACGACGGGGCACCCCGCTTTGTACGCTCGCAGTTGCTGGCCGAATCTGTCGACGGATCGAACGCGGGACCCACGGCCACGCACCCCCCACCACCGGCGCGGCCCACCTAACTCGACGCGAACGTCAGGTCTTGGCACTCCTCAAGTCGGGCCTAACAAACAAGGAGATCGCGAGCGAGCTCGAGATCTCAAGCTTCACGGTGAAAAACCATGTTCATCACATCCTCACCAAACTAGCAGTCCGAAGCCGCGAGGAAGTCTTGACCGCTGGCGACACAAAATAACGCTGCCAAGACAAACTAGACCAGCCCAAGTAGCCACATACGGACTAGTCCTCATAGTCCCTCAGTAGCTCTTCAATAGATCTTTCTATCCATTGCATCTTTCCTTTTCTCGCGCCTAATCTCTTCCCTACCCTAGTGACAGCTTTTGGGAGGAGTCCGAGTGATATCGCGCCTGAGGTCATACTTTCTTTCCATGGACGCTGCGGAAGCGACCTTCAGCAAGCGAGGGTTCACCCCTGACCGCCAGGGTTCAGCGCTCTCATCGCCGACGGCTGTTCATTCAGAGTCCGCAAAGCAGTATCTCTTAGAACAAGTAGGAAAAGCCTTCCTCGAGGGTTACAACCAGGCGTTGGTAACGCGTGATGTTGAGGCTCTTGCAGAGCGCCTAGTCGTCACCGAGCCGAGACTGCGTGGTTTCCAGTTCGAGGGAGCTGCGATGGGCCTCGGAATCCGCGACGCACTCTCACCATTTGGCGGACGGCTGGTTCAGCGGCTGCTCAGTACCTCGGCTGGTGAGTCCCACCACTATCTCATTCATGTCGGCGTGGGCTGGGCGATGGCGCGGCTCCCATTCTTCGCAGGCTCGCTTAGGCGGCGACTGGACCCTCTCTTGAGCGGCTTAGCGATCGATGGCTGGGGCTTTCACGATGGCTACTTCAGCCCCCGCCGCTCTTTCAAGAGCCAGGACACTTCTGGCAGGCGGCGCCTTGCCCAAGACCAAGCGCGATGCTACGACCAAGGCCTGGGTCGCAGCCTCTGGTTCGTGGAGTGCGCGGTCCCCGAACGCATCGATGCGGTCATCTCGATGTTTGACCCACCTCGCCGCGAGGATCTTTGGAGCGGAGTGGGGCTCGCCGCAGCCTACGCAGGCGGCTGCGACACGCCAGAGTTGGACGAACTCGTATCGAGATCCGGCGGGGCGCAGGGTCACCTTCGGCAGGGGTTTCTCTTCGGTGTTGAGGCACGCGTGGCGTCGGGAATAGCTGACAACGGAACCCGATCGATCGCACAGCAGGTGCTCGGCCTCAGCCTCAGTGAGGTTAGTTCGCTGGCCCACTCCACGTTGGAGCAGTCGCGCTACGACGTCGCGGAAGACGACACAACCGCCGGATACCTAACCTGGCGCAGAGAGGTTCGCCGGACTCTCAGCCAACCAACTACCGGGAGGCGAAGCGCATGATCAGAATCAACGAGAGAATCGTCTCGCTCGTTGCGGTGGCTTCACTTTTCCTCGCCGCCACCACGAGTCAGCACGCCGAGCAGTCAGCGGAGATCCTGGCTGTCGATTTCTCTTTCCGCGAGTTAGCTCTCCCCTCACCTCCTCACAGCGGCCCGAACGCAAGCCAGCGACGAACGCATCCAGCTGTTGCGCGGCTATCCTCTTGGATCTCTGCCGTCGGAGCGTCCGTCGCGGTGACCGACCTCGACCTGGATGGAGTCGCTAACGACATCTGCTACGTGGAGACCGCGACCGACCGGGTTGTGGTTACCCCAGCTCCTCAAGGCCACACGCTCACCCCAATCCTCCGCTACGAAAGCTTCGAGCTCGACGCCTCGCCTACCCGCAGGCCGGACGGCGTCGCCCCTATGGGTTGCCTACCCGGCGACTACAACGAAGACGGATGGATCGACCTCTTGGTCTACTACTGGGGCCGTCAGCCCGTCGTCTGGCTGCGGCGTGCTGGCGAGACCGAGACGGTCGCAAGAGACTCCTTTCTCGAACAGGAGTTCGAGATCAACCGTGGCTCCAACATCGAGCAGGAGTGGTACACCAACGCCGCGATCCAGGCCGACGTCGACGGTGACGGGCACGTCGACTTGGTGTTCGGCAATTACTTTCAAGACGGCGTCGAGTTGCTTGGCACTCCGTCATCGAGCGATCCTGCAAAGCGGCCGCAGATGCAAGATTCGATGTCGCGCGCTTTCAATGGCGGACACAACCGCCTGTTCCGCTGGGTGAACGCCGAAGCCGGTCGCCAGCCCAGCGTCCACTTCAAGAAAGTCAAAGACGCCTTCGCGTCCAAGGTCGCTACCGCTTGGACCTTGGCGATTGGGGCCGCCGACCTTGATGGCGATCTCTTGCCCGAACTCTACTTTGCCAACGACTTCGGCCCAGATCGTCTACTGCACAATCGGTCGACGCCTGGCAAGATTGACCTCCGCATCGTCGAAGGTGTTCGGGACTTAACCACACCAGCCTCCAAAGTGCTGGGTCGCGACTCATTCAAAGGGATGGGGGTCGATTTCGGGGATCTCAATGGCGACGGTCATTTCGATTTTTTCATCAGCAACATCGCGCAGAGCTACGCGCTCGAAGAGAGTCACCTCTTGTTCGAGAGCACCGGTCGACTCGAGTCCTTCGCCAAAGGACGCGCTCCATACCGGGATCGCAGCGAGGCCTTAGGTCTCTCACGAAGCGGCTGGGGCTGGGATACACGACTGGAAGATTTCAACAACGATGGAACCCTAGAGGCGGTCCAGGCAACCGGATTCCTTCGGGGCGAGACCAACCGCTGGCCGGAACTCCATGAGCTCGCGATGGGCAACGATCTGCTACTCAAACATCCCGAGTTCTGGTTCCGCTGTCAGGCGGGGGACGACCTGAGCGGCACGGCAGTGAATCCTTTTTTCGTGCGCTCAACGGGTGGCAGGTTCGTGGATGTGGCACCTCAAGTAGGCCTGGGCCGCGACCAAATCTCACGCGCAATCGCTACCGCAGACGTGGACGCTGATGGCGACATCGATCTACTCGTTGGCAATCAGTGGGACGAGTCGTTTCTCTACCTCAACGAGTCGCGCTCAACAAGACCCTCACTCGTGCTTAGCGTTCTTTACCCCCTTGAGCCGATCGAGGCAACGCGCCTAGTTGGAACCAGTACCACTAGCGCAGGCCTGCCGCTCGGCAGTCCGGCATACGGTGCCCGAGTCGAGATCAAGACTGATTCGGGGATCACCGGAGTACGCCAAGTCGACGGCGGCAGCGGACATTCTGGTGTCCGCAGCCATGAAGTGCACTTCGGCTTAGGCGCGCTACAAGCAAGCGAGGCAGTCGCGGTACGGATCCTCTGGCGAGATGGTCTTGAAGTGCGCCAACATGACATTGCGCTAGCTCCCGGTCGTCACACATTGCTCCTCAAGCGGCAGGGGATATAGAGATGGTAGGCCCAGCATCACCTTTGGCGCGTCCTCATCTCAAGGCACTCCGTCGCTTCGCGCTGACGCTCACGCTCTTCAACATCGCGGGTCACACCCTCCTCGGATTCGAGCAGTCTTACGCTCAGGTGCTGGTCGCCCTGGCTACCGCCTACGGACTCGAAATCACACTCGAACTCGTACGGGCACGCTCTGAGAATCGATCATCACGGTTTGCGACGCGTGATCTGCGCAGTCTCGTCGATGCCCTGCTCTCAGCGCACATCACCGGCCTAGCGGTCTCCATGCTGCTGTATGCGAACGACCGCCTGGCACCGATCGCGTTCGCAAGCGCCGTAGCGATTTGCTCGAAGAGCCTCTTGCAGGTCCGGATTGGTGACCGACGCATGCACGTCTTCAACCCATCCAACCTCGGCATCACCGTCACCCTGCTAGCCCTCCCTTGGGTTGGGATCGCACCGCCATACATGTTCACGCGCAATCTTGGATCTTTGTTGGACTGGCTGCTGCCGATCTTCATCGTGGCGTTGGGCTTCATGCTGAACGCACAGCTGACAAGGAAGCTCCCGTTGATCAGCGGGTGGCTGGGCGGTTTCGCACTCCAAGCCTTCATCCGCAGCGTTGTCTTCGGAATGCCCATCGCCGCGCCGCTCGCGCCGATGACCGGCGTTGCCTTCTTGCTTTTCACTTTCTACATGGTCACTGACCCTGCAACAACCCCATCAAAACCCCGGCGTCAAGTGCTCTTCGGAGCTTCCGTAGCGGCCACCTACGGCGTCCTCATGACCGCACACGTTGTCTTTGGGCTGTTCTTTGCACTCACCGCAGTCTGCGCCGCGCGCGGCGCAGCAATCGCAATTCGAAACGCCATGCCCCTGCCACTTCGAGTACCACTGGTACTTCGAGCATCGACACACGCCCCACCGACCACGCAGGCAAAGTGAACGCTGGTTTCGCAATCGTCGGCATGGCGTGCCGGTACGCTGGTGCCAGCACACCACAAGCTCTCTGGGAAGACGCTATGGCCGGGCGCCGAGCGCTGCGAGCCATCCCTGATCACCGACTGAACCTCGAGGAGTATCGCGGCGACGCACCTGACCTGATCAGCTGCGAAATGGCCGGCCTCCTAGAGGGCTACACGTTTGACCGCATCCGCTACCGGATCAGCGCCAACGCTCACACTTCGACCGACCTCGTGCACTGGCTCGCGCTCGACGTCACTGCCGACGCGTTGGCCGATGCAGGCTTTCCCGATGGCCGCGGACTACCGCTCAACAACACCGGCGTCTTACTAGGCAACTCCCTCACTGGAGAAGAGTCTCGCGCCCACGCTCTGCGATTGCGCTGGCCATACGTCAGCCGATGTATCCGTCAAGAACTCGCAGCAGGCATGGCTGCTGATGACATCGACCACTTGCTCGACCGCATCGGGGTTCGTTTCCGCGAAACACTCAACGACGTTACAGAAGAAACACTCGCCGGCGGTCTTGCTAACACCATCGCTGGTCGAATCTGTAACTACTTCGACCTCTCCGGCGGCGGTTTCACGGTAGATGGCGCCTGCGCATCTTCACTACTCGCAGTGAGTCAAGCTTGTGCAAGCCTCGAACGAGGTGAACTCGATGTCGCGATCGCCGGCGGCGTGGATGTCAGTCTCGACCCTTTCGAACTCGTAGGCTTCTCGAAAGCGGGGGCGCTAGCGACATCCGACATGCGCGTCTTCGACCAACATCCGACCGGCTTCCTGCCCGGCGAGGGTTGCGGAGTCATCGTCCTCCAGCGCACCGAGGACGCCATCGCCGAGAACCGCACCATCCAGGCCACTGTCCGCGGCTGGGGCATCTCAAGCGACGGCGCGGGCGGCATCACCCGTCCCTCAGCGCGCGGCCAGGTGCTGGCGCTTGAGCGGGCCTACCGATGCGCCGGAAAGCAACCCTCAGAAGTCGGCTACGTCGAAGCTCACGGCACCGGCACGGCTGTAGGCGATGCCACCGAAATCCGAGCGCTCGACACATTCTTCGGTACTGATGCCCGCTCCTCTATCGCTCTGAGTTCGATCAAAGCGAACATCGGACACACCAAAGCCGCCGCAGGGATCGCGGGCCTCATCAAGGCAGCCGTTTGCATCAAGCACGGTGTCCAGCCCCCGATGACCGGATGCTGCACCCGTTCCGGAGCACTGGACGCTACCTCGCTCGACCCTCTCGAGCAGCCTCGCTTGTGGCCTGAGTCAACGCGAACCGCCGGAGTGAGCGGCATGGGATTCGGAGGCATCAACTGCCACATTGTGCTCGACTCTCATCAGCAACCCACGCCCAGCAGAATTTGCTCGCTGACCACCGGATGTCCCGGCCCGGAGCTCTTCGTACTGACAGCGGACAGCGTTGCGAGGTTGCGCACCGAGCTGGAGCAACTGCGCTCGATCGGCGCGACCCTATCGTTGTCAGAGCTGACCGACCTCGCTGCCGCATCAGCTCAGGCCGCAATGACGTCGGGGCCGGGCGCGTGCCGCGTAGCGATTGTCGCCGATGGGCCCAGCGAGTTGACCAAGCGCACAACGCGGGCTCTCGAACTGCTCAAGCAGCCAATCGATGGGCGCTTCTGCGGACGCGACGGGGTCTATGCCGGGCACGGGGAGCAGCCTGGACGCATTGGGTTCTTGTTCCCTGGGCAGGGGTCGCAGCTACCTGAAGACCTGTCGAGTGTGCGCCGGCGCTTCCCGGCCTCATTGCACAACATGGACCTGCCGCTCTCGCCGGCCGAGATCACCCCGTTGACTACTGACGTGGCCCAGCCAGCCCTGGTCGCTTCCTCGCTCCTTGCACTTCGGCTGATCAACAGGTTTGGGGTCGAAGCAAGTCTGGCAATCGGCCACAGCTTGGGTGAACTCACGGCACTGCACTGGGCCGGCGCGATCGAGGAGGGCGCGCTCAGCGAGTTGGTGCGGACGCGCGGCCGACTCATGGCCGCTTCCTCGTCAACGCGATCGTGCATGGCCCACATCGGAGCGTCAAAGAAACGGATCCTAGGTCTCATCGCCGAACGCGAAGTCTGGATCAGCTGCTGCAACGGAGCGCGCGAAAACGTTGTCGCTGGATCGGTGGCGGCGGTCGATCAAGTCGTGGCAGCGGCTCGGGCCGAGGGCATCGCAGCGCATCCGATCCGGGTCGCGGCAGGCTTTCACACTCCGTTCATGGCCACCGCCGCCGACGGCCTCCGCCAGTATCTCCAGAAGTCTGAGATCGGGAGCGTCTTAAAACCTCTCGAACGCCCATTGTTCTCGACTGTCTCCGGAGGGCAACTCAGTTGCGACACGAACATCGGGCAGCTCCTCATCGACCAGCTGACGCAGCCGGTGCTCTTTGATCGCACCCTTGAGAGGGCGCTGTGCTCGCTTGACGAGCCGATCGACCTGTGGCTCGAAGTCGGGCCTGACCAGCTCCTCTCGAACATGGTGGCACGAACCCGCTCCCTGCCTTCAATCTCGATCGAGGTCGGGTCGCGAGGCTGCTCCGGTCTGCTCAACGCGCTGGCCGCAGCCTACGCTGTTGGCACCGAACTCACCCTCGGTCCGCTCTACCGGACCCGCCTGATTCGAGCTATTGATTCCAGCGCTTACCCTTCGCTTCTGGGAAACCCATGCGAGCCCGGTGCTAAGAGCAAGCCAAACTCCAAACCGACCAGCAACACCGAAGCCGTTGAGCGTAGCTCAACCTCGATCCTGGATGCTCTGCGCACGACACTGTCGAGGCACACGGAACTACCGGTCTCGGCACTCAAGCCCGACCTACGACTTCTAGCGGATCTGAGACTCAGCTCGCTTGCGGTCTCTAACCTAGTCGCGGAAGTCGGCGAAGCGCTCGGGATTCCGCCCCTCCTGGGAGCAACCGACTTCTCCGATGCAACCCTGCAGGAAGTCGCAAGTTCTCTCGAACAAGTTCGTGACAACACGCATCACGCAGCCCCCCTTCCCGACGGCGTCGGACCGTGGATTCGAGCATTTGCCGTCAACCTGGAAGAACTGGAGTCAAGGCCGGCCTCGGCTGGTAAGGAGCTTGAGTGCAACTATCAACGCCCACCAAATGGCGGGTATGCGCCGGCAGACGAGCAACTCGAAGCCGCCGTTCGACGAGTAGCAAGGCACGTCGACTCGAGCAGGACTCTGGTCGTCCCCTTGGTCACACGAGACCACACGATTCAGAGGTTACTCAACGCTGCTCACCTCATTGGCGAAGGCCGCGTGGATCACCTAATCGTGCTACAGACTGGACCGTTTGGGGCCGGCTTTGCGCGCTGCCTCGCCCGAGAGTCGCAACACTTGACAACGCTCGTCGTGCAATTCGATGGAGACCCACTGTCGGTACCGCCTGAGACTGTGCGGCAAACGCTCGAAAGTGATGCCGCTTTCGCCGAGATCCACATCGACGAGAGTGGAGCTCTCCGGGCTCCTGTGCTCAGACCCTTGCGGGAACGTCCACCCCAGAACGGCAAGATTCAGCTTTCGGACTCCGACGTCGTCCTGGTCACCGGCGGTGCCAAGGGAATCACTGCCGAGTGCGCTCGCGCTCTCACCGAAGCCACGAGCGCACGGGTCGTCCTGATCGGCCGCAGCAAGATCGGTCAAAGTGTAGAGCTCGACAACAACTTGGGACGTTTCGAAGAGGCTTCGCTGAACTGGGAGTATGAGGTGTGCGACCTCAGCGACTTAGCTGAAGTCACCGACATGGTCCACCGTATTGAACACAAATACGGCACTGTGACCGGCATCCTGCACGGAGCCGCGATCAATCGTCCGACCGCGTCCGGCGAACTCACCGACTCTGTCGTCCAAGAAACACTGGCACCCAAAGTTACCGGCCTCGAGTTTCTTCTCGCCAGCGTCGACACCTCCGAGCTCAGGCTGTTGATCGCGTTCGGTTCGGTCATTTCGCGCAGCGGGCTTGAGGGTGAGGCGCACTACGCGCTAGCTAACGAGTGGCTCCGCGAGGACGTCGCTGCATTCGCAACCGCACACCCCGACTGCCTTGCGACGACGATCGAATGGTCCGTCTGGCAGGCGGTCGGAATGGGCGCCCGCCTTGGCAGCGTCGACGTCTTGAAGCACCGAGGCCTGGTTCCCATCCCGGTGGACCGAGGCATCGAGATCTTCTTAAGGCTGTTGCGCACGCGACCGCAAACAGACCAGGCGAGCACCGTAGTGACCGGCCGACTGGGACAGATCGACAGCTTGCCATTCGCCCCCGCCAAGCTTCCATTCGGACGTTTCCTCGAAACTCCACTGCTCTCGGTTGACGGCGTGGAACTAGTCACCGAGACGAAGCTCGACCCCAGCACAGATCTCTACCTAGCCGATCACGCTATCGAGGGGCACTTTGTGCTTCCCGCCGTGATCGGCTTAGAAGCGGTCGTAGAACACGCAATGGCCCTGTCCGGCAACGAGATGATTCCCGCACTCGAAGACGTCGCATTCCAACGTGTGATCAGGGTGCCCGCCGGCGGGTCGACCATCCGGGTTGCAGCTCTCGCCAAGCTCGACGGTCGAATCGAAGTGACGATCCGCAGCGCAGAGACTGCGTTTCAGCTGGATCACCTGTCGGCAACCTGCGCCTTCCGTTCAACTCCCGACGAAGATGCACCTCCCGATCTCGACTGCCCTCAGAACGGCAAAGCAGCCCGACCGATGGCGCTTTCGGAGGCCTCAAGCCTCTACGACAAGTTGATGTTCCAGCGCGGCGTCTTTCAGCGAGTCGATTCTTACGACATGCTCCTCGCGACCAATTCGACCGCGCACATAGCCTCCGACGGTAAGGCGGAGTGGTTCTGTCAATACCTCCCGCAGGAGCTTCAGCTCGGTGATCCGGGTGCCCGTGATGCCGCGATTCACAGTATTCAAGCGTGCGTCCCCCACGCTCGCGTCCTCCCCGTCAGCGTGCGCTCCATCAGCGCGGGGCGTCTCAATGCCGACGAACCGTGGATCGTCCAGGCAAAGCAGACGGGGCGAGATCAGAACACCTTTGTCTACAACCTCGAGATTGTCGACACCTCGGGTTGCACAAAAGAGCGATGGCACGGCCTAAAGCTACGAATCGTCGACGCCGTCGAACCACCCAGCACTTGGCAGCTGCCGCTCTTCGCAGCGTACCTCCAACGCCGTACAGAAGAACTCTTCGCATCCCCTAACATCGATGTCGCAGCCGTGTCACGCCTGTCGTATGAAAGTGACCAAAATGCAGTTGTTGAAGCCTTAACCCAGGGCGCCACGTTCAGGCGAGGCTCGACTGGTCGGCCCTACCTGATTGGAGAGCCGCGGAAGGTGTCGGTCGCTCACGTCGAGCAATTGTCGTTGGTCGTTGTTGGAGATGGAACCGTCGCCTGTGACCTCGAACATCCGAGCACACTTGAGGATGAGGCGTGGCGGCGTGTCGTCGGATCTCGAATCGATCTTGCCAACGAGATTTCGAAGACGCTCGAGGAGCCGTTCTCACGATCTGCTGCACGGGTTTGGGCCACTATCGAGTGCTTGCGCAAAGCCGATGTCGGTATCGATGGCTCGCTGGCAATCGCCTCAAAGACCAGCGACGGCTGGCTTGTGCTGCGAAGCGCCGATTTTTACGTGGCCTCAGTCTCGGCCCGGATCGATGGGGTCAACGACGAAGTCGTTTCTGGAATCGGCGGATTCTTCGGGACATCGGCAGCTACCGCCAACACTGGGAAGGACTAAAAATGAAGCTAGCATCGTCGCCAAGTTCCACGTGTGCGAAGACCGTTGGCAAGCGTCACCTTCATCACCGGGCTGACACATTGCGCGAGCACGGTACCGCCGTAAGGAGAGTCGTCTCCGAGATGCGTCAGCGCCTCGATGTCGCCTACACATTGGCCGAGATGTCTGAGACAGCGTACATGTCGCCCTTCCACCTAAATCGAGTCTTCCGGAGAATGACCGGAGTGCCTCCACGGCGCTTCCTCACCGCTCTCCGACTCGAAGCGGCAAAGCGCCTCTTGCTCACCACAGAGCAGAAGGTAACCGACATCTCACTTGACGTTGGCTATCAGAGCCTGGGTACCTTCACCCGTAGATTCACCCAACTTGTTGGCATCTCACCGACCCGCTTTCGCGCTCTGGCAACCACCGGAGCTCAAGCCGCAATGGCAACCGTGGCACAGATGCTCGCGAGCGAGCGACTCTCCGAGCGCCAGCGGGCCCAAGCTCCTCGTGCCATCGTCACGGCACCTGCCTTCTTCCAGGGAGTAATCTTTGTCGGCCTCTTCGACACGCCGATCCCTCAAGCGCAACCGCGCGCTTGCGCCGTCCGTTCTTCACCAGGAGGATTCCACCTAGGTAGAGTCGACGACGGAGACTACTACCTGGCTGCAATGGCGCTACCTTGGTCGCCTGACCCTACGGACATTCTGCTTTACACCGGAGCGTTGCGCGCAGGTGTTCTCAGAGCGCCGTTTCGGGTTCGGGGCGGGCGCCAGCAAAGCACAACTGTGCATCTCGACCTGCGTCGGCCCGATGACCTGGACCCACCCATACTGCTAGCGGTACCTCTCCTGTTACCCCAACGCACCCACCAACAAGAACCTAGGCGATCTCGCATCCGCCTTCAGAAATAGAACGATGAATGTTCCCCTGAAGCCGGTTCCAACTCGATACTTCGAACTCCGTCATACCGTCGGCTTCGATGAAACCAGCATCGTCGGCAATGTCTACTACGCCAACTACGTCCGCTGGCAAGGCCGATGTCGGGAGATCTTCCTCAAGGAGCAATGCCCGGACGTCCTCAACGCACTCGAACGAGATCTTGCGCTTGTCACAGTCCACTGTTCCTGCGACTTCCACAACGAACTGCGACCGTTCGACGAGGTGAGTATTCGAATGTCGCTAACAAGCATCCAGGGCAACCGCATCACGATGCAGTTTCACTACCTGCGGGTCTCCGACAGCTGCGTCGTCGCCAGCGGTCGACAGACCATCGCCGCGATGCGGCGGACCGCTGACGGCCTCGTCGCCGTCGACCTGCCGCCGTCCCTCACGTCAGCTCTCTACCACTACCGCCCTTCGAGATCAGCCACGAATCCGACGCTCGCCCAAGGCTCGGGAACCGTTTAGCCCGAACTCTTCATGAGACGCCCACTGAGGATCTTAGACCACCGCATCATGGATGCTGAGGCCTGCCACCAGGCCTGGGGCGAGGCATACATCAGACCGGGACCGGCGACGTCGCGTTGAGCACGTTTCTGAGACTAAGTATTGACTTCGCCAGCTGGTTGGCCCTGTGGCCGGGGATCTCCTAAGAATAGAGAGTAGTCTCGCCGGCGGTTCCAGCGCCCGACCTGATTGCAAAGCCTCAAAATCGAGGACCGCTGCCCAGAGATGGTGTGCGCAATGCCATTTGATGTTCGGTTCATTACCATCATCACTTCTTCCACCTCGCGCTCATCGCGGGCAATCAACAAGTCGCGAGCACGCCACCACGCAAGCTCTCGGTAGCGCACGAGTGCAACTCGAGCAAAATAGCGGTCCGTTCGCAACGAGAGGGTGTCGGCGACTCGAAGCAATCCGCCGTACTGACGAGGAATCACACGCCAGATCTCTGCTATCGATCGCGACAGCACCAAATTTGCTTGGTCGTGGTCGCTCTTCCTAATATCAAGGCGGGTGGAAGAGCCCGCGTCGCCATGCTCAACCATGTTGCGATGAAGAGCCTGTGCAAGGTCATAGCCGATGTGAGCGTTGATGCCCAAAAGGAGGTCCTGAACCACGGTCGAGGTCCGATCAATCGCCATCCCATGCGCGACCTTCCACGCCTGCTCGCGATGCGGTGGTCTCTCGAAAGTAACTAGGGAGCGAAAGTAGAGAGTTGCGAAGTGTCCTGCCAGCGAGCTCAACCACGCGGGGTCGCTGAAGATCCCCTTGGGGCCGCCTTTGTCGAACTCAATCACATCGCTAACGTTCTGAGTGATGATCCTGTAGGCGTGGAGAAAAACCGCTCGGTAGTCATTCTCTCGATGAAAGTGTTCCAGCGCTTCGTCCATGCAGTCGAGCGCCTCACCGATCGAAGTCGGCGTCAGCGATGCAAGTCGCTTGATCACCTGACCCGATTCGTTCACGGCCTCCGACCCGATGCAGTAGCCGCCCTTGTCTCTGGCAAGCGCGCGAGCGCGTCCGGCCAAAAGTCGGCCTCGTCGAGTTCCTGGCGATACTCGACCGTTAACACCTCAACATCACTGCGATGGTCCGCGCGATAGTTGACCATGCTGTAGCGCATCAGCGTAGGCACACCCTCGACCAACTGCGGCGGTTCGGATTCGAACCGCTTGAACACGTTGCCTCGCGCGTCGAAGAAGTCAGCGCGAACAATGATCCAGTCAGACTCGAGAACCCAGCCAATAGCGTGGGTGAAGCCAAACTCTCGCCCCAACCGCTCCCGCTTTGGCTTCATCTCGACACGAAAGGCAGGCTTCCCTCCAATGGTCGTGCGGCCCAGAGTCGTGTACTGAAAGTCGCCGAGAGAATGTGTAACTCGCAGATCTTGACAACTGAAATCGCTCGCCAAGGCACTGATACCGCGGGACGCCACCTTCACCAGATGATCGGACTCGGGAAAGAACATCCACATACCGTCGAGGGCAGTATCCTCCGCAATCAGCATGCTCACATCACGCAGGTGGGGAGGAGACCTGGTGTGGTAGATGGAGCGGTAGGAACCGCCGAATCGCTTCCGGCGGACATCGACAACTCGATCGAACGTGCCTCGCTTCTTGTCGTGAAGCGAAAAGCGCAGGCGCAATCGCGCGTCGACGCCGCGGTCGCGATCATTGACCCGCTGCATGACGGCCTCACCAGTCGGCAAAGCCGCCGCCGGCTCGACCGGCATACCCAGCAGCGCCACTAGAAAGAGGCCGATCACGACGCTGCCTTCCCAACGCCGAACGGAGGACTCAAGCTTTGAGCGGGAGACGCAATTCTGCGCAGTCGGCGTGGGGCAAGCCAGCCCACCGCCGAAGGCAGCAGAAGCATCGTCGAGAGTACACAGGCGGCAACGCTCACCGACACCAAGAGACTCAGTTCTCGATTGGGCGGCACGGGCGACAGGAGAAGAACCGCAAAGCCCGCTATGACAACGAAGCCGTGGACCAAGATGACACCGCCGCAGCTGGTCGCACTATCGACGACTGCGGCTGCCACTTGGCACCCGCGTTGGCGCGCGAGACGGTAGCGCGCCAACCAGTGGAGCGAGAAGTCGATACCGATACCCAAGGCAATTGCGCAGAAGGTAGATGTTGCGACTCCGAGTGGGACACCCATCCATCCCATGAGCCCAAGGCTCCACAGAATAGCGACGGTCACCGGCGTAATTGCAAGGATTGCGGCGCCTAATTCTCCGAGCATCCACCACGCCACAACAAAGGTTAAGAGCAGAGCGACGACTAGGCTCCGAAGCAAGCTGCTCGTCACGTTGTCGACTAACAGCATTCCAAGATAGGCGTCACCCGAGTAGCGGACCGTGCCGAGGACCATAGTGCTCTGCTGCTCAAGGTAACCGTCGACTGCCGCAACGACCGCGGCGGTCTTCTTAAAATCCGCGGTTTCAAGAAAGACCCAGGTGTTGGATTCATACCGCGCATCGTCCACGTACGCTTGGAGGTTCTGTGCTCCGCCCGCCGACTCGAAAATGAGAGCCCATTCCTCCGCCTCCTTGGCACTCCTGGGGAGCCGTTCAGTTCCCTCGAGGACGCGGCCGATACCTTGCAGGATGTCAGTTACCGACAGGGTCGCCCCGACCTCCTCCATGCTCTCAAGCGCAGCCTCCAGCCCGTCGAGAGCAGCTAGGTACTGGGGTCCAAACACGCCGTCTTCAGCCGGAGTCTCGACTGTGAGATTGACCATATTGCTGCCGGAGAATGTCTCGTTGAAGCGAGTGTCGACACTGACAAGTTCGCTGCGCGCATTGAAGTTGGACAGCCAACTGTCTTGGACTTCAACCCAAAGAACTCCGGAGAACGTCGCTGCCGTAGTTAATAGAACCAGCGCTGGAGCCACCAAGGGCCGGCGAACCAGGCGCTCCGACAGCGAAGCCAGCCCGCTCACAACACGCTGCTGGATCCGACTGCTCCGTAGCGACCCATCGAATCGTAGGACGAGGAGCGCCGCGGGCACCACCAGCAGCGACGTAACAAGCGCGCAGGACACCCCGGCCGCCGTCAATAGGCCAAACGCGCGAAGCGGAGGGATGGGGGTTACGGCGAAAGCGAGAAATCCGGCACACGTGGTCCAGGTGGTGAAGGCCACCGGGGTGAGCAGCTCGACAATCGCTGCCTCCATATCTTGCGCCCGCGTGTGTGGCACTGAACGTTGCCTACCCTCCGTTCGCTTCTCGAGAAATCGCTGTCCAATGTGGATCGAGTCGGCAACGCAGTAGGCGGTGAGAATGACCGGCAAAACAACAGTGACAAGTGTCAACGGTTCGCCAACTAGCGCCATGATCCCCATCGTCCACGCGATCACCGTACCCGCCTCGGCAAGACCGACGACAACGATCGACAGGCGTCGAAACCAAAGCCAGAGGAACGCCGCCAGCACAAAGAGCGAGAGCGGAAGAAGGAGCTTCAAGTCGTCAAGAACGTGCCTTGCGAGCTGAACCTCGGCAAGGGCAGGCCCCAGCACCTGGATCTCAGTTGCCCCAGACTCACCGTGCGACACCAGCCGCTCGCGCTCGCGGTCCCGAAGTTCCATCACTCCTTGAACAACCTGGTCGCGTTCCGACGAGCTCTCGAGCGGAGCGTAGATGGCGAGCGCCGATGCATCGCGAGCGACCAAAAATCCCGCAAAGAGCGGGTCTGCCGATACCAGCCTCTGAACTTCGCGCGCATCAAAGAGGTCGATCGGTGGAGCCATGAGAGGCGGGGTCACTACCAGCCCGTCGTCGGACCAGCGGGGTGAGACGACCGTCGAAACGCTCTTGACCGCGGGACCGTCTATGCCGTCGAGCCACTGCACGTCGTCGCTCAGGCGGGCCACAACTTCCAGCACCTGCGGCGTGTACAAGGTTTCGGGACCGTCGGCAGCCACAGTGATGACAATCAGATCCCCGGACCCATAGCGTTGGGAGATCTCGTCTTGAACTTCGAGCGCTGGGTGCTCGGGGTCGAACAGCAGCCGACCATCGGTTGCGAGTTGCAGGTTGAACAACGCGGGTAGCCACGCCGTGGTCAAGAGCAAGAAGCCGGCGACGGTCCACCGTGGATGGGCGAGTACCAAGCGCAAGGTCGCCATGAACCAGCGAGGGGGCCGCGAGGGTGATGTTCGCCTCATCTGAAGTATCTCACTACGATCTTGGGCACTGGCCTCCAAGGCAAAGGCCTAGAGGCTGCCTTCACTGAAGCGCAAACGTAGTACTCGATTGTGGAAAGTGTCCGCCACCAGAAGGCTCCCGTCTGGCTCGAAGGTGATTCCACGCGGCCGGCCCAATCCCTCGAGAACCGTCTCTGAACGACCGTCACGCCAGGCCACAACCCTGTTGTTCTTCGTGTCGCTGGCGTGGAGTGTTCCGTCCGGCGCCACCGCAACGTCCATCGGGTAGTTCAGGTCCGACGGTGCCACCCGGCGCATGATTCGACCACGGCTGTAGTAGACCGCGTTGCGAAAGCCATCGGCGAAGTAGACCCCATTCTCGGCTTCAGCAACGCCAAAGAAAACGATCACGCGCTTCGGCGGCACCGCACGCGAATCGAGCTTGAAGCCTTCGATGATGCCGGTGGCGAGATCAATGCGCCTCACCGACTGAGCGACGGCACTAGTCACCAGGAGTTGATGCTCCGCGCTCAGACTGAGGGCGTGAGGGTTCAACAGGGCGGCATCGACGGCACGACCACCATCACCTTCAACGCCCGCTAACCCGCTGCCTGCCAAGGTAGTGATCACCCCGCTTCGGGTATCAAGCGAGCGTACTCGATGGTTGTAGTAGTCCGCGATCAAGAGCCGTCCGTCGTGAGTGGCCGCGAGTCCCGCTGGATGGTTCAACTGCGCTAGGACCCCGGGCACCTGGTCACCGTTGTAGCCGGGAACACCCGTGCCTGCCACGGTCCGGATCAGCCCGCTGTCCGCATCGATGACTCGCACACGATGTTGCATTGCATCGGAAACGTAAACCTCCCCCTTGGTGCCAACTGCCAAGCGTCCCGGATGCGAGAGCATCGCCTCAGTCGCATTGTCCCCGTCGCCGATGGCGCCGCCCCCAGCGATCACCTTTGGTCCTGCCTCGGAGAAGCGGAGGATGCGATGCATCAGAACGTCCGCGACCCACAGCGCTCCGTCCGCGCCAATCGCCAGAGAGCCCGGCGTCCAATTCAGTCCCTTACCGCTCACCGCGACCGTGTCGATGACCCCGCTCGCAAGATCAACTCGACTGACCCGAGAGTTGCCGACGTCCGCAAAGAGGAGCTTGCCTTCACTATTGAAGACCAATCCATCGGGGGTCCCGATATCGGTTGCGTTGGCCAACGCCTGGGTTCGCCCCCCTCCCGCACGGCCAGTGCCCGCGACCACCGACATCCGTTGCTCAGCGGGTTGCCACTTGCGAACCTGGTGCCCAAAAAATTCAGAGATGTAGAGGTTGCCAGACGCGTCTTCGACGGCACTGCGAATGCCACCTCTACTGAGCTCGGCCTCAGACAGTAGTCCAGTCCATACCTCTCGATTCCAGGCCCACACTTGTCCGGAGAGGCTGTCGGCAACCAGCAGACGACCGCCGACCCAGCACAGTCCGACCAGTTGACCGAGTCCTGCTTCTGGCGCACCGATGTCGCGAATTCGGCCGCTCTTTAGTTCGAGTTCGAGTACACGATGCCCCACGATCTCACCGACATAGAGACGACTTCGCTTCGTATCGAGGGCGATCGGACCTGGGGTCAACAGCGGGTGACTGGTGGCGATATCAACCAGCTTTCCTTCAATCCTCCCGGTCCCGGCAACCGTCGAAATGACTCCTGTCTTCGCGGCAACGTGGCGCACACGATTGTGTCCAGTATCGGAAAAGTAGAGGTCTCCATTCTTGGCTAGCGCCAGGCCGCCGATGCCCGCGATCGTCGCCTCGGTCGCAGGCCCACCATCACCCACGTCGGTGCTTCCGGCAACGATCTCGATCGACCCGAGATTACTCGTCTGAGCGACAGCTGCACCGCTGGCCCCGAAGCCAAAGATGCCAACGACGAGGACACAACGCCATCGTCGTAACGACCCGGCTAGGCGCCATTCGAGGCAGCAAGATGTTCTGTTACCTCGGTATCTCGCTGACAGATGTCTCGCTGGCAGATGTCTCGGTCGCAACATCAGGGCTCCACACCCGATTCAGTCCCTGCCACGCCGTTGGGTGCCGTTGTCAACACCCCCGACAGACTCTCTAGGAAGGCCACGAGATCAATGCGATCTTGGACGCTGAGTTTGATCTTCCCCAACTGCGAGTCCAAATAGCGGTTCGGGTAGCCTCCTCCCGCGTAGTGTTCGAGTACCTCAGCAAGCGTTGAGAAGCGCCCGTCATGCATGTAGGGAGCGGTTTGCGCGATCTGCCGCAGAGTCGGAGTTCGAAAGCGGCCGCGGTCCAGCTTGTCTCGAGTAACGAGATAGCGACCGAGGTCGGGCACAGCTTCGGTATCCCAGCCGATCCCCGTATTGTGCATACCAAAGTCGGTGAAGTAGAGATGGTCATCGTCGAAACGATGGCAGCTGATGCAATCTCCCTTCCCCTGGAACAGCTGCCACCCGCGTTGGGCCGAATCAGAAAGAGCGTCTCGCTGATCACAGAAGTAAAAGTGGTCGAACGGCGAAGCCCACGCGACCAATGTCCTTTGAAAGGCAGCGAGCGCAATGCTCACAAGATCGAATGAGATGGCCTGCTCTGCGAAGGCACGAGAAAACGCAGCACGGTACTCGCTGTCCTCGGATACCAGCCGCACGACCTCGAGGCGGCGCATGTTCATCTCTTTAGGATGAGTTACCGGATAGCGCGCTTGGTCTTCAAGCGAGTCAGACCGTCCATCCCAGAAGAGAGTGCCGTAGTAGCCAACGTTCAGTAAGGTCGGTGTGTTGCGCATTCCGACGAGGTCGTCAACGCCGAGCGACCGTTCTCGCCCGTCGGTAAACGCGCGATCAGGCTGGTGACAGTCCGAACAGCTGATACGGCCATCGGACGAGAAGCGCCGATCAAAGAACAGCTTCCTGCCAACCTCGATGCGTGCCGTTGTCATGGTGTCTGCCAGTGGCATCTCGGGCGCTGCCGGGACGCAGCGCTCGGTTCCTAAGACCGGCCAGGCCGTACCAATCAAAACCGTCGACAGCAAGAAGCGGCTCCAGGTTCGAGCCCATGGATGACTTCGCATCACCGTCCACCTCCTTGACCGGCGCTTCGCACTCCGCACAGTTCGCGTCGACCGCTCGCCGCCAGCACGGTCGTTATGTCGCGGACTTCCAGCCAGTCTTTCTTCAACCCTAGGTCGCCGGCCAGCAGCTGTGCGAGGGCCTGTTCCCGGGCTGCTCGGCTCACTCGAGGTTCCACCCCCAGAAGAGCTAAAGCTGTGGCATACAACTCGCCTTGATTTTCATGATCGATCGCAAAGCGGCTGCGCAGCATGCGAACCGCAGTCACAAACTCCGACTCGGTAAGTGCTGTCGAAAACAGACCCTTGAGCTCGTCCAGAATTGCGCGATGTGCAGACGACGCGTCTTGAGTGCGACACGCAACTTCGATCGCGTAGCGGGCGCGGCCAAGATGCCGACAACGCGCCTCGACCGTATAGGCGAGGGCCTCTTCGAGCCGAAGGCGTCGGTGAAGGCGCGAGGACTGGCTAGACCCAAGCAGCTGCGCAACCGCCTCACAGGCAACGAGTGCAGATGCTGGCGGCTCGATCGCGGGCAGAGGAAACCCTAGAACCAGCTGGTCGAGAGGAAGCCCAGGAAAGCGTAGGCAGCGGACCATGCTGGAACGGTCACCGGCCGCGGGAACCGACGCCGATGCCGGCGACGATGCTGGCGCCGATACCTGCGCAGTGTGCTCGAGCGAGTCGCCGACAAACTGAGTCGCTAGCAGGTCTGCAACTGAGCGCCCGCCGGAGGCAACCGTCACGCCAACCACCGTGTTGTCTGGCCGGTAGTGGCGACTGCGAAGCGCCGCCACAGCAGCCGCACGATCGCCACCGGCTCCGACGCTCTGAGCACGAACTTGTACTGCCCCTGTTCTCATCAGCGACTCCACCAGCTGGCCTGCCTGGAGGCGTGCATCACGAGCCTTGATGCGCTCGACGGCGCGGCCTCTCTCTCTCGCAGCGGCGAACGCTGCTGGATCTGGCGGTTGCCACAACTGGCCGGGCAATAGCGCGAGGAAGTCGCGAAGTCGTGAGCGCGGCGCCACAAAGCGAAAGCTGGTTTCAAAACGGCCGACTCGGACCGTCGAGCTGCCACCTACGAAGGCCAAGTACTCCTCGACGCTGACACCCTCGCTGGTCTGAGCAACCAAAACTGTTGCTGCAGAGAGCTCTGCGGCTTGCGACTGACCCGCTCCCTCGCTCTGCGTACCCACCCCAACGACCACCAAGACGCGGGCCAGCTGGTCATCACCAGGGCGCTCTTCGACCAACAATTCTACGCCGCCCTCCGAGCGCAAGGTGATCAACGGGTTGGACTCAGACGAACTCGCAGCGCCCAGATCAGCGACGAAAGTGAGAACCACAGCGCACGCAAGAGAGCACTTCATTCGCCGGGCTCCTTGCCTGCCGACAAGGCGGCCCGAAGCGGGCCCGCCAACCAACGTTGCGCAGCGCGGCGGAGATCTGTCGTCGACAGCTCTGCCAAACGCTTTCTCCTGGTATCGGCCAGTCGCCAGTCGCCGTCGCGGACCTGACTCAGAGCGAGCGCAGCCGCAAGTTGTGACGGATCGTCGTAAATCAGTGCATGATGGATCCGTGTCCGCGAAAGCGCTCCTTCGAGCGCATCTTGGCCGAACTCATCAAAGCGATCGAGCGCTAGAGCTAGCGCTTGGGCGACAAAGCCTGGCGACACTTCGTGCTCACCGTCAGTCTGAGGGGAGACGACCACCTCGAGAGCCAACAAAGCGGAACGACCGCAATCGCGACGGATCGTAGTGCCAACGGTCATACGCGGTTGGTCAACTGCCGCTGATGTCAACAGCGGCGAGAAGCGATCGTTCTCGAACAATTGGGCAACGACCTCGAGCGCCGCGGCTTCGACACTGCCAGCCTGGGGGAGGCGAAAAGCGAGAACAAATGGATCCTTGTTCACAGCCCGCACTGGCAACACGAACGCAGCCGGCGTAGATCGAACGGTGTCGACACCGCAAGGCGGCAGGGATGGTCCTGCCACCACCTGGCCGAGAGTCCCTTCGACGAGGCGGGTAAGCGTAGCCCGGTCGAGATCTCCGACGACAGCCAACGTCATGTTACCTGGGCGGTATGCACGCGAAAATGCAGCGAGCGCCTGCGGGCGACCGATTGAAAGAACCTCCTCCACCACCCCAGAAACTGGGCGCAGAGGGGGATAACCGAGGACCGACGCAACGACATCGTGCGGCTGACGGCCGCTCCATGCACCATTGATCTCGCGCGCCACGATCTGCTGCTCGCGATAAAAATCGCGAAACAGCGGATGCGCAATCCGATCAGCCTCGAGCTCAAGCCATCGTCCAAGTTGGGTGCGCGGCAGCCGCGTAAAGAACTCGGTTCGGTCCTGCCAAGTCGCCGCGTTCAAGCCAACCGCACCAACCATCTCGAGCCGCGACGCGTAGGGTTCGCCGGCCTCTCGCAGGTTAGCTGCGGCCCTGAGGGCCTCTTCCAACGCCTGGTGGTGCTGGGCGCTACCCGCGCCCTCAGAAACCGCCACCACACGATCGAGATTGGCGAGTGCAGCGAGCTCGGCGGTCGGCTCGAGCGAGCCGACGTCGAGCGTTCCGGTCAGGCTCGCATGCTCCAGGAGATGCGCGAGGCCCGAACTCCCTTTGGGGTCGTCGGCTGCGCCGTAGCCAACTGTGAGATGGACGGCTAGAAGCTCCTGGCCTGGACGATATGCGTGGATCACCCATAGACCGTTGTCTAGTCGGAAAGCTCCACCTTGCGACGAGGGAGCAGCGCCCACAATGCCGGCTAGAGCCAGCAGACAGATCACGACGCGGCTGGCCCGCTGGCGCGTCACCTCAGCCACCAGCAGCGCCTTCGGAACTCGACGTTGCCCGGCAGACTGTTCGCACCCGATGATTGAAAGTATCGGCGACGTAGAGACGTCCTCCAGTTCCCGCAACCACACCCCCGGGACGGTACAGTGATTGTTCGAGAGCCGGACCATCGCCGTCAAAGCCGTAGTCACCGTTGCCAGCGACCAGCGTCGCCGCTCCCGAACGGGGATCAACGGCAACCAGGCGATGTGCCAAAGTGTCGGCCACGATCACCGAGCCGTCGGCCGCCACCGACAGATCGCCCAGCTGGTGGCCTCTTGCTCGTCGAGACCGATACGGAAGACGCACCTCGATCCGGGACACGCGACGGGTCTCAGCGAACTCATAGCGAAAAATGTCGGGGGAGCCGGCCCCCACCCACAACAACGCGTCGTGGGTGACCGCCAAACTCACCGGTGCAACCTTTAGCTCCGACCCATCGTCGGCGCGCAAGGTGTCGATCAAGCCAGCGCGATCGACGACCCGGATTCGCGCGTTCCCGAAGTCGCCGACAAAAACCCGTCCGTCGGCTGCAGCTGCAACGGCTCCCGGCAAACTCAGATCGGCAGCAAGCGCCGCCGCACCGTCGCCAGAGAAGCCCGGCTCTCCAGTCCCAGCGTAGCGGGAAATTCCACCACTACCCAGCTCAACGCGCCACACAGTGTGGGCGAGGCTGTCAGCTATGTAGAGCCTCTCTCCCTTTGGATCCACTGCGATCGCTTCCGGCAACTTCAGCTCGAAGGAACCGGCCGCTACATTCTCGCGAGTCGAAAGACCGCCGCCCGCGATCGTACTGATCACGCCAGTGTCTAGATCGAGCCGGCGCACGCGTCGGTTGCCGTACTCGGCAACGTAAAGGTCTCTCCCCACCAGCGCCAGGTCGCCTGGAATGGACAACGACCCGCCGGTCCCGGCGCCAGCGTCTCCTAGAACTCCAGACCCCACGACCGTCTCGATCACGCCAGTCGTAGCATTCACGCGTCGGATCCGAGCATTGAGGATGTCGGCAATGAGAAGCCGTCCTTTGCGATCCACCGCAATGCGTCCCGGACTCCAAAGCTGCGCTGAGAGCGCGGATCCACCATCACCACTGAAGCCCCGATCTCCCGTGCCCGCAACGGTAGTGATCACACCGCTCTGCGCATCGATCCGCCGGACGCGGTGGTTGCCGAGATCGGCAAAGTAGACATTGCCATCTCGATCTAGGGTGACGCCCTCGGGATAGGAGAGTTGAGCTGAAACCGCAGGTCCCGAATCCCCCGAGAAGCCCTCGACACCGGTCCCGCCAACGGTCCTCAAACGACCGCTCTTTGCCTCGATACGATGAATCTTGTGACTCGGGCTGTCTGCGATGTAGACATCTCCGTTGCTCGCGACAGCGAGACGAGCTAGACGCAGAAAGTGAACTTGACTACCGGAGGCACCATCTTCGCTGGTCCCGATCAAGCCACTTCCGGCAATGGTCGAAATCGTGCCTGTTATCGCATCGACGCGTCGAACTCTGCCGTTGATCGTGTCACCGATGTACGCATCACCGTTTGGGTGAAACGCGATTCCTTCTGGCTGCGAGAAGAGCGCATCTCGTGCAGGCCCGCCATCGCCACCAAAACCAGCGGTGCCACTTCCCGCAATCGTATCGATCACCCCAGTTGCGCGGTCGATCCGACGTACACGATGGTTGTGGCTGTCGACGATATATAGATCGCCCGAGGGTCCAAACGCCGCGTTCTCGGGGCGCGCCAGCCGTGCCTGGTTCGCGGGCCCGCCGTCACCCGAGAATCCGGCCTCGCCAGTCCCAGCAATCGTACGAATCCGCCCGGTCTCCATATCAACCCGGCGGACTCGGTGATTGCCAAAGTCGACCACGATCAGGTCGCCGTTGGGAGCTACGACCACACCTCCCGGCAAAGAGAGGCGTGCCTCGGTCGCCAGACCTCCATCACCAACCGAGCCGCCGCCTGCAATCGTCTCAAGGCCAACGAGGCCGACAACGGGCAAGCCGTCAGGCCCAACGCAGGTGCGAACCTCGGCAAGTCCCACACCGCTCGAGAACGTGGTCGCGGCAGCTAGCAGAGCAAGTGCTGAGGCGCCACGTCGCATCAGTGCTCTGGTCCTCCCTTTGCATCACCTGAGCGTGGCGCCAACGACAGAGCGTCGTCTTCCGTTGGTGGTACCGCACAACACGGACGGCGGCCTGCAACATTCTCGGTCTGGAGCCGGAGGCCGACGATCTGCGCTACCTGCCGACCGGCATCGTCAAAGATCGGCTCAGCAACCGAGGCTGGGGACTGCTGATTCCACAGCACCGAGTACACCGGCACGTCGCCGCGCTCTCCCAACCAGACCTCATCGATCTGCGACTCCTTCTCAAACAACCCCCGGGTCGCAACCGCACCCTCAGTAGCAAGTGTCCCGTGCGGCGACTTGAACTCGAGGTGAAGATCAAAAGCCGACTCAACACCCATCGTTCCTCGAGATAGCCTCTCGTTCGCGTCAAATGACTCAGAGATGAGAATCGAGCCACCGAGCAAGTCACTGTGCCCACGAAGCGCCATCATCACGATCTCGGAGCCATCTTGATCTGCATGATCGAGGACCTCGATCGGACCGACTACGGAGACCGCCTCTTCGCGCTCACCGTGTCGAAGAGTGATCTCGCCTTCCACATCCATTCGATACACCGCAGACGGGTTGACGGCAAAGGCTACGTGCACGCGGCTGTAGAACCAGCCGGCGATACTCCCCTCTTCGTCTAGGAGGGCTACAGGTAGCTGTTCACCGCGGAAGACATTCATTTCGCCTTCCTTGCGCTCACCGCGGCCGGGGGCGTCAAGGCCCAGGTGCGACTTGAAACGAACTGGCGGAATCGAGTCGATCGTTCCTAAAACAGGTACTGGATCCTCGTTGTACATCAACCCGTTTGGGGTCTCGATGAGGACCTTGCGCTGAACGATGAAGTCGGCTGGGTAGTTGACCCCTCCGTCGCGCTGCGTGATCGTTCCGAGAGAACGTAAGTCCGGATGCTCTCCAAGAAGAACCGGCCCATCCATGAGGTAGCTCTCTCCACGCAGGTCCGAACGGGTCAGCTCGAAATCGATCTGAATCGCACCGCTGGGCAGTTCCCGTCGGTTGAACCCCTCCACAGGAAACTTCGGAACCCAGACGGTCCCGGTGAAAGTAAGATCTTCAGACGGACCGGCGACATCGGGCCCGACGATGATGGAGCTGTTCGCCAGCAGGTAGACGACATCCACCACCGGTTCTAGCTCGTCGAAGGACTCTTCCTCTTCGGCGTAAACCGGCGACAGCGTAAACGTGAGCGCCAGGGCGACGGTCCACAAGCTAACCTGTTTCATCGATCTGATCATTGGTTGTCTCCTCATCGAGAGTCACGGTTGTACGAGCATCTCAACTCGTCGGTGCAGTCAGCGAAGTCGGACCGCGCGAACGCGGCCATTGAAGCTGTCGGTTACGTAGAGAGTCTTCTCGTCGGGACTAAGAGCCAAAGCGCGTGGCACGTTGAGACGGGCCTCGAGGGCCATACCCCCATCGCCCGAGAATCCTCGCTCCCCGGTACCAGCGATCGTCCGAACAACTCGCGGCTCTGCTTTCTCGATCACCCGCACTCTTTGGTTGTTGGTGTCGGTGAAGTAGAGGTTGCCCTTGGAGTCGATGACGAGGTCGTTCGGGTTGTTCAATTTGGCAAGGTGAGCGGGGGTGCCATCTTCTGAAAAGCCCTTCTCGCCGGTGCCAGCAAACGAATCAACGATGCCGTCCGTCGTGATGACGCGAATCCGGTTGTTGAAGAAGTCCGCAATGAAGAGGTTGCCCTCTGGATCAAAGACGATCGTGGTTGGCCAGTGGAACTTGGCTTCGAGCGCTGGCCCGCCGTCCCCGCCATAGCCTTCTTGTCCGCTGCCAGCAACGGTTGTGATCACGCCGTTGTGGTCGATCTTGCGCACGGTCGGCATCCACACCGTGGACACATAGAACTCGCCCGTCTTTGGGTGCTGATCCATCCCCAACGGAACACTGAACTCAGCCTCGGTGGCCGGTCCACCGTCCCCTCCTCGGCCGAAACTCCCGCTGCCTGCGAAGTGCTCGAGCTGGTACCCGTCTTCAGTTTCCATCAACGCACGGATTATCCCGGCTGCTGGATCCTTGAGAAACGCATGAGTACCCGAGTCTCCGAGAAAAGTGAAAGCGGGCTCTACCAGCGGTACTCTTCGTGTATCGATGCCCAGGCCGGGGAATCCAGCGGAACCCGTTCCAGCCACGGTGTCGATTCTCCCGGTTCGAGCACTGACTCGGCGCACTGTGTGCAGGTTGGCATCCCCGATGAAGAGATCACCAGCCGGGCTCATTGAAATGGGAGCAAGCACAGAGAAGACCGCATCAAGAGCAGGAACGTCCTCTCCAGGCGATGCGCCCCCGGCAATGGTAGAGAACTCACCGTCGCGGACACGACGTAGCCGATTGTTCGCCACCTCGACGAACAGTAGCTCGCCGCTCGCACTCACGGCCAAACCAGCCGGCGCCGAGATCGGACCAGAATGCGCCTGCGTTCCGTCCTCGGAGAATCCAGAGGCGCCGATTCCCGCCACCAGGTTCTTAGCTCCCGACTTCACGTCAAGCTCGAACACCACGTGACCGTTCAGGTCCGAGTAGTAGAGTTCGCCGCTCTTACCGAAGGCCACGCCGGAAATTCCAATCATGTTCAGCGGGTTGACCTGAGGAATCGACGTGGCTAAGGCCCGAATCACACCCGTCCTCCCATCGATCAATCGCAGTCGGCCGTTAAGTGAGTCTGCAAAGGCAACGTTGCCCTTGGCATCGACAGAGAGGTTCTTCGGGTACGCAAGCTGCGCAGCGAGAGCAGGACCGCCATCACCACCGCCGCCGAAACTGCCGTCCCCGGCAATCGTCTCGATTGCACCGACCGCAACCCGAACGCTAGCCACTGTTATGGCTTCGGCCTGCAGGTTGACCACTCGCACTCGGTGGTTGCCCGCGTCGGCGATATAGACATTCCCATGGCGATCGAGGGCGACACCGGCCGGAAGGTTCAACTCGGCTTCCCTCGCATCGCCGCCGTCCCCGCTGAAGTTCCCAAAGGCCAGCCCAGGTCCGAGAGGTGCCTCCGTTGGAAGACCAGAATCGGCGTGTCCCACGACACCCTTACCCGCTATCGTCCGAACCGCGCGACCGTCGGGCGAGACCGCACGCACGCGATAGTTGTGGGTGTCGGCAAAGATGATCTCCCGAGTCTTAGGATGTACAGCTAGCTGACACGGCACGTGCAACATGGTTTCTCGGCCCACTCGACCGTCGCCGTTGAAACCTCCGGAACCAGTTCCGGCCACCCGCTGGACCTGTCCCGACTCGGCCGCAACTCTTCCGATCACGTGTCGTGCAGTGTCGGAGAAAAGGACGTCACCAGTTACCGGATCCGCCGCCACACCGCACAAGCCCAGCAGCGCAACGTCGGTACCGAGGGCCCCGGTAGGAAGTTCGGTGCCACCCGCGACCGTCACGATTCCGCCAACCTCAATGTCGAAGTGGTCGATCAGTCGCGGTGTCTCGTCGACCCGGCTGCTGAGCAGCGCGCCCACACCGACGGCCGAGAGCGTCGCCACGCCTACCAGCGTTACTAAGAGTCCACTTTGTTGCTTCACGAGATTCACCTCCGAGGAAACGAGGCCGTTGCTTCAGTTGTCCAAGCGGACAGCACGGACTCGGCGATTGAGCGAATCGGCGATGTAGAGCAAGGTCTGCTCATCGTTGAGAGCGAGGCCGCGAGGAGTGTTCAGCTCTGCCTTGAGAGCTGAACCACCATCTCCGGTAAAGCCGCGTGTCCCGGTGCCGGCGATCGTTGTCACTACGTAGGGAGGGATCGCACTGATGCGACGCACGACATGGTTGTTGGAATCCGCGATGTACAGGTTTCCCTTGCGGTCCATCACCATGTCCGCGGGGTTGTAGAACTGCGCCTTGAGCGCAGCCTCACCATCACCGCTGTAACCTGCCGCACCGGTGCCGGCAAACGCTACTATTTCTCCCGACGGGCGGATCACACGGATCACATTGTTAAAGAAATCCGACACGAACATGTTGCCTCGATCGTCGGCGACCAACGCCGCCGGCCAATTGAACGTTGCCTCCAAAGCAGGACCACCGTTGCCGGTATCGCCGACCCGGCCAGTTCCGGCAAAGGCCGTGATGTAGTTCAGGCGGTCGATCTTGCGAATCGTCGGATGAAAGATGCCAGCGACGAAGAGGTTCTGCTGGCCATCCATCTCAATGGCAACCGGCACGCTCAAACGGGCCTTTCGCGCGGGGCCACCGTTGCCACTAGTGTCGGGGCCTCCAGGCTGACCGGCGATACGAACGACACTCCACTCGCCCTTCTCCCGCGCGAACAGCCTCACTACGTTGAGCCCAGCGTCGCTGACAAAAAGCCGGTCATCTCCAGCGAAGAGCAGGTTCGTTGCACGAGCATGTTTGGTGATTCGAAACTGGTCCGGACCGCGGCTGGAGCCAAGAGCAAGTCTGCCGGCGAAGGTGTCAATGAGGCCACTCTTCTTGTCGACGCGCCGAATCGACTGGAGGTTCAGATCTCCGATATAGAGATCACCGTTAGCGCCGACCGCCAAAGGTGCGAGGCTCGAGAACACTGCTGAGGTCGCGGGAACTCCCTCCCCAGGTGAACCGCCGCCAGCAACGGTATAGATTCGATCATCCTCGATCTTGCGCAGCGCATAGGCCATCGTTTCGATCACGAAGATCGTGCCCGTCTTCGAAACGGCAATGTTGCCGGGCCCTGAAACTGGCGTCCGGTTTGCGATTCCGCCCTCGACCACTAGACCACGAAGCCCCACACCCGCGAGCAGTTGTGGAACGCCGCTGTCAGCAGGAATCTGAAAGATCGAGTGCTGGTTGAGATTGGAGTAGTAGATGGTGTCATCGGGACCCGTGGCCAGTCCGTCAATCGACGGCGGGAACATCAGATCCCGCTCTGGACGGTACGGAGAACTCTCGTCTCGGACGACCGTCGAGATCACTCCCGTTTCTCGATCGATCCGACGAAGCGCCTCGTTCATCGAGTCCACAAAGAAGATGTTCCCTTTCGAATCGAGAACTATCTCTCTCGGCGAAGCGAGCTCAGCATCAACCGCAGCCCCACCGTCGCCCGAGTAGCCGAACGTGCCGGTGCCAGCCACCGTCTCGATCGTGTTCGGTGCAATATCGACACCTGCAACTTTCACCGGACGGCGCCCAGCGTTGACTCCGCGTATCCGGTTGTTTCCTTGGTCGGCAACGAAGAAGACCGTCCCCTTACTCAGTGCAATGCCGGCAGGGAGATTGAGCTCGGCCTTCTTGGGTGGTCCGCCATCTCCGCTGAATCCGCCTACGTCGAATCCGCTGCCTACCGGTGGATTGGTCGCGAGGTTCTTCTCTTGAGTACCAAGTATCCCCGCCCCAGCGACCGTTTCGACGCGCGAACCATCGCGAGTGATCCTTCGAATTCGGTAGTTGTTGGTGTCTGCGACGTACACGTCACCGGTGCCAGGGTGCACACCCATTTCACACGGCACCTGCAGCTCTGTTTCCGGTCCCGACCTGCCGTCGCCGTTGAAGCCACCGAATCCCGTTCCGGCGAAGACGCTCAGCACACCGGACCTAGGATCCAGCCGTAAGACTTGGTGTAGGATCGCGTCACTCAAGTACACAACCCCACTTTCCTTGTCGATCGCCACACCGCAGAGTCCAAGGAGCGTGGCCTGGAGTGCTGGGATCGGGAACTCCAGGGTCGCGCCGCCTGCTACGGTCACAATATTCCCCGGTTTCAAGGACACATCTGCAGGCTGCGCAAAGGCGCTTGCCTTACAGAACAAGAGCAACACTATTGCCAATCGGCCAGTTCGAAGGGTGGCTGCAGATGTCATCGCGGACCTCCTCGTGGTAATCCGTCAGCCTCTAGATTGACCGCCCGAAGGCGCCCGTTGAGACTGTCGGAGATGTACAGCACTTTGCCGTTGAGTCCGATCGCGACGCCGCGCGGCACATTGAGCTGCGCCAGCGTTGCAGGACCGTGGTCGCCGACGAACCCGCGTTCGCCAGTGCCAGCGACCGTGCGGATCAGGTGCGGCGGAGCGGCTTCGATCTTGCGCACACGGTGGTTGTTACTGTCGGCGAAGTAGATGTTGCCTTGTTCGTCCGCCACGACAGATGTCGGATTGTTGAGTTGCGCCGCAGCGGCTGGACCGCCGTCGCCCTTGTAGCCGCGCTCACCAGTGCCAGCAAGAGTCGAGATCCTTCCTTGGGGATCGACTTTGCGCACTCGATGGTTGAAGAAGTCGGCGATGTAGAGATTTGCATCGTTGTCAAAAGCGAGACCCATCGGCCAGTTGAACTGTGCTTCGCGAGCCGGGCCATCGTCGCCCTGGAACCCCGCAACGCCGGTCCCCGCGACGGTCTCGATGCGTCCACTCCGCAGAACTCGCCTTATCTTGGGGAGCTCAAAGGTAGATAGGTAGATGTCGCCGTTCTTAGGATGGACTGCGAGACCAGCAGGGCCGCTTAGCGTCGCCTCTGCAGCTGGACCGCCATCGCCATCGGCTCCATAAGCGCCGCTACCAGCAACAACCTCGAATCCTTCCGCCGCCGAGCCGTCCCTCGAAAGCCGCGCCCGCCAGATGCGATTGCTAGCACCATCTGCGATCAGTAGTCCTCGTTCGTCCTCGAACGCAAGTGCACTGACCCGTCCAAACCTGGAATCAAGTCCTTCCAGCGAGTGGATCTCAAGGCCGTGCACTCGCCCCACTTCGACCCGGCCCATGTCCGCAAAGAGGACCTCGCCTGTCGGCCGTACCGTGATCGGCTCGGGCACGACGATCTCAGCAGAAAGAGCCGGCCCCGTCCATTTGGCTTGCTCGCCACCGGCCACTGTCTCCAACGACCGGCCCGTGATACGACGTATTTTTCCGGACGCCGACTCGACAAAGAAGACACCGCCGTCGGCCGTCGTCCCTAAAGCCCCTGGAGCCCCAATCGCCGCCGCAGGTGTGAGTTCTCCGTCCTCCGAGAATCCGGAAACACCCACGCCAGCAAGCAGTCCAAAGCTCGTGCCACCTGCGGGCCTCTGATAGATCGAGTGGGCGTTGAGGTGAGAGACGTAGACCGTACCGCGGCGATCTGTAGCCAATCCGACAAAGGAAGGCGGCGACCAAGCCGGAGCGTCCTGGCCGCGCTCGACATTGCCTGCGCGAAAGGCGGTTTCGATAGAGCCTGTGTCTGAATCCACTCGGCGCACGCGGTGGTTGAACGAGTCGATCACCAGAACATCGCCGTCTTCGGCCATCGCCAGCGCCTTCGGGTACGCCATCTTGGCTTGTAGGGCCGAACCACCGTCGCCGCCGAAGCCAAACGAACCATCACCCGCAATCGTTTCGACGCTTCCCGGGCGAATCTCTACATCGCCGAAAGTAACCGTGGACAGACCGCGATTCACCAATCGAATTCGTCCGTTCGCAGAGTCCGCAATAATCAAGTTACCGCTCGTGTCGAACAGCACGCCGTTCGGCAGGTTGAGGCTAACCTCGCCGACCGGCCCACCGTCGCCGCCGAACGACGCAAAATTGAGGTTGACGTCGTAGGGCACCAGGGTTGGCAAGACGGTGTCACGGACGCCACTCACTCCTTGGCCCGCGAGGGTCGACACCAAGCCACCGTCCCTTGGAATCCAACGAACTCGATGGTTCTGGGTGTCCGCGATCACAATCGCTTCGGTACCCGGCTCAATGGCGATTTGACCTGGCACATGGAGCGCTGTTTCGCGCGCCGGCAGACCATCACCATTGAACGTTCCGATCCCGGTGCCCGCAAAATGCTCAATCACAGACGACCCAGCCCGCAGCCTGAAGACTGCATGCTGGGTCGCCACCGCGATATAGAGCGTGCCTTCCGAGTCCATCGCCAGACCGGACGCGCCACTCAGCGACATCTCGCCGCGATTACTCGCTGCAGGAATCACTCGATCACCAGCAAACGTGACGATCTCACCAGCCAGCGGCAGCAAAGCCGGGACTCCGACATAGCGCGCGGACACATCGCCACACGATCCGAGACCCGCGATCAGCACGCAGAGCACGGCACTCTGCTTGAGCAGCTTGATGGTTACGACGCCAGGTTCCATACCAATTCCGTTTACTTTCAGTTAGTTCGTCTAGCTCGCGTCTTACGGCTCAACGCTTAGCGACGTCGAGAGTGAGCCCGACAATCTCGGCCACCCGGCGACCAGCCTCGTCGAAGAGCGGGCTCGAGTTGGTAGCGACAAACGGCTCGTCGGTCTCCATTGCCAGCAGCGGGATCGACAAGTTGCCCTTTTCCAGCTTGCCTGCGGAAACAACCTGACTGAGCCGACCTTCCATGTGGATCCCGGTTTCATTCGCGAGCTTGTCGGCAGGGGTGTAGACCTCGAGGAAGAAGTCGAAGGATGCGTCCCGAGACCCTGAGGTGGCGTCTGCCAAGAGTCCTCGCGAGAAGCGATCACGGTCGCTGAACGCTTCGATCATCATGATCTCGCCGTCCAGTAGTTCGCTCTCGCCGCGTAGCTCGAGGACAATCACCTCGATCTCGGTGTCGTCCTCCTGGTCACGGTGATGAATCTCCATCCGACCCTCGAGCGAGACGGTCTCGGTTCGCTCACCGGACCGGATCTCGAGTGATGCTTCGAGGTCATCGCGCTGTATCGCGTCAGGAACCACCGCATAGGCCATGTGTGCCTTTGAATAGAACCAACCATCAACGTTGCCCTCTTCGTCGAGCAGCTCGATCGGAAGCTCCATCCCCATGAACACATTCACACCGAGGGGCGTGTCCGGCCGCTTGACCGGAGGAATGCTGTCGACCGTGCCACGAACGGGCACAGGAGTCTCGTTGTAGAGAACTCCCTTGGCCGTGGTGATGAGCACCTTTCTCGCGACCACAAAGTCATTGGGGATCAGCGCCGGATTGAAAGAGTCTTCGTCTAGGTCGATCACCCTGCGATCCAGGAGATCCGCTGCCAGGTTCTCGGCTGCCTCATAGATGAATGGGCCAAAATCGATGCCTGACTCCCGAATCTTCTCGAGCAGATCGTCCGGCAGGTCGATCTTCCGCGCAAACAAAGCAGCCGCTGGCGGAGGCACGACGGTTGGACGAAGCTGTCCTTCCTCAATGAGGTTCCTTCGCTCCAACAGTCGGCGCAATTCGGTCGCTAAAATTTCGTCCCAAAGGATGTTCGGGTTCGAATCCATCAGGAGTTCGAGATTCTCGGTCACCGGAAACGTGGTTCCATCAACCGACTCATTTCGAGTCTGCCGCTGCATTGCCACCGGAGTGCTGGCGACGAGCGCGGTCGCCGTCGACGGCCCCTGGGAAGCCGTTGCCGTCATTTGGGTGGAGCCGGCGAGCGCTACAACCGGGAAGGTGGCCAGCGCAGAAGCGCTAAAGCCGAACGGTGATGGCAGAACAGCTGCATCGGCAACCGTCGAGCCACCCTTATCGGCGCTCTCCGTGATCGTGCCCAGCGACCTTAGATCTGGATGTTCACCGAGATAGACGTTGCCCCCCAGAAGGTAGCTCGCGCCAACGAGGTCTGACTCCGTTAGTTCAATGTCTATCTGCTGGCGTCCGGATGGAAGCTCGCGGCGCTGGTAGCCGGGCATCGGCCACTTGGGCACCGTGACGAACCCAGTGAAGGTGATCTCCTCACTACGGGCGTTCGGGTCGGGACCTGGAACGATCGAAGACGACGCCAAAAGGTAGATCAGATCCGGTTCCGAAACCAGTTCGTCGAACATTGGTACAGCGTTCGCGGACTCATCTGCGTTCCCTCCGGCTTCACGCTCGGACGAAACGGCTAGCCCGCCGGCTGCCAAGAGAACGAGGGGGAAGCACCATATCCATCGCGCTTTGATCACGTCACACCTCCTAGAGTGTTGGCTAAATACTCGTATAGTTAATGTTTTTTATGACCCTGGCCGCTTCTCCAAGATTGCGGATCTCTTGGACAGCGAGACCCTCAAAAACCCAGATCGAGGCTTATCAACGCCGCCTGGTTACGAAGGTAAAGCCGACCACCGGCTATCGCTGGGGGAGACCAGGTCTTTTCGCCTAGCCCCTCGGCTCGCGATTTCTCCAGGAAACGCTCTGGCGTCGGCTCCACCAGTGCTAACTGGCCCCGATCTCCCAGCACGATCAGGTCCCCATCGGCAACCACGACTGAGCCGTGCCCGAAACCACGGGTCTTCCATCGTTCCTCGCCCGTCGCTGCATCGATGCACTTGAAGATCTTGTTGTCAAAACCGAACAGGTTGCCATCAACGAGAACCGTGGAGCTGTAGAGGTTCTTGAATCCGCGGTTCTTCCACACCACGCGCGGAGCCCGCCAACCTCGCGCCGAGACCTCTAGCACCACCGCGCCCATGTCGTAGGCCGATGAGATGAAGATCCGGTTTGGTGGGATCAGCAGCGGCTGCGCTGCGTTGACGCCACGTGGCGTTTCCCAAGCAAAGCGCCAGAGTTCCCGGCCGGTCTCCGGCACCACTGCGATGAGCGAATCAGCTGCAAAGAACAACAGCTGCTCTCGACCGTCGATTGTCACTAGACTCGGCGAGGCGTAGCCTGGCTGAACATCGCCGGTCGCCCAGATCGGCTTGCCCGTTCGCTTCTCGAATGACCGAAACGCTCCTTCCTCGGTGCCACCGACCACGACCACGACCTGATCGCGAATGACCAGCGGCGAGGAAGCAGTTCCCCAGAACGGTCTCTCACCGCCGAACTCTCGCTCTAGGTCGTGCGACCAGATCAACTCGCCCGACACACGGTCGAGTGCGTACAGCCTCGAGCGAGCGCCCACGGCGAACAACAGGTCACCGTCAACCGTGGGTGTTGCACGTGGACCGTTACCGTTTTGCGTGATCATCTTCGCGTCGCTCCGGAATCGCCACGCTTCGGATCCGTCGCTTGCGCGCAGGCCAACGATCCACTCGTCTGAGCTGTCGCCGTACATGGTGTAGACGAAGCCTTCGGCCACAGCTACCGACGAGTAGCCTTCACCCAGCGGCACCTGCCAAACCACCCGCGGACCGGACTCGGGCCACTGATCGGCCAGACCACCTTCGTGCGAGACGCCGTCGCGGAGCGGACCTCGAAACTGGGGCCAGCCTGCTGGCACCGGTGCAGGACTGGGAGACGAATCGCACCCAAGAACGCCCAGCGCGCAGACGACCACGAAAGCTAGAACGACACCTCGACTCCCCCAGCGGTCAACCGAGTGAGGCTCCCTAGCTCTCGGCTTATTGGCGACGTTCAGCATCAGCCACCAACCTCCAGATCAGGCGAGGATGGCGTCCGAGCCTCGCGGATCACGACCCGTGCGACCTCACTCGCCAAGACTCGCTGACCAAAATCGGTGAGGTGGGCGTAGTCCCACCACAAGATACCGCCACGCTCAGCCCTACGCATCGCACGTGTCGGATCAATCACCGTTGCCCTGGTTTTCCTTGCCACTCGACGCGCCACCTCATAAAAGCGCGGATAGTCGATCACCGGGTTGTCAACTTCCGCAGTCTTCGGCTCGAGCACAATGTAGGGCTGAGCGCCCGAAGAGATCACACTTTCGACCAGTCTGGTCAGGCTGCGCTCGTACTCGCGAGCAGCCCACTCGGGATCAGATTGCCGTCCCTGGCGAAAGCCACGGAATCCGTACCAGGACTGCAATCGATCGCTCAGAACCGCAATCAGACCGGGATCGTGCCCCTCTTCCTCGATTTCGCGGATCATCTCGCGCGGATCCATCCCTTCGAGGGCGAGCAGTGAGTAGTAGAGATAGTCAGCCGCGCAGTAGTTGATGACGACGATCTGCGGGCGATAATCAGCCAACACGCCTTGGTAAAAACTGCGACCGGTCACGGTGTACGAGCCGGGGATTCCCGCGTTGATCACCTCATAGTCTCCCAACCGTTGGTGCAGTTGGCGCTCAAGCTCCGCTGGATATGCGCGATCAAGCCTCGAGGCGCCGAACCCCAATGTTTGCGACGCTCCGATCGTCACGACCCTCGAGGTCCCAGCAGGCCGAGTCGGCACAACACGACGGCCTGCAAAACGCTGCCAATTCACGAACTGGTTGCAGGCTCGGAAGCTCGGATGCCGGTACCAGAGAAGGGAGTACGGGGTCGGCGGAATCGGAGCGTTCATCTCAAGCTGCACGACCTCAAAGGAGTTGGTCCAGTCGTCGAGCAGTGTCCAGGCTAGCGATCCAAGGCCGACCATGCCAACTGTGGCTACGGCCACCAACTGCCCTCGTCGAGATGCGGGCCACCATCCGACCAGCAGACTCAGTATTTGGCTACCGAAAGCAGACCACACCAGTAGCCGGGTCTCGGTCGCCGACAAAACCTGTTCATTGGCGAGAACGGAGCACACACTCAGCAGTGTCAACGACGCGCCGAGTGCCACCGCGTCGATGATCAACAGCTGGCGTAGGGCAGCGCTCCCTCGGTAGACGATCGCGCCGAACACAGCTACCAAGCCTGCTAACCCCAGCGCCAGTTGCCAAGGACCGCGACGACGACCACCATCACTGGCTTCGGTTGCTTCGTCGACCGGCTCTACCTTCACCTGATCGACCGTCGCAGCTCCCTGAAACAAATAGAAGCCGGCCATGCCGATGGCGTCGGTTCCGGCGGCCGAAGCCGCCAGCTCGCCATCCACGAAGGCGCTGATCCGCTCACCGTCGAGATCGATGCGAATCGTCACCGATTGGTCGCCGTTCCTCAGCCGGTCCAACGGAGCGTAGCGGCGCCCGATCAACTCGACCGACTCGCCAAAGGAATAGAAGCCGGAAGCAATCGCAGCGTCCGTGCTCAGAACCAACGCTTGCCAGCGCCCCGCGCACTCGAAGATCGGAGACTCCTTGTAGCTCGGCGACCTGAAACGCAGCTCCAGCAGACTGTCCGGAGCAACTGTTACTTCGGCTTGAATGGAGCCGTCGCCAAACGGTGCCTGAGTGAACTCGATCGGTGATCCAACGCCAAACCTGTGGCCGGCGCTCCGAGGTTGCCCTGTCGGGGTGGCCTTGTCCGGAGAGAGCCCGCGACTCGCAAGCTCGTTGCCGCGATTCACCCCAGACGGTGCTTGAAGGCCACCCGTGACGAGCCCTGCTAAGAGAACGAGCGCTACCCCCACGCCGCTGCCCGCAACAACACGGTCACTGAACGCTGGCGGCCGCGACAACCGCACTGTGCGCGCGGTGAGGGCGGCGGCTCCGGCCACCGTCACCACTGGAGCAACGATGAACAGGCCAATGACGGTACTCAACCAAGCGCCGCACGCAATCATGAGGCCGGCAACAAGCAGCAAGCTCAAGTTCACGGCCGTGGGGCGCAACAACAGGCGAAGCGACCAGCCGATGGCCAAACCGAAAGCGATGAGCAACGCCGCCAGTTTCCACCAGCCGCTGGCATCGCCGTAGCGAAACTCGTCGCGCCAGCTGAACTGGCTTCCGGCCACCCGGTCCACACCCCCGACCTCGACTGAGCGAACGAAGCTGGGAAGAAATCCTCCCTTGAACCCAACCGTGCCGCTCACCAAACGCGCATCTTCAAACGTCCCCACCGCCTCGCCGTTGACCGTGGCCTTCGCAGAAGACCCAGAAAGTTCGAGTCCGATCCGCAGCGCTGCACCAGGCTCTAAGTCGGGAGTCTTCTCGAGCGGCTCGAAGCGCAGCGTCTGCCAGTCGTCGGCGAAGGAGTAGAAGCCAGAGGCATACGTTGAATGGGTACTCAGTAGAAGTGCATATGTGCCCTCCTCACCGGCCCGAAACAAGGAATAGAGGTAGCTGCCCGCGTGCCCGAGCCGAGCGTTGAGCACAACCGTCTCGACCTCGACGCCTGGAGGCCGATCCCACAGCAATCCCTCGTACCCCTGGCCAAGCCACAAGTTGACACCGTCGCTGGCGATGGGCGTTTGGAGAAAATCCCGATAGGCACTCGGGTGGTACACCACCAATTCCTTCATCACCTGCCAGGATGCCGACTTCGCGAGAAGGTTGGTCCGCTGCTGAAGAAGCGATCGCATGGCCAGCGCCTCGACAAGCAAGACGACTACGAGCAGCCATACCCCAGTACCCAGTCGTCGCGTCTCGATTTTTTCGCCCATGGTCTTTGGTTGAAAACCCTCAGAACAGCGGATAGAGGTAAGGGGCCACCAATGATGCCTCGGAGAGGGCAAAAAACCAGCTCACGAGCAGCAAAGCGAGCACCACCAATAGGAGCCACCATCGTTGGGGTCGGCTGCCGCCATACTCAAAAAGCTGAAATATCAGTCGTCTCTTCGACACGATCTATCTCCTATCCCGCGCTAGTCGCTGATCACCTCGCGTGTTGATCTCGGCCGCTGTGAAGAGCCGGACCTCCGCTTCCCAGATCCATCAAGCTGCCGAAGTGGTAGCCACCAGGATCCTAAGAACAGCTCGTCCAGATTCGCCTCCTTTGCCATGAGTACGGCATCCTTTGGACTACAAGCGATCGGCTGACCTGCAAGATTGAACGACGTATTGAGAACCATCGGCATGCCACTGGTTCGGTGAAACTCGGAGATCAGTTGGTGGAAGAGCGGATTGTGCTCTCGCTCAACAGTCTGGAGCCGAGCCGTGCCATCGATGTGAAGAACTGCGGGAATCCGCTTCAAGTGCTCCGTGCGAACACGCCGGACGAAACTCATGTAGGGGCTAGCGCAAGGAGCCTCGAAGTAGTCGCTTGCGTGCTCAGCGAGGACCGCGGGAGCAAACGGCCTAAAGGCCTCGCGGCGCTTGACGTGCAAGTTCAACCGATGCTTCGTTTCGTCCCGTCTCGGCGATGCGAGAATGCTGCGGTTTCCAAGAGCACGAGGGCCGAATTCCATCGCCCCTTGAAACCAGCCCACGATCCTCTCGTTGTGAAGAGAGCGCGCCGCGCGCGCCAAAAGCTCGCGTTCGTCGAGTTCCACCGCCTCCGCGCCGAGCAGACGCGTGGCACGCCTCACCTCCCACGGATCGAGCTCGGGACCGAGGTACGGAGAAAGCGGCCCGCGGACCACTCGTTCCCCGTCGTTGAGCGCGTGCCAGGCGAAGAGGGCCGCGCCGAGTGCGCCGCCGTCGTCGCCAGGCGCCGGCGACACATGAATTCTCTTAAAGCCTGACACGTCGAGCAACCGCCCGTTAGCCACTGAGTTGGTCGCGACCCCGCCTGACAGACAAACGTTGTCGGCTCCGGTCTCACGCTTGACGAAGCGAAGCATGCGTTCAAGCGCCCGTTCGAGCAAGCATTGAGCAGACGCCGCCAGGTCGTAGTGACAGTCCAGCAGCGGTTCGTCCCGCAAACGACGCGGAAATCCGACCAGCTCCGCGACACGGTCCTCAAAGAGGACGGCTGGATCGCGCTCGTGCCCGAAGTACGACATGTCAAACCGAAAGCTGCCGTCTTCTTCAACGACCAGAAGCTTCTCGAGAGCGCCGACGAGAGTCGGTTCGGCGAACGCGGCCAACGCCATGACCTTGCCCTCGTCGCTATTCACGCGGAAGCCAAGATAATCAGTTGCGGCACCGTAGAAGAGACCGAGCGAGTGCGGAAAGTGGATCTCCCGATCCAGGCGTACCTGACTGCCGTCGCCCACGCCGAAGGCGGTGGTACACCATTCACCGACTCCATCGACCGTCAGCAGTGCGGCGCGCTCGAACGGAGACGAGAAGAATGACGACGCCGCGTGAGCTGCGTGATGCTCGGTGAAGAGAACAGGTAGTCCTTGGTGGACGGACTCATGCACGGCCTCTTCGATCCGAAGTCGGCTCTTCATCCATACCGGGGCCGCTCTCAAGAAGGACTTGAGCGATCGCGGATAGTTACGAAACTGGCTAGTCAAAATTCGATCGAGTTTGACTAGTGGCTTCTCGTAGAAGACTGCTTGATCCAGATCGCTTGCCATCAGACCAGCACGATCCAAACAGGCTCGAATCGCCTGATGGGGGAAACCGGTATCGTGCTTGTCGCGACTGAACCGCTCCTCAGAAGCGGCCGCTACCACCTCGCCATCGACCACCAGAGCTGCAGCGGCATCGTGGTAGTAGCACGAGATACCTAGAATTTTCACGCCCGCTCCGGCAAACGGGCCACGACCACAAAGTAGCCCCCAGTGTCGCGAAGCGTGACCAGCCAGAAACACTCGGCCAGCCTCGCTAGGACACCACGAGGAGGTTTGCCACCAGCCCCGCCGAATAGCGGCGCCGACTTTCCAGGATCCCCGGGCAAACCAGGCAGCGACTTGACCCACTGCGCATCGCACGCATCAAGCCATCGGCAAACATCGGCCACCGTGTGAGAGCGCTCGAACGCCGGCTCGAGCTGGTCGGCAATCCAAGAGTCCACCTTATTTGGATCTTGGGTCTCAGACAGGAGCATCGCATCAACTGCCGGCGGCACCGCAATGTCAACTCCCCCTCCAGGAGTACCTTGACGGTGAGCGAAGCGCCGCATCAACCTAAGCACACCGCGACCCCAACGGTTGTAGAGACCGACCGTCAACCATGCTCGCGAGGCTGCAAACTCCGAGGTCACTTGGGTCAGAAACCGCTGAGGCTCGGGGACGCAAGGAATGACACCATGGACCAGCACAAAGTCGAAACGCTCCTCACCAGCAGGGCGGCGTGCACGTCCAGCATCGACCTCACGCAGCTCGAGATTCTCGAGGCCAAGCCGGTCCCGCAATGCGAGGCCCTTGCGAATGGAGGCAGACGAGAAGTCGAGACCCACTACACGACGGCCCTTAAGCGCGAGCAGCGACGACAGCTGGCCTGTGCCACAACCAACGTCCAGGACGCTGGCGTCTCGCGGAAGATGCGAGTCCAGAAGGAGCGCGTACGAATTCGCACAACGGTAGAGGTCCTCGCCCAGAGCGTACTTGCCCAGATCAAAATCCGGGAAGGGATGCCGGTTGTAGAACTCGCGAACCACGCTGGCGCTCACGTCGAGCGGAGGCGTGGCCATCAGAACATCCGACTGAGCGCCTTCGCGGGATCCCGGCGATCAAGCCGGACTTGCCAGTAGCTGGCGCGCGAACGGCGACGCCACAGCTTGGCTAGCCCAAGTCCGATGGCGCACGGTGCGAGTAGAAGGTAGATGACGGTCAGAACAACACGGCTCTGGATCGCGGCCAGTCTACGACTGCCGCGACGAACAGCATCAATGAGCTTAGGAGCCTTCACGTAGTTAGCCTCGCGCTGTCCCGGTGCGGAGGGCTACTCCGAGCTTGCTCGATGCCCAGAGCCGGCCGCACGCGAGCGAGATGATAGGCCCGAACGACCCATTCAAGATCGTTCACTGCGGTCAGAGTCCGGAGATCTGCACCTTGTCGGGAACAGACGAGAACCCGCGAAGCCAGAGCCTCTTCCTGGCGGTCGAGCCCATGCGGCTCCGCCCGCGCCAGCTCCGGGACTAGCGGCGTCACCCGCGCGTATCGCGGCAGACCCTTGCGGCCGTGACTCGCTCCGCTGCCTGCGTTGACGAACCTGCCACGGCGTGGATCGTAGCGCCAGCCCGGGCGAAGACACACGACGAAGCAGCGCGCTAGCTCACGGTCCACACCGGATCGCTCGTTCTGCGTGCAGCCCTGCCGCGTCGCTCGGCGGTTCATCATCGACCTCAGTCTAAGGTTCCTAGATCCGCAAGAGCGGCGAATGCTCTTTCCAGATCGGGCTGCGGTCCAATGTGACCCGGCAGTGCGGTTGCACCGAACTTCTGAGGAGTTCCAGTGTCAATGAGCAGTCGCAACATCTCGGCCGGGGCCAGCACTCTTGACCAACGCGCCTTGGCGTGGCCCTGAATGCAGGCAACCGCACCTGCGACCACCGCCGAGGCACTTGACGTTCCCGAGAACCTCAACGTGTACCAACGCTTCTCTGCGCCACCCTGCGCATCCCCGAATCCTAACGTGGCCACATGCCAACCCCAGCCTTGGACGTCCACGATGCGACCATAGTTGGAGAGGAAAAGTCGTGACCGCGGAGGCCCCAGACCCGAGTAGCCAGGGAGTCCCGGGACTCCGGCGTGATCGAGAAAGTTCGAGGGCGGAACGCCTGCACCCACCATCACCGCACCAGCATGTTTACTCAGTCCTGTGCCATGAAAAGCGGGATCGTCAAAGTCTTCATCGCCGTTACCTGCAGCCTCGACAACGTGGATACCCTTCGCCGTCACAGCCTCGATGGCGAGGAACACATCCTCCCAGTACTGCATAGCCACATAGCGGCCGTTGGGGCCAGCACCTTGCATCTCAATCAAAAGGCAGTCGCCAGGGCTCAACTGGTCCGCAGCGTTGACCAAAGCTGCGGCCATGTTGACAACGCCGCCGATCATCGCGGACTGCACCACAATCTCCGCCCCATGGCAGATGCCAACGTTGCCAAAATCGTTTGGCACGCTTGCGAGGACTCCCAGCACTGCGGTCCCGTGGTCTCTCCAAGTGATGCCCGGGATCGGTGTCCCGCCTAGACGTGGGATGTTCGGTGGCAAGTCCTCGTGCGAAAGCAACCAGTTGCCCTCGACATCGCAGACCCGAACGCCCTCACCAGACCCGCCGCTACGACCCCAAACGGCCACCGCACCGATGCCATCGGGCGGCGACACCAAGTAGCCCTGTGCAGGCTCGAAGTTTCGGGTTCCAATATCAGAGTTTGTTGGAGTCGCCGCGGGAAGTGGTCGAGGCGCAACAAATGCGCTCTTCACACCAGGCTCTTTGCGTAAGCGCGCAACCAAAGCACTGCAATCGGAGGGGTCACCCGGATGGAGCTGAACGAACCCAGCGAGCTCAAACTGATCGGCCATGGCGACCTCTTGCGGCCGTGGCGCGATCGCACGAGCTTTCACTTCTGGACTCGGACTCATGAAGTGAGATCGAATCTTGACAACATCGAAACTCTCGACCAGCGCGTTGAGCGAGGTGCTGATCGCAGCATTCGAAGGCGCCACGAAGCCAGATCGTGAATACCCAACACCGCTGTCACCGCGCAGACAAACCACCACATAGTCCGGGTGTCCCGGATCGGCATAGGCAGGCTCCCAGCTTGAGATCGACGTATTGGTCACATCTTAAATGTCGCCCAATGGGACGCTCAACGCTTCTCCGACGTTGCTCGATTCACAATAGCCCGGCGACCGAAGCTCGCAATTGGAGACAAGCATGCCCAGCTGATAACAACCAAACTTGTTGCTCAATACAACCAACGAAATGCCCAGCCAACTTTCTCTCATTCCAGACACGCTCCGCGAGGACGCATCGGCTAGAGACGCCCCACCGCGCTTCTCCGGCTACCTGCCACCACTCGATTCACTCAGAGGCTTGGCAATCCTCGGAGTGTTGCTCGCTCACCTCTGGCGCCCCGAGATGACGACCTTCTGGGGGCGCCTGCTCACCAAGATCGCGGCGTTGGGCTGGGTTGGGGTCGACCTCTTCTTCGTTCTTAGCGGCATGCTCATCACAGGTGTTCTGCTCGATAGCCGCGGGCGATGGCAAAGCCTAGGGCGTTTCCTTGCGCGCCGCGCACTCCGGATCTTTCCGCTCTACTACTTCTTCTTGTTCATCAGCCTCGTGCTGATGCCCATTTACGTCGACCGCCTCGGACTCGGTAGGTTTTTCGGTTTCGACTTCGATGGCGACGCCGCACTCTGGCCGTGGTTCGCTTTCCACGGTTTCAATATCTGGGCCGCTACCACCAACACTCTCGGACACGCGCTACCCAACTCGGTCGTGTGGAGCCTCGCGATCGAAGAGCAGTTCTACCTGGTCTGGCCATGGCTAATCCTGTTCATTGCTCGACGCTTCCACATGCGACTGTTCTTGGCATGCCTGTTGATCTCAATCGCAGCGCGCGCGACCATTGTGATGACCCTGCCCGACCATTGGATTGCCGTTTCAGTGCTCACTCCTTGCCGGCTCGACTGCTTCGCCGTCGGAGCCATCATCGCGAACTATGTGCGTTCCAAGCACTTCGACCAGACCCGGTGGCGCAACGGACTGCGTCTCGGCGCTGTCTGCCTTGGCGCCGCTCTCTTGTGGATCATCCTGCTACCCGAGTCTCGTCTTGACCGCACTTTTCAGATGTTCGGCTTCACGCTGCTCGCGATCGGATTTGGCAGCGTTGTCGGAGCGATGCTCGACCAGCGACTCGCACTCTCGCGTTTCCTTGGCAGGAGCACCCTATTGCAATCGCTCGGCCGCTATTCGTATGGTATCTATCTCTACCACCTCCTCGTACAGTGCATCGCTCGGCCACCGCTTGAGCGGTTCATCTATTCAAAGCTCAAGGTGCCACTTCTCGACCGAGTATTCTGGCTGTTCTTCGGAATCATCGTGACCTGGCTCGTCGCGAAAGCTTCGTACCACATGTTTGAGGTGCACTTCCTGCGCCTCAAAGCGCGCCTCCGCGACACCGGTGCCTCGTAACGCCCGAGAGCAACTCGAGACTCGCGGCTCCGCTTGTCACGTTCGCGACCAGCGTGTCCGCTCGCTCGCCCCATCTCTTGGACGGCGGGGGCGCGAACCGCGCCGACAAGCAGGCCTTAGGTACATATTGACTTCGAGCTTGACAAGCAGCTACGCAAGTTGGAGCGCAGTTTGAGAAAGCGCTCGTTGAGCCACCCTTCGCCTCCACCTTTCGGCCCACTCTGGGAAGCACTGTAGGCAGGCTCTCCTTGTGCGGCGGCCACGATCCCTACGATCGAACCGAACCTCCGCGACCTACGGACTCGACGAGGTCGTGCCGGACTCAAACTCGTCTGCAAACAATGGAGTTGCTCGAACCTCCACCGAGCCGATGTCACACCGCGCGCTGCCGTTGTCGTCTCCATCCGCAGGACGAGGCAGTCCCGCTGATCGGTGCCGGTGCAGTTGCTCGGACTTGCGATGGTGCCGGTGAGATCTCCGGTGGAGCCGAAACCGCAACCGAGGCTGACGGCCACCAAGTTGTGGCCCTGAGAGTCGACTTCGCCAGCACAATCGGGACACTCGCCACCGCGGTCAATGTTCTCAGCGACCACAGTGATCTCAACTTCCGCGGTGTCGTTGAAATAGGGCAAAGCCGCCTCCGTCGCCGGTGCCATCGCTGTCGTCGTCGGCCACGTTGCCGAGCAGCGTGCTGTGATCGATGTCGAGGAAACCGCTGCACCGTGCAAGCGCACCTCCGGAACCTTCTGCACGATTGTCAAAGAAGGTCGAACGATCGATGACGGTGTCGCCCGAGCTGCCGTGGAAGATCGCGCCTCCATCGCCCACGCCACCTTGGGCACCGCCGAAGGTGGCCAGGTTGGAGTGAAATGTACTGCTCGCCGCGTTTGCAGCTCCTCTGGTGGCAAGACCACCACCCTCGTTGCTATTGCCACGGTACTAGTCTAGTTGACCCTGGACTTCGAAAGGTGTCATCTCGGTTTGGCTGTTGGGGAACGTGAGTTGAGGAGGCGGCCGATTGCCAACTTCCACTGTAGGTGCGAGGAGTGTCAAGCGGGAGTTTGCGAGGAGTTGTTGGAAAGTGTGTGGAAAGTTTGGTCTTTGGGAATGGCTAAGCCGAAAGCGCGCGGCGCCTCTAGCCCCAACTATGCCGGTATTCCTGGCGGGCCGCCCCTTCCTTGCGGACTAGCAGCCCGCGGTGAAACTCGCGCAGGACTGAGCGCAGGGATCTGGGTGGTCATTTCGTACCGAGGTGAGGAGGCGATGCCCCACGGGCGGCTGACGCACCGGGAATCGTTGACGAGACTTGGTCCCACGGGAGGCTTACGCACTGCGAACTGGCTGCCCAAACCACCGTGCCCGTTGGGTTTGAGAGCTTTGGCCCCATCTGTCCCGTGGGAGTTTCACCGCCGGCTGCTAGTGCACGGCTGCCCCTGCCAAGAAAGTCGCGCATTTCCTAGCGCCAACATGAACTTTCCGAACGACCGATGCGTCTTGGGGCCATCGTGACGAGGATCACGTAATCACCACCGACACACTTCGACCGTTCAGGAGACCTCGTTTTGCATAGACCGTGCAATCTTCTTCTTGCTGCCAGCCTCGGACTCGCCTCGCTCGCAGGGCCAACGCCAGCGCAGTTCCTATCGTTGACTCAACTCCCCACCTCTCAGGCGATGCTCGCAGCAGAAGCGGAGTCCTTCCGCGCTGCTGGCCGGCCAGGAGACTTAAAACAGGATTGGACTACCGTCAGCACCAAAGCCGGTAGAGACGTCGATCTTTGGCGCGGCACCCTGCTGGTTCCGGAGAATCGGCTCAAACCGAAGAGTCCGCCCATCTCGATCCCCTTCTATCGACTCGAGGCGTCCACTCAAGAGCCCGGCACGCCGATCTTCCTCCTGGCCGGCGGGCCAGGTTCTTCGTGGATCGATCGCTTCAAGAATCCAGAGAACCTTTCCGAAATCGACTTCTACCGAACTCTCGGAGACGTCATCTTGTTTGATCAGCGGGGCGCTGGCCACTCGAAGCCAAAGCTCAGCTGTGATCAACGGGAACGCTGGCCAAACGATCAAGCTCTTGACCCAAAAGCGGTTAGCGTCGTACTCCGCGAGATGGCTGCCGCATGTCGACAACAATGGCTCGACCGCGGTGTCGACTTGGCAGCGTACAGCACTAAAGAAAATGCAGCAGACGTACTCGCTTTGCAGCACGCACTCGGCTACAAGAAGATGATCTTGGTCGGAGGCAGCTACGGCTCGCACCTGGCGCTCTTTCTCATGCGCGAGGCGCCAGAGCAGATCGAGCGCGCGCTTCTCTACGGCATTGAGGGCCCCGACCATACCTGGGACGATCCAGACGCCAAGCTCGCAACTCTCGAGCGCATCGCTGGAGAGATTGAGGCGAGCGGCGCATTTGCTGAAAGCCTTCCAGACGCCGGTCTCATCGAGACGCTGCGCACGGTGATTGCGGCCCTCGAGGAGGAACCGATTCAGACAACTGTCCCCGCCGACAGCGATGACGCGAATGAGACCGTCCTCGTTGACGCCCATCTAGTGCGCCGGATCGCCGACTTTCAGGCTGGCCGCAGGTCGCGCCCGAAAGTCTGGCCGCAACTCATCCTAGATCTTCACAACAAGAAGTACGACTTGGCCGCTCGTGGAGCATTGGCGCTGCGTTCGCTGCGGATGGATGACCCCATGCACTTTATGATGGACTGTGGTTCGGGCGCCAGCGCCGACAGAGTGACTCGCTACGAACAGTCCAAGTCCACCGAGATCTTGGGCGCAATCAACAGCGAGTACCACGAGCTTTGCCCCATCTGGCAAGCACACGATCAGGGCAATCACAACCGAAGGTCGGTGAGGTCGGACATTCCGACGCTACTGGTGCACGGGACTTGGGATACGTCGACACCGATTGAGAACGCAAGAGATGCGGTTGTGGAACTCAGCAACGGACATCTGATCGAGGTGGTTCGAGGCAACCATGGTGCGATCTACAACCTCTATAAGTACTGGCCCCGCGCTCACCAAGTGATCGGCGCATTCCTACGCGGGGAGCCGGTCAGGCTACCCTCGTCGGTAACCCTCCCTTCTCTGGACTTCAACCAAGACCCTTGACCAATCAGCCGTCAGAGACCAAAGACCATCTCCTGGTCCTTCGTGCGCAACTCGGACAAGAGGAAGCATTGCGTGCCCTGTTTACCCGCTACAACGGCAGGCTTCTCTACTACCTTCGGCGAATCGTCGGAGACGATGCGGAGGACGCCCTGCAGGAGGTCTGGGTCAAAGTACTTCGCAACTTGAACCGCATAGAGAAGCCCGGCGCTTTCAAGGCTTGGATCTATCGGACAGCACATAACCAAGCCATCAGTCGGCTCCGCAGCCAACGGATCGAGGTAGGGCTCGACGAGTTGGCTGAAGAGCCCGTTGCACCATCAACTGTCGACGACTCTCTGCTCGTCTTTCGCGACTACGAGAGTCTCAGAATCCACCAAGGGCTCGAGAGCCTCTCAGCACCCCATCGCGAGGTGATCACGCTTCGCTTTCTCGAAGAACTCTCGTATGAAGACATCGCATCTGTAGTTGGTTGCTCGGTCGGAACAGTCCGGTCTCGCCTTCACTACGCAAAACACTCTCTACTCCAAGCGCTACAACCAGTCGAACAGGAACCGAACCCATGACCGACGAAACTCCACTCTCCGATCGCCTGATCAACCTCGAAGTCGCCGAACCCTCGCACCTGGGCGACTTCGAGAAACTCATTGAAACTGAAGCGCAGCACGAAAGGAAGGTAGCGCGGCTCGCTCTCTATTCCTGGGCTACTACCTTCGTTTGCCTCGTCGTGGCGGCAGCCAGTTCTCTCATGGTTGTGGAGATAGGCGGCGCCTTCGTCAACGTCGTACGCTTTGCCTTGCTGGTCGCGGCCGGCACCGGCATCATCGCCCTCTTTGCGGGCGCGCTATTTACAGCAGTTTGGGTCTTCCGCTCCAGGACGCCCTCGTTGCGGGCGATCGAGCGCCGGCTCGCCAGGCTCGAGACCTTGTTGGATCGAGGGTAGAGGATCCGGGGGCCGACGGATCGCTGCTGCGAGAGCGCCGGGTCGGATATTGGCGAACGGGCTGGAGACAAGTGATGTGAGGGTTTGACTCCAGCTCAAGACCGTAGCTCTCGGAAGAGGGCGGGCAACAGTGCCCTCTCGAGAATCATGCTCTATCCGCCTGAAGCTCGGGAACGCGCTCGCCAGTCGTTTGCCACAGCGTCGCACTGGTTGACTCCGCAAGAGTCACAGACTTGTTCCTGGCGCACTGGCCAGCCGCAATTCTCACAGTTCGCGAACGCACCCGGTTCAAGTTCCTGATCCACCGACACACGCTCATCGAATACGTAGCACTCGCCCTGGAAGCTTGATTCCTTTGCGTCAATCTCTTCGAAGTAGCGCAGAATGCCTCCTTCTAAGTGATAGACCGTTTCGAATCCCTTGGCCAGCAGATAACTCGATGCCTTCTCGCAGCGAATGCCACCGGTGCAGTACATCGCGATGGCCCGATCTCGAGTGGGGTCCAGGTTCTTCGCAGCGAACTCGGCGAAGTCCGTAAAGTTCTGTGTACACGGGTCTTCAGCACCTTCAAACGAACCGACCGCGATCTCAAAATCGTTGCGGGCATCAACTACCCGCACATCATCGCGACGCAGAACCTCGTCCCAATCGGCTGGTGGGACATAGGTGCCCGTCCGCTCTCCCGGATCGGCCAGGGGTTGCTTGAAGGTCACTAGCTCAGACCTGGCCCGAACCCGCAGTCGCTTGAACGGCTGAAACGGGGACGAACTGAACTTGCAGTTGCCAAGGTCAATTCCTAGTGAACCCCTGAGCTGGTCGAGTAGCCCTTGCAGCTGCGTCTCGTCGCCGGCCAAGGTTCCGTTGATGCCCTCAGTCGCGACCAGTACTGAGCCGCGAATGTCTGTTTCAGCAAGACGCTCTAGCAACCAGGTTCTCTGGGCTGACGGGTCCTCGAGATGGAAGAACTCATAAAACGTCGCGACGAAGAACTGCGAGGTCGGAATCATTGAAGTCATGTCTGCTTTCGCTGCGCTAGCCAAAGGGGTGCTGTGAGGACAAACGGATCTCGAGTCTACGAAGTCCACTAGGCACCGCACTGGAGTTTCCCAGACAGAACCCTCGCCACTGGTCAGACCGTCACCTCGGAAATGAAGACCGGAAGGGAAGCTCGGAGCATGACGCCGATTAGGCTGAGAGAGCCAGAACCGAAAAGCTACATGCTCCCTTCGCTAGACCCTGTCTACTGCCAGCTCACTGCGATAGCCGTAGCACTAGCCCGACGAGTATCCGTTCAGAGCACGCAGTGGCGCAGTGCGTCCTGCGCGACGAGCTGGAATCCAGGAGGCCAAGAACATGGTCATGCCTAGGGCTAGTCCACTGACTGCAAGAGCTGCGGGATCCACTGGCGAAGTGCCGTAGAGCACGCCCGAGAGTAGCCGTCCAAACCCTAAGGTCAACAGCAAGCCAAGGGTCATACCCACCGCAAACAAGGCGGCAGAACGCCTCAGTACGAGTCCCTCCAGATCGCGCGGACAAGCCCCGAGGGCTAGCCGTAGCGCTAGTTCCTGGCGGCGAGCGGACACGGCTGCAGCGAGCACACCATATAGACCCAGCATCGCCAACAGCAGAGCTGTCAGACCAAAAACACTGACCAAGCCACCGGTCAACCGCTCACGATCAATGGATCGCGAAACCAAAGCGGAAAGGCGCGTCAAACTGTGCGGCGGCTGCCCCGGATCTAGCTCAAGGATGGCCTGCTGCAGTTGGGCCATTGATGGTGGTGTCTTTGGATCGAGTCGAACCGCCAGGTTCATCATTAGGTACGGCCGCTGCGCATGAGGGATGTAGATCGAAGGTCGCACTTCGCCCTGCAGACCAGACTGAAGAACGTTGCCCACCACACCGATCACTCTCGCTGGATAGTCGTACTCCGAGTAGTCAATGACCACCTCACTGCCGACCGCCTCTGCGACACCACCAGCGAACAGTTGTTCCGCGAGTTCGGCATTGAGCAAGACCACTTTCTCTGCATCAGGGCCATCACTCCCAATGAAGTCCCGCCCCTGAAGCAGCGGTATCGCCAATGTGCCGAACAAGCCCGGCGTTGCCATGCGCACATCGGCTTGGGGTCCCTCTTCGGCAATCATCGACGCCCCCTTTGCGATAACTGGCCGCGCAAAATCAGGACCGATCGGCGCCATCGGCAGGACCGTCGAACTGCCGACCGATTCCACGCCCGGTAGGTGCGCGATCCGTTGGCGCAGCGCCTCGTGAAATTGTCGTGACTTAGCGCCGTCGTAAGCCTGGTTGTCGAGAATCATCGGTGCCACCACAACATGCTCAGCGGAGAATCCGGGATCGACATGAAGAAGCTGCCACCAGCTGCGCAACAGCAGACCCGATCCGGCCACCAATGAGCTGGCAACCGCAATCTCTGCGACAACAAGCAAAGCTAAGGCTCGTACCAGCGTTCGATTCGCTGTGCCCCGACTGTTCGAGCGCGCGGCGTCGGCACCAGCCCGAAGACGAAACGCTCGCAATGCTGGAGCCAAAGCAGTCAGCAAAGCCACTGCAGCCATGCAACCCAACCAAAAGCCACTCGTCCTGCTGGTCCAACTCAGTTCATCGAGGCGCGGCAAGCCGGTCCACTGGGGGGTCGTGCTGGCCAACCATCGGACCGTCACAAAAGAAACCGCTCCACCTAGCAACCCGCCGAGCAGGGCCGGCAGCCCCATCTCGACCACCATGGTGTGAAACACCCGACGTCTAGATGCGCCGAGAGCCCGGCGAATCACATATCCATTCATCAAGGACTGCGAACGCACCCACTGCAGGAGACCGACGTCGAGCACCGCCAAAAGCAGCACCGCAAGCACCGCGATCGCACTGGCACTTAGGGACGTAGCTGCGCCACCGACGGTGGACGCCTCCAGCGGCTCGAGCCCGAATTGCCAACCTTGGTTCGAGTCTGGAAAGCGGACGGCCAGATCATCGCCAAGAACACGGAGTTCATCGCGAGCGGAGGCCATTGAGACACTCTGGTCCAGGCGAGCCAAACCGGAGAGATACCGTTGGTCGCGATAACGAGCTCCGTCGAAGCTCCACGGAATCCAGGCTTCTACCTCTCGATCAGGAAAGGCAAAACCTTCGGGCATCACCCCGAGGACCCGCCAGGTTTTCCGCTCCATTTCGATCGTCGCCCCGACAATCGTGGCGTCCCCAGCGAAGCCGCGCTGCCAAAGCCCGTACGACAACACCACCACGGGATCACTGGCCTGAGGAGCGTTGGCAGAGTTGAACTTTGAAGCGATCGTTTCCTCTGCAGAGAAAGCGCGTCCGATCGATGGCGAGACCCCCAGAATCGAAAAGAAATCGGCCGAGACCTGAGCCACCGACAACACCTCTGCCACCCCGTCCGCTCGCATTGTACGTGGCGCGACGTACCAACCCGCAATGCCTGAAAACGATCCATTGGACTCGCGCAGCGTCGCAAGATCAGCTCTCGACGCGGCCTTCGATTCGGGAGCGGCGCTGGGATGCAGCTGAAAGACTTGAACCAATTGGCTGGCGTTTGGATACGGCAGTGGACGCAATAGAATGCTGTCGACCAAGGCAAATACGATCACCGTCGCCGCAACCGACCCGCCAACCACGGCGGCCACCAGCAACGACCCCCAACGCTGCCTCACCAAACTCCGCGCTGCCAGACGGAAATCGAGCCATACCCCTTCGCGCACGCTCTGAGCCCGCAACCACCAAGCATCTCTCAACGCTCCCAGCACATGGGTCCTGTTGTTCGAGGTGGCCTCTGGCGAGTTCCAGGCCTCCAGTTCCTGCTCGCGATGCCGCAGCTCAGCTTCCCATTCACGCTGCCAATCATCCCGCAATGCCCGCGGCACGAGCCAGCGCAAGGACATCAGCCAGCGCCTGCCCCACTTGTTCATGAGTCTGCCTTCTGTGGCACCAGGGCCAGCGTGCCGCACACCAACACATCATCAGCGCATCGTTCTTTGAGGAGCCTCCGGCCTCTTGCCGTCACAGCGTAGTACCGACGCGACGGCCGACCTTCTTCGTGAGCCTGCTTCTCCGACTCCCAATGTGAGCTAATCATGCCTTCAGCTGATAGCCGACGCAGCGCCGGATAGACGGTGCCGCTGGCTAGGTTGGTGACCCGCATGACGTCAAAACCGAAGGCGAAACCGTTGGCGATCGCCTGCAGGATCAACGCACTGGGAATGCTCATTCGGGCCAACGGGAAGCTCCTTCTGGGTGCGAGTGTAGTTTCCTACATAGATTATGTAGAAAACTACATAGCTCGTCAACCCACCTGTTCCCAACTGAGAGCACTCACTCATAGGCCCCTCTCGTCTCAGACGATCACGACTAGCCTTAGCCTAGGCGAGCCGTGGTCGGAGTCTGCTGGCCCCTAGTTGGTTTCTTGTCTTGGCACGCTGCCCGAGATCACCAAGGTGCGGCCGGATCGAATGCCTCGAACCAAACTCCAAGCCGACGTCACAAGGTAGTCGTGTTTTCCATCACCGTCCACATCACCGAGGCCGTCCGCGTCAAAGCCGAGCGTTTCTCCGCCAATCCGACCGCTGATGCTCTCTAGCAACGAGCCGTCCTTACCGGAGAAGACGTAGACCTTTCCACCCGATGGAGCCGCCTGTCGGTACTGCCAGGCTCCGACCACTAGGTCGTCGTGCCCATCACCGTTCACGTCTCCAGCACGCGCCGGCCCAATGCCAAAGCCATCGCCGGCATGCTCCCCGGTGAGCGTCAACAGCGAGCCTCCTGTGCGACCCGAGTACACGTAAACGCGCCCGGTAAGCGGCCCCTTCGCCTGGTTGGCCCAGTCAGACGCGTACAGGTCCGGTACTCCGTCAGCATCGACGTCTCCAACCACGGAGATGAACATCGCACCTAGCGCTCCCCCGGTCTCATCCGCCTCAAAGAGGAAGCGTGGATCTGCCGACTTACCACGATACACGTACACTCGGCCGCGATTCTCAGGCCCCGCACCAGGCGCTCCCACCAAAACAACAGAGTCCCTCGGGAAGCCCCCTCCAGCGACAGAACTCCCCAGCGCATCGCCCTGCTCTTCGCCTTCCCAGGTGTGCAGTCGGGAACCATTCGCGCTTGAGAAGAGGTACGCCCTGCCTGCGCCTGAGGCAGCACCGCTCGCTCCGACCAACAGGTCAGGACGACCATCACCATCGACGTCACCGGTCGACGCGACACTCGCACCGAATGTGTTTGCGTCTCCCTCGTCGCCGTTGAGAGTCAGAATCATTGCCCCATCGCGACCTGAAAACACGTAGGCGCTGCCAGCACCGGGAGCTCCAACAATGACATCTGGCACAGCATCTCCATTGACGTCGCCCGCTGCCTCGATTCCCAGGCCTAGTTGGTTACCCGACTCACCTTTGTGGATCCACAACAAGCGCCCGGTCTTCCCAGAATAGACGTAAACGAACCCAGAAGCGTCAGCCCCGGGTTGGTTGCCAGGAGCAGACGCAACCGCGTCTGCAACGCCGTCCCCATCGACATCGCCGATGTTTCGGGCTTCCCACCCGAACTCTTGTCCTGGCCCCTCGCCATGCCAATCATGGATGGTTCTCTCGTCTTCCAAGAAGGGATCGCCAAAGCTGATTGGGAAGAGAGAAGTGAAACGAGGATCAGCCGAGAGCCTTTGGAATTCCGGCTGGAGATGCAACCCTGAGAGGTCTGTTGGGGCGTCCTTCGCCATCTCGGCCCATAGCTTCGCGGCCTTGTCGAAGTCTCCCAACCCGGCGCTCGCAAGGAGAGCCGCTCTCAGCGCTCGCGCTCGAGTTGGAGGAAACGACCTCGCCTTCTCGAGTGCGGGCATTGCAGCCGAATACGACTGACTCCTCAAGCGCACCTGCCCCAGGAGCAACCAGGCTCCGGCATTGTCCGGTTCTCTTTTCAAAAGCGGCTCTAGAAGCTCCATTGCAGCGGCTGGTTTGCCGTCCAGCGCGTATTGCCTCGCCTCTTCAAGTCCTGTCGGAGGCGCGTCCTGGGCAAAAGACGGCCCACCGAGTGCCGCCACCAGAATGAGCCAGGTTAGCCTTGTGCCGCATGTTGATCTCCGTGATGCCTTGCGGCTTCTCCGTCTGAGCGGGTTCTTTGGGGTGGTCATAGGACAAGTCTGCCGCCGACACCACAACCAGCGCTATCAAATTCTTGCTTTGATCCGTGTAGTCGCGTTTCACTCGATTTGACCGACCGTCTTCATCCACACCGACTGCAATAGCTAAGAGCCACCTCTACGGCGCCAATCGTCTAGCAAGTGTTCCACCTGCGGTCCGCGCTATCAGTAGTGCCAGGTCATCGAACCCGGCATCTCTGATGTATGCGGGCGGGATGCCAAAGGCACGGCGAAAACGCGAAGTAAAGTGACTATGGCTGTCATAGCCCAGATCTAGCGCAAGGGCCGCTAGGTTGCGTGTTGCTGGCAAGCGGATCAAGGCGGTTCGCAGCCGCAGTTGATCCCGATACTGATGGATCGATACACCGACTCCCGCCCGAAAAACCCGAGCGAGGTGAAACCGGGAACAACCAACCTCCTCAGCAATCTGGGCGAGCAGCAGTGGTTCACTGAATCGTTCATCTAGGAGCTCCTTGGTTCGCTCTGAAAGCGATCGATCCAAGGGTACTCCGCACGGCGCACCAACTAGAAGCAACTCATTCAGCATCAGGCTCGCGGCCTCAGTTACCAACTGAGCATCGACCTTCGAACCGTCAAGCAAATATCGGCGCAACGCTCGCTGAAGGCGAAACACCGAGGGCGACACATAACGCAACCGCCAGGAAAACGGGGCATTGCGCTGGCCTCTGGGGACCGCATGTCCAAGCAGGTCGTTCAGAAATCGGCGGCTTGGTGCGATCCAGAAAGAACGGTCCCCCTCAGGTGATAGGGGTCGTCGCCGATACAAATGCCCCCGGTTATAGAAGGTCGCGAGATTGGGATCGGCGACGAAAGCACGGGTCTTTGAGTCAGAGATCCACACGGCCGACGATGGAAAGACCATCAGATGATTCTTCGCGGGGCCGGAGTCCACGAACTGTGGGTGCCCTGGAGCTGCTTCGAAGGTTCCGGCTCGAAGATCGGCAGTCTCGAAAAGGACCCTGGTCGGATCCTGAGTTTTGCTCATTGGGCACCCTAGTGAGACGGGACACCTGGACCAGGAAGTGGCCTCAGAGGGACGATCAGCTACCCGACCGGTCGGTCTCAAGAGTGTCACGCAGTCGCCGTTTCCGCAAAAAGCGGAGCTTGGATAAGAGCTCGCCATCGCAGTCACATCAAGCTGCGGGACCGACTCTCGACTGCTCGATGGATGCCAGCGTCCGATCAAGGACCTCGCTTGAGCCAGTTGGATCGCGGCGACCTAGGGGCGCAGCCCCACTCGCCAACAAACTGCGATCAAGCGCGACCCGCCCACCAACGCGAGCGCCATATGGACCAATGCATTTTGAAACGATGCTTGTGGGACCAGGCAGCGTGAACCGAGGTTCCACCGTTCAGTTCGAGGCAGTTATCGTTCGGACACTAGGTGTTCACCAAAGAGCGGCTTCAGAGAAAACTCATCGGCTGAGAAGAGTCCGTCTGGATCAACAGAACCTTTGATTCTCCGGAGTCTTTCGTACTTCTCTGCACTGTCATAGAAGCACTGCCAAACGTCCTCGAGTACCCGGTTTCCGAAGGTATAGGCAAACATCCGCATGTCCCGGCCTGAAAACTTTTCTTGCCCGATGAACACTGCGTCGTTCTCGCTTTGCCACTGTTCAGCTTGTTCACGGTAGCTGCCGTGGAACCAGCCGAGCGAGTAGAAGGAGTCGTGGCTCATCGCCAAGGCCTGTTCCCGCCACGAATAGGAAGTGATCCCAGTCTTGCCGTTCTCCTCGACGGCACCACCTTTGTAGACCTGCATCTGGGAAACGAGGTGTTGATGATCACGGGTCCCGAGCACGCCCATGATCTCGTCCATGCGGTCCGTGAACGTCTCGGGAAACTTCTTCGGCACATCCATGGTGACTCGGAAACGCTTCACGAATGGATATTCCATCTCACGGTCCTGCTGAATGATGAAGTGCTGAGCGAGCCCTTCGGAGACCGGGTAGTTCCCAAGCCGATGGCCAAAGAGGGGTTCTCCGCATACATCCTCTTGTGTGAACGATTCGAACCACTGGTCATCGAAGGGCTCAGCCGCCCCTCCCTTGTTGGTAAAGCACATCCACATCTGGATCATTGCGGGAACCGGCAGTTCGATACCCTCGAAGCCCAGCTCTTTCAACTCGACGGACGCCGGATCAGAGAACAGGTCCATGATGCCAGTGCCCGTGATCGTCAGCATGAACTCGTAGTCGGACGGGATGCTCCCTTGCGCACACAGTTGGGTCAGCTGCTCCATCCGTTGCACAGCCCCTTCCATTTTCTCCTTGGACCAGAGCCACGTGAGGGCGTAGCACGCTGAGTTTGGGTAGTTCTTGTCGCACAGAGGACTGAACTCCCAATGCGTCACAATGCCGAAGTCCCCACCCTTTCCACCGCCTAGCACCGCGTAGTAGACGTCGTCATTGTGGGAACTAGTCTGCCCATTCTGGGGCTTCGCGATCCGTTCTTGAGAACCGTCCGCGAGAATGATCTCGAACGCCAGAACGTGATCTGCGAGCAGGCCATGGCTTCTTGCTACCATGCCCCATCCTCCAGTATGGACATGGCCGCCAAGATGAACGTGGCCGCACACTCCCATCGGCAAGTAGATTCCATTCTCTGCATTCAGTTTTGCCCAATCCGCTAGAGCGTGACTGACTCCGCATCGCAGCACATTGTTCGCGGCGTCGTACTGGTATTCAGGAAATGTCTCGCTGAGGTCCAGCTGCATGTTGACTGGGAGTGTTGACGAGTAGCCACAGTATTGATGACCGCCGGTGCGTACCGCGATCGCCATCCCGAGTTCCCTGGTTAGGCCCAGAGCTTTCTGTATGTCTTTCGAGCCGCTCGGATAGAGGATGATCCTCGGGGAGACCTCTTCTTCAGCGAATGAGGTTGTTGCGTACTGCAAGCGCTTTTGTGGGTACTCATCATCACCGATGATCCACCACTTCCCCTCGAAACCCAGAGCAGTCGCTCGAATTCTCAGCTCGCGTAGAGCTTCTTGATGTTCTTCTACATATCGCTGAATGAAATCTGATTGATCTAGCCGACGTACCGCTAGTTGTTCCTTGTCCAATGCCAAAACCCCCTGTTCCGTTTCCGATCAACTTTCCGACGAAAAGACCGACCACGCCGACTTTGCACAATCGAGACCGCGGCGGCCTGTAATCTTTACACTTTCTGTCACGCCCACTTTTCAGTATACATGGGACATGTTTCAACGGTGCGCTCCCGGAGCCCAGCCGGAATAGCGAAGCTCGCATCGCACAGCATTGCAACGTTGAGCGCCTGAACCCGGCCAAGACGGTGACCATGAATGTCATGCGCTTAGCGAAAACCAGACCGGCCAGTTCGGCGGTCTCACCTCCGGCGCATTCCCATCCGAGAGGATCAAGCAGTCGTAGTTGGTATCGGACCGCCGTTCCGAGACTCAAGGTCTGAGAGGATCGCAGCCGTCAATCAAAGACCAGTCACCGAACAACCGTGCAGGGAACGTCAGCTGACTAACCTCTTGTGATGGGCAAGCGGTAGTATCTCGCCCGTGCCACTCAGCTTCCATTGGAAAGACTGCGCAGAGACGCTGCGCCGGCTCGACGCCGAATCCAAACTAATCCTCGAACCAAAAGGGCGCTTTTTCGAGTCCGAACGTGTGCGCGTTAGACCACCGCTGGTCTTTCCCATCGCCGCCAGCTCCAAATCGCTCTGTGACTTCGTGGCCGCTCTGCCGGAAGAGCCCGGTCACCACAGCGTGATCTTGATGCAGGCGGGAACGGTGTCACTCGGGCGCTTTGCGGGCGCGCTGCCGCTCGCTACGAAGAGGCTGAAGCGCTACGTCGTTCGTGGCAAGGGCCGCGCACAGCCGCTGCACCTCAAGACCAAAGGCAAATCTCGCTACGGCTCGCGCTTGCGACTTCAAAACGCACGAAAGCTGCTGGTAGAGACTAACCAGAAGCTGAACGAGTGGGAGCTGGAGTTCGGGCCTGCTGACCGGGTCTACTACAGCTGCCCGGTTCGCCTCTGGCCTAGTCTGTTGGAAACCACGCCGGGGCCGCCGTTCGACAAGACGAGCCGGTTAGTTCGAATTCCTCTCGACCTGCCGCGTCCAACGATCGAGGTTCTCCTACGGACCTATCGGTCCCTCGAGTACGGTCGGATCGAAGGGCAAGACGGCGGCTGATTTGGCGGTTGGGCCGATCCGGCGACACATCCTAAGCCCTCGGACCAAGTTGGCTCTGGCCAAGAAGGGCCTTCTCTGGGCCTCACCCACCGTCGTTTGTGCCGGCAAAGCAGCGACCGCCGTCGGCCGCTGCGCTCCCCTTACTTGGCGAGCTGAAAAGGCAGGACACCAATGTGATCGTCCCAACCGATTGCGAGAGCACCGCCTGCATCTGTGACGTCGGAGAACCAATAGCTCAAGTTGTCGATCGAGTTCTCAATCTTCTCGACCACCATGGGCGCTCGGACCACGTCGTGCTCGACCTTGTAGCCGTAACCACCCCAGGACTTGCCCTCGCCGATGCCAGTCTGAACGTCAGCGCGCGAGGTGACGCGGCCGACATAGGGTTGCTCGGAGAGAATGGCTGTCCAGGAGCCTTCCTTCAGTTCGATCAGGAAGCTGTACTCGCCGGCTGGGACGGTGGTGCCGTTAATCACCAGGTCGGCATCGATCTTGACGCGAGTGTTCGAGTCGGCTCCCGCCCGCCAGACCGGAGCGCCGGCCAGCAGAGTCGTGCCGTAGGAGTCTCCAGAGCCGAAGATGCCCTGGCGACCGCGTAAGACGGGAGCGCTGAAGTCGACCCGAATCCAGTGGTCGCCGATCTGGGTGGCCACTGAGGTTCTAGGACTTGCAGGATTTGGCGGTTGAGCGAACGAGGTACTGACTACTCCGAGCGCAAGGCTGATAGCGGCGATCAAGACTACGGTGCGAAACTGGGCCGTCGGTTGTCGAGGCTTCATTCGAATCTCCATTGGGTAGTGAGGAAACCAGTCTATATCTGAGTTGACCGTTCCCACTTCTCGCTGCAGAGACTCAAGAAGGCTCGAATAGCACGCTGCCACCTCAAAAGTCGCGTGTGGTGACAGGAACAGGCCAACTAGACGCGCGGGATCGAAACGCGGGATAGGAACGCGCCAACCATCTCTCGGTCACCATCTGCAAGCTCTTCGGAAGAGCCGCGCAACCCTGGACGGCGCTCTCCGTAGATACCTTCACAATTGGATATAGTCGACTGCGTCCGGCTACCCACTTCGAAGAGGGCTCTGCATTCATGTCCCAATCCGATCCTTCCGCCTATTTGCCGCTACCCCCGCGGACCTTCGCCATGCTCGCCGTGCTCGCCGCTGGCCCGACCCACGGTTACTCAGTCATGCAGCAGGTCAACCAGACCCTTGGTCGCACCGCGTTCCTGGGCCCAGGAACGCTGTATCGCGTGCTCAAGGAACTGCGCGACGAAGGCCTGATCGAAGAGTCGGCGGCTCCTGACCCCGCGGCCGACCAGCGCCGCCGCTACTACCGGCTCACCGCCCTTGGACAAGTGGTCGCGGAAACCGAGGCCGAACGGCTAGGAGGCTTGGTTCACGCCGTCCAGGCCGGGCTTGCCCGCTCCGACGGTGGCGCCCAATGAGGCTCAAGAACGGCGACAACCCGGAGATGCATCCGGAAGGACGCAGGAACGGAGCGGGCCGATTCGCGAACCGGTTGTACGACGTTCTTCTACTCGTTCTGCCCAGCTGGCTCCGTGAGGAGGCGGGCGAAGAGATGCGGCAGATCTTCCGGGTGCAATGGCGCGAAACCCAAGGAGTTTGGAGGCGCAGTCTGCTGATCTTGTTGACAGTGCTCGATACCGCACGCACGGCGATCTGGTCGTGGCCGCACTCATACGGATCGAGCCCAGTGCCTCAGCGCTCAAAGCGCTTACCCCTTTTCAAAACCCAACTGGAGATCACCATGGGCGACATTCGCCACGCATTCCGCAGCCTGATCAAGAACCCGGCCTTTTCGCTGATGGCACTGCTCGTTCTTTCGCTCGGAGTCGGTGCCAATGCCACGATCCTCACCTTGGTCGACAGGCTGTTCTTCACTGACCCGCCCCACGTGGAAGCGCCAGATCAGCTAGTCAGAGTCATGCGTACCAGCGACAGCGGCTCCGAGGGCGGACTCGCCTATCCCGACTTCCGTCACTACCGGGACAACAATGAAACGTTCACAGAGCTCGCCGCCTACGACGAGGGTGGATTTGCAGTGACGATTGTGCCCACTTCTGACGGCAAGCCAAGCACTGAGAGCGGCGCAGCCGCCGGCGAACGGGTGTCAGCAATCGGTTGGTTCGTCACAGACAACTACTTCGCTGCACTCGGCACGCAGCCGCAAGTCGGCCGCTTCTTCCTAGCGGAAGAGAATGAGGTGCCGGGACGTCAGCCGGTGGCGGTGATCAGCGATCAGCTGTGGACCAACAGCTTTGAGCGCAGCCGAGACGTGCTCGGCAGCGCGATTCTGCTCAATGGCAACCGGTTCGATGTGATCGGCGTCGCCCCGCGCGGATTCCGCGGCATCAGTCCATTGGAAACCCCACCAGACATCTGGGTACCGATCGTCAGCCAGCCGACTCTTGCACCTCTAGGCGCCAACTATGCACTCGAACGCGTCGAAGGAGCGCGATGGGTCTGGTTGCGGGGCGTCGGCCGACTAAACGACGGCGAGACAATTGAACACGCGAGCGCCAACCTCGAAGGCCTCGCCACCTATCTCCAGGAGAACTTCGCTGAGTGGAGCGAGGGCTGGGGCGTTGCTTTGGCACCGCACGCCGGCTTCAACCCGTCCGACCGGGCCGGCCTGCTGTCGGTGACCAGGCTACTTTTCGGCGCGGTTGCGCTATTGCTCCTAATCGTCGGGGCGAACATTGCCATTCTGATGTTGGCACGTGGTTCACAGCGAGCACGCGAGACCGGAGTCCGGCTAGCACTCGGAGCCAGCCGTTGGCGGGTGGCACGTCAGGTCCTGGTCGAGAATCTGCTGCTGGCCTTCGGTGCAGGCTTGCTCGGCGTTGGCATCGCTCGGGTCTGCGCCAATCTCGCCGCGGCTTGGATGCCGATGAGTTTTGCGCTCGACTTTGCTCCGGGCCCACGCGTGGTTGTTGCCGGTCTGCTTCTTGCTGCAGTTGTTGCTTTTGGAGCTAGCCTTGCGCCCGCGCTCCAAGGCTCACGATTCGACCTCAATGCACTCATTCGCAATGACTCCACAGGTAGCAGTCGGCCCTGGATGCGAGGCGGACTCGTGGTGCTGCAAGTAGCGCTGTCAATGATGCTGGTGGTTGGAGCAGCGCTGTTCGCACGCAGCGTGGCCACCGCACGGGCCGTGGATCTCGGCTTCGAGACCGAGAACCGCGTGATGGTGAGCGTGAGCCTTCGCAATCATGGCTACAGTCCCGAAGACGGCAAGCTTCTTGTCAGCCGTGCCCTCGAGCGCCTGCGCGCACTACCCGAGGTGGATTCGGTGACCACCACCATGATGGTGCCCTTTCGTGGAGCCACCATGACCAACTTCTCGCCGATCGAGCGCGCTGCTGGGTCCCGTAGCAACGTTCAAGGCACCGCCTCAGACGGCGCACAGCAGTCCGGCGACGGTGACGACATGCTCTTCTCTGGCTACAACCAAGTTGGGCCCGACTACTTTGAAACCATGGCGATGAACATCGTGCTTGGTCGCGGCATCTCGCGTACCGACGACGACGGAGCACCCGGCGTGATGGTGGTCAACGAACGCCTCGCCGAGACGGCCTGGCCAGGAGAGGACCCGATCGGCAAGCTAGTGGAGTTCCGTGAGGATTCAGCGCCACTGGAAGTGGTCGGCGTGGCCGCAAACGCCACTTACTATGAACTGGGCGAAGAGCCCACCAACCAGTTTTGGGTTGCGGCTCAACAAAACTACTCGCAGCGAGTTCGCTTCATGCTGGAGAGCAGAGGCGGCTTGCTCTCGGTGGGCGAGCGAGCGCGGGCGGTGCTGCTCGATCTTGATGCAAACCTTGCAGTTCCCCCGCCGACGTTGCTCGACGAGTCCTTTCGAACCGAGATTGCCCGCTATCAAACGGCGGCACGCCTAGTCAGCCTGTTTGGAATACTCGCGCTTGTACTGGCATCGGTGGGACTGTATGGCGTGCTGACCTACTCCGTTGTGCAGCGGACCCGAGAGATTGGAATTCGAGTCGCGCTGGGTGCAACGGGCAGCAGGGTCGCATCGACAATCGTGGGGCGCGGCTTGCGGTTGACTGCGATTGGCGCAGCGGTTGGATTGGTAGGCGCGCTGGTTGGGACTCGGTTCCTGGTCTCGTTTCTTTATGGTGTGGAGCCAACGGATCTGGTGACGTTTGTTTCGGTTCCGATAGCGCTGCTCGGGGTCGCGAGCCTGGCCTGCTTGATGCCTGCGCGAAGAGCAGCGGAGGTGGATCCGGTGCGGGCAATGAGGGCCGACTAGGTAGTTCGCGTCAGGAGAAGAATGAAGAGAGAAGAGGAGGTCACACAGCCTTTGAAGACCTCCATTTCCAACGATCCCTTCTACTTGCTTGACTCCACAAGCCAGCCGTCGAACCCCACTAAGACATCACCAGCGGTGCCACTCGCGGGAAACATCGCTTCGAGAATCAGGTGGGTGCGGTTGCGCCAGCCGTTCCAGTCCGTGCTGTCCCACACCTCGCCGCCAATCAGCTCGTACCCCTCGGCCTCGAAGAGTTCGTAGAGTTCCTTCATGTAGTCGCCCAGCACCAGCCCTTCCAAGCGGCTTCGCATATCCCAATGCGCCCACTCAAAATAGAACGCCGATGGGCGCGGCGCATTAGCTGCGCGCGCAATCTGCTGGCGGTGCATTGGCAGAGTCGCGTCGATGGCAAACGGGCTTTGGACCGCTACCTTGCCAAACAACCTGCCCTCCCCCAAGGCGAGAGCAAGCGCAGGAGGCCCGGTATAGAGGGCACCTACCACCGCACGTCCGTCTGGGTCCGCACGCGTTCGATAGCGCTTGTCCACCTCTGCTAAGACCTCGGGCACGAGGAGGCCGACGCGGCCTCCACCACGGCGTCCGTAGAACCCATCCGGCGCGTCGATCATGATGCCGATCAGCGGAGCGACCCGGTCTACGACCTCATCGCCGACCACGGCATCAAGCGTGCCCGGCCAATCTCCGAGCGGGATCGCATAGCGCTCAAGCGCAAAGACTGTGGGATAGCGCACGCCCTCCTCAGCTGAAGAAGCGTCGTATCCGGGCGGCAGCCAGACCGTCACCGGAACGGTCACAGTCTGCGCGGCTCCTCCACTGCCGGGCCCTCGCCTGGGTGGTGGTATCTCAACCTCTACGTTGAAGCTCTCGAGTCGCCCACGCTCGCGCTGGGTCTTACGAGAGCGAACAGACAACTTGTGGCCGGGCCAATCGGGCATCGCGAACCACGACATCTGCAGCGCTTCATCACCGCGGTGATCGAGATCGGGCCCCATCGCCGTTGACTCGGCGGTGCGCTGATGTAGCGGGTCGAGCGTGCTTGTGTAGTCAGGGAAATACACGTAGTTGAAGCGTCCACGCCGGTCGAGCGCGAGCTGCTTCCACCAGAGGTCGGTACCCTCGAGCCGACTCATGGGTTCGTCGTAGCGGAAGCCGAACATGTCACCGGCAACCCCCACTTCTTTAGCTTCGCCTCGCCACAGAAAAAGCACGCGCTCACCGTCGATGAGCGGACCGTCGAGCTCTTCGAGCAAAGCATCAACTGCGACCCGGGCATCCTGACCTTGCTCGATCTTCTGGCGTAGCGCTTTGAGTTCGGCAGGAAGAAACTGCGTCTGCTGATCCGTGTTCGTCACCTGGCCGCGAACCACATCGACGCGCGCCATCTCGGTGAGACTGCGGACATAGAACGCACCGTCCGCGGAGCTCGGCGGCGTCCAGACGAGATCTTCGAACAATGTGACCTGGTCAATCTCTTGCCAACCGTCCGAACTCGCCTTCCCCAGATGAGCCGTACCGTTGTTCTTGGTGACAACGAACAGGTGTCCCTCGATCGCCATGGAAAAGCCGTCGCCCGGCGCTCGCGAACGCCAGAGTTCGGTGCCGGTTCTAAGATCAAGAGCACTGAGGAAGCGGCTTGTATAGCCGTAGACGTTTTCGCCCCAGACCGTAGGCGGACTGTAGCTGCGGGTCATTGCGCGACTCTCGTTCAGAACCTCCACATCGAGCGACTCGTCACTCCTTACCTCGATGTGAAGCAAAGTAGAGCGCTCGTCGTCGTGTTTGACAAACAACCGGTCATCACCAACCGGCATCGGCGAGGACGACTCAGCCCCGAACCCTCCAACACCCCCATGCTCGTGGTTCCACAGCTCAGCACCATCCGTGGGATCGATGCCCACCACTTTTGCCGAGCCGATCGCCACCAGCTGAGTGCGACCCGCGAGTTCGGTGACAACAGGAGACTGCGCGTAGTGGCGATCATGAAAACCGCGCCAGCGAACAGTTCCCGTGCGTGCCTCGAGGCCCACCAGAGCGCCTCCCGAGCCACCAGCCTGCACAACAACAACGTCGCCCGCGACCACGGGCGAGGTCGAGAATCCGTACACAGGCCGCGCACTCCCGAGGTCCTCAACCAGATGGACCGACCAAAGCAGCTCACCCGAGCGCAAATCAAGAGCGACCAGATTGCCCTGAGTACTCACCATGAACACCAGACCGTCTCGGATTGCGGGGGTAGAGATCGGCCCGTCTTTCGAGCCGCCCACACCAACCGTCAGCGCACCGAGATCTGCGGTCCATCGTTCAGCGCCGGTCGCAGGATCGAAGGCCATCACCTGATCGCGCTCCGCGTTGGAGGTCGCCGTCACCGCCATGCTTTCAGCAACAGAAATGCCCGAGTAACCACTGCCGAGTGTCCTCTGCCACCCGATGCGCAGTTGCAGTTCGCCGTCTCCCGCTGGTAGCCCCGTCAGCAGTTGACCGTTGCCGTTGGGGCCTCTAAAACCTGGCCAATCTTCCGCGGCGGCAGCACCAGCAGCATGCGATAAGACCAGCAGCGCTGCGAGAAGCCCTGCGGGAATTCGCGAAGCGCGAGCAGTGAGATGAGCAAAACGGCGAAGCCCGTGTCGGTACATCGGCATCTCCAGAGTGGGAATGGCGGTGCTGGTGCTCTGCGCCGTCAACCCGCTCGAATTGGTGAAGCGGCAGCATACCGGGATGCGGGAGGTACGCAAATCGGCACTCATCGGCATTCGTCAGAGCCCTGCACGCTTCTGGCTGGGCGGGCGTGAGACCGCCGCCACTGACGACCTCCAACTAGTTCCAAGCGCTGGTGTCTCCTGATTCAAACCCATCGGCAAACAGCGACGCGCTGTGAATCAGGATCGCTTGGCCGGTGTCAGCCCAGAGAGCTCCTCCGCCCGTTGTGTGAGTGCGACCCGGGCTGCCTACCAAGAGAGAATCGCCTCGACCATTGCTCAAAGGCGCCGCAGCCAGGGCCGCTCCGAACTCATCGCCGGGCTCCAAACCGCTAAAGAAGATCATGTCGAAGATCTGGAGTCCAGTCACTTGCAGACCGAGTGTGCCACCGTAGAGCACCGTGACTTCGCCCGAGTTGCCCACACCCAACGAATTGTCGAGGGGCGCACCGACCGCTAGATCGCCATGGCCATCGTTATTGAAGTCACCTGCTGCGAGTACCTCACCGAAGCGATCGAAGCTTCCGGTTCCAGCCCCACCCCCGTCGATGACCGACTCATAGAGCACTTGTTGTCCGACGTCCGAAAGGCTATTGCCTTCACCGTAGAGAACGGTGACCGAACCGGCCTCGGTGGCTACGCTTAGATCATCGTCGCCTGGGGCACCGACGGCAAGGTCGATGAGCCCATCTCCGTTGAAATCTGCTGCCGCGAGTGCGGCGCCGAACTCGTCACCGGGCTCGGCGGTCCCCAGCAGATCCCAGTGGGGGCCGTCATAGATCGGAGGGGAAAGCTGAGCCAATAGCCCGGTTTGGCTTCCGAAGACGAACACCGAACCACTTCCCTGTTCTCCCGGCGCCCCGACCGCAAGTTCTTGATCTGGATAGAGTTCCGATTGCCAGAAGTCACCTACAACTAGAGAGCTTCCAAAGAGATCGTCGGTGCCTGGCTCAATGTCATAGGCACTGATCAGCCCTTGATGCTCGTAGATATTGTCTGCGGTGGCCAGGCCGCCTGGAGTGGCCACAATCACATGAAACGCCCCAGCATCAACGGAGACCGCGCCACGGGAGTTGTTCACGTCTTTCCCCGGAGAGCCAACCACGAGTTCGTCCATCCCGTCGCCGGTGAGATCACCTGCGGCAAGCACCTGTCCGAACCGGTCTCCATCTTCCGCACTACCCTGCAGGAACGTTGTGTCAAACCGAGCCCGTGCGTAGGGCTCCGAGGCTCCACCGTAGATGATGCAAACTGCCCCAGCCGATACCGGCCCGACGGTCGAGAATGGCATACCGACCGCGAGGTCTGCAAACTGATCTGAGTCGAAATGCCCGAAGGCGAGCGAAGTCCCAAACTGAAAGCCGGACCCAAGATCTCCATTGGCTTCGCAACTCGAAATCACCGTCGTCAGGTAGCTTGAATCACCACTCGAAAGATGAACGGCCACGGCACCTGAATTCGGCAGTGCTCCATCGTCGTAGGCTGGCATCCCAACGGCCAGATCCATACGACCGTCTCCGTTGAGATCTCCGAGGGCCACCGCGGTCCCGTATCGTGGCGCACCGTCCACAATCCAAGAGAAGGCGAGCCATCCGGGCAGGCCTAGTTTCGCCGTCGCTGCTGAGGCAACGAGAATTGGCCCTGCGATGCAGAGACCTATGCCAACGGCACCAAGCCTTCTGCCGAGTCTCACTCCCGCTCCGAGGATGCACTGCGATTGGTGACGTGCCTGACTCATTGTGTACTCCAAGGTAGATCGGTCAACAGAAACTAGTGTCGACAGACGCCAACGGGGTGATCCTCAAGGACAGGGCCCACCCCGAAAGCGCTCCGTACCCTAAGAGTCGCAAAAGAGGTGCAAACTCCGACATCTTTGAGATAGCCCCCTTGTTGCAAGAGGAAAGCAGGTTCGAGAGAAAGCAATGTACCGCCCAGAAGGCAACTACAACGCGCACTCATCGAGTGCTCGGCAAGCCCCCCGCGAAGCTTGAGATGTCAGCCGGTCTGGGCCAGCGAATGCACACGGCGCATGATGTTCAGCGCACTGCTGACGACCAAGCACGGGTGGCGCCGGTTCCAAACCCATCGGCGGAGAGACGGCGACCGTTTTGAGTAGACGGTCCCGGTGCGGTGACGTCGAGATTCCTGTTCCCTCTTCATACCGGCACAATAACCTGCATTGCAGTATAAACTGCCTGAGCACGGACTCAGCCACAGGTAAGAGTTCTGTTTGCGTGATTCGAGAACCTCCCGGAACAACCAGAAGCCGCTCGAATCGACCGCGCAAGACCCTTGCGCACCCAGAAGCTTCTCGACCGCAAGGAGACTCGCACCGATGACAGAGAACACTCGATCCAAAGACAGCGCGCACCGGCTTTTGGGCCTCGCTGCCACACTACTCGCCATCACAGCTGGACCTGCCTGCGCACTGCCCGCCAAACCAGCGCTGGCCGAGAGCTGGGAGCGCGCAACGGCACACGACGTCGGTCTTCGTGCCGACCTTCTCGAGGCGTTTCTTCAGGAGGTCCGCGAAGGGGATTATCCGGGTGTGACAAGCCTGCTCGTCGTGCGCGGCGGTCGCCTTGCTGTGGAGGAATACTTCGGAGGCAACGACGGTCACCGTCTTCACACCATGCAGTCAGTGAGCAAGAGCTTCTCCTCTGCGATCCTGGGTATCGCGATCGCTGAGGGGGTCATCGGCAGCACCAACGATCGAGTCCTCGGCTACTTCCCTGACCAGGAGATCCGTAACCGCGACGCGTTCAAGGAAGCCCTCACTATTGAGGACTTGCTGACCATGCGAAGCGGCACCGACTACCACGAAAGGGGAAGTGGCTCGCCACACAGTCAGCTCAACCGGCTAGCCACTGGATGGAGCAGCTTCTACCTCGACCGACCGATGGTCACCGAACCGGGTTCACAATTCGTCTACGACTCGGGCGCCGTGATTCTCTCGTCAGCCCTGATCCAAGCGCGGACCGGAATGCATGCCGATAAATACGCCCGAGATCGTCTCTTCGGTCAGCTCGGCATCGAATCGCATCGCTGGCATGGCAACAGCGAAGGCCACCCTCATATGGGTGGCGGACTGTACCTACGCCCCACCGACATGGCACGTTTCGGCCAGATGTTTCTAGACGATGGCCGCTGGAACGGGACGCAGGTGATCAGCAAGCAGTGGGTCAAGGCTTCCTTCGAGCAGCACGTGGACCTCGCTGGGAAGTCTCACCAACATGTCATTGGATATGGCTACTGGTGGTGGATCTTCGAACCTGCAACAGAGATCGGCGCAACACTCCCCTTCTATGCAGCCTACGGCGCCAACGGTCAATTCATCTTCGTGGTGCCAGAGTTCGATCTGGTTGTGGTGGTGACCGGGAAGACCTCGTCTTATCGAAACGAGTCCGCTCCCATGCGGTTCATGTACACCCACATCTTGCCTGCCGTCGAGCGCCCCTCAGGCTGACCAGTCCAAAGACTGGTCAGCCGCAAACCAAGCAGAGGGGGCGGAGGTTCCCCAAGAATCGTGACGCCAAGTGTTACGAAAGCTGCTCTCTTCTCTCCCGCTTCGGCAGGTCTGCAACTGGTCGCGTGATTAGGAGTTCGTCGGCAGGTGGCAGTTGTGGCAGGCAGTCGGAACCTCCACTTTCGGTTCGCCCTCGCAAGCTGGCGGGACATCAAAGGTTCCGGCCGGCGCAATCGATCCGGGCTCCCACTCATAGTAATCAGCCAGGTTGAGTCCCGTTCCGGCGGTGGGGCTTGAGTTGGTCTGCATGAACACCACGGGAGAACCCTCGTCCGAGTACCAGGTCCAAAACACCTGTTGGGCCGAAAGATCGGTGGGGCACCACATGATCTTAGTCGGCACAGTCGAAGGATTCAGGATCGTCCCGGGGGCGATCTGGGCTCGACATTGACACCCATCTACGGAGTTCCAATCGGGAACCTGCGGCCCGGGTAGCGCCTGTTGGCACATCGTCACATCCCCCGCTTTGTCTTCGATCCGAATGTAGCCGGTGTCGCCGGTCAACAGCGCCACCTGGACATCGTCTCCCGTCGGCTCGGTTGGCGGCGGGTAGTAGTACAGAGAGGTGTTCTGCGCCTTCTGTTCCCAGTCGTAGAACACCCGCGTGGGGAATGGATTTGGATCAAAGCTCACGGCTGTCATAAAAACGGTCCCCTGAACCTGCTCAGGCCATGGGGGTGGCAAATCCGAGGGAGAAGAACACTCGCTCAAACCAGGAACGGCATTCTGGAACTTCGCAGCCGAGGCCGTATCCGGCTGAGGATAGGTACCAGCCTCCGCCAGAGTAGCGATGTCGCCCAGGTCCCACTGCTCAAACTGTGTCGTAGCGGTGCTCTGCTCACAAAGAGCAACTAGCTCGCCCAGATTGGTGCCGCTGACCTCAGAGAACGAAGGGTAGTAGTTGAAGGTGAAGTGTTCATAGATCGGCGCCGGATCGGAGAGCGGTTCGTCCTCGTAGTACATCGTTCGAAAGGGAAGGTTGTTGTCAGTGTTGAACCAGACCCAATCTGCGCCTTGATCGCGTGGGGTTTTCCACCACGCCAGGTCCTGTTCGAGGATCGGAGCCTCGCCCACGCACAGACCTTGTTGATCGACCCAGTTTCTCGAAGGCACGGTGAACGGGGACTCATCGGTCACGTGGGAACAAGATGTTTGACCGTCTTCGAGAAGATATAGACGGCGGTCGCTAGTAACCAAGAAATCCGCGTCGATGCCGTAACGGCTGGCCAGGGAAAACTCGAAGGCCTCAGCGCTCTCGTCGTAGGTGAACTCTGCAGCCACCATGAATGGAAGCACGAAGTCCTGCATCAGGGCAGTTGCCGTCCATTTTGCAGGCAGGGTCGGCACGATCGTGGACTGGCATTGCTCAAATTCAGGAAGCGGCAGAAGGTCAGACGCTTCGACGGTCACAGGTTCCGTAGCCTGGCAACCCGATAGCAGTAGGCCGATCGCGCAGCCCGAGAGACTCACGTGGATCCAACTGTTCGCTGACTTCATTCTTCTTCCTCCAGTCATTTGGGGGTTCACTGAGTCCCAGTGGTAGTCCACTTCTGGGGAGGCAAGTCTCCCCCTAATTCCGCTAAGTAGAGAGATCGTCCATCGCGGCTCACGCTTGCCGAGTGCAGCATCGCGGTTTCGGGCGTCGAGCCAAGCTCGATCTGCCACTGTGCCAGTGGTGAACACGCAAATGAGATCAGCTCGGAACACACCGTGGGCACCGCGAAGAGCGAGACCCAGCCGCCGCCGCCATCGGTGGGGCTGCTAGTGACAAACAACGTACTTCCGCCGCCCATCGACCCCGCCATGCTGATGCCGTAGACGCCGTTCTGGCCAAAGCACGAAAGCTGTCCGAGGAAATCCCCAACCCCGGACATCACCTGGACTCTGTGGTTGAGCGCATCAGCTACCCATACGCGATCGCAATCGTCCACCACCACCGCGTGAGGCAGGTCAAACTCCAACGGACCGCTGCCAGGTTGGTTGTCTGGAGCGCTCCACACCGCGAGTACTTCACCGGTGGGCCCAAGTTTGAGCAAACGGTTGTTGAGTCCATCCAGGTCACCATCGGTGACCAAGAGGTTGCCTAACGAATCGAAAGCAACGTCGGTCACCTTGTCGAATTGCAGCGGGTTCAGGTCCGTGCCGCCCGAGTCGGCTGCACAGGTCCCGATCGAACCGAGGTAGTCCCCATCCACCGTGAAGCGCTTGAGACAGTGACCGAACCCGGGACCAGCCGGCTGGGGAGGAGCCATGTCGGTAATCCACAGCACTTGGCTACCGTCGGGTAGACGTTGCAGGCTCAAGGAGTGCGGATCACCCAGCTCCTCGGTCGTCCAGGAACTCAGCAGTGCTCCGGCTGGCGAAAAGACAGCGACGGCGGGCTGAGATCGTTGAAGAACGTAAATTGTGGACTCGATCGGATCGACGTCTACCCAGGACACCTCACCAAAGCGAAGGCTGGTTTGAGGCCACTCTTTGTCTAGCTGCCACTCTTTGTCTGGCTGGTAGTGGATGCTTTGGGCTGCACTAGCGACTTCTGCGGACAGGCCGAGGATCACAAGGAGAAACCGACCGATCAGTCGCGTATTCACTGCTGCCACCTCCTGACGTTGACCACCATCGGTGACGCCCCCACTCTGGGCCGAAGCTAGCTGCTTCTTGCAGAACTGCCACCTAGGTTTCAGTCACGGTAGCAACATTGCAAAACACAAGTCCGATAATTCCCCGATAATTGCGAACACGCTGGCCGGAAAAGTTTATCTAGGACAAGGGGAGGGATAATCTGGCCGAACCTCTGTGGGAGACGAAAGAAACATCTCGCTTGAAGGGATCAAACAACTCTGAGAGAGAAGAGCACACAATCCCGGCGCTCGGCGAGGATCTCATCGCAGAGTTTGAGGTGTCAGCCCAGCTTGGCAACAGGTACTCATCGGCGTGTGATGCCAAGGGCACTGCTGACGACCAAGCACCGGTGGTGCCGGCCTCAAAGCCGCCGAGGAAAGGAAAAGGTGCCCGTGCTGAATAGACGGTCCCGGTGTTGACGGCACCGGAGAATCCCACTCGGCCAGGCGCCCCAATAGCCAAGGCCTCTGTACCGGCCGGATGAAAGAAGCGCCCGGCCGCCATTGCAAAGCCAAATTCTTCGCTGCCCTGCAAGGGCTGTCCTGCATCCTCCACATCGATTGCGTAGGTGCCCGAGAGATTCACACCCTCGGGCGACTATTGAGGATTTGAATGCGCCTCACGTTGACCAAGCCGTTCTTGTAATCCAACCGACCTGCGACCGCGAGATCGTCGATCCCGTCGAGGTCGAAATCGCCCACCGGCGTCGAAGTCGCCTGCAACCGCCACGCGTCGGCTTCTGCTCAGCTCCCCGGGAACGCTCTCGCCAACGTGGAAATCGATCTTGATCAACAACTCCAGATGCAAGGCTTGGAACATCCCACCGCGTGCGGTTGCGTTCCGAGCGCTTGCCAGATCGAAAAGGAACTCGGGTGCCAACGGCTCGGCCAGCAGGGGCAAGCTCGACGGTTGAAGTCGAACTACTAGGTCTATGTCTTGGGTAAACCGTGGTTCACCGTAATAGGACGAGGCAAGGTCCGCCCGTGACGTGGTACTCAACTCCAACTCGGTCGAGGACCGCGCTTGTGCTGCTTAGAACCGTTCGAGTTCTGCGGCTTCATGCATCAACCAACGAGAGCAGTCTCTGCGTCTCGGGATCGCTGCGATAAAGGGACCGTGCGACCTCCAATCTCAGAGTCCTACTATCCGCCGATGGGTTTCTGACCCGAGCCTTGTGGAGCAGCATGGCGTGCATTTGACTGAAGAGCGACGCCGAGCGCTCGACTCGCTTCTGTGGCGTCCATTGGCCCACGGCCCTTCGATACGTCGTTTCAACGCTGTCCCTGATCCGAAGAATACCAGTTCGAACGTAGACATACGGTGCCGGGTCGTTCACGAGAAGACCAGTCCCGTTCGGAGATTCGAGGGCGCCACCAGCTCAGGTGCTGCTGCCCCTCGTACGTCCTTTTGTCCTAAGCTCCTCGGAACCTATTCAAAGATCCGCAAGATCGCCCTTGAGGAGAGAGTTCGTGAAGAAGTCTGACCGGCAGCTTGGCATGAGCAGAGACATCACAAGGCGCGATTTCGTCTACGGTGTCGGAGCGGCCGCTATCGGCGTAGGGGTGGCCTGCGGCTCCCCGGAATTGCAAAGAGAGCCATTCTCGGAACGCCACTACCCGCCCACCCTCACAGGTTTGCGAGGGTCTCACGACGGTTCCTTCGATGTGGCGCACGCGCTGGCGCGCCAGGGTGAGGCCTTCGATCGGGGAATCGATCTCGACGAGAGCTACGACCTCGTGGTGGTCGGCGGTGGCATTAGCGGACTCGCCGCAGCCCACTACTTTCGTAAGCTCAATGGGCCGCATAGCCGCATTCTCATTCTCGACAACCACGACGATTTCGGCGGCCACGCCAAGCGCAACGAGTTCCACCAGGGCGGGCAGATGCGCCTGGCTTGGGGAGGCGTCTTCAACCTCGAGTACCCGATGTTCAGCGACACGGTCAACGAGCTGCTCGACGAACTCGGAGTGAATATCGAACGGTTGCTCGAGAACTCTGACTTTCACTACGGCGACGATGGCGCTCTTGGTCCCGCGACCTACTTCGACGCGGAGACCTATGGCAACGACGTTCTGATTCCTGGATTCGGCTTCCGCGGAGGGGACTACGCGACGATCGCAAACCAACTCGACCAGGTGCCACTGAGCGCGCAGTCGCGTCAGTCGTTGAAGCGCTTTTACACAACCGAGACTGATGTCCTGGCCGGTATGACTGCTCAAGAGCGGGATCAGGCTCTGCGCCAGATGAGCTACATCGACTTCCTACGGCAGCACGGAGGACTCACCGAAGAAGCGGCCGGCCTCTTCGTGCAGACCACCCACGGATATTCGGGTGTTGGGGCTGACAGCCTCTCGGTCGCGGAGTGCGTAGATGCCGGACTACCGATTGGGCATCTACTCGGGGAAGGCATCCCAGAACCGGTTCCGGGCAAGGTGGGCGGTGAAGTTGCGATGTTTCCTGACGGCAACGCATCGATCGCTCGGCTCCTGGTTCGTTCGCTGATTCCTGGTGTGGCTCCGGGTCAGGATGCAGACGATGTCGTCACCGCAAAGTTTGACTACTCCAAGCTCGATCGCCCTGAGTCGAAAGTCCGCATCCGGCTCAACTCCACGGTTGTCAATGTAGACGAACGCGACGGCTCGGTGGCGGTGCGCTACGTCCGCGACGGGCAAACCTCGGTGGTCAAGGGGCGACACTCTGTGCTCGCTTGCTGGCACTCGATCATCCCTCACCTCTGTCCTCAACTCCCGGAAGCCCAGAAGGAAGCGATGCGTTCACAGGTCAAGCGACCGCTGCTGCTGACCAATGTGCTGCTACGAAGCGGTGCTGCGGCAGACAAGCTTGGCATCTCGGGCGCATATTGCCCCGGCAGATTGCACGGTGCGACTTGGCTGGTCAAGGGCATCAATGCTGGCGACTATTCTCACGAGTGGAGCGATCCTGATTCCGTGGTGATGCAGTTCTGGGGTTCGCTGGCACCGCGCAGGCAAGGCCTCGAGCCGCGTCAACAGCACCGGTTGGCAAGGCAGCGACTTTTGGCGATGTCGTTCGAGGACTTCGAACGGGAAGTTCGCACTGTTCTCGACGGCATGCTCGGCCCCGCCGGCTTCAACGCCGCCGAGGACATCCTGGCCATCATCGTCAATCGCTGGCCGCATGGCTACTCTTACGACTATCTAGACCTCTGGGATCCTGAGCACGCGCCCGGGCAAGCGCCGCACGAGATCGCCCGCCTGCGCTTCGGCAAGCTCGCCTTCGCCAACGCCGATGCCGGCGCGAACGCCTACACCCACGTCGCTATCGACGAGGCGTGGCGGGCAGTCAACGACTTGGTCAGCTGACAGGTCCGCATCAGCTAACCAGGCCACCAAGCGCGATGAATGAGTCACACCGCCCAGAAACTCGCATCCACCGGAAACCTTTTCGGCTAGGCAGCGTCTTCCTTTAATATTCATTTGTAGTTTTAATGGAGACCAGCAATGCCTAGCGCGCAATCCGACGGAAAGTCCGGCCAGTTCCTACCCGAGTTTGAGCTCTATGTAGCGCTAGCCATTAGCCAGCTCGGCGACAATGCTTACGGCACCTCGATACGTAAGGAAATCGACGAACGCACCGCGCGACCGGTCTCGGTGGGCGCCCTTTACACAACTCTCGCCCGGCTCGCGGAGAAGGGCTTGGTGGTGCAAGAACCAAGGGACAAGCAGCAGTCGCAGCGCGGTCGCCCCCGCAAGTACTGTCGGCTCACCCGCGCAGGAGAAAGCGCGCTTGCCCACTCCACTCAGATGCTCGGCAGGATGATGGAAGGCCTATCGCTTGCAGGAGGCGCAAACTCATGAGCGCCAAGACCCCAAAGCCGCCTGCCCTCTATCGCAGCTTGCTCGCACTGACTTGCGCCGGCGAGGATCGGCGATTCCTGCTGGCCGATCTTGAAGAAGAGTTCGAAGACCGGGTCCAGAGTTCAGGCCTGCGTAGCGCGCGCTCTTGGTACCGCCGTCAGGCTCTGACCTCGGTTGCGCCCAACCTGCGCGGTCGCCGCGTCTGGAGTCGAATCCGTCAGCGTAACGTTGCTAGCTGGCTAGGTGACAGAGCGACTCGGCAAGGCGGAGTATCTAGCGCAGTGGAGGGCTTAGCAGGCGACCTTCGCTACTCCGTGCGCGCCCTGTTCAAGCGCCCGTTGTTTTTCGTCGTGGTCGCCGGGTCTCTCGGACTTGGCATCGGGGCCGTCACCTCCACCTTCACTCTGATGAACGGCGTGCTCATCCAAGCTCCAGTCGGGCTACACAAGCCGGAAGAATTGGTTACGGTCTACACCAATCAACCTGGAGAACGCCCTCACGGCACCACTTCCTTCCTCGACTACCAGGACATCAAGGACAAGGTGCCTGCCCTGATTGATACGGCTGCAATCTCGCTGCGGCCCGTAACCATCGGCCGAGAGAACGCGCGGAACGGTTTCGTGGAAGCCGTTTCCGCCAACTTCTTCGAGGTCACTGGCATTAGACCCGTCATCGGCCGGCCCTTTGCCGCTGAGGAAAGCACCCCCAAGGCGCCTGCGCAAGTCACCGTGCTCGGTCACGAGTACTGGACCAACAACTATCAAGCGAGCGAAGACGTGCTTGGCGAGACCATCGTGCTCGATCGCGAAGAGTTCACAATCATCGGGGTGGCTCCGCCCGGGATCGTGAGCCGCCGAGGACCGATCCGTCCGGATCTCTGGTTGCCGATCGGATCCCTCAAGACGCCCACTGAGTTCTTGGAAGATCGCAGTCATCGTCCTTTCCTGGTGCTGGGCCGACTCACGTCCTCTGCCAGCCTGGTGCAGCTCGAAGCGCAACTACAGGGACTCAGCCAAGGACTGCTCGAGAACCACGCAGCATGGCGCGACGCCAACGATCGAGAACGCAGCCTCTTCGCCGTGAGTGAGCGCAACTCACGACTGAATCCCCATGCGCGCAAAGTGCTATCCGCCATCAGCGCATTCCTATTGGGGATGACGTCGTTGGTCTTGCTCATCGCCTGCTCCAACGTGGCAAGCCTGCTCATGGCGCGCACCGCTCAGCGCCGCAAAGAGCTGGCACTGCGAGCATCCCTTGGCGCCAGTAGAGCACGCATGGTGACCATGATCTTGATGGAAGGTCTTCTGCCCGGGCTTGCAGCCGCTGGGATCGGCCTACTCGTCGCCAAGGTGGCAGCACATGCCATCAACTCCATCGACCCACCAGCCACCATCCCCATCAGGCCCCACGTTGAAGTCGACCTCCGGGTTACCTTTTTCGCCCTCGGCACCGCCATGATCTCCTGGATGATTTTCGGTCTGCTACCCGCACTCAAGGGCACCAGGCTCAACCTCGTGGGGGTTCTACGCGGCACCACTGACCTGGTCAAGACGCGTTGGCTAAACCCACGCAATGCCATGGTGATCATTCAGTGTGCAGCGTCGCTAGTCCTGATCGTCGGCGCTTCCTTGTTCCTGCGTTCTTTAGATGCCACCAGCGATCTCGACCTCGGTCTGAACGGCGACGGCGTGGCCATCGCCTCCAAGACCTTGCACGCTGACAGCTACAGCGATCAGGAACGCATCAACTACCTCGAGGATCTTCGCGGTCGGCTGGAAGTGAGACCCGAGGTCGAGGCGGTAGCTTTCTCGCGCAACATCGAACTCACCTTTGCGCTACATCCCGTCACCGGTCCGGTCACCGTCACCGGCTACCAACCAACGTTGGACGAAGAACCTCCCATGCACAACGCGGTCTCGCCAGGCTACTTGGAGATTCTGGGAATCCCAGTCTTATCGGGACGCACGATCCAAAGCACCGACAACTTCGACGCGGCGAAGGTCGCAGTAGTCAACCAGTCCTTCGCCGATCGCTACTGGCCGGGGCTTGATCCCATCGGGCGTTCCTTCAAACTCGCGGGCCAGGCAGGCACCTCTGGGATCGCAAGCACTAGCGACACCGCAGAACCAAGCACGACTCAGAGCGTCACCGTTGTCGGCCTCACCCGCGACGGCAAATACCTAGATTTCGACGACATCGCCACCCCGTACTTTTGGACCTCGCTCTACCAACAACCAAGTCAACACGTGGGCGTTGCGGTCCGCGGGTCCGCTTCGGACGAGGCGCTGGTCCAGCTATTGGCGCAAGAAATTGCTGTCGAGGCGGGCGAAGTACAACTGGTAGCGCCGTCGCTGCTCAGCGATCACCTAGCCACCCAGTTCATGCACTTGCGACTCGCTTCGCGAGTCCTAGGAGCAGGCGGCGTCTTCGGTCTCGTCCTGGCTCTCGCAGGCATCTACGGACTCGCTTCTCTCGCAGTCTCGGAGCGACGCAAAGAGATGGCCATCAGGATCGCCGTCGGCGCAAACCGGGCCGACATTTTCCGTGCGATCCTGCTGGAAGGTACGCGTTCCGCAGCCTTCGGTCTTGCTCTCGGACTGCTCATCGCTCTGCCTGCCGCCCGCCTCCTTGACAGTGTGCTAGCGGAGGTCTCAGCGGGTGACCCTCTAGCGTTTGCGGGAGCTTCGGTCCTGCTGATCGCTGCCTCGATAGCCGCCAGCGCTATCCCTGCCAGGCGACTCCTCGGCATGGATCCCATCCAACCTTTGCGAGACAGCTAAGGCCAGACGTGCTCGCGCACTAGGAAGTGGCTCCTGCGGATGGCCGATCGTCAAACTCTCAGTCGGGCTTTGGGATTCAGAGCGCTTGCTCCAAGCTAGTCTGAAGGTCTTGGAGGCCCGCACTGTCGTTCGAGCTGTCCCAAGCGCTCAACCGACTCCGCTACACTGGCACCTCCCACCGAAGCACCACCGACAGTCAATACCTCTTGTGAACATTTGATCATCGACGCCCTGCAGCCAACCGCTGACGACCGCTTCACCTTTGGCTTGTGGACCGTCGGCAACCCAGGCAGTGACCCCTTCGGTCTGGCCGTGCGAGCGAGCATGACGCCGACTCACATCGTCGCGAAGCTGGCCGAGTGCGGAGCCTGGGGGGTCAACCTGCACGACAACGACCTAGTGCCCTTCGGCGCCAGCGCCGCCGAGCGTGACGCGATCGTGAGCGAGTTCAAGGCTGCACTCAAAGTGCACGGCATGGTCGTTCCCATGGCGACCACCAACCTGTTCTCGCACCCCTGCTTCAAAGACGGAGCGTTCACCGCGGACGACCCGCGGGTACGCGCCTTTGCTCTGCGCAAGGCGATGGACGGCATCGACCTAGGAGCAGAACTCGGCGCCGCGACCTACGTCTTCTGGGGCGGACGCGAGGGCACCGAGGTCGATGCCAGTCGTGACCCGCGCACAGCGATTGGGCGTATGCGCGATGCGATCGACTTTCTGTGCGACTACGTCAAGGACCGGGGTTACGCCATGCGTTTCGCACTTGAGGCCAAGCCCAACGAGCCGCGCGGGGACCTCTACCTCGCGACCACTGGCCACATGCTGCACTTCATCTCCACGCTTCGCAACGAGGCTATGGTCGGAGTGAATCCCGAGGTAGCGCACGAGACCATGGCAGGGCTCTCGATGACTCATGCGGTGGGCCAAGCGATGGAGGCCGGCAAGTTGTTCCACATCGACTTGAACGGCCAGAAGGCCGGCCGCTTCGACCAGGACCTGCGCTTCGGTTCCGAGGACCTCAAGCAAGCATTCCTGCTGGTGCGCCTGCTCGAGGGCAGTGCGGGCGGGGCTCGTTACGACGGTCCACGACACTTCGACGCTCATGCCTACCGCACCGAGGACGAAGACGGCGTGTGGGAGTTCGCGCGTGGTTGTATGCGCACCTACAAGTTGCTCGCAGCACGCGCGGCGGCGTTCGACGCTGACCCCGAAGTGCAGGACCTAATCGCCGAACGCACCGACCCGCAGCTCGATCCACTGCTCGCCGACTACAGCCCACAGAAAGCCGCGGCCCTGCGAGCCGTGACGCTCGACCCCGAAGCGATCGGGCAACGGGGTCTGCAACGCGAGCGCCTGGACCAGATCATGACCGAGTACCTGCTCGGGGCGCGTTGAAATGAAGGGGCCCGCCTAGAATGAGGACGCGGGCACTCCACCTAGGCCTCGACGTCGGAACCCAGAGCACCAAGGGTCTGGTGGTCGACGCAGAAACCTCGACCGTCGTGGCGCGCGCCGCAAGCAGCTACGATCTGCTCGAGGGTCTGCCCGTGGGCGCAGCCGAGCAACACCCGAACACCTGGCTCGAAGCCGTTGAGAGCGTCGCACGTGAACTGTGGCAGAAGCTAGAGCCTGAGCCCGGAGAGCTGCGAGGCATCGGTGTGAGCGGGCAGCAGCACGGCCTGGTCATCCTCGGCGAAGGCGACCGAGTTCTGCGTGCATCCAAGCTGTGGTGCGACACAACTACGACCGCGGAGGCCGAAGAGCTCTCCGAGCGGTGGGGTCGGTCGGTTCCGGCGGGCTTCAGCGCCTCGAAGGTCCTGTGGCTGGCTCGCCACGAACCTGAACTCTGGGAGCGTACACAGCGCGTGTGCCTGCCGCACGACTTCTTGAACCTGCGCCTAACCGGCGAGTTCACGGCCGAGTGCGGCGACGCGTCGGGGACCGGCTGGTTCGACGCCACCACGCGCACCTGGGACTCAACAGCGGTGGACACGCTGGTGCCCGAGTTCAAGCGACGCCTGGCGCCCCTGATCGACTCAGGCTCACAGGCCGGCAGGCTCACACCTGCCGGCGCTCGAATCCTGGGCCTCGACGAGGCACACGCGGGCGTCTCGGTCGCATCAGGGGGCGGCGACAACATGATGAGCGCGATCGGCGCCGGCGCCACGCGCGAGGGCGTGTGCGTGCTCAGCCTGGGCACCTCGGCCACCGTCTCTGTCCGTTCGGAGACTCCCGTCGTCGACCCTTCAGGTGCGATCGCGGCCTTCTGCGACTCCGCAGGCGGGTGGTTGCCGCTCCTGTGCGTGATGAACGCGACCGGCGTGCTCTCCGAAGTGGCGGAGGCCTTCGGAGCGACCCTCAACGAACTCACCCACGCCGCACGCAAAGTCGAGGTCGGTGCGCGTGGAGTCGAGTTTCTACCTTTCCTCGCGGGCGAACGGGTCCCTGACCTGCCAGGTGCCACAGGTTCCATCGGCGGCCTGCGCGCAGGTAGCCTCCGCCCAGCCGTCATCTTCCGCGCGGCGCTCGAGGGCGTCTCACTCAACCTGGCCTGGGGTGTCGCGCGCATGCGGACTCTGGGACTAGCAGTGGACCGCGTGCGCCTGGTCGGCGGCGGCGCGCGTAACTCGCTATGGGCGACGATCCTGGCCGACACTCTAAACGTGCGCGTCGAGCCCTGCAAAGAGCTCGAGAGCGCGGCCCTAGGTGCGGCCTTGCAGTCCTTGTGGGCCTGCACACGTGCTTCAGATAGAGAGGCCGACCTCACCGACCTGGCGGCCCCATTCGTTTCGCTAGAGCAAGCACTCGTGCCAGATCCTGATCGCGTACGCCTCTACGAAGAGCTCCAGGAGAGCTTCCGCGCCTCCGTCGCCCAACTCTACGGCGCCAACCTCCAAAACCTCTCGTAGTCAACTACACAAAGAGAAGCAGGCCGGCTCACCTGTACCCACTCGGCCAAGACGAAGGTCCAATTTTTCTAGCCCACCGTGCGCTATTGTGAATCAATGACCCTAGCCGTAAAGACCACAGCACTCAGACGGACCTTCGGCGACTTCGTGGCCGTCGACGACATCGACCTTGAAGTTCCAATCGGTAGCTTCTTCGGCTTCCTAGGACTGAACGGAGCGGGCAAGTCCACCACCATCAAGTGTCTCAACGGGCTGCTTCGACCAACGGCAGGTGAGATCAGCATTCTCGGTGTCGACGCCCTTGCCGACCCAATTGCTGTTCGTCGCCAGGTCGGTGTGGTTCCTGAAGACCTGGCACTCTTCGATCGGTTGTCAGCCACTGAGAACCTGACGTTCGTCGGTCGCGCGCATGGGCTCTCGGCATCCATCATGCGTGAACGAATCGGCGAGCTGCTGCAGATCATGGAACTCGACAGCGCGGGCAAGCTTGTGACCGACTACTCACACGGCATGCGCAAGAAACTCTCACTAGCGTGTGCACTACTGCCAAGCCCGCAGCTGCTGTTCTTGGACGAGCCATTCGAAGGAGTTGACGCGGCGGCCTCTCGCCATCTGCGCCAGCTGCTGCAGAGGTTTGTCGAGCGAGGCGGCACGGTCTTCTTGACCTCTCATGTACTCACGATCGTTGAACATCTGTGTGATCACGTGGGGGTGATCCACAACGGGCAGTTGGTTGCACAGGCCCCTTTCGAGGACCTGCGCCGAGGCGGAGAGGGTGCTGGACGAAGCCTCGAAGAACTCTTTTTGGACTTGGTCGGAGCCGACGAAGACGACCGCTCGCTTGAGTGGCTCGGTTCGTGATTCGCTTCGCTCGCCTGTTTCTCTGGCTACGATGGAAACTCCTTCGTGGATACCTCAAAGAGGTCCAATCCAAGGGCGCGCTCTCTTCTGCGAGCGCCGCGCTCAGCGCGTTGCTCTTCGTTCTCGCTGGCATCGTGCTTGTCTTGGTTGCGGGCGCACTAGCATTCGGCGCTGCTGAGGTCGCCTCCGGTCTGACCGATACAGGGGAAGAATCTACCGTCGCTGCCGCCATCCTACGGATCGCCCTCGCTGCGATGTTTGTGGTCCTCCTGCTGTTGCCTGCAGTGCGGGCCGGCCGGGGTTCTTTCGGCAGGGGCTCTTCTGGGATAGGACGACTTCTCCTACTCCCAATCTCGCGAGCCCATCTACATAGCCTCGAAGTTCTAGGAAGCCTGTCGGATCCCCTCTTGCTCGCAGGCTTGCCCGCACTCGCCGTGTTGGGGGTGACCGTAGCGCTCCACACAAGCCTGCTGGCGTCCGCCGTCGTGCTCATCACCGTGACTGTGATGTTTTTTGCACTGATGACCTGGTCGGCTCTCATCGGCATCGCGATGCAACTCTTGTTTCGCGACCGTCGACGCGCGGAACTAGCGTTGCTGTTGACGTTCACCGTGACCATCGGCCTATCGCTTTTTCCCGCACTGCTGAGTGTGGATCAGGCGGATCAGACAGCGAAGACCTCGGCTACGGTGATCGGCGACGCTGATGTGATCCAGCAGGACGACGACTCCGAGTCGACACTCGAGAGCGTCGCAACTGATCTGCCAGACAATCACGATTCTGAAGTTGAACAGCGATGGGTGACTGCGGACATCGTCAGGCTGCTCGACACCTTCCCCGTGTACCTACAGTGGATTCCCTCAGAGTCATTCTCACGCACCATCAAACTCGCCGCTCAGGGACGCGGGCTCGGCGCACTGCCCAGCCTCTTGTCGCTGGCGGCATTTGCAGCGGCATGCTGGTTACTTTCACTCCGACTGTGGGATCGGTTGCTGAGGTCTCCTGTTGGCGGTCAACGACGAGTACCGCTCACGGAAACGCGATTGCGCTCTTGGGATCTCCCGCTGATCTCAAAACACGCAAGTACTGTGGCCTACGCCACCGCCCGCGGTTTCTTGCGCACCGTGCGCGGCAAGCTGGCGCTGGTTACGGTACCGATGATGACCCTGCTGCTGGGCTTGATGTTTAGGTCCGGACAAATCCTTACCGACATCGGCGGTGCCCTAGGGAATCTGCTCGGCGGCTCCGGGTTTTTGGTCTCTTTCGCCCTACTGATGAGCCTACTCAATGCCCTTCCGTTGCTGGCCAACGTGTTCGCAACGGATGGTGCTGGCTTCACCCTGCAGGCGCTGTCTCCAATTCCAACGCGCCAACTCATCTGGGGGAAAGTTGCAGGGACATTCACGATCTACCTGGTCTGTCTACTGCCTTCTCTCGCTCTGGCAACGCTGCTAACTCGATCCGGGCTCTCCACTCTCCTGGACGCTTTCATCCGCGGGTTCGGAGCATTTGCCGTTGCAATTGCCGTGGGGGTCTGGAGTTCGCTGTTGTTTCCAAAGGCTGTTGAACTCAGTTCACTCAACAACAAAGGCAACCCACACCCACTCGCGCAGGTGGCGTCGATGCTCGCAGTTGGCTTGGCCATGTTGCTCGGCTCGCTCGGGGGCCTCCTGGGCACTCTGTTCCTAGGCGGCGGAGCGGGTCGCCTGATCGGAACATCCTTGGCGGCCATCGTCCTCTGCCTCATTGCCTGGCCGACGCTCGAAGCCGCCGCTCGGGGTCTCGAGGAGCGCTGGGAGTCGGTGGTGGTTGCGGCTTCGGGCTAGTGGTTGCGGCTTCAGGTTAGTCCTTGCCGCTCTGGTCCCTGCCCCGAGAGGTCTTCTGTCTTTGGACTCTCCCCCATACAGAGTCATCGCTACAGCCTAGACAAGCTACCACTTGTGGCTCGAGGCACCGAGTCGTCGCATCGAGTCAAGACTCACAGCCAAAACCCCACTGCCATCTCCATTGATGTCCGTGCGGCTACAGCGCGACCCGCAGCAAGCACCATTCGAGACAACGGAGAGCCTCTCGGCACCGGCTCAGCCTAGCTGCGATCGCCCCTTGCACCCACCGCACAATGCACAGTCGTCCACCGCAGGGAGCTGCTGAAAATCACTGAGCTCGATGAAACCTCCCCACCCAGACCGCCGTACCCGTAGCCACTCACCTCACAAAGTGAGGGGAGCTTCAAAGGCTCACTGATTGCAAACGACTACGGGACTGAATATGGGCAAGCGCATGACTAGCGGAGTCCTTCCGGGGACGGTTGACCTCGTTATCCTAAGGGCAGTATCCGAGGGACCATTGCATGGCTTCGGTATCTCACGGCGACTGCGAGAGAAGTCTAGAGGCGTCGTTGAACTGCAAGACGCCGCTCTTTATCAAGCACTACATCGTCTCTCCCGCCAAGGCTTGCTGACCGCCACATGGGGTCTGTCTGAAAGCAACCGGCGCGCGCGGTTCTATGAACTAACACCTCAAGGCAACCAGCAGTTGGTACGCGAAGAGACATTCTTTCGCGACTACGTCGAAGGGGTTATGCGCATCTTGGCGCCGGAGCCTGCCAGTGCCTAGTTCGACACCCCACGCAACACACCCGAAGCGCTTGTTCCGAACCCAAGTGCTGTCGAAGTCGCAAGCGCGTTCTGATGTAGACGCCGAGTTGGCCCACCACCTCGAACTCTGCGGAGAAGAACTGGTGGCTAGCGGTTGGTCCGAAACGGAGGCCGCGGCAGAAGCTGAACGGCGCTTCGGCGACCTCAAATTGACCAAAGCCTATTGCGCTCGAGAGACCTCTCGGGCGATGTCACGAGAAAGACGAACCATGTGGATTGACGACGCCCGACAAGACTTCAAGTTTGGACTAAGAACCCTGGTCAAGAGCCCCACCTACTCAATGGTAGTGATCGCCGCGCTTGCTATTGGGATTGGTGCTAACACTACGATCTTCTCGCTCATGAACCCGTACCTGTTCAGGCCACTCCCGTTCGCCGAAGCGCACCAGCTGCTTCAACTCGACGGCGACAACACGCGCGAGCAGACCAGTGCAGGTCGGTTCTCAGCGGCCCAGGTAGCAGACCTAGCTTCCGATTCGGAGGCCTTCGAAGCTCTTGGTTACTACTACTACGGAACAACTAACCTCACCGGCAACGGAGCAGCCCAACGGCTCAATGTTGGCTACCTGTCCGGCAACCTCTTCAGCATCTTAGGAACGCCCCCTCTGCGCGGTCGATATCTAACTGTTGAAGACGGCACTAGCGGTGCACCGGTCGTGGTCATCGGCGAAAAGTTGTGGCGATCGCGCTTTGACTCCGATCCAACCGCCGTTGGCAGCACGATGCAACTGGACGGCGTGGCACGCACAATCGTTGGAGTCATGCCGCAACGGTTCGCTTTTCCTTTCAGGGACCTCTACTTGTGGCTCCCAACCAACGAGCTTTCGGCTCGTACCCAACGAGGATCCATGAGCGTCCTGCCTATCGGCCGGCTCAGTGCAAACTGGTCGAAAGAGCAAGCCGAGGCGGAGCTCAATACTGCTCACAAACAACTTGCGGAACGCCATCCTGATCTAGATGGACGGTACGACGCAATTTCAACGCGGCCCCTGCGCGAGGCGCTGAACTTCGCATGGAGTGTGTTGAATATCGGCTTCTTCCTCTTACTCGGCGCGGTGGGTTTCGTGCTGGTCATGGCCTGCTTGAACGTTGCCTCGATCACTCTAGCTCGGGCTCGCAGTCGCACCCGCGAAGTGGCGATCCGTTCGGCCGCAGGCGCGCAGCGCTCTCGGTTGGTCCGACAGTTTGTGACTGAGAGCTTCATATTGGCAATCGCCGGTGGCGCGGTCGGAGTCGGCCTGAGCTTCCTGGCTACACGATTCCTCAATCGAGTCATTCCAGACGATCTATTCCGGGTCGGGGAAGTTGCAGTGGACGGCAGGGTTCTGGCCTTCTCGGCGCTAGTGACTCTGCTCACGCCCATCTTGTTCGGGCTGGCGCCGGCGTTAGGTCTTGCTCGACCGGCCCTAATGTCGTCACTAAGAACAGGGGGCAACTCGGGCGGCGGCCGTCAGGCAGTTCGCGGTCGCAAAGCACTCGTCTTTTCACAAGTCACGCTGGCGATCGTCTTGGTCACCGGCACCGGCCTAATGATCAGAAGCCTGCAGGCAGTCGCCAAAGTCGATCTCGGGTTCGACGCCGAGCAGATCCTCACCGCAAGCGTCACGCCCAAAGCCGAGCGCTACCGATCGCCCGAGGGTCTCAACGGCTATTTCCAACAAGTCAAACAGAGATTGGGAGCACTTCCCGGCGTCGAATCGGTGGCGTCCGCTTCGCATCTGCCGCTGAATCACGAATCGGTTGGCGTCCGATACCAAGCCGGCCAAGGTGTCGCCGAGTCCATCGACGAGTGGCCATCGGCACTCACCAGTCGCGTCGACGGCGAATACTTCGAAGCAATGGGCATACCACTGCTGACAGGCCGCAGCTTCACCGCTGCTGACTTCAGCGAAGGGCAATCGGTGGTCATCACCAGAGACCTAGCCGAGCGGCTCTACGCAAACCAGCAAAGTGCAGTCGGGCAAACGCTTCGCTACGGTAACGCCACGGGATCGGAACCCTCTACTGGCGTTGTGGTCGGCGTGGTTGAAGAAGTCAGGTACTCCGATCTAACGACGGAGGCAGAAAGACCACATTTGTATCGCCCGCTAGAAGGTTCTTCAGTCAAGCGCAGGTTCCTGGTCGCGAAGACGAACCGCGACACGGCAGCCCTCGCCCCGACCTTCACAAAGGCGATCGAGCTGGTTGATCCAGACGTACCTGCAACCATCCGCGCCTACTCGGAAGTGGTCAAGGAGAGCACTTTGCTGTGGACCATGAGCTCATTCTTCTTGGGCATCTTTGGTTTGGTCGCGATCCTGCTCGCAGCGCTAGGGATCTACGGACTCATGGCTTTCACCGTTTCACAGCGGCGTAAGGAAATGGGCCTCCGCATTGCGCTAGGCGCAGAGAGTGGCGTCATCCAACGAGGGGTTGTCATCGGAGCAATGAAGCTAGTAACGCTCGGGCTCGTGGTGGGTCTAAGCATCGCCTTACTTGGCGCCAACGCTGCTCGCAACGTACTGTTCGGTGTCTCGGCGATGGACCCAACCACCCTGGGAGGCGTGTTAGTCCTGTTCTTGATGATCGCCCTCGTCGCTGCCGCGATCCCGGCCAGGCGAGCAGCACGAGTGGATCCGCTTCAGGTGCTTCGTAGCGACTAAGGGGGCGGAACCTAGGTCCACAGTCGGGGCACCTGGTCCCGACTTCCCCCGGTTGCGCTGCCCGCCACCTGCTAGCTCGCTCACACAGTCCCCTTGCGATTCACTATCGCAATGGGAGCGAGCAGTAGCTCCGAGCTATCTCACTAGCCTCGAAGGCTCTGTTCTACTCACCAGTCCAACGCCCGCCGTCCCTCTGGTTCGATTCCTGAGGTGATCTGGGCTTGCTTCCCGTTTCTTGGGGCGAACCAGGAGAAATCCATCTCCTTGACCACCGAGAGGGACAGCGGAATGAGTCAACAGCAATCCAACCACTACAGCAAATCGAGTAGGCGACAAAGGATCGCCCGGACAACCGGAGGGTAGAAGACGATCGAAGCGAACCACTTGCATCAGCGGGCTGGTCTTCTTGTCTCTGTTCCTGATTGCTACCGCCTCAGCAGCGCGAATGGACCTGCCGCCCGGCAAGTGCGCCGCCCTCGAGCCAACCAGCGCGGACTTCATTCTCGCGAGCATCGGAACTGAGGATCGCAGAAACCCAGACACCGCCACTGCTAGCAATGGCGACAGTATCGTCGTCTGGGAAGCCCTCCGAAGCTCGTTCGGCACCGATAGCGATCGGTACGCTATTCACGCGCGCCTCTTCGCAGAGGACGGAACTCCGAAGGGTCCGCAGTTCCAGGTCAATACGACCACAGCTGACGAGCAGCGCTTCCCGACGGTCTCGACGGCTCCTGATGGTCGTTTCGTCATCGCCTGGCGCAGCGGGAAGGATACCAGCGGCCTCAAAGAAGTGCGGGCTCGGATCTTCCGTGCCAACGCGACACCGGTGGCAACAGACTTCAAGGTGAATACGGTGGCACCCAATGCCAATCGAAACTCCAGGCAGATTTATCCACGAGCCGCGATGGCGTCCAACGGAACCGTTCTAGTGACCTGGGAGTCCGACGCCAGTTTCGGCGGCGACCAAAGCGACGCCAGCATCCAAGGGCGCCTGTTCAACTTTCAAGGAGCGGCTCTGGGCCCACAGTTTCAGATCAACTCCATTACCCCGGGAGCTCAAGAGAGGCCGAACCTGAGCGTCGCTCCTAACGGTACCTACGTGGTGGTCTGGCAGAGCCTCGCTTCGGGCGGCTCGGACAACAACTCACACAGCGTGCAAGCGCGTCGCGTCGGCGCCAACGGCATGCCGACCGGTACGCAATTCCAGGTGAACGATTTCACCCAAGGCTCACAAAGCCGACCAGCAGTGGCGTCCGGGCCCGGCGGGCAAAGTCTCGTCGTCTGGCAAAGCCGTGGGTCTCGGGGCTCCGACAATGACGGCGAGAGCATCCAAGCCCGAGCCATCGCGGCGGGCGGTGGCGTCACCGGGCCAGAGTTCCAAGTCAATCAAACCATCACCGGAGCGCAGCTCGTGCCGAAAGTCGCCGCTGGGTTAGCCGGTGACTTCGTGGTGGTGTGGCAAAGCGACTCTTCTCCGGGCAACGATCAGGGGACCCGTTCAATCCTGGCCCGGCACATCGCCTCCCCCGGCCGCTTCTTTGATGTGGAGTTTCAGGTGAACACCACGATCCAGTCTGACCAGGAGTTTCCGGCAGTTTCAGTTGGCCCCAACAATGCAATGGTGGTCTTCTTCAGCGACAGCTTCGGAGGCGCGTTGACCTTCGACAGCCTCGGTCAAGTCCTTGAGGGCGTCGTCTCGCCCAACAGCCTCTGCCTCAGTCAGCGCCGATTCCTGGTTCAGGTCGAGTGGGAAACGCGCGAAGGCACAACCGGCGAAGGAGCAGTGGTCTCCGGCGGCTCTGACGACTCTGGCCTCTTCTGGTTCTTCAACGAAAGCAACTGGGAGATGCTGGTCAAGGTGCTCGACGCGTGCTCGTTCAACGGTCGCTTCTGGGTCTTCGCAGCCGCAACTACGGACGTTCAATACGAACTGCGGGTGACTGACCTCTTCACCGGGGATCAAGTGGAGTACAGCAACCCACTGGGCAACGCCGCCGCAGCCATCACCGATACCGAGGCCTTCGCCGGCTGTGACGCCGGTAGCGGTGTCAGCACCGACGATACTGCCGGAGCGGAGCGATCTCTTCGCATGGTGAATGCTTCCGCTCCGCCTGCCGGACTCAACACCATCCCTCTGCTCAACGAACCTGAGCCTGACTGGTTGCCCAGCTGGACCACGACGGAAGAGATGTCAACCACTTCATCCTCGTTGACCGGTACGGTCGAAAGCCAGTGTGCTCCTGGAAACCAGTCGCTTTGCCTGCAGCAAAGCAGGTTCGAAGTGACCGTTGACTATCGCACTGCACAGGGCACATCAGGAAACGCAAAGCGCGTTCCCTACGGGTCCGCGGACTCTGGGCTGTTCTGGTTCTTCGACCCCAACAACTGGGAGATGTTGGTCAAAGTGATCGACGCCTGTTCCTTCAACGGGCACTTCTGGGTGTTTGCGGCGGCCACCACCGATGTGGAGTACACGCTCACGGTCAAAGACACGGTCACGAATGAGGAGGTTGAGTACTTCAACCCACTCGGAACTGCTTCGCAGGTCATCACCGACACCAGCGCCCTCGCTACCTGCCAGTAGGAGACGCGTCTAATCAGCCGGCTTGTCGCCTCGTTCGAGAGCGGCAAGCCGGTTCTCAATCTCTCGGACGATCTCGTCGGCCGGCTCGATCGCCCCGTGGGCCCTCAGGATCGTCTCAGGATTGATCAGCCGGAGAGTGTCTGTTTTGTTGAGTTCACGTTGGCTCAAGATCGCACGCACCCGTTCCATTTCACCCCACGCCGCGGAGTCACCGAGGATAGCTTGGCAGGCGAGCCGCGACACCCCAGCGACCAACGTCCAGGCGTGATCGCCCCGAGATTAGCGTAGTTCACTACCGCCCGCTGTTGGATGTTGAGCACAAGCCCACACTGACCCGCTCCCCAAGACGGCTCCAGCGTGCGCAAACAACACGCTCCCTCTGCGCCAGCTGCCTTAGGCCGCGGATTGCAGTCCCAGTCGAAGTCCACTATCGACGTTCGAGGCGCACCGATCGAGTTCAAGATCGGAAACGCTCGCTTGCAGCAGCTAGTCAAGTCGAACCAAACTTCAGGGTCGAGGTCAGAAGGAAAGGTCGATCTTTCTCAGGTCGAGATCGAGTTCAAGATCCAACGCAGCTAGCGCTTCAACCTCGACTAGATCTGTTCGAGTTTGATCTTCGCTCACGCGACCAGTCGATCGTGCAGCCAAGCCCGCGCCTTGACCCACGAGCGCTGCACCGTGCTAACCGAGATATTGAGTGCAGCAGAGATCTCCTGCTCCGACATCCCCGCAAAGAAACGACACTCAACAACCCGTACGAGCCTTGGGTCGATCGACTCGAGTCGCTCCAGCGACCTGTCAAGCGCGAGTAACGTTGCGGCTTCAGTGCTGGCGCTCGCACTGTCCGCTACCACCAGCTCCACTCGGTCGAGCGAAACTTTGTGCACGTCTCCGCCGCGCTTGTCGGCCTGGTGCGATCGGGCATGGTCGATGAGGATCTGACGCATCGCTCGCGCGCTGAGGGAGAAAAAGTGCACCCGATCCTGAAAACCCAGTTGTTTGCCGTCGAGCTTGAGATAGGCCTCGTGTACCAGCGCGGTGGTGTCGAGCGTCTCGCCCGAACGCAAACGTCCCAACATGCGGCGAGCGATCCGACGCAGTTCAGGATATACAGCATCCAACAGCTCCGCATCGGCACCATCCTGTCCGCCCGTGTAGGCGCGCAGAAGCCCGGTCAAATCGTGTTCCAAGGCTCAGCTCCAGCTCGCTGCTTCCTTTGAAGCGATCTAGGCCCCAAAACGGGTGCCCTTCAAATCAAGGATACCGAACTTGACCAGCGAAGCCACCGCCAGAAGCAGGCTAAGCACAGCCGCCTGCAGTGCAGCGGGGGTGCCACCCTTTACAGGGTCGTGGCCGGGGCGGTCGAGGAAGGCTACCTAGACCTAACCTCAAGCCAAAGAGACCGCCGGTCTGGCTTCCCTTGAGGGTTCTTTTCAGGGGCAGCTCTTCGGTTACAAAGGACGAATCGAGCCACGGTCGCAATCGCATCACCTTCACAAAGGCCCTCGAGTTCATCGAACCTGACGGGCCTCCGCCCCATCGGCCAATCCAAAGGTGGTCAAGGGGTCGACAGTGACCAGGCTTCAACGTTGCCTGACTCGAACCCGTCGGCGAAGATAGCCCCTCGTCGACCGGGTTGACCAATGTCACAGCATCGACCGGAGCGACAGCTAGTCCGGGTTCGCGGTGCTGAGCTCGAAGCGACGCAAATGCCCTTCACGCTCTTCGTCCCAAGCATCGCCGGCCCCGGCTTTAGCCCGACGCGCGAGTTCGAGCGCAAGCAGGGGATCGCCCTGTTTGTCGGCGAGCAGAGCTGAGACGATCAAGACATCAGGGTCATTCGCACCGTAGTGCTCCGCGGCGACGATCAAGCTACTGGCAGCCTCTTCGAGTTCGTCGACCAACAGGCCGAGGTAGGCGTGGTTGTAGGCGAGGAGGCCTCGGGTGGTGGCCGAGTCGGTTTCTTTCGAAAGCTCCATCGCACGGGCACTGACTTGAAACGCCTGCTGCCAGTCCTCAGTCCTCGTCAGGGCCACAGAGAGATTGCTCAGCGTGTGTGCCGAGCGTTGCCTCGCGCCTACCTCTTCGCACAATTCCACCGCTCGCTCAAAGTGCGCCTGGGCGCGATCGGCATCACCCTTCGCGTCGTGGAGGATGCCCAGACTATTGTTCGTCATTCCGCCGAGGTATCGAAAGCCATGCTCGGTTTCGAGCGCGAGCGCTTCGTTCAACAGACGTTCGGCCTCGCTTGGATCGTCGCGTTCCTCAGCCAAAGCACCCAGAGTATGCAGCGAGTGGGCTTCGGCCATCCTGTCGCCCAGTTCGCGGCGGAGTGCCAATGCCGCGTCGTAGTGGGCGGAAGCAGCACCAAAGTTACGCGGACCACGTTCGGCATCGCCGATCATCACCAGCGCCGACGCCTCTTCCTCCCGACAGCCGGCCTCACGGCTTGGAGTCAGCACCTGCTGCGCAACGTTGTGTGCCTCCGCCATGGAGCCTTGTTGATAGGCGATTGTGGCGGAACTGCGCAAGGCCGCGACTTCGAGTTTGGGGTCGTCCGATTCCGTTGCCCGCGCCAGCACCTCCGCAGTCAACTTCTTGGCCTTGATCAAACTCCGCGAGCTCGACATGCGCGGTGGCCAGCCGCACTCCGTGCCCAATCCACTTGCGGGTCAAGGTCGAGCACCTACAGGAAGTAGGGCTTCGCGTCCTCGACGCCATCGGTCCGCAGCTGATCGATGCCGTTTGCGTACGGTCGGTTAACCACAGGGTCCGGCGAGAAGCGATCAAAGAGGTCGCGAAACTCCGCCTCGGGGCGCAGTCGCAGAATGACACTCGCACCGAGATCGTGGGCCAGAGCCGTGGGTTCCATCCCTGACATTTGCCATCGACTGTTCGATCCGTTGACGTTGACGGCACGCACCCGCAACAGGAACTTGTCGCCTCTGGCCTCGAGAACCGGATGGATGGTGAGCTCGGCGCCGACCGCACCGTTCAGTCCACGCAGACGCTCTAGGCTGAGCGAGCTCATCTCGTGCCAGTCCCTCGTCCATCAAGTGATCCACGGTCTCCAGCGAAACTGTCTCGATGCCTTCGGTGTCGTCGAGGGTTTGCAAGACCATTGCCCACAGCCCTCGTTCCACCCAGTCGAGCTCGGACTTCCCAGTTGCGTTGGCGATCGGCAAGAGCAAGGCACGGCCCCGCTGTTCGGCGGTGAGCAACGGATCGGCTTGAATACGAGCACCCCACCAAGAGGCGACGGCGAGCAGGCCCAAGACCGCAAGCGCCGCGGCGACAGTGAGTCTGCGACGGCGCCGGCGGATCGGCTTGTCGCGGTAGTGCGCCAGCGATTGCGCAACCTCGAGAGCCGCGAGTCGTTGAGTCGGGTCTTCCCGCTGGAGAGTCTGGATCAGTGCCGCGAGTTCTGGCGGCGCGCTCAAGATCGCCAGGGTTTTCCCCGCGCCTTGCGCGGCGAAGCACCTGTTCGGCGGTGTCACCAACGTAGGGACCCGCCCGCTCCTGGAGCACCAGCCCGAGCGAGTACATGTCGCTCGCGGTGGTGACCGGTTCGCCGCGCGCTTGCTCCGGGCTCATGTAGCTGAGAGTGCCCAGCGTGCTACCGACACGGGTCAAGACTGTGCCAGGCGCTGAACGCCCCGGCAACGTGCCCTCTTGGTCGCTCGCTTCTTCAGGAGCTAGCGCGACCGTTAGCTCCCGATCAAAACTTGTCGAACTCACTTGAGACCTTGCGCCTTCAGGTCTAGCGACCCCGAAGTCAAGGACCTTGAGGCTGCCGTCCTCGAGCAACATGAAGTTCTCGGGCTTGATATCGCGATGCACGATGCCCTCGTCGTGCGCCGCCACCAAGGCGGCCGTCATCGCCTCGGCAATCTCGAGGCGGCTGTGATCGCCAATTTGCGGCAGTGCCTCGCGCAGGTTGACACCATCTAGGTACTCGATCATCAGGCATTGCCCGTGCTCCGTTTCAAGCAGTCCATACACTCGACAGATGTTCGGGTGGTCGAGCTGTGACAGCAGGCGTGCCTCACGGGCAAGTCGGCCGCGCGCCTCGTCACTCGCGAGGATCTCCCGGCGAATCATCTTGAGCGCGACCGGTCGCTGCAGGGCGCTGTCCCAACCCCGGTAGACGTCGCCCATGCCGCCCGAGCCGATGAGCTTGTCCACCTTGATGGTGTCTAACATCTCTCCGACCAAACTCGAAGAGTGTTGCGGTAGAGGCACGGTCTGCGTTGCGCCCACAGCGTCTCCGCGTTCAGACTCGTTCAACGCTGCTACGCGCTGTTCGAGTTTTTCAATCCAGGCCTGCGCATCGTCGTGATCCAGGAGCACTCGCAGTTCGCGACCCGACTCTGGATCGGCAGCGCTCACGTCGTCCAGGAAGCCCCTCCTCCTACCCTCTTGTAGGTCCGCGAACTCGTTGAAGAGCTCTTTGAGCCGACGAAACTGATCAGGGTGCATCGCACCTCACCTCAATCGGACCGACAACGATGGCAGAGCACTACAGAGCGTGGGTATGAGAAGTCCTGCGACAAACCACGCAGCTTCCTGCGTCACATTACGTCGCAGACGAGAACAGTGTAGCCAACGCGACGCCCCCTCTGTATGCAACCTTGATCTACTTCGACCTAGACGCGGGGCTGCAAGCGAGCGGCGGGCGCTTTCAACAGAACCCCTTCACCGCCAGCCGTGTTGACCAGCAGGATGTCGGCGAAGAGGCACTCGGCCGTCCCGAGCCACCGCCTCGCTCGCTCAGGTTGCTACGAACCAGTCTGGTGCCCCTGATCAATGCGGTCATGGAGACTCTCACTAACGTTGTTCGAGCCCAGCTCTGCGAGAGAGCCAACAGCAATAGCCAGTTGGTCCGTCTCGGTCAAGCGGTAGCGCAGGTATACCGGACCATCGGGTCCTTGTTCCTCGAACGTCGCAGAAGCAGGAGAGGTGCCGATCAAGGCAAACGTGCGAGGGCCAGTCTGGTTACGATCTTCGTAGGTCACGTAGTCGTTCTCGAAGTGCTTGAATCGACAAACAACACCATCTTCGGTCTGCTGAATGATGAAGAAGTAGGAAACCAGCGTTGCCCCCTCGCGAGTCCGGCGCTGCAGGCCGACGACGGTGCCGCCGGCCGGGGGAAGAAACACTTGCTCAACGTACATTCCGTCCGTGGTTCGCGTCCAATGCCCGGTGAGGAAGTCAAGCTGGCTTAGCTCCAACGACTCTTGTGCTTTGGCAGAAGCAACCACTACGAAGAGTACGCTCAGCACACTGAGGGCGCAGGCCCAAAGGCCTCTGAATCTCCGCGGACCTCGACGTTCAGCGCGCCGAGACTTCAAGGTAAGCCCCGAGGGGGTTGGTTGGTCAGTTGCATTTGATTCGAACCGTCAAGGTCCATCAGGAAAAGCTCTTCGCGCCCTGTTCGCCAAGAGGTAAACAAGATCTTCTTCCCATCGGGCGAGAACGACGGTGGACAGTCATCCTTTTCACCCATGGTTATCCTCCTCTGGTCGGTACCGTCTGGCTTCATGAGATAGATGTCCATCGCCTCTCCACCGTGATCTCGCGATGAGCAAACCGCAAGTAAGTCTCCGCTTGGAGACCAATCGAGCAAGAAGTCCGGATCTGACTTGCGACTAATCCGCTCAGTCGCAAGCGTCTCGAGATCGAGTCGGTAGATTCCGAGGTACCCCCCAGGCTCTCCGTCGCAGTATGCAAGCTGACTCCCATCGGGAGAGTAAACCGCATGGTCTCCCTGAACTAGCCGCTGGAGTTCACTGCCGTCAGCGCGCACACGATACAGCTCGCGCACACCCGAGCCTCTGATGCCCGAGTCAAACACAACGTACTTGCTGTCCGGCGACCAGGCCGAACCGTCAGCGAAGCCCGCTCCTCGCGGCAGCGCCCGTACCCCTTTGCCGTTCACGTCCATCACAAAGATCCGCCTCTCGCCGTCGCGCGCTGAATTGAACGAGATATGCCGACCATCCGGCGAGTATCGGGGAAGACCGTCGCCACCTGGGCTGTGGGTGAGCCGTAGGAGATCGGTGCCGTCGGAACTCATCGTAAAGACCTCGAAGTCGCCGTCGACTTCTCGCTCGAAGACGATCCTCGATCCGTCCGGCGACCAACTGCCGTACCTAGATCGGTCGGAACTAGTCGCCGGACTAGCCGAGGTGCAGGCGAGTGTGAGTAGCAAGAAACTGCCACAGAGTAGCTTCCTCAAAGTGATTCTCCTTGACGATGACGAACGTGGGCGCTCCCTTTCCCAGGGGAGCTAGAAGGTCGGCCCTGACATTGCCTACAAGAGCTAGACCCTGTCGCTGTCCGCAACCTGACTTATCTTGACCCAAACCGACGCCACCCAACAGCGCCCCTGCGTGCAGAGTCGAACGAGCTGGGTAGAGCCCCACATCAGCTTCGAAAAAGGATGACCTCATCGTCGTCTGAGAGATCTCGAACGTAGATATTCCTGCCTGCTCCTTCTTTCACGTGGAACATGAGCCGGCGGCCGTCCGGAGACCAGGAGGGCTGGTGAACACTTCGTCCATCGGCCACCAAACTCCGATACTCACCCGTATCGACGTTGAGCAGGTATAGGTCCGTATCTCCTCTTCGATCTTCGCTCTTGAAAACCAAAGTGCCCCCGTCGGGAGACCATCTGGGGTTACTTGCGCGTGCGACGCTCGGGGTAACGAGGCGCGTCTCCTGCTTCTCGAGGTCCATCACATAGACGGCCCATCCACCCTCGGCAGACCGATCCGAGCTAAACGCGATCAGCGCGCCATCCGGAGAAACCGAGGCCTCGAGATTTCTGCTGGCGCTCCGCGTAACACTGCGTGGCTCACCTCCCGACACCTGAATTCGGAATAGGTCAATGCCTTCATTTCGGCTTGAAGAGAAGATGAGTTCCTTCCCGTCGGGCATCCACGCAGGCTGAAAGTCTGGTCCGGGGTGGCTGGTTACCCGTCTAAGATTCTCCCTCTCAACGCCTACCTGGAAGACAAAGACGTCTCTGTTCCCCGCCAGAGCCCCTGAAAAGGCTAGGGCGCTGCCGTCGGGGGACCATGTTGGGTCTTCTGGATCACTTAGAGCTGAAGGCAATGGGACAAGTCTAGGTTCACCCTCCTCGGCAACGAAAAGTTGATTCTTACCAAGCCGATCAGAAATGAACGCTACCGATCGGCCATCCGGGGACCAACTCGGTTGATAGTCGCTCACACCTGCAAAGGCCAGAACTTCACCGATGGAACCACTGCCCGGTTCTCCATTCGGCACTGGCCAGCCAGGCAGCACAGGTCGCGCACCACCCTGAGGCAGCTTCAGCTGATCCGCTAGTCGACTGACTAGGGTCTCAGCCGTCGCCTCCGCAGTACCGCTGCGCACTTCCCGCCGGGTTGCCCAAAGGTACCGTCCAGTGGCCGAATCTACGGCGCGAACCGCTAGTTGGAGGGCGTCGCCGTTTCGGAAGAGACTTCCCTCAACGGTTATGTCCCGGGATCTCCTCCGCTCGCCACCGCGTTCCGCTCCCGAGATCAGCCCCGGGCTCCTTGTCGCGAGATCCGTCCTGATGACCTCGTTGATGAGGCTGGCGAGATCACAGTCGTCGCGACGTGAGCTCATACAACCAAAGTCGTCCACCGCGACGACAGTGTTTTCAGTAGGGCCTACAACGCCGCTCCAGGCGACTCCGATAACGATCGCTAAGGTTGTCAGTGCGCACAGAGCGAGCATCACACCACCTGTGGGAGGCGTGCCCCGTCTCATCACAACCAACTCGTAACCCAGCCCTCGAGTCGTCTGAATCGTGTCGGTCCCAAGAGCACGGCGAATATTCTTGATCGCCTTGGTCACAACATCGTCAGAGACGAAGAGGCCGTCCCAGACCTCCTTGATCAACTCCTCCTTCGAGACCACCTGTCCGGGACGCTTAGCAAGGAACGAAAGTACCTCGAAGGATCTCCTGTCAAGGACCAGTCGTTGCTTCCCTCGCGACACGGAGCGGTCGGATGGATCGAACCGAAGAGAGAGTCTCGCACCACCGAGTCCTCGAAAACTAAGATGTTTTTCGCCTCTCATGTATCGAGCTTAGCCTAAGGCTCATGGGCTCGCTGCGGCGCGCCGGTCAGTACTAGTCGCCAGGCCACCCGGTTCCCTCAGTCCATCGTCCCGGAAAACACGCGGCCACCAATCAGCCCGGCCGAGCCAAACGCCAGCGCTCGGCATAGACGGTAGCAAACGCCAAGTTCAAGCGGACGAACCGGTGCTCAGCGGGATGCTGGTATAACTGGAACGATGTCGTCGCTCGAATCAACAGACCCACGCACAGTGCATCGATTCGATGCTTTCACCTTCGATCCGCAGAGCGAAGAACTGTCAAAGGACGGAAAGCTGCTGCCACTTTCGCTCCAACCGTGCCGGATTCTGGGCCTTCTGTTGAGCCGAGCGGGCCATACCGTTTCGCGGGAGGAAATCCAGAGGCACGTTTGGGGAGACGATCACGTAGCAGCGGAACTCGGCATCAACTCGTGCCTCAAGAAAATCCGATCGCAACTTGGCGACGACCCACGTGCGCCCACCTTCGTCATGACGGTACCGCGCCGCGGCTATCGGTTCATTGGGCTCTTGGAGCCAAGCGAAACTGTCGCGAATGGCTCCGAAAATGCTGTGCCTGGTGGATCACGCAATCTCTTGTTGGTCGCCTCAGTCATCATCGCGACCCTAGCGTTGTGGGCACTGACGCTTCGCGGCGATCCTGATCTGCCGCCGCCGCTGCCTGCAACGCCCAGTGTCGCGATCGTGCCCTTCACGAACCTTTCGAACAATCAAGAATCTGACTACCTTGCTGCCGGCCTGACCGACGAGACCATCGCTCGACTTGCTCGGCTGGACCCCGAACATCTGCGGGTCATCGCAGGCTCCTCCACCGCCGGCTTCAAGCTCTCGGATCAGTCGGTTGGCGATGTTGCGGCAGCCACCAATGCACAATTCGTGGTAACCGGCAGTTGGCAGACAGACACCGAGCATGCTCGAGCCACCGTCCAACTGGTCGACGGCAAGAGCGGCCTCGTTCTCGCAACCGAGGTCTACGATGCCATCGACCAACATTCGCTGATCGCACGCGGCCAGTTGGCAGCCAGCATCGCGCAGTGGCTCGCCAAAGAAATAGTCCCGGACCGCCCACCCTTTTCCTCACCGCAAGATCCGATTGCCCCCGACGTCTACGAGCTGTACCTGCTCGGACTCCACCATCTGCAGAGAGCCACTGCTGGTGACTACCGACTCGCACGCAATTACTTTCAAAGGGTGACCGAGAAGGAAGCTGGGTACGCGCCGGGCTGGCCGAAAGCGAGCTTTGGCTGCGTTGGTTCGGCAGTGACGACCCTGACAAAGCAACCCAACGCGCTCGGACCGCAGCAGCGCGCGCAATTGCACTAGACGCAGACAGCGGGGCACCGCACTGGCTGCTTGGGTACGCCGCCCTGTATATCGATTTCGACTTCAAGGCGGCCGACCATCACTTTTCGGTTGGCATCCAGAAACAGCCAGGGTCGGCCCGCGGGCAGGCCTGGTATGCCGCGCTGCTGTCAGCGACCGGCCAGCATGACGAGGCGGTGCGCCGAGCACAGCTGGCTCGCCAGCTCGACCCGCTGACCATGGCGACGCGAGCGGATCTGTGTTGGTTGCTCAACTATGCAGGTCGCTTTGAAGAGGCAGTGACCGCTTGTACCAACGCACTCAATCTCACCCCGGGTCATCTCTGGACAACCCTCGGAAAGGTCGAAGCTCTCAGGCACTTGGGCCGAGCCAAGGAAGCCTTGACCAGCTTCTCTTCGGTGGCACCCGAGGGTTCTCAAGGGCCCGTCGCATCCACCTGGATGGCCCAGCAAGACCCTGCCGTCGGGCTCAACGACGCATGGTCCTGGCTAAGGTCAGTGGTTTCAGAAGGGAGGCAACCTCTAGCGGCCGCCTCACTCGCAGCAATCCTCGGTGAGCAAGAGCGAGCCATGCGCTTACTCGAGGTCTCGTGGGACTCGCGATCGATGTTGATCGCGTTTCTTGCCGTTGACCCTCGCTTCGAACGGCTCCGGGGCACCCCTCGTTTTGAGTCGTTGCTCTCCCGAATTGGGCTTCGTTCCTGAGCGGTGCTTGAGCAGTTCTTGCACAACTCCTGAGTAATTCCGGGACGCTTGCAGCACGATCAGACCTTAGTCATAGAACAGTCACGCGAAGTCACAAACGCTTTCGGTGTTGCTCCGTAGTCGGTTCCAGCGCGAGCGACCTGCCCGCGCGCAAGCACACTACGACCAACCCCGTCCGGGAGACAATCGATGCTGTTCAAGACCCTATGCGCCCTACTCACCGTCTCAATCCTCGCAACCCCAACACGGGCCGCTGAAGAGATTCCACCACTCCCAAAGAACCTGCCGGTTCTACTGGCCGGCCACCCAGACGTCACAGGAAGCGGGCTAAGTCCCTACACCGCTACCTTCTCGATGGGACGCAGCGGAAAGGCCGAGGGGCTCGGTTTCGGTGAGGAGATCAAGGCCGGCGCCAACCAAAGCCGTGTGTTCGAGTTGGCCACGCGCGACGGAAAGAAGGTGCTTCGCCGCTCCTCTGAGCTTCGCCGAACGGGTGCAGACCAGGTGATTGGGCGTTCCAGCATTGACGTCGACCCCGTGACCCTCCTGCCGCTCTACGCCGAGACCGAGCGAGGCGGCAACCTGACCATCTTCACGTACGACTGGACCAAGTTCTTGATCACCAAGACCGCGGGCGACACCACCACCGAGATCGCTCTGGATCTTCCAATGCTCGAGGTCGGCGCTCACGACATCTGGGTCGGCGCGCTGCCCCTGAAGGAGGGCTTCAGCGCACGGCTCGCAGCGGTCTTTGCTGCCACCGGCACCAAGTACTGGGCGGTTCCTAGAGTTGTGGGTTCCGAGGCGGTCGACATCGGTGACGGAACGAAGAGAAGCGTGTGGGTCGTCGAACTCGACTGGTGGGGTATGGGCGCTCAAAACACCGCAGAGAACTACACACCAGGCAACGGTAAGAACAACTCAGCAGGCGCAGGAGGCAAGTACTGGGTGCTGAAGATTCAGGAACCAGGACTGCCTCGCGTAGTTCGTATCCGGACTGAGATCGATGCTGACAACGAGTCAGTGATCCAACTCCAGTAGTCGTGCACAAACTGCTGCAGTACCTGCTGGCTGTAGCAGGTACTGCAGATTACCCCCGGGCCAGTTACCCCGTCACCCTGGTCTTGACGGAGCCCGTCAGTCCCCAGTTCCAGAGGCTCTGGCCGACAGCATGTTGACGAACAGTCGATAAGCGCCAGGCACGCCAGCGGGCAGTTCACGGAAGAACGAATAACCGGTGTAGATGTAGACGCCCTTACCGTGCTCGGCATAGAGCAGCCCACCAGCAAGATCCGGCTCGCCCGGGTCGTGCGAGGCGATCGGCGCGGAATAGCGATCGTCCCACTCGTTGGGAAAGTAGAGCCCACGCTCCTGCACCCATCCGTCAAAATCGGCGGCTGTGATGCGGTTCGGTGTCGTCAGCAACGGATGCTCCGGGAGCAGGAGCGAGACCGGTGCATCCTCAACCGAAACGCGGTCGCGCGAGACCCGAAAGGGGAACGGACCGTAGGTGATCGGCGGCCCCTGACGGCGTCTCGAGACGGTGTTGTACTGACCGATCAACGTACCGCCGGCCTCGACATATGCGAGCAGACGATGGTTGTTCTCAAGCACCACTGGCCTGGCGTTGTACGCGCGAATCCCGAGGACGATCGCGTCATAGCCACTCAGGTCTCCGGAAATGAGATCGTCGTCGGACAGCAAAGCAACGCGGTAGCCGATCTGTCGCAACGCCTCGGGCACGGCGTCACCGGCTCCATGAACATAGCCGACGAGATCGCCTCGGCGCTCAAGCTCGACACGGACGAGCCGGGCCTCAGACGGTCGCAATACGGTCTGTACCGGGATGTGCCGGTACTCGATGGTCGTCTTCGAAGAAGAGTAGGAGCCTCCAGAAGAGGTCCTCACCTCGGCCACCAGCGTCCCGGTGCTCGCATCGCTGGGCGGATGAACCGCGAACGAAACGTCTTGCGAAGGACCACTCGAGCTGACAAGGGGAACCACAATAGGGTCAGCCCTCCAGCCTGACGGTAGGCGAAGACTCACTTCTCCTTGGGTCTCGGGTTCGGCTCCGCTGACGCTCACCGTGACCAGCTTCGGACTATCATCCGCGAACACCTCGACGGCGCTAGCGAGCTTCACGTCAATCTGAGGAACCACCCCGAAGACCCGGTAGCGCTCGCCCTCAACCCGGTCGGTCCAACGGTACAAGAGTGGCAGTGGTACCTCGATCTCACTGCCCTCGACAACCAGGGTCACTCGCGCCTGCAACGAGTGACTCTCGGGCAGACCGATCTTCGTCGAGTCGGCGACCCTGTACACAGCTCCGTCCGGCGGCGATTCCAACCAATAGGGCTGCGTTGTTTCGGTCTTCGGTGGGACTACAACCGAGAAGCGTTGCTCCCATGCCTCGTTGTTCGGCAGTGGAACCGCAAGCTCATGTCGGGCAACTTCGAACGGCAAGCGAGCGGCTGTCAGTTCAACGCTTATCGGTGAACGATTGATGGCCCGCAACCGAAGTTCTACCGTACCTCCTTCGCTTGCCTCCGGCGTTGCCGCGGTCGCTTCGAGCCAGACACCACAAGCTGAAAGGAGAACTCGGTCGAGTTCAACAATCTTGTGCCGGGTCCACACCGAGCTCCCGAGCTTCTGCAATTTTGACCTCGCCTCGAGGAGCTTAGGAACAACGAGATGCGGAGTTCGAGGCTCAAACGTGGTGGCAACCTGGGCAAGCAGCTCACCAACTGCCTCACCGCCAACGCGAGCCCAGCTGGTGTCGACGCCGTCGAAAAGACCATTCACAGCCCTTTCACCTTTGCGGTGCTCAAGCATATTGGCGCTTGCCCCGCGCGCCCCGGCAGCGCCGAACCCCTGACTCTGGTGCATGCTCCGGCTCTTGGCCGAGACCTCAGTGAACGACTGTCCGAGCAGAGGACTGTAGGCGCCAATGTCGACAGAAATGCCGTCCTCGGCCGTCTGTCCGCCGCCGAAGAACCGAGCTGCGTCCCAGAGGAGACGCGTAGCTTGCCAGGGTGCAACAGCACCGTCACCCCGCAGCTGCTCGGGGAACCGTTGCGGGTCGGCTGCCGCGTCGAATGCCTCCGTTGCCAGAACGGCCGATGCTGTGTGCTGTCCATGCCCACCCCGGCCGTCACCCGGGAAGCGCATCACGATCACGTCGGGTTGGAGCGTACGAATGGCGCGCACCACATCGGCAAGCGCCTCGTCGCCCCAAACCTGCAGTGTCTCATCGACGCTCTTGGTGTAACCGAAGTCGATCGCGCGGGTGAAGCGTTGCTCTGCGCCGTCGCGGTGGCGGGCCTCCAACAACTCCTGAGTGCGGATCAGGCCAAGGAGGTCCCCTAGTTCGGTACCGATCAGATTCTGCCCGCCATCGCCGCGGGTTACCGACAGGTACGTTGTACGCGCCAGCTGCCCACGAGACAAGAATGCGAGAAGAGACGTGTTCTCGTCGTCAGGGTGTGCAGCGACGTAGAGCACGCTCCCCAGAAACTGAAGCTTCTCGATCGCGACGGCTAGGTCACTGGAACTCAGCGTCTCCGGCTCAACAACCGCGAGCGATGTCGTGGAGGTCGCGAACAATGATGCGACCGCGATCGCCAGGATTTGTTGAGTTTGCCTCAAGCGTCTTTTCACTACTTGCTCCGGCGGCCAAGGGCCCGTTGATGTGAACGCAAATCTACACGACCCAAAGGAGCATCTACGCAGATGCCTGTCGCGATCTGTCGCGCAAAGAGCGCCCAGCGTGTTGAATACTGCGCGCCGGAATACCCACAAGCACAGCGCGCGGTACGCGCTGGTGGAACTGGTTGTTGGAAGATAGCCGGGCTCGAGTGGGCACAGTGGAGCCTTGACTAGAAGTCGCAATCGCGCCAGTTGCGGACCATCTATGAGTTCACTATTGACCGCGTATTCCGCCAAACGACCAGCTACTACCGCAGCAACAGACAACACGTCACGCTGGGGAAACATGCGCTGCAATCTCAGCGTAAGCCCTAACTCGCACCCCACCACCCGAGAGGAAGCACCGATCCGCCACTTCAACCCCTTGCTTTGGATCCCGCTGGCGAAGTTCATCTTCCACATGGTCACCTACCGTGGATACGGACTTTTTCGCGACGAGTACTACTACCTAGCCTGCTCGCATCGGCTGGCTTGGGGATACGTGGATCATCCGCCGCTATCGATCGGCCTGCTGTGGTTGCACCGCTCGCTCTTCGGCGAGTCTGCGCTGGCTCTTCGGCTTCTCCCAGCGTTGGCAGGTGGCGCAACTGTCTACGTGGTCGGCTGCATCGCCAGACAGGCTGGCGGCGGCCGTTGGGCCCAGAGCCTGGCGATGCTGGCCGTAGCCACAACCTATCTCTCCGTGTTCCACAGTTTTTCGATGAACGCCTTTGACGTGCTGTGTTGGTCGCTCGTCGCGCTCTTAATCCAACGCATTGTCAAAGCCGATTCTCTCCGCGAACGAGCTCAGGACTCAGAACCCCGCGCGCTAAAGCTTTGGACAGTGCTAGGCGTCGTCCTCGGCCTGGGACTCCTGAACAAGCTAAGTGTGCTTTGGCTGGGCGCTGGGCTCGCCCTCGGATTGTTGTGCACCCCTCAGCGGCGTTTGTTGAGCACGCGAGGGCCGTGGGTGGCAGGCATAGTGGCCATCGCGCTCTTCATCCCCCATCTCGTTTGGCAGTTCGCTAACGACTTTCCCACGCTGGAGTTCATTGAGAACGCAACCTCCGAAAAGATGGTGGCGGTCAGTCCGTGGCAGTTCCTTTCAGGCCAGATCGAATCCACGCTGGTGATGTTGCCGCTGCTGGTGGCCGCAGCCGTTGCGTTGTCCTTTGGTCACTTGCGTCGTTTCCGCATCCTGGGCTGGGTCTACGTCGGGGTGTTCACGATCCTTCTGTTCAGCGGCGCGAGCCGGGCCGGGTATCTAGCGCCCGCCTATACATGGTTGCTGGCCCTAGGCGCCGTCTCCTGGGAGAGTTGGGGGCGTCGGTATCCCAGGCTTGCGCTGGTAGGTGCAGGATCCGTGTTGGCATTGAGCATTGCCGTCGCTCCTTTGAGTATGCCGCTGCTGAGCGTAGACCGTTATGTTGCGTATGCAGAATCTCTCGGAGAGGCGCCTTCGACCGAGGAACGCAAGAGCCTCGGCGTCTTGCCCCAAAACTTCGCAGATCGTTTCGGTTGGGAAGAGCTGGCTATCGGCGTGGAGCAAGCAATCGAGAGCTTGCCAAAGAGCGAACGCGCTGGCATCGCTGTGTTTTCTCCCAACTACGGCAATGCCGGGGCGATTGAGTACTTCGCCCGTCGACGCGGGCAATCGATAGAGAGCTTGAGCGGACACAACAACTACTGGCTTTGGGGACCAGGCAACGGCACACACAATGTTCTCTTGGTTGTGGGATCCAGTAGAGAGCGGCTAGAACAACGCTTCGCGGATGTGCGTCTGGCCAGCACGGTTCGCTGCGACCTATGCATGCCATACGAAAGCGAAAGGAACATCTGGATTGCTCGCGGGCCGAGATCAAGTCTCGAGAACTTGTGGTCAGAGCTCAAGCACTATGACTAGGCCCTAGTAAGCGATTGAGTCTGAGCGATTGAGTCTGAGCGACTGAGTCGAGCTCAACTGGAGTTTTTCGCAAGCGCGAGAACCGGCGATCTCGATCGGCGCTCGAGCGACGCCGTGTGATGCGCCACCGACTCGGTCGGATGCGCTCGGTCGCCGCCACTGGTCAGGCTCCGTCGAGCTTCGCAAGCAGAGTCTTCGGCACCTGGAGGCGGTAACTTTCTTCCATCCAACGCTCGAGCAGGCCCTCGGGCGGGGTCTCGCCAGGATCGAACTTGAGCATCGCCCAGCCTCCTTTACCAACGCTCCACTTTCCCAAACGTTCAGCAGCGAGCACGGAAGCTTCCGCCAAGGATGGCCCCAACTTGACCATCACGTTGTACTCATCCTGCTTCTCTCCAAGGTAGAGAAATCCCTTCTTGCGAGCCTTGAAGGCTCGTTTCACACAGGAATCTCCTTCAACGACCTCGGGGAAACCGAGCGCTAGTGACCGGAGGTGGCGGATGACGGGATGGTCGAACTTTTCGGCGAGCATCTAGTGGCGTTTGCACTCCGATGAGAAAAGGTGTTCAGGAGTTAAGACGTCCTGAGAATAGCCGATCTGGGCCACCCTGAGGCTCGCTTCCGAGAGCTTGACGCCCACCCGTGTTCTTCGATGCCGCGGCATGGCGACAGTTCTCTTGCACCTGCGACAACGAGGTCGCTTGTAGCACCCAACCATCAGCCGCCGTGCTTGATGACGAAGGATCTGCCAGCCGCGGCACCACCAGCCACTCAACAAACCCTGGCCACGGTAGTCTGCAAGGAGAGGAGACAATCGATGCAAGAAGCGAATCCCATCTTTCATCACGACATCGCGCCAACCAGTGAGAGCGCCGAAAACTGGCACGAGCCCGTCGAAGGGTTTCAGCTCAAGCGAGAGACACTTTCGGTCCCGCAGTCTTTCCAGGAAGACAAACTGCGCACGACCGGGATCGACCCGGCTCTCTTTTCGAACACGGTCGATCCGTCGCTCTTCGTTGGCATCGGTATCGAGTCGGGCATCCGCAGTGGGATCAGCGCTGAGGGTAATCTGAACATGGTCCAGCGACTGGTTCAGCACCGCCCCGTGCAGCTGGGCGAAGTACTCACGGTGCAAGGCCAGATCGACCACGTACATGAAGTGCCGCGCGGGCACACCGTCGAAACCACGGTGACGTTTCAAGACCAATCGGGCACCATCGTCATCGATGCTTCTCGCAAGTCCTTGAAACCAAACCCCGACGCGGGCGCCCGTCGCGGAGCGGGCGAGCGACCACCACCTGTGATTCCTGATCCGAGCCTGGCCGCAGTGATCTGTGAACACCAGCTTTCTCCTGAAAGAGTCACACGCTACTTAGCGGACGCCAACAGCATCCACTACGACGAGGAGGCTGCTCAGAAGGCTGGATTCCGCGCTCCCATGATCGCGGGAGGTATGGGTGTGCATTTTCTCACTGCGTTGCTTTGGTCCACCCCCACTCCTCACGCATTCGACCTCGACATCTACTTCAGACGGCCAATCTTCTGGGACGAGCGTTTTGTAACCGCAGTTCTCGGACCGCCAGAGACAAAGTCGAGCTGGTCTGGACTCTGCTTGCTTCGGGATGAAGAAGCGGCTGGCCTGAAGGTTCTGACGGAAGCGCGCATCAGGTTTCTCAAGTGTCCTGCCAGCGAAGTCCGCCAACACTAGCTGGTAAACAAGTCACCATCTCCCTGGGAACTAGCAGCTTGCTGCGAGGTTCATCGCCCACGAGAGAGTCAGAGGGATGAGGCGATCCCGGTAGCTATCGACCTGTCAAAAGCCTGAGAATTGGATCTTCAACAGCTATGAGTGCAGAATCGTGATCTCGCCAGGCAACGTGCTTGACCAAGGGTATGTCTTCAACCGTCCTTTCGAAGCTTTCAGGAGTCCAAAGTGGCGTTTCGCCTTGTCTATCGCTTAGAGGATCGGATCCAGCGCAGGCTCCTCTCCCGCGGAGAAAACGTCGTCGGTGCAAAGAGCGGATGCGACATTGTTATCGACCACGCCTCGGTCTCTCGCCACCACGCCACTCTCCTGGTGACCAGCAATGCAGCGGACGCGGGAGCGAATGAGGCGGCGGACATGCTCACAGTCGCCGACCTCAATTCACGCAATGGCACCCGCCTCGACGATCATCGGTTGCGGGGCAATGTAGAAGTCCGAGCCGGTCAACGCCTGACCTTTGGTTCAATTGAAACCACAGTCGAAGAAGTTCTGGAAGACGACGCAGTGCCGGCGATCACTTCGCCACCCAAACGCCATTCGCCGCTCGAGAACGACCCTACAAACACCACTGCGGAGTCAAAGCCCGCCGATCGCCGCACCACCGCTGCACCACTCACGGCACACACCACGGCTTCCGTCGGTCCGCTTTCGGTATTTGTACTCGGCTACCTGCCATCCTTGACTTCAGAGTTGGCAGCTGGCACGACCGCGACCCGGCTAGCTCAACGAGCGGGTGCGGCTCTGCTGGAAGCCCTACCTTGCCGCTCAGTCAGCATTGAGCGCGACCACGGTAGGCACACCACACAGCTTTTTGAAGGCCAGAAGGATCGACCAGGTGATGTGACCGCGACCGCCATATCGAATGAGATCAAGGTAACTGCGTACCTGTCGAACTCTGATAACCAGGCGCTGCTAGAGCCGTTACTAGCGACGGTTGCCGATCTTATCTGCGCTGCCGATCAGCACACGAGAACGAGCTCCAAGAAGAATCGTTCACGTTCAGCCCGAACGGGCGCACAACCGCCCGATCCTCTGAGCGTGGAATCGAACGTCAAGGACCTCTACGACCGAGCTTTAAAGGTGGCCCCCAGTGATGTCAACGTACTCATCCTGGGAGAGTCTGGCACTGGCAAGGAGCTGCTTGCCCGGTTCATCCATGCAGCGTCCGATCGCTGCGCCGGACCGTTCGTTGCGATGAACTGCGCCGCGCTCCCGCAAGACCTTCAAGAATCCGAACTATTCGGAATCGAACGCGGCGTGGCCACCGGGGTTGACGCGCGCGCCGGGCTGTTCGAGCAGGCACATGGCGGGACCCTTTTCCTAGACGAGATTGGTGACATGGAACTGGGCGTGCAAGCCAAGATCCTGCGCGTACTCCAGCAACAGCAGGTCCTACGTCTGGGCGCCAATAGCTCGCGTCCAGCCGACGTTAGGGTCTTGTCGGCCACTCACAGGGACGTGCGCGCAATGCTCAAGAACGAGACCTTCCGCACTGATCTCTTTCACCGAATCGCGGACTTCGAAGCCACGTTGCCAGCGCTGAGGCAGCGGCCGGGAGACATCGCTAACCTAGCGGTCTACTTCCTTGATCAAGCGGTGTGTGATCGCGATTCCAAACCACTCGGCTTCTCCAAGGGAGCTCTCGCAGCACTGCGAAATTTTCATTGGCCCGGGAACATTCGACAGCTCGAACGAGAGGTCCTCAAGGCCGCGTTATTCGTCGAAGACGGAGAACTGCTCGACACCACGTGCCTGTCTCCAGATGTCGCAGCAGCGCTTTCTGCGGAAAGTCCGCTGGCTCTCAAGACACAGATCGAAGAGGCAGAGCGCCTAGCGATCCAAGCGGCCTTGGATCGTCAGGAAGGCCAGGTTCCAGCTGCTGCCGCTGACTTGGAGGTCCCTTCCTCAACGCTTTATCGGAAGATCAAGACCCTTGGTCTAAACGCCTAGCCCGCCGGTCAGCAGTTAGATCAAAGCAGTAAAGACTGAGCGCCAGGAGGCTCGGTATGAGGAGGCGGAGACCTCAGGAACCCCCGCTCGAAACCAACACGCTCTCGGCCCGTCTCTGCCCGATCTGGGCTGCAGCGATCCCGGGCGACAGCCGCAGCGTCTGCCGATAGGCCTCGAGGGCCTCAGTCGCCTTTGTCCGGGCAGCGCTCTCATCCAGCATGTCTCCATCAGCCAGGAACAAAGCGTACTCTGCGCGCAGGAACCAAGCTTGGTAGTCCTTCGGATTACGTTCGATCAACACGTCGATCAACTGCTTGCCCTCGTCCAGGAGGTCCTTTGCATGCGCGCCATCGCTCGTCGACCGAAGAAATCTTCCGCGCTCCAATAGCAGCCGGGCACGATCCCGCATGCACGTTCTACTTTCACCCACCCGTTTCAGCATGGTCTCGGTCCTAGCCAATCCTCGGTCGATCGCCGACTTCGGTGTCCGCTTACGCAGGACGTCGATGCGCGCTTGATACCAATCGCTCTTCGCCAGCGAACACCCGAACTCGTCCGGGTCCAGCGCGGCGGCTTGTTCCAAGGCTTCGCGGTGGTTCTCGTAGGCCTCCTCAGGGGAGCCCTCCGCAAGTTCGAACTCCACTGCTGTCAACCAGAGTTCGGAGAGATTGGACAAGGAAACGACGTGTTGAGGCCGCAACTCCAAGGCGCGGTTGATCGCCGTTTGACCCGCCGCGACTTCCTCCCGGGGATCGAGGCCCGTCCGCTGATAGTGCCCCGCCATCGTCAGATGCGCTACGCCCAGCGCGCCTACCGGTACAACGTTGCGCGGCTCCAGATCGATCGCCTTGTGCAATGCGGCCTTGGCTGCATCGCTATAGGAACGCGGATCCTGTCCCAACGATTCCGACTGCACCACCGCAAACCAATCGAGCAAGTTGCCATAGCTCGAGTAGGTGCGGCCCACCTCCGGCGCAAGTTCAATCGCGCGCTCAAAGTGACGTTTCCCTGCAGCCACCGCTTGCGACGGATCGATCCCCACCTCGGCTTGCTCACGTGCTAACGCATAGTGCGTCTGACCCAACACAAATGGTGCCCACACACTCTCGGGATCGAGTTCCAACGCTCTCCTCGCGTGATCAGCTGCCGCTTGCGCTGGGACAACACGATCTGCGCTGTCGTGCCAACTACGAAGGTTGAGTTCCAACAAGTATTGAGTCGCCATCAACACTTGCAGCCCGGCCTCGTCGGGAGCCAAAGTCATCGCGTGTTCCAAGTGCTCACGCGCAGCTGCTAGATCGGCTAGGTACTCATCGCCACGCCGCGCCTTGGTCAGGGCCAAGCGTTGAAGCAGACCAGCGCGTGCTCGATAAGGGCCTGGGTCCAGTGGCGCCAGGTCGATGCCGCGTTGGCAAGCTGAGCTCAGCTCCTCAGGGTCGTCTAGCGACTCGCGCAACGATTGATAGACCAAAGCTTCTTTGGTCATGCAGAGCTCTTGAAACACCTTCGGGTCGCTGCGACCGACTTGCGCAGCTCGCGCAAATGCGGCTTCTGCCTCTTCAAGCAGAGGGCGCACCGCGTCGAGATCACCAGCGAGTTCCTGCAAGACTGACTGCGACCGGGCACTGTACCCCTCAAGCAGGAGCGCCTCATAGCGAAACGGTTCTTGCTGACTCGCGAGTTCCACAAGGGGCTTCAGATCCTCGTGACGATCCTCGAGGAACGCTGCAAGAGCGTTGAGATACGCCATGTCTGTTCGGCTCTTCGGATCGACCTGAGCGAGGCCAGCTTCGAGCCGTTCCAGCGCTGGCGTCAAGAACGTCTTGTGGAGTTGGTCTTGACGCAACCTGCGCACCGTGGCCGACAGGTAGTAGAGCGTCCTTTGTTCTTCGGCATAGCGACGCGCCATCGACTCGGCAAGTCCTAGAGCAACATCTGGCCCTCGCGACCCAGCACTCCAGGCGTTTTCAAAGTGTCGAACTGCAATTTCCACTTGCCCCATCCTAAGGTTCGCGAATCCAAGGGCACTCTCTCCAGGACCCACAGCGATAGTGCCAAGTTCCCTTGCGCTCTTTGCAAGTTTGTTCATCTCCCGCTCAACGACGTCGCGAACCGGCCCCAGGTCACCGGTCCCCGATAGGTGTGCCAGCTGCATGCGCGACCCGAGTTGTTCAGCGCGAGCGCCGAAGTCACGCGCCAGCTGGCTCTGGCGCTGAGCCTGTGCCCGGCCCCGCAAAGCGAACAGGCCCAACACCAGCCCAGCCACGACGAGACCCACCACAGCGAGCACTGCCACTGGGTTCCGACGGACAAACTTGGTCGTCAGATAGCGCCGGGTCTGAGGCAAGACCGAAACGGGTCGCTCGGCCAGCGCGCGCTCCAGGTCGTCGGCCAACGCGAGCGCGGACGAATAGCGCCGGCCCGGAACCTTCTCGAGACAGCGAAAGACAATCGCATCCAGTTCCTTCGAAATGTCGGACCTTAGCGCCCGCAGTCGAGGAGGGTCCTTCTGCAACACCATCTTCAGCAACTCAATCGGATGCTCCGCCTCGAATGGTGGCTTGCCACTCAACAGGTAATGCAGCAATCCACCCAACGCGTAGACATCCACGGCCCGATCGACCGATTCGGGGCCACCTCGCACTTGCTCTGGTGCCATATACGCCGGCGTCCCAGAGGAACTGTTCTGCTGGTCTTCACCGGGCTCCAGTTCGACCTGAGCAATGCCAAAGTCGACCACGCGTGGAACCAGAAAACCTGGTTCTTCGAGCAGCACATTCTGCGGCTTCAGATCCCGATGCACCAGCCCCTGCAGGTGCCCGGCGTGCACCGCAAGAGCCACATCCCTCATCAGTCCGACAACCTGGTCAATGGGCAGCGCTGGCACGTCCGCCAAGGACGGGCCACCGATCAACTCTGACGCGATGTAAGCCTTACCGTCCTGACGACCCACGTCGAATACTTTGCATAGGTTTGGATGAGAAACCAGAGCCTGTGCGCGAGCCTCCTGCAGAGCTCGGTCGAGCATGTCTGCGCTTCTTTCACGCAAGAGCTTGAGCGCAACAGGGCGCCTCAGAACGTTGTCCCAAGCGCGATATACCTGGCCAGTGCCGCCAGCTCCCAAAAACTCCTCGATCCGGTAGCGCTGGGCGTCTGGTGGGTTGCTCATTCGCTGATTATGTCGAAGCGCTGTGCAACTACCCCACCCACCTCGCTCGCTGCATCGTCGATCACTGCGGCCCTCTGCCACTGCCACACTCGGGCTGTAAGGACGTAGTTCCACCCATTCCCCTTGACCGCTTAGGGAAGCTGCGCTATCGTCCCCTAAACGATTAAGGGGAGACAGCCAGATGCCTGCTCGACCGCTAGAACTTATGCAGGGGACCCTCGACATGCTCGTGCTCAAAGCACTGGCGTGGGAACCGCGGCACGGCTACGCCATCATGCGTTGGATCCGTGACACATCAGGAGAGGATCTGCAGATTGAAGAGGGTGCGCTCTATCCTGCCCTGCACCGGATGCACGCAAGGGGTTGGATCAAGGCCGATTGGGGGCGTTCGGAGAACAACCGTCGCGCCAAGTTCTACTCGCTAAGCGCGGACGGGAAGAGTCACCTCTTGAATGTCACCACGGGTTGGCAACGCTATTCGCGAGCAGTCGGGCGAGTGCTAGAAGCTACCCAGAGCACTGCGCCATGAGCGGCCTCAAACGGGTGCGTCGGTTCGGCAATGGTCGCGCGGTTCATGAGCAAGAACTCGGCGAAGAAATGGAACTGCATATCGCTAGCCTGGCAGAAGAGTTCGAACAAGCCGGCCTCCCTCCTGCGGTAGCACCTGCCAAGGCCGAGAAACAGTTCGGCGACCCAGCCGGATACCAACATGTCTGCTCGACCATCGATAGGAGGGAGCAAGTGGTCCGGCATTGGTGGTCAGGCATCGCCGGCCTGCGATTTGATCTTTCAACCGCTGTCAACAGCATCCTCGCGCGACCCGTCTACGCGGCCACCGTGGTCCTCACTCTTGCTCTAGCGATCGGCATGTGCACAACGATCTACTCGGTGGTCGACGTCGTCATGCTCAAGCCTCTAGATCTGCCCGCGCCCAACAAGCTCTTAATGGTCCGTGAGATCGAGCGCGACACAGGTAGCTTCAACTCCGTTGCGCCGGCGAACTTTACAGATTGGCGAGATCAAAGCAGTAGCTTTTCTGCCATCGCCGCTATCGAACAGCGAGAACCGACTCTTGGCGGCATAGACGAGCCGATAAGACTGCAAGCAGCGGCCGTGACTGAGGACTTCTTTGTTGCCGTTGGCGTGCCACCGATCCACGGACGGGTCTTCGATCACTCTGAACACTCGAACCTCGATGCGCGGGTCGCGCTGCTATCGCACCGCATGTTCAAGGAAAGGTATTCCTCCGATCCAACCATCATCAATTCGATCATTACGTTGGACGGCGAGAACATCGAGGTGATTGGCGTCATGCCGCCGAGCCTAGATATTCCCCTCGATACAGATCTGTGGGTACCCCTAGTCTTCGATTTCGACGTGATGGGAGCCCGCGGCGCACACTACCTATCGGCAATCGGACGGCTCAATGACAACACCAAGTTCACTGAAGCGACGGCTGAGATGGACACCATTGCACAGCGACTCGAATCTGCGTATCCGGACACAAACACCAACTCGGGCATCGACCTGACTCCCGTGGTCGACATGCAAACCGGATCGCTACAGCCAGTCCTGTGGTCACTCGCAGCCGCCGTGGCTATCGTGCTCTTGATTGCCTGCGCCAACGTTGCAGGCCTGGCACTGGCGCGCGCCAGCGACCGCGAGAACGAAATGGCGCTGCGGGCCGCCCTTGGCGCAGATCGCGGCCGACTCACCCGGCTATTACTTAGCGAAGCATCGCTTCTAGCGATCGCGGGCGGCATCGGCGGAATGCTCTTCGCCTGGCTCGCAGTGACCCTTCTCGTGCCGCAACTTCCGTTTGATCTGCCGCGAACGGAGCAGATTGCACCTGACGCAAGAATGTTCGCGTTTGCGTGCGCGACCACTGCGATCTGCACCCTCCTGTTTGGCATCGCTCCAGCACGCCGATTGTCAAAAGTTCCTGTGGAACGCATGCTGCGTGAAGGCAAGACGGCCAGCGCCGGTGTCGGCGGCAAACTACGGCTTCGTCAAGGCCTCGTCTCTTTTGAACTCGCCCTAGCCATAGTCCTTCTCTCGGCATGTGGACTGCTGACCCGCAGTCTCGCGGAGCTCAGCGCAGTAAATCTCGGTTTTGAGACTGCGGAAATCCTGACGCTCGAACTGGATCTTCCTGAAAACCGGTACGACGAAGGTCGCGAGGTTGCCTTCTACGAACAGTTGATCGATCGACTGCAGGCCGTGCCCGGAATCGAATCAACCGCCGTTGCACCCTGGCTCCCTCTAACTTCCGGCTGGTACTTCTCGTTTCAGATTGTCGGTGACGATGAGCCCGCTGAAGGCAGCCGCCAAGGTGCCAACCTGCGCATGATCAACGACGACTACTTCGAGACTCTTGGAATCCAGGTCCACAAGGGTCGCGTCTTCGAGCAAACCGATCATGCCGAAAGTCAGTCGGTCGTCGTCGTGAATCAGGCGCTTGTGGATCGTTACTTCCCCAACAGAGATCCAATCGGCGAGGAACTCGAACTCGGCTACGGCCGTTCAGACAGCCCCGAAATACAAAGACGCATAGTAGGTGTGGTCAGCGACGTTCGCCACTTCGGACCTGCGGGCCCGGCTTTGCCCACCGTGTACGCCTCACATCGGCAGATCCCGTTCTCCGCGATGGCAATCGCGATCCGTACTAGCGGCGACCCACTGGCGCTTGCACCGCAGGCCCGGGCTGTAGTGAACAATCTGGATCCGAGCCTCGCGGTCAATCGCCTTCAGACCATGGAACAACGCTACGCCGAGCGGCTGGCACTGCGCCGGTTTGTCCCGGCACTCCTCGGCCTCTTTGCGGCGGTGGCCGTAGTACTCACGGCGCTTGGTCTTTACGGAGTGCTCTCTCAACTGGTCGCTAGAAGCAAACCAGAATTCGGTGTTCGACGCGCGCTTGGCGCTACCAGCCCGACCATCATGAAACTAGTTCTGGGCCGTGTCGCGATCCTACTGGTGGTCGGTCTCGGCTTCGGCCTAGCCGGCGCTTGGGTCTCCGCACGGCTGTTTGAGAGCCTGTTGTTCCGCGTAGAACCGGGCGATCCGATCACCATGGCAAGCGTAATTCTGGTCCTGGCCTTGGCCGCGATCGCGGCGAGCCTCGGGCCCGCCATGTACGCAAGTCGCGTCGATCCGGCCCGCGCGTTGCGTGAGCAGTAGCTAGGCTCAGCCTAGCTTGTCCCATCCAATTCTGAGTAAGACGATCGCCGGTGTCGACGGCTCCGCTTGGTTCGCCCCGCCGTATCGAGGGGTGGATCCGCTAGCCGGATCCAAAGAACGATCGGCAAGGACAGAGGCGCTCACCCAGACCTGCGTCGCGCGAGGGATACCGCGAGACTTGTCCACCTTGTCCACCTTGTCCGGCCGTCGTCTTCGGGCGCTACCACCGGAGCCGACGGGCCTCACTGAACCCAGTCGGGGTTGCGACGACCGCCAGACCGGCTTATGCTGTGAGAAACCCCTCTTCAGTCTTGCCTGGCAAGTTGGTCCAATTGCCATCCGGCTCTGACCGAGCGATCGGCACGTTGATCGACGGCGGCGCGGCTGTATCCACATCTACCAAGGAGGCACAATCATGAACTCGAAGACGCTTCTCGCGGGCATCATCGGCGGCATCGCATTCACCATGGTCAACTGGTTGATCCACGGCTTTGTCATCGGATCGGTCTACACCGAACACGATCAAGTGTTCGTCCAAGAGCAGGGAAATCCGCTGTGGCACTTCCTAGTGGGTATCGTCGTCGCAATCGCAGCTGCCTACCTGTTCAAGCGCACACGCAGCAACTGGCCAGACGGCCTCGTCGGGGGTGCCTGTTTTGGGGCGTGCGTCGGCGCAATCGTGGGCTTCACGAATTTCAACTGGCCAATGATCTTCGATGGCTATCCCTACTACCTATCCTGGTACTGGCTAGCGATCGATCTCGTTGCCTACTCGGTCTTGGGCGGCGTGCTCGCGATATTCGTCAAGCCCGATCAGACGGCCTGACCAGCGGCACGAGCGCGAACCACGAGAAGGGAGAGGAGAAGGCTCAGCCGAATCACAGCTCAGCCGAATCACAGAGGATTGCTGAAACCCACGAGCTGCACCTACTGCGCCGCCTGCAGCTATCGGGTATCGAAATCGGAATGAGACGAGCGCTTGACCATCGTTCACCAATTCTGCTTCTGATGGCCGACGAGTTCCGCCCTATTCATTCTCCGCGCTTTAGGAGTTCCGGGCCGCTCAGCGGTCTTCGAGGCCGACCAATATCTCGTCCAGAAGCGCTCGGTCTAAGAGCTTGCCCCGCAAGATGACGGCTTCGATGCTGTCGAGGGCGCCAAGATCTTCGAAGGCATTCTCTCGAAGGAGAACCAGATCGGCCGGTGAACCCTCCACCAGTTGCCCCTGCAGCGGGTCGCCGCCAGCACGTACTCCTGGCCCGCGACTAGACGCCCGCAGGGCCTCCGCGGGACTGAGCCCTGCTTGGATTAGGAGCCGTATCTCGGCGTGAAGATCGAAGCCTGGAAGCAGACCTCCCGCTGCCAGGTCCGTTCCCGCTCCGATCGGAGCACCCTGTGCGTGTAGGAGCCGCACGAACTCGAGTCCAGAATCGACAAGACTCTGACGAATCGTGATTACCGGTTTCATGCGATCCGCGGCGGAGGGCGCGAAGCCGGCGGGCCAGATCTCTGCGTCGGCCCCTAGATAGCGCTGCCTCGGGTCCGGGTTATCAAACGCCTCTGCCCGATGAGCCCGGAGTTGGTAAGCACGAAGGGTGGGCACGAAGAGCGTCTTGTGTTTGGCGAAGCATTTGGCCAACTCCAACGCTTCGGTTCTGATCCATTCGGGAAAGGATTGGAAGGCCTGCATCTCGTTGGCAAAAGCAGCAAGGTACGTACCTTCGAAAATGGTTGCAATGTGCTCGATCGACGCCTGCCCCGCCTCACACGCTTCCACCGGCGACACCGTGGTCGGAATGTGCCCAGCGACCGTCAGACCGGCTTCAGCGGCTGCTTCGATCAGCGCGAAGTAGGTCCTACGATCGGTTGCGTTGTGCGTTTTGAGTAGATCCATCCCGGCATTTCTCAGTTCGTCAACCGCCTGCCGCGCAGCTTGGGGCGAATCGATCACTCGATGGTGAGCGCCGTTTGCAGCTCCGTTGAGCGTCGGACCCGCTCGGACAATCCGGGGTCCCAGCAGGGCGCCCTCTTCAACGCGGCGACGAAGAGCCTCGATCTCTTCCGGGATTGAACCAAGCTCTCGGACCCCCGTAACGCCCTGGGTCACCAGCAGCGGAAGCGCCTTCTCGTTGCCTAGATGAATCAAGTGCGTATGCAGATCCCACAGGCCCGGGATGAGGAACAGGCCGGCCGCGTCGATGACGTTGGCTTCCTCAGGCACCTCGAAGAGCGCGTCTGGCTTCACCGCAACGATGCGGTCACCAGCGATGACAACGGTCGACGGGGTGCTCGGAGTGGCGAGCATGGGATCCAACAGGACGACTCCTCGCAGCACCAACGAGAAATCCGACTGTTGCCCGTGTGCGACTGTAGGTAGAAATGGGGCGGATAGGAGCAGGGCCGACAGCACCCACAAGCGACACAGAGGACTTCTGCAGTTCTGGATACTCACGTTGATCTCCAAACACTGTGGCGTCTTGCGCGCTGCGCGAGCCATTGAGTGGTGAGTAGTTCTACGGTCAAGGCCATACACAAAGACTGTCTAGGTATCGATCCACAGTACGCAAGAATGAGTTCAACGGTTGCGCGGAAGTGACAGGAAGCGATGCCTATTCACGCGTTCAACCGCTCGCCTGCCCTGCTGTCACCTCTCGCCGAAACCTCTGGCGGTGTCCGTCTAAACCTTCGCACTACGTAGAAACAAATGGATTCCACCTAACAACTTTGGGAGTTCAACGATGGCAGATCCGGCGATTCGTAGCGTGCCTGACCAGGCCAAGGTAGTTGTCCGCCGTGGCGCCGCTGAGACTGGGTATCGAATGGACGCCGAGTTGCGTTCTTTTGGCAAACTGCTCAAACGATGGCGCCACCAAGAAATCGGCGACGCGAGGCGATCGAGACGACTATCCAAGGCCGATCGGGCCTACACGGTAGCGGTAGACGTGGTGTTCACCACCGCCACTGAGAAGACAGCTACCTTCATCGTGGAAGTGATTGAGTCAAACGGATCTTCTTTCGCAAAGAAGCAGGTCGTTCGCAAAGGCAAGAAACCCGAGACAGCCAGCGGGGTTGTTCGCATTTCGATGAAATCGTGAAGGGGATGACCATGCGTTCGCTCCTATCGCCAACGGTCATTCTCGGTCTTGCTTGCGTCTTCTCGATGATGCCCGCAAGCGCGCAGCTCGTACCCAACGATGTCTGCAAACTCAGCGACACCGTCGATGAGTGCGAGACAAAGGTGCAAGAGGCGCTGGATTTCGCGAGCGAAGCGAACGTCGTCGCCGAAGCCTGGGCTGAGATCACCAAGAAGAACACCGGCACCGGTAGCAGCGTCGGCACGGCGCGTGGAGTTCTGGACTACCTACTGAAGCTTGCGATCGACGCGAACAGTGGCGGCCTCGGTGACGACCAGGAGACCGTAACTCTAGAACTCAACGAGTTCCTCGGCCTTCCCACTCAGCATGGCTACAAACTCACCGCACAACTGGAACAGGCCACGGTTTCAGACAAGCTCCTAGCTGCCTTTCCCGAAGCAACGCGAGCCGCAAAAAAGGAGGAGCTAGCCAAGACGCTAGACGACCTCGACAACGCCACCTTGGCTCTCAGCTGGAGCCCACAGAATCGTCGCTACGGTCGCGACCCGGACCAACAAGCCGACCTCTGGAACGCACTGTTTGCAACTGCTAAGCGGAGGGTCGAGAACCTGACTCAGGCGTCCGGAGCGGCCGCCAATCAACAAGACGACCTGCTCCAGCACATGATGGAGATCCCCGATTTGAAGGCACTGATGGACGCAGACGCACCCGACGAGAGCAAAACGGTGACCTTCCAACAGATCGCCAACGACCCGACCATCAAGAGCCAGCATCCCACCTTGGTTCAAGAACTGCTCATAGCAACGGTTCGGTCGCAGGAGGCTTGGACTGAGCGGGTTGAGGGCTTCGACGCTGCAGCCGCAGAGTTGAGTCTGGCAGGCCTAGCAGACCTCATCGACAACCAGCCGCAGCTCGAAGTGAAGTTGCAGCGCACCGAGCGAAACGAACTCGTTGGCGCCAATGAGAGCAGCGTTGCACTCACCTATCAGCACGGGTTCGTCAACGTGAATCGCCTCCGCAACCGCCTTGACGGCTGCGGGGTCACTGCGGCCAACATCAAAGCGGTGGATCTTGGAACCGCAGACACAAGCACTGTAGACACCTTCTCGGAGTGCTACCGCGATCTCATGAGCACCTTCGATTCTCCCGCCCAGCGCTCGGGCCAGCGATTCACCGTGTCCTTGGACTATCGCAGTATTGACTCGATCGGTCTCGACCTTGGCGAGGGCATCCGTTTCGACTTGCCTTCCGACGACAAGGTTGTGGGCAGCCTCGCCTGGGGTCGCTACCTAAGTTTCGACGGCAAGGGCGTTGGTCAGTCGAGGATCGATCTGTCTTGGGCCTATGAGTGGACCGAGACCGCAGAAATGCGAAACCGTCGTTCGGTGGCTGAGCTGAGCTATGCCCAACGTGTTTCAGGCGACCTAGTGATGTCGGCTGGGTTCGTCTGGGCCAACAAGCCCGAGTTCATCACCGACGTGCAACAGGACCTCAGCGTTCAAGTCGGCCTAAAGTACAAGCTCTTCAGCAAGAGTGATTTCGGTACGAAGTAGCTGTCAGTAGCCAGATGTTGCTCGGACTAAAGTGCGAGCCGTCAACACAGCTCAGTCTCTCGACATTGAGGAGAAACGATGAACTTGGAAGTGCAAACCTCGCAAGCAACGCGTTGGCGTCAGTGCTTGGTCCTCGTCATCAGCTGTGTTGGGCTGGTTTCGCAACTGGCGAAACCGGCAGCGGCGCAAACGGATCCCGAACGGGAGGAGACACAGAACTCATCTGCGTCTCCGTGTCAGCAGGCTGAGAGCCTGGCTGCGGCAGGCCTCTTGGATCAAGCAATCGCAGAATTCTCGAACGCTTCTTCCGAGCAATTGCTTTCCTCGAAGTGCAGCTGCGCACGAGAAAGCGTGACAGCAAAGCTCGCCGCCAACGCCACTGCTCTCCTTAAGGTCGGCCAGCTGACGGAGGCGCAAGAGGCACTGAACAAGGGACTCACGCTCGAACCCAGCAGTGCCTGGCTGCTCCGCATCGCGAACCAGATCAGTGGACTAGAACTCGCCAAGAGCATCGCCCACGTGAGACGGCTTCGATCGGTGGGTAAACCTCAAGAAGCGAGAACTGCACTGAGCGTCCTCAATGAGAAACACCCCAACGCCACGGCGCTCTTGCAGCCGGATCTACTTCGCCTCGCATCTGGGCCAGGCTGGTGGCGCAGCATCCGAGGCTTTGCGCTGACCAACTGGATCTGGTTGCTGGAACTGCTGCTCGTATCCTTCGTGGCATGGCTGCTCCTCCGACGTTTCTGGACCAGGTTGCCGGCCGTACTGCGCTACTTCTTGCCTGGCGAGAAACTACTGCTCGAAGTTGCCGAAATGCCGGAAGACTCGCCGCTTTCCAAAGGCGAACTCACCTCGGTCTTGGCCTCGGCCGTTCATCGGCTTGGACAGGCGCAGGACAGCTCCCGTGTCCGGCTGGTGATTGGATCCCTGGACGAGCTGCCGGTACCCGAACTAGTCGAATCGGCGGGTCTGACCACCGGGTTGTGGACCGGCTTGGGCAAACTCCTCCAAGCCTTGTTGCCGAAACCACTTGCAATCAACGTGCAAGCGATTCGTGCAGGCCATCAAGGGCCAGGACTAGTGCTACAGATCGCGCGAGGCAAGGCCGTGGTCGCTAGCCGATCCTTTGGAGCAAAGGAGATTCTTGGCAAAAACCACGCGCTTGTGCCAATCGATGCTTGGCTTCGGGTTGTTGAAGCCGCCGCTGTGTGGATGATCTTCACGCTCAACGAGCGTGCCGGCAAGCTCAAGAGGACCGTGGCCGGACTGGGATCGAGCGACTGGTGGGTCATTGCTCATCACCGCCTGGGAGTCATCAGCTTCGATACCGAACCTGCCGACGACCGCAAACAGTCTAGATTCCATTTTGGTGAAGCGCTTGAGATCGAAAGTGACTACCGCCCAAGCCGGATCAACCTCGCCCGCGTCCTGCATCGCAGCGCCCCAGATGAAGCGATCCTCCAACTGGAACACGCGCTCGACTGCCACAACGACAAGGTCTATCTACCTCAGATTCCGCCCCCTAACTCCGGCACCGTGTTTGCCAAGCTAAAAGCGATCTCAACAACCGATCTTGCAAACATGAAGCGCTGGCTTGGAGGAGAACCGTCGAAGCTGGACAAGCTCTCCGAGAAAGAGGCGCTGTTTAAGGGGCTCTACAACCTCTCCAACTTCACACTCGACCGATCGCTGGGAGAGCTCATTGAATCGAAGGTAGTACCCAAACGGCCCCACCTTCCTGACGACGTCCGACTCGCCATCAAAGCCCTCGACCGATTGGCGGACCGAATGATGGAGGCGACTCACTACCTTGAGACGAGGCGTACGTCCTTGTGGACCCGCATCACCGGCGAGTCCAAAGCCCGCCGAAACTTTCAACGATTCGTTCGCGAGTTTGCGCCCAAGGCACAAGCCGTGGCCGCAGCCGTTCAGCAACTCGAGGGTACCGATGACACCCAGCTCGACCAACTCGAGCAGCAAGCCACCGCCTCGGCTTCCGCGATTGAACTGGCCAATCTCTCGGTCGCCCGCTCCTTGTCCGCCTATCTCCAGGAGGACGCAACACTAAGAGACAACGAAGCTGTGGCAGCACTGGCGCTCTTAGAGCGCGCCGCTGCGGTAGGCGCCTGGGTCCTAGGCTGGGCAGCTCAAGAACCGTACTTCGCCTGGCTATCCGGAGACCGCGTCGGCCAAGCGGTCCGCGATCGAGCAGGTAACGTGCTCGCCGGCGCACCTGCACCCGCTGAAGACGCGCCCTCGCCTCTGGCCGCGCTTCCGTTCATTGGCGAAACTCTTGCCGCTGGGTTGAAGACGAAACTCGAGACCGAGACCCTCGCCGGTTTCTTGCAGAACTGCAGAACCCCACAACAGCGGATTCATCTCGCCGGCGAAATCGGAGCCGACGTCGCTTCCGTGCTGCGCTGGGCGGCCTTGATCGAACTCGCTGAACGTGTCTCGGGGCTCGACCCTGTCCACCTCCCCTTGTTGCGAGACGCGGAACTCGGCGACCTGGCCGCACTGTGCAGGGTCGACGGTGCAACCAAGAAACGGGTTGCAACGCTGCTTCTCTCCGAAGCCTATGAGGTCGAGGTCAACGCCGAACAACTCGACGACTGGCGGGAGCAGGCAGAGCGGACACGAACGCGGTTGGAAGTGTAAGCCTGCTACGCGCCGAGCCGCTCAACGTTCCTGCTTTGACAACCGCAGTCCGAAACCCCACGGGCGAGCCAAGCGCAGGCGACATCGGAAGTAGTGTCCACTGTTCTCCAGCGGCTCGCTCTGACCGACCATACGCCTTAGCGAGGCAGCCGTAGCAAGCCACTGCCCTGGTAGACACCTGAACTTTGCTCGGCAGCCTCTGTTCTCCTGTCGCAAGTAGGGTGCCGGCTTCCCAGCTTGACAAGCTAGCCAGTCAGATCCCGAGCACGAGCGGATTGAACCTCATCGGGCAAACCGCAGTTGACAGCCACCGGGGCTCCCAGAATTCGGTGCTCTTCTTGGCACATAGGGATTTTCCTGGCCGTTGAATTCTCAATCGATACGAGGGGAAGGAGACCAACGCAAGCCGCTTCTGGACGACGTACTCCATCAAACAATCGATCTTCGGGAACATCCGCGGCTAGAGCCGACGATCGCCGTAGAAGGCACGAAGACGTTCCAACAACTCCTTGCTGCTCACGATCGCGCCCGGCTGCAGGTGGGCCTCCATGCGGCGCCAGGGCCGTACCATCACATGAAGGTCTGGATCCCGGAGCCAAAGAGTGGAGAACCGAAAGCGCCGAGATACGACGGCATCGACGAAGCCCTGGTACTCCGCGTCCAGATCGCTGTCGACTTGCTTGATCGCGCGTTCGAAAGGTCTCGCCAACCAATCTTCTCCGATCCAGTCGACTATCCAACGTGTACTCGCTTGTGCGAGGAACCTCGCACGCGCATAGTAAATCGGACCACCTTCTCCGTGAATCTGCAGGTGCCATTGGCCAGTGTGCTTGAGATCGAGACCCTCCAGCAAGGAAGCGTCTTGATCCGGTTCGAACTGCTGAAGCACCTCGTGAACAGCAAAGGGCCCAGGCCTACGATCGTTCCTCGACTCACGATAGATCGCGAGTTCGGCGGCCAACAAGTCAACGAGCTGGTCTTTCCCCTCAGCGTCGCGGACGCGGAGTGTCATGTGAATACTCCTGACTTCGGGCGAATGTTCAACAATGAGTGCCGCCACTGTAGTTCGTTCTTGGCAGTAAGGTCGTCATAGTAGGCACGAACTAGATAGCCTTGGATCGGGTCCATTCGAAGCAATTCAACCCGATTGTTCCTTTCACGGAAGCCGACCACAAGTTCGACGTGGATCCGCGATCTAAAGACCTGAATCGGGCGCTGCCAAACTTGAACATGCGTCCGGATCTCGGCCAAGGAGGCAGCGCGAGCCACGGGCTCTGAGAGAAAGCCATTCGTTTCCCAGACTTCCGGGAGGTCGCCTACCTCCACAGGCTTGTCACAATGTTCGGGGACATTGTGATGCGGCGAGCATCCAGGATCGCACTCCAAAAAATCTCTCGCTACAACTTGGTGGAAACGAGTCTGGCCATGCCGGTAAGCCTCCGACTCGACACAAGCAGCCCAACACCAATAATCACCCCGCTGCACAATCGACCGAAGCCCTGGAAGCCTTACGAATGGGGGCGGCATAGCCGGTTCGACATCGGGGATCAACCGACGCTCCGCGTCAGGGACCCCGATCATTCCTCGATCCCGTCGAACTGCAGGGCATAGCAATCTCGCTCTCCAAGCCCAACGCCGTTGCTCCTAAAGGAGATCGGGACAGGGTCAACACCATCCGGCCAGAAGGCTGAAATTGTGTACAAGGCAGCCATGTCGGGGTCTCCTCCCATCAGTGGCGGTGAACCCTCGCCAACCCCGATGATGTCTTCCAGTTCGCGGTTTGCGATTCTGACCGGAACCGTATTCTCGCCGGCAACTGGCTTGAGGCGCAGCGTCTCCTCCTCCATTCCCTTCCGCTTCCACAACAGCGTCACGCCGGAGTCGGGGCAGTTGACCTCCCAGGTGATTCCGGGAGCAGCCGCCTGTCGGTGCACAGCGTCACCCGTGTCTCCCCCCGAGTAAAGAGACTTGAACTCGTAGATTTGTGGTTCCCCGTCCACTGCAATCACCGGTTGGCTCGCGATCGCGCCTGCTCCCAAAAGCACCGTTCCTACGACGCCCTCACCAGGCAGGAGATTCTCAACAAGCGCCCCTTTGTTGAGCAGGTTGGCATTCTTGACCTTCATTTGTCTCATGCTCGGTACCCAGAACAGATCTCCCTCCGGGGTCTCTTCGGACGGCGCCTCGCCACCGGAACCCTCGGACACTTTGATCTTTTCTTGCGGAACATCGAGCACCAAGGCTTGATCGAAGAACTCGTAGAGTGCAAAGAGCCGCTGCTCTCGAAAGTAGGTTAGAACCGGCTTTTTCGTGGAAGCGTCTGGGTCCACGTAACGGGTCTCCACAACCAAACAGGCAAGATGGGGAGGCAAGGAAGCAACCAGTCCTTCGCTGAGCGGAAAGTCCTTGAGGCCCCGCCGGAGGTTGGGGACTACAAGCAGTGCGTCTTCAACCTCAGACTCCTTCTGGGTCAGCCGAGGTACCAATCCGAGAACCCCCTGTGTCTTTACGATCAGTTTCATTCACTTCTCCCTTTCTCTACTAATACAAATGGAGCCCATGCAGACAACAGTTGCCCGCTATCGATGGCCGCTAGCTGCGCAGAACGAAGCGCCTCACCAGGTGACAGTCCTCCCAGGTAGTACCCATAAAAGTCACGCGAAAGCGTAAACGTGGAGCCATCATCGACCGCTTGAAGCGTCATTACAACCGCTTTGGCCCCAGCTTCCAAGAACGCCCGTGCAATGCCGAGGCTTGTGCCCTCTTCACTGCGAAGGTCGATCCCGGTATCGCAGCCGGCAAGGATCACGAGTTCCAGATCGCTAAGGTCGAGGTCGGCAATTCTCTCCGCCGTTAAGCGGTCATCGCCTGAAAGAACTAGCGCCGACTTTCTCGGGTCCTGTCGGTCGGCCGACGCGTGGCCAGAGAAATGAAAGAGCGTGGCTTCCTCAAGGAGGGCGGTCACTCGGTCCAACGTGGCTTCGCGATTGGCGAGGTGATCCGCAACGGCTATTTGTTCCGCCAGCCAAGCTCCTTCCCTCTCTGCTCCTGGAAGCGACTCAGCTTGACCGGCCTCGCTAACGGTCACCAGGAGGCTGCGGCCGGAGGCACTTCGGTGCGTCGCCATCGCGCCGGCCTCGCCTAGCTCCAGCAGCGACCTCGATACAACCACCTGAACGAGTTCTACAAGGTGTCGACCACCTACCACGAGAGCCGAAAACGGCAGTCGGAAGGTCAGGCCGTCAGGAACCACAACGACCCGATTGGCACTGAGGATCAATTCTTCTGCTGGTCCGAGGAGAACGGCGCCCAGTTCCACTAGTGCTTCATCGGTCTTCCCTGCCAGGCTCAAACCTAGTTCCGCAGCGGTTTCGGTGTATGCATACCAGTCTCGAGCAGGGACGACCCAATGCCGCGTCTCTGCACCGCTTATGGCCCAACAGGATAGCGACCCTCCATGCAGTGTCTGGAAGACGATAGTGAGGCGGTTCGCAGAGGCCTCTCCTTTAGGCTGGCGCGGAACGCCTGCAACTTTGGAGGGGGCCAGTCCGTTGTCCAGGTCGGTGAAGGTCAGTGCCTCTTCTACGTCGCCGGCCTCAATGAGAAGCTGCACCATCCGACGAACGGGTGTCTCACGGCCAAACATACTGATCGATGACAGTGGTGGGGCTTGTGATCCGTGATCCCGCTGGAATCGAATGGCAGATGCCAGTTCCTCTCTGGCCTCGTCGACCATCCCGAGTGCAGCATAAGCATCGCCACGCAGCAGACTGCACCAAGCAGCATAGGGACTGTTGCCAAGCTCTACATAAAGAGCCATCGCAGCAGTCGATTAATTCCAGTGACCTTTCTGGAGCAGTACCGAGCAAATTTCTCGCCCTGACTAGCGACACGTCCGCCAGGGTTCGAGTCCTTTCTGACGGTTCACTCAAGTCTTGGTTGATCAGGAGCGCCTCATGAACCGCCGCATCGAAAGCGACGGAGTCACCAAGGCTCGTGTGCTCAAAGGCGCTCCAAACAAGGGCATCGATGACGAATCCCGGTCGCCCCATCTGTTCAGCAAAAGCCTTGCTCGCCTGCCTATAGAGCAAAGAGATTCGAGGCTGACCAAAGTGCCTAGCCACCCACGAGCCGCTAACTGAGGCCGAGTAGGCAGCACGAAAGTTCTGTTCTTGATGAGCCAGCGTCAGTGAGTGCACGACCTCGCGCCAAGCCCTCTCGGTTCGACCTGATTCGAGCAGCGTCCTCGCAAGAAGCCCCCGAAATCGCGACTCTTCCGAACGATCGTCAAGCTCAATCGCCTTGCCTAGACCCGCTTCCAGGTGGAGCATCGCCAGCCCGAGGCTTCCTTCAGCGTAGTAGGCCGTCGCGAGTTCTCCATTCGACTGAATAGACAGTGGCAAGTAACCAGCCGCCTCTTGTTCAGCCAGTGCCACCTCGAAGGCCACTGGCTGTACCTGTTCAATGTGGCGCCTGCTTCGGAGCGCGAAGTGGTCCACCGTAGCCCTAAGGACTGGTACGGCCTGGATCGCTTCTGACTTTTGTAGAGTAACGAGATTGGTTCGAGAGCCCGTCCAGGCCCCGGATTCAAACTGGCCCAATGCAAGCGCCAGATCCGAAAGAGCGGCCACACTTGAGGAGGTCTTCAAGGCGCAGACCGAGGTTTCGATCCAAGCAGTGAATTCCACCCAAAACCGATCTCCTGAAGCTGGCTCAGGCACCGCTGCACGAAGCTGGCTCCCCGCACACCAGGTCTCCACCGGTCGATTCGCGTGTTCAGATAGAAGCCCCCATGCGATGCGGTTTCCGTTCTGAACGGCAGCTTCCCCTCCAAAAGGCGCCAGCGTCCCTGATCCATCTCGAGCCTGTGGGTGGTCGACCACTGCTACGCGTTCTGCTTTTGGGAACAGGCCCAACCCGATCAACGCGGCCGCCCGATTGCTCATCGCCTCGGACGAGGGAGCTGATGTGAGGAGGGCCTTCTCAGCTTCGATCAACGCCAGTGCAGCGAACCTGGGATTCTTCGTTCGATGCGCGGCTTCCACGAGTGCCGCTGAGGCGTCGATCCTGCGCTGTCGGGACCCTGTGCTTGCACTGTCAGCCAACAGTTCCGCCGCATGTACGAAATCCTGGCCCACACGCGCAGATGCCAGCCTCGCGAGACCGACATTGTACGAGTCTGGGTCCGCGGAAAGCACCAACCCGCCTCCTACGCTCAAACGCGCACCCGATTCGAGGTTTCGCGAAGCCCAATCACGTAGATCTCCATCAGTACCACCCTCCCCGATGCAGGCGGAACTCAAAGCGACAAGTAGAAGGATACCCACACCGAACTGCCACGGTTCGAGGGGAGGCGCTGCGCTCACCTTTGTTGTGTTCCCGCTCAACGACCGTCCATCTGCGGACACCACTCGGCACCGGCGCTTTGAAGAGGAGGGTTTGAACTTGTATTCATTTCGTCGGTACTGCGGTCCCTGGGCAATGGTAACGGTGCCCCTTGTGGAACGGTGGGCGGGAGATTTGCCTAGTCGTTGACGCCCTCTCCATGGCATACAGACGGACCGTCGCGACACTTTGCCTCCGAGGCCACGCGCTACCTCCACCAACAACACAGGACTATCAGACAGTTGGTATGAGGTCCCCAAAGCGTCGAATGAGCTACGGGAAACCATCAAAGTACTACGCATCGGGCCGATGGGCACTGGACCTACGTCGACGCGATCACTTCGAGAGATTGAACTGTCTTTGGCAAAGAGATCGCAAGCCTACTTCTTGGGAGAAGCGCTCCTTGCGAAAGCGACACGAGCCGCCATGGAGGTTGTCCAAATTCTTGCGTTCGCTTGTCCGCCAGCCTGCCAGGAAGCCCGTGGCCTCCTTCTGCTTCAGCTTGCTGAACGCACCGACGCACAACTGCCTCAGTGAGATCCAATCCTTGAACCACGCGATGGATGCCCGGACCACTGGTCCGGACCGCCCCCACTGCTTCGGTTCTCTCTTCTACCGTGAAGGTGGGCGGTTTCCGTCGTATCGTTGAGATCTCCATCTACGCATTCCTGCCTCTCTGGCACGTGTTCGCGACGACGGGGTCAACGTCACACAACCTTCCACTCTTCCCGCACAATTGCACCATGCCCCACCTCAGCACGCTGCGCGGGCAGTGAGCGTTCGGCAACCTGGGCACCTTTGCTCGGGCCATGTTCCCGGTAGCGGCGGCGGGATCCACTGGCCAACGGTGAAAGAGCCATGGGCGATGGGTTCCCGAAGACGCTTGACGTAACCAGTAGATCCACCCAAGCGGCTAGAATAGAACTTGGTCCACCACCCCCACGATCCGTCCCGCGGCTCAGCCTCCTACCGAGCCGATCAGAGCCCAGATGCCCCCTGACTATTCCTCCCACTTGGCCACTGCGTCCGAGGTCCTCCAGCGTGTGGTGCAGAGAAACGGATCCCAGCGCGACGAGGCTGAGGATTTTCGCTCGTGGGCGATGGTCAAGTTAATTGAGAACGACTACGCCGTCTTCAGGAAGTTTCAAGGTCGCAGCAAGCTGACGACTTACCTCACCACGGTTGCCAACCACCTGTTCCTCGACTACCGCAACCACATGTGGGGTAAGTGGCGACCTTCAGCGTTGGCCAAACGGCTCGGACCAGTAGCAATTCGGTTGGAAACGCTTGTCTATCGAGATGGTCACACCTTCGCAGACGCGGTCGAGCTGGTAAGGGGAGAACTCGACGTCGAACACACCGACGATGAACTTGAAACTGTGTTCGGGCAACTCAAGCCGCGATACCGACGTCGCTTCGAAGGAGAAGAACCTCTGCAACGGATGGCGGCCGCAGAGCCCGATCCAGAAGTCGGGGCGATGAAGCAGGATCTCGAACCAACTGCTGAAGCAGTTGGCAGGTTCATCTCGACCGCCCTTGCTGGCCTCGCGCCACAATGCGCCCTAATTCTGAAGCTGAGATTCGCGGAGGGAATGCGCGTGGTCGACATTGCACGCCTGCTTGGGCTCGAGCAAAGGCCCCTCTACACCCGTATCGAAGGACTCCTGACGCAGTTGCGAGCGGCCGTCATGGATAGCGGCATCTCTTCTGAGCAGGTCTCCGACATTCTCGGTTGGGACGCGCTGGATCTCGAGATCGATTTTGGTTCAAACCACGAGAGCAATCTGTCTAGTGGGAGTTCAGATAGCCAGCGACCGAAACGTCAAACGCAAGCTACCAAAAACAAAACATTGACGAATCCCGCTGAAAAGACCTCAACTGGACCGTCTCAGGATGTGTAGGTGTATGTCATGACCCCCGCAACAACCTGTTCTCCCGACTTCGAGGCGATCGCCGCCTATATTGACGGCGGTCTAGAACCGTCTGCGCGCATTGAGCTTGAGAAACACCTCGGATCCTGCGACCACTGCTCAGAGCTGTTGGCCGAGAGCTACGCGGTTCTGCGTGAAGCCGAGGAAAGGGAACGACCACAATCAGGCAATGGGCTTGACGTTGCGGCCAAGACCCTCGACTTCAGCAGCAGGCACAAGGATGTACCGCGCCCGCAAGAGCCGCTTGCGGCTCGCCGCTCGGCTTGGCTAGCTGCAGCCGCCATCCTTGCTGCGGTAGGACTCGGCAGCTGGTGGACACTCGCCAACCTTGACGATGGCGTAGACACAAGCGAGGAACTGGTCGCGTTTCTACCGGAATCGTCCCTGCTCCGCGAACAGCTCCCGGACGGTTGGATCGACGGTAGATGGAGCCCCACGCGCGGCAACGCTGTCGTACATGCGCCCCCAAAGGCTGCGTTTCAACTTGGAGTCCGCTCGGTCGACCTGGCGGTGGCGCTGCGGGCAGGAGACCTGCGAACCGCAGGTTTCGTCACCAGCAGCCTCCGGCTTCTGACTGATTCGTTGCCAGACGCGGACTCTCTACTACTGACGAGCCTTCTCCTAGAGCAGTCGCTTCTGGCCGCTGAACCCTCCCCCGATGCCGCTAGTGCGTGGGCTCGTCGCTTCGATCAGGAACTAGAGTTGATCGAGCCAGCACGCTACGTTGATGCGGGGCGTTGGGCCATCACCTCCCACCTTGCCGCTACTACAGCAAGCGGCCGCTACTTCAACTCCAACGCCTGGGAACGCGGTCTTCAGCTGCTTGAGAACAGTGCGTCCGACAGCAAGCTCTACGAAATCGCGGCGCAGCTACGCGGCATCAACTCAACGGACTACGATGCGATGCAGCCGCTCATCGAAGAGGTGATGCGGCTTCTCGGGAATGGGCGAGCGTCTCTCTAGTAGAGCAGTAGCCAAGCAGCGTAGCAGCGTAGCAGCGTAGCGGGATTGCTAACTCGTCGGGTGTTCAGCTACCTGGGTGATGCCGGGAGCCCCGAACTCTCCGTCACAGCGACGTGGTTCGCTCCGACGCGACTCGGCGGAGCCCCACATAGACGTGACCCGGCGTGTTTTCAGATAGGAGTGCCGCACGACGCGGAACCGTCCGCCGAAATGCCTTAGCTCATCAACACACCTCTCAGGCGTCGAGCCGCGGGAGTGTTGGTCGGTTGCAAGGAACGCTATGTCGCGTAATTCAAATTCGAGGTCCGTCCATTGGGTGAACGATCAAAACCGATCACCCAAAATGAACCATCACACCTCAAGAACCACACCTCCCCCACTGGGCTCACGGCCCGGCGACGACCTTGCTCAGATCTTCGACGACTTCTACGTCGATCTCGATGATGTGCGCACGGAGCATGGGTTCGATCCTGTGGCTGCGCTCAAGGGTCGACAAGACTTCGGTGAACTGCTCGAGGTGTTCAACCGTTTAGCGGATCGACACACGCTGCTGTCTTTGCCCAACACACGATCTCTGCTAACGACCAACCGAGCAGCCGCGTGCTACCCACGCCCAGCCCACCTGATCGACGCAGCTCGGAACGGGATTGCGCGGCTTCCGGTTCGCATCGAACGTTCCACCGTCGATGCAAACGACCGATTCTGGATCACCCGCCTGCACGCCGACGCACCCGGCGCACTACGCACCGGGTCCGAGGTCACGCACTGGAATGGTGTGCCGATCGCGATCGCAGCCGAAACACAAGGGCGAGCCCTTCGCGGCGGACACGCCGACGCGCGCCGCGCGCTGGGCCTGCGTTCACTGCCACAGCGATTGGTCGGTTCAACCCTAATTCCCAACGAAGACTGGACGTTGCTGACTTGCCTCGAGAAGGGCCGTCACCATGAGGTGCGGCTTGACTGGAAGCCAGAGCCTGCCACCCTGCAAGCGACTTCTGAACGAGCGCCCTGGCGCCACGTCTTGCACCAAACCAAGACTGGTGACGGCTTCCGCTGCGGGCTCCTGAACGCCGACACAAAGCGAGATCACGGCGACCAAGTTCCTGCCTACGTGCGGCTGTTCGACGTTCCCGAGTGGCCTCAACTAGGCCAACTCGTCGACTGGCTGCGATCGGTCACCGCGAGCCCGCATCGGCGCAACCTAGTGCTCGACCTACGCGGCAACCCCGGCGGTTCGGTGGAGACAGCCGACCACCTCGTCCGGCTGCTCGGAGGCGACCAGCAAGACCTGCATGAACCAACCCATTTTCAGTTCCGCAACACTCCAGGCGTCCGTCGCACGCTGGGGGCGCATCCAAAATGGAGGCACTGCGCCGTGCCCCATCGCGCACGCACGCTCGCGCCGCATCCGATGACCTGTTCGACGTCTCTACAAGAGCTGCCACCTCTCACCCTGGGAGCGATAGTGATCATCGTCGACGCTCTCACCTATAGCGCGGCAGAGATTCTGGTCGCGCAGCTGCGCCGGCGACCAGACACCCTCGTCGTTGGCGCCGACCCACAGACCGGCGCCGGCACCGCCAACGCTTGGTCCTTCCACACCCTGCACCACCTAAGCCGCTCGCAAGGCCATCACGTCATACCACCCCTTCGACAGGGTCTCGAGCTACAACTCGCGGTGCGACGCGCAGTCATCAGAGATGGCGACCAGTGGGCCCCGATTCCTCTTCAACAGGTCGAACACCTAGTCCCGATCTCGAAGGACGACCTCCTGCACGGCAACCGCGACCTCTTGCGGCATGCGGCACAACTTCTCCGACGCGACGACACTGTGTCGCCACGTGCGCAGAACCACAAAAAAGACCGATTCGGCAGCAGCTCCTGCCGAACAAAGGAGACAGAAGTATGAACACATCATCCTCCAGCGCCTCTGCCCAAGCCGCGCCCCCAGAGCGTTCGGTCCACCGCTCGCAAGAAGAGATGGACATGCCGTATGCAGTGATCAAGATGTTCACCGACTTCGGTTACCAGGCGGGCAAACCGTTGGCTCCTGCTGCCGTCGAGGAGATGAGTAGCTTCTGGGGAAACATTCAGCAACTGGTGGCCACTCAGCAATTCAGCGTTGCGCTGGCGAAGCGTTGCGTCAACGGAACTGCACGCAAGGCTCGCGAACTCGCCGGCAACGCACCGCTGATCGGCGGCACCCACGTGCGCGAGGCGATCTCCATGGTCCAAGCCGAGTCGACCGCCACGGCTGGCTTCATCTGTCGTCTCTCGGGCTAAAGGGCTACGCGTGTGGGCGAGCAGGGTTGTTGGTCGACCTTGCTCGCGTTCTTCCAAGTCGACGGGAGGCTGCTAGCCTCTCACCGTGCCCCCCTCTTCACCATCAAACACCGATCAAAGCGAATCGCGTGCTCGGAGCTTGGAGCCCTCTTTGATGGGCGTTGTTGAGCTCTGTGGCCGATTGCTCAACACCCAAGAACAGAGCACGCATCTGGACGTGCTCGTTCAAGGTGCAATCGAGATCCTTCGCGCGGACAGCGGCTATCTCGTACAGCAGATTGACGAGCGTCTGGTGTTCTATCGGCGGTGGAACAATCCGGTTGGCAAGGCCGAACCCGTGAGCCGAGCCATTGTCGCCGACGCGCTGTCCTCACCGCACGCAATCCTTGTCGCCAACGCCTCGTTGGACGCACGGTACGCCCTGCGGGAAAGTGTTCGCAGCAGCTCTTTGCGATCGGTACTTGCCGCTCGCATCGACACCGAGGAACCGGTGGCACTCTACCTGGAAAGCGGTAGCCGACAGCTCAATGAGGAGCACCGCGACCTGTTCCAGAAAATCGTCGACCTATCAGGATCAATCCTGCGGCGCAGCACTGAACGGCTCCAACGAATGCAGTCTCAAGAACTCTTCGAACGCTTTGACTTTCATGGCATCGTCGCTCGCGACCCGTTGATGCACCAAACCCTCGAGCTGGTCTCAAAAGTCGCTGCTGCTGACTACCCGGTCCTCATTCAAGGGCCCTCAGGCTCGGGCAAGGAGCTCATCGCGAATGCCATTCATCGCAACAGTCGCCGACGCGATCAGCCGCTCATCACCATCAACTGCGGCGCCATCTCTGCCAACCTGTTGGAATCGGAGTTGTTCGGCCATACCGCAGGTGCGTTCACTGGTGCCACTGCTTCGGCTCCCGGATTGGTGCGCTCCGCTCACGGCGGTACGCTACTACTAGATGAGGTCGGCGACATGCCGCTCGAACTCCAGGTGAAGCTGTTGCGCACATTGCAGTCGGGCGAGGTGCAACCAGTGGGAGCGCCACGGTCCGAACGAGTCGATGTGCGCTTTCTAGCATCGACACATCGACAGCTAGATGAAGAGATCGCGAAGGGAACGTTTCGCGAAGATCTCTTTCAAAGGCTCAAAACGTTGATCGTCGACGTGCCAGCGCTCAGCAAACGGCCAGCTGACATTCTGCCGCTGTTCCGACACTTCCTCGACCGTGCGGCGCGCGATCTGGAATCCGGCGTTCCCATCATCGAACCAGAAGCAGCACTGTTGCTGCAGGCGAATGCCTGGACCGGCAACGTGCGCGAGCTCGAGAACGAGGCAAAGCGGTTGGTAGTCCTTGGCGGCGCTGACCCGATCAGCAAGCAACGCCTCTCTTTCGGTTCGACTCAACAGCGAGCCGATACTGATACACCGGGTCGCTTGGTCGACGAAGAACGGGCGTTGATTCGAAGACACCTAGAAGCAACCCAAGGCAATCGCTCTGCAGCAGCACGCGCGCTCGGCATTAGCCGCGAAGGACTTCGAAAGAAGTTGATCCGTTTGGGTATCGAGTAGTCAGTCCGTGCGCAAAGACTCCCGACACTGCAGCAACGCTGCTTTGAACGTGTGAACATCGACAAAGCGGCGCCCTGGCTCAAGGTCGAGGGCGCGCACTAGAACTCGCACTAGCTGCGGCGAGGCTTCGATCATCTGCGGCGGAGGCTGCAACTCTGCCTCTAGGATTGCCCTTCGCGTAGCCACCACTCGTGTCACCTCACCGTTCTCTTGACGCTCGAAGGGATGCACGCCTGCAAGGACTTCCCAAAGGATCACGCCAACCGGCCAGAGGTCTGCCGCGGTACCGACGGGCTCGCCACGCCATGCCTCAGGAGGCGAGTAGAGCGGCGTGCCCGCGTGCCCACCAGGCAGTACCGTCGACGATCTCAGTGCAGAGCTATCGGGGGTACCGGGCGCGGCGGCTTCGTCGAGCATGTGAACCATCCCGAAATCGAGCAGTTTGAGGGAACCAGTCGCATCGAAACCGATGTTCGATGGTTTGAGATCGCCGTGCACCAGGTCTCGCTCATGCAGCGGTAGCAACGCCTCGAGTAGATGCAGTCCGAGTGTGATGACCCGCTCTTCGAGAGCAGCTCCGTTGCCGCTCTTGCTCTCTTCACTAATGCGTTCCAGCAGTGTGCCGCCTTCGAGTAACTCGCTGACAATGAACAAGCGGCGACCATGTGACTCAGCCACATACACACGCGCCAGTCCAGGATTGTCGAGGGCAGCGACAGCCCTAGCCTCCTGAGTCAGAACTCGAACACCCGCCGGTGTTCCGGTCGGCACCGCCTTGATCGCGACTTTGCGATCAAGCACCACGTCGTGCGCCGAATAGACCTTGCCAAGTGCTCCAACGCCGACCACTCGATCGAGCTGAAACTTGCCGCCAATGATCAGAGGGTCATCGATCGGCTGCGTTGAGAGATCACAGTCAGGGCACCGTTCCACCACAGCCGAATAGACCCTGTCGCAACCTGAACACTGGACCGCGGGAAGATCGCGGCTTGGACTGCGAGAAGAGCTGCTGTTGTCTTCGAGCCGTTTGCGCTCGAGAAACAGTCCGATCGCAGAAGCGACAACGCTGATGCCCGAGAGGGTTTCCAGATCCAGTGCGCGCTGATCGCGCCTGCCGCCAACAATCAATACCGCCAGTGGCTCGCCCGCAGTATCGAACACTGGCTGTAAGACCGCGGTGTTCTTGTGCGCTAGTCCCGAACGGAGCGAGGACGGCAGTGAATCGACCCCGCCAACGAACCCTGCACTCTCAAGATCGATTGCTTCATTGCGTAACGCGAACAGCGAACGCAGATCGCGTGCACCCTCGCGAGTCGGCACCAAGTCCTCAGGAACGCGATCATCCACCACCACGACTTCAACAGATGTCACTTCAAACGCTTCGGACAGAGACGTCAACCACTGGTGCCACTGATGCGGAGCGTCGATCGCACGCAGCTCACCGAGGGCGCCCTCAGACGGAGGCGGCGCTGCGCTGATTGGACGCTGGCGAGCAAAGAGCAAGCCCGAGGCAACCAGGCCGACTGTGAACCAAAGCAGCAACTGGAACTCACGAGAGACCGATGTGAGCACGCCGGTCTCACCAGTGACCTCGTCGATAGCACCTGCTCCCAAAAGTGTGGTTAAGAACAAAACTATCGCGCTGACCAACAAGATCGCGGGAACGACACGAGCCATCAAGCTCCACATCAATCGTGGAGCGCGCAACCGCACATTGAGTGTGCGTTCGCTGGTCACCGCGAACGCGATCAATGGGGGTATCGGGAGCAGGAACGCCAGCGAGAAAAGAGAGAAAGCAGCCGACAATTCTTCCCTCACGACTGGTGACAAGTTCGGAAGCATAGTCATGGTCAGCAGCGATAGAGCGAGGACAGTGCCGATCAAAGCGAGCGGGGTCCGTAGCCGCCTCGCTCGAAAGCGATCTCGTTGAGCAGCCTGGCGAAAGCGAAAAGCGATCGAGGTGATCGCCAACATGCCCATCCCCAAAGAGAACCACTGCTGAAGACTCTGAGGGCTCCGATGGTTGACGAATCGGTACCAGCCTGCGTCCGCGACCCACCCCACGGCGTTGCTCACCATGAGGAGACATCCGCCGACCCCGGCCACTACAACACCCCATCTCAGAGTCCTGCGCATGACTGGTGCGTCAACAGCGCTCGGAAAAAGTGCTGCGAAACGCCAAAGGCAATACGCCAAGAACGCGTCCGCTGGGACCAAAGTCAGAAGTTCCATGGGAGCCACACGGAACGCCGTGTCCTGCCCCACGATCGCCATGATCGGAATGAGGCCAAAGGTAGCCGCTGATAGCAGAAAGACCGAGCCAAGGTAACTCGCGCGCAGATCGTTGCGTTGACCCACCAGCAACAAGGTTCCAACACCACCCAAGCTTGCAGCCTGCAACACCGCAACCAGCGCATGCGATGGGCCATAACCCTCGCGCGCTGTTTCAGCAAACTCAAGCAGCCCGAGCACCTGAGTCAACCCAACAATCGTTCCCGATTGCCATTGCACAAACGCCAGTATTAAGACGGCAATCAGCGGTTGGGGCAAGCGCGGGCCGCGCTGGAAACTGATGTCCGTCGTGAGCAATGAGCGGTTCCTTGGCGCACCAAACCCAAAGGTGCCAACTTCGTTGGCGCTGGCAACGATGCGCTGGCAATCAACGCTAGGGAAACTGGGAGCAGCTGATGCCCACAATGTTGGCAACACCGTATCCCATCGTCAACCGAATCCCTCTCAGCGGTCCTTATCGGCCCCTCTACACCTTAGCTATTAGGGCTCCAAAACTCGTAATCCGAGTTTCCAGACATTTCGACGAGGCAATCTCTTGGCACGCATCCTGCCTAACCAGCGACGCTCCAGCCCGCGCCAAGACATCAATGCGCTTCTCTCCCTCTTCGTCCAAGATTCGGAGTTCCCCGTTGAACAGCCTCTCTCCTTTGATCTTTGTTCGCCCCACTACGCCTTACTGTCCATACCCGCTCCAACGAACTCGATCGCGATCCCGTCGCTCAACGAGCAACACTGCCCTGCGATCGGCAAGAACTCCACCAGTCTCCACGCCACCAGTCAGTGCGAAGCCCCAACAAAGGCCTGGCACGTTCATCGAAGAGAACCTAGACATCGTCTCGCAGCGGATCCAAGCACTCTGCCGACGACACCGCCTCTCTCTTGAAGAAGCAGAGGATTTTCGCTCCGCGGCAATGGTGAAACTGCTCGAGAAGAGCGCTCGACTCGAACAGCTGTTCGAGGGTCGCAGCAATCTGGCAACCTACTTCGACTCAGTGCTGCGCAACATCCTGCGGGACTACCGCATCTCAAAGTGGGGCAAGTGGCGAGCCTCCAAGGCTGCGCAACGCCTCGGCCCTCTGGCCCTACACCTCGAACGACAGATCTATCGCAACCGCCTCTCCCCGCATGACGCGGTGCAGAAGATCGCCATGGACCACAACGCCTCCGGTTACGGCGCAGACACACGCCGATTCGAAGAGGAACTCTGGGAGATCGTCAGTCAACTCCCAACACGCGTCGATCGACGAGCCGTAGTCGATACCGACGCACTCGAAGAACTCGTCGACAGCTCAACCGAATCGCCGTTCGAAGTGCAACAAGCCCTGCACGAGATCGAACGACTCAAGGCCACGCTCCTGCGAGCACTACATCAACTCAGTCCCAAACAGAGGAACGTCTTACAACTCCGATACTCAGAAGGACTCAGTTTCGGCGAGATCCAAACGCGCACCGGCGTGTCCACTGCGGCGCTGTATCGGATGGTGTCGCGCACCCTGCGGAAACTCCGCAGCGTGGTCGACGCAGAAGGGCTTTGCGCCGATACCGCACTCCAAGCACAAGCGTCAGAGGCAGGCGACTTCTGCATCGAGTGGCTGTTTGCGAGTGCAGGTCGAGAGGGTTGATGACAAGGACGTCGGTCGTGCCGTATCTCGTCGGGTCACTCTGTAGGGCGCCCCTGAACCAACAAGCCCATCGTTGGGAGTATCTTCTCCGCAACCAGCGCACCCTTTCACCGGCTGCGGTATCATTCTCCAATGCTCCGTTTCGCACCCCTCCTTATACTGCTAGCCCTGGGCTGTTCCATGACCAACGACGGTTTGCAGCTTCCGGCCGGCTTGGAGCCGCTCGCGGAACGCGCGGCGGCCGCGCCTAAAGTTGGCGAGCAGTTTCCCGACATCACAATCGTGGATGCCGAGGGCCAGCCGGTCAATGTCAGGTCACTGGCGAGCGAGAAACCGTACACGGTGCTAACGCTCGGGTGCCTTACGTGACCGCCATTCTTGCGCAACGTCCCCAGTTGGGAGACGGTCAAACTCGACTATGCCGCGAAGGGCGTTCAGTTCTTCTACATCTACAAGCCGCTCGCTCATCCTGAACTCGACAACTACGTCAGCCCGTTCACTCTCGCCGAGCGGCTGATGCACGTTGCCGAGGCTGAGAGACGACTGGGGTCCAGCGTGACCTGGTTGGCCGACACAATGAGCAACGACTACCATGAAGCTGTGGGGCGCACGCCAAACAGTGAGTTCGTGCTCGACCAGGCCGGGATGGTCATCGCGCGTCGCATCTGGAGTTCGCCAGAAGACCTCAGAGAGGACCTAGCGGGTCTGCTCGGACCCGTGGAGCCGCCGACCAGTGTCGATGACTTGGACCTCCCTGAGCAAGACGCCATCTCCACCGTTGCCAAAGGCATCGTTCCGCGAGTGGAGATGCCTGCGGGTGCGCTGCCGCTTGAAATCGAACCGCTTGCGAGCGAAATCCCGTTCTACGCCAAGCTTCGTGCCGAAGGTACCCAGGGCCTTTTCGAGGACGGGACAGGCACGCTCTATCTAGGCTTTCACCTCGATCCGCTCTACCAGGTCCACTGGAACAACGACGTCGACCCGGTGTCGTACAAGATCCGGGCCCCGGAGGGAGTGGTAGTCACGCCCGCCGAAGGCACTGCCATCGATCCAGAGGAAGCGGCGGACGCCGATCCACGTGAGTTCTTAGTAGACGTCGCAGGCGGTCAAGGTCAGGTGCTGGACGTCAACGTGCGCTACTTTGCATGCGACGACGCGTTGACCTTTTGCATCCCAGTGCAACAGGACTACAAGGTCCATCTAGAGCGAGACTGGAACCACGACTGGAGCATCCGCACCGACGCCGAGGGGCAGTGGAAACTCGCGATCCCCGGTGCGCCGACCGACGACAGCTGAGGCGTTCTGGCCCCTTGTCCCGCTGCTTGCAACACCCGCCAGGGACCTGACCCCGTCAGGCTGCTTTTGTTTCGAAGCAGCCTGTCAAGGTCCGCCAACGCTGCCAGTACTCCGCTCAGGGAACGGTCGATGACCAGGTCGCTCGGCGGCTCGCACTGCCTACTCCTCGAGCGGGAAGAACGCCCTTAAGATGTCGTCGTGCTGGCCACGCCAACCGCTCCAGCTGGGACTGTACTCGGTCACCATCTCTTGGGTTTCGACACCGGCCGCTCTCAGTCGTTCAACGAGTTCCTGACTCGCTTCCTTCGCGCCACCACCAAGGGGCGTATCTTCATAGTCGCGGTTGCTGTAGATCACAAACGCTTGTTCCGGCTTCTGGCCATCGCCCTCGAGCAAAGCGAAGCTACGCTCCGTCGCGGGAAGCGGATAGTAACTCTGAGCCGCGACCTTCGAGAACAGATCGGCATTGGTCATCGCAAGATGTAGAGCAGCGACGGCTGCTGATCCCGGACCAATCGTTGCAAAACCGTTCGTCGTAAGCTGATAGTGCTTGCGCAGATGCGGAATCAACTCGTCGACCACAAAGCGATTGTAGCGATCCGTTTCCGGACCGCCGTACTCCGGTCCCGCCGCGCGTGGAACAAACACCGCAACAACTGGTGCGACCGAACGACCGACAAGGTTGTCGAGCGTGTTTGTCATCAGAGAACCACGCACCTGATTGTCACCGTGATGAACAACCATCAGCGGATAGGTGGTCTCTGAGTTCGCACCGTAGTTGGGCGGACGCCAGACCTGAATCTGTCGGGTATTACCCAGAGCCAGTGACCTAAACGGAAACGAATCGACCGTGCCGCGCGGTGCATCAGGGCCAGGTTCGGCAAGGTGAGGGGCTGCAGGCCAGTCCGGCATGCGAACTTCAGACAGCGCCGCGAACCCCTGATCCACCGTGAAGGCATTGTTCGGGTCAGGTGTCGGCTCCCCGTAGTCGAATGACAAGGTGTAGTCGTACTGAGCAGCAGGAACAAGTTCGAGAGTCTTGAAGAACAAGTCCGTGCCCTCAACGCGCTCGAAACCAACCTCCTGGCCACCAACAACCGGGCCGCCCAAGCCAACGTCCCCTGCCTGGCCACGCCAGACGAAGTGCGCCAGTGAGCGATCTCCGTCTGTTCCTTCAAAGATGGGGCTGGTGAATCCCTCCCCAAGGCGCCGGTCTACTGCCGCTTGTCGCCGACCCGAGGAGATGCCTTCGATCTCGGAGATCCAATCACCAAACGAGCCGCGTGTTCGCTCGGTGATCTGATCGGTCACTGTGCGAGGTGCTGCCGTCACGTCGGCTCGGATCGACACCATCGTTTCAAGGTTACGGACCAGAAAGGAACCATCGATAAAGCTGGGCGAATGAGTGCTGGTCGTGTCGAAGGCTGCTATCCGCGTGAGTTCTCGATAGCCCGCAGAGTCCGCATCGGCGAGCACCAACGCGCCCTCACTATTTATGATCGCCAACTTGTCGTCAACGCGCGTGAGGCCCTGCCCTCCCGGTTCGCGAGAACGCCACTGGATTTCACCGGTGCCCACATCAACGCTGGTCAGAATGCTGCGAGTGAAGCCAAAGATCGAATCTCCAACAACTACCGGTAGCGTCAGGGAATTCGCAAACGCGCGTGTCCGCCAGACTTCCTCGACCGATTCAGCGTCGGCCCGGTAAAGCCTCGCACCGCGGTCATAGTTGACCAGGAAGCGCCCGTCGGCCACGGGGGTCACATGCGATGACTGTTCGGCCTCGTTGCCTTCAGCATGTCGAAGCTGCCACAGCTCCTCGCCCGTACTGGCATCGAAGGCGAGCAGCCACTGAGCCCCTGCCAAGAGAACGGCCTCGCGGCCACCAAGACGCATCAACGTCGGAGTCTGGTACTCGACAGCGTCCGAGCCCGAGGTCCATCTAACCGCCCCGGTGTGCCGATCTAGTGCGGTCACTGAGCGACCCTCGCCACCCGTCGCGAGGAACAGTGAGTCGCGGTTCAGTACCGGTGAGGTTGTGTACCCGTAGAAAGGCACTGAGGAGTTCTGCTCGGTGAGTTCGAACAGCCAGCGCCTAACGCCGGTTTCCGCATCGAGAGCCACCACCTGGCCCTGAGCGCCGACCGAATAGACCGTTCCATCGACCACTGCCGGCGTGCTGAGCGGGCCATCGTCTGAACCATCGTGCCCCACGTACCGAGGACCGATCTCATAAGCCCAAAGTTCTTTGCCGGTCTCTGCGTCAAAGGCCACGACCAGATCGAGGTCTCCTCGAGCTAAGAGCGTGTAGAGCCGGCCCTCTGCCCCCGAAACTCCGGAATAGGCAGAACCGATCTCTTGACTCCACTCGATGGTGAGGCCGAACTCTCCATCGGGCAGAAGGCCATCAAGAGCCAGCCCTTCGGCATCAGGGCCGCGAAACTTCGACCACGCATCCCCGCTTCCAGTGGATGCGAAGCTCGATGGCACCAACAAAAGGCTAGCCGCGAGCAGGGTCGCGCTGAGCGAGAACAGCAGAGTAGGGCCGCAGCTGCGAGCGCCTCGTGAGCTCATCGTGAGCCCTCGTCGAGAAATCATCCTTACACCTCCAGGACATGGCACAGCTTTCCTCCACGCGCGAACGGCGTCAGGCGCTCCGACCTATGGTTTTCATTTGCTTGGAACCCGAGCGATCCGGAGAAGTTCCCAAGCGGTCCGCATACCTACGAGTTTGGGAGTTCTATGTTGCCCGTTGCACTCTCAGTCGGCCAAGGCCTCAAGGCTAGTTGACGCGAACCCAAACACGAGCTGGTCGATCCTTCGGCTCAGCCAAACACTCACTCAGAGCTTCTTCCGAACAACCCCGCGCTTTGAGTTCTGCAGCCACTTTGGTCTCCGCACAGAGACCTTGGTCTGCGCTGAAGCGCCTGGTCTCCGCACAGGCACCTGGCCTCCTGCGATGGTGCGACGCCCGCCGATCAGAAGCCGATGTCCTAGACCTGACTGCTCCTTCAAAGCCTGGCCCGCTGGTGGTAGCGCAAGCGATTCTTGTCTAATCGCGACGCTCTTCATCGATTGCACGACCCAACTAACCAGACCAACACCAGATCTGATGTCGGCCTTTTCACCGAGATTCCGAGGCTAAGAACATGGGATGCTTCCGGTCAGCACATCCCGCTATCCCTTGGAGACTCATCTTCAAAGGAGGACTGCAACCTCGACCGCCTAAGGAAGTATCGCGATGTGCAACTCTCAGTCGAAAGTCGTCTTGCCACTTTCGAGGTTATTGGTCTCCCCGGTCATCACCCTTTGTTCGCTCCTCCTGGTCACCTCCGTCGCGAACGCTCAGCTCGGCCTAGTTGGCAGTGAGATCTTTGAGTTCATTTCGATCGGCGCGCGCTACGGCAGCGCTGTGGCGATCGGTGACCTGAATGGCGACGGCAATGGCGATCTCATCGTCGGGCAGCCGTCCCTTGATTTTGGTGGCGACGCGAACCGCGGGGCGATACGCCTCTATGTCTCCAACCCCAGCGGGGGTCTAACCTTCAACAGCATCTCCAACTGCCTTGATGGCAGTGAAAACGGAGGTGGGTATCGGTTCGGCGCCTCTCTCGCCTTTGGGAATTTCAACGATGATCAGTACGCCGATCTCGCCGTTGGAATGCCCGGAGGCAGTGCTGGCGCAGTCCCTGGTGCGGGTGCGGTGTGCGTGATCTATGGTTCCGAGACCCCTCCATACTCGAGAGCACGTTTCAGTCAGAGTGCACTGCAAGGTACTCCCGAGACCGGAGATGAGTTCGGGGCAGCGCTTGCCACGGGTGACCTAAACGACGATGGAATCGACGAGCTGGCCGTTGGTGCGCCGGGCGAGGGCGTTGCATTTGGAGGTGGAACCGTCGATGGCGCAGGTGCGTTCCACATCATTCTCGGCAGCCCGACCGGGCTTACCACGATCGACAATCTGATCTTCCATCAGGGTCAGGCGGGCGTCCCGGTCGACCCCGAAGAAAACGACCGTTTCGGCGCGTCGCTGGCGATTGCCCACTTCTTCGGCCTGGGCGGGAGTATGGATGTGGCGGTAGGGGCGCCGGGAGATCAAGCCAGCCCGGGCGGCACTGTGACAGTGTTTTCCAGTGGGGCGGCTCCCGCTTCTGTCGCGCACTTTCCGTACTATCCGCAGAACCCGACTTGGGATCTTCTCGGTACAGCGGCCATAGGTGACGAGTTTGGCCAAGCTCTCGCGGCCGGCGATTTTGACGGCGACGGGAGAACTGACTTGGCGATCGGAATCCCTGGCGACGATGATTTCGGTACGGAGATCGAGCCCGGAGCGGTGATGGTCATGTACAACGGACCGGGTAACAATTTGACCGATGCTGGCGAACAGCTGTTCTATGAGGCCGTGATTGATGGATCTTCGGCCGGCGTGAACAACTTCGATGGGTTTGGCAAGTCCCTCGCTGCGGGAGACTTCAACAAGGACGGCTTCGCCGATCTTGCGATCGGAGCCCCGTCCGACAATTCTCTTGGCGTTAACAACGCCGGCGAGGTCACGGTTCTCTATGGGTCCCCCACCGGGCTGAGCGTGACCGGCTTCCAGCTGATCGACATGATCTTCTTCGACACTCTCGAAGCAGGCGACGAATTCGGGTTCGCACTAGCCGCCGGACGGCTTTACGAAGCTCAAGGCGGCGACGATCTCGCAATCGGAGTGCCGGGCCGCACCCACGTGACCGGGGGCGGCGCTCTTTGGCCTGATACGGGAAGGGTTGTGGTTGTTCAAAGCACAATCTTGTTCAAGGACGGGTTTGAAACCGGCGACGTGACCGTTTGGGAACCGAAATAACAGCCGCGCAGTGCACAATTGCCATCGACCGGGTCGATCAAACCCTTGCGATGGTACCTCCACGATGCACAGAGAGGGGTACAGAGAGGGGTACAGAGAGGGGCACACGTTCAGAACGCGTTTCCGAGGAACGAGGCCCATGATGTAGGACCACCTACCTTCAAGATTTGGTCGCGGAAACCCAAGGAAGGAAGTCCGACGAGTCCGTGTCGTTCCAATAATCCGGTCGCACACGAGCTTCACCCCCAAAGCCCGGCGACCTAAGCCAAGCATCCAACGAAACCATGCCGCGAGAACGATCTATGATGCAGTTGAAGTCTTCAAACCTCCGGGGAGACACAACCACAGTGCCTGGCCAACTGGTAGTCGCACCTTCAGACGTCACCTTGCTTCTTGCGGCCCACCGCCGTGGCGAGGCAGGCGCGCTCGATCGCCTAGTCGACCTGGTTTATGACGATCTTCGCAACATCGCCCGAACCCAGCTTCGCAAACGCTCAGGACGAAGAGATCTCGAGACTACGGCTCTAGTCAGCGAGACCTATTTGCGACTGATTGAGGGCTCCGGCTTGGTCGGGAGTAGCCGCGACCACTTTCTCGCTGTATGCGCTCGCGCCATGCGATTTGTGCTCATCGACTTTGCTCGAGAGCGCACGGCGCAGAAACGCGGTGGCCCTTCAGACGCTGAGACTCTGGAAGACGAGCTGATCGGCATCGAGCAGGAAGGTGCTGAACTTGAGACCGTTCTCGCGCTGCATGAGGCGCTTGAGAAGCTCGAGGGTACAGCGCCTCGGTTGGTCCAAGTGGTTGAGTGTCGATACTTTGCTGGGCTCAGCTTGGAAGAAACCTCGACGGCCCTTGGCACTTCTACTCGAACCGTGGAGCGAGACTGGAGGCTGGCAAGAGCTCAGCTACTACGTCTTCTGAGTGTCGGTCACATGCCGCCAGAGACGGACTAAGCATGCTACGGAGATACGGTTGAACGAGGAACTATGGCAACAGGTCGAGGCTTGGTTTCATCGGCTCACCGACGCTTCAACCAACGAACGCTCCTCTCTGCTACACAGTCTCCACTTGGAAGCGCCGGAGCTCGAAGAAGAGGTGTTGGCGCTGCTCGCCTCGGACCAGTCCGCAACCGATCAGGAACCCCTCTCGGTCGGCAGACTGCAAGGTAGCGCACTGTGGGATGAGTTTGCCGACGCTCTTGAAGACGGGCGACGTAGACCGGAGGCCGACGACGCGGAACCGATGCTTGCAGGCCCCTTTCGCGTGGGTCGCGAACTCGGTCGCGGCGGGATGGCGGTTGTACATCTCGGCGAGCGGGTGGACGGGGACTTCCGCCAGGTGGTTGCGCTCAAGCGGCTGACAGGGGCTGATCGTAAGGGCTTCACTGAACGCCTGCTTGCCGAGCGTCGCATTCTTGCCGAACTGAGGCATCCGAATATCGCACAACTGATCGACGGCGGTACAGATTCGAGCGGACGCCCCTATCTTGCACTGGAGTACATCCAGGGGTTGCCAATCGATGAGTACTGCGACCAGCACAAGCTAAGCCTGACCGAACGCATCAAGTTGTTCATTCAAGCGTGTACCGCTGTTCAGCACGCCCATTCCAAACTGGTGGTGCATAGGGACCTCAAGCCCTCTAACATTCTTGTGGACCAACGAGCGCAGATAAAACTGCTCGACTTCGGTATCGCACGGATCCTTGATCCCGCCCGTGACCCGGGCCTTACGGGCAACGAGGCCAGACCCCTAACGCCTCGCTACGCGGCACCGGAGCAGTTTCTCGGAGCTCCGTCGACCACGGCGACTGACATCTATGGGCTCGGCATCGTGCTGTTCGAGCTGCTGGTGGGCCGCCTGCCATACGAAGTCAGTGGCACCGACGCATCAAGCTACAAGCGCGCTGTGCTCGAGCAGGAAGCGATCGCTCCACTCCAAGCGTTGAACACACTTTCGCTGGGCAGCGCAGATACCACTGGGCTCGCCGAACTTGCCGCAGGGCGAAGCACCGGCGTTCGGCAACTGAGGCGCTCGCTTCGAGGAGACTTGCGGGCTCTGTTCGAGAAAGTGCTGCACAAGGAGCCCGACCGGCGCTATGCAAGCGCGCAGCTGTTCGCCCAAGATCTCCAGCGCTATGTCGACCATCGACCGCTGCGTGCTCGGGAGCCGACCGTTAGCTACCGACTGTCCCGTTTTGTGCGGCGTAATCGGTATGCGCTGGTTGCCACAGCGTTGGTTGTTGCCTCGCTGACCGTGGGACTAGTGACAGCCGTCGTCCAGGCCAAAGAGGCTCGGCGACAAAAGCTGTTGGCGGATGCTGAGCGTGAAAGCGCGGTGCGGGTCAAAGACTTGCTCGCCTCAATCATTGTTGGCGCCGACCCCGACCAAACTCGTCAGGTCAAGCTGACTGCTGTTGAGTTTCTAGAGCGCGGTCTAGCAGGACTGGCGCCCCAACTGCAGGAGCACCCCGAAGACTTGGTCGGCCTCCTGCAAGAGATCCAAGTGATCTATCGAAGAATCGGAGACCTAGAAAGGGCTGCTGGGCTCGCGCACCAAATTGTCGACGTGCATCGCGGTTCCGAACGCAACAGCGGTGCTCTTGCGCAGGCGCTCTACAACCTGTCTTTGATTGAGATGGATCGAGGCGACCCCGACAGTGCTGAGAAGCTCTACGTCGAAATACTGGAACTCGAAGCGGAACGCTTCGCAGGCGACCCCGACAGAAGCGAAGTTCCAGATCAGCGTCCGTTCTCGTTGGACGGGCTGGGGACCGTCAACTTGCGCCGTGGCGAATACGCCACCGCCAGGGAGTACTACCAGAAGGCGATCGACGGCTACCAGCTCGAGCGATGGAAGGACGATCCACGCATCGCGGTCATCGAGGGCAACCTCGGCTTCATGCTGGTCCAGCAGGGCAAGTATGACGAGGCCAAGCGCATGTACTTGCAGGTTGTGCACAAGTACCGACGTCTGTACGGCGAAGATCACTCGCGGGTCTCTATCGCCCTGTCCAACCTCGGACGAATCGAGTTCGAGCAAGCAAACCTAGCTGAGGCCGACAAACTCTTCCAACAAGCACTAGCGATCGATATCGCGGTCTACGGCCCAAATCATCCGAGTCAATCTGTTGATCTAGCGTACCTTGGCAGAATCCAGATGGAAGCGGGGCTGCCGACGCGGGCCATTGAATGGTACGAACGATCCCTCGCGAGTCTCGCCTTGCGCGCTCTGGACCATCCGCGGGTCCTCACCGCCCAGGCCAACCTGGCGGAAGCCCTCGTGAGTGCGGCAGAACAATCGCATCCTGGCGTCGATAGTGCCGCGATGTTTGAGCGCGCCCGCGGGCTGCTCGACGAGGTGATTCCACTGTTGGTGGATCGATACGGAGAGGACCACGGTCGCGTTCTTTCAGCCTCGCTATCACGGCTGCGGGTGAAGAAAGGCATCGCTGACACTGACACCACACTTGCCGAACTAAAGAGCCTAGATGCTGAGATACGGAGAGCCTTGGGAGAGGATCATCAACTCGCCAGCAGGAGCGGCTCTTTGCTGGAGGCCTGGCGCTAGCGCCCTAGACCGATGCCAGCGGCCTCGGCCTCGCAAGCCGCTAGGGGATTATCGGAGGCTGGCGAGCCACCACCGTTGCAAGACACCGAATGCCGGTCGCTGCTCACCCACCTTGCGGCGCGCAAACTCGACGATGCGCTTCGATTGCCCGCGACCACAAGCAAGCCACGGTGGAACTGCCAAGAGTGATTGTCTTCACGCACGGGGCCATCCGGCCAACTACCCGATGATGACTACCCTTCTCGTCGGCTAGCGGTTCAGAACGGTGTAGCTGTATTCAAGCGTCGCCTCTTCGCCAGGCGCGAGATGCACGGTCCAGAGCAATTCGTTGCGTCGGTTCACCGAATAGGCACCCTCTTCGAGCAGGGACCCGACGGGCTCGCCCTCGGCGGCAACTAAGTCGCCAGAGAACCGGCGACGAATGACCAGCTCGATCGCTTCCTTCCGATGGTTGTTCGCCGTCAGTTCTCCACGCACAAGGACTCTTTGATAGCGGGTTCCACCGACATAGACCTCTTGGCGTTCACTGGAAGTCGCATCTTCATGCTCAAGGCTACGTGTGCGAAGGCTCAGTGCCTTATTGACTCGAAGTGTAGTCTGCTCTCCTACATTCACCCAATGGCTGACGCCTTGCCCGTTGAAGGCGCCATTCGAGACTACCGCTGCGGGGCCCGTAGTCATCGGGAAACCGAAGGGGTTCTTGAACTGAATAGCATCCCAGGCAGCATCCTCGTAGTCCTCGGCGTGCTGCGAGCGTTCGTAATCACTGATCGGATTACCGTGGGCATCGCGGGTGTCCGGAACCAGCCATTCGACGATCCGCTCATAAGGAGCGGTCTCGGTGGCCACTGTTAGAGCCACGCTATCGCCCTCAGCCATTGTGTGGCTGCCAATCGCTTGATAGTGAAGATCCACACCCTCGCCAGTCGGGATAGCACCAAGGTCACTGCCTCCGGTCACCCCGCTGAGGAGCGACTGCTGGGTCGCAACGGCGTTCATTGTCGTTGCCGTTCCTTCGTCCTGCTGTTGCCGCAGTTGCTCGAAGAAGCTAGACCATGAAGTCTCCAAGGCCAGAGGAGATGTGACGCCTGCAAACCGCACGTTCGGAAACCCGGAAATTAGTCGAATGGTGGCTTCGCTGAACGGGCCTAGCTCGTTCTTGATCACTGCCTTCTGGCTAAGGGTGAGTTGTTCAGGCTTGGAAATGTCCAATCGATAGCTCGGGGCCCAAGAGATACCCTTGGTCAGGTAGGAGAACCGAACGACGGTCCCTCGATCTCTTGATGCAGGCACTGTGAAAATCAACGCGGGCACTTCCCTCAACACCGTCTCTGCTGCGCCGACTACCTCGACATAGGCGATCCGAGATCGAGCCACGTAGGTACTCCCTTGAGCCGTGGCCAAAACAAGAAACTCCGAGGTTTTTTGATTCGCGATCTCGAGGCGACGATAGTAGTTTTGATCGTCGTACGAGCGATCCCACTGGACGCCAAACTCGGGATCGGCGAGCGCAGCCACCGTTCCGGTCGTCGGCTCAGCATTGCCGTCGATGAAATGTACTGTGACCTCGAGGCCCACCAGATCCTTTTGCAGATCTACCGTCGTGGTCCCTCTGATCGGGCCGGTGACCAAGCGAGTCGTGCTACGCGTCACAACGTCTGGGTCGCTTTCAATCCAGAACGTGCCATGCACGGGAACGGGCACGTTCTCGACAAGATAGTCCCCGGCACCGTCGACGTTCACGCTGCGGGTCACCACCCCCAACCCATTCTTGAATAGGCTGATCGAGTCGATTTTGTCGGTCGTCGTCCGTTCCTGAGCCTGCAATGCAAAGCTCGACAGAACCAGAACTGCGAACATGATCTTGAAGCTCGGGCCCACCAGGCTATCGCCCGGCAGACCACGCCCGTGTGCAATCAGGGCAGCGCCCTTTCGCACAAGCAAGTCAGCGGCTATCGGCAGGTTGTGCATTCTTGGGTCTCTCTTTCAAATAGGACGTCACTAGAAAACTGGACACGCCCGGGTCTCACACCAGTCGAGATCGAGTTTGCTCGCCAACGACGAGAGTCCGTGCAACCCGGCGTTCCTAGTCGCACAGCATTCATCTCTGACTACTCAATCGGCATCGATCTGAAAAAGCCGACATGATGCCTTCGCCGCAGAATCGAACGGGCGGTCGACTATCGGGCGGCCGACCTCGATGCTTAAGACGTACAGTATCTAGGATCTAGCACCGCTTCCTGCTCCCCTGGCGCTACGCTGCCCTCAGTCTCCAGCCCACCCTGCTGTACTTCCTGATTCGAAGCCGTCGACAAAGATGACATGCACGCCATCCCCTGCCGGTTCACGCCCATCGAGTTGCAACAAGTACTGCAAGAGATCGTCGACGTCTTGAGCCGGCAGCGAGCTCACTAGCCGGTGCGGGTCGGCAGCAGCCAAATCATCGCTTGAGCTGACCACGAGCTCGTCGAGACTGGCATTGCCGCTGTTGGGGAACAAGAGTTCGATGGTGTTGGTCGCACCAGGTGTGAAGTCGACGCCCTCAATGCGGCGCGTATCCCACAACGTATGGCGCCATTCGGGAAAGTTGAAAGGCCGGAACAGCGTGATCGTGTGGAGATTCCCATTGACGCGAACTTCCAGTGGTAGGCTGCTGAATCCAGAGCTGTAGCGGACTTCGAGCGCCCCGACACCTCCAGATCCACCATCAACCTCACTCAAGGTCACGCTGCCTCCCGCGTTGTTCATGAACACGAATGCTCGGTTCCGCACCGTGTCGTCCTGGTTAAGATCGACACCAGTGTTGATCACCGAGGCACCCGAGACAGCACCCGATTCCACCTGAATGTTGTGCCCACCGGCCATCACGAAAACCTGATCCAGAGTCGCCGCCGATCCGTCATGCAGGTACGGAGCACTGTCCCAAACCCCCAAGAGAGTCGGCGTGTCGATGCCGGCCAAAGAGCCACCGAGACGTTGTCCAGAACTGTCCCGGAGGGTTCCAACATCGTGCAATGTCGCTGTGCCTAGAGTGCTGTCGGTGAAACCAACTCCGCTGTGGCAGGTGTTACACCCAGCGTCGAGGAACACCTGAGTGCCGCGCAACGCGGCTTCGGTCATCGACCCGTCGGCAGACCTGTATGGGCTGCGCGGAAGGCTGTCAACGCTCAACGATGCAACGTAGTCCGCGACCGCGTCCAGATCGGGTGAAAGGCCCGCCTTCGCTGCGCCCAAGGGTGCCTCTGTGGCTGCAAAGTCGGAATCGCTGAGGAAGCCGATGCCTCCAAAGGGTCCACGAATGTCGTTCTCGAAGTCCTGGATCTCATCGAAGTTGGCTGACCAATGCACGTTGCCGTGCGCCATTCCCGCCCGGCCTCGCAGGTCAGTGGTATTGCGGAGTCCTTCCCCTCTCGAGGTGAAGTCCCAGACACGGCCATCGTGACCACCATCCAGGTGACAACTAGCACAGCTGAGGTAGGCCTCCGCGCTCATGCGCTCATCGGAGGCTCCGTAGAACACGGTTTTCCCGAGCAAAACCTCGGGAGCGAACGCCTCCGCGGCTACCGTAGACACGGTTGAGATCGAGATCGATTTTGAGCCTGTAGTCAACAAATCGCTCAGTTCAGCGATGGTCACGTCGCGACCGAGAAGGTTCTTGGCGAATAGTCGTCTGGTTGGCCCATCGACACAGATTCCCTGCGGGGCAGAACCGAGGTCCAAGCGCGTGACCAGTCCGCTTGCCGCAAGTGTCGGATCGAGCAACGCGTCAAACACCACGGCCTCGTCATTTCCCTGCAAAGCGACCACTGCGTAGTCTCCAAGGGGCGTAAACGCGATCGCACTTGCAGAGTCGCTGTTGTCAACATCGATGGTGCGCACCACGGAACCACCGGCGAGCTCGATTTGCACCAACACATTCCGCACAGTGTTGTCGTGATCAAGGTCTTGACCGTTCAACAGTCCGCCATCGATGTTGGCTTTCTTTGCCACCACCCACACATACTCGCCGCGAGGGTCGAGTGCCACGTCGACAAGATCCGTGGCGACGCCACGCCCGTCCGCAGTGCCGTCGCGATGAGCGTCGTCGCCATACTTTCGAATCCAGAAGGTACGGCTGATAGCCATTGTAGCGGTGTCTACCTCCCACACTTCTCCTCGATGACGGCCGGAACGGAACCGAGTCACAAACAAGCTCGAATCATCGCCGGTGAGGGCCAGGGCACGCGGAGTGGGGCCGACGGGCAAGCGTCCGGTCTCGCCCCGACTAGACCGATCGATGCGCACAACGTCACCCTTGCTCTGCAGGGCCACATACAGCGTGCTCTCATCGCTGCTTGCCACCAACCCCATCGGGCCTGAGCCATATCCAAGGCTCAGAGAGTCGATCATCGTGCCATCCAGATCGTGAATGGCGATCGAATCATCATCGAAACAGCTCACCCAAACTTCCGCACCTGCAACGACCAGGCTTCGAGGATCAGAGCAGGTCGGCTGCTCGAGCAGCTTCGAGCCGTTGTCCGGATCGATAGCCGCTAAAGAGTTGTTATCGGGATTGACAACCCAAATCCTTCGCTCCGCTGTCCGGCACGCAACCTGACTGGACGAGCGCGGCAGGACGCTGGGCAGATCATCCACAACGGTGACCGTCAAAGCTCGTGAAGAGAGCGCACCCGCCGCATCTCTTGCCTGGCCAGTGACGCGAAAGTGACCTGGCTCATCGAACGTCACCGCAACACTGTCTGAGCTCGCCCACTCTGTTTTCGCTCGACCATCACCGAAGTCAAACCGGTGCTCGATCGGGTCCTCTTCCGGGTCCGTTGTGCTCATCGTCAAGGTCAACGACGCCCCCGGTTGTGCCGGATAGGTGGAAGCGGTCAAAGAAGAGATATCTGGAGCCTGATTGCCCCCGAGCGCTGCTCCAGTAGAGAAAGAGAATAAGTACTCCACCATGCCATTTCCGGCGGCATCCTTGATACCTCCACCGGGCAGCACCACTTCGTAGGTCGTATTGGGAAGTAGGTCGGCGCTGGGCGTGAACGTGAGCACGTCGTCAAAGGCAAGAGTCAGCCTGCCATCGATCGGTTCGCCGCCGAGCGGCCGTACTATGAACGTAACGCCGTTGACGATTGTGGGTGACTCGAGTGTCTCGTGGATCAAGAGGCTAATCGGAGCACCGACTGGATAGTTGGTTCGGCCTGCCTGCGGGACATGAAATCCCACTTCTGGCCCCCGAAGGTCCGGCTCTGCCTGATGCGCCCAGACTGCCATGCCTTGCTCCGCACCAGAGCCGCCGGTTACTAGAAGGTTGCCGAGCGGCATCGCGAACTGACTCATGTCGACACCGTTGGCGTCGCTTTCAAACTGAAGCACGGATTGAAACGTGCGCATGTCGACCTTGTGGCTGCCGACGAAGGCATACTCATCCTGGAACTGGATGTACATCGCTTCGTCGCCCGGTAGCGAGGTGTCCGCAACTAGCTGCGCGTCGGTCGGGTCGGTTATATCGACCACGCGGATGCCGTTGCCATTGCTGCGGTACGGGAAGACGAGGAAGAGCCCGCCGTTGCCACCCCATATCTCGGGCCAGTAGCCCCCCGGCGCTCCCTCTGTCAGCAGGTCAAGCAGAGTTGGATCAGAAGGGTTGGACACATCGTAGACGGCAACTCCGGTACGGCTTTGGTCGGCGCCGTAGATCAGGAGATCGCCAAGCAGGAATGGTTGTCCAATGACCCCTGTCTCAGCCAAGTGATTCCAGTTAGCGACCTCGACCCCGTTGACCTCAATCGAGGCATTACCCTCGACCCCGAGATAGCTCCAAAAGAAGCCACCGATATACCAAGGAGCAAACAGGCAGCCGCGCACGCTTGCGCACATCAACTCGGGGTACGCGATTCTGGTTGTCGCTCCCGGCGAGTCATAGCGAAATGACCAAGGTGCTTCCGGCGGCCAGTTCGCACCCAGCACCAGAAAGTCCCCACTCTTGAGGAATCCGTGAGCATTGATTGGCATGGTTGTGACGCCGAGGGTGTCGACTTGCGCGGGAGCGGAAGGGTCGCTGAAGTCCCAGGTACGCACCTGCAAGTCGTATCCCGGGAGGCTCGAGGGCCCCTCTGGAATGGAGTACACCAAACCGTTGTGGTAGGCGAGGATGGCGAGACGCCCCATTGTGGTACCCAGTGGTCCCGCAAGCAACTCGCCTTCGGTTCGTGCAACGTTTGGGAATCCTTCAGGCACGATTGGTTGTGCAACCAGCGGACCGGCTGCAAGCACGCATGTAGCCAACACGAACCGCCCCCGTCGACTGGTCGCACTGGAGTGGAAGAAAGAATGTCGGAGTAGCGGACAGTCTTGGAACCAAGTCAAAAGGATGTGGTGCATTGGAGAGATTCCCGAGACCGTTGTTCGTCGGACGGTGCGAAGCAAGGCACATTGGCTTCAGATCTGACTGGAGCCGCGTCTCACAGCGAGCAGCATCTCAAGGCAAACACGCCAAAACATTCACAATGGACGCGAAACGACGCGGGCCAAAACCTGTCGTTCTGCTTTGACTATCGGAAAGCAACTGCGAAAGCCGACAGGCGATGCCAATGCAAAAGCACTCAACACCGTCCACGGTCTCTTCTTCTTCATGTGCCGCGGGGTTTTTAGCACCCATCCGGGCTCCCCGACACACATCCGTGGAGCAAAAGGGGATCACGCATTCGAAGACTATTCGTCAACGGCCAAAGTTGATTCAATCCGATGCTTGGCTCGGCCTCTCTTAGAGTTCGTCATTGCCAGTAGACCGTCATGAGCGCACAAACCTTCGTGCCCAGCATACGGGGCGCACCTGACTTCAGTGCGTCATCCAGATCCTGTCTTCGACACCTCTACCTGAACGAAACCACCGAAGCCGCATCGCCTCCTAAAGTTCTGCACATGGTCCAAGTCTTTCTGCTCCGCCAGGCGACCTCAGAATCTTCAAGATCACACAATCGACGCAGCTGCTCCGTCCTCAGCCACCAAGACGCCGGATCCGCAGAACCGCGCGCGGCAGCACCAACTTGCGAAGTCGGCAGTTACTATCCTCGAACACGGCACAGCTCCCTTGCCCCGATTAGGATTCCGTCGCACAAGCGAATTTTAGGTAGAACCCATGACCGTCTTTGCTCACGCCTCTGTCCTGCTCGGCATCATCCTCGGTGTCGCGATGGCCCATGTCTTGGGCGGGATCTCGTTGATGCTCGATGCCCGGGTCCGGACTCGGGTCGACCTCGTGCATCTCTTGTGGACGGCCAATATGCTGCTGGTACCAGCACTATTCTGGATGAACAGTTTTGTCGTGGCGCAAGTTGATCTCGGGGTGGTTCACTTTCTCAATCTGATCGCGTACTCCATGATCATCTATGTCATGGCTGGGCTGTTGTTCCCGGAGCGTGGAGACGAGGTGACGGACTTTCGCCTGCACTTCGAAGCCAACCGGACGCGCTTCTATTGGGTGGTCCTGATGCTCTTCGCCGTCGACCTCTTCGACGCCTACCTCGAGCACACCATGGCATCCGTGCCGTGGGACGTGGGCCAGTTGGTGCAGGTTGGGATCTGTCTGGTACTACTCGCCGCTTGCCTTGCATCCCGTCAGCGTTGGCTAGACATCCTGCTCGCCGCGGTGTTTCATGTCGGTCTTTGGGGTTGGCTCTACAGCTTGGTGGACTACGGCGTATTGTCCAGCTAAGCCAATTCAATGCCTGCTTGACCTGCGACCAGCACTCCAACGATGACCCCCTTGTCGTAGCGCCTCGGCTACAGTTCTCCCAACGCCACTTAGCGAACACTAGAGCCCAGCGAGGATGCAAAGACCAGGATGCAACTACAGTCAGACCACCTCTGAGTGTTGACTACAGTCAAGACTCCGCCCGGTCCTCCCAAAGTCCTTGGTCCATTCTCACCACCCACGACATGTACAAACGCGCGACACTCTTGGCTGCTAAGACCACGCTGCTCGCGCTCTCGGCCCTGGCCAGCTGCTGCGCCTTAGAGGTCACCTTGCGCTGGATTCAACCGAAGGTTGGGACCTTCGCGGACATCTCCCACGATCCAGGCTCTGTACTCCCGGCGAGAGTCGACACCCAGGACGTTGGGCCGTTGCGGTTTAAAGATCTAGTCCAAGCAACTCCGCAGAGCGATCTGGTGTATCGCCTCCGTGCAAACCTCTCCGGCACGTTCCAAGGCAGCACGGTGCGCACCAATCGTGCGGGGTTCAGAGACAAAGACATTCCGGTCTCCAAGCCAGCGGGACACCTCAGGATTGTCGCATTGGGCGACTCCGTTCTGTTTGGCTGGGCGGTCGAGCAGGAGCAGTCGTACTCTTCGCTGCTCGAACAGCCTCTGTCGGCCGCGTGTGGTACTCCCGTTGAGGTCGTGAATACCGGCGTACCCGGCTACAACACGGTGCAACAGGTCGCACTGTTCAAGTCGATTGGGCAGCACTTCGATCCCGACTTGGTCCTGATCCAAGTTCTCCACAACGACCTTCGCCTACCCCACTTTCTTCTGCCACCGCGCTCCTGGCACCCAAGAGACTGGGTGCTGGTCGACAGTATTCGGCGGGTGGGCGGACGTGGGAGCGAGCAACGACTCACCCACAATCTGAAACAGCTGAACAGAACAACAAGACGTAAAACTCACGGCCGCTTCGCACACCTCGCCGGTGCCGAACCGTTCGTAGCAGCGCTCGAAGAGCTGGCCGCCCTGACCAGCCAGAGCAACGTGCCAGTGGTGATGCTGGTCGATGCCGAGGAGGGTGAACCATGGTACTTGGCATCCAGCACTGCGCGCCGCCTCGGTTTCGATGTGATCAATTCGAGCCCGAACCTAATCGAAGCCCTGCGTGAGAGGGGCGCCCGACCCGACATTGCAGGCTTCGAACAACACATCTGGATATCCAAACAAGATCACCATCCGACCCCGCTCGGCCACGCCATTGTCGCTGAAGCTGCCCTTGAGCCGACCCGTGCCCGACTCTGTCCACCTTCCTGATGACCATCGAGGCAAAGCCCAGCGGGCTCGCAGAGCGCAATCGAGCCCTTCTCATCGGCATCGGTTGCGGCACGAGCGGTCGAACCAAGCAGGAGTACATCGGCATGTCGAAGGTTCAGCAATCGGGGCCCAATAGCGCTCGACGCTCGGGGGCGACCTGGGCATCCCCAAGTCAGTTCGTTTGACACCGTCATCCGAGTAACTTCTAGAGATCACGAGAATCCCCCTTAGCCAGAGCTTTCCGCGCAACGCGATAGCGGTAGCTGAGAGCTACCGGTTGACGCGTAGAATCCAGACCTCCGAGCCACCCGAACCTCACGGAAACTACCTATTGAGAATGCGCTGCTTGTTGGCCAGATCAAGTTTAAGAAAGCCCGAGACAACGACTTTACAATTCTCAGAATACAGCAGGCAGCCTTTGGCGAAATCGGACTCTGAGGCGTGGGCCCAGAATGGTCTGGCAGGGGTGCCGTCTGAGCCCTCGTCTGGCACCCTCTCCTGGCAGCAACGTCTGGGGAACCTAGCGCTTGGCTGGCGTAATGGCGTATTCCTCCTTGGCAACGAATTGCAACTCCTTGCCGTCAGCTTGCTTGAAACTGTTTGAGCTGACCATGGTAAATGCCACTCTCTCTTTGCCTAGAAGACCGCGAGCATTTGCACCGCGCAGCGAACCGGAGGGACCCTGCACGGAACCCGTGCCAAGTTGTGCCGATACCGTTGCATCTTGACCGTCATAGCCGATCTGCCAGCGCAGGTTGGCGTTCATGCTTCCGGTCCTTGGGTCGTAGCGGAGTCTCGCTACGTCCAGCAGCCGCACACTGTATGGTTTGCCTTGCTTGCTAGTCGTTTGCCAATGGAAGCGGCTTTCGACTGATTTTGAGGTGGCCGCTTCGAGCAAGGATGCCTGCACCCGGATCGTTTCTGGACCAACACTATCGATCTTCGTCCATGAACCGCCGGTCCTCTGGTAGATGTCAATTTGGGCTTTGACTGCGATGTCGAGCGGCTGCTTTGCATAGGAAACGGCGAGTGCTGTGGCTGCTAAGAGGAACACGCTCAACAGCGTGAGTAGGGTCGTTTTCTTCGGAGAGGTCATGTGGCTATTCCTTTCGATCTATTGACGGGGACTTTTCTTGCAGGAACTAGGGGTAGTTATGGGCGACTAGGGCGACAGAAGGTGGCTGACCGCCTGTGAGGGAGAGGTCTTTCTACAGAGCGCTCAAAGCCGCCGCTGAATGGTAGAAGCCACCAAAGCCAATGGCCTGGACAAGGGTGTTGGAGGCACGGAGGTCACGTGGATTCCGAACGAGGTCAAGACCAGAACAGGTCGGATCCGGATCGTCCAGATTGAGGGTCGCGGGGACCACTTGGTGCTTCAGGCTCAGGCAAGCAGAGATCAATTGCAACGCGGAAGAGCCGGCACCGTGTTGGCCCAGCATTGACTTCACCGAGTGCACGGCGGGAGTGCAACCTCGGTCGCGAAACACTCTGCTCAGCGCAGTCGCTTCGACCGCGTCATAGATCACCGAGGAGGAGCCGTTCGCATTCACCACGTCAACATCTCTCGGCGCCCATCGGGCGCGCCTCAAGGTTTCCTCCATAGTCGCCAAGAGTGGCTCCGCAGATGCGTTGGGTTTGTGGGCTCGATAGCTCCTACCTCGTCCGGTCGCCCTGGTCACCTGGGCGGCCAAACGGGCCAGAATCGGCGCACCACGATCCGTTGCCGGGGACTGCCGTTCAACAACAAGAGCGCCGGCACCTTCGCCAATCACGTTGCCATCTCGAGCTTGATCAAAGGGTCTCGAGGCTCTTTCAGGCTGATCGTTGTAGCTAGTGCTCAAAGCGCCCGCAGAGTTGAGAGCGGCCAGGATGGCGGGAAACAGCTCACTATCGGTGCCCACCACGATGACTGCGTCCGCTTGATCGGATTGCAGCAACATCGAAGCGACTCCGATCGCATCCAACGTCGAATTGCAGCCAGTAGAGATCGTCAGCATGGGTCCGCGAAAATCGAACTCGGCAGAGATGACGCAAGCCGCCGAGTGATTGAACAGATAGAAGGCCTTGGCCGGGTCCACCTCTGAAGGCTGACTGGAACTGGTCAGGCTTCGACTCTCATACGCTTCCAGCGTTTCTTGCAGACTGCCCAACGACGTCGCGACCACCAGGCCAATTCGGTCGGGCGCGCAGTCGAGTCGCGCGTCTTGGGTTGCAAGGGCGGTTGCGCCCATCGCCAGCTGGACGCAACGGGGCAGCCGCCTTGCCAATGCCCGCCCCCGGGGAAGATAGTCCGCAAGGTCGAAGTCGCCAACCTCTGCACCAATGGTCGAGGAACTGCCTTCCGTGGAGCATCTCGTGATCGGTCCAAAGCCATGCCGACCTTTTCGCAGACTCTTCCAGAAGTCCGCACGTCCGCTACCGATGGCGCTCACTGGCCCTACCCCAGTCACCACGGCGTCGGCAGGCATGGTTCGGGTGGGGTCCGGAGACGGGGGTATCACAAGTGGCTCCTTCAGAATGCTGATGAGTCGGCAACCCAACAGACGCAAAACGAGAGAGCAAACCTCCACCCAATCCGCACTTTCTTGGTTTCAGGTTGTGTCCAGGTTCCTCAGACTGGGTGCCTGCCCCAAAAACAAACTGCCACCAAAGCAGGGCTTCAAGCGCCCTTGCCTACTTATGGGCACCACTACCCGGTACGTCAGTTAGCCACTTTGCCAACGCCTGCATACTGACCCGCGAACTCGTCGAGCTGTGTTCGAATGGCCTCACTGGACAGCCACCGCCCCCGCACCATGACGCCCACAATCCGCTCGGTGTTGCGAATGTCATCCAACGGGTTCGCCGAGAGCAACACCAAGTCCGCACGCTGTCCCGGCGCCACCGCGCCCCACTCGTCAGATTCACCCATGAACTCTGCGGGCCGCGTCGTCGCAGCGCGAATTGCCTCGATCTCCGGAATCCCCGCGTCGACAAAGTCAGCCAGTTCATCGTGCAATGAAAACCCAGGCGTCACCATTGGGTTCAGCACGTCCGTTCCGGTCTCCAGGGGTACCCCGGCGTCATGGAAGCTCTTCACCAGTCGCATCATAAAATCCGCTCGTGGCTGAGCGGCCTTGAGCGTCTGGGCGGTCCGCTCCGGTTTGTCGTTCGCACCCACGAAGCGGTTGTGTGGCGGAGCCCACCATTCGACGATGACCGGGTCCAGATACCGATTCTGATCCCGTGCCAGCATGGCGTCCAGATCCTCGAACTGCTGAAGGGCGTTCGTGAAAGTCGTCAGAGTTGGCGAAAACCACGTGCCTGCGTCGGCGGTCATCTTCGTGAAACGCGCCACCACCTCGTCGCTGTAGTCGCTCGTGAAACGCCAGAACTCCTCCACGTGGGTAATTTCGTGCTGGCCCGAAGCAAAGGCATGTTCAAGCCCCACCAGAATCGGCACATGCCCGACCACCTTCAGATCTACTCTCTTTGCCTCGTCCATCATCGCGTCGTACGCGTCGGGCTGGATCAGGCTGTAGACCTTGATTAGGTCGTAGCCCTTCGCTTTCGCGTCTCGCACCGCCGCGCGTGCCTCCTCCGGCGAACCAATCGCGCGGCTCAAAGGCGCCGGCCAGAATGGTTTCTTGCCATCAAACATAGGGGTGCTCACGATTAGCCGCGGCCCTAGTACTTCGCCCCGCTCAATCCGATCCCGCAATTCCAGAAGTTCGGGGAAACCCGACATCACGCGTACCGTGGTCACGCCGTTGGCTACGAAGAGGTACAGCATGTTTTCGATCGGTTGCACCTTTACTTCCCGCTTCATCAAGGACGACATGAACCCGTCTGTCGGGAAATGAACGTGCACATCAGTCAACCCCGAAAGCAGGTACTGGCCCGAAGCATCGATTTTGATCGCATCATCCGGCACCGGCGTTGAGGCTTTCGCGCCCATCGCCACGATCCGGTCTTCCTCCACGATTACCGTCTGGTTCTCCAGCACACCGCCCGCCTCGACCGAAACAACATTCACCCCGACAAAGGCCGTTCTCGCGGCTTCAAGGGGATCGCACATGACGGTAGCAACGACCCACAATGAGACTGTGCACACCACACCTGCTCGGCTGAACGACATTTCAAGGCCCTCCAAATCAAATACCTTCGCTGCTCTGGATCCGACACACTAGCAACTCGGCTCAGCCCTTTGGAACCATCCTGGTCGCCTCCCTACGCATCAGCTCGCCACAAGATGAAGTGGTGCACGACATCGAGTGCACCCGGGAGGATTTCAACCGACTTGATCCGCGATCTTCCGGGAAGTTGGCTTCGATCGGGACCATGTTGAACTGGTCCGAGCCGTCAGCAACGACTTCGAACTCCTCGAATACGGATACAGAATCGCCGAGTCGAATCATCAGGACCGAACCTCCCGGTTTCTAAGTGGCATCAGGGCGAGAGTCAACGAAACGAAAGTTACGTGCGATCCAGACGAGAACAGCTGTCGAAACGTGCGACGTGCGGAGCCGGAGCCGCCGCAGTGGCGAACCCGGCAGGGGCGGAAGCGGCAACCGTAAGAAGCGGAAAGACGGTTCCATTCTTCAGATGGGGCTACCCGACGCCAAGCTCGGTAAGCAACCGACCGGCTCGGCTTGAGCGCTCCACCAGCCGGACACTGGGCACCTTCTGAGAAACGCAGTCGGCCGTACTCCCAGAGTTGGGATAGAAGCCAACCACAGGAGACTCAGGCTATGAGCAGAGCAAGCAACATGAAGCGCCCTCCTCTAATGCTATTCATAGCGGCATGTCACAGCGCTGCTTTACAGAACCCAAAGCTTCTCTGCAAGCTCCGAGTCGTAGGCAACCTTCCTATCCATCGCTTTGAGGAAGGCGTAGCTCACCCCAAACATCTCGCCGGTTCCACTGTGGCGCTGGTAAGTCTTACGCGCTGCTCCGACCCGGCAGCCTCCAGTTCCTTCATGACCTCAGCATAGGTGTGTTGAGTGGCCTTTCTCTTCATCGTTTGCTCCTTGGTGATAGCGGGGGATAGCAGAGTACACGTAGCGGGCCGGGGCTTCTACAAGGCCCCCTAGCGGGCTTCGAAACCTCCTGTTCGATCGCTCGTACCAAGTCCCATCGATTCTTCCCTAACGAAGAGCAGCCAGAATCGCGGCTCCTTCAACTGAACAGAACAGAACAGGGTTTCCGAAATGAATTCCGGACTTTCACGCTCATTGCCAGCGGTTTTCGCCTTTTGCTTGGCGTTCTTTTCCGTTTTCGCCTCCTCCCCTGCTACTGCCCAAGATGACAGCGACCTCGCGACCCGCGCTAGTGCCGCCATTGCGGCCGCTGAGTGGGTCGAGGCCCTGAAGCTCTATTCGGAACTGACTACTCTCGAGCCCGACAATGCAGTGGCCTGGTATCGACGGGGGTTATCAACCATGAGAGCAGAGGGCGACACCTCGGCTGGCCGCAGCGCCTTTGAAAAGGCCCTTGAGCTAGGATTCTCTCCGCAGTTCGCGCTCTTTGGAGTAGCAAAAAGTCATGTCGTGGACGGCGACTTCAAAGCGGCGATGAGGACTCTCGAAAGGCTAGCCGCAGAGGGGCCGTCGCCCTTGGTTGTTTCTGCTATGGCTAGCGACGAGCTCTTCGATCAATTCTCTTCGAACCAACGCTTTCAGGAAATCGTCAAAAGTTTGACACCGTGCATGAGCGCAGAGTACCGGCAGTTCGACTTCTGGATCGGCAAATGGATCGTTAAGAACCCTAGCGGCCAGGTGGTGGGAACCAACACCGTTGCCGAGTCGATGGACGGCTGTCTATTGACAGAAAACTGGGAATCGGCAGCGGGGGGCCAGAAGGGTACGAGCATGAACTACTACGACCGGGACACAGGGACCTGGTCTCAGATCTATCGAGACAACTCAGGAAACATCACCCAATGGCCAGAGCTGAAGGGCGGGCTGGTGGACGGCGCGATGGTGCTCGATAGCGGTCCTGATACCCAACCACGCAGCCGCTGGACCTGGAGCATGGAAGACGGCGGTCGCGTTCGACAGATGGCAGAGAACTCGACCGACGGTGGCGACACCTGGACCGTGGTTTGGGATTCGTACTACAACCCTGTCAAGAACTAGTCCGCCCTTCGGGTGAGAGAGCGGTAGCCGAGTTCGAGCAACTCGACTTGGTGCCGTTCGATCAGCCCGTTCGCGTCGCTGGCGATGTTCACTACGCTGCGGGGCTCTTGAAACGATCGTGTGAGAGCTTCTGACTCTGGAAGAGAGGTCATCCCCACGCCAGGCGGGCAGTCGGCAGAAGAAAGCCGACCTCGCCGATGCGGTTTGGTTGCTCCAGATTCCCCGCTGTGGTTACGGAAACCCAACCTTGGGCGTGGAACGGTGTCACCGAACCGATCAACTCACGGTTCTCCAATCCGGTACTCCGCCCCCGACTAATTCGGCCGAGTAGTTCGATTCCCAGTCTCAGTCGATGCCATGTCGTGCAACAGAAGCGTTGAGCGTACTTTTCAGCAGCGTTGCCGAGAGAGCAGCGCCCGCTAGAGCGCACGTCTCTCTTGGAACCGTTGCCGCCCAAACATCAACCGGCCTCTTGCGGTGGCTTCAGCGTGGCTTTGCGGAGTTCATCGGCGACGGGCCGCCTGATGGGCCTTGGCATGTTCTTTGACCTCCTCCAAGGAAGCAAAGGTCCGAAACTCGCGAATAGGTCCGTCTACGTAGACCGAGAGGCCGATCCCAAGAGTGGACAGAAGCGCTTCTTGATGCCTCGCACTTCCGCTTCGGCGCGCCTGCCCACCCACCGATGGAGATCATGGATCATGGCCCAAGATTGCTTGTCGTCCTCCACCTGCCCCAGCAGCTCGATTCAACCTGCACCCTCCGCAACGGTTTCGGGCGTTCGAGCGGTGACCGTTCTGGTCGTGGCTTCGATCGCCTTGGGCTGTGCCGGCACCGGTATAGAGAGCCCCCTTTCAACCGAACAGCGGCAACGACCAGACCTCCTCACGCGCCCTGACGTTCGCCTCTCGGCGCCCGGTGATCGGTTCGGCGACATCCAAGTCGCTGACCTACTGAGCCTCCGAGCGCAGTCGGTCCACACTCCGAACACAGGACGACCGTTCTTTGTGAACCACAACTGGGAGTTCGTGGGGCCCGGGAACTATGGCGGCAAGGTAATGGACCTCGACATTCATCCCACAGATCCGTCGATCTGGTGGGCGGCCTACGGCTCGGGAGCGGTGTGGAAGACCTCCAACGCTGGCGCGAACTGGAGTCGAGTCTACGGAGTCGAACAGTACAACTACGTATCTTCCGTGGCGATCTGGGAGGCCGATCCCCAGGTGGTCTACATCGGTCTAGGCACACCCGGAAAGAACTTCGAACTCGAGCGCGGATTGTTGCGCACTGCGGACGGCGGGGAGACCTGGGAGATGATCGGCCCCTTCGACAACCGAGCGTTCGGGATCTACCGAATTCTGCCGCACCCGATCGATCCAGCGACCATCGTCATCGCCTCAGAGGCCGGAATCTTCCGAACCACCGATTCGGGTGCGAACTGGAGTCGCGCTCTGGAATACGAGGGCGACAACTGGTGGACGTACCTACCAGACCTCATTCGTGATCGCAGCGATCCAAACTTAATGTGGGCCGCGCAAGAGAACCTAGGCATCGCCAAGAGCGTCGACGGCGGTGCCACCTGGAGTGCATCGGACACCGGCATTTCGGATGGCGAAGGCATCATCCTCGCGCAATGTCCGACCACCGGAACTCTGTATGCGATGCGCCCGGTGGACCCTTGGCCCACGATAGAACTCTACCGATCGGTCGACGGCGGCACCACTTGGACGCTGCGGTCCCACGCCCTGAGTTACTTCCACCAAGGTCGCTATGACCTGTCCATGGTGGTTGATCCGGCGGACCCCGACCACATCATCGTCGGCAACGTCGCCCTCTTGGAGTCCTGGGACGGCGGCCAGACCTTCAGCAACCGCTACTGGACGGCCGGCATCAACTCAGGTCCCACTCCTCACGCGGATCATCTGCGCCTGAAGTTCGCACCCTCTTCGCCAACAGTCCTGCTCAGTGGCAACGACGGAGGCGTCTGGCGGTCGGTCAACCGGGGAGGTTCCTGGGACAAGGTGGATATCGGTGTGCAAACCAATCTCGCACACCACATGGCCGTCACCAACAACGGCGACCGGATCTATCTAACCTCCGGCGACTGGGGCTCAGGGCAGATCTATGAGAACGGCGTCTGGCGTGACTACTTCGGCTACGAATGGCAGTTCTATTACGCCGAACCCGGAGATCCCGACATCGTCTATACGTCCAACGGCGGCACGCGATTGGCCCGTGTGCAATACGACGGCGCCTACGGTTCCGCCCAAAACGTCGATCCATGTCCCGGCGGCCGTTCACCGTATGCCCGACCGATGCTGTTCGATCCAGACGACCCGGCAACGATCTACGCGTCCTGCGGGATGATCTACCGTTCCACCAATCGAGGCGACAACTGGGAAACGATCAGCCCGGAATGGGATGAGGTCTACATCATGGCGATCGCCCCCACCGACAGGCAGAAGCTCATGGCCTGGACCGCGCAAGGAATGAAGAGGTCGAGCGACGGTGGCGCGACGTGGACTCATTTCAACGACGTTCCCGCCTACCCTCAGACCATCCGATTCGATCCCCACGATCCAAGCGTGTTCTACGTCGGTGCGGTCTGGGACTTCTGGAAGTACACCGAAGGCGGATCTCAGCGCACATCCGTCCGCGGCAATCTGCCCGATTCCCCAGTACGCCAGCTCGTCGTCGATCCGCGAGACGGCACCTTGATCATCTCGAATGACATTGGGATCTTTCTCTCCAAGGACGACGGCGACACCTGGTTCCGCATCGGCCACGGCCTACCGGCTGTCGGCTATGCATACATCACCCTTGTCGGCGATGTCATCTTCGCGGCCGGCGGACAAGGAGTGTGGAAATACGACCTCGCTGCGAACGCAAAATGCGTCCCCACCGCCACCACCGCCTGCCTCTTAGACGACTCCTTCCAGGTCACCGGCACCATGGAGACCTTCGACGAGAACCCGCAGGTGTTTCCGCTCACGGTGATGAGCTTTCCGACGCCACGCGCAGAATCGCAACAGGCCGCGTTCTTCGAGTCGTTCGAAAGCGGCAATTTCGAGGCCGGAGTCAAAATGGTCGATGGTTGCGCTTTGCCTGACGGGCATCCTCTTCGCGCCTACTGGCTGTTCGCGGGCGGCCTTACCAACTCCTCCACCGATCTGCGGATCCAAGACACCGTCACCGGCGTCGAGACGAGTTGGACCAACCCGGCCGGAAACCTGCCAACGACCCTCGGCATCACTGACGCTTTTCCCTGTGTGGAGGGCCAACCGAGTTGCGAGCGCGACACGAACACGGCCTGCCTGCTGGACCGCTTCGCCGTGACCGGGGTCATGGAAGACTTCGATGACCCACCCCAGTCATTCCCGACCCGAGTCATGGAATTCCCCGAACTGCGGGCGGAATCGGACCAGGCGGCCTTCTTCGAATCCTTTGATGAGGGCAACTTCGAGGTCGGAGTGAAAATGGTCGATGCATGCATGTTGCCCGAAGGCCATTCTCTGCGCGCCTATTGGGTTTTCTTCGGTGGCCTGACCAACGCGAAGACCGACGTGTCGGTGATCCAAGCGTCGACCGGCAACACTCTCTCCTTGTCGGTCACTCGCGGCCAGTTCCCGACATCCACGGCTGATGTCAACGCCTTCCCGTGTGAATAGAGCAACGAAAACCAACAGTCGGAACCAGCGGCGTCAGACACCGCCAGCACCGAAGGTGCCATCCATCTCCACCGCAGATGCCGGGCCGGATGGCCGACCGCACAGCTGAGCCGGATCACCAGAATTCGCGACAAACAACAGCTTCTATTACTGCAAGCCGATCGAGCCGTTCATTCTGCTTCGACTTTTGGGCGTGTCGCCATGTTCATCCCACAAGGCCCGACCGACAGCGACCAGCCATGAGGTGCGCCAATGGACAGCGCAACCGAGACCCGTTGGAATGTTCCATCAACGGAGCCTCAAACGGAAACCTTGGAACATCTGAGTTCGGCTTCGACGGTACAGATTCCGCAAACCAACCAATTTGAACTTCATCTCAAACGAGGAGATTCTCTTGCGCCAGCTCGATTTAATGCTTGCCGTCCTACTACTTGCCTTCTTTTCTCTGTCATCGGCCACCTTCGGACAAGGCACAATCAGCGACGGGGCGGTCTCCTACAGCTTCAAGGTGGTGCCCGAGAACGAATTCGACAACGGTGACCTCTTCGTCGAAGGAGTCGACCACCTCTTCGAAAGCTCGTGGTACTTCCGTTTGGGCAGCGATGGCTTCGAGACCCGGCTCCGGCTTCCCGATACGGAATCTTACGTGGACAACGTAGCGACGCTCAGTTGGAACGATATCGACTTCACCGGTCGCGTCGACGCCACCCTGACAATCACCATCATGGAACTCTCCGCAGGCTTGGGAACGATGTTGATGGAAGAGTTTGAGGTGACGAACACCGGAACAACCCTGGCGATCAACCTCTACGGATACTCCGATCTGGATCTGACAGAAGACGAGACCGATGACCAGGCCGTCTCGTTGCCCAGCCCAACCCAGATGAGCGTTTTCGACACCACAACCATCATGCTGTTCGAAGGGCTGGCGGCAGATGCCTTCCAGGTCACGGAAACGCAATTGCCCGGAACGCTCCGCGATTTTCTCGCCGATGGAGTTGCAGACGATTTGAACAACACCGGCCTACCGTTCGGCCCCGGCGATTGGGAAGGGGCCTATCAGTGGAGTACCAGTCTCGGTGCCGCGAGTTCGTTCACAGCGGTCAAGATCACAGCGCTCGAGCCTCTGTTGATTTTCGCCGACGGTTTCGAGAGCGGTGACACTTTGATGTGGGAGTGAAGCCTGGCCGACCGCAGCTGAGGGCGCCCGGGCCCAATCTCCGAGTTGAGCTCGGCACCGCGAGCGGGCCAGCGCCACGACGATCGAGCTGGCGCCCCGCGGTTGCTGGGGGCGCTTGCCGCTCGTTCTAGTCCTCCACATTCACGGCGAACCGCAGAAGGCCAAAGGCCGCTTCCACCGCGCCCTTCAACTCAAATGGGAAGCTTTGAAAGGTCCTCGAAGTCTCTCGCCTGCCTGCTCGCCAAAGATGGTCCCTCGCTTGACGCACGACCTCACGTGCGCTATCTTGCTCACGATGCACAAATTTGAGCACAAGGACCACATGAGCAAAGCACTACTCAAACTCGGGAGTCGAGCACGCCAGGCTTTGGAAGCCATTTATCGATTGGGCGAGGCATCAGCACACGACCTACTGAACGAAGTAGATGACATTCCCAGCTACTCCGCAGCCCGCTCCGTGCTCCGGCAACTTCTACAGAAGGGGTTGGTCGAAAGAAGGGAAGAGGACTTCAAGTACGTCTATTCCCCTGCGATATCAAGGCAGCGTTTCTCAAAGTCAGCCCTCGTACATCTTCTCAACACGTTTTTCGACGGGTCTCCAGAGAAAACGATGGAGGCCCTGCTAGACCTATCGCGAACCGGCGAGCTTGATATTGACCTCGATCGATACGAGAAGCTGATTCAAGACGCAAAGAAGGAGGGGCGCTAACATGATCCAACCGATCTGGGACCAGTCGGCACTTCTCCTGGCTAGCACTTCTCTCGAAGTATCCGTGCTACTCCTGCTGACTGTGGTTGTTGTCTGGCTTTGTCGACGATCTTCAGCACACCTCCGCCAGCGTTTTCTCCTAGTGGCAGTGATCGCTTCGCTACTATTCCCCGCTGTGGCAGCAATCCGCGGACCGGGCGGAGAGCGCGGTGAGCGCGGAGCGCAGTTGAGACCGCCTGCTCCAATCGTCAGATCTCTGTCACCGTTGGTCCACAGCCCGTACTCGAGCCTGGGCAAATTTCCAGACCTGCCTCAGATCCAGTCCGCTGAGCAACAGAAGGCGCGCCAGGCAGTTCGGCCAACGCAAGACCTACAGTCACAAACTGCGGCCGTACCTCCGCTGCCTGCCTGGGCGCGATGGGGGCTCACTCTGTGGCTCGCCGGGCTTGTTCCCTGCCTGTTCAGACTCTGGTTGCGTTGGCGAGCGGCCGTCGGCCTCGTTCGAGAAGCAAAGCAACTCGAAGCTCCGCACGTTATTCGCGCCCTGATCGAAGTCTCGCAACGACTCGGGATCACCCCACCCCGCGCCGTTGTCAGCGACAGCGCTACGACACCGATGATCTGGGGGCCGCCTCGGGCACAGCTAATCCTGCCCACGAGCATCTCGTCCGGCTCGCCGGCTGAGCTGCGCATGGTCCTGGTTCATGAACTCACTCACCTCAAGAGGCGGGATTCCCTCTCGAGCCTCTCGGCTGAACTGCTCTGTGCGTTCTTCTGGTTCAACCCCCTCGCTTGGCACATCGCCAAACTCTTGAAGAGTGAGCAAGAGTTGGTGGCCGACAACGAGGTGCTCAGTGCAGGCGTGAAGCCCTCCGACTACTCAGCGTTTCTGCTTCGACTGGTGCATCGAGTCCGTCAACAGAAAGGCTGGAACCGCCCTCTTGGAGTAAACGCAATGATCGGAACCCCATTGATTGAACACCGTCTAAACTCCATCCTAGAGACCCCGCTGCGAAGACGGCCTAGTCGTCAAGTCATTGCAGCATCACTCGCTGCTTTCCTCTTGGGAGCGTTCGGACTGTTCCAGCTAGGTCCCGGGCGCACACTGGCCGCGACCGGACACTCGATCGCAGCCGCCGTCAGCTCGCAAGACCAAGGTCCATTGTGGAACCAAGAGCAACTACGAGCCACTCTCGGACCCACGATCATCAACAACATGGCCGATCGGTACATCGCCGGTGCCGCGGTATCGATCGTGAAAGACGGCAACCTGGTCTACCAGGATGCATTTGGCATGCGCGACGTGTTCGCGCAAGATCCGGTCCACCCTGCACAGACCATCTTCCGGATCGGTTCGGTCTCGAAGGTCATCACCGGTGTCGCCGTGATGCAACTGGTTGACCGAGGCCTTCTCGATCTGGATACCGACGTGAACCAGTACCTTGTCGACTTCAAAGTCGACGACAACTACGACCAGCCCGTGCGTGTCAAACACCTACTGACACACACCGCAGGATTCGACCAGATCGGCGTCGGTCGACATGTTGCCTCTCGCGAGGAGGTGCTGCCGATGGCAGAGTTTCTCGCCGACAATCTTGTCCGAGTCAGGCCCCCGGGCCAGTTCAGCACTTACGACACCTATGCGATAACCCTCGCCGGCTACTTGGTAGAGCTGATCTCGGGCCAGTCATTCGAGCAGTACCTTCTCGACAACATCTTCCGCCCCTTGGAGATGCTTCGCTCAAACATTGTAGTGCCCGAACGCCTGCTCTCAGACACCGCGGTCGGCTACGAATTCCTAGGAGAATGGGCACCGCAAGCCTGGGAGTTCATGAACACCGACCCAGCTTCCACCGTCAACAGCACCGTTGTCGACATGGCAAATTTCATGACCATGATGCTGCAGGGCGGACAGTTCAAAGGCAAGCAAATTCTCACCAAACAATCTGCGACCCAAATGCTGACGCGTCAACAAACCAATCACAAACTCCTGCCCGGCTTCGGCTACACATTCTTCGAGGATCGCGGACACGGTCTCGATGCCTTTAGTCACGGAGGTTCGATGACTGGATTCGGCTGCTCGCTCTATCTGGTTCCCGAACACGGCCTCGGAATCTTCGTCGCCTACACGCAAGAATCCGGATCCCTTGCAAGCAGCACAATCAGCCAATTGGTGGACACGTACTTCGCCGGACGGCAGAAGGCCCCGGACCTGCTACCTCCCCTCGAGCAGCAAGCAGACCTGGCGCGGTTCGCGGGCAGCTACGCCGACAGCATGCATAACCACACGCGCAAGCACCTAGGCGGCTGGCGTGCCAGGCCCTTCGACCTCGCGCTCAACGATCAAGGGTTCTTAGAGTTTGGCGGCAGCCCTCTGCATGCCGTAGGCCCGCTTCTCTTTCAGCGAGTGGATGGACTGCTGGTCGCCTTTCACGAGGATCCAGAGGGCGCGATCACCCATCTTCTGGTGAATCAAACCACCTACGAGAGGTTTAGCGATCAGGCTGGGTCTTCCGAACCGGTAGACCCAACGGCAATCAAGTTGGAACCGGTGCTACTGGACCGATATACGGGACAGTACGAGAGCGAGCTCGGCGTGATCTCGTTCTCGGTAGTAGACGGTGGCCTCGAGGCTACTCTGCCCGATCAAAGGAAAGACCTCTTTCGGCCGTACAGCACGACCGAGTTCTTCGTTCCTTCCGCGCCGGCGCGATTGATGTTTCGGCTAGACGATGAGGGCCGCGTGATCGAGGCGCGTGTTGATACCGGTTCAACAATCGCAGTGTTAACGCCACTCAGATGACCTGCAAGTGCGGACTCACAACAAGGTTCTGGCGCCTCTATTTGCCACGCACTCGGCTCTAGACTGATCGAAGCGGGCAGGCTTCGGTGGCCCCGACGAAGTCTGCAATCCCACAACCACTCGATACCGGATCTCGTCCAGAGACTTCACAGATGACTGGCTCGCTCGGTACGACCGCTCGTCCAGCTCTTCGGTCGGCTTGCGCCTAGGGTCCTTGCTGTAGCGCTCGGCGAGGTGGTGGCGGAAACCAATACAACCACCTAGCACGGACGCGCAGCTGCCCTTCCAACAGGCCTCGCGGCCCGACATGCTAACCTTCAGAATCGAGGAAACCAGGTGCACTGCCGACCCACTAAATTGGCAGCCGAAGAGGCAACGTTCCTATCCAACGGTCGAGAACTACTCTTGCGAGCGTCCCCTGGTGGAAACGAAACCAAAAGGGAGGATCCGCACATGTTCGAGGAACGCCACTCTGCCCGACTCTCAGCACCTGCTCTTACCACGAGTCTGTTGCTCCTGGTCATTTCGCTCATGCCCTCAACGGCTGTAGGACAACCGGCCGAGATCGCCGAGTCGGCCCGCGACCAGATCGGCGCGCTGCTCGCCGAGAAGAGCGCTCGAACGCCTGCACAGAGGAAGATCAACTCTCGAATCTTGACCGCCCTGCGCGCCGATCGCGGCGACGCTCTCGCGGTTCCGAATCTAAGGACCGGAGTCGATCTCGAGAGCGACGGTCGGGTCCTCTTCGATCTCGACGCAACGGTTTCCGCGGCGCTCCTCGACCGGATCGAGGCGCTTGGCGGTACTATCGTGAGTCAGTTCGAGCAGTTCAACGCCGTTCGTGCGTTGCTGCCCCTAGAGAGCATCGAGACGTTGGCGGCTGAGGCCGCGATCCGAAACGTCCGACCGGCCGACCGCCCTCTGCGGCACGGCGGTTTCGTGCGCGGTAATTCGGTAATCACTGAAGGTGACGTGGCACATCGCGCCGACGACGCGCGTGCCAACTTCGGCGTTGACGGTTCAGGAGTGCAGGTCTGTGCGATGTCAGACTCAGTCGACGAGCTGGCTGCACTAATCGCTAGCGGCGAGCTGCCTCCCGGCACAACATTTCTCGCAGGTCAATCCGGCAATCCCGGGACCAGCGAAGGTACAGCACTGCTCGAGATCATCCACGATCTCGCGCCAGGAGCGACTCTTCTCTTTGCTACAGGTCAGGGCGGTCTCGCGCAGATGGCTCAGAACATCCTGGACCTCGCGACTGCCGGCTGTGACGTGATCGTCGACGACATCGGCTACTTCGCCGAAGGTGTCTTTCAAGACGACGTCATCGCCCAGGCTGTCGAAACGGTGGTCTCCCAAGGGGTCCTCTACTTTTCTTCGGCCGGCAATTCAGGCAACTTCAACGACGGTGAGGCGGGCGTTTTCGAGGGCGACTTCAGCGGCAGCAGCTTCCTCCTGCCCGCGCCGCTTAACGTCAGCGTCACAGCCCATGACTACGGCGCTTCCCAGCACACCAATACCGTCACCGAGGACCCGCTCAACGACGCACCGTTCTTCACCCTTCAGTGGTCCGATCCACTCCTTGCTTCTGGCAACGACTACGACCTCTTCCTGCTCGACCCCGCCATGGCCAACGTTCTTGACGCCTCCACGGACATTCAGGACGGCAATGATGATCCGTTCGAGGACATCAACTCCGTGGGATTTGACGACACTGGCACCCATCTGGTGGTCGTGAGGACCTCGGGCATCAACCGTCACTTTCACCTAAACAGCCATCGAGCACGGCTGCAAATCGGCACGAATGGCCAGATCTTCGGTCACGCGGCGGCCGTGAACGCCTTTGCCGTCGCGGCGGTGCGAGTGCCGGTTGGAAACGGCGAGTTCGATGGCACCGAGGAGGTCGAGACGTTTAGCTCGGACGGCCCTCGGCGCATCTTCTTCGAAGCCAACGGCTGCCCAGTCGAATCGCCTAGCGGCCCAGGACTCGAGAACGGCTGCTTTGCCCCGAGCGAGGGTGTGCAGACCTCGATCGTGCGCCAAAAGCCCGACGTCTCGGCCGCTGACGGCGTCTCGACGACTTCGTCGAACTTCCTGACCTTCTTCGGCACGTCCGCGTCGGCGCCACACGCCGCCGCAATCTCGGCACTGCTGCGAGAGCTCGATCCTTCGATCGGAACCTCCGGCCTGCGTGGACTGTTCGGTTCGAGTTCGCTCGACATCGAGGAGTTCGGCTTTGACAGGGACTCGGGGGCGGGCATCATAGATGCTAATTCCCTGCTGGAGCACGACAACATCTTCTCCGATGGCTTCGAATCCGGCAACACCTCGGCCTGGACGAATAGCGTGCCCTAGCCTAGCCGGCGAGCACCGTGCCTGACGGAGCCCTTTCGATGAGTGTCGAGACCGGACGGCTGGACCCGCCTTGGCTGGCTCGGATCGCTGGTCGGGTCGGGTCACATGGGTGATCGGATTGCGGAGCAGCCTTGCCTGGCACCTACTTGCTCCGCGTTTGGTTAGAGTGTGGGCGTGACCTTTGATCAAACGGCCCTCTTCGCCCTTGTCTCCGCGGTGCTCGTTTTCCTCATTTGGGGGAAGTACCGCTACGACGTCGTCGCCTTCGGCGCCTTGGTTCTGGCCGCGGTTCTGGGCTTGGTACCCACTGGTCAGGTCTTCTCGGGCTTTGGCCACCCGGCGGTAGTGATCATCGCGCTGGTCCTGATCGTCAGCCGCGGGCTCTCGCGCTCAGGCGCGATCGATCTGCTCGCGCGGCCGGTACTCAGCGCTTCGCGCGGCCTGCAAGGACACATCGGCATCATGGCCGGTCTCGCGGCGGCGCTGTCGACCGCAATGAACAACGTCGCGGCGCTAGCGCTCTTGATGCCGCTCGACGTCCAGGCGGCCCGTAAGGCCAAGCGCAGCCCGTCGCTCACACTGATGCCTATCTCCTTTGCGTCGATCCTCGGCGGCATGGTCACTCTGATCGGCACGCCGCCGAACATCGTCATCGCAACCTTTCGCGCCGAGGCCACGGGCGAGCCGTTCGGCATGTTCGACTTCGCTCCAGTGGGGGCCGTGGTGGCATTGGTGGGTGTTGCCTACGTCACGCTTGTTGGATGGCGGCTGGTACCCAAGGGCCGCAGCCAGTACGACGCCGGTCGGGAGCTCACTGAGCTGGCGGCCTACGTCGCCGAGGTCGGGGTCAACGAATCTTCTCCCTTCCTCGGCCAACCGCTGCGCGAACTGGAGACGGTGAGCCAGGAGCACGAAGTCGCGATTCTCGGTCTCGTTCGGCGCGGCCGCCGCCTGCCGGGCACGGCTCTCGACGAGCAACTGCTCAAGAGCGACTTCATCGTGTTCCAAGGAGCACCTAGCGCGATCCACGATCTAGCGGGCGTCGCGGACCTCAAGCTCTCGGCGTCACGCAGTGCGAACGGACCTACCTCCGACGTGCTCGACCTGGTGGAGATCGTGGTGCCGGCCGGGTCAAGGATTGTCGGACGCTCGGCGATGGATATCCGCTTGCTCGCTCGCCAGGGGGTCACGCTGCTGGGGATCTCGAGAGCTGGTGTGCGCATCGCTGAGCGGGTGCGCAAGGCGCCGATCCAACCCGGCGACATTTTGCTGCTCTTAGGCCCGAAAGGCCAGATGCCGGATGTGGTCAGCTGGCTTGGCTGTCTGTCGCTGGCTGATCGGGGGCTCGACGTCACTCAGCGACAGAAGGCATGGGTGAGTGTCGTTGCCTTCACGGCCGCGATCGTGGCGGCGAGCCTGGGCTGGATCTACTTGCCAGTAGCCTTAGCAGCGGTCGTCGCCCTCTACGTCGCGCTCAACATTGTGCCGGCTAACGAGGTCTACGATTCCGTCGAGTGGTCAGTCATCGTGCTGCTCGGTTCGATGATCCCGTTAAGCGTCGCCATGGAAACCAGCGGCGCAACCTCGCTCCTAGCGGAGCAGGTGGTGAACGTTACTGCGGGCCTACCGACCGTGGCGGTATTGGGGTTGCTCATGGTGATAACCATGACCCTCTCCGACATTCTCAACAACGTCGCCACGGCACTCATCGCCGCACCGATCGGTGTTGATATCGCTCAGCGCCTAGACGCCAATCCGGACGCCTTCCTGATGGCCGTTGCAGTCGCCGCGTCCTGCGCCTTCCTAACGCCGATCGGCCACAAGAACAACACCATTATCCTGGGGCCGGGAGGTTACAAGTTCGGGGACTATTGGCGGATGGGGCTGCCGCTCGAGATTCTCGTGCTGCTCGTCGGGATCCCGATGATCCTGCTGGTCTGGCCTCTCTAGCCAGGATCTGGTCAAGTCCCTAGCGACTCTTGCGACCACCCGACAGTCGGCTCGATCTAGCGAGCAACCTCAAATGCGCGGCACCTCTATCCGACAATCGTGACTATCCGGCAACCGCGATCGCCACGAGCGCAAAGTACAAAGCGGCCATCGCCACTACTGTTCTGAGCCAGTGCCAGATGCTCCATCTGCGCAGCTCATCCGCCAATCCATCAACACCTACCGCTCCAGAAGCGAAGCTGGCGTTGGCCGATTTGAAGTAATAGAAGTAGAGACAGAATGTGCACAGAATCAGCGCGGCGCTGGCAACGGCATAGGACATTGCATTGGAGTGTGTCCATACGCAGTAGATTGCCGAGACTACTGGCATCACGGTGGCCGCAATTGTGAGCGGCGCAAAGAACTTGTAGAGAAGCGGGCCCAAGCTGCTGTGTAGGTCAAGGAAGGTCTTGGGCGCAAGAGAACGCCAATAGGGGACCAAGATGACGGCTTCAGTGAGCAGGCTCCCCGCAAACAGACCGAGCACAAAAGCGGTGAGCGTGAGAATTGTGAACGTTAGCAAATTGGCAACCTAAAAGTTATCCACCGGAGGCCGAATAGCCCGGAGTATTGATACTCAGAAGACGTGAGACGCGCAGCAACCGTTTGCTTCCATGAAGGAAGCCGAGGTACTCAGATCGCAGACGTGATGATAGTACGTCGCAGAGGGAGGCTCGTGCGCCCAATCCGTTTCCTCAACGGCACGCAAGAGAAGAGAAGAGCACGGCCGAACGCACAGCGAAGACGGTTCAGGGCCGGTTCCAGCTCCAGCCAGACACACACGCCAGCATCATCATCAGAGTCATCGCGCGCACAAAGCAGCGCTTCGCCGTCGAGGGGCATGCAGGCGGCTCACTTCCAATCATGGCGCCTTCTATCTGGCGCCTTCGTCTGGCACCTTTAGCTGCTCCAGCTGAAAGGTTGACTTACTGCCATGCCAAGGTATTTCCTGCCTCGAACCCGTCCTGGAAGATCACTTCCAGTGGTTCCGCAACGAGCAATACTGCGAGTTCATTGATGTAGTCCTCAATGGCCGTATAGCCCGACGGCATGACGGTTGAGTGATCGTTGCTGTCGCTTGGATCAAGTCCATGACTTTGCTCCCAATCATCGGCCATGCCATCTGCATCAAGGTCTTGTGGCGGTGCTGACGGCGTCAACCCATCGAGCCAATCAATCGGACGGCGGTTGCCCCAAGCCCCCGAACGTCCTTGCACGTCCTCAAGGGCCCAACGACTCACGATGTCTCTGGGCCGCGCCCCCGCGTCTTCGACGACAGTCAGCTCAGTGCCAATGGAAGGCTGAGTGGTGATCGGGACGTAACCCGAGGTCGATGAAAAATCGAAGAAGCCCTCGGTGTTGAACTGGCCTGGCACGATCCCGCAACAGTAGAACGTATAGGCGTTATCGAAGGCTGGGAGGTCGAAGGGATTGTCGAAGCGGCCGTCGAACACGCCCGGATCTTCGACCCAGTTGTCCCACAGCCAGTAGCGAGTTGGGATGCTTGGCGTGCCGTTCTCCGGATCGAACCAGAGAGGTGCCAGTGAAGCGCTGGGTCCATCTATGAAGACGTTGCCAACAAGGTTGAAGTCACCGCCAGCAACGTTGTGATGAACGAAGCCCTCTCGCCCGTTGTAGACAACGTTGTTGATGACGTCGGCAGGGCCGGTTGACAGCGCAGGAGTTCGGTTGCGGGCATGCGCAAAGTAGTTGTGGTGGATCGAGATCCGGCCTCCTGGAGGACTGTTCTCATCGCAGCTCGATGAGTCCTCGCAAGGCCGATGATTGATGATGCCCTTGTTGTGCGTCCAGCCGTTGCCGGGATCGTAGATTGGGTATGTGATCGCAGACCACTGCAGTGTTACATCCGTTGCTCCGTTCCACATGTCGATGGTTTCGTCGGCACCGTGCGACGCATCGATGTGATCGAGCATAAGCGTGTGATTAGTTGAGAATTGGATAGCGTCGTGCTGAGTGGGTGGCCATTCCGAGTCTGGATCTGGTGGCCGCACACGGATATGCCGAATGATGATGTTGCCGAACTCCTGGCCGAACGGAGTGTAGAGGTGACCATAGATTGTGATGCCCGCACCAGGCGCTGTTTGGCCGGCGATGGTTAGCTCACCGTGAGGAATTTGGATGTCTCCTTCGATGACGCCCGACACCGCGAAAACCACAATGCGCGCACCGGATTGATCCAATGCCCATTGGAGGCTTCCTACTCCGGTGGCTGCCAACGTCGTAACCCTCAAGACCTGCCCTCCACGACCACCTGTGGCAGCGGCGCCGAAGCCCTCGGCGCCAGGGAATGCGGGAAGAGTGCCCCGCTGAGAGTAGCCGGCGGTCACCGCAAGGCTGGCTGCCGCGGTAGCGATGAGCAAGACATGGTGGATTCGTCGCAACATGTTGACGGCCTGGGTTTGGAGTGAGCGCTGAAGTCGGGGATTCGACTGCATGCGGATAAGTTTCGCCTATTCAAATAGGTAGAAGCAACTGCTTCTGCAAGGTACAGGCCTCCCTGGCCCCTGGGTTACCTCAGGGCGCACTCTCTACAGCCCCTGACATTCTGTCTGCTCTGTCTGGATTAACACTCTGTCTGAATGGAAACTCTGCCTGGATGGAAACTCCGTCTGAACGCCCCTATCTGCTCATCTGTCACACCTGACACTTCGCCATGCTAGCTTCGATGACAACAGAGCACGTGCATGGGTGTCGCAGAACCAGGCGGCCCAGTACACTAGCCGCGCTTTCTCAGCATCCAACTTGGTGACAAGTCCATCGACTCTCGGGAGAGACCACCGCGTGGAGCAAATTCCTACAGTTGATGTCGCGTTGATCGAAGACGACCGTGCCTTCAGGGCCGGCCTGCGCATGCTCTTGGACGGAACACCGGGTTTTTCATGCGTCGGCAACTGGGCATCGGTCGAAGCGGCGCGGGCGGCAGCGCTCGGATCCGATCCCGACATCGTCTTGCTCGACATCGAGCTTCCCGGGATCCAAGGGGATGTGGGAGTTGGAAAGGTGCTCGCACGATGGCCGGGCGCCCTTGTCTTGATGTTCACCGCCAGCTCCGACGAGGAGAAGGTTTTCGCCTCCCTCTGCGGGGGCGCCAGCGGCTACTTGCTCAAGAGCACCACCCCAGCCCACCTGCTCGAAGCACTTCAAGAAGCCATGGCCGGAGGCGCGCCCATGTCACCGGCCATCGCCCGCATGGTAGTGCGATTGTTTCGACGCACAGCGCCGATCCAACAGCCGGAGCCACCCTTGACCCAGCGCGAGACTGATTTGCTCACCCAACTGGCCGAAGGCAGGAGCTATCAGGAGGCCGCCGACTCCTTGGGCATCTCTATCAACACAGTGCGCAACTACATCCGGTCGATCTACGAAAAGATGCAGGTCCACACGAGCAGCGAAGCGGTGAGCAAGGCGCTGCGGGCAGGCTTGATCTAGAACCCAGCGTCACGGTGCCGTCATGGACCATTGGGACACATCGCCCGACTCAAAGCCGTCCATGAAGATGTGATCGCGTTCGATCGCGCCGATATCGCAAGCGACGATTCCGTCCCCGTTGCCGTCGAGCGGCCGACTGGGCCCGAATCTCTGGTCATAGCCCGGGCAATTGGTGGTGGCGCCGAGCGGATCGTCAACGGCAGGGCTGTCGGCCCTGGGCATGTGTGACAGCGTCGCGCCGCCGTAATCGCCGAGCGGCATGAGCCGCGCGTCGGCGACGTTCACCTGGTCCAAAAGCGGATCGAGATCGCAGGTGTCACCGGGGCTCTCGAGATTGCCTCCGGCAGATACGAAGGTACTGCCAGCGACCGTATCGCAATCACCTACTAGCAGAGAGTTGCTCAAGGTGGTCGAGGCACCTGAGAACAGATGGACGATGGCTGAGCCGCCTGCCGGCGCGACGATCGTGACGAACTCTAGTGAGAGAAGGTTGGAATTCTGGATGGCACTGCCCACGCTGCCCGTGTTGCCGCTGAAAGTCGAATTGTCCATCGCGACCTCGGACTGAAGGATAGCCAGTCCTCCGCCATGATTAGCAGCATTGTCAAAAACCGCCGAAAGGGCCGCGTTCATGGTCGAGCCGCTGTAGAGGCCTATGCCGCCACCTGTCTGGATCGCGGAGTTGTCGTGAATGGACGCAAAATTCAGCAACAGCTGGCAGCTTACGGCCGCGATGCCACCGCCGCCACCTACCGGTCCGTTGCCGGCGACCACCGCGCCGTCGAGAAGAAGGGCGGAATTCACGCAGCGGATCCCGCCGCCTAGCACTGAGAAGATCGAGCTGTCTGGGGGCGCCTGACCACCGGTGATCGCCAGCTCCTTAAAGAGGGTTGGGTCATCGGTGTCGGTCAGGACATCGAACACACGATCGCCGAGGAGAGAGCCGTCTACCGTGACGCTTCCACCCCCGAAGATCCCTACACCCTCTAGGATGTCGAGATCGCCGGTCTGGTTTAGGTCCTCGTCGGCCCCGGTGATGGAAAGGGCGATCGAGGTCGCGCCGAAACCGAAAATGATTGTATCGAGGCCGGGATTCTGGTTCGCCCGTTCGATGGCGCCACGAAGTGTGCAGTCGCCAATCACAACACCGGAGCAGCCGGTCGACATGGCATCGATCTCGGTGTCGACCACGTAGGTATCGGCGTTCGCGTGCATTACATTCACTATGGTAAGTCCACTGATCAGTGCACACCTCATCGTCAATTTCCTCAAAGCGTGCTCCTTCGATGACTTCGTTGCGGGGGTCGGACTTCTCGAAGAGAGGCTAAGGGCTCGGAGCGGCGAGAAGAAGAGCATGACCATGCTCCCTCCGTCCGTCGACGGGAGAGAGGACTAAGAAGCGGACCTCGCATCGTCGGCGGCCAATTCGACGACCAAGTGGCCCCCTAGGACACAGGGTTCCAACTCGCCCCGACCGTGCGCCATCGGCCTCAGTGATATTGCTCGCGATGGCCAGGACAGGCCGGTACCGCCGGCTCCCGAAGCGAAGGGCTCCCAACGCCGCCTTTCGCCTGCTTCGAAGGCCTCGGGCAAGAGATCAAAAGTCAAAGCTGCCAACGTCGAAGCGTGAATCACTGGGATACTCACTCCAGGTTCCTTGCTTGCTCAGGATCGGAAATCCGAGGAACAACCCGTAGGCGGCCGACTTGCTGCCAACGACGAGCTCGCCGGCGACCGCGATGTAGAGCGATTGCGTGTAGGTCTCGTCGGAACCTAGCCAACCGTCCTCGAGCTTGAGCTCGATCTTCTTCACCCGCTCGAGGACCCCTCGCGAACAGGCCGCGTAGCGGGTGGACGTACCTCGATGAACGATCGCTCCGCTCGCGTCAATGACCGCGTAGCGAAGCTCGCCGTCGCTGACGTGCCGGAGCGCGACCGACACGTCGTTCGCCCCGCGGAAGCGTCGTGGAAGCCTCTCTAACGTCTCAAGGTGCTCGAGAAGAAAAGTCTGCAGGTCTTCCGGAGCGTACTTGGCGGGATCCCGATCGAGACGGCCAAGGTTCGAGAACACTCCGGCCACCGAGTCGCAGCCGACGCTCGCGCTGCGCGGCCTGGCTTTCCCGCCCGAGGCGCATCCAGCAGCGGCGAACACCACGGTGATCAGGACGACCGCCGGCGCGTAGCTATTCACCGTCGATTGGAAACGCCTGAAGTGGAATCTACACACGATCATCTTGTTCTCCTGTGCTGCGAAATGGCCTCTTCCTGGACCCGTCGTGAGCTCCCTGATGCAACCAGCCCCCCGGGCGCTAGTTTTGCGCCGCCGACCATTGGGACACATCGCCCAACTCGAAGCCGTCCATGAACAGAAGGTCGCGTTCGATCGCCCCGATATCGCAGGCGGCGACTCCGTCGCCGTTGCCGTCGACCGGCCGAGTCGGGCCGAACCTCTGGTCGAGGCTCGGACAATTGGTGGTGGCACCGAGCGGATCGTCCACTGCAGGGCTGTCGGCCCTGGGCATGTGTGACAGCGTCGCGCCGCCGTAGTCGCCGAGCGGCATCAGACGCGCGTCGGCGACATTCACCTGGTCCAAGAGTGGATTCAGAGCGCAGGTGTCGCCGGGACTCTCGAGATTACCCCCGGCAGATATGAAGTCACCGCCTGCTCCCGGATCGCAGTCACCCACAAGCAGAGAGTTGCTGAACGTCGTCACAGCATCCACGTCTTGGTCGGAGATGGCCGGGACGCCGGTCGGTGCGACGATGGTGACGAAGTCCAGTGAGACGAGGTAACCCATGATGGCACTGCCCCCAGTGCCTGCGGTGTTGCCGCTGAACGTTGAATTGTCTACCGCAGCTTCGGCATGGGAAAAGGAAACGTAGAGTCCTCCGCCCTGATTGGCGTCGTTGTCCAAGAATGCCGAATGGCTCGCATACATCATCGAACCGGTGTAAAGCCCTATGCCGCCGCCCGACCCGAAGGCTGAGTTATCGTGAATGGACGCAAATTCCAGCCAAAGCTCGCAATTCACAGCGGCGATCCCGCCACCGCCGCTCACCGGCCCGTTGCCGGCGACCACCGCACCTTCGAGAAAGACGACAGAGTTCACGCAGCGTATACCGCCGCCTAGGTCACCTGGAGGCGCCGCCCCACCGATGATCGTCAGCTCCTCGAAATGGTTCGGGTAACTAGTCTCGGTCAGGACATCGAACACACGATCACCGAGGAGAGAGCCATCTACTGTGACCCTCCCACCCCCAAAAATCTCCACGCCGTCGAGGATGTCGAGATCGCCGGTCTGGTTTAGGTCCTCGTCGGCGCCGGTGATGGAAAGCGTGATCGAGGTCGCGCCGAAACCGAAAACGATTGTGTCAGCGCCCGGATTCTGGTTCGACTTTTCGATGGCACCACGAAGCGTGCAGTCGCCGATCACCACGCCGGAGCAGCTAGTCCACATCGCATCGATCTCGGTATCGACGACGTAGGTATCGGCGAGCGCAGGCGTCGCGCTCGCCACCATAAGTACACAGATTGTTGCCAGCTTCTTCACCGCTTCCTCCTTCGATTGATCCGCTACTCTGCCGATCGGGCTCCAATGATCTTGGCGTGAGCCTGGCCCTCGAAGTGAGACTAGGGGCTGGCAGACGCAAGGTGAAGAGCACGACCATGCGCCCCGGCGGATTGCGGCCAGGGGCCTGCGGCCGGGCGGCTGAGCTGGCAGCCAGCGCGAACGAAGAAGTCAGAACATGCAACGCGCGGGCACCTGCCAATGCCGAACAGAGCTGGGTTTCCGAAGGTTTGTGTGTGCGGAACTACTGCGCTGCAGGCAACTCGACGACGAAGTTGGCTCCTTGCCCTGGTTCCGACTCGAGCCGGATCGTGCCGCGATGGGCTTCGACGATGTTGCGCGCAATGGCCAGCCCTAAACCTGTGCCGCCGTCTCCCGAGACGAAAGGTTCGAATATGTCGGTCTGGCGCGCCAACGGGATGCCCTCACCGTCGTCTGAGATGCTGATCCGCACCCGGGCTCCGGGCACCGCATCAGCCGCCAAGACTGAGGCCTCGACGCGAATGCAGGTTGCACTAGGAGCATGGCGCCGCACGTTGTTGAGCAGATTGAGGAAGATGCGCAGCAATTTTTCGCGCTCCGCCGCCACCGGCGGTAGCTGTCTGCAGCATCGGCATTCGATCTTCGGCGCGCTCTCGGCGCTATCAGCGAAGGCAGCTTCATGACTGCGGATCGCTTCGCCGAGCATGGGCTCGATCTCGGTATGCAGCAGAGTTGCGGACGGTGGCCTAGACAGCTCCAGGAGATCGTCGAGCAGGAGGCCAATTCGGTCGCCCTCGCTCTCGAGCAAAGCGAGTTCATCGGACAACTCTGATGACCCGTCACTCTTCGCTACCAGGAGATGGGCTGCCGTGCGCAGCGTGAATATCGGATGCCTAAGCTCATGCGCCACACCGGACACAAGATGACCATAGGCGGCCATCCGATCCGACTGGCGTAGAGCCGCGACCCCGTCCTGAACTCTGCGTTCGAGATGGACGTTGGCCTGTTGCAGGTCGATCCGGGCCGATTCGAGTTCTCGGGTACGACTTTCAACCGCCCACTCGAGTTCGCGCTGACGCTTGCCCAGATGAGCGAGGCGCAAGCGATGGATTGTAGTCACGAGGATCAGAGCACCGCTCGCTAAGAGCGCTGGGAAGAACGCCGTCTCGCGGAACAGTGGCTGGAGTTCTAGGGCTAGGCGGGCGGGCTCACTCCAACCCCCGCCTTGCGAGCGCGCGGCCACTTCAAAGGTGTACTCGCCGGGCCTTAGGTGAGAAAAGAAGGCAGTGCGTCGGGCGCCGGACTCGGTCCACTCCGTCTCTAGGTCGGCAAGTCGATATCGGAACTCGAGCTTCTCAGGCGACGCTAGATCGAGAGCTGTGTATTCGATGGCGAAAGTGCGTTGGCTCGCAACCAGCAGTACCGAGCCATCCATTCGTGGCTCGATCTCGGCGCCGGCGGAACGAACAGTCTCGATTCTGGCGTGGGAGCTTTGAGTCGGCCGGAAGATGCGCTTCGGATCGACCCTCGCCACGCCGTCGATGGTCGCGAACCAGAGGCCTCCATCGGCAGTGCGCCAGGCAGAGGGCTGTAGCCCACCGGACGCCTCCGGGGTGCGCAGGCCATCGGCGGTGCCCAGACGACGACAAGAGAGCTTCGCCGCCCGGCCTTCGAGCACCGCCATCGCGTCCTCGATGTCGATGACGAAGACGCCACGATCACTGCTCATCCACAGTCGGCCCAGGCCGTCTTCGAGCAGAGAATAGATGTCGTCGTCGCACAATCCTTCGGCGCTGCCGAGGCCACGATAAGTTCCGTCGGCGCTCAGCCGTCCAAGGCCAAGAGAGTGGGTGCCGATCCAGAGATCTTCGCCGTCCGCGAGCAAGGAAAGCACAGGGAAGGGCTCGGCGGGTGCAATCGTCTCCACCCGTTGTTGACGGTAGCGGATGAGACCTTCGTTCATCGTGCCGAACCAGAGGGTGCCATCTGCCGATTCTTCGATCGACACGACCTGCCTGCCGTCACCCCAGGGCAAGCTTTCAAAGCGCTCTCCATCCCACTGTTTCAGCCCATCGAGAAAGCCGCCCCACCGCCGACCCGCAGTGTCTTCGAACACCGTGAACGCGACCGGATTACCGACGGCGGGCAGTGGTTGGAAGACGTCCCCTTGGAGGCGAGCAACACCGCCGGCTGTGGCCACCAGTAAGGCACCGCTTTGATCCCGCGCTAATCCCATGACGTCCGAGTTCGGCAGCCCGTCTTCGGGACCCCGGATGACAATTCCTAACTCGCTGTCGATCTCCACCAGCCCACCGCCCTGAGAGCCCAACCAAACTCGACCGTCACGGCTCTCGAGTACAGAATGAACCGTCGGCAATGGTAGGCCCTCGGGAACCGAGAAGGTAGTGACCGGGGGGTCCGTGAGGCGCATCAGACCGCTGGTATTGGTACCAATCCAAAGGTTGCCGTCTCGATCAAGCATCATGGTTCGTACGAACCCCATGGGGAGTCCTCGCTCGATTCGGCCCTGGGTGCCATCCTCCGAGGCCGACGCAAGCCGCACCAGACCGGTACTCAAAAGGCCGGCCCACAGGGTGTCTTCTCGGTCGATCCGCAATGCGGTGATGCTGGCGCGGTCCAAGTCCATTCCCAACGGCACTCGCCCGAGGCGCCCGTGCCGCCCTCTCCAGAGGCCGCCACCCAGGGTCCCGGCCCACAAGGATCCGCCGCCTCCTGCGGCCAAGGAATCGACCGGAAATGGTTCTTGCTGCGTTGATGACTCCCGAACCCAGGGTTCGACTGCTCCTCCTCTGTGGCAGAAGACCTCTGTAGCTGCAAAGCAAGATGATCCGTCAAACTCGACCACTGCGGAGACGCCACTGAGGGGTTCTCCGCGCTGATTGCGGAACTCCTCGGCACCGGCGTCGACTGATGCCCATAGTAGAGTCCCCTGCCGACGGGCCACCCAGACTCCTCCCGCCTGGCGCGCGAAAAGGTGATCAGCCCCGGTGACACGTTCGCCGTCGTGGAGCACCTCGACGAAACCACCACCTCGGCTACGGAAGAGCCGGCCACCGGATGCCACCCAGAGTGCCCCGTCGCTATCGTTCGCCAGTCCGGTTACTGGACGACTCGGGAGGCCATGATCCTGGCCGAACGGCACGAAACGGACACCGTCGAAACGCACCAGGCCGGCGCGGGTCCCTACCCACAGATAACCGTGGCCGTCCTGCGCCAGGGCATTGACAGTGCTCTGCGGCAAACCCTCATCCAATCCCCAAGTCCGAAGGCTGTACTGAGTCAGCCGTTTGGACGGATCGAGGCCGGCAGCCGGTGCCACCCGCGCGGCGGCAGATCCGAGTAGGACGAGCCCGAGGAAGAGGCAACCGATCCGCTTGTAGTGTCGACAAAGTGAGTCCATGAGTCCACGTCCGAGCGTAGCAGTGCATCTCAGACACCTTGGCGTGGTGGCTATTCGTCGCGAGTTAGCGGCCAAGCCCCCCAGCAGCTGGCAAACGTTGGGAGGGGACAGTCCCTCTGGTGGCCGGCAACACTGCATGTTGAGCCCGTCGATTCTGGAAGGCACACGCACTACTAGATCGAATGTCTAGCGCTGGCGGCCAGGAACTGAACGAAAGCGATGGCTGAGGAATGCCGTTGGCCGGTTCGGTGGCCATTTTGCGCTCTTTGTAAGGAGAGAGAGTTTCAACCTCTCGCTACATCCTGGCCCAAGCCCATCAGGGGATGTAGCGCTGCCAAGGCGAACCCACATTGGAGAAGAGAGATGAATGGCCAAGCACCAGCGACCCAGCCCGGCCGACGGCGAGCTGACCACCACATCTTCCGCGTGCTGCTCGGTCTCCTCTACGGACTGCTTGTGGGTCTGGGTACCACTGCCTCGGTGCTCGGATTGACCCCCGAGAGCACTCATGGCCTCGAGGCCCGGGAAGTCCGACTAAACGGGGCCCTGGCCCCGATCTCGATAGCCGACCGGGGACCAACCGACCATGGAAAGGCCGAAACGCTTCGCAACGCCTCGGCAGGCTGGGTAGAAGAGTCAGAACGACTGACCGCGACCTGGATCGGCCGGGTCGGCGGTGCCTCGGTGGCGACCCTGGCGATCTCGTGGCGGGGTAAGACGCAGACGGTCATCGAAGTTGTCGACGAGAAGGACGGCCGCTTGCTGGCGACCGAGGTAGTGGAGCCCGGAGTGCAGATCGTCAAGATGGCGGCGACGGGCTTTGGCGAGATCTCGGTTCGCGAGGTCTCAGCACCTGGCCAAGATCACCGACGAACCAGACGTCGCGCCGCGGTCTCGCTACTGGGCGTCGAGGGCTGTGAGTGGGCGGAAGGCTTCGGCGTACCGGGACTCGAGCTGCAAGGTGGGCACGTCGAGGCCATGGTGGTCTTCGACGACGGTTCCGGACCGGCGCTCTACGTGGGCGGTAATCTGCAGTCGGCCGATGGCACGGTGGTGCAGCGGATCGCCCGTTGGGATGGCGCGAGTTGGTCACCGCTGGTCGACCAAAACACTCTGGTCGACGGCGTGGATGGCACCGTATCCTCGATGGCGGTCTTCGACGACGGTGCTGGAGCGGACCTCTACGTGGGGGGGTTCTTCCAAAACGCCGGGGGCGCGCCTGCAAGCCGGATGGCCCGTTGGGACGGCAGCACGTGGAGCGCGCTCGGCGCGGGAGTGGACAACGGGGTGGCCACCCTCGCTGTCTACGACGACGGCGGGGGCGCTGAACTCTACGCCGGGGGCTACTTCAACAACGCTGGAGGCTCCAGCGCCAGCCGTATTGCGAAGTGGACCGGCAGTGCCTGGACCACCGTTCTTACGGGTGCCAACGGCAGCGTCTTCGCACTCGATGTCTACGATGACGGCGCCGGTGGCGGACCGCAGCTCTACGTCGGGGGCCAGTTCACGTCGATCGGCGGTACCACAGCGAGCAAGATCGCTCGCTGGAACGGTACCGCGTTCAGCACCCTCGGGACGGGTGTGAACAACAACGTCGAGACGATGCTGGTCTACGACGATGGGGTGGACGAGGTACTCGTGGTCGGCGGCGCCTTCACCACCGCCGGGGGTGCGGGCGCGGTTCGGATCGCTTCCTGGGACGGTACCTGGTCGGCCCTCGGTTCGGGACTCAATGCGAACGTTTACGGACTCGCGGCCTATGACGACGGCTCGGGGAGTGGCCACGCGTTGTATGCGGCGGGGTTCTTCACCACCGCCGGCGGTGGCGCTGCCGCACGGGTGGCCCGCTGGAATGGGACCTCTTGGACGGCCCTTCAGGACGCCATCACGATGCTGGATGGTTTCGACGACGCAGCGTACGCTGCGGCGGTCTATGACGACGGCGGCGGCGCCGGACCACGGCTCTTCGTAGGTGGCGAGCTCCGCCGAGCGGGAGGTCGGGTCGCCAACGGCATTGGAGTTTGGAACGGCAGTGAATGGAGTGGAGTTAGCGAGGCTGGCGTAGTGGCCGAGGGACTCAACGGCATCGTCTGGGCCCTCGCCCGCTTCGACGACGGCGGTGGCGGCGGCGAGGCGCTGTACGCCGCCGGCGACTTCATCAATGCCGGCGAAACGGTCGCCAGCCGCATCGCAAAATGGGACGGGAGCGGCTGGTCGGCACTAGCCGATGACGACACCGGCATCGAGGGCACGGATGACGACATCAGAGCGCTGGCCGTCTACGACGATGGGTCCGGAGAAGCGCTGTACGCTGCCGGGGACTTCACCATGGCAGGTGGAGCTGCAGCCGGAGGGATCGCGCGCTGGGACGGCACGGACTGGGAACCGCTGGTCGACGCCGGCACCATGGCCGAGGGAGCCAACAACACGGTCAACGCTCTCGCTGCCCACGACGACGGCTCCGGAGAAGCGCTCTACGCGGGCGGCCTCTTCACCTCCGTAGCCAACGTCACCGCATTTGCTGTGGCGCGTTGGGACGGGACCAACTGGGTAGCTTTGACCTATCCCTCCGGTAAGGGCACAGGCAATGGCGTCTTCCCCCGTTCGGTCAACGCTTTGGTGAGCCACAACGACGGCTCCGGCCCGGCGCTCTTCGTTGGCGGTGGCTTCACGTTCCCGGCCCCGTACATCGGGCGTTGGGACGGCACGAGTTTCGATTCAGTCCTCGATGACGACAGCAGCCTCGGCCTGCCGGCATTCGTCACCACGATGGCCGTGCACGACGAGGGCTCAGGCGATGCGCTCTTCGTGGGCGGAAGCTTCACCAGCGCCGGCGGCAACACTGCAAACCAGATCGCGAGGTGGGACGGAGCGGACTGGGAAGCGCTGATCGACAGCGGGACGATGAGTAACGGGCTTGATCATCGCCCCCAAACCATGGCCACTTACGACGACGGCAACGGAGAGAGCGCGCTCCACGTCGGCGGGATCTTTGACACCGCCGGCGGGCACGACGCCGACTTCTTGGCGCGCTGGAGCGGCAGCACCTGGGCCAGTATCGATGATGCGGCGACGATGGAGCTGGGACTCTCCTCTCACGCCTACTCTTTGGCGGTACATGACGACGGATCAGGCCTCCGGTCTTCCCTCTTTATGGGAGGCGTCTTCGTCACCGCAGGTGGGCGCGCCGCCTCACGCATCGCTCGCTACACCTGCCCGGACATCACCGCGCCTACCGACCCAGCGATCCAGTCGACCACCCCAGCTCCAGGGCTTTGGTCGAACGCTGGTCAAGTCGAGATCGAGTGGGCTGGAGCCCAAGACGACGGCGGATCAGGATTGGCCGGCTACTCGATCCTCTTTGATCAACAGGCCGTGACCACTCCCGACGACACCATCGAGGTGCCGCACGTCTCAGACCCGCACCAAACCGACCAAATGCTCGCCGACGGCGATGGGTGGTTTTTCCACCTGTCGACTTGTGACAATGCCCTGAATTGCACGGACACGGTACACGCCGGCCCGTTCCGCCTCGACACCGCGGCACCCGCGGCGCCTGGAACGTTTGCCTCCTCCTCTCACGGCGACGGGCAGCCGCACGCCGACGCCACGATTGACTTCAGCTGGGGAGCCGCAACCGACACCACTTCGGGGATCGACGGCTACGGAATCCTGATCAACAGCGTTGCCGTCAGCTCGTGTGACTCCACCAAGGACGTCGAGGAAACCGAGCTCGTCACGACCTCGGCGGCGCTCGCCGACGGCACCTGGTACGCGCACCTATGCGCCGTCGATAACGCTGGCAACTGGGGCCCGGTGGTGCCCGTCGGGCCTCTGGTGATCGACCTGAGCGGCCCCACCGGCCTGGCGGTCGGATCGTCGAGTCATACGACGTCGACCTGGTCCTCGGATCCAACGATCGACTTCGAATTTTCGGGCGCCAGCGACCCAACTGGGATAACAGGCTATGCCGTGGCGCTTGATCAGAGCAGCGGAACCGCGCCCAGTTGTTCCGTTGACCAGACCAGCACGACCCACGAAGCGACAACGACCGTGGACAGCGACGACTGGTGGTTGCACGTACGGGCCGTGGACGCGCTTGGCAACTGCGGCACCACCGTGCACACGGGCCCGTTCTGGATCGACGCCAACGCACCCGCGGTCATCAGTGCCGACTCCGTGCCAGAGGCCGGAATCGACGGCATCGCCGAGCCGTCCGTCATCGAGGCGGTGACCCGATTCCTGATCGGGTTCGACGAGACGATGGCAGATATCGGGCCCGACTCGGTGCTCGACACCGACAACTGGCAGTTGGTGGAGGCCGGCGTCAACGAGATCCTAGATACCACCCAGTGCGGCGCACCGGGCGGCGATGACCAGCCGGTATCGATCGGAACCATCGTGTACGAGGCTCCTGGCGACGTCGCCGGGGTCGGCGTCGCCGCGGCCTCGGGGCTAGCAGCGGGCCGCTATCGGCTCCTAGCCTGTGCCTCACTAGCCGATGTGGCCGGTAACCCATTGGACGGTGGCATCAGAGGAGCCGGAACCGCATGGACCACGGATCTCACCGTGGTCGTGATCCCGCTGGCCGACAACCCGAACTTTGACGACGGCCTCGGCCTTTGGTTGCAAGATGGGCCCAACCCCAGCGACTGGAGCCTCGGAGCCCTCGACGCAGAAAGCAAGCCTCATTCCGGGGCGGGCAAGCTCGACACCGTCTCGGGCTCAGGCGCCACTTGGACCCTAGAGCAGTGCATCGACATCGCTGCGCTCGACCCGATTACAATCTCGGCTCTCGGCCGCATCGGATCGTCGTCCGCTGACAGCCCGACGCTGATCGCGGGCTTGGCTTGGTGGGACGGGCCTGCCTGCAGTGGCACGGAGATTAGTTCGTCGATGACCTCGCCACTGACTGGGGACAGTGGGGGTCAGTGGTACCAGATCGGGGGCGGCCTGATCATGCCGCCTGCCGGCGTCGTCTCGGTCGGTCTTTTCTTCGAAGTGGTAGGCGGTGCCGATGCCACGTACACGGCCGAGATCGACCGCGTCCGGCTAGTACAGCCGCCCGGGGTCATCTTCTGGGACGGCTTCGAGTCAGGAGACGTCGGCGCCTGGTGAGGGTTGGCGACTGCAGCGTGGTCAGATCGGGACAACGAGTCCTGCGACGGAGTAGCTGTGGGTGTGAACCCAGCGTTCGGCGTACCGTCCGCAACCAGGGGTGGCCTGCGACAACGACGGTGCGCCTTCGAGGGCTGGAGCTATTCCGCTCGGGTGGCCGTAATGTCGCGATCGCCGCGCGCCGTCGACAACGTGATGTTCATCGTGTCGCCGTCGACCGTGGCCGTGCAGTTGATCTTGACCTCGTTGCCTTGGGCGTTGAAACTGCGTGTGAAAGTCAGTTTGCCCTCTTCGTACGTCACGTCCTTGAGCTGGTCGGTGCCTCGGATTCCGGTCCATGTTCCGGCCAGCGCGTCGGCGGTGCCAGTGAACTCCAGGACGATTTCGTTGCTGCCTCGTTGGTTTTCGATAGTGGCTTCCCACTTACCAAGCACCTCGTCCGCCGCGAGGGCGGGAACCGCGAGACAGAAGATGGCGACGGCGGCTAGGGAAACCAGTGTGGTGCGTTTGCGGCTCATTGGGAGCTCCTTGGGGTGTGGGGCCGTTGGCTTGTGCTCTAGCGACTTGCTTCCCAGAGGACGGCTTCGCCTAAGTGAGTGTTTCGACTCGCATGGCTCAGTTGCCCGCTGCTGGTCTCGGATCCGGAGCGCACAGTCGTTCTCGTGGGACTGCTCGAAGCGTACCCTGAGTTCTCGTTCCTCAAACGGGATAGCCCGCTTGTCTGACACCCGCTGTCTTCCGTTCACGCCCGACTCACCTTGTGCACTACAGCCCGTCGCACTGCTCGAGAAAGCGTCCGGACTGAAGAGATCGCCGGCATCTCTATCGCTTGAGTACCCCTTGTTAGGTTGATCCGGTCGGGGGGATATCGAGAGACCACGCGAGGGCGACTAATGGCCGCAAGCGCATTGGCTCACTCTTACCTTGCTCCATCACGAGTCGGCCTAGATACTTTGCAGTCCGATGTATGTCGCTCTATACTGTACCTTCACGAACGAGCTTAGATTGCCATCACATGCCCCAGAACCCTAGTCATGCTTCCAACTCCGAAGCTCACGAGGCCTTCCTCGAGCGCTGGCAGCTTCAACTGCGCAAGGGGCTGCTCGTCTACCTGGTGCTCGTGGTGCTGAGCAAAGGAGAATCGTACGGCTATCGCCTGATCGCTTCTCTCAGCGAATATCTCGAGAGCGATATGGCTGAGGGCACCATCTACCCCCTCTTGAGCCGACTGCAAAGAGAGGGGCTGATCGAATCTCGCTGGCAGATCATGGACTCGGGCCCGGCTCGTAAGTACTACAGCATCCGACCGGCAGGGCACGAGGTGCTCGCCACAATGGGGGACCGCTGGAAACGGATCCATCGACTTCTCGAGGGACTTTCTACATCATGACCGGCTCTGCACCCGAATTTAGAGAGCAGGACGCCCAGCAAGCTTGGACGCAGTACTTCCTGCAGGTGGACTCACTCAGCTCGGCACTCACCGCAAGACAGCGGCGGGACATTCGACTGGAGATCACAGCTCACCTCCTCGAAAGTTACGTTCTCCGCTCGGAGGAATCCGAGAGTGAACGATTGAGGGTGGCCATCGAGCGTCTCGGCTCACCGGCCGAGTTCGTGCCGGGCTGGGTTGAGGATCGGCTCCTTCATGACGCGGCTCCTGGAAGCGGCGTACGCAGTCTTCTGCAGTTGCTCAAGCTCAATGCGAGACGAGGTGCGACCCACCTCCTAGCGTCGCTGGCGCTCGGTTTCGGATACCTGCTGGCGTTCTATTTCTTTTTCGTCGCGGCTCTGAAGCCGGTCTTCCCAGACAATGTCGGCTTGATCTCAACCGGCGATGGCTTTACCGCCCTCGGCTACATCGATACTCCCGAGATGGTCGATCTTCTCGGCTATTGGATCATGCCCCTAGGGTTCATCATTTCGTTCTCGCTCATCGTGTTCCTGGACCGAATGCTGCAACGTTTCTCGCGGGCCTAGGCCTAGCTCCTCTCCCCTTTTTTTGCCTATGAGCATCGATTACCGATGTATGTCGTTTAATCCTCCATATCGTCTACCCACTTAGCTAACTCATAGAGAAGGACTTCCATGAAACCGAAGCCACTCACCAGCCCACTCTCGCTTAGCTGATGGCGGATCACCTCCAGGAAAGCTCACCACGTCGCCGGGATAACCGGCGTTTCACCTTAGATAGGAGAAACAGAATGATCAGGATAGGCGCAATCGTTCTTTGGACCATGGCTGTATTCGGGCTCTTCACGGCGGCCGTTGCCGCGGCCGAAGATCTCGAATGGCCAGACACTCCCGTGGCAAAAATCGCTCGGGGGTACATCGAGTCGTTCAACGCGAACGATCCTGACCTGCTGCGTGACTTTGCTGCCACCCACCGTACCGACGCAGCACTAGCAAAACGATCGGCCGAGGCACGCGCCGAACGGCGCATGGCGATGTACGAGCAGATCGGCTCGCTGACACCGGTACTCATCACCAAGACGACAGACACCTCCCTCATCGTCACCTGCCGAGCGGAGAAACTCGGCATGTGGATGAGCATGACTGTGAATCTGGAGAAAGACCCGCCGCACAAACTCGACTATGTCGAGATGAGCCCCACGTCCGCCCCGGCCATGGGAGCGGAAACCGCAGACAGTGACGTGTCCGAATGGACCACACTCGCCGAGTTGCTCGACACAATTCGCAACGAAACAGGCGTACCCGGCATCGCCGCCGCCGTCATCGAGAACGGCAAAATAGTCGATATTGCAGCCATCGGAACGCGTGCTGCGAACACGGACGACCAGATCACGATCGACGATCGTTGGCATGTGGGATCGATCACCAAATCGATGACCGCGACCATGATCGGCTCTCTGGTGGAGCTGGGGAAGTTGAGTTGGGAGACCACCATCGGCGACGTACTGACAGATGTCGACATGAATGAGGCCTACCGCGACGTCACCGTCACTCAATTGCTGAGACATCGCGGCGGCGTTAAGCCCTACACGACGGATGAGGAGGAACAGGAAGAACGTCTAGCCCGGCTCACCGGAACGCCGACCGAGCAGCGACGCGAGTTCGTCTCTCAGGTGCTGAAGGAAGACCCGGCCGGCGAGATCGATGAATTCGAATACTCCAACGCAGGCTACGCCGTCGTCGGCCACATCGCGGAACACGTCACGGGTACGAGCTGGGAGTCGCTGATCGAGGTGCACGTTTTCAGTCCGACCGGCATGAAGCAGGCCGGATTTGGCTGGCCCGCGACACCAGGCCGTCCGCACGAGCCGCGGGGCCACTACGCCGACAACGATGGGTTTCGCGTGCAGGAATTCGGCGAGTATGAGGTCGGCCCCTACCTTGCGCCCGCCGGTGATGTGCACATGTCCATCGGCGACCTCGCCGACTATGCGCTCCTGCATCTCGCCGGGCTCGACGGAAAGGACGGCCCCGTCAGTGCCGAAACGATGCGCTATCTGCACAGCTTGCCGGACGATGCAGCACAAGCCTACGCATGCGGCTGGATGGTTGCAGAAACCGACCACGGGATGATGCACGCACATGGCGGCAGCGCCGGCACCCTATTCGCACAGCTCGAGCTTTACCCGGACTCGAACCGCGCGATTGTCATTGCCATGAATGTTGGCATAGAGGGTATGGGGATCAGCCAGCGCGTCGCCAAGCTGGTTAGCAAGAGGTGGCCCATCGAAACCGTCAAACCATAGCTGCGACGAGTCCCCGGTTCCATCTCGTCTAAGAGATTGAACCGGGCGACTATTGCTACACCCCGTACCAGCCCAAGAGACACCTCTATCGTGAGCCACGCTTCTGTTCAGTGCAGGTGCCTGGAAGAGATGCTCCTTTGGAGGAGGTGGACAAGGAACGAGGTGCCAGAAACGAGGTCCTGTGTCCCGCGTCAATTACTTTGTCCGGTTTGGCGACAATTACTTTGGCCGGTTTCCGCAGCTGGTTAGTTGAAGTCTTCCTTTCGATTCCCAAACCATTGGTCAGTTGTTCTTGCTGCCTCCCTTCTTCCTTGGAGCGCTA
>JAJCXN010000049.1 GCA_029263415.1 Acidobacteriota bacterium
TCGCTATGCGGGTTTCCTGGATGATGTGGACAAGTTTGATGCTGCATTTTTCAAAATTCCGCCGGTCGCAGTTGAGTACATGGACCCGCAGCAACGCTTGTTGATGGAGGTCATCTGGCACAGCATCGAAAACAGCGGGCATGCATCCGGCGATTTCGCAGGCCCGAGGACCGGAGTTTTTGTTTCCTACGTTTCCGACGATTACAACAAGCTACTTCAGGATCACCGAGTTCCCCATAACGAACTCTATTGGCAGGGTACCGAACCTTCGATGGTTCCGGCCAAAATCGCTCGTTTCCTCAATATCCAGGGGCCTTGCAAATTCATCAATATGGAATGCGCGAGTTCATTGGTGGCGATTCACGAAGCGTCTGGACTCATTCGACGTGGTGAGATTGATCAAGCGATCGTCGGGGCGACCAGTCTCTTTCTGCATTCGTATGGATTCGCCGTGCGGGAAGCATCTCTTCTGACTTCGGAGAAACAGCCCAGTATCTTCAGCGCTCAAAGTCAGGGCCAGCTTCGAGGAGAGGCCGTTGTTTCAGTGATCCTCAAATCGTTGAGCAAAGCGATTCAAGACAAGGATGAAATCTTCGGCCTTGTCGCAGGGTCCGCGACGAACAATAGCGGACGTACTTTTTCGATCACGGCGGCCAACGTTGAGCAACAGGCGGACGTCATGTGCAAAGCCTGGCGCGATGCGGGGATTGATCCCGCGGCCCTTTCGCTGCTTGAGGGACATGCTTCGGGTGTCCGAGAGGGCGATTTTTCAGAAATCGCGGCAATTAAGAGAGCCTTGAATCGGGCACGAAGCAAACCGGATCCCGATGCCGCACCGTGTGTGCTGACGTCGGTGAAGGCATCTATCGGACATGCGGAGGCCGCCTCCGGATTGACCGTTCTGGCAAAACTTCTTTGCCAACTTCGGCACAACGAGATTATCGGCATTCAAGGGTTGGGAGAAGTCGATCCCGATCTGGCGATCGACCCAGATCAACTGACACTGATCCGGGAGAATACGCCCTGGGAAAGACAGGTTAGAGATGGAAAAGAACAGCCTCGAATCGGCGGTATCAACTCGTTCGCCACCGGTGGTTACAACGCGCATCTCGTGATCAAGGAGTATCTCGCAGAAAACTCGGGACGCAAGCTGGACCTGACTCACCCAGTGATTCTTGTTCTGTCGGCAAAAACCGAAGCCGGGTTAGACCAGTTGGTTACGAATATCCGTGAGTACCTGTTGGCATATCCGGAGGTCGACCTCAACGATCTCGCCTATACGTTGCAAGTGGGAAGGGATGCCATGGACTATCGGGCGGCCTTCGTGGCTCGAAGCGGTCCCGATCTCGTGGAGAGAATGGAGAAGTTCGGAACGAATGCAACATTGACGGCAGGTGTCTTTTCCGGGAAAAAAGCCACGAAACCGCCGATGGAGCTCTTGGATTCCGATGAAGGGACGGAGTATTTTGAAAAGCTGATAGCGCGCAAGAACACGCTCAAGCTGGCTGACTTATGGGTTCATGGTTACCCGGTGCCGTGGCGCCTTTTATATGAGAAAAAGGACGTTCGGAGGATAGCCGGTCTGCCGGTGTACCCATTTAGTGACAAACGTTATGGGATACCCCGGAGTGGAGGCGACCCCCTTTTGGTCTCCTTGCCCGCGCAGGACGCGGCCGGAGATCCGGCCGCTGTGGTGATGGCTCATATCGGGTGGCATAAAAGGACGGTTGGAGGCCAACCGACGCCTGCCGAGTATGCCCAACATTGGGTCATCCTTTGCGAGATGGACCCGATTGAGTTGCCCGAAATCGAAGCACGGATTCCTGGCGCATCCAGTCACGTACTAAGCGGCGGAGAAGCCGGGATCGAAAAGAGCTATCAGCGCCACGCCAACCAGCTATTTGAACTAATTCAAACGATGTTTCTGGAGAAATCGGAAGGGAAAATTTTGATTCAGTTGGTCGTGCCCGGGGGCGGACCAAAGCAGGTGCATGCGGGGTTGTTTGGTTTGTTGAAATCGGCCGAACTTGAAAATCCTGAAATCGTCGGGCAACTTATTGAAATGGATCCCGATGGCACGGCGGATGAATGCGTAAGGCTGCTTAAAGAAAGCCGTCAATGTCCCTCGGATTTCTGGATCCGGACTCAGAACGATCAACGCACCGTTCTAGTTCTGGAAGAAGTGGGTCCTTCTGAAGAACCGGTACCGCTGCCCTGGAAACCGAGCGGGATCTATTTGATCACGGGCGGACTCGGGTCCTTGGGTCACATCTTTGCCCAGGAGATACTTAGCATTGCCCCTTCCTGCACCTTGATCCTCTCGGACCTGTTTGCGCCGGATGTGGAGCAGCGGAAAGCGATTGAGAGGTTGAAAACGGAGGGGGCGTGTATACATTACAGAGCCTGTGATGTCTCGCTCATTGAAGATGTTACACGTCTAGTCGACGGTGTGACGCGTGATTTTGGCCCGTTGACGGGGATCATCCACGCGGCTGGTCTTAATCGAGATCGCTCCATACGCAACAAAACAACGAGCGACTTCGAGGAAGTCTTCACTCCCAAGGTAGCCGGAACGGTAAATCTGGATCGCGCAACAAAAGAATGCGCACTAGAGTTTTTCGTTCTGTTCTCGTCGATCGCCTCCCTGGGCAATCCCGGCCAGGCCGATTATGCCGCAGCGAACGGCTTCTTAAACACCTTTGCGAAGTATCGAAATGATCTTGTGGTCGCTGGTGACCGCCGGGGACAAACGCTTTCGATCAATTGGCCGCTCTGGAGGGAAGGCGGGATGCAGATCAGCGCCGCCAAAGAGAAGGCGATGAACCTCCATACTGGATTGGTACCAATGGAGACGTTGACCGGCATTCAGGCCCTGTATCAAGGACTCGACTCCGGTCGGAGTTCACTCCTAGTGTTCCCGGGAGATGTGGCGAAGATCAGGCAATGCTATTTTGGCGCGAAACAAGCCCCGGAGACGCTCCATACCCCACCGCCCCGGAAAATGGACCTTGTGTATTTCGATGAACGTTGGGAGCAGGCGGACCGCGAGTTTGACGATGATGCCGGAGCCCCGCCGGAGCGGCTACTGGTGTTCGGTTCGGACGATGAACGTTTTCATCAGCTAAAGGAGCGGAGCCGCAAGAGCGATTTGATCCGTGTCAAACCGGGGAATGCGTACTCCAAGTCCCAAGGACAGACCTACCAAATTCGCTTGGAGCGAAGCGAAGATTATCAACGGTTGGCCACCGATCTCGGCGGTTTCCCAAAGCACTTGTTGTTGCTGGATGCATCAGATGTGGGCGAGGGAGATCAATCGCTGACGTCAGGAGCGCGTACGTTGTTCCATTTTGTTAGGGAGGCGATGGGGTCGGAACGGGATGAGCTGAACATATTGTATGTTTATGAGGAACCAGCGGGCCGCTGCCGTCCCGGGTCAAGAAGTGTCAGTGGGTTTGCCCGAGCATTGGCTCGGGAGAACCCTCGCTATCTGTGCAAGACGGTCGGCATCGAGTACCCGGAGGCGGATCAGGCAGTCGAATACTGGGACAAGGTGCTTGCCGAGTTTCACTGCGCGGAACGTGAGGTCCGTTACGCTGAGGGGCATCGTTGGACGAGACGGTTCTCGAGAGTCGAGCAGACAGGTGAGGCTGCCTCATCGGTCAGGGAGGGAGGAGTCTACTTGGTCACCGGTGGACTCGGCGGACTGGGATTCATCGTAGCCAACCAACTGGTCGGCACTCCGAATGTAAAGCTGGTACTCACCGGGCGGTCACCCCTTGATGAAGACCGCGGCAAAAAGGTGAAGGCGCTGGAAGCCCTGGGAGCAGAAGTATCCTATATACAGGCCGATGTGTCGAAACCGGATGATGTGCGACGACTGATCGCGGGAGCTAGGAGCCGTTTCGATGAGATCCATGGCGTTGTCCATGTCGCGGGCGTGGTGGAAGACCTTGTCTCCATCTCGAAGAAGACGGTTGATGAGTTCGATCGGGTATTGGCACCCAAGGTATCCGGCACCCTAAGTCTGGATCGTGAGACTCGGGAGGAACCACTCGACTTCTTTATTATGTTCTCTTCGATTTCGTCCTTCATGGCGGGCGAAGGGATGCTGGACTATGCCTACGCAAACTGTTTCATGGATCAGTTTGCCGCATTGCGGGAGGCCAGGCGGCGCGATGGGCTTCGATCCGGCCGAACGCTTTCCATCAACTGGCCACTCTGGCAAGAGGGTGGCATGCGGCTTTCAGAAGCAGCACAGGAAATCTTATTCCTACGGACCGGACTGGCGGCCCTTCCCACCGAACTCGGAATCATGGTTTGGAACCAGATAATGGGTCGCAACACCAACCGGGAGATTGTCGGGTATGGGGATGCCGAAAGGATGGAAGGGTTTCTAAATCTTTTGCCGACGAGTCCTGTGAGCGGGGTGAATCGAATGCAGGAAGGGGAACCGGGCGCCGATGCGTTTGAACAGATCCTGGACTACCTGCAGGACCTGTTCGCCCGTGAGCTCAAGTTGCCAAAGGAGGAGATCATTCCTCATGAAGGTTATGAAGCCTATGGTTTGGATTCACTTCTGATTACCAATCTGAATGCGGCATTGGAAGAACAGCTGGGTACACCGTTGCCTCAGACACTCTTCTTCGAGTACCCGAATTTGGTCGATCTGGGTCAATACATGGCCCGGAATCACTCTCGTCTTTTTGCGGGTGTGATTGACCAGACCAGAAAGCCTGTGAAGGATTTGACCGGAATCGACACAGTTGTGACGCCTCGAAGAGCAGTTGAGCCAACGGGGCCAGAGCTCTCAGGAGGGATTGCAATTATCGGGATGAATGGACGTTATCCCGGGGCACCGGACCTTGATGCATTCTGGGAGAATTTGAAAACGGGCAAAGATTGCATCGTTGAAATCCCCGGCGAGCGTTGGGACAATGAAAAGTACTATGACCCCGACCCCGAAAAGAGCCAGCAAGGTAAGATTTATTGCAAATGGGGTGGGTTTCTCGAGGACGTCGAACAGTTCGATCCGTTGTTCTTTGGTATCTCTCCGCGCGAAGCGGTAAAGATGGACCCACAGGAACGGCTTTTCCTGGAGACAGCATGGTGGACCCTGGAAGACGCGGGCTACAGCCGAGAGCGGTTGTGGGCATCTGCGCCCTATGAGGGTGGAGCGCATGTCGGAGTCTATGTCGGTGTGACCACCGGTGGGTACACCCTGCTGGGAGCAGATGAATGGAATAGAGGCCACGTGAAGCTGCCTCAATCTCTGCCTTGGAAATTGGCGAACCGGGTCTCATATTTTTTCAATTTTCATGGGCCCAGCTTGCCGGTGGACACCGCCTGCTCTTCAGCCTTGACGGCTATCCACCTCGCTTGTGAAGGCATCCGAAAGGGCGATTGCAAGTTGGCGATTGCCGGAGGTGTCAATCTTCGTCTTCACCCATCTGAGTATGTGGGCATGTGCCAGATGAACATGCTGTCCTCTCGAGGACAATGCCGGAGTTTTGGCGAAGGCGGCGATGGGTATGTGCCGGGAGAGGGTGTTGGGGCGGTGCTCTTAAAGCCCGTGGGGCGGGCCGTTGAGGACGGCGATCGCATTTACGGCGTAATTAGGGGAAGCGCCGTAAATCATGGAGGAAGAACCCATGGGTTTACCGTGCCAAATCCGAATGCGCAATCGGCCTTGATCGGGGCTGCCATCGAGAACTCGGGCGTTGATCCACAGATGATCAGCTATATCGAAACGCACGGAACGGGTACGGCTCTGGGCGATCCGGTTGAGATCGCCGGATTGCTGAAGACATTCGGACGACCGGATGGGGGCGGGGGAGGCGGCGAGGTGGAGCAGTTTGCGTCCTGTGCGCTGGGGGCCGTGAAATCGAACATCGGCCACTTGGAAGCAGCAGCGGGGATTGCGGGTCTGACGAAGATTCTGCTTCAGATGAAACATAGAACGCTCGTGCCCTCGCTTCACTCGAAGCAATTGAATCCAAAGATCTCACTCGAAGGCACGCCGCTGTCTGTCGTGCAGGAGTTGTCGGAATGGAAACGCCCGATGCTCACGAGGAATCGGGAAACCAGAACGTTTCCAAGAATTGCCGGCGTTTCGTCGTTTGGCGCGGGTGGCTCCAACGCGCACGTGATCGTCGGGGAGTATGAGGCCGAAGATTGCGGGTCGAGAATCGAGAATGGCAACCCGAATCAACCTTTGTTGTTCGTACTGTCGGCGAAGGAGGAAGAAGCCTTGAAAGCCGCGGCCGCTCGATTGTATTCCTTTCTGGAAAAGCGAATCTCGAACAACCCTAGTCAGTGGCGAGAGCACGATCTTCGTCGCGTCGCGTTCACACTTCAGGTCGGACGCGAAGCGATGGAAGAGCGTCTGGCTCTGGTGGCGTCGGACGCGGACGAGTTGCTGGACCGTTTGCAGGCATATGTGCGAGGGCAAGAAGACGCTCTGTCGTTTCACGGTCGCCTAGATAGAGAACGGGATAAGTGGAGTGCCGAAGTGCGTCGAGAGGAGACCGACAAAATCCTTCGGGGTGGTGTTCGGGCAGAGACGTTGTCCCGGTTGGCCGAGCGTTGGGTTCAAGGCCTGTTGCCGGTTTGGGAGCGGCTCTATCCGGCGGGCTGTCCATCGCCGATGTCCCTTCCCATGTACGCTTTCACCCGACAGCGGTACTGGATAGAAAGCAGCGTCGAGGGCGGATCCCTTAGCCCGGGACCTAGAACGAAGCTACATCCGTTGCTGCATGAGAACATCTCGAACTTTGCAGAGCAGCGATTCCGTTCGAGCTTCACCGGTGAGGAGTTCTTCTTCCCTGATCAGGGTGTTCAGGGACAGAAGGTTCTACCAGAGGTAGCCTATTTGGAGATGGCGCGCGAGGCTGTATTCAGAGCGTCTGCCTCGGGAGATGAAGGCGCAGCTGCGTTGACGACAACTAAGAGCCTTCAGATGCAAAACATCGTTTGGGCCCGACCGATTGCGGTCGGGCCCGATCCCCAAGTGGTTCAGGTCGGTTTGTTTCCGGGAGAACACGATGCCATCTCTTATGAGATCTATACCGGGACTCCAGATGAAGAGCGTCTGGTGCACAGTCAGGGGATCGCCACATTCAGGTTACTGGAGAGGCGTCCTGTTCTTGACCTCAGCGCGCTGCAATCAGCTTGCCGAAAGAGCCACCTCGATGCGGCGCAGTGTTCTGAGGCCTTTCAAGGTCTTGAGATTGCCGCTGGTCAGAGTTTGCGGGGGATTGAGGAAATCTACGTAGGCGAGGGACAGGTTCTTGCCCGACTCACTTTGCCGGAATCCGTCACCGATTCACAAGATGCATTCGTTTTGCATCCGAGCATGGTGGATGCGGCATTGCAGGTCGCACTCGGCTTCGTTGTCCAGAAAAGGGGGGCGGCGGGTGAGGTGGAAAAACAATCAGGCCTCCTATCAAAGTTGGAGAACCTGGAGTTGATCGGCGCGTGCCTGGCTTCGATGTGGGTATGGATACGGCGCGGCGAGAACCATGCGTCAGATAGTAACAGTCAGAAATTGGATATTGATTTATTCGACGAAAGCGGAAACGTGTGTGTCCGGATGGAAAGATTGGCCTTCCGTGCGCATGAAAACGCTGTGCGCGCTGAGGAGAACTTGGGACGGCTGATCGTCACTCCTGTCTGGAAGCAAAAAGCTGTGCTCGTTGAGCAGGCGGTCGAGGAGTATGCGGACCACCAAGTGTTTCTGGCCGGGATGGGTACCAATGCTGAGCAGCTCGTAGCTCGAGATCCAGAAGTTGCATTTCTGGATCTCGACTCCTCTGAAAGGGCGCTGGACGCGGACTTTGAAGCGTGTTCGCTGCAGCTGCTCGAGAGGATGGTGGACCTCCTTCATCGCAAGGTATCTGGCGTTTGTTTGTTCCAGGTGCTGGTCCCGGCGGAAGGATCCAAACAGTTGTTTGCCGGCTTGGCCGGACTGCTAAGGACCGCGCACCTAGAGAATCCCAAATTGGTGGGGCAGCTGATTGCAGTGGATGCAGCAGCCGATGAGGCGGAAAAGCTGCTGGGCATCGTGAACGAGAATCGTAACCATCCGGAGGATCAGCACATCCGGTATGGGAACGGTCTCCGTTTCGTCAGTGCCTGGGAGAACATTCCCGCTTCAGACGAAGTCCCGGGCTTACCTTGGAAAGAAAACGGCACCTATCTGATCGCAGGGGGGGCGGGGGGATTGGGTCTAACTTTTGCTCGAGAGATTGTTGGTAGAACGAAAAGAGCCCAATTGATCTTGACCGGTCGTTCCGCCTTGTGCGACATGAAATCAGCTGCTCTTAACGACATTGACGAATCGGGCACGAGGGTGGTTTACCGGCAAGTGGATGTGACCGATCCGAAGGCGGTCACAGGCTTGATGGAGAGCATCGAAAAGGAATATGGCGAGCTGAATGGGATCATCCATAGCGCCGGGGTGATCAGGGACAACTTTATCCCCAAGAAAAGCAAAGACGAAGCGCGGGCGGTACTGGCTCCAAAAGTGACCGGGCTGATCAATCTGGATGAAGCCGCCCGGGACGTTGCGTTAGATTTCTTTGTTCTCTTTTCCTCCGGCACGGGCGCGTTGGGGAATCCGGGTCAGGCTGATTACGCCGCCGCAAATGCCTTCATGGATGTCTATGCCGGTTATCGGAATGCCAAGGTGGCCTCGAACGAACGTCAGGGGCAAACGCTCTCCATCAATTGGCCGTTGTGGATGAATGGGGGGATGGGGGTTGACGATGCTACCCGGTCGGTGATGCGGGAAGAAATGGGACTCATCCCGCTGGAGACTTCGTCCGGAACCGAGGCCTTCTATCAGGCACTGGCATCGGGACGATCTCAGATCATGGTGCTGGAAGGGGATCTGGAAAAGATTCAACAGCGGGTGTTGGAGCCGTTGTCGAAGGTTGACTTACCGGCTAGGAAAACAGCGCTGCCCCAGGTGGATGAGGCGGTGCTTCGAGAAGAGACACTGAACCGTCTGAAGCGTCTGTTTGGAGAAGTTATCGACTTGGCGTCGAACCAAATCGAGTCCAGAGAGCCTCTGGAAAAGTACGGCATTGACTCGATCATGATTAATCAACTCAACAAAAAGTTGCGAGTCGTTTTTGGGGAGCTATCAAAGACCCTGTTTTTCCAGTATCAGACACTCGATGCGTTAGTCGACTATCTCGTGGAAGAGCATCCAGCGGGGTGTGCGACGTGGGGTGGCTTTGGCGAATCGGGTGCCTCGGTTGCTGAGAGGTTGGAGGCCCCAGTGGAGATTGGAAAGTCTCCGGCGCTGGTCTCCTTTAAATCAGACCGAAAACGAGGCGGGTGTTCTGCTCCGCTCGACCCATCTTCCCGGCTTGTGGACCCTATCGCGATCATCGGCATCAGCGGTACGTACGCCGGTGCGGACACCTTGGACGACCTTTGGGAAAGGTTGAAAACCGGTGAGAATTTGATCACGGAGATCCCTCCGGAGCGTTGGCCGCTGGAGGATTTCTATCTAGGAGATCCCGAGGCAGCTGTTGCGGTAGGAAAGAGCTACAGTAAATGGGGAAGTTTCCTAACCGGTTTCGCCGATTTTGACCCGCTTTTTTTCAATATCTCGCCTCGAGAAGCCATGGGGATGGATCCGCAGGAGCGATTGTTTCTTCAGGCGACCTGGGAAGTGTTGGAAGAGGCGGGGTATACACCAGATTCTCTTGCCACGGTGTCAAATAGTAGTGTGGGAGTGTTCGCTGGCATTACCAAGACCGGGTTTGAATTGTATGGACCCGACCTGAACCGGCAGGAAGAAAGGGTCTATCCGCATACGTCATTCAGTTCGGTGGCCAATAGGGTCTCCTATTTCTTGAACCTAAAAGGTCCGAGCATGCCGATCGATACGATGTGTTCCTCGTCCTTAACCGCGATTCATGAGGCCTGTGAACATATTCGTCACGGCGCATGCGAATTGGCGATTGCCGGGGGGGTGAATCTATACCTTCATCCATCGAGTTATATCGGGCTGAGCAGCAAGCGCATGCTTTCGACAGATGGCCGATGTAAGAGTTTTGGCGAAGGGGGGAACGGATTTGTTCCGGGCGAAGGTATTGGGGTTGTATTGCTCAAACGTCTGTCCCGGGCAATCGAAGATAGGGACCATATTCATGCTTTGATACGGGGAACGAGTGTAAATCATGGAGGTAAAACGAACGGCTATACCGTCCCGAATCCGAACGCCCAGAGCGCGGTCATTCGCGAGGCGATGGACAAGGCTGGTGTGCATGCGCGGACGGTCAGTTATGTGGAAGCGCACGGGACGGGGACGGAGCTGGGGGATCCAATTGAGGTAACAGGACTGACGCAGGCTTTCCAAAAAGACACGGAGGAGACCGGCTTCTGCGCGTTGGGTTCAGCCAAGTCAAACCTCGGCCATCTGGAAGCCGCTGCGGGCATCGCGGGTCTGACCAAGATCATTCTCCAGATGAAACATAGACAGATTGCTCCGAGCCTGCATGCTCGGGAACTGAATCCCAATATTCAATTTGGAAAAACTCCCTTTATCGTTCAGCAGGAACTTGGGGAATGGAGGAGCCCGACCGTAACGGTTGGTGGGGAAACCCGAGAATATTCTCGAATTTCAGGCGTTTCATCGTTTGGCGCGGGTGGTGCGAATGCGCATGTGATTCTCGATGAATATCGCGACGGCGATATGAAGCGTAGTGGCGCAGAAGGGAGTGGCAAACCGGCTGTAATCGTGTTGTCGGCTAAGAATGACGAGCGCCTGAGGAACGTGGTGAGCCGATTGCAGGGTTTCCTGGACCGGGAGTCGGAAACGGTGAATCTCCACGATCTGGCCTACACCCTCCAGGTTGGCCGAGAGCCGATGGAAGAGCGATTAGGGTTGATCGTCTCCTCGATCGAGGAACTCAGGAGTAAACTGAAATGGTTTATTGAAGGCCAGACTCCTATACAGGAGCTGTTCCGCGGTCAGGTTAAACGAAACAAGGAAACCTTGGAACTCTTCACCGCGGACGAAGACTTGCAAGCCGCCATGGACACGTGGCTTGATAAAGGAAAACATAGAAACCTTCTAGCGCTTTGGGTGAAAGGCCTGAAGCTTGATTGGAAGAGGATGTATGGTGGTTGGCAACCTCGTCGCATCAGTTTGCCGACCTATCCGTTTGCGAAGGAACGCTATTGGATCGACCCGACTCCGGCGAAGCCCTTCGATGACACGCCTGCGGTTCTCCGGGACATTCGCTATCTCGAGAAGCAGTGGACCCCTCATCCGTCGACGCAGGGGCGGCCATCAGATCGGACCATCGGAATTCTGACTACGACCGAAACGCGGGAATTGGCGGAGTTACTTTCGCGGGAATTTCTGAGCAGCCGTATCCTGGATCTGGATGAGATAGTTGCGCAGGAATCAGTCGTTAGAGAATCACTGGAAGCGTGTTCCGGTTGGGTCGATCTGATTGGATGTGGACGGACTAGAAGCGCGTCGCTCCACTGGGTGGGTTGGCTTCAACAAGTGATCGAACAGGACCGCCGGGAGGGGATGATGTTACTGGGCGTAACCCAGGGATTGGAGTCGTTTAGAAACCAGTCGATCAATTTGACCGGTGCTTCTCGGGTGGGTCTCTATCGGATGTTGCAGCATGAGTATGCGCATCTGCGATCGCGACATATGGATGCGGACCCCACAACGGATGAAGGTGATTTGGCGAGGCAGGTGGCCCGCGAGTTTTTCATGGAAGATGACTCGGTGGAGGTTTGCTTTCGTGACGGGGACCGGTATCGAGCCGGTCTGGCAGAACGGCATGCCCGTAACAATGCCGGCGAGAATCTCGCGTTCTCCGACGAAGAAGTCTTGTTGATTACTGGGGGAACCCGAGGTCTAGGTTACTTATGCGCTCAGCATTTTGTGACTCGGTATGGAGTGAAACGCCTAGTTCTCACCGGACGAGAAGAACTGCCCACCCACGATCAATGGCCTTCTTACGCCCGGGGAGACGATGCACGTGCCGCGAAAATACGGGCGATTCAAGCTCTAGAAGAGCAGGGCGTTGAGGTGCGTGTCCTATCAGTTTCTTTGACTGATGAATCGAGCGTGCATGAATGTCTAGAGGATATTCGAAGCGGCTGGGGACCGATCGGCGGTGTGATTCATTGCGCGGGGATGGGGGATTTCGAGAATCCGGCCTTCATTCGAAAACCGGTGGCGCGCATCCGGGAGGTAATGGATCCGAAGGTGGCTGGGCTGGACATTCTGCTGGCCCAACTCCATGAAGAGCCGTTGAAATTTTTCATCCTGTTTTCATCGGTGTCGGCGATCATCCCCGATCTGGCGGCCGGGCAGAGTGACTATGCAATGGCCAATGCTTATATGGACTATGTCGCGGAAGCCCAGGTTCATGGGTCTCCGCTGCTGAGCATTCAGTGGCCCAGTTGGAAAGAAACTGGCATGGGAGAAGTCACCAGCAAGGCTTATCAACGAGCCGGATTGCTTAGTCTTACCAACCGGGAAGGGCTTGAACTTTTAGACGAGGTTCTCTCCCACGACTTGGGACCTGTAGTGCTTCCCGCGGTGGTGAATCCTTCGATATGGAAGCCTCAAAGGCTCATGCACCGAGAAATGAAAAGGCGCGTAGTGGCTCGGGGGCCTGCTGAACCGGGCCGGGTGAGTGACTCGGTACGAACATCGGGCTCTTTGCTTGAGTCCGTTCAGTCCTGGTTGCTCGATCTGTTTTCGAATGAGTTGAGGATGGATCCGGTAAAGGTCGAGATGGACACCCCCTTCCAGGACTATGGAGTGGATTCGGTCCTGCTGGCCCAGTTGGTCGGAAAAATTAACCAGAGGCTCACCGAACCAATCGACCCCTCGGTTCTATACGAGTATCCAACATTGGAATTGGTGGCGCGATGGCTCGTTGGCAACCACGCAACGGATCTATCCGACGGCTTCGAACCCGTAGCCGAACCCCCTTCGCCCCTCGCCGCGGCCGTTCCGAGGCCCGGGCCAGGGGCCACGCCCGAGCCTAGCCGGTCGTTGGAAGAGCCTGCATCCTCCGGTATCGCCGTCGTCGGCTTGTCTTGTCGTTTTCCGGGTGCGAAGGACCTCGATGAATACTGGCAGCTCCTATCGGAAGGGCGCTCCGCGATGACGCAGGTCCCACCGGAACGCTGGGAGAATCCAGCGGGCTTCATTGCGGGATTGATCGACACGATCACCTGTTTTGATCCCGGCTATTTTCTGATTCCCGATGAAGATGCTCGAGCCATGGATCCTCAGGCCCTCCTGGTTCTGGAGGAAAGTCTGAATCTGTTTTGTCATGCCGGTTACTCACTGGATGAAATGAAGGGCACGGCCGTGGGTGTCTATCTGGGTGGGCGCAGCCGACACTGTCCTGACGCCGGGGAACTCCAACTCGCCCGGAATCCGATTGTTGCTGCGGGGCAGAACTATCTCGCCGCAAACATCTCGCAGTTTTTTGATCTTCGTGGACCGAGTCTGGTGATCGACACCGCCTGCTCGTCGGCCCTAGTGGGCATGGATCTGGCCATCCCATCTTTGGAGTGTGGCGAGATTGAGGCGGCCTTGGTCGGCGGCGTGAACCTGTTGCCGAATGATGAGGTGCATCAGATTTTTCAGCAACGAAACCTGCTGAGCCGTGATCCTGCTTTCCACCTTTTTGATCAACGAGCGTCCGGAGTGGTGCCGGGCGAGGGGGTCGGAATGGTGTTGCTAAAGACCGTCGCGCAGGCCCGGAAAGACGGGGACCATATTCATGCAGTCATTAAGGGTCTGGCCATCAATAATGACGGACGGACCGCGGGGCCTGCGACGCCCAATATCGAGGCGCAGAAGCAAGTCATGCGCACGGCCCTGGCTCGGAGTGGTAGATCCCCCGATGAGATTGGCCATATCGAAGCGAACGGATCGGGGTCGGAGGTAACCGATTTACTTGAGCTCAAAGCGATCGAGTCAATCTACCGTTCGTCCAGTAAGGTGCCCTGCAGCCTGGGTTCGGTGAAGCCGAATATCGGGCATCCTTTGTGCGCTGAAGGCATCGCGGGTTTCATAAAGCTGGTATTGATGTTGTCCCATCGGCAGGGCGTCCCGTTCTTGTCCGGCAGGCAGGCGATGACGCATTACGATATGGCGACATCCGCCTTCTCTTTTGCCCGTGAGAGCTCTCCGTGGGGCGGTGCCCCACGCATTGCGGCACTCAACAGTTTTGCCGATGGGGGCACCAATGCGCATCTCATCGTCGAGGGTTGGGAGGGGCCCGAAGGGCAGTCGGTGGGCCGCAGACCTCTAACACCT
>JAJCXN010000050.1 GCA_029263415.1 Acidobacteriota bacterium
GCCTACATCGCCAGTCAAGGCGTCAAGGAGCGGTTGGTATCTTCCCCTCTTGAGTGGCCAGGGCTGCACTGCGCCAAAGAACTTTACGCTGAAGAGACGAAGGTCTCAGGAAAGTGGGAGAACAGAAGCAAGAAGTACCGCCTGGAACAAGCGGGCAAACAAGTTCTTGGCACTGATGTCATCTCAGATGAATCGTTCGATCTAGACCCACTTCCGTCCTTTGCGACGGCCAAATTGAGCGCTTGGTTCGCTTGGGTTCGTGAACTGGTTGACCAGATCGTCGACCAACACCATGGCCAGGATGTGCTCGGCGCCGCCGGTGTGCAGCGCCAGCCGAGCACGCGGGCACCCAAAAAGAGCAAGAACACCTACGGAATCGACTTCCACGTCAGCGATCGTGCTCAGAGGAAGGAATGGCGGACGACGTATCGAGACTTCGTTCGCGGCTTCCGAGCGGCATGCCAGTACTTGGAGAAGGCAGGCGACGAGTTCTGCTTCCCGCCGGGTAGTTTCCCGCCAAACGCTCCGTTCGTTCCTGAGACGGGATAGATCCAACAACTTGACATTGGTTACGCATCGGCCTCAGAGAGGCCGGGCTGCGGACACGTATGCCTTCTGCGGATGGATGGCGTCGCAAGCGGGCACACGGTCGATGTCGATGCCGCACAATCTGACGCAGGATCACTGGATCGCTCCATCACGCTGACTGCGGCTGGGCCCTAACTACTTAGCCGCCCTGAACACTCACTCTATACTTGGGTGCGCTCAACATTTGGGCGGCACCTTTTGTGTCCCTTTTTGTGTGTGTGTGGAACCGGGCTGTGCGCTGTTGATCCGTCCGGCCCCATTTCCGCCTGCAAGATCATCGGCAAGACGACCCCGACCGTCTTGAGAAGGCCGGAGACTCGAGAATGAAAGTAGCGGTTCCTTGAAGGGTCAGTTCGCCCTATGGCTGCGTGTCGCTCCATGAGGAGGTGTCGCCGCTTTCGAACCCGTCGGGAAAGATGACAGAGGGGTCATCGAAGCCTTCAATGGCGAAAGTTCGGTAGCTTGTACCGGTACCGTTGGCAGCTCCACCGTCGGAGTCCCCAACATCGCGAAAGACGACGGCGAAATTGGGGCGTCCATGCCCATCCAGTTCCGGCACGAACTGCACCGACGGCAGATCTTGGTAGCCAGCGCGATTCGAGTTCACCAGGAACTCAGAGCCAATTGGATTGCCCGAGGCGTCGTAGGCCTGAGCAAAGACGTCCAACCGGTTGACTGCAGAATCCACCTGAGCGTCTCCAGCCCAAACCACCACACTCACGCCCAGTGGGCCGAACGCAACGGCCGGCTGACCCTGAGCATCCGTGGTCGTGGTGTTGACTAGGAAGTCGTCACCCAACGGGTTGCCCTCTGCGTCGAATCGGCGCCCCCGTACATTGACGAAGTCGAAATTGGCCGGAATCGAAAGATTGTTCTCCCATACCACCAGAAACTCGCCAGTCAGTTGGTTGGCTGCCACACGAGGCAGAGTGTCAACATCCGCTGGTGACGTGCTGACCAGAAACTCTGGTCCAACTATCGGCGCACCAACGCCGAAACTCACCAAATTGCCCTTGATCGGTATGTTGCCAAGACCGTTGATTTCCGCGCCAACAACTACTATTTCTCCGCTCGTTCGCGTCGCCGCTGCCACGACAGCATGCGGGCTATCGGAGACAGTCACTGGGCTGCCGACGAGTACACCGGTGTCAGGATCGACCCGTTGCAGCTTGATCAGTAGCTCAGCAGCGATCAGCTCAGTATAGACAACAACAATGTTGCCGGCACCGTCCTCCGCGACGCCGACGCGGTTGACTACGGCGTCGCTGAACGTGGGGATGTCCGGTAGGACCGCGATCCCCGTGGCCCCGCGGCTGGTATCAGCAGCTACGGCAGCGATCGTAATGCTCTGTAGGCCCGCTGCAGACCCGTCCTGAGCAAAGGCTAGGTAGCCGGTTAGTTCGCCGGGAAGAATCCCCATCGCCGGAACCACGGCCGTGACGTTTTGGAACATCAGATTGTCGAGCACAGTTCCCCGGCTACCCCTGCCACCGCGATCAAGCGGGTCTTCAAAGTCGAGTACTTGTCGGTCGGCTTCCAGCCTTGTAATGACGCCATCTACAAGCTGCTGGTCAATCTTTCTTATGAAATCCGCAAACCTTTCGTCCTCAGATCCGTCGCCTCGACTCGACACCTGCGGCAGCAGGACGAACTCACTACCACCTACTTGCTCGAGGGGGCTTGCAACACTCCCCAATTGGCCCTCCGCTAACGGGACCACGTTCATCTGAGTGAACGCCGGTGCCCCGACTGCCAGAATCGCTACACACTCAGCCAGGTACCGCAACACACTGGGTACCCCTCGCTGTCTCTGCGAGCGCCTGGTTCTTTCGGCGAGGTCGTTGTTGTCCGTTCTACCGTTCGACGTACCAACACTTCTTTCGCAGACTGTCCGCATTGTCTCCATGCCCCTTTTCGCGGGAACGTCCCAGTGCGCGGTGGCTCACCAATCGGCCCCACGCGACCGCCTGGTCCCCGAAGTTACGAACGAACTACGGAGACCTCCCAGGGCTGGATGAACAGAATCTTGAGTTTTCCGGGGCTCGGCGTGAGGTTGCCCTCGGATCCACGGAATCTAGCCGCGGAGAATTCATGACAAACGACCGCCGTCCCCTTGATCCGTTTCAGCGCAGGTCTTGGGCATCCTCGCGGCCCTACGACATGCCCGCACTAGACCGCCCTCTTGCGGCGCGGCGGTGTCTACTGGCGGGCGCTCAGGGGACCTCGCACTGTTCCTCACCTAGAGTCTCAGGTTAGCGCCGTGTCCTTGCGTTTGGGGTGCGCTGTCGGCCGAGAGGGCAGCCCAACGGACGCGACCAGACGGGAGAACTCTTCGTTCTCACGCAACGGATCGTAGATTGGCCATTGGTTGAGAAACACGACGTAGCTCGACCGCTCAACGCAGGCCTGCTGGAGGCTCCGTAGTGCTTCTTTGATTTCGCCGAGGGCGATCAGAACCAGCGCCCGGTGGATGGAGCTAGCGCCCTGGTCTTTCAACCTTCGTAGTTGCTCGCGGGCTTCCTCAGTCCTTCCGGTCATGGCCATCAACCGCCCAACCGCCGATCGCATGGTTGGGCTCTCGGGTACGAGCCTGGCGGCCTCCTCTGCTTGCTCCACTGCCTCCTGGAGCCGACCGCAACGCTCTAGGGCCAATGACATGCCAAAACGCGCGTAGGAAAAGCCTTCGTCGAGTTCCAGGGTCAGCGCAAACTGGCGTAGCGCATCTTCCGAGCGGTGGGCGAAGTACAGCACGAAACCGAGATCAGCGTTGATCGCCAAAGCTAGTGGGTCTCGATCTACCGCTTGCTGAGCATGACTGATCGCTTCCTGGTCGCGCCCCAAAGCTGCCAACATGAAGCCGTACCAATGGTGAGCGTTGGCATCGCTGGGGTTGAGTTCCAATGCCGTGCGAAACCCCTCTTCCGCCTGCCGCCAGTTCCATCGAAAGAGAAACTTCGAATACGCCAGCGACGTGTGCGCTTGACTCAGCCCACCGTCGAGCTGCAACGCGCGTTGAGCAGCAGCCTCTGCCTGAGTGAAGGCACTCTGTGGCGCGTCGCCGCTGTAGAACGGAAGTAGTACCAGAGCGTCCGCCAGTCCGGCCCAACCCGGAGCATAGGTCGGATCACTTTCAGTCGCCTCTTGGAAGTGGGTTACAGCCTCTCTCAACGCAGAGGAGGTTCTCTGGCTCCACAGATACCGACCGCGGATAAAGGAGCGATAGGTCTGCGGGTTAGTGCTCGAAAGTCCAGACGGCGGTCGAGGTTCGATCTTCGGTGCAAGCTGTTCAGCAACCGCATCACAGAGTCGATCCTGCAGGGCGAAGATCTCGGGCAAGGAACCCTCGAACTTCTCGGCCCAGCGGGGTGCTCCGGTTTCTGGCTCCAGCCATTGGCAGCTCACACGGAGTTGCTCTCCCGAGCGCTGCACCCAACCGGTCACCAGACCGTCAACCTTCGAGCGTCTGGCTAGCCCTTTGAGACTTGCCGGACGGCCGCTGGTTGGGTGCACGGCAGAGATCCCGAGGCCGCCCAGATGAGCAACCAGCAAGTCGGCGATAACCAAACCCAGAGCAAGGTTCTCTTCGGTTGGTGGAAGCGCTTGGAACGGGAGAATCGCCACCGAGAGACTCTCTTCCAGTTTGCCAAAGTTCGTCTGCTCGATCTTCACCGACCCGGTAAACCGATACCCCCGTCGCGGCACCGTAGCAATCAAGCCATCTTCCCCCCCCGCCTCACGCAGCGCAGTTCGGAGCGTATAGACGTTCTGGCTGAGCACCGCCTCGCTCACAGCCTGGTCTGGCCAGACCTCTTCGAACAGGCGCTCCTTGCTTACTGTTTCGCCGGTGCCTTTGATCAGTACCAGCAACGTCTCCAACGCCTTCGGTGTCAGCGGCACCAGAGAGTCATCCTTGAGTAAAACCAGGTCTCGCGTGTCGAGCCGAAACCCGCCGAACAGGTATCTAGGCATCGGCCCTCACTCGCGCACTCATCGAACGACCCTTAGCTTTGAGATTTGTTTGAGGTGGCATTTGACCTAGGTTTGAAGACTCGGAATTGGCTCCAATCCTAGCCTCTCTCTAGTGAAGAGAAGAACCTGCTGATTGAAGGTTTCACACAGATCAGCACAGCAACTTCCATCACAGCGCAGCAGCCAACACACCCAGACGGAGCGCAACTCATTTCCGCCGCCCCTTCAATTTCCAGAGGTCGACAAAGTGAGTACTACAGGTTGGCTAGTGCTGGTGATCGTGCCTTCTCTCAGCCGCTCCAGAGACCGATTCCCAAACTAGTCGTCAAGCGCGCAACCAACGCAACCAACGCTGAACAAGATCGCAAGTTGGTCCAACGCCTACTGATCCAGGGGGACGATGAGGCCCTGGCACACTTGTTTGAGCGGCACGCCCCGTCGCTCCTGCCGTTCTTGCGCTGTTGCCTGGGCCAGAAGGAGGACGCCGAAGAAGTACTGCAAGAGACCTTTCTTCAAGTTTGGCGGCAGGCTTCTCGCTATCGACCGCAAGTGTCGAGCCCAAGAACCTGGCTCTTTGCCATCGCCCGTTCCCGCGCCATCGATCGAATCCGCTCTAGGTCCTCCACCAAGAACCGCGAAGAACGCTTCCATCGCGAAGGCGCCATCACCCGGGCTCCTGAAGACGTACATCACCTAGCTCAATTGTCTGAATACCGTGGCACGCTTCTGGCCGCTCTGAGCCGACTTCCCGATTCTCAACGCGAGTGTGTCCGTCTGGCCTTCGTTCAGGGCCTGAGCCACCGCCAGATCGCCCTCCACCTGGGCGCGCCACTAGGTACCGTCAAGTCGAGGATTCTGCACGGTCTGCGTCGCCTGCGGGCTTTCATGGCGGAACGGAACGCAGCATAGCTCTACGCTCATGGGACCAAAGGTCCGAAGCAGCTAACAGGCCAGCTTGAGCCGTTGAGGAAACGAACTGGGTCATGAATGGCCCTCCATCTACATAGACGTGAAGGGTCGCTGGCACATACCACTCGAACGAGCCGATTGTGATCATCGGCATGTCGGTGAACAACTGCGCGAACGGAGTAGCAAAGAAGGACAGTGCCAGACTGAGCAGGATGATCGCAATGCTGAAACTGAGCACGCCAAGCGGCAAGGAGAGAATGCAGTAGAGCAAGGTCGACCAAGTGCGCCGGATAGTCGCCGGGTGCCTGAGTGTCGAGAAACAACTAGCGCGCGTGTGGCCCGCGCCAAATGCTTTGGCCGATCCTCGCAGCTGGCTAGTTGAAGTCGTCGGCGCAGTACCAGGTGCGTTCGAGGCCATATCGACGTTGACGCGCTGTGTTCCGTGGTTGCTACCGTCAAGTATCGCTGTTGGATCCAGAAGATCGTGTTGGCGTCTCGTCATAGGCAGTCTGTTGATCGCAACAAACCGACTCGATTTTGGGATCTGCGAGGGGGCCAGGGCAAAGTTTACTGCACTCCAAGTGGCACCCTCATTCAACGGTTGTGGTGAGCGATCCTCCGAGGATCCGGCACGGAGGTGTCCTGCGGCTGTGTAGAATCGGTCATGACTGACTTCCATAGCCTGATCGGCCGTCCCGACACTCGCTTCGGAGAGATGATCGATTCCACCCCGGCATGTCTAAAGGTCATCGATCGCGAAGGGCGTCTTCTGACCATGAATCCTCGTGGCCTCGAGATGATCCAGGCGGACTCGCTTGAGAGCGTTCTGGGTCTCAATGTGTTCGATTTGGTCCACCCCGACCATCGCGACAAGTTCGAGGCGTTCAACCAAGCGGTCTGCAGCGGTGAGAAGGGAAGCCTGCGTTTCGACATCGTGGGCTTGAAGGGTGTTCGCCGATTCATGGAGACTTGGGCAGCGCCCTATCGGCTGACCAACGGGGAGACCGCCCACATCGCGATCACCAACGATGTCACGGAACGGGAGCAGGCGATCAAGACCGTCAACCAGCAGCGACATGCGCTGGAAGTTGGCTCGAGGCTGGCCGCGCTTGGGGAGCTCTCGGCCGGCATTGCGCACGAGATCAACAATCCCCTATGTGTGATCGCGGGACACGCCGGATTGCTCCGCTACCAGTTGGAGTCGGACTGTCCGGATGACGATCAAATACTCGAGAGTCTCAGCGCCATCGAAAGCACGGTGGAGCGGATCTCGAGCATCACGACGGCGTTACGAACGATTTCGAACGAAGGGGCGGTAGGGGACCTGACCCCGATCCCGATCTCTAAGCTCATCTCCGACACGCTCCGCCTCTGCGCTGAGAAGTGCAGGGTGAACGGAATCGAGATCGAGGTCTCCGTGGAGGCTGACCTGGCGGCCACCGTCAATCCGGTGCAGTTTTCCCAGGTTCTTATGAACTTGCTCACGAACAGCTTTCACGCACTGGAGGAGTGTCGGGAGAAGCGGATCAGCATCCGCGGCAGTCGTGGCACCGACTTCACTCGAATCGAGTTTTCGGACAGCGGCAAACCCGTCGAGCGCGACGTCGCCGAGCAGATGATGACCCCGTTCTATACGACCAAGGAGCGCGGCATGGGTACCGGTCTGGGGCTGTCGATCTCACGGGGGATCATGCGCAGCCATGGCGGTGATCTGCGCTACGAGCCGACTCGCGCAGCCACGACGTTCGTGATTGATATGCCGATCAACGGGCCCAGCCAATGAACATCCTCGTAGTCGACGACGAACTCCAGATCCTGTCGGTCTGGAACGGTCTCTTTCGTGCGTTGGGGGTTCCCATTCGGACCGCCGTCAATGGCGAGTTGGCTATCGAAGCGATGCGCCAAGAGCCTGTCGACCTCCTTATCACCGACCTCAGAATGCCGGTTGCTGACGGCTTTCAGGTTTTGCAATACATACACTCGGAAGTCGTGCCAGCTCCAGTTACGTTCGTCTGCAGCGGCTTTTTCGACGCTGAAGCGAACGCCTTCGAGCGTTTCACTATCGAGCGAGTGATTCCCAAGCCGTTCGGCTTCGCCAGCGAGCTCAAGTACTTCCGGGAATTCTTGGCGCAGCATCCTTGAAGAATGAAGACTACAGAGTAGTACCTCTCTTAAGGGTCTCAAGGGTGGCTCTCAAGGGTGCCGGGCAAATGTTTTTGGGAGCCGCTACACAAGTGGCCAGACGAACGAGCGCCGGGGAGGCCCAAGAAGGCCACCAAGAAGAAGGTAGTGGTGAAACGGAAGACCGTCGACTCGAAGTTTCCGTGACTAAGGGCGACAGCCCGCTAAAGGAAAGAGAGAGCCTTAAGCCTTCTGCTTTCCACCTAGCGTCCGTCTAGGGAAAGAGAGATCCTGCCCACGCAGAACCGCGACGCCAGCATGTCGGCCAACGTGCTTAGAGCAGCCACCGAGGGCGGCGGCGGCGTTGCAAGCAGTATCTTCGCCTCTTGTCGGGCCCTAGGTCCCCGTTCCGGGAAGAAACTCAACGGTTTGGGGGGTTTGCTCCTACGACTACGACAAACCAATTCAAATTCCGGCTGAACAGCTCCTGCTTAGACTCTGTCCAACCGACTTGGTACTAAGGAGGATCTATGAACACCCGGCTGAACACTATTCTCTTCGCGCGTCTAAACGTGCACGGATATGGACTTTTCATTCTTCTTGTCGCCTTCGGCGTCGGCGGAATCAATCCATTCGCAGTTTCCGCTCAAGTGCCAACCGACCAGGACAAGTTCTCGGACGAGATTTCCATTCTTGAGATTGAAGTTCCCGTACAGGTTACGAAGCGCGGCGTGCCCGTTGAAGGCCTCGAGAAGGAACAGTTTCGAATCACAGTCGGCGGCAAAGAGCGAAGGATCATCGGGTTCGAGGAACGCCGGTACTTTCCCACAACCGGCCAAGTGGGTGGCGAACTTGACCTTGGGTCCGAGCCACAGTTCAACGTGCCGCGTTCGTTCCTCCTCGTATTTGATGCCACCACCCAGAACCCGCGCCGAATGGACCAGTGGGTATCCGCACTGCAAGAACGCTTTGCGAACTCAGCCAATCACGATCACTTTGGAGTTGTCATCAAGGGCAAGCTGGGGTACGGGGTTGTCTCGCCACTCTCCGCAGACCGGACTCTCAACAATACTGCTCTTGATGTTGTTGCAGCTGCGTTCGGCGCTGATGCGCATCGGCTCGCAGAAGCCGAGGAAAGGCTCAGAACCCTGCTTCAGGCTACGCCCGGAGCGAGGCAGTTGGTGGCGGGCCCGGCCGGAATCTTGGGTCGTCGCGGAGGTGCCGCAGGGCTACTTGCGATCAGGCCAGATGACGACTTGGGAATCGGTCTTGCAGAGGCAGCTGACTATGGTAGCTGGTTTCTCGCAAGCAAAAGGCTCATCAAGAACGTCAGCGCCGCACAAGTGATCGACCTAGCCGACTCGCTGGCAGCCATCGCCCAGCACTTCAAAGAAGCACTTGGAGACCGGCACCTCTTGTTGTTGTCGGCAGGTCCGAAACACTCAACTCTGACTACAATGCCGGATCTTACAGATCCGGGATCCGGATCTGTCGTCCGCCGAGCAGCTGAGCAACTGTTCGTTGCCTTTCAAGAGTCCGGATGGAGAATTCAAGGACTCCCCCTCGGACCGGGATTCAACCCGGGCCTGTTCTTCCTAGCGGAGGAGACTGGCGGCCGGGTCTACGAGAACTTCAACATTCCAGAGCAGCTCATAGAGCGCGTGGACACCGAAACAAGCCTCTCATACGTCCTGACCTTTCAGTTAGGCAGCGACGAGCGAGATGGGAAGCGCCATAAGCTCAAGGTCCGCATCAAAGGGCTGCCTCGAGGAGCACGGGTGTCCCATCGGCTTGCCTACTTCGCTACGGGACCTCGACCCGCGAAGGAACTTGAGGAGCGTCCTGTTCGACGCAACATGTTCGCGACGACGCCGCGCCCCTAGACCAAGCTCGCCCCTCCCCCTCTCGCCGACAGCAATCGTCGGAATACGGCACGAGATGAAGGAAGTCGTCCCGATCGGCAGCAGCGCAGTCGTTGACTGCATAGCCAGGCTGCCACTCCGACCGAGCTGGCGCTGACAGTAATGCCGCCTGGTTTCAAACAAGCTCCAAAGGACTCGGACGACGTGAACCACACTCCCAAACAAGCGCTCGGCGAACTGGGAAAGTTCGTGTTCACTGCAATGGGTGCGACCGCAGCGCTTCACTTTCTGATACCGCTGCTGAATCTCCGTTTTTCCTTCTCCCTCACGTCGCCCGCCCTCTACTTGTACCTCCTAGGGTTGGCGACTCCGGCAATCGCGGCAACTCTGAGCGTGCGAAAGGGAGCACGTCGAGCTTTCTGGCGGTCGATTCTGGCTCCGAAAGGATCTGCTGCAACATATGCCATTGCGGTGTTTGCCCAAGCGGGAATTCTCGCCGGAGCTTGGATCATCGTTCTTGCCGGAGACGCACAGGCCAAACCTACGGTTTCGTTGGCGCCAGACTTCCTGTTGCTTTCGGTGGGCCAGATCTGGGTCGTCCTTGGAGAAGAACCGGGATGGCGCGGTTTCGCTCTCCCACGACTCCAAGTCCTGATGTCGCCTCGTCTCGCGACCTTGGCGCTCGCGCTGCTGTGGGGTGTTTGGCACACACCAATGTTCTTCGTTCAGGACTCCCTGCAAGCAACAGCCTCTCCTTGGCTTTTCGCAAGTTCGATCTTCGCGTGGTCCGCGATCCACACCGTTCTTTACGAGCGCTCAAGCCCCAGCATTGTCCCAAGCCTGCTGCTTCATGCGTGCTCGAACATCTGGCTGAACACCGGTCTGACAACGGGCGTACTCCAGCCATATCTCATTACTTCGTACACACTCGTTGGCCTCGTTGCGTGGTTTGCTATCGGCCGAAGCCGCACCGCTGTCACCCCATCCGCAGCGCTCACGCAGGCGGCGGATGGGTCCTAGTGACCTAGCCGCTCTGAACGCTCACTCAATATTTGGGCGGGCGCAACATTTGCCTCTCAAGGGTGCCGCGTATTTGAGGCCGTTGTGTCAAGGGGCGCAGTTCCTCTTTGTCGAGATTTCTCTCGTCTGGTTTTCCATCGTTGAAGGCTAGCTAGCGCAGGAGGGTTTCGAGAAGCGATGTCGCTATTAGCAAGCGCATCAGCCACGCATTTGGGTCTAGGCGAAAGCCGCTCACGGGAGTGATTGGCGGTGCCCCATGCGGCGTTAGCCGCACCAGAAACAAGTCTCGGTTCCCGATCTCATCCAGGAAATGGTTCAGGTGAAGTGGTTCGATCAGTGGTTGATCGTCCAGCGTCCGGTTGGCTTGAGATCAGGGCGCTTGCTGAAGGGAATGAAGACCCCCATCTCCAGTCGGGCAAAGTGGTTTTACCAGCACCTATTTGTGGTTGATGGGGGATTCTTCAAGTCGAATCGTTTGATGAGTTGGCGTGTCAGCCAGTGGCTCCGAAAAGAAGTTCAGTGCGGTACGGGACCTTGTCGCGCAGCATGAAGTACACCGCTCGAGCGAGCTTGTGTGAGACCGCGCTAGCAGCGATCCGCGCGTTGGTCTTTCTAGACTTCTTGTCATAGAAACGTCGTGCTGAGGGCTGAAACCGGATGGCGAAGTGGGCCGTTTGAGCGAAGGCCCAGGAAAGGTAGGCGTTGCCATTCTTGCGATTCCCAACGCCCTTCTTCTTTCCGTTGCTTTCGTACTTGCTCTGCACGCATCTGCAGTACGAGGCGTAGTTGCCAACCGAAGCGAATCGTTGGACGTCTCCGGTTTCGTAGAGGATGACCATGGCTAGAAGCTCTCCGACGCCCTTGATCGTGCGTAGAAGTTTGTAGTCTTCTTCCTGCTTCACGAATTGGTAGGCGGTCTTCTGCAGGTCAGCAATTTCGTCCTTCAGTACCTTCTGGATCCGCAGCGCACTCACGATCGATCGTCGGGTGAGCGGGTCCGTGATCGACGCTGGGATCTCGTCAGCTTCGAGCTTCTTCAGCTTAGAAGCGGGGATCATCTCGCCGGTGTGGTTTGCGATCATGCTCTTGAGTTGTAGGAGATTCTGCACGCGTTGTTGCACCACGCGCATTCTTCGGCTTAGCAAGTCCCGCACCGCCCGACGCTCTCGATCCATGATGCTTCCCAGGGGCAGGATTCCCAATCGCATCATGTGGGCAATCCAGCGAGCGTCGTGCGCATCGTTGCGAAACTTAAGACCCTCGTATTGCTTCGCTGCGCAGGTGTTGACCAACCGAGGTTGGTAGCCATGATCCTCGAGTCCATTGGCCAGCCAGTACCAGTTGAAGGTCGACTCGACAGCGACGCCTTTGAGCGATTCCCGAAAGGGCTCGAGTTCTCTCAGCACCTGGCCCAGTTGGGTTGGGCACGCGCTTGTCCAAAACCGCGCGATCCTTCTCATCAAGAATCACGAGGTAGCTATTCGTAGAGTGAAGATCAATTCCGCAGTAAGTGACATCGGCTCCTCCTTGTTGTTGGTTTCGTATCCAACCAGGCTACCGCCTTGGTGCAAGGGGGAGCCGCAAGAGGAGTTTCGGGCACCTCGGCAGGCGTGCGTTGTCCAATCCGAAGATGACAGTCCCCAGAGCTGTCGCAGGTGGATCGTGTGCGGTTGTCGACGACTCGGACCGCAAACCCGCTCCGCATGCAGCCCTTGGCGCGGCCCTCAACATTTGGCCGGCACCAATCTGTTTCGCCGCAGCGAGAACGAAATCAGGCTCCAAGAGGCACACTCCCAAACATTCGTGTGACACCCCGATCTGGCGTGTGACACCGTGATCTGGAGCACTCCTAGCGGGGCAGCTTTGGCCTCTTCTTGCGGAACTCCTCAACAAACTGCTCTTCTCGTTCGCCCAACTTCAACACCCTGTCGCGCTCCGAGTTCCAATCAACTTTAGGATAGGCAGCCAGTTGCCGACACGGACCATCTTCCTCGGTCATCGCCACGAATTCGATCACCCGCAGCAACAGATCCAAATTGCTGGAGGTCGACACTGCACGAGAGCGCCTCAAGAACGCACTAATCTCACAGACGTCTTCCGGTAGAGCCGCCGCGGCCAAAGACGTTTGAAGGTCGGTAAGTAGGACGCGCCCCAAGTCTCTGAGTTCCAGTGAAGACGAGGAGGCCCTTGCGAATATGGAAGGACCCAGAGCAACCTCAACCTGAACCAAGAAGTCATCGTCCGCGACCTTCTGGCCAATCACCTGAGCATACTCAAGAGGATCCGGTATCCCAGTAAAGCTGAGGTTTGTTGAAAACCGCAAACTTGCCGTGTAGCCCGACTCCTCGAACACTGCAGAGTACTTCCAATCGTCCTCAGCACGATCTACAGATTCAGCAATCCGGACTCTGAAACCCGAGGGAGACTTGACAAAGATGTCCGTAATGGAAGGCACATCTCCGGGCACTCGGCTCACAGAGAGTAGCTCCCCTTTCAGACTTCCAGAGCTCCTAGACTGCCACTGGTACACGGATCGGGGTTCGGGCTTACTGTTCTGACCCAGAACGGCGGTTGCACTCGAATTTCCGGCGGCTAGGAGAACAAGGGCAGCGAGAAGCTTTCGTGCCTGTAAATAACCACCTAACCTTCGCACGTATTCTCATCACCTGTCGTGACGGCGTTTGCCAGACACTGAGCACCTGCGCAGTATTGACCAGTGTTAATGGCGCCCCGCTGGCAGACGTTGCCAACCGAGGGCGCCCCCGGAAACAGGGAGTCCAACAGCTCGCCGCCGACCAAGTTTCCGATTGTATCGCCGAACCCCGCGGCAATCGACTGAGACAAACTAGCGGCCGCACTAATGAAGTCGCAATGGCAGAGCGCGTCCGCCACCCTCTCAGCGCAACAATATTGGCAAGCCTGGCACGGGCGACCGGGCGTTTTGCAATTCTCGCCTCCATTTCCAGAGTGACCCCCGAAATGAGGAGCATTAGCGACTGAACAGGCCTTCGTTTTCTGAAGCTGCTGCCAGGTCCAACCACAACTGGCGGTAACGTGAGCAGGATGGTTGGGACTGCCACTTGAACATTCCCATGATTCGGGGTGGTCTGGCTCTTCGGTACTTTCTTGCGCTGCCGCGCCGCTTGGTAACAACGCAAGGGCGAGAACCAAAATACCGAAAGTTAGCTTGATGTGACTACTGAATTGACTCTTATTGGACCGGCTGAGTTGCCTGCCGAAGATCAAGGTTCCGTTCACGAACATCTCCCAAGACTCATTGTTTTAGAAATTCTTGACCCCTTACATTCCGTGTTCTAATTAGTCAACGCCGACCGCATATTTGCTCTTCACGTAGTGGTTGGCGGGTGAGTATGGCGACAGAAGCCGCAGTGCGCCGGAGTCGCGTCGCTCGGCTACGGACCGATTTGTCAAGAGCGATGCTAGCTTCGGCTGATGTCGAAGCCGCCACCACCGACGTTCAACTCGATACGCCGGGGCGACCACAAGCTCACAGCCCACTGCGAAGAGTGGGGCTGTGGGCACGTCCAGGAACTGGACCTAGAGAAGCTTGCTCAATCATGCGGCTGGGCCGCCACGGTGCCGAGTGTGCGGCTGAGGCCCCGGTGCTCCAAGTGCCGCCTGAGGCGTCCGCTGATCATCGTGAGCCCGAGGCACCAGATCAACTATCGCTAGTTGCCGCGAAGGCGTTGAGTCGCAGATTGCTTGCGTTCTGTCCCTGCAAAGGAAGCTGCAAAGGTGCCGGCCAAGGAAGCTGCAAAGGTGCCGGGGCAATGTTGCTGAACGAGCCGCGCCGCCGTTAGCGTCTTCTGTTGGTGAGGCCCTCTAGGCCGAAACAACCAGGAGACTTCGTCATGAGAAACTCCATTCGCCCACACCCCCACCAAGGCGAACGTGCCTGAGTCAAAGCCGAAGAGGAAATCGATGTGGCCCCCCAGCGACCCAGGATAGAATCGGTTTCAGTCTTGACCCCAGGCCGAAGTGCCTGGTCCATTCGTGGAGCCGTTCAAGCTTCCTCACTACCTCGGCGAGGCTGTGAGGATCTGGGTCGAGCATTCGGCACTTGGCTCCCCGTTCACCATCGACACGCAACATTGCCCAACCGCGTCCAAAGAGCTTTTGAAGAAGCAACGTGTGGTCGCGTCGGTGTTCGAACCGGATCAGCTCAAAGTCGCAAGAGAATGGATGTACTCCATGAATGCCACACCTACCGTCTTGCTGGCGAAGGTTCCGGCAATGATGGCCTTCGACTTCCTTCTGGAGATCGCTGAGCACGGGGACCGATCCTCCGTTGAACTCGATCATTCTGGTGGCTAGTTTGTACGGCGCTCGTTCGGTGGGAAGATAGTCCAGACTAAACCGAGGGCAACACCCACCGCACCCTGCAGGACAGGAGTAACCCCGAAAGAGGGTCGGAGACACGACCAATGGGCGAGGGTCGAATCTGACACCCTTGTAGACGAAACTCTCGTCGCAAACTGCTGCGAAGTAAACTTGAACGATCTTGTCTACGGAGTCCCTGCGCATTCAAAAGCCCCTTCAAAGGAATCGGCCAACTCTTCGTGAGCTGGCCTGGCTGAGCACTAGATGAAACCTGTCCGACGAGGGCCCTTCGAGGTTCTAACGAGCGATGCAAACGGAGAACTCAACTATGACCAAAAGAAGCCAGACTGTCGAACCTCCCGATGTTCCTGTCGCACCGATGCAACCAGCAGCGGAGGATTCGGGTTTCCAAGAACGACGCCATCAATTCACACTTCAGTACTACAACATGGCAGTTAGGGACCTTGAGCGACATCTCGGGATCGGATGGCAGACGATTGCACTCGTAGCCGGCGCTGCCGCTTCTTGGAGCCTCGGATACGGCGGCAAACTTCCCCTACCGATCGCCGTCGCTTCGGCGATTGCAGTCGGCTTTTGGGGGCTTCTCAATATCCTCGACTCCAACTATTGGGCAGCGCGAGCCATAGGATTCTTAGCCAACGTGGAATCCATCTATCTCTATGTTGACGATGCCAAAACCTATAACCCCTATGCCGGAAAACACCCACCTCTGAAGCTCCTAGATAGCCTGAAATACCAGGCCTACGTCGCAATAGCCTTCATATTGTTTTCACTGGTGTTCTACGGAGAGGCAATTCTCCGCCGTGTTGAGAAATTCGGGGGAATGCCAAGCTCCGTAGAAGCCGTGAACACAGTCACCGCGGCGTACTACGCTCTTCCAATTCTCGTAGTTCTCGCCGGGGTCAATCTGGTTTTGAACGCATACGTTGGGCGAATTGGAGACTACCTAAGTTTCGTAGTCACAGCTCCGGGGCCTGGCATGCTCACCACGCGCGGGACGGACCGCCCTATGGACCTAGTCGATGCGGGACTTGACAAAGTCTCAGGCGAGGAACTGCAAGCAGAATTGCGGGCGAGACTCTCCACTCGAAGGGACCTATGGGCGAAGTGGGCACCATGGATTCGTGTTTCCTCGGCTGTGCTCGCCGCAGCCACTGTTCTTACGGTGGTGTTCAAGGATAGTCTGATTTCCTAAATTCGTTCGAGCCGATACTTTTGGGGGAGCGGTGACTATTCTAAAGTTGGTTTCACATGGCGGACCGAGCCTGGACATCGCTACCCAACACGGTTGGCTGCCAGCCGCGCGCTATACGGACCTTCGCAAGGTCCGGTCCTTCAAGAAGCTTGGCATGCTAGATATCAACTGGAAGCGCTACTGTCATCAGCGACATCTATCAGCAGCACAACAAACCCGCCCATTCATCACCGTGGCACGGGACATTGAGACAATTGATCAAATCGACGTTGCTCTGAGGGAGGCTGCATCGCTCAGCCGTTTCTCCGAGTTCGTTGTGGTGGTTCCAAAGGTCGCTTCTTTGCCAACCGTGCTGGACCGCACACAACTTCCCGACTACTGCATACTGGGCTACAGCGTTCCGACGAGGTACGGCAAGACTGAACTCGATCCGTCAGTATTCAGTGGGCCAGTACATCTCCTTGGTGGGCGACCAGATGTACAACGCCGCTTGGCGGACAGAATGAGTGTCGTGAGCATGGATTGCAATCGTTTCACTCTGGACGCTCAGTTCGGCGACTATTTCGACGGCGAGACGTTCCGACCTCATCCGAAAGGCGGCTATGAGGCCTGCCTCTCCGATTCAGTGCGCGAGATCGGTCGCCTTTGGAGCGACTACAAAACTGATCGTCGTATGCGGTTCTGGAAGCGCTACGAACGGTGGCGGTCGCAATAGCCAGCAAGCTTGCCGAATCCTGCGGAGGGATTCAACAAGTCCAAAGTACCGCCGAATACTCGAGATCTAAAACCGTCAGCCATCGCCTCTTTTTAGAAAGAAGGGCTGCGAGCCAGCCCACAGCAGCGTTCGTGCCCGCTTCTTGCCGAGCACCAGCGACCAACTTCCTAGTATCAGCGCAAGGACAGCGGCGGCCAGGGAGGAACCTGGGGCGAGCGTATATATTCAGAATGGGAGTGGTTAGCAGTTGTAGTCCGAGCAACGGGCAGCCAAAGCTTCAAGTCCTACCTTAGCGACGAATCTGGCAGCTGTCGGTCCGCTGGGAGGCTTCGGAACAGGCCTGACAAGAGCCCCGGCCCTCTCGTCGCCCACGGATCGCGTCCACCGTTCGGAATCGCAGGCCCTTGGGCCTGCCGTGAGCGTGTTGTCATTCGGCCGGCGGCAAACTGCTACTTGAGTCTGCGTCTGCAGATGAAGCCAAGTAAGCGGAGGAACTCTCCCTCTCTTGCTCAATATTCCTGCGAGGAACCGGTTCTCAACAGTCTATGAGTCGGAGGCGGGGACGCCGGTGCCGGGCTGTTCGGCAACCCGCCATCGTCAGTTGCCAACGCCAGATTGTTGCGCGACCTCCGGATGATTGCGCGTCTATCTCTATTTGGGAAGACTAGAAAGATGGTGCGAAGCCTCCCGTGGGACATTACCCCCGGCCATGTCTACGATGTGACCATGAAGACCTTCCAGGCGAGGTACTTCTTCATACCTTCGAACAGGCAAAGCGACCACTTCAGTCCTGGATCAAACTAGATTTCTGAGAACCACCAAAACTGGTCGGATAACTTCGGAACTGGTGGTCGGATTCGTCGGAATAGGCAATTCCTAGGCGAACGCAAAATTCTCGCCCAGCCCCTTGAAGATCGAGCCATGAATCCGAGGCGCTCGGCAGCACCTGACGTCCACTGCAAAGACCCAGCCCGTCGCAAAGAAATGCGCGACGCATACCGCCAGTTCGTCAGGAGCTTCTACGCCGCTACGGCGAGACTCGAGATGTTCCTCAGACCCCAGGATGATCCGTACTACTTCCCGTCAGGATGCCACCCACCCTTCCCGCCGCCGGTGCCTTAGGCAAGGGTAGCCGGCTCGAGCCCGAAGCGGCCTCAAACAACACAAACAACACAACTCAGAACGTCACGAGCCGCT
>JAJCXN010000051.1 GCA_029263415.1 Acidobacteriota bacterium
AACCGGCCGGGGCGAGTGATACCTATCACCCTTGGCGTCTCGGTCCATCATCCACGAACCCGGCCAAGTGCCTCTCAAATGCCCCAAGAACAAGGACGCGCAGCACCTCCGACCGACCTCCGACCGGAGCGCGCGAAGCGCTGCGAGGCACCCCCTTGGGGGCAGGGGGGGAACAGCACCGGTCGGGGCGGGTGATACCCATCACCCTCGGCGCCTCGACTCGTCATCCACGAACCTTGGCAAGGTGTGTCCAAAAAGCCCCTTTGAACAGGGACATGCAGGGTCTCCGACTGACCTCCGCCGCAGCGCGCGAAGCGCTGCGAGGCACCCCCTTGGGGGCAGGGGGGGACAGAACCGGTCGGGGCGGGTGATACCCATCACCCTCGGGCCCCGACCTCGATCTCGACAAGACCCCTTTGGAAGAACACATAGAGCACCTTATAGAGCTGATCGCGCTCAACCATCCCTGCCGCCCTCTTTTCAAGCTCACGAATGTCATCCGTCTCCAGCAGCAGGTCCGAGACTTGGATGTCGGCGCGGCTCACGGGCTCCAATCTTCTGAAACGCTCAGTCCTAACAATCGATCCACGACCCATCGCTTCGAGCATGCCCTCCCGCGAAGGCACTTCCCGAAAGGTTAGGGCTTGCGAAGCGGAGACGGGCGACGCAAAGGCTTCCGCAACAGCGTCATCCGACTCATCGGCACTCGGCTCATCCGTACCGAACTCACCGGCACGGGGCCCGTCGGCGCCGGGCTCCTCAGCCTCGGCCGAGCGGTCGCGTCCTTCGCCAAAGCACTCGTCAGCAGCGATCTCTTCCGCGCCAATCTCGGCGGCCAACGCCTTGACGGCTTCGTTTGGGAACCACCCGGAGGTGTCTGGATCGTCAGTGTCGTCGTCGACAACCTCCTGATCCTCAGTGCCGTCGTCGACAACCACTAGATCCTCAGTGCCGTCGTCGACAACCACTAGATCCTCGGTGCCGTCGTCGACAACCACTAGATCCTCGGTGCCGTCGTCGACAACCTCTAGATCCTCAGTACCGTCCTGGGCTACGACTCGAGTCACGGCTTGATCAGGCACCGCGATTCCGTCGGCAGGCTCGAGCTCAAGCTCGGGCCAGGACGGTTCATTAGTGGGCGTTCTGGTGGTATCACTCGGTGTGGTCCCGAGCCGCTGGCTTAGGTCCAAAGAGACATCAGCCGTCGCCGGGATCGCTTTGACAAATCCTCCAGGCGTCGATTTCTGACCCTCTCCATCCACATCCTCTTTGGCCTGACCCCCTCCATTACCCATCTCCTGTCGAGAAGTCGCCAAAGCTCCGCCGTCGGCCGTGGATTCCAACTCTTCATCGAGATTGGCTGTGCCAGCTTGAGCATCCACCGAGGCTGAATCCTCGCCCTCCCCCTCGTCGTCCAACCCGAGGCTCACCCCGCTGAGGCTCGCATCACTGGCTGCTTGTGCCGCTGCCAGACGTTCTTGAGAGAAGCCTCGGGACTCGGGGCCGTCGTCAGACTCCGCGTCATCGTCAAGATCGGCACCTTCCTGCCCATCGCCATCGCCCGGACCCAAGCACTCAGCCAAGGCGGCTGGCTCATTCGGGGCCGATGAAAAACTCACCCCTTCGAGGTTCTTCACGGCTGCGGAAATCGGCAGCGTAAGGTCTTCCTCCGCTGGTTCCACCTCCGCAAGCTCCAGGGGTCCCCCGATCGCTTCGTGTTCGTCCGTGTCCAGCAAAGCGTCCACCATCAGCGGCGCACCTCCACCAGCCAGTGGTCTGAGCGTTGGCTCAGCCTCCGTTCGGTCCAGACTCAGTGGATCGACCTCGCTCGGCGTCTCGACGATCGGAGGGTCTTCATAGACCCCGAGGTGTTCAAGACGGTCTTGGGCACCAGCGAGTTTGGTCAACGCTTCTGCCGCGACCTCCTCCGCGCGAGCCAGTCGATGCTGCAACTGCGCAATGAGCTCTTCTTGATCTGCTGCCATACCGGATCGCTCAGCCAACTCAGGCTCGTCGGCCTCCGATGGCGCCGGCTGCATGGCGGGCGGCGCGGCGGGCCGGCCTGCGGGCTGCGCGGCGCGCTGCGGGCTTTCGAACAAGTCGGCTACCTCAGCATCCACCTTTACGGCGCGTCTGACTCCCGAAGACGTTTCGGGGTAGTCCGCCCTAGGAACCTGGCGTGTCGCGCGACCCGGACGGCTATCCGAGCCCTCCCAAAGCCGCCCTTCGTGCTTGGTCGGTTCGACCTTGCCTTCGCTCGTCGCCCCGGCCGCCGTGCCGCCAGCTGCCAACTCGGACGAGTCACGCCACCTCTCCATCATGCTCTGTTGCTGCTCGTCGACTTGCCTGAACTCGACCGACAAAGACAGGGTTCCGTCACCTCCAGACCGACGCGAAAGCCGCTCGACTCGACGCACCGTGCCGCGGAGCTTCAGAGAACTACCGTCGATGTGGTGCAGCTCGAATTCGAGCAAGGCCCCAACTGGCGCGCTGCGCGTGGTTAGAAGCTTGGCTCCAGACAACGAGAAGTTCGCAACCGGCTCATTGCGCCGTGCGCCTATCCACCGAAAACCGATGACCGGGTCGTCTTGGCGGGGGCTGTTACGGCGTTCTTTTTGTGGGTATGACACGAAGGCTTCTCTCGGCGGTAAGGGCGATGGTAGACGCTTTGCAGCCTAACGACGCCACGCAAGTCGACAGCGATCGCATGCAGGCGTTGATCATACAAGGAGCATGGACCCGGGCGCCCATCGCCACCAACATTAAGCTCACGCCGGTGGCTGTCGAATCACGGTCGATCCGTTGAATTCGAGACTGCCTACGTCGATCTGCTGGCCAGCGGAGGACCGCGCAACCCCAGGCCAATGGACCTCGACCGAGTCGATCCCTTGATCAGTCCCAAGGCCAAACACAAGTGGCAACTCCGATTGGCTTTGATAGCTCTTCGTCGGCATCACTTGCCGTACCTGGACCCCAGACGCACTCTTGAGGGTGACCCACGCACCAATCGCGCTGCGATTAGCAGTGACCCCGTTACCCTCAAGAGTAAACCTCACGAAGTTCGGGTTATCACTTGCCTCACCGACTCCACGCAGGTCGTTGCGTAGCAAGACGGCGGGGCCTCCCGTTTGCAGCAAGAGCACATCTAGATCTCCGTCTTGATCGATATCAGCGTAGGCGCTGCCACGACCGACTAACTCCTGGCCCAGTGCGCCCTGCGTCTCGATCGGTACGAAGACGCGGCGGGCCACATCGCCAGCGTTCCAGAACAACTGCGGCCGCTGTCGATAACTCTGCGACGGTTCGACCTTGCCGATCTCATTTTCGAGGTGGCCATTACTCTGCAGCAAATCCAAACGACCATCTAGATCGACGTCAAAGAAAAACAGACCGAACGACAAAACCCGCCGTGAAGGGGCACCAATGCCTACCGCGATCGCTTCATCGGCAAACAGCGCCGCACTCCCTTGGCTGACATAGAACGACGACATCTCATTAGCGAAGTTACCGATGCCTATGCCGAGATCCTGTTCGCCACGGAAGAATCCCGCATCGATGCCCATGGCTCCGGTCGCTTCACCTTGTCGCCCGTAGGCGAGACCGACGATCTCACCCAGCTCTTCAAAGCCCGAACCGGTATTCTGGAAAAAGAAGTTACGCACAGTGTCGTTGGCGACCACCAAATCAACCAAGCCGTCTCCGTCGACATCGCCAGGTGCGAGACCGAGGCTCTTGGCTACCGGTTCGCCAGTCGCAATGTTGGAGACTCTCACGCCAGATTCAGCGGACACATCGACGAACTTGCCCGCACCCTGGTTGCGGTAGAAGTAAGGGTACGTGCCCCGGTAGTTGACCGGCTGCCCATACGCACGACCGACTCCGGCTAGCCGGTAGTCGAGGTCGATGTCGATGTCTTGCGACCATTCCACATAGTTGCCAACAAACAGGTCGAGATCGCCGTCGTTGTCCGCGTCAAAGAAAGCCGAGCTTGAGCTCCAGCGATCAGCTTCTCCGGCGACGCCAGCCGCGGCGGTCACATCTTCAAAGCGGCGGCTGCCTGCAGCAGCAACGTTGCGCAGCATCCGATTGGCACCAACCGCCGAGACGAACAAATCGGGAAAGCCATCGTTGTCGATGTCGCCCACGGCGACTGCGGTGGCGTAAGCCACAAAGTCGAGGCCTGAGCCTTGAGTGCGATCCACGAAACGGCCCGAGCCGTCGTTCTCGAAAAGCCGACTGGGACCGGCCGCTGCACCCTTCCAGGTGCGCGAATTGATCAACACCAGGTCTTGGTCGCCATCTTGGTCATAGTCGACGAACGCAGCGCCTCCGCCCATGGTCTCAGGCAGGAACCGATCACCGACCGCACCACTTTGATGAACAAAGTCGATCCCTGAACTCGCGGTTACATCGGTAAAGGTGACGCTAGGTGGCTCGACCGACTGCTCGCGCTCGACACCCACCGGGCCATCCAACCCGATCGCTGAATCCTCTGGAGCCGCCACCAAGAGCCCGCGGGCAAGCCACACGATGACTGCCACTGCAGCCGCGGCACCGATCAGCAGCATCGAGCGCCGCACTGCTCGGCCGATGACTTCATCGTTCTCCTCGAGGTTGTCGAGGTCCTCCTCGCCATCGAGCGGTTCGTTGGCACGGTGGTCCCGCTGTTCTTCCGACATGTCTTGGTCCTATTCGCTCGGAGCGTTTGGCGTTGGATTGGGTTCTTCGGCGAGCACGGCCGGCCCAAGCGGACTAGCAAAACGACCGGCTTCAGCCGAGAGCGCTCTTGAGAGATCGTAGATCACGATCGCCTCAGCGGCATGATCCGCGGCCGGATCGCGACGGCGCGCCGCGGTGATCGCTCTGCCGCGAGCGTTGTCGTCCGGCTTGTAACGCAAGTACTCCGAGCGGTGCTGCTCCGCACGCGTCGCTTGGCCTAGTTGCCGATAGACGAGGTCGAGGTTGAAATGTGCACTCACATTCTCCGGATCAAGCGCCAGCGTCGCCTCGAAGGCTGCGGCAGCTTCGTTCAAGAAGCGCTCGCGCTCCGGAGCGCGTCGATCACCGCGCTCTTCCTTAGCGCGCTCGAACAGGGCTTGGCCAAGTTGATCGTGAACGCGATAGTCCTTCGAGAAATCGAAGCCTCTGCTACGCATGGTCTCATCGGTGGCCGCCAAGATACTGCGGAAGTTCACGATCGCCTCGTCGAGAAAGCCGTTCTGCTGATTGACAAGACCGGTGAACCAAGCCACCGTCCATGCAGGGGCTGGCGGATCAAACGAGGACGCTCGCTCGAGCGCAGCAATGGCCCGATCCTCGACCGTGCCCTGCGCAAAGTAGACCCGCGCCAGGTTCAGCGGCCCATCGGCCCGATTCAGTTCTTCCACACGCGCGAAGGCTGTTTCGGCCTGCCGAAGCTGACCCTTCGTCTTGCCGCCCTTGCGTAGCAATCCGATGCCGTAGTCGTTATAGCGCTGCCATTCAACGATTTCGCGCGGTGGGTTCGCGACCTCGACCCCAAGTCCTCTAACCGGGAAGACCACTCGGTCGGTCGCCAGAGTCATGACCGGCAGATCGTTAACGTAGTCAGCGCCGAACACGTGGCGCATGTAAGTCGTGTCGAACTTCCGATAGCGGACCGAAACCTCCACCTCGACCGGGGCAGTGAGACCTCGAGGTACGTTCAACAGGTAGTGGACGGCATCAGCAGCACCGGGCGGAATCTGATGGTTATACAGAGCCACGAAGATGTCTTGCGCGTTACGGCGATCGATCCGGTTGCCCTCGCGATCCAAGACGTAGCTATTGATGAAGTGCGACCAAGGGTCGACGATCCGATCCTCGTCCATCGCACCGCTGCGACCGATCACGCGACCGCCAGAGGTGGCGAGCATCTCCACCCATAGTTGGTTCGAGTCCGACGTGCCTTGGGTCAAGAGGTGGCCCAGTCCAACCGTGCGCACCACCGCCTCGATCAAATAGCTCTCGCCTGGGATCAGCTCGGGAACGGCCGGTCGCAGCGGGCCGATGAACTCGCCATCGACCTCACCACCAGCGCGTAAGGCAAACAGATCTACCCGCACCTTGCCTTCGTTGAAGGCAACGTGGGCTTCATTCACCCAATCAGGCAGCCCCAACATGGTGGGGATCGCGGTATTAGCCGAAGGAAACAGGTGATCGTGAACTGCAAGTGGACCATCGGCCTCGATTCGACGCGCGCCGAAATCGTCCGAGGCCAGGGGCTCCATGTGGCAGCCGTTGCAGTTGGCCTGAGCAACCGGAGGATAGTAGAAGCTCGACGCGCCGTGTCCCGACACGCCGGAAAGCAAGAAGGAGTCGTAGTGGTTCTGTCCGCGCAGCCACTTGTAGTCGTTCAACTGCTCAGGCAAGTGAACCTTGTGACAACTGGCGCAGAACTCGGTCTCAGTGTGCAACGGCTTGAGGAAGGTTTTCTTGTGAAACTCGGGCTTCGCCTTGATCAGCTGACGGTTGATCCAGCCCAGCGTCGCATTGTCGGAGAACGCAAACGGATAGTGTTGCGGTTCCTCAATGGTGTAGTCGGAATTGCCTCGTGGACTGTTCAGATGGGTGATCGCGTGACACGCAGTGCAGGTGATTCCAGCCTGCCCAGTCGGATCAGTCTCGCCATCAAAGTCGGGCTCATCGAACCTGCCTGAAAAGAACGGCACCGGATCGTGGCAGCCTGCGCAGAAGCGCGACGCCTCAACGTCGCCATCCCGCGCCGCCGACACCAAACGAGTCTCTTTGACGGACGCAGCGTAAGGCGGGTTGTTGAACGAACTGAACTTGTGCACGCTGTTCGACCAGCGCTCGTGCGTATCCTGATGGCACTCTTGGCAATACTCGTTGTTGTCCAATACCTCAGCCGGAATGAAGTCGCCAGTTGAGGTGCGGGCGAGGGAGGGAAAGAAATACGTCTCGCCTGACTCAGGCCCTTGCCGGCCCCAGTCGCGCGGATCCTGTGCCTGTAGGACCAAGAGAGCGCCAGCAGACACTACTGCGGCAACTGCCCACTTGCGGGCAGTGTCCCATCTCATCTTGGGCCCGGCCAGGCGGTGCAGAACGAACAACCACCCGGCTGCCACCGGCGTGATGACGTGCAGCCACCACGCGATCGAACGCGCCGCCGGATCCTTGATGACGATCACACCATCGAGCCGAACTAACACCACGCCCGAAAGCAGCAAGACGATAGCGGTCGCGAACAACGCATAGCCCACTCGAACGGCACGGCGGTTCGGCCGATTGTGGGTGTTGCGGATGTGAGCAATACCAAAACCAATCACCGGAAGCACAATTAGTAACCCGAGCACCAAGTGGCCCAAGAACATGATCATGAAAAACCAGTTCTGGTAGGTGTTGCCGCTGACCTCTTCCAGCAACCGCACGCCCAGCAGGTAGCCAGCGTTGATCGATAGCAGGCCGAACAGAACGAAAGCAACCTGCAGCACCGGCTTTAGCCTGGTACCCACCGCCTTGCGGTAACGCGGACGCTTCTTCGGCACTGCTTCCTCCGATGTCATAGGAGTTTCCTCATGAGAACAAATGGTTGATCGGTCGGCGCTGGCTGAACCGATGCTGGGTTCGCCCCCTCAGACCACACCAAGCTCGCGCGAAGAGTATCAATCTCTCCGACAGAGCCGCGACAAAAACTAGGCACACAGACCCGCCACTCCATCGCTAGAATTCACCCGATGCCCACTCCCTCCAAAGGCCAGCCCGCTCACGGCGACACTCACACCCTGACCCGCCACAAGAGTGCGACCCGCACGCCCAGGCGGTTCGCTGTAGTGCTCCACAACGACGACTTCACCACCATGGAGTTCGTCGTCTGGGTCTTGGTCAACGTCTTCGACCGCACCGTCGGACAAGCCACCCAGTTGATGCTCGACGTCCATGAGCACGGTGCAGCCCGCGTAGGCGCTTATCCTCGGGAGGTCGCTGAGACCAAGCGCGACGAAACGATGCAGTTCGCCGAACAGCAAGAGATGCCGCTCTTGGTCACGATCGAACCGTTATCGCCGCAGACCTAGTCCTGACCGAGTCTCCATTGCCCTGAGTCGGTGCCCCTTCGCCATCAGCGTCTCTCCAGCGCGATCGAGCGACTGCGCAAGCGCTAGGTGTTCCTGAGAGCTGAGTTCTCCGCTCGCGGACGGAAGCAGCCGCCGCTCGAGGCTCTCGGCTCTTGCCAGCTCGGCTCTCATCTCTTCGACCCGATCCGACGAGCGCACCTTCTCGTTCGATGGAATGTGACGCCCGTTGATCGCCTGCGCGCGCTCAAACGCTTCGAACGATCGTCGCACCATACCGTTGCGGCGATAGATCAAGCCCAAGTTGTAGAACAGAACGTCGTTGCCAGGAGCCGCTTCGCCAGCGCGCAAGAACTCCGCGCGCGCGCGCGGCCACTCAGTCGACTCGTGGGTAAGCCCCAGCATGTAGTGAAAGTGGCCCACAAGATTGCTCGCGAGATAGTCCTTGGGAACGGCTGCGTCCCAGGCGCCATCGAGTTCACGCTCTGGCAGGCTGACCGGCGCGCCCGTTCCAGTCCGCACCGTGCGAAACGCAAGACCGACCGGGACCACATCGAGGCCGTTCATGTTCCAGTTGGGGTAATGCGTGAAGAAAAGCGGGTCGTCGTCTGGATCGAACCGCAAGCTGCCTAGGTCTGCACCTCCAACTCCTTGCATCACCAAATCCACGTCGGGTCGCACTCCTTCAACCAAGTGCAGATACATCAGAACAAACAGAATGTTGTCGTCTGACGCAGCCAAGTGCGCTCCCGGCGGGAGGCTTGCCATGAGCTGTCGGCTGAAGTCCTCGGCAATCCGGAAGTCGCTGCGATCGAAGCGATTCCAACCGTTCAAGAGCAGCGCCACCGGCAAGAGCAATAGAACCTTGCTACCTCTATGCCAGCGCCGAACCAGCACATCGCAACCCCACGCAATCAGCAAAGCCACCATGACGTAGGCCGGAATGTAGTAGCGGTGCCAGATGAAGATGTCGGACCGCGATCCGTGCAGTCCAACAATCACTAGATTGGCACCGATGATCAGAGGCGGGAGCAAGATCAATCGCTCTCTTCGCCCTACACCAAGTGCTAGAGCTCCGACCAAAGCCAGAACGGCTCCTACCCATAGCGTTTCCTGTCCGATGCCGCCAAGAAAGTCTGCCGCAATGGGAATCCAATCGCGCGGGGATTCCATCCACGCGCGGCCCCAAAAGTCGCTGCGCAGTACCGCCTCCTTGAACGCCGTAAACGTCTCTGGGTTACCCCAGTCGAGCCGCGGATCCTGAGCCGAACGCCAAGGCATATAGAGGTACGGCAACAGGCCGGCTAGCCCCGCTCCAACGCAAGCAACGATCTCACGGGGTCGTCGCAGCATCGCAGGTTCGACGGCAATGGCAAACACTCCTACCCCCAGACCAACAACTCCCATCACGGTGTGGTTGCACGCACCCAATCCAGCGGCAAGAGCGGCCAAGACCAACCAACGGATCGGCCTTGCGCCTGCGGCATCGGTATCGGCATCGGCATCGGCATCGGCATCGGCCCTATCACCCCCGCGCCACCACTCCAGCGCACAAGCAAGCACCACCACCACAAAGAACCCGTTGAGGGTGTAGACACGCTGAATCGTCGCCTGTGACCAAAAGCTCGGAGCCAGCGCCAAGCTCAAACTTCCCACCGCCGCGGCGATCCACGAACCACCATGCCGCCGCACCGCAAGGTAGAGAACACCAGTCGCAAGCGCTCCGAAGAACCCTGAGAACAGGCTCATTCGAAACGCCACAGATCCCACCGGAACCAAGGTGATCCACGCCTTGCCTAACAGGACAAAGAGGGGATAGCCCGAAGGATGGGGAATGCCGAGGATCGCGGCCGCCGTCACCAGTTCGCCAGAGTCGCCAACGTAGATGGTGCGGCAAGCGCCAAGTAGGTAGACACCGAAGACAAGCAAAGCCACCAGAACAGCTTGGACCTGTGACCGCGGCCAAGCCCGCTCACGCATCACGTCGCCACCTCCATCGCGCGTTGCCGGCGCACCAAGCGCCAACGATCCAATTCGAGCGCAATCAAGAGCAGCGCCAACAGCAAACCACGATCGGCGTACTGCAGAGCATCTCGCTGCTCGAACGCCACCACGACCAGCGTCGCGGCCTCAAGGGCAAAGATCATCGCTAGCCGATGTGGCCACCGCCGATGAACCCAAACCAGCACCATCAAGATCGGGTAGTAGTAGGCCGCCAGATTGAGACCGGCATACAGCAACGGCAACGCCAGCGCCGCCGCAGCTAGATCTGTGCGTCGCCGTACCAGCCAAGCCACCAAGACCACCAGCGGCAGCAGGACAAGCCAACGCTGCGCTCGGTAGATCCTGAAGCGTCGCTCTTTCCACTCGTTGAGTTCTGTCTGCGTGAGCTTGGCTTGATCACCGCGATTGATCACCAACGCGTCGGTGAGCCCAACCACATTGGGCGCGACATTCTCCACGTGGCGGGCCATGTTCGCGGAGAAGTCCTTCCACGACGACAGACGATCGGCACCGGTCTCCGTGACCACCGTCGCTGCACCCAGCAACAACCCGCTTACCGCCAGCGAAGCAAAGAGATGCCAATAGAACCGAGGCAACCCGATCCGTCCCGACCGTCGATACCTGATCCACACAAGTGCCACAGCCTTGAGCCCCAACGGCACCAAGAAGAACACCGGAAAAGCCCGCAAAGCCGTGGCCAAAGCAAGGCCCACCCCTGCAGCGAGCGGCCGTCGCCGATGCAGCGCGCACAGCCCGACCATGAGTGCTGCGAACCACAAGAAACGGAGAAACGAACCGCCGGTCCAACTGAAACCCGCGCCGAACATCACGCAGAACTGGATGGCACTCAAGAGCATTACCTCAAGACCAAACGTCCTCGCGATCACCCCGAACGCGATCAAGAGCAATAGTGGATCCAGCAACGCAAACAACAAAATCCCCGCGCCCGACCCCGCCGGAACCCGGTTCGCGATGGCACCGCCAATCACTGCCCACACCGGGGTCGGATTGAAGCCGTGATCTCGCAGAATCCGAGCCCAGTGATCCTGAGTCAGCCGATCCCTGAAGTAGCGAACATCTTCCTTGAAGTCACTCCATCGCTGCTCGGAAAACCGCGCCTTGACCGGATCACTCTTCTGCAGGAGCTGGCGAATATGCACCATCTCATAGGTCGCGAGATCCCGCGCCTCGATGGCGCGGAACCGGTTCTCATACAACTCCGCCTCCGCCCGCAACAGCGCCGTGTAGAGATCCGAATACCCCAACTCATTCCGGTACTTCGCCGCCACAAAATTGTGCGCGACATCGTGCAAGTGCACAAATGCCCTGGTGCCATACCCGTGAAACGCACCATAGTTGCTGTAGTTGATGGTGGCCATCAACGCCAAAGCCAACAGCACGCCCAGCCTCGATCGCCTCTCCAAAAGCCATCGAACCTTGCTCGCCCACAGTACGCAGAACACCAACGTCGCCACCGCCAGCAACCCAGCCACCAGTTTCCCCGTCTCCAACCCAACGCCCTGCCCCCAAGGCAGTCGCAAGAGTGCAGCGATCGCCAACACCCCCAACCCCATCCACCTTGCCCTCCGCTGCTCTGGCCACACCACCCAGTGCGCCACCAGCCCAGCCGGCAACAAAACAACCAGGAGGACCCACACCAAATTCAACAGCATCCTGCAACTCTACTCATCAAACAAGCACACCAATCCAAGATCGCCGACCCAACCAACCCCCTCGGCTGCCGCCCAGTTCGAGTCAAGGGCCACCTCGACAGCGTCAACGGCAGATCAGACCGAGAAAGATTCACCCGGCACCAAATCCTCCAACAACACCAGCTCTAAGCATTTGGCACTCGGCAAACTGCCCCGCCCTACTAGCCGCGAAGCCGGATCGGGTGTCGACGCCGACCGGCTCGCGAAGGAGCCGGAAGGTACATCCGAAGCACCGCAATCCCCCCCCAGAACCAAACTGACCGCGATCCTCAAACCGGCGACAAAGTGCTGGAGGGAGCGCGGTGACAACCGATCCGGCAAAAGCGGCGTACACGCCTTCGCAGCACCCGCGACCGAACCACCCGGCCCCAATTGCAGTCCAACCACCACAGCACTCAACCCCACCACTGCTACCCTCCCCAGATGCCAACCCAACACCTCCGTTGCGCCCTCGCAGTCAGCGCCATCACCCTCTGCCTCGGCTGCGGCACCTCCCCCAACCCCAGCAGCGGCCGCCTCCTTATCCTCGGCCTAGACGGGCTCGACCCTCAGACGATTGACCTACTGATGTCCGAAGGTCAACTCCCCAACTTCGCCAAGCTCCGTCAAGAAGGCGCCTACGGCCGACTCACAAGTCAAAAGCCGCTGCTCTCGCCGATCATCTGGACCACGATCGCCACCGGCAAGGGCGCCAACCAGCACGGCATTGGTCACTTCACAGCCACCGACACCGCCACCGGCGAAGAGATTCCAACATCGTCCTTGCAACGCAAAGTCAAAGCGCTGTGGAACATCGCATCCGAAGCAAACAAGAAGGTCGCCACCATCGGCTGGTGGGCCACTTGGCCGCCCGAGGAGATCAATGGTCACGTCGTCAGCGACCACGTCGCCTACCACTTCCTGTTCGACAACGGCCTGTTCGGCGAGGTTGAAGGTCAAAGTTCAACCACCGACGACAACAAGACCCATCCCCCCGAACTCTTCAAAGCGATTCAAAGCAAACTCCGCAAACCTGGCGACCTCACCGCCACCGAGCTCGCGCCCTTCGTTTCCTTAACTGACGAAGAACTCGCCCAGCCGTTCGATTTTGACGACGACATCGGCCACTTCCGTTGGGCCTTGGCAACCGCCAAGAGCTATCGCGATATCGGGCTCGACCTGTGGCGTACCGAGAAGCCCGACCTCGAAATGCTCTATATCGAAGGCACCGACTCCTCCTCGCATCTATTTGGCCACCTGTTCCGCGCCGAAGGCTTGGGCGGCGAACTCGCCGAACAGCAGAAGAAGTTCGGTAGCACCACCGAGCAGATGTACCTCTTCGCCGACGAACTGCTGGGCGACGTCATCGCTGCACTTGATGATGAGACCACCTTAATGGTGCTCTCCGACCACGGTTTCGAACTCGGCAAGTTGCACGACGACCCCTCCAAGACCCGCGACCTACGTCGCGTCTCAGAACGCTTTCACCGGATGGAGGGCATCCTCTATCTATATGGAAACCGAGTGAAGACCAATGCCCGCATTGACGGCGCCTCCATCCTCGACATCGCCCCAACCGCACTCGCTCTTTTGGGGCTGCCCGCCGCGCAAGACATGCCGGGCCGCATCCTCACCGAAGCCTTCTCACAACCGCTAGGTAGTCACCGCGTCGTTAGTTATGAAGGCGGTACGAGCAACAACCCGTCAAGGCCAGGAGCCGACACCAACATCAGCCAAGCGCAGCTCGACCACTTGCGCAGCCTCGGCTACCTCTCCGGGTCCAGCGGCACGCCGACGGCTGGCCCCAGCGGAATCGCCGGCTCCGACAAGGGCGATCGCAACCTCGCCGCCATCGCCTTCGCAGCGGGCGACTATCGGGAAGCGGCCCATATCTATCGCCGCCTCATCGAAGACGACCCAGACGACGCCGGCCTAAGGACTAGTCTCGCCGGCACCCTGGGTGCCATGGGCCGCTACGAGGACGCCTTGGTCTATCTCAACCAAGCAATTGAGATTGACCCGTTGAACGCCGAGGCGTACCACAACCGCGCAGTGGTCATGGAACGCAAAGGTGACATGGACTCTGCCATCGCCGATTACGGAACCGTCCTGCGCTACGCCCCGCAATACGAGGCTTCGCGTCAGGCACTGATCCGCTTGACCGGTCGCGCAGACCCGCGCGGCGTCAACACTCAGGCCGAAGCGCAGGCCGAGGCCTTGGTGCAACAAGCCAGTGTTGCCGCACAGAAAGCCAACTACCAACAAGCGATGGCGCTGCTCGACCAGGCGCAAGCCATCGCGCCAAAGTATGCACTCACCTATCAATACCGCTCCAACGTCGCCTACCTCAAGGGCGACGTTCCGGCCGCGATCGCAGCACTCGTAGAGGGCCTGAAGATCGAGCCCGATAACGCACTGTTCGCTACCAATCTCGCTCGACTGCGCTCTACCGTCAACTGATCAGGCACTCCGGCGCCGGCCGCTCGTTGCGAGCGAGTCGGGACCTAACCAGAGCAGACACCATCGCAACGACACCACGCTTGTTGCTGTTGCACTTTGCACCACCGGCCTGGCCAACCTCCCCATGGGTGGAAAGAACGGCGCCGGCATTGACTTCTACATCCCTTGGGCAATGGCGCACCGTACGAACCGTCTGACATTCAGGACCCGTATTCCAACGCCAATCGCACTCGCCTCTACACCGAGATAAAATGCCGACAGGAAGTCGCCGCACATCCGATCCGACACCACATTACGCCATCAAGAGTCATGTTGCGGTTCGGCCTGGAGTCCTAGACGAATTCCAGCCGGGACTCACCCAACAGGTCACAGGGCGCGTGCCGCGATCCATCCGCCGCCGATCACCGTGCCTAGGGTGGAACCAAGGTTTGCCAGCACCACGACCAGCAGCACTCGGCTCACCGGGTTCGTCCAGAACCCTTTCACCGAGGTGATCGCGGACGGTAGATCCTCGAGATCTGCAACTGTTGGTCGTTTGATCCAAGCCTGCACTAGCCCTGCCACCCAGCCCGCTGCAACCATCGGGTTGAGGCTGGTCAGCGGCGCTGCGACAAAGGCCGAAAGGACAGTGAGCGGGTGCCCTAGAGCGAGGGCAGTTCCTGCTGCTGACAACGTGCCGTTGACCAAGAACCACACCGCGATCGAGCCCATGCTCTCGTCGACGCCGCCGCGGAAGAAGCCGTAAGCGATCAAACCGATCACCGCGGCTGGAATCGCCCACTTGAGAAATTTCGGCACCCATGACGGCTTGGGTATTTCGAGAGTGGGGGCGAGGTCGTGGTCGCTATGGATGTGCTTGGTGATGCCAGGCGAATGCCCAGCGCCGACAACCGCGACGATGCGCTTGCCAGGTGCCTCACGGATCTTCTGGGCCAAGTAGAGATCGCGCTCATCGATCAGGGTTCCCTTAACCTGCGGGAACGCCTCCGCGAGCGACTCGAGCATGCCCGCGAGTTCCTCTTCTTCCTTGAGCTTCTCGATGGTCTCCTCGTCAATGTCGTCGGCGATGAATAGGCCGCCGATCATCTGACTGATCATCTTGAGCTTCTGCCAGAGGCCAAGACCGCCCCAGGTGCGCCGCAAAGTCACCTGGATATCGCGGTCGGCAAGCACGAGTTCTGCACCACGCGCCTCGGCGAGCTTGATGCCCTCGACCATTTCCGCCCCCGGTTCTACACCGAGTGCATCCGCAATGCGTCGCTGAAACGACGTCATCACCAGCGAGCTCAAAAGTAACGGCGCCTTGCCCTCCTTCAACACCTTGAAGATGTCGAGCTGCTTCCACGCTTCCTTGTCGATGATGTTGCGGTATCGCCCTTCGCACAGCTCGATGCAAACGGTGTCGGGCTCGAAGATCTCGATGGTCCGGCGAACATCTTCAACACTGCTCTTCGAGACGTGCGCGGTACCAACCAATGCAATCTGACGCTCAACGCCATCCACTTCGAGATCGATCAGTTTGCAAGTTGACGGAAGCTCAGGAGCGATCTGGTCGCTTTTGGTATCCGGAAGAGTGGGTTCAGTCATACAGCTAAGACGTCCGTTTGAGTTCGTTTGGCGACCGCGGCCCTCGAGGTGGCGCACGTGGAGAGAGGTGGCGCACGTAGAGAGCGGAACCCTATCGTCCTTTGAACCGAACTCTATTCGCAAGCAGTGTTCGCTAGCCTTTAGCGAATGCCCTTAGGGAACAGGCGGTGCGGTAAGCTTCGCCGGCCACGGAGTCATGCCAAGACCGCAGGTTCGTTGCCTCCGAGGAATCGCGCTCGACGCGCTCCGCTCGCGACCCTCGACTGGAGCTGATGCCGGCTCCCTCATTGCCTAGGTAAGGACTTTCTTGCACGCCGGGAGCAACACCCGTCCGGGGCCATCCACCCCGCGGTTGCGACCGAGCGATCCAGCTGGCGTCCGCACCGCTCCTCAATTCTCGACACCAGGAACACCCCTCAACCGATATGCAGATCTACGACGACATCCTTCAAACACTTGGCAACACGCCCCTGGTCCGACTCGGCCGGTTTTACGAACCCGGCACTCTTGTTGCCAAGATCGAGTCCTTCAACCCGGGCTCGAGCGTCAAAGATCGCATTGGCGTTCAGATGATCAACGCCGCGGAGAAGTCCGGCGAACTCAAGCCCGGCGGCACCATCGTCGAACCCACCTCAGGTAACACGGGCCTAGGACTCGCGATTGTCGCTGCGTTGAGGGGTTACAAGCTCATCTGTACGGCTGCCGACAAGATTCCACAGGAGAAGGTGGCCTTGCTTGAAGCCTACGGCGTCACCGTGCATACCTGCCCGACCGACGTCGAAGCAGACGATCCTCGCTCCTACTACAAAGTGGCCGAACGCCTCCGCGATGAAGAAGATGCGTTTCTCCCATACCAGTACTACAACCAAGCCAACCCGCAGGCCCACTACGAATCCACCGGGCCCGAGATCTGGGAACAGACTGAAGGCAAGATCACCCACTGGGTGGTCGGCATGGGCACCGGCGGGACCATCAGCGGCTCCGCTCGCTACCTCAAGGAACAGAACCCCAATATCGAAGTCATTGGCATTGATCCCGTTGGCAGTGTCTACACCTACTATCGCGAGCACGGCAAACTGCCACCCGAAGACGAGATCCACGGCTACCTGATTGATGGCATCGGCGAGGATTTTATGCCCACCACCGTGTGGTGGGATTACATCGATCGGATGATCACTATCTCGGATCAAGAGGCGTACGACGCGGTCGGCGAGTTGGCGCGAAAGGAAGCGATCTTCCCAGGCTCTTCTGGCGGCGCTGCTGTTGCTGGTGCGAGGCAGATTGCGCGGGAGGCGGGGGATGATGCGTTGGTGGTGACGTTGTTACCGGACTCGGGTGAGAGGTCTTTGTCGAAGTTTAGTCGCGGGTGGTTGGAGGAGAAGGGGTTGGCCTAGCTCGGTTGGGTGGCGGGGTGGGGGTAGTGGCGATGGCGATGGTCCTACTGCATAGGCGAGGCGCGTCTTCGCTCCTTTCGGCGGATCGGGGATCCCCTTTGGGGGCACCGCCCAACCCATTGCCAACCCCCTCATGCTGTACTACCATACGCAGATGTCACCCCCGCCTCGCCCTCACTAACCGGAACGCCACAAGTGCCAGCCAGAAAACTCCGCCAAGTTCAACTCGTCGGCTCCCAGATCCGCCAACTGCGCAAGGAACACCGCCTAACGCAGAACCAGCTGGCTACCCGCATCGGCGTGCAGCAGTCGGACCTCTCGCGCATGGAGAAGGGGGAGTACCGAGTCTCGCTCGATACGTTGTTTCGGATCCTCGGTGAGTTCGATCTTGGTATCGGCGAATTCTTCGGCGAAGACCCGACCGCCAACACCACGGTAGACGACGTAGCGCTGTTGCGTCAGGTCCGCTCGCTGCCGGATGAAGATCAGCGCGAGATCGAGCAGTTCGTGGGGTTCAAGCGCTCTCGCCACCTGTCGACCTCAAAGCCGACCAAAGTTGATAGGTCCAACGCCTAGCCTCTCCTATTCCTTAGCCCCCTCCTTCGCCTCCTTCCAGTGAACCGACTTCCATGACCACCAGCCATACGTTGTCCAAGAAGCATCCCGGCCACCTCCTCCTTTTGCGCGGTCTCGACGCTGTTGCCCGGGGCGATCGAGCTAGAGCCGGCCAGCTGTTCGACAGCACCATGTCTTGGGCCATTGAGCGCGGCGACAACGATCTATGGGATCGTGCCTTTTGCAACCGCTGCGGGATCGATATCGAGAACGGCCGCCATATCGAAGGCCTAGCCGAGCTGCGCGAGATCGTGCTGCGCAGTCGCAATCTTGAGAATGGTTTCCTAGCTTCATACAACGCCGCCCGCGCCTACGACCTACGCGGCGACCAAGACCGAGCGTTGTTCTACTTGAACATCGCCAAAGATCGCTGCGGGCGCCTGGCTCGTCACGACTGGTTGGCGTGGGCCCACAACCAAGCCGGCAATCTCTATCTCACCAAGTCGAAGATCGAAGACGCCTGCTTGGAGTACCAAACGGCGCAGGCACTGCTGCCAACCGAAGCGCGCGCGCAGAAAGCCCAAGTGCGCGACAACCTCGGTTACTGCCGCATGCTGCAAGGTCGCACCGCCGAAGGGTTCTCGCTCGTTTACAAGGGGCTGCGCGAACTCCGCCGCTTGAAGCTGGTGCGCGAGCAGATTCCGCTGCACCTATCTCTTTGCTTCGGCTATCTCGAGGTCGATCGACCGGCGCGCGCCCTACAGCACGGTTTGCGCGGTCTGGAACTCGCTGAAGCACACACCGACGTCGAGTCGATCAAGAACGCTCACTACCTGGTGGGCGAGACCTACAACCAGCTAGGCCAGGATCTAGAGGCCTTCAACACTTTCCAGGCATTGCAAGAGCGCTACTTCCCCGACACACCGCACATCCCGCAGCTGCTGATGGCGATCGACACCAGATCCCTGGTGAACCTCAAGGCTTAGGTCACCGATGTTCAACCAACGCATCAGTCGCGCACGTTCCGCCTTCCGCTCCAAGGCATTGTTGTCGCTCGCAGCCAGCGTCGCGCTGACGTTAGTCGCCCTACCCTGTCTCGGCCAGTCCCTGCTCGGCATGGAGTACGTCGAGACCAAGAGCACCACCATCGGCCCCAACGGTGAGCTGTTCCACATTCAGGCTGGCATGCATCTCGATCTGTTCCCTGAAGACCCTGCAGCGGGCTGGAACACAGTGCTTGCACTCGACGTCGTTCGCGACGGCGAGTTGGCCGAGCGCCTGGTGATCCCTGGCACCGAGAGTTTCGAGATCGAGAGCGACGCCGCACTACTCGCCGACGGCAACCGCCTGTTCATCCTATGGATGAGTCGCGCGGGTGCCGAGCTTTCGAGTCTCGAGTTGATTTCGTTCGAGGCCGATACCTCAAGCTTCGGTAGCAAGGTTGATGTTTCTGGCGATCCGCTACCCCTCAAAGGCCGACCGGACCTCGCCATTACCCGAGAGACCGTCTGGTTACCGGCTCACTACAACGCTGAAGGCGAACAACTCGCAGCTCCAACAACAGCAACCCGCACCGTCGTACATGTGCTGTGGTGGGAAGAGGATCTCGCGACTACGCAGAGCAGTGTCTATTACGCACCGATCGTCCTGACCGACGGTGCGTTCCTTGGGTGGAATCCGGTAGTCCAGCTCAGCCCCGAGTTCTTCGGCATCACACCGCAAGCGCCCGCTACGCCTGGGTGGTCGCAAGACCTCCTCCACGCGCCGTCGCTCGACCAGGGAACGGATGCACGTTCCTTGGTGATCGGTCTCCCGGCCGGCTCGAACGGCGTGCTCTACAACACGGTCGTACGGCTCCTGCCCGAAGGTTTAGCCGCGATTGCCGAAGAGGCTCGCTCTCACATCATTGGCGTCGGGCTCATTCAAACTGGTGGCGCTGGCGGTGCAGGCCCAGACTACATCGACGTTGCCGAGGCCGCACGTTCGCACATCATCGGAGTCGGCAGAGTCCAGCTACATCAGGGTGTACGAGAGTTTGTGGCCAACAAGGTCGCAGCTCGCATCGTCGCCTTTGGCGAGGCACAGGCCGTCGCAGGCGCTCTGTTCGATCCTGCGGTGTTCGAAGAACTGGCTGCCGAAACTTGGGCCGAAGCGATGGCCGCTGGCGCTTCGCTGCTTGGCAACCAGCTGCGCAGCGCGGATCTTTCGTGCGGAGTCTTGCACCTCGGCGCGACCGGTCCGGTAACCCTGGGATCCGAATCAACGGAGTCGCTTCACCAAGTCGAGTTCTGCATCAGTTCCACGCACACCCTGCCCGCGACCACCGCCGTTGAGGGCTCCGAGCACCGTATCGTGACCTCGGAAGATGGCACTCAAGCGCTTGTCGTTTGGCAGGATCAAGACGGGACCGTAAGCTACCGTCGCACCGAAGCGACTCTCGAATCCGGCTGGACCGAGACCCAGGTTGTGCCAGATACCGAGCTGGACCTCAACCTAGCTGTCGCCTTGCTGCGCAGCCAAGTCCGGATTCGCTAGGCCGGGTTCGCTTGCCGGGTTCTCTAGGCCCGGTTCACTAGTCGGGGTCGGTAGGGCGGGGGCGAGATTTCCTTCGGCAAGCTTGCCTCTCCACGGACCCGTTTCGGAACACTCGTTTGCAAACTCCACCTTGGCTGGAACACGGGCGCCCGTTGACGCGTTCTCAAAGCATAGACGCGCTGCAAAGTTCGATTTGGTCTGTGAGCCAAGATCTCAGCGGCGCCATCCAACAGCATCCAACCAGTCACCTTACTTCCCCTATGAGGTTTCAGATGCATTCCTTCGATCCCGAACTTGAACCTTCCCGCCACCAATCGTGGGTCGGACGCTGGGTACTCTGGGTCCCTGCGTTAGCACTTGCGTTTTACCTTGGATCGGTCTCTCGCGGACCTTTAACAAGCACTCTCCTCTCCGACGGATCGGCCAGCCCAGCGCGCACCGCACTCGGCTCTGCAGGCACCGCCGATCAGGACGGTTCTGGCCTCGCGCGCAGCGAGGTCGAGGTGGTTGATCTCTTCAAGACCGCATCGCCATCAGTGGTCTACATCACCACCCTCGAACCCAGACGGGTGGGGTTCACACGTACCGTGACCGAAGCTGAGACCGGCTCTGGATCCGGTTTCATCTGGGACAACGATGGTCATGTGGTGACCAACTACCATGTCATCCGTTCGGTCTGGGACTTAAAGCGTGCGGAGATGATGCCCAGCGATCGGGTACGAGTGACCCTGGCCGACCAGTCCGAATGGGACGCGAAGGTGCTGGGAGTTGCCCCTGAAAAGGACCTCGCGGTGTTGCGCCTCGAGGCGCCTACCCAGAAGCTCCGTGCGCTTGGGCGCGGCAGCTCAAAGGGCCTTCAAGTGGGCCAATCGGTCTACGCCATCGGCAATCCATTTGGTCTCGATCAAACGCTCACCACCGGCGTGGTCAGCGCTCTTAACCGAGAGATTCGTTCAATCGACCAGACCCGGATCATCCGCAACGTGGTGCAGACGGATGCGGCAATCAACCCCGGCAACTCTGGCGGGCCACTGTTGGATTCGAACGGCAGGCTGATCGGCGTCAACACGCAGATCGCCTCGACCTCGGGCTCTTCCGCCGGGATCGGTTTCGCTATCCCGGTGGATACCGTCACCTGGGTTGTGCCTGACCTCATCGAGTGGGGCGAGATCGCTCGACCGACCCTTGGACTGAGCCAGATCGATGAACAGTTCTTGAGGCGGCGTGGACAAACCGGCGTGCTCGTGGTTAGCGTGAACGCCGACTCGGGCGCCGCTCGGGCTGGCCTCCGCGGCACCTCCGTTGATCGACGGGGGTACGTGCAACAACTGGGTGATGTGATCGTCGGTGCCGGTGGAGAAGAGGTCGCTAACTTCGACGATCTTCTACGAACCCTGGAGAACTTGGAGGAAGGTGACCTAGTGGACCTCAAGGTACTGCGCGGCGAAAAGCGCATCGAGGTGTCGGTCGAGCTCGGTCCGAGTATCGCCCAAGCGACCCGTCGGCGCAGGTAGCCCACCGACCCGGCCTGGGCTGGGCTGGATCTGCGACGCTACCCGCAGTCAGGGTTCAGCTCTGCCGGAGTGGTCTTATGGCCGCCAGGTCTCGAGCACGTTGGCAACGCGTTTGAGCACTTCGATCAGGTGGTCAGCCTTAGCCGCATCCCATTCCGCGGGAGCACTCAGATATCCATCCCAACCGATCTCCAGCTGCAAAGCGTGCACGCGAGTGGCTGGGCGACCGTAGGTGCGGGTGATGCTGCCGCCTACGAAACGGCCATTCACTGCGGTCGTGAACCGTGATTGCCGCAATACACCGACGACCAAGGCTTCAAGATCGTCAGCGGCCGTAGCGCCGTGATTCGTGCCCAGGTTGAGCACGGGTAGGACACCATCGAACAATCGCGGCAATACCGAGCAAATCGAATGGCAATCGAAGAGCACGGCGTAGCCATGCAGCTCGCGTAAGCGCTCCAGCTCACCTTCAAGAGCGAGATGGTAGGGCCGCCAGTAGCGTTCTATCCGCTCTGACTTCTCGGACTGAGTGATTGTCTCTCCTGCGCGATAGATCTCTTGGCCGTCGAACTGCTCCGTGGGGCAGAGCCCGGTGGTGGCTTGTCCCGGATAGAGACTCTGGTCTGAAGTCGGTCGGTTGAGGTCCACGAGATAGCGAGTGTTGTTGGCCACCAACAGCGACTGGCCGCGCTCTGGTGCGAACCCGAACAAGCGATCAACGAACCAGTCCGTATCGGGCCACTCTCGCGCTTGTTCCGTCAATCGAACCTGGAGCGACTCGGGACAGCGCGTGCCGGCATGGGGCACTGAGAACAACACCGGACCCGTGCCTTGGTGCAGGGTGAAGACCTCGGCCTCAAGCGCGGGCTTCGCTTGATCCGTCAACCGCGCGCCTCGGCCAATAGCGACTCACCCAGTACATCGAAACTCCCCGAAGCGATCAGATCGGCCACCGACTCGATGTCACCGGAGAACACACGGTCCTCGTCGCGGGGTGCAACCCGTTCTCGAATCGCTGCGTGCGCTCGCTCCAACGGCTCTGAACTCTTCAACGGTCGTCGCAGATCGATGCCCTCAGCGGCAGCCATCAACTCGATGGCGACGATCCGCCGCAGGTTGGCATTCATCCGACCGAGTCTGAACGCGGCGTGCGTCGCCATACTGACGTGGTCCTCCTGGTTCGCCGAAGTCGGCAGACTGTCGACCGACGCGGGATGCGTCATCTGCTTGTTCTCGCTGGCGAGGGCAGCGGCGGTGACCTGGGCGATCATGTAGCCCGATTGAAGCCCGGGTTCTTTAGCAAGAAACGCCGGCAGTTCACTCAGGGCCGGATCGACCATCGCCGACAGGCGGCGTTCAGAAATCGCTCCTATCTCACTCAGCGAGAGCGCCAGAATGTCTGCCGCGAAGGCTACTGGTTCGGCATGGAAATTCCCGCCAGAAAGTACCTCGCCTGGACCCCCACCATCTGGGGAGAACACCAACGGGTTGTCGCTCACCGAGTTGGCCTCGATCAGCAACGTACGTTCGACGTTTAGCATCAGATCGAGAGCGGCCCCTAGAACCTGCGGTTGGCAACGGAACGAATAGGGATCCTGGACGTGATCGCAGTCGAGATGGGAAAGGCGGATCTCAGATCCTGCCATCAATCTGCGGATGGCAGCCGCAACAGCAACTTGTCCCGGGTGCGGGCGCAACGCGTGAATGCGAGCGTCAAAGGGCACATCAGAGCCCTTCACCGCGTCGATCGACAGAGCGCCTGCAACCAACGCCGCGCCGAGGGTCTGTTCGCCTTGAAACAAGGCCTGCAGTGCCAGCGCGGTGGACACCTGGGTGCCGTTGAGCAGGGCCAGGCCCTCCTTGGCTTCGAGTTGCAGCGGCTCGAGGCCGACCGCCGCAAGTGCCGCAGCACCAGACATGCGCTCACCCTCAACGATTGCTTCCCCTTCGCCGATCAGGACCAGACTCATGTGCGCGAGCGGTGCTAGGTCGCCTGAAGCGCCGACCGAGCCCTGACTCGGAATCACCGGAAGCACGTCGTGCTCGAGCAGACCTGCAAGCGTCTCAGCAACCAGCAAACGCACCCCCGACGCCCCGCGAGCGAGACTGGCCAGCTTGAGCAGCATCACTAACCGCACCACATCGCCATCGAGGGGGTCGCCTACTCCGGCAGCGTGCGAACGCACCAGATTGACCTGGAGCTGCGCTAGGTCAATCGCCGAGACGCTGACTCCTGCGAGCTTGCCAAAACCGGTGTTGACGCCGTAGATCGCCGCGCCGCTCGCCAGCAGTCCTTCGACCGTAGCTCGCGACGCTTCGATGGAGGCTTGGACACTCTCGGTCAGACTGACCCGGATCGGACCTCGCAACGGCGCGCGCAGTGCATCGGTTGCAAGCGTCTGCCCCGACAGCACGATTGCCGAGGGCGCATCTTTGCGTGGTTGGTTTGACTCGCTCATCATCGCTTCTCCGAAAACTTTTAGCCCAGTTCGTGCACACGAGCACGAAACTCCGTCATAACTTCTTCGCGCCGGATATGGCGCCCGCCTTGGACCAGCAAGACACCGCCCACGTAGACGTCGCGTACACAGGAACTGTCGCCCGCGAAGACCCAACTGTCGATCAGCGGATCCGCGCTGCGTCCGATCAGTCGCGAGTGATCTGGATCGAGCACCACAATGTCGGCACGCTGACCCACCTCGAGGCCGCTCATGGGTTGGTCCAACGCGCGCGCACCGCCCGCGCGTGCAGCATCAAACAACCTGCGCCCAGTCGATTGATCGGAGCCGCCGGCCAGTACGTTGCGCTCGCGATCTCGCAGGCGCTGGGAGTTCTCGAGCTGGCGTAGGTCCTCGGCCACCGAAATGCGGATCTGGCTGTCCGTGCCAATGGCGACGCGACCGCCTTCGGCAAGATAGTCGCGCGCAGCAAAGACGCCGTCTCCTAGGTTGGCCTCGGTGGTCGGACAGAGCCCCACCACGGCACCACAGTAGGCGAGTTGAGAGCGCTCTGCGTCGCTAAGGTGAGTAGCGTGGATCAAGCACCAGCTGCCATCGACGCCAGTACCCGTCCCCGACATTTCTTCGAGCAGGCGCTCGACCGGCCGTTTGCTGCATTGCGCCAAGCAGTCCGTGACCTCTGCGGTTTGTTCCGCGACGTGCACATGAATCGGCGCGCCTGGATGATCTCTGCGCATCGCGTGCGCAGCCTCGCGGAGATCCTCGATTGCAACCGCGCGCAGCGAATGAGGAGCAAGCCCTAGTCTTTCGTGCCCCTCGTGCCCGACCATCTCCTTGGCCACTGTTTGAACAATCTCCAGCACCTGATCGGGAGTGGTCGCAAAGCGCCGTTGTCCGCCTACCAGCGCACGGCCATCGAAGCCTCCGCGGCTGTAGAGCACAGGCAACATGGTGATCGCGATCCCGGTCGAGCGCGCAGCCGCAAGGCATCGCAGCGAGAGTTCCGCGCGCACAGCGTAGGGGCTCAGATCGGGCTGGTTGTGCAGGTACTGGAATTCGCCGACCGCAGTAAAGCCCGCTTCGAGCATCTCGACATAGGCCTGCGCTGCAACCGCCTCCAGTTGTTCGGGACTCAACCGCTCGACGAACGAGAACATAGCCTCGCGCCAGGTCCAGAACGTGTCGTGCTGATCAACGCTCGACGGGCCTGAGCGTTCGGCCAAACCGGTCATCAGCCGTTGGTGAGCATGCGAGTGCACGTTGGCCATACCTGGGAGTGCACTGCCTTCAGTCCACTCGACGCCCTGACGCACTTTCGCGTCAGCCCCACGCTCCACCGCCTGGATGAACCCCTCGGCGTCGAGACGCAGCACCACGTCCCTCGTCCACCCGTTGGGCAAAAGAGCCTGGTCAAAGCCAAGGGCGGGTGCCACTGATTGCTGCTTGCGCGCGTCCATGGTCGTAGCTTAAGCTGTATAGACAACTCTATACAAGTGCCCAGTCCATTCCGGCGCCCGATGTACCCCGAGAGTGCTCAATGACTTCTGCTTCCAACACTCAGCTACTGACCCACGCCACCGTTGCAACCTGTGCGTCCGGCGCATCTGACGCCGAGCTGATCGAGGACGGCGCGGTCCTGATCGAGAACGGTGAGATCCGCTGGGTCGGCACCAGCGTCGAGGCTACCTCCGAGTTCGCCCAGTGTTCCTTGCCCACCAGTTCCTGCAGCGGGCGATTGCTCACTCCAGGCTTGATCGACTGCCATACCCACCTGGTCTACGGCGGCGATCGCAGTATCGAGTTCGAACAACGGTTGATGGGCAAGAGCTACGAAGAGATCGCGCGGGCCGGGGGCGGTATTGTGTCCTCCGTCCAAGCTACTCGCGCAGCTAGCGCACACGAACTCATGCAGACCGCGCTTCACCGACTGGACGCGCTTCTCGCGAGCGGCGTCACAACTGTCGAGATCAAGTCAGGCTACGGGCTCGATCTCGACACCGAGGCGCGGTGCTTGACGGTGGCGCGAAAGCTGTCCGAGCATCGACCGATCAGCGTCGCGACCACCTACCTCGGCGCTCATGCTCTGCCGCCGGAGTTCACCAACGACCGAGAAGGTTATGTGGATTTCGTGGTGAACCAAGCTCTGCCTGAGATCGCCGACCGCGGCCTGGCCGACGCTGTGGACGGGTTTTGTGAGGGCATCGCGTTCTCCACTCAGGAGATCGCTCGCGTATTCGAAAAGGCGAGAGCGCTCGGCATTCCGATCAAACTACACGCGGAACAGCTGTCCAACCTTGGCGGTGCGAAGCTGGCGGCTTCTTTCGGTGCACTGTCCGCTGATCACCTCGAGTACCTCGATGAGGAAGGCGTTGTTGCCATGGCTGAAGGCGGCACAGTTGCGGTCCTTTTACCTGGCGCCTTCTACTACCTGCGCGAAACGCGGAAGCCTCCCGTGACTCTGCTGCGTGAGCACGGTGTACCGATCGCGATCGCCACCGATCTCAACCCGGGGTCCTCGCCGGTTCACTCGCTCATCGCCACCATGAACATGGCCTGCGTGCTCTTCGAGCTCACTCCGAACGAAGTGCTTCGCGGAGTGACGGTCGCAGCAGCGCAAGCGCTGGGCCTAAGAGACCGGGGCCAGATCAAGCCCGGTTTGCGAGCAGATCTGGCGCTATGGAGCACGACTGCTCCGGTCGGACTGTGCTATCCACTCGGCCACGCGCCCTGCCAGGCGGTTTGGTTTGCCGGCGACCTGGTGCGAGGTCAACTTCCTTGAGCTTGGGCACCACCTCTCCAGCAACCGCGCCGCTCGCTCGGCCACTGTATAGACACATCAAAGTCTTCGTGCGCGAGCATGTCGAGAGCGGTGCGTGGCCGCCAGGGCACCGGGTGCCGAGTGAGAACGAGTTGGTCTCACAGTTCAACGTCTCGCGGATGACGGCCCACCGCGCGCTTCGCGAGCTTCAACAAGAAGGGGTGTTGGCTCGCCGTCCGGGTGTCGGCACTTTCGTGCGCGAACCCTCGCGTCGGACCAGCTTGATCGACATTCGCAACATCGCGGATGAGATTACTGCGCGCGGCAATCGTCACAGTTGCTCGGTCGAGCTCAAGGCGACCATCATTGCAACCGACCAGCTCGCTACGGCGTTCGATCTCGACCGAGGAACGGAGCTGTTTCATGTCGTCTTGGTGCACCGTGAACGCACCGGCCACGACAAGGCTGTGCCAGTCCAACTCGAGAACCGCTACGTCAACGCGAAGGTGGTCTCTGACTTTCTCGAGCACGACTTCAAAAGCTCGACCCCCACCGCGTTGCTGTTGGCCGCTATTCAGCCCGATGAAATCGAGCACACCGTCACCGCCATCCGGCCAACCAAAGAGCACCAACGGCTGCTTGAGGTGAAGTCGGGTGAACCGTGCCTATCGTTGCATCGACGGAGCTGGTCAGGCGAGCACGTGGTCACGGTCGCCGAGTTGATCTATCCCGCGAGCAGGTACTCACTTCACGGGCGACATCGCCCGGCCAACGTCTGAGTCGCTACAGAAAGCCCGTCCCAGAACCAATTCTCAAGGCCTAACTTTCATGACTGAAGCAACCACGCCACCGTCCATTCGCTCTCCAACCGGCACCAAGCTCTCCGCTAAGAGCTGGTTGACCGAAGCCCCGCTGCGAATGCTAATGAACAACCTCGATCCTGAGGTAGCTGAGAACCCGGCCGAACTGGTGGTCTACGGCGGCATCGGCAAGGCCGCGCGCACCTGGCCTGACTACCATCGCATTGTTGAGAGCCTGCGATCGCTCGAGAGCGATGAAACGCTCCTGGTCCAGTCTGGCAAACCGGTAGGCATCTTCCGCACACACCAAGATGCACCACGCGTGCTGATCGCAAACTCCAACCTGGTGCCGCACTGGGGCAACTGGGAAACCTTTCACCAGCTCGACCGACTGGGCTTGATGATGTACGGCCAGATGACTGCGGGCTCGTGGATCTACATTGGTTCGCAAGGCATCGTCCAGGGCACCTACGAGACCTTCGCGGAGATGGGTCGGCGACACTTCGGCGGCAGTCTCAAAGGCAAGTGGGTCTTGACCGCCGGTCTCGGTGGGATGGGTGGCGCGCAGCCGCTCGCAGCTACCATGGCGGGAGCGTCGATGATCGCTATCGAGTGCCAACCCAGCAGCATCGAGATGCGACTGCGCACGCGCTACCTTGACCAGCGCGCGGCCTCCATGGAGGAGGCGTTGGCGATCGTCGAAGCGGCGCATGCTGAAGGGCGCGCGGTGTCCGTGGGAGTGCTCGGCAACGCCGCTGAGATGGTGCCCGCTCTGGTTAAGAGCGGAATCCGCCCGGATATCGTCACCGACCAGACCTCCGCTCACGATCCCGTCAACGGCTATTTGCCGGCCGGCTGGTCGCTCGAGGAATGGATGGACGCGCGCGCCAACGATCCAAAGAAGGTCGAGGCTGCTGCTCGCGCTTCAATGCGAACGCACGTTGAAGCGATGGTCGCGCTTCACGAAGAAGGCATACCGACAGTCGACTACGGCAACAACATCCGCCAGGTGGCTTTCGAGGAAGGCTTCGAGAACGCCTTTGCCTACCCCGGCTTTGTGCCCGCCTACATCAGGCCGCTGTTCTGCCGCGGCATCGGCCCTTTTCGTTGGGTAGCGCTCTCAGGAGACCCGGAAGACATCTATCGCACCGACGCCAAAGTGAAAGAGCTGATCCCTGATGATCAGCACCTGCACAACTGGCTCGATATGGCCAGGGAACGCATTGCGTTTCAGGGCCTGCCTGCTCGGATCTGCTGGGTCGGTCTTGGCCAACGGCATCGGCGCGGCCTCGCCTTCAACGAGATGGTTCGCAACGGGGAACTCTCGGCACCAGTGGTGATTGGTCGTGACCACCTCGACTCAGGTTCGGTAGCAAGCCCCAACCGTGAGACCGAGGCGATGAAGGACGGTTCCGATGTCGTCTCCGATTGGCCGCTCCTTAACGCTCTCTTGAATACCGCCTCGGGCGCCACCTGGGTGTCGCTTCACCATGGCGGTGGTGTTGGTATTGGCTACTCGCAACATGCAGGAATGGTCATCGTCTGCGACGGCAGCGAGGACGCTGACCGCAGGCTCGAGCGGGTCTTGTGGAACGATCCCGCATCAGGCGTTATGCGCCACGCCGACGCCGGCTACGAAGATGCGATCGAGTGCGCCCGCGAGTTCGACCTCAAGCTCCCGAGCATCGAGTGAAGTTTTAGCCTCTCAGCGCGGTGGTCGGCTCCACTTTGGTCGCCCGCAACGCTGGCAGCAGCGAGGCGAACCCACCGACCCCGAACACAGCGAGAGCGGCCAGTCCAAGGGTCATCGCATCCTGCGGCGCCGTGCCATAGAGAAACGCCTCGAGCACGCGGCCGAATAGGACGGTGCCTGCAATGCCAACCGCCACGCCGGTTGCAGCGAGTAGCAGGCCTTGGCGCCACACTAAGAACACCACCTTGGCAGGCTCAGCGCCCAGCGCTACGCGCACCCCAATCTCGCGTTTGCGTTGACCAACGGTATAGGCGATCAACCCGCCGAGACCGACAGCAGCGACCAAGAGCGAGATGGCTGCGAACACGCTTAGCAGTTGCCCAACGGTCCGTGGTGAAGCGGTCAGCTCGCGACGTGCCGCCGCCACCGTCGAAAATTGGTCGATTGGCTGCTCGGGATCAACGCTCTGCACGGTCTCGGCAGCGATCCGCTGCAAGGCAGTGGCTCCAGTACCCACGGCACCTTGAATCACCAAAGTGCCGGCGAGTCCGTTCTGGCGGAGCGGCGTGTAGACGGCGGGAGTGGCTTCCTCATCGAGCTCATGTCGCACATTCGACACAACACCGACGATCCTCCACCAGTTGGCGCCGTTGTCCATAGACAGCCGCCGGCCAACCGGCTCGAGGCCTTGCAAGAAGAGGTCGCGGGTGGCTTGATTGATGATCACCACGCGATCGTAGGAGCCCGGGTTTCCAAGACCGGACACCACCGCGGTGCCGTCGCTACTGGTCATGTCGTCACTAGCCTCGAAACCACGACCCTCGATCTGCCGAATGCCGAGCACGTTGAAGTATCCGATGCTGGCAGTGCGCGGCGCCACTTGAGCAGCGGCCTCGCCCTCCTGCGGCGGCAGTCCTTCGACCACCATCCCCTGCAGAAACGGCGACTGGCCGTCCATGGGGCGGCTACTTCCGAACGCAGCTTGGGCTACCCCCGGATGCTCGTTGAGCTTTTGCAGAACCGACTGGTAGAGCGGTTGAGCCGCTGAAGGTGTCGGGTAGCGACTCCAGTTGAGCGACAGTCGTGCGGTGAGCACTTCTTCTGCTTGAACTCCGGTGTCTTCTGTCTGCAGCAGGTAGAGGCTCTTCATCAAGAGCCCGGTGCCGGCCAACAGCAGAACAGCGACTGCCACCTGAGCGATGATCAGACCGCCGCGAACCAAACCTGCTCGACGACCACCCATGGCGCGGGTGCCCTCGCGCAGAGCGCTGAATCCACCAGTGCGCGAGATCTCTTGGATCAAGGTCACGCCCACCGCCACCACAACGGCGGCCAGACATGCGAAGGCAAGAACCCAGCCATTAAGGGTGGCTGTTTCAGCGCGCGGTGTGTAGCGCGCAAGAAACGCGCGCAGGAGACCGAGTGAGAGCACCGCAACCAAGACCGCCGCGACGGCGCCGAAGCCTGAGATGATCAAACTCTCCGCAAGGTTCTTACGGATCAGCCGCAGGCGACTCGCACCCATCGCTGAACGCACCGACTGCTCGGTAGCGGTGCGCATGCCGCGCACCACCAGCAGGTTGGCCACACTCGAACACGCGAGGACCATCAGCAGGCCCGCTGCGATCCCCAGCATCCACAACGCGCTACGCGATTCACTCACCAACGCTTCGGTCAGTTTGACGGGCTCGATGTCGTAGCCGGAGCCAGGTCGATAGGTGTCGGGGTTCTCTTGCGCAAAGACCGACGCAATTCGACCAAGGTCAGCAGAAGCGCCGTCCACCTGCTGCCCCTTGTCGAGGCGACCGAAGGCGGTGAGAGCACGAAAGGCACTTCGATTCTCTTCCTTGCGTAGCGCTGCCCCGGCCCGGAACGGACACGCAGAGGTCGGCATATAGACATCGTGCTCTTGAGGGAACTGAGGGATCGGCGGCAACACACCCACCACCGTGTGCGAGCGGTTGTTCATCTCAAAGACCTTGCCTAACACCGACTCGTCTGCGCCGAACTCCTCAACAAAGTACGGATGACTCAGTACCAAGACCGCCTCTGCCCCGGTGGCATCGTCTGATTCCAAGAACGAACGACCATGCGCTGGTGTCACCCCCAGCACGTCGAAGAATTCGGCCGTGACCACCCCGGTCGAAACGCGCCCTGCGGCGCCATGCCCTAACAGAGTGAACGTCATCGAGTGGTGCTCGACCACTCCTGAAAGCGCCGCACTCTGCTCGCGTAGTTCTTCGACCTCTTTGATGGAGAAGGGCACGTTGCCATTGGCATTGCCGTTGCCGTCGTTCTCCACCGATTGACGCAGCAACACCAACTCATCACCGTCGGTGTAAGGCAACGGCGCCAGCAGCACCCCTTGGATCAAACTGAACACGGCGACTGTTGCGCCAAGGCCTAACCCAAGAATCACGGCAGAGGTGAGCAGTAGGGTCGGCTTGCGCAGGAGTGAGCGAAGAGCGAGTCGGAGGTCGTTCAGCATGTGCGATTCCCAGAATTGTTGTTCCACCCCAAGGTACGAGCAAAGCCGTTGGTGTGTTTCTGACCCGAGGCAACTACGAAGACCTTCGTTGACAAACTACGACACTCTTCGTAGAGTGTCTTCATGACCACTTCACCGGAGCCTCCACGACCGACCGAAACTGAACTGCGTTTGCTCAAAGTGCTCTGGCAGCACGAACCCAGTGGACCTCTCTCCGTGCGTGATGTCCTGGGCCACCTCGATAGCGACGTCGGCTACACCACAGTGCTCAAGATCCTCCAGATCATGTTCGCCAAGGGCCTGGTGGTGCGTGATGAGTCTGAGCGCTCTCACCGATACGCAGCCGCCTTGCCGCGCATTGCCGTCGAGGGAGGACTGCTTGGCGATCTGCTCCAGCGGCTGTTCGACGGTTCGGCTACTCAGCTCGTTCAAGCGGCACTCGACACCGAGCACATCGACGCAGACGAACTCGCCGACATTGAGCGGCTCATCCGCAACGCGCGCCGGCGCTCGCAGAACAAGGACACTCGCAGCCCGAAGGAGAACGACCAGTGAATGCTTTGACAGCCCTCCCAATCGACCTGGCCGCCACTCTCGACGCGATCGGAAGCGCCCTGATCGGTTCGCTATGGCAGATCAGTGTCGTGGGATTGATTTACCTGCTCGCAAAGCGCATTTGGAGAAAGCCAGCGGCGCGTCATCTTCTGGGTACTGCTTGCTTGCTTGCCGCAACAACTTGGCCGGCGGCGAACTTCGTCAGTGAATTGAGCCGCCCTCCTTCCCAACCACGGTCGCTTGCGCAGGTTGAGATGAGCCCAGCATCCCAAACAATCGCAACTGACGCCGCACAATCGCCGGGTCAGCTCGCGCGCCAAGACCGGAGCCAAGGATCCACCGCAGCGTTGGTGAGAATCTCATCCGCCTGCCTCTGGCTCATCGGAGCCAGCTTGATGGTCGGCCGCCTCGTGCTGGGCCTGCTTCACCTACGCAGATTGCAACGCCCGCCAATTGCTGAGGCGTTTGTGCATGCCACCCGACGCCTCGAACATCGTCTTGCAACGCTCGCCCAGTCAGTGGGACTTGCGGCCCGGCACCATCGCATTCGCCTGCGTGTTGTCGGCCAACAACTCGGCCCATGCACTTTCGGCCTGTTGCGCGCCACTGTCTTGGTGCCAATGTCAGCGTGCACTGGTTTGCCCGCCGCGCAGCTCGATGCCATCTTGCTCCACGAACTCGCTCACATCCGGCGCCACGACGCTTGGTTCGCCACCCTCCAGGCGGTGCTCGATTGCGTCTTGTTCTTTCATCCGGTTGCTCGCTGGATCTCTCGCGACACCACTCTCGCGCGCGAACAAGCGTGCGACGACCTGGTGATCAATGCAGAGCCCCTCACGGACCGAACCAACTACGCCGAAGCCCTACTTGGGCTCGCCCACCTTCGGCAGATCCACCCCTCTTCTGCCGCCCAGGGCAGCCGCCTGCAAGCGCGCGTCCGCCGAATTCTGAACCTCAAGCCATCGGAGACTGCCATGTCGAGTCAACTGCCAAGCATCGCCCTACCGCTAACCGCCATCGCGCTTCTCGGTTTGCTAGCAACCGTCACGCCCGCCCTAGAACCTCAGCAGGTGGTCGCAGACATCCCCGCCCAAATCACCATCAGCGCAGAGGTGGTCTCGCTGAGCAACTCTGTGCTCGACGATTTCGGGTTTCATCTTAGCCAAGGCCTTGATTCCAATCTCAAGTACGCGATCCTCACATCGGGCCAGCCCGAGCGACTCCGCGAGCACATCCTCGAGACGATCTCTGCGCCCACGATCCTAACCGCCGTCGGTTCTCGAGCCGAGGTCCAAACGGGCATCGAGGATCCCACCAACTCCACCGAGTTCCGCAGGGAAGACGGACTTCCCACAAATGCTCGCCTCGACCTCTCAATTCTGCCTTTGCGCGCTGTGGACGGTCTGATGATCGCCGATCTCACCTTCGCACTGCATCCGGCGGTCGGCACGATCCGGCGCTCCTACGCTGACCGCGGTTTTGAGGTGAACCTTCGAGACTTCGTCGTTCAAGAAGCTGCACCGCTCCTTCTGGTTGAGGCCGCTGATCCGGCGGAGAACAGACCGCTGATCGGTCTAATTCTGAACATTGACCTCGAACCTCAGACGAACTCACTCACAGACTTGTCGGACAGCAGTCGGGCAACAGTCTCGGTGCTTGACGCCGATCTGCTCGAAGCCTTGAAGACCATGAGCCGCGTCGCGCAGCTCGATCTGCTGATCGACGCAACTGCTGACTCCTTGCTCAATGCACCGCTGACCCTCCAGGCGGTCGCCGTACCTGTTCAACAACTCATCAGCGCCATACTGGATTTGAGCTGCTTGGAAGGGACGTTCGCCGAGGAGACTCTCGAGATTTATCCCAAGCCGGGCTGCGTACAGGGAGATAAGACCGAGATAGAGCGAGAGCGACGCTAGCGGCGACCGCAATCGGTTCACAGGCTCCTAGCACCCGCCAAGTCCGCTTCTACGAGACGCCGATGCACCCACCTCGTACCGACACTGACTCATTCTTGCTGAGCCGCGCGGTCGCGATTTCAGCTCGTGCCGCTAAGGAACTCGAACCACCTAGTCATCAGGATGAAGCATGTAGAAGTCAAAGAACGGTTGCCGCTGCGGATCCACCAGTTCCACAACCTCTCGTGCGAGTTCCAGGCCATGGTCTCCGTTGGTCAGGATCACGAGACCCAAGCCGCGGTTTGCATCAAAGAACGCAAGGCTCTTGAAACCCGGATTTGATCCCCAGTGAAACGCGGTTGGCGACTCAGCCCCGGTGTCTGACAACGACCATCCCAAACCCCAAGACAAGCCAAGCTCGGGTCTCACTGGCACCACACTCGTTGTCAGCTCTGCCCACTCCTCTGACGCTGCGGCCGCGAGCAGGAACCCTGCGTATCCGTTGGCACTTGCATGTAGAGAGCTACCAACATTGGCCGAGTGCGCTTCGGGCGACGCACCGCTGCTTTGCCTGAGAGGCCGTCCCTGGCGATCGTGGCCAGCAACAGCAAGCCCGCCTGGCGACCGCAAGTAGCTCAGACTTTCCAGCTTGGCGGGCTTGAAGAGCAGGTGGGAAGCGAGGAGATTGATGTCGTTGGAAGCGGCGTGTTCGACCAATCGTTGTAGCAAGGCGTAGCCGGTGCCGGAGTATCGCCAGTCCCCTTTCGAATCAAGGTCGACGCGGAGGCGATCCTGCTCTTCATCGAAAACCAGCCCACTCGTGTGCGAGAGCAACTGGGCCGAGGTCAGCGATCCAACTGCGGGAGGATAGCTGGAGTCCGGCGCCCAGGTCTCGATGTTGCCCATGAGAGGGAGCGCTTGAGCGGTCAAGAAGCGGTGCACAACGTGGGCGAAGACTGGCTTGCCCAGCGAAGCCGCTTGGAATGTCGTGCTCGCGGTGATTGGTGGGCCATCCTCGAAAGAGACTCCGAATCCCGCTGACCATTGAACGCTGGATTTGACGGTGAGGGCGATGGCCATGCCTGGGACCGAATGCCGATCGAGAAGGGTGGGCATTGCCTGCTGGAGTTGCTCGATTCGACCTGCGTCCCAAGAACGCGAGGTATCCCGCGCCGGCTCCGCACAGCCGACGAGGTGGATCAGGAGCGCCACGATGATGGCTAGGCGCAACCTCACTCCCGCTCCTCCGCGATCAAGAGTCCTGAATGGGGTGACTAACGTCGAGGTTGCCGCGGCAGCCCTTCCAGAATCGCTCATTCGGTCGAGTACGCAGCACGGGAAAGAAGGTTCCTCTAAGGAGGGCCTTGAACCTCGAGCAATAGCCCGGGGCCGCTCGTCCGAATCACCCTGGGACGAAACAAGCCAATGAGCGGTGGGTTGACAGTATCGGTGTATCAGTACTACGATACACCGATGCAGCCGATTCACATCGACGCCAAGTCACCCGTCCCGATCTGGAGCCAGATCGAACAGCAGATCCGTCTGCTGGTCGCCCGCGGTGCACTCACTGCCGGGGCGCCCGTGCCCTCGGTGCGGGAGCTGGCGCGCGATCTAGTGGTGAACCCGGCGACGGTATCGAAGGCCTATCAACGCCTGACCGAGATGGAAGTGCTCGAAGTGCGGCGCGGCCAAGGCACGTTCGTCGCTGCGGGCGCTCCAGTCACCAATCAGCTCGCTGAACGCGAGGCCGAGAAGGCTGCGCGCGAACTGGTCGCAGTCGCGAAAGCGGCGGGCCTCAACCTGGGTGAGACGCGTGCCCTCTTGACCGACAGCTGGCGTTCGTTGCGAACTCCAGTGGCGATCAAGTCCGCGGCCGCTCAGAAGGACACATCTCAGAAACCCCGAAGGAAGACCCCAAATGGATAACCCCACCGCCATCCATGTCGCCAACGCGAGCTATACCTACGACGGCAAGAACCCCGCCTTCGACGACTTGTCGTTCACGGTAGAGCACGGTGACTTCTTCGCCCTTCTCGGTCGCAACGGAGCTGGCAAGTCGTCATTGGTGAACTGCTTGATGGGCTTCTTTAGGCCTTCGACCGGCGCCGTCGATGTGCTCGGCCGCAACGTGTGGACGCACCGGCGCGACTTGATGAACGACGTCGCCCTGGTTCCCGAGGTACCTAACGTACCGCCCACCATGAGCCCGCGCTCGGCTGCGCGGTTCTGCGATCGCTTGGGCCAGCGTGGTCGGTTCGACCACGCTCTGTTTGGAGAACACCTAGAGCACGCCAACGTCAATCCCAGCAAAGCCTTTCGCACTCTTTCTCGGGGCCAAAAGAATCAAGTGACCCTGGCCCTGGCGCTCGCCGCTCGACCCAGGCTCCTGATCCTCGACGACCCCACCCTGGGCCTAGATGCTGTGGCGCGCAAGCGCACCTATCAAGCGCTGATTGAACATCAGACTGAGCACGAGGTAACTCTGTTCATGACCACCCACGACCTAAGCGCCCTTGACGGCCTCGCGACCCACGTTGGGTTTCTCGACCACGGGCGCCTGATCGAGTGCGACTCGGTGGTCGCACTCAAGGAGCGATATCGCATTGGTGCGGTTGGCGGTGAAACCAACGACTTTCCAGGCGATGTGGTGCGTCAGCACACAACGTCCATCGGCAGGCGGGTGTTGATCGATCTCAGCGGATCAACGCGAGCCACCAACAGCGGATCCGCGATCCTCAGTGACGACGATTCAGAGTGGACAGCGCCGACCATCGAGGAACTCTTCGTTGCGTTGCTTGAAGGGTCTGATTCCAACTCACAGGCGGCTTAAGGCGACCTCCACATGTCGAGCATAGACATCACCGTACCTGCCGGATCGGACCAGCCTGCAAGAACTGGCTCGGGCCGTCTCAGCTTGTTCGGCCTCGGCCTGCGCGATGCCACGCTGTTGGCCTGGGCACTAGTCACGGAGTTTCGCTTCGCCTTCGTCGGGGCATTGGGAGTCGGCACCGGGATCGCGCTCTTCGCCCCTGGAGCGCACCAATCGACGGTGGCTCTCATTGCCGCGACCACCTGCACCTACGCGATCGCCATGGCTCTCGGTGTTCGAGCTCTTCGCGACACTGCTCACCGGAGCATGTACTACTCGCAGCCGATCTCGGCAGCCTCGATCTGGTGGGGCACCCTATTCGGGGGATTAGGCAGTGCAACAGCGTTGGGCGCATGTGTCCTAATCCCTGCTGCCCTGATCACCAAGGGTCAGGCCGTAGACATCGACAGCCTGCCACTGATTGCGGGCGGCATTCCCGCAGCGTTTCTCCTACCCAACATCCTGCTGTCGCTGGGCGAGGCGCACACCCGCTGGCGCTTCTTCAACATTGTGCCGCTCGCCATCACCTTTGCCGGCTTCTACTCTGCCTATCGTTTGATAGTCCCAACGGTGTTGCCAGGCAACGGCCCCAGAGCTGCCTTCATGATCTTTGTCTGCAGCTTGCACGCGGGTGCGCTCTTAGCCGCTCACTTAAGAGCCTCCAAGGCCCGGCTCGACTCGCGACGAGGGCACCACGCCTTTGCCATTGCCCTGTGGGCGCTGCTTCTGATCGGCGCTGGCCTCACTATCTGGACGGCCAGAGCAGTCAGCCTCCCTGATCCGACAACAATTCGCACCGAGCACATTGAGCTCTCGACTCAGGGCCCATGGGTCGCGATCAACGCATGGGACGACGGCGCAGGCGTGTTGGCTTGGCTCAGGGACAAACAGAACTACTGGTTTGCGGTCAACGAGGACACCGCCGAGTGGCAACGGCTCACCCGAGTCCGAGGTGTGTCGCGGTCGCAGGTCTCTGGCAGGGCGTTCAACGCAACCGCCTTCGCCGCCGAGGCCAACGCAATGTTCTGGATGCAGTACCACACTGGTGCGTATGGCTCCCTCGGAGCCCTACAGAAACTCGATCTCACGACCGGCACCGCGACGGCGTTCCCGTACCCAGACACCGACTCGGTCAACTTCCGTTGGTGGGTAGATACCACTGGCAAGTTCGCGATCATGGTCGGGGAACAGTGGAGCAAAGAAGGCGACGAGGCTTTTGGAGTCTCATCTTTGACGGTCGAGATCGTCGAGCTGTTCTCAGGTCGCTCCATCGCGAAGAAGAGGGTCAAACAGAACCCCGAAGGTCCCCTCCATGCCTCTCTCCTCTGGGGCGACGACGTGGTGAGCAGCACAGCGGACCTTGAATGGGCAAACTCCTCTGAAGGTATCGTCACCATCGTCGGTCAGTTCGGCCCCTTCTCCCGGATGGCTATCGACCTAGATACCGGAGCGATCTCTGAGCTGACCAGAATCCACCTTGACCCAAGCTTCGCGGCGGCGCCACAGCCGGCTACTCCGGTCATTGCGGCAAACGGGTCGTTTCGGCGACCAACCTGGAACAACTCGACCGACGAGCTCTGGCTGGCGATGGGCGAACACCTCTACGCCTACTCCAATGCTGTCAGCGCAGACATTCAGGAGCCCTCCCGCACCGTCCTCAGCGCTCCGTCTGACTCCCGAATCTCTGACTACCAACAGCACTCCGACCGTCTGATCACGATCGAGAACAAAGAGCAAAACATGTTCTTCTCGATCCATCGCCAGCTCCCCTCGGGTGAGTGGCTGACGGAATCCCGTGCTCCGCTCGAATGGCAGGGCCTGCCTCGAACCCGACTCGGTGAAGGCTCTTACGCGCTGCTCGAACACCTCGCTCGCTGGCAAGACAATCCGGTCGCACGAGTGCTCCACTTCGAAGACGGCATCCCCAAGGTAGTCGCTGCCAGACAATGGCTCGAGGACGCTGGCCTTCCAAGTTCGTCAACCATCAACGTCGGGCTAAGCGGCGAGCTCTACCAACTCGACGACGGCTCGCTCTGGCGCACCGACCGACAAACGATGCAACCGAAGCGCTTCTCGCTACCGCTTCAGATCGGCCCGCGTGCATGGCGGCACTGGGCCAACACGCCCAAGAAAAACAACCGAGATTCGTGACCATCCTCCACCGAGTTCGATCTCATTCACTTCCACACATCGGCCAAAAGGGGAAACAGATGCCTCAGATCTCTGCGCACCGAATCACCACTAAACAGATCATCGGAGCGATCACGCTGTGCCTAGCCTGCTCCGTGCCCACCGTCGCACAGACCAATCCCGAACCTTCCGACCTGGAGAACTTGCGTCAAACCATGTCCTCTCTTCGCACCATCGGCTCAGCGGTCGCCTCCTGGCACATCGACAGGTCGAAAGACGCCACGGACGAGCAAACCAGAGGCTGGCCAGCCAACCAACCGCTGCCCATCATCACCGAAGCACAGCTGCGCGAGCTAGTAGTACCCAAGTACCTCGACTCGCTTGAACTCAAGGACGGGTGGGGTAACCCGATCGAAGCGCGAATCAATCCCAAAGTCATCGCGGGGACGGCACTGGCGGACAAAGAAGCCGCCTTCGCCTTCATTAGCGCGGGTCAAGACGGCGTCTTCCAGGACGGGCGCCTGCACATCGGCTGCTACCACGTGGCTGAAGAACCCAATGCAGATATCGGCTGGACCGACGGCTACTTCGTCAATCGCCCCTCCCTCGACCCAGAGACCGATTGCGCGAACACCCACGGAAGCGTCCTGTTCCGCTAGCTCCCGGCACGCGCAGCAGCTAGCACCGAGGAACACCAGAGGAAAGCAATGTCGACCAGCGCTTCAACCCAAAACAACCCAAGCGGACTGCTGCAAGCACTCGCAACCACGACCGTCGACACCGCCACGCTTTGCTGGGCACAACTAGCGCGGCTCAGTCCTCTGATGGCCGCCTGCCTGCTCATCGGTACCGGTATCGCAGCGCTTGCCAAGCCTGAAGACCGCTGGGCGTTCGCGCTGGGATGGGGTGTTGCCTTTGGCTACGCCGCTGCCCTCGCGCTTGGCGCCACTGTGCTGCGCGAAGCGCCGCAACGCAGTTTCCTCTACAGTCGTCCGACCAGCGCACCCGCCATTTGGTGGGCAAGCCTGCTGTCGAGCATTGGCCTTGCGGCTGGTCTTTATGCCGCCACGCTCGCTCCCTCCTTGCTGATCGGCCCAGCCATCGCGGATCTAGAAATAGCCTGGGCCTTTGCCGCAGGTCTACCGCTCGTGTTTCTCATCTCGAGCACGGTCCGCGCAATCCTCGACGCCAACACCGGCTGGCGCTTTGTCAATCTCGCGCTCCTGGTGAGCTTCGTCGTTGTCCTCGTTGTGGTTGGACGAGGGGTCTTCAGCAGGCATCCGTCGGCGATCACGGCGCTCTTCTTTGTCTGGCTCATCTGCACGCATCTCGGGATGATGTGCGGTGGCTTTCTCAGGACCGCCAAAGGCCGCTTCGATTCGCGCCGTGGCCACCGTGTGTTCTCCGTGGCCCTGTGGAGCGCACTCTTGCTCGGCATCGGTGCAACCGCGATTATCGCAAGGCTCCTCAAGAGTGCCGACTTCTCCGATCTGACGCCGCAACACATCGAGTTCTCCGATGCCGGTCCTTGGCACACGCTCAGCGCGACGGACGACCGCGGGGGAGCCGTGGCTTGGCTCAGAAGAGAGTCGGCGTACTGGTTCGCCTTCAATGAAGACACTGGCGCGACGCATCTCCTCGCTCATGTCGGGGCCTCCCGCTCGTACTCAGCCATGCATATCTCAAAAGCCACCGGCTTTGCCTCCGAGACCGGAGCCGCTTTCTGGATGAAGGGCTCACGCACACAATTGGTGCTCGCTCGCCGCGGCCCCAACTCCGATGACCTTCAAGAACTACCCCTGCCCTGGGAACCAAGCACCGTGCTGCAGTGGTGGGTATCGCCGAATGAAGAGGTGGTGATCGCGATCATCGCCGAGTGGCTGCTTGACGCCGGGCGAGTCACTGGCTCGAAACAATCAATCCAGGCGGTCGGGCTGCGCTCCCGGCTGTTGCTCGCTGAAGTGCCTCTCTCCTCTAAGCAGATCGATTCATGGATGGGGCCGTCTTGGCAAAACAACGCGTTCGGATCGCAATGGTCCTTGCAGTGGCGCAACCCCACAACAGCTGTCGTGAGTCTGGCACGCAGTAGAAGGTCCTACGGCCGCATGGCTTTCGACGTGCACAGTCGGTCCTTCAGTGAGCTGACCAGAATCGGGATCGACCCATCCGCTCTTCACCAAGGCCGGCCCCCTAGAGCACTAGCCACTGGAATGGTTCCCCACTTCTTGCAGCCTTGGTGGAATCAGGTGTCCGACGAACTATGGATCGCCAGCGGCGCCCAAATCTTGGCCTATGCCAACGCAGTGAGCAACCAACTGCGCCCACCGACTCGGGACATCGTCACCGCCTCAGCCGGTACTCAGATCGAGAACTACTGGCATCATGGTGAGTGGCTGCTGACCGTCGAGCGGTCGGAGAGCTGGCAATCGGGCGTCGCGCTTTACACAGAGCAGCCCACGGGCGATTGGATCGTCCAGGATCGCTCGGAACTCAAAGACGTTCGCAGGCCTCAACTCCGGCTTGACCAGAACACCTTCCTCTTGCTGGATGGGGCCAATCGCACCAATAGCAACCCCTCAGACTCCGCACTTGCCGTCATTGACGGCAGCCTAAGAGAAAGGACCGTCGCCAGCTGGCTTGCTGACAACGGACTCCCACACTCTGAGACCATCCAGCTCTCCCTCGGCGGCCATACCTACACACTCGAAGACGGCTCCACCTGGCGCACGGATCCCACCACCCTGCAACCCAGACCGGTGCAGATCGCTGCAACGAAGGGCAACGGTTGAGGCCACTGACGCGCTAGCGAGGCGATCCCGCAAGCTAGCGGCGAGAACTGCCCACCGTAGACCAGCCGCTCCTGCGGCGCGGTATTCCAAAGGCAAAGATGAGGCCTGCCGCTGTTGCCCACCGGCCCACCAGTCGAACCCGCTCGCGCTTGGATACGATGCCGCTACCACCAGCGACGCCTCGACCTTACAGCAAGCAGGAAACGCCCATGCAAGTCCCATTACTCGTCGACGACTTTCTCCGCCGCTCTTCAGCCCTTTACCCCAACAAGACCGCCATCGTCGACGGTCCGGATCGGTTTACCTACGCTGAATTCCGCGACCGAGCCAACCAGCTCTCACACGCGTTCACCGCCTTAGGTCTCAAGCAAGGCGACCGCGTCTGCATCCTCTCGCCCAACTCTCACTTCTTCTTGGAGAGTTTCTACGCCACCAGCCAGATCGGCGTGGTCTTGGTCCCGCTCAACTTCCGACTGCAAGCGGACGAGCACGGCTACATCATCGACCATTGTGGAGCCAAGGCGCTGCTGGTCGACTACGAATACACCAGCATGGTGGACACTCTTGGTGACGCGTTGCCCAAGGTGGAGCATCGGATCGTCGCTGATCCACGGCGCGGTCAATCCGGCGATCAATCCAGCGGCCAATCCCCCGATCAACCGACTGCAGATGGTTGGACCGATTGGAACGATCTGATCGCGCCGCATCCCACCAGCCAACCCACGCTGCCCGAGCGCGACGAGAACGACCTGGTCTCGATCAACTACACCTCTGGGACCACTGCGCGCCCCAAGGGCGTGATGATGACCCACCGCAATGTCTATCTGAACGCCTACAGTCTGATCGCCCATCTTCAAGTTGCGCATGACGATGTTGAGCTGTGGACACTGCCAATGTTCCATTGCAACGGCTGGGGCGGTGTCTACGCGCTCACCGGTATGGGCGGCACGCACGTCGTACTGCGTGCGATCGACGACGCCAAGATCTTCGAGCTGATCGAGCAAGAGAAGGTCACCTTCGCCTGCATGGCACCCACCGTCTTGCGCACAATTCTCGACTACCAAGACAAAGACAAACACCAGATCACCACCAAGCCCCGCTTCACCATCGCAGGCGCCCCGCCACCGGCAGCGTTCATCGAACGGCTGGAAACAGAACTGGGCTGGCACTTCATTCAGATCTACGGCCTGACTGAGACCTCGCCATTCCTCACTTCGTCTCAGCCAGACGCCAACACCGAAGCCACCGACTACGCACGTCGCGCCCGCGCCGGTGTGCCTGGCCTGGGCGTTCAAATCGCGGTGCTTGATGACAACGGTGAACCCGTGCCCAAAGACAATGTGACCGTCGGCGAAGTGTGCGCTCGCTCAAACGTCGTCTTCAAGGGCTACTGGGAACAGCCCGAAGACACCGCTAAAGCCATCTACGACGGCTACTTTCACACCGGCGACCTAGCGGTCTGGGACGAGCTCGAGAGCATCCACATTGTTGATCGCAAGAAGGACGTGATCATCTCCGGCGGAGAGAACATCAGCTCCCCGGACGTAGAAGACGCGCTCTACAAACACGCCGCCGTCATGGAGTGCGCGGTCATCGGCGTACCCCACGAGAGATGGGGCGAGACGCCCAAAGCCCTGGTCGTCTTGCGCCAAGACCAAATCGCAGACGAAGCAACCCTTATCGCCCACTGCCGCGAGCACCTAGCCCACTTCAAGTGCCCAACCTCGGTCGAAATCATCGCCGAACTCCCCCGCACCGCCACCGGCAAGCTCCAGAAGTTCAAACTCCGCGAACAATATTGGGGCGAAGGCCGTAAGGTCGGTGGCGGCGCCTAGCAACCGTTTGCGAGCCTTCAGAAGCGCTCCGATTCACCTCACACCTTAGGGCGCTGTCTCCTCATCAACAGACAAGGAGAACACCAATGGCGAGAAACAACCCTGTCTGGTTTCCGGCAAAGAGATTTGGCTGGGGCTGGGGACTGCCATGCCACTGGAAAGGCTGGGTCGTATTCATCGGTTTTTTCGGAGCCATCGCCGCAACCAGCCTCAAGTTCAATCCCGCCGACGACCCCGTGGCCTGGATCGCCCGGATGATCCCGATCACCGTGGTCTTTCTAGCCATCTGTTGGCTAAAGGGCGAAAAGCCCAGATGGCGGTGGGGAGGAGACTAAACCGCTCCCCGCTAAGACCGCTCGGCACCAACGGTTGCACACGCCATTCCGCCCTATCAGCCCGGTCCCTGTCGAGCGCCTCTCTCCCACCAACCCTCAGATCCCTCTCCCACCAACCCCTCAGATCCCCTCTCCCACCAACGCGACCACGATTCGACGCCGCCAGAGCCGACCCGTCGGCTCTGGTGCCGCACGAAGCCCTGCAGCCCATGAACGAACGAGCGCAGCGAGGAGTGGTTGGGATGCAGGGATTCGAACCCCGATTATGCGATCCAGAGACGCAGGTCCTACCGTTAGACGACATCCCAAACGAGAAAGCAGAAACTAGCGCCCGACCGCCGTCGCGTCAACCCAAACTACGCGGTTTGAAGCGTGTACCGTATCTCGGGAAATGCTGCCCTCAAGCTCAGAAGAGGTTGTGTCAACGCCTCAGGCCACTTAGAATTCGCCGTTCGTGCGGAGAGGTGCCGGAGTGGTCGAACGGGGCTGCCTGCTAAGCAGTTGTCCGGGGTAACCTGGACCGAGGGTTCGAATCCCTCCCTCTCCGCCAATAGCGCTTCGCGCTCCCTGGCGGGTCGGCAGGGCTACGGTGTGTGTGGACAGCCTACGGCTGGCCACTCACGGCGAATCCAACGCGGTGGAGTTTTTGAGGCGGGGCGGACCAAGGGCGCTCCGCGGTTGGTGGGTGGGAAGGCATGAGTGATGATCGCGACTTCGATGTCTGGACAGGCTGCGGCTGGCCACTCACGGCGAATCCAACACGGTGGGGTTTTTGAGGCGGGGCGGACCAAGGGCGCTCCGCGGTTGGTGGGTGGGAAGGCATGAGTGATGATCGCGACTTCGATGTCTGGACAGACGGCCCGAATCGGAGACCCTGAGCGTCCAATCGCCAGCCAGCGTCTTACCGTTAAAAGCAGCGAGCTGCCCGCTCGGCGGATCGCCAGGTTGGCAGTTGCTCAGCAGATACGCCGAAGCGGGATCATCACCCGAGAAACAATCGTCTTCGACCGTGATGGCCCCCTCATTCGCCGAGCCGTAAGCTGAGATCGTTGCCCACTGCAGCTGGTACTGGGCAACATGAACCCCGTCCTATCGACCAGGACCATCTGGGTGCCTGTCGAGACGTGCTCCAGCTCAACGATCAAGTCGCCAACCCAAGTGTGTGGAATCTCGAGGATCGAGTCGAGATCGGTAATCGTCCAGGGTGCCTCAACCGAAAGGGTGTCAGTGATGCCGAAGGGATCGTTGTCTGTAATGGCTAGCCCAGGCTCAGAACAGTAGATCCCTGCCATTGCAGGCAAGGCGGAGAGGACGAGCATCAAGACGAGGAAGAGTGTTTTCTACATCAGCCAAACTCCAAAGGGCAAATCTAGAGGAAAGAATACGTTGATCAACACAACCGATCTTCGGCCCTCGCATCGGGCACCCAGACCTCGATCGGCGGAACACCTGCACCGCAAGCCCCCTTGAACCCCACCGAGATGCGCAGCATCGCGCAGGATCCGAAACCATCGGCCAGGGCTGCGTGCACGAGGTCTCACACCTTATGGCGCCGTGCACGCAGCCCTGGCCTCCCGCCCCAAAGTCCCGCCACTCACTCACCCCTCTGCCACCGCATCCCAAGATGCCCCGATCACAAACACCGGCTCGCCCCAGCTTCACGAGTCGCGCAGCCAGCATGGGTGTCGCCGCCGACCGACTCGCGAAGGAGCCAACAGGAAACTCTGCAAAACACCAAATGCCCCGCACCAACATCTCGCCCAGTCACTGTCACACAGGCGACGGAGTGCCGGAGGGAGCGCGGCGACACCCATGCTGGCGTAAGCGACGAAACCACTTAAGCAATCGCCACACCCCAGAAAGACCGCGAACCCAGTCCCACTTCCCATTTCCCACACAAGCAACCAATCCCGCGATCGCCACGACCATCGCAATCGTCACCGCCCCCTCACCGCCAAGTATCTCCCGCTCAACACCGAATGTCCCTACCCCCGCCACCGCCAACCCCCACCCCAGCGCATACAATCCAACCGCCGACCATTCCCCCATCGCCCACCCATCGCCCAACAAGGAACGCCTGCCATGAGCGACGTCTTCCTACCGCAGCCCCACGACGCAACTGCCATCAATGCTCTCCGTTTCCTGGCCATCGACATGGTGCAAGCGGCGAACTCGGGGCATCCCGGAGCCCCGATGGGGCAAGCGGCAATGGCCTACACACTGTGGTCGCGCCATCTCGACGTGTGCCCGAGTCAACCTAGCTGGCATGCACGCGACCGATTTGTGCTCTCCTCGGGTCATGCCTCGGCACTGATCTACGGGCTCTTGCACCTCAGTGGCTACGACCTGCCGCTCGCAGAGCTCAAGAAGTTTCGCCAGCTCGGGTCAAAAACGCCGGGACACCCTGAGTACGGGCATACCGCCGGCGTCGACACCACCACCGGCCCGCTTGGGCAGGGCCTCTCGAACGGCGTCGGCATGGCCATTGCCCAGCGCGTGCTCGCTGAACAGTTCGATCGCGAAGGTTTCGAGTTGTTCGATCATCGTGTGTGGGTGATCGCGAGCGACGGCGACTTGATGGAGGGCGTTGCCTCCGAAGCCAGCTCACTAGCCGGACATCTTGGATTAGGCCGACTCAACGTCTTGTACGACGCCAATCAGATCACCATCGACGGCTCCACCGATCTCTCGTTCACCGAAGACGTGCTGGCGCGCTACGCCGCATATGGCTGGCACACGGTTGATGTCACCGACGGTAACGATCTCGAAGCGCTCGACGCCGCAATGCGCGAGGCCACAGCAGACCCGCGCCCCTCCATGATCAAGGTGCGCACCCACATCGGTTTCGGCTCACCCAACAAGCAGGACTCCTCGGCATCGCATGGCGCACCTCTGGGCGAAGACGAAGTCGCCTTGACGCGGGAGAACCTAGGCTGGCCACATGCCTCGTTCGAGGTGCCAGCCGAGGCGCTTGATGCGTTCGCTCCAGTCGCAACCCGTGGCGACGCCGCCTTCGCAGAGTGGGCTGCACTCCGCGAGCGCTATGCCGAAGCGCATCCAGAAGCAGCCGCGGACCTCAGCCGACGTGAACAACAACAGCTGCCCGAAGGCTTCGCCGAAGCGTTACCCCGCTTCAGCGAGAGCGACGGCCCCATGGCGACGCGCAAGGCCTCGGGCATCGCGCTCAACGCAGCCGCTGCCGTGCTGCCCGAACTGCTGGGCGGTTCCGCCGACCTCGCTGGATCCAACAATACAGATCTCGCCAACGAGCCGTTCTTCTCAGCCAGCGTCACCGGCCGCAACTTCAACTTCGGCGTGCGCGAGCACGCCATGGGCGCGGTACTCAACGGAATGGCGCTGTCCGGCCTGATGCGGCCCTACGGCGGCACGTTCCTAATCTTTGCCGACTACTTCAGGCCCACCATCCGGCTGGCCGGGCTGATGAACCTGAGCCCCATCTACGTACTCACCCACGACTCGATCTACGTCGGCGAGGACGGCCCCACCCACCAACCGGTCTCGCATCTAGCGGCCTTACGCGCCATCCCCAACATGGTCACCCTGCGTCCGGCTGACGCCAACGAAACCTCAGCCGCGTGGAAGGTGGCTCTCGAGCGCACCACCGGCCCGACCGCGATCGTGCTCACCCGCCAAGGTCTACCGGTGCTCGAAGCTGCCACGGTCGAGCGCTTCGAACGCGGCGGCTATGTCTTAAGTGAAGCGCAAGGTGAGGCCGATTCAATCCTCATCGCCTCAGGCTCGGAAGTGTCTCTAACGCTCAATGCGCAGGCCGCTCTCCGCAACAAGGGCCACAATCCGCGTGTCGTGAGCATGCCGTCTTGGGAACTCTTTGACGCGCAAGACGCTGCTTATCGCGAAGAGGTGTTGCCCCGTAACCTACGCAAACGCCTGGCGGTCGAGGCTGGGCACCCACTCGGCTGGGAACGCTACACCGGCCTCGACGGCGGCGTCGTTGGTCAGCGCACATTCGGTGCTTCAGGACCTGGTGGCGACCTCGGCAAACACTTCGGCTACACGGTCGAGAACATCGTCGAGCAGTTCGAACGCCTCGGCTAGTGCATTCGTGACGTTGCGCGCTCCGTAGTCGCGGTCGTCATTTCCGTTCCAGGTCTCCGGCGTCGACTCGCCGAACAAAATCGCGGTAGCGCTGGTCGAATACTTCCTTAGAGTGATGCTGGCGTACCCACTCCCATGCTCCCCGCGCCATCGCTTCAAGGTCACGCGCCGGCCTGTCGGATGTTGCAACGATCGCCTCGCGGAGACCTTCAACCGAGCAATCCTCAAGCAACACACCAGTGTCTGGGGTCACGTCGACGCTCGCGCTGCTGGTGAGTATGGGTATCAAGCCAGCGTGCATGCAGGTCAGAGCGCTCGAACCGCCACCTTCGGCACACGACGGATAGACCAGACCAACAGTGTTTCGGCATAGGCCTGTGAACTCCGTCGATGCCGTGTCGACCCAGCCCTTGAGCGTGATGTTGGGAAGTTCGCGCAGCTCACGCTGGTACTCACGGGCAAAGTCCGCTTCGGCCTCAATCGGGCCACACACCGTTAAGTGATGTTCGGGAAGACCAGCGAAGGCCTCTAGGACCAAGTCGAGACCTTTGTGCACCAATCCACCACTGCCGAACCATAGAAAGTTGCGCCGGCAAGCGTGCCAATCCTTGTCTTCGGGCCAGCCGTACGTGAACGGTACCGACACTGGGATTCGAAGAGCGGGCTTCTCAGCAAACGCGAAGGTGTCCGCCGTGAATTGGTTGCCTAGATAGGTCAGCACGTCGCACTGCTCGACGCCCTGATTCGTTGGCAGGAGCTTATGAGCCTGGAGCGTCACACCTCGCCTAACCTGCAGCGATCGGTGTCGCGCCTCCTGCGCCTCGTTGTTGAATCGCCAATGGCAGGTGTCGCTGTGAAAGATCTTCAGCGCGCTCTGCATCTTTGGTGCGAGTCGCTCCATGTTGAGTCGCACATCGATCAACACGTCGTAGGTGCGATCCGGCTGGAAACGGTGATTGGTCCACGAGATCCCGTCGACCGCATACCCAGCATCGACAAACGCATTGGCGATCGTCAGCGTCTCCCAAAAATGGGTATGACTGTGGTCGGCAGACCGACGCGCAAGCAAGGGATCGAGAATGTATGAGAGCAACACCGATCCTTTGGGGGCCGCAGCCGCGCCACCCCCCGGCTCGAGCCGGGCCACCTTCTGGTCATGCCTGGTCAGGCGTCGCCAAACCTTGCGTTTGATGCGTGCGAGTCTGCTCATCGACGCAATATACCTGCAAGCACGCTCCTACGGCCGGGTTCCGCCCGGCCCGTTCAACTCCTCGCCAGACGGCTCGAGTTGAGCCTCCAACGCCTGCCAGCCGCCGCCCAGCGCTTTGTAGAGCTGAATAGCACTGCGTGCGGTATTGATGCGCGCGAGCGCCAACGAGTCCTCGATCGCTGTTTGACTGCGTTGAGCATCCAGCAGCACGAGATGGTCGCGAAGGCCGAGTTCGTAAAGGACGCCCGCCAGCTCACTGGTCTTGGCACTCGACTCTGCTGCATCGCTGAGCGCCCCTTGAGCAAGCTTCGACTGCTCATAAGCCACCAAACCCGTTTCTACTTCCTCCAGTGCTCCTAAGACCGAAAGCTTCCACCTGGCCTCGGCAACTTCGAGGCGACTGCGTGCGGCCGCGACCTGCGCGGTCAAACGTCCACCCTGAAAGATCGGCAAGCTCAAACTCGGCCCAAAAGCCCATGCGTGCGCGGCCGAGTCGAACAGATCAGAAAGCCGAGCGCTTTCCAGCCCAAAGCTGCCGCCGATGGAGATCTTGGGAAACCGGTCAGCGACCGCCGCTCCGATGTCGGCCGTGCTCGCGTGCAACTCACGCTCGGCTGCACGCAGATCGGGCCGGCGCAAGAGCAAGTCCGCAGGAAGCCCAGAGGCAATCGCTGGAGGTGGCTCCGGCACCTCTCCTGGCTGTTGCAACAGCCGATCGAGTTGTCCTGGCAAGAGTCCACTCAACGTTGCGAGGCGGTGTGCCGCGGCGGCGCGCTGGACACGCAAGGGTGCAAGTGCTGCTTCGAGACTAGCCTTGAGCGTACGTGTGCGCTCCAGATCGATCAGCGGTACCAGCCCGCTCGTCACCTTCGCCTCGATCACCCGAGAGGTGTCCTCTTGGATCTCGAGGTTGCGTCGGGCCAGCCTCAGCCTTAGTTCGGCACCGCGGTGATCCGTGTAGGCCTCTGCTACTTCTGCAGCGACCGCAAGAAGCATCGCACGCAGGTTCTCACCCGTAGCCTCGAATCGCGCCTGTGACGCCTCGCGACCCCGACGAACACCGCCGAAGAGGTCGAGCTCCCAACCGGTATCAAAACCAACGGTGTATTGTTCGTTCTCGAGCGAGGCGAGGCCGGCTTCCGCCAGGCTACCCAACGGACCAGGTCCGCGGGCGCTAGCGCGCGACCTTCCTGCCGTAGACGACGCTCCCACAGTGGGCAGGAGGCGACCAGCACGGGCGTTGCGGATCGCGCGCGCTTCCTCCAACCGAGCTTGGGCAATCTCGACACGCAGATTGCCCGCGATCGCTCCTTCAATGAGCTCGCTCAAGACAGGTTCGTTGAACTGTTGCCACCAAGGCTGTTCTCGTTCGAGCACAGCTGAGACGTCGAAGATGACGTCCACCGTCTCGACACCGTCACTACTTCCACCTTGTTGATACTCCACAGGCACGGCCGCTACCGGTGGATCAAAGTCCTGACCGACCGTACAACCGACGGTCGACAGCAATGCGATGACCAAAGCGTAGCGCCAGCTCATGACCCCACCTCGAGAGCTTCCAAGCGCTCTTGCCGTGTAACCGGCTCCTTATGTTCAAGCTCTTCGACTTCGTCTTCACGCTTGCGATGCACCAAGACATATGCCGCTGGCACAAATATCAACGCGAGAATCGTTGCGCCACCAACACCGCCGACTAGGACGATGGCGAGTGACGGCCAAAACTGGCCGCCAACGAACAAAAGGAGTGGCAGGAAGCCACCCATAGTGGTCAACGTGGTGGAGACCACATGCCGGGTGCAGCCCAAGACCTCATCAAGAATCGCACCGTGATTGCCGCGCCGAGCCTTGGGGTTGTCTCTGATTGCTGCAAGCACGACGATGCTGTCGTTGAGTGCCACCCCAATCAGTCCCAAGGTACCGAGGATGGTGTTGAAACTGATGGGGAAGCCCATCACCCAGGTCGATAGCAGCGCCATGCCCACCGAGAGAACCCCAACGAAGATCAGGATGCCGCCAATGCGCAAGCTTCGGAACACCAAGATGATCGCAGCCATCATGATCGTCAGAAGTATCGGCGCGAATGCGAGTAGGTTGCCCACTGCCTCTTGGTCTGCTTCTGCGGATCCGCCAACCTCGAGCCGGTAGCCTGTCGGCAGTTCGAACCCACCAGCGTTGAGATCCGCCAGCACCTCTTGGGTGGTCGCGATCGGCAAGAAGCCCTTAGCGGTGTAGCCCAGCACAGTGTTGCAGCGCTCGCCGCCAACGCGAGAGATGCCGCCCAGCTCCGGTCTCAGGGTGAGTTTTCCCAAAGCCTCGAGCGGCGCCGAACCGCTCCGGGTGGCAAGCCTCAACGATTCGAGTTGGCTCAGCTTAGAACCGGCGCCCTTGAGCCGAAACCGCACCGGCAGTTGTTCCAAGTCTTCGAGCATCACGCCGCCAGCGATGCCTTCGAGTCCAGCCTGGAGCTGGCTTGCCACCTCGGTCAGCGTCAGCCCTGCCCGCTCGGCTTCCAGCTCGTCGGCTTCGAGCCACAGTTTCGGTTCGCCTCGCGGCAGGCTGACCTGTGTGTGGAGGATCCCTCGGTGCGACTGCATCGCGAGCCGCACCTGTTCGCCCAGTTCCTGCAATGTCTTGATGTCTGGACCGAAGACCCGGTACTGCACATCCGCCTCGACTGGCGGCCCCTGGCCGAACCCACGCACCACCGCCTGCACGTCGGGGAACGCTGCGTCGATTTCTCGTTGGAGAATCGGTACTAGGCGTTCGGTCGAGTCTGCGGAATCGACCACGATGACGCCCCGCGCGTACCGAGGTGTGTTAACCGTGTTCGTGATGAGGTTGTAGTAAACGCTAGGGAACGACTCGCCTACGAGCCAGTGCACCTGCTCAACCTTGGGATACTGACGAATGCGATCTTCAATCGCCCCCACCGCGCGTTCGGTCCGCTCGATCGAAGCGTCGACCGGCAACCACACCTGAATGTCGAACATGTTGCGATCCGTCGGCGGGAAGAACGCGCGTTGCAGTTGGCTGCCGGCGATGAACCCGATGATCGGGATCAGTGCGGCGACGGCCATGGTCAAGATGGGCCGCTTCAAGCCCGCCGTCATTGCCGCTCGAAATCGGGACGCTGCTCGGCCACCATCGATCCCATCTCGAAAGATCGTTGTGAACCCGGAATGTGCCTGCCCGCCGTCGTCGGTCACTGACTCCGGCCCACCGCCGCCATAGCGGCCGGCCAGCGCAGCGATCACAGTCAGCGACAGAAAGTACGAGGAGGTAATCGCCAAGATCACGCTCACCCCGATGTAGCCCACGAAGTCACCAGCTGCTCCAGGCAGAAGCACAATCGGGGCGAATGCCAGCACCGTGGTCAGGGTCGAGGCGAACAGTGGACCGCGCAGGTGCTGCGAGGTCTGCTCCACAGCTTCCCTTGTTGACATCCCCGCCACGCGACGCTTGCGGATCTCGTCGACCACAACGATCGCGTTGTCGATCAGAAGGCCCATAGCGATGATCATTCCGAAGATCGACATCTGATGGATCTGACCACCCAGCAGCAGGATGAAGAACAACGTCGCGGACGCAGTCAGCGGTAGGGCCAGACCAACCAACAGCGAACGCCGCCAGCCCATGGTCACCAGCACCACCAGCATGACGACCAGCGCGCCAAGGCCAAGACTCTGCATCAACTCACCGAGCCGCGCTCGGGTGTAGATGCTTTGATCGAAGACGGTGCGTGTTTCGATGGTGTCACCCAGAAAGGCTGACGATTTTTCCATCGCCTCAGTCACCGCCTTCGCCCAAGGGCCAACTCTGACGTCGGCCCCCATCCGCGCGCCCACCAAGACCGCGCGGTGGCCATCGACGATGCCGATCGCGGTGAGCGGGTCTTCCACCGCCCGCGACACTTGCGCGATGTCTCCCAGGCGAAGGGTCATGCCGCGCTCGCTGCGCAACGGGATCGAGCGAATGCGATCAAGGCTGTCGAGAGCGCCGTCCACTTCAATCAACAAGGTGGAGTGGCCCGAGCGCAGGGCCCCAGCAGGTGTGCGCGAGTCGGCCGCGGCAGCCCGTTGGGCGAGTTGTGCGGTCGAGAGCCCCAGCAACTGCAGCTCATCCCCATCAACCTCAACCCGAATCTCCTCGCTTGTTTCTCCAAACACCCGCACCAACTCGGTGCCTGGAACCGCACGCAATGCGTCGGCGAGATCTTCCGCGCGCCGGCTGAGCACTCCCATCGGCGCTTCCCCGGAACCGTTCCAGATCAGCGCCGCGATCCGGGTGAAAGCGACCGGCAGCAGCTGATCATCCACCCGCGGCTCAGCAGCGCCCGGCGGCAAACTCAGTGCGGCTTCCTCGATCTTGGTGCGCACACGAGCAAACACGTCGTCGTTTGTAGCTTCGGTCACCGAATCGGCGAGCTCGATTGACAACGTGGTAAAGCCCGCTCGCGAGTTCGACTGGATGGTCTTGATCTCGGCGATTTCGTCCAGCGCATTCTCGAGTGGTTCAGCCACCAACGCCTCCACGCGCTCGGCCGAGGCACCCGGGAATGCTGCAAGCACCAACGGGAAGCGACCGACAATGCGCGGGTCCTCGAGCTGCGGCAGAGACAGCAGCGCTGAGAGCCCCGCGACGAACACCACCGCAATGGTCATGAACAACAAGTAGGGATTGCGCAAGAACGGCCCGGTCACGAGTTGGCTCCAGCGTCGTCGGTTGCCAGTCGGACTGACTGGCCGGGCACCAACCGGTGAAGACCTTTCATCACCACCAGATCGCCCGGCTCAACCGCTCCACGGACGCTCACTACGGGCTCGCCGTCCAAAGAGCCAACCTCGACGACCTCAATAACACGCCGCTCGAGTCTGAAGACCGACGGGTCTTCAGACTTGGGTACCGCGACCAAGCACGACCACAAACCCCGCGTCGATTCGGTGAGGGCGCTACTAGGAAGTGTGATGCCATCTCCGGCCTGCGTCGATTGCACAGCCAGGCGTGCGATCTGTCCGACCCGGAGATCCAACAGCGGCTCATTCAGTTCAAACAAGAGGTCGACCGTGCGAGTCTGGCCGCTCTGCTCTGGCAGGTCGGCCAAACGACGAGCTGTGAGAGTGCGATCCCCGGCCACAAACTGCACCTTTGACTCGAGCGACGGATCGAGCGCGACTGAAAGTGGCACACCCACCCGTACCCGCGGGCGGTCGGTCTCAATGATCTCGAGAATCGCTTGACCGGGCGCGATCGCCTCACCCTCGTCGGCAAGGCGCTGGGTGACCGTACCGCGGTACGGCGCCCTGAGAGTGCTTTTGCGCAGGTCGACAGCGACACCATCAAGCTCCGCTTGAGCACGACGTTCAGCAGCCGCGGCGCCGTCCCGACGTCGCCGTGCCTCGTCCACATCTTGAGGCGAAACCGCCTTGCGTTCCAGTGCCTGCTCGAAGCGAGAGAAGGTCGATTCCGCGAGTCCAAACGCAGTCGTCGCTTCATCCAATGCGGCCGATACCTGCCGTTGCCGCACGGCCAAGCGTTGGGTATCGAGGCTCGCGAGCACGCCGCCGTTAGCGACCGTACTGCCTTCATCAACGGCCACGCTTTGGAGCACTCCGGCCAGATCGAAACCGAGCCGCGATCGACGACGAGGTTCGATCTGCCCCTGGTACTCCTTGAAAACTTGGAAACCACTCGCCAACTCGGCCTGAATCACCGAGACCACCAACAGCTGCTCGTTGTCGGCGGCTTCGGTTGGGGCGGTGTCGCCACCACACGCACCGCCAACAAGGAGGACAGCGAGCAGAGTTGTTCGCCCACAAAGAGACAGGAGAGCGGCATCGGGCGCGACGCAGCCGGCGCGGCCGGCAGTCGAGGCTCTAGACCGGACAAGTGACGGCTTCATTCAGCAATGCTCCACGCGTGGCATAGGTAGTGATCTTGAAGGCACTGGGAAGCGGAGGGCCTAGAGTCAGCTGGACGACACACTCGGCGAGGCCTCCGTGCCGAGCTCGCCTCTGAGGGCTGCTCGCGCAGACCGGCGAGCACCCTGCAGCATGAGTTCAGCGCGCTCGCTATCAGGCATCGCGCGGGCGATCGACATGCCACCGACCATCGCAGCGATCGCGCCGAGGGCCATCGAGCGACGATCTTCATCCGTCATGTCGGGGTTGCCGGCTTCGAGCACCTGCCCTAGCTGCTGCGCCCACTGAAGGATCTGTCCTTGATAGGCGTCCCTCACCTGAGCAGTCGCGCGGCTTAGCTCGGGTGTGAGGCTAGGCAGGATGCACCCGTTCTCCGGATCCGACAGGTGCTCCACCGACAGATATCGGTCAATCAGCGCTTCGACCCACTCCAGCCCGGCGAACCCATCAAGGCCATCCTCGCGATGACTGCGGCGTTGCTCGAAGAACGACTCCATCGTCGCGTGGAGCAGGTCGTCCTTGCTGTCGAAGTGCCCGTAGAAGGCTCCAGCTGTCAGATCGGCCTCGGCCATGACCGAGTCGATACCGGTTGCGGTGTAGCCATCTCTGCGAAACAACCGCGAAGCGGCGTCGAGAATTCGAAGCCGCGTGGCCTCTTTGTGATCTGGTGGATAGCGCATGCAAAGTTCCCTTCCCTTGGAATCCGTCGGAGCGAAGCTAGATCGCCTGGTGACATTACGACCGTCATGCAACAAAGTTTCGTGCAATGTTGAATAGAGCCACCAGCGGGCCGTTGCACTTAACGAGCCGCGGTACCCTATTTCCGCAACGCACCCCGGATGAATCAACCCTCCAACGACGACTCCAAGACCGATCTCCTTCGCGGTCTCGCCACTGGCGATAACGCCGAGGGCACAGGCCGCGTCAGTCGCCCTCGAGCGACTTGGTGCAATCGCGGGGCCCGATGGGAGAAGGAACCCTCGGAGATGGAGCTCCGGAGAAGCGAGCGGGAGAGGATATTGTGGGTGAAGCCCTGAGGAGAAAAGATCGTGAGCTACCGAACCATCATCTCGACCAACGCTCTGCGGGCAGCCCTGCAAGCAGGTTCTCGGTTAAAGCCGATCGTCGTCGACTGCCGCTCCTACCTCACAGATCCCGACTTAGGACCACAGCAGTACCAAGATGGCCACCTGCCCGGCGCGGTTTACGCGCATCTCGACAACGATCTCGCGAGCCCCGTCGAACCCGGAGTCACCGGACGCCACCCGTTACCCAACGTGGAGGCATTGTCAGCAACCCTAGGGCGCTGGGGGATCGAAGCTGGCAAGCAAGTCGTCGCCTACGACGCAGCGGGCGGCGCCATCGCGGCGCGACTCTGGTGGCTCTTACGTTGGCTCGGCCATGAGACGGTTGCAGTCCTAGACGGCGGCTACCAAGCTTGGACCGAATGCGGCGGAGCCCTCGAACGAGGCGAGACCGGCCTTGCTAAATCAGCGGCCAAGCGATTTGTCGCTCAGCCCAACCCCAGATTGCTCGCCAGCGCCGATGAGATCAGCAAGCACAACTACTCCGTCTTGGTTGATTCTCGAGAACACCTCCGCTTCCTGGGCGAGGAAGAACCGATTGATCCAATTGCCGGGCACATCCCGGGCGCCATCAACCGACCCTTTGCGACCAATCTCGAGGGTGGCCGGTTTCGCGACCCAGCCATTCTGCGCGCCGAGTTCGAGCAACTTTTGGGCAGCGGAAGCGATACCCAGGACGCGGTGTTTTATTGCGGTTCGGGCGTAACGGCCGCACACAACCTGTTGGCCATGGCCCACTCTGGTCTAGAGCCAGCGCGGCTCTACAACGAATCTTGGAGCGGCTGGATCGCAACCGGGAGAGCGGTCGCGACCGGAGAGGACTAGGAGCTTCGCCGCGAACTCCCGTAGCGCTCGTTTGGTCTCCAAACCGTTTGACGAACGTTGCACCCGAGCAAAGCTCGAGCACAGGCACCCGAGCAAAGCTCGAGCACAGGCACCCCTGTGGGTTCGAGCACAAGAACCCTAGTCATGCCACGCACTCTGGCGTCAACCACCACGGTTAGGGATACCCGCTCAAACTCCGCTCAATAGGCCGCGTCAAACGGTGGATCTCACCCTGTTCATTGGTGATCAGAAGGTCCATGCCATCCCATGCCAGGCCTTCGCACTGCTTGGTCACTCCTTGATTGAGGGCGATCCGATAGGGCGGGCTCGACAGGAAGTTGTCACCCTGGCTAGAGCGCGGGAAAATGAACACCGCCTGATAACCCAACACCGCCAGGTAGCGCCCATCAGGGCTTACATCTGCAGCGGTCGCAGTCCCGCGCGTCGGATGAGCAAGGTCGCCGAAATCAAAGCGTCCGAGCTGACGAAGTGAGGTGCCGGCCTGGTTGCGGTCAAACCGATAGAGCGCAGTCCCGGTTTGCGTGCGCTCCTTCGTCAACAAGTAGAGGTTGCCGCCTGACCAGAAGATCGATTCCGAATCGAAGTCGCGCACTCGACCATCTGGAGGCTGCGACTGCTCGGCGTAGGAGAACTCAAGCCGGTCGCGGATCACCAAGGGCGGCGACCGAGTACCACGCTCAAGGAACGAGAGATCTGGCTCATCCACGACGTAGACAACCAGGTCACGACGCCTACTCGCGTTGTTTCCCACATCGCCGATGTAGAGGTGCCCCTGGTCGTCAGTCGCAAGCGATTCCCAATCGACATTTTTGACTCCACCCACGTCAAACGACCCAAGAATCTCACCGGTGTCATTGATCGCGAAGAGCGCAGCGGCGTTGCCTGAGTCATTGAGTGTCCAGAACACGCCCTCTTGGATTCGACTCTTTTGCAATGCTGAACTCTCGTTGATCACGCTGCGATCGAACCGGCCCCAAGGCACCCGGACTTCAACCTCAGCGGCCATTGCTGCTCGAGTCTCGGGCGGCGATTCCGGTTGCTGGTCGATCCAAGTCCGCAAGGCCTCTCGAAATGACAACTTGAGCGGCGCGCCTGAGTGGGTGGCGCCTTCAATCAGCACCAGTGGCACATCTGGCCGCACCTCACGCAAAGGCTTCACGGAGCGTTCATACAAGCCATCGCGGTCGCCAACAATGGTGATCATCGGCACCATGATCTCCTCCAGCGCGGCTTGGCTCACGCCAAGTTCGCCCCAGGCCTGCCGAACCGCAACATGCACCGGATTAGCGCCGGTGTCGGCAGCAGGCTCGGCCGCGAACCGTGCGCGGGTTTGCTCGTCGTCCTTGGTCCAGCCCATGCCGCAGATCGCGGCCGAACGAATCCGCTCCGGGTGATCCACCAGCATGCGCAGGGTAATCATGCCGCCCATCGAGTAGCCCGCGACGTGCGCGCTCTCAATGCCAAGATGATCCATCAACCGCACTTGGTCGAGCACCATATTGCGACCGTACTCCGCCGGGTCGGTGGGCTTGCCGCTCTTGCCGTGCCCTCGATTGTCGATCGTGATCACCTGGTACTTGTCCTTGAGCGCGCTCGTGACACCAGTTAGCTGCCAGTTCACGCTACCGCTCGCACGGTAGCCGTGAATCAGCAGAACCGGCTCGCCTACACCCTCCACTTGATAGTGAATGGTCACACCGTCCGAATCGAAGCTCCCGCTCTCGGCTTGTACTGCAGCTACAGAAACGGCCATCCCAAGGGCCAACCCGCAGGCAACACCTCCGATACCCGTCCATCGCCAAGATTTTCTCTGCACCATCAGCTGCGCCTCCAAGTCTTTGTCTCCAAACCGTACAAGAACGAGCATCCTACTTTGGGGCTCGGCGGTCGAGGGGCCCTGTAGACTCCGGTTCCGTTGGTTCCCCGCCTAGCAATCCGTGGTGAAACTCGCGCGGGACTGAGCGCGGGGATCTGGGTGGTCAATTCGTGCCGCGGAGAGGAGGCGATGCGGGGTATCGTTGACGAGCCTCGGTACGAGTTGGCCGCCCAAACCCCCACGCCCGTTGGGTTTGGGCGTCGTGGCTCCATCTGCATCGCGGCGCACGCTCAACGATGACACCGCATCGCCCTCGCGCACGGCGCAACACCGCTAGAGACACGGCGCTCAAACTCAGCCCACGGGAGTCTCACCACGGACTGCTAGACCGCTCCTGAGACCAAACTCGAAGATCTCACCACATATGAACGATTCAACTGCACCACCTGTCCGCATTCGGCTCTACTACGACTTTGCGTCGACCCTTTGCTACGTCGCTCATCGCGTCTTGACCTCCGTTGAGACCGAAGTCGCAGAACTCGGTGTCGAGATCGAGTGGTGCCCCATCGACCTCACTGAAGCGGTGCCCTGGGACCGCGGCGACTCGTTTGCCGACGAGGTGCGCACCTCGGTTCGCAACACCGCGCTCACTCTCGGGGTCGATGTCGAAATGCCTGACCCCTGGCTCGACTCGCGACCGGCGTCTCAGATCGCATTGAAAACCGGGAGCCTCGCCTCCGAAGCCCAATGGCGCGCGGCAGTGTTCCGCTCCATCTTCGAACATGGCGAACACTTACTCTCCGACGACCTCCTCGACCTAGCGCGAGAGCTCATCGGCGAAGACAACTTTGCCCAAGCCTTCGGAGACGTCGAGGCTTCCGGCCCGTTTCCAATCGTCGAGCAGAACACAGAAGACGCAATGGCCCTCGGTGTCAACGGCGTTCCCACGCTGCTCTTAGATGATTGGTTACTGGGCGGCGTCTTTGACGGAGAGTCGATGCTCTCCATTCTGGCTCAGCTTGCAGAGCAGTATCGCGATTTGGGCCACAGCGCCGTCAACTGAAGAATCGCGGCGCAGCTCAATGAGCTTGCTGAAGAGGTCCCGCGATGCTCGCATTGAGACCTGCAGCCTCTTACTTTGCGCCGCCGACGCAGGCAGTGTCCCAGGCAATGTACCCGGGTAATGTGCCCGGACAACTCGAGCACAGGCACGTGAGCAATCTCCTAGGGTTCAACAGCGGTACAGTAGCCTTCCCCCAAATCGGAAGGCAGGTGAATCCTTGACTCGACCCATACTCCTCGCAGCGAGTGCGCTCTTCGTAACGCTTGGGCTCTCTAGCATCGCCCATACGCAAGATCCTGACTGGTCTGCGTTTGACGCCTATGTCGAACGAGCGGCAGGTGAATGGAACGTGCCCGGACTCGCGATCGCGGTGGTCAAAGACGACCAGACGGTGTTCGCTCGCGGCTACGGAACCACGTCCATTGAAGCCGGTTCGCCGGTCGACCAGCACACGTTGTTCTCGATCGGATCGACCACCAAGGCGATGACCGCGCTCGGCATCGGCATGCTGGTCGACGAAGGCAAGCTCGCGTGGGACGACCCGGTCTCTGAACACCTCCCACAATTCCGACTCGCCGACCCGGTCGCCACCGCCACCCTGCGCGTTCGCGATCTGTTGACTCACAACGCAGGCGTGCCGAACACCGACGTGCTCTGGTACGAGCAAGCAAACGACCTAGACACCATCCTCGAACGAATGCAACACGTCGAGCTGTATGCACCGATGTACTCAGGCTTCACGTATCAAAACGTCATGTATGCGGCTGCCGGCAAGCTCACTGAAGTGATCTCGGGCCTCCCTTGGCACGAGTTCATCGCGCAACGCATCTTTGAGCCGCTCGGCATGAAGCGCTCGGTCGCACGCCTCGCGGACACCCAGCAACGAGACAACGTCGCCGAGCCGCACTACCGGATCGACGGGTCGATCGCTGTTATCGACAACGCAACGGTGGACTCGGTGGCCGCAGCGGGTTCCGTGTGGTCGAGTGTCGATGAGATGGCGAAATGGGCGCGCTTTCTGCTTCGCGGCTGCAAGACCGAAGACCAAAAGGTCCTGCTCCAGCCAAACACCTGCGCGGAACTGTTCAGACCTCAAGCGATCATCGACGTTGAGATGTATCCCGCAATGAGCCTCTATGAGCACCAGTGGTTCACCTACGCGCTCGGCTGGTTTCAGACCGACTACAACGGTCGCGCGCTCAACTTTCACAGCGGCAGCATCGACGGCTTGGTGGCACTACATGGATTGGTCCGTTCTGAGAACCTCGGCGTCTACATCCTGGCCAACCTTGACCATGCCGAGGTTAGGCACGCCCTGATGTACCAAGCGCTCGACCTTTACGACCCACGCATCGCCAAAGGTGATCGTCGCGACTGGAACCGCGAGGTCAAGGATCTGTTCGACGGGTTTGAGCGCCAGCGTGCTGAACAAACCCGAGCTGCGGCGAACTCAACCCCAGCCGCAGCAGTAGAGCGCCCGCAGCTCGCAAACGACGCATACCTGGGCCACTACAGCGACCCCTTCTTAGGCGAAATCTCTGTGGCTGAAGGCCCAGGCATCAAAGACCCTGGCCAGCTTGAGCTGCGTTTCGGCAACTTCGTCTGCACGCTGCAACACACCGACGGTGACTCGTTCAGCTGTCCGTGGGCCGCCACATGGCGTGGCAGTGCGAACGTCGTGTTCATTAAGTCGGGACCATCAAACATCGGCAGCGTTCGCCTGGATTCGAGCGAGTTCAAGCGCCGAGAGTCGGAACGCCGAGAGCAGTAACGCAGACCAAACAAGTTTTCACAACGTCACCCCATCTCACCATTGAGACTGGCACATGCCAGCCTCACCAAAAGGCCCACGGGTTAAAGTAGTCACATGCAAGTCATCAAGAGTCCGGACGTATACGACGTAGTGATCATCGGTTCGGGCGCCGGCGGCGGGACCGCTGCTCAGGTGCTTACGGAGAAGGGCATCAAGGTCGCCATGCTCGAGGCCGGCGGCACGATCGACCCGCTGACCGATTTCAAAGAACACGTCATGCCGCACGACGTACCCCACCGCGGCGCGCACGACGATGCCTCGATGTACTTTGGCGAGGCACCGTACAACTACTTCGCTGCGCCAAACGGCTTTTGGGACATCAAGGGCGAGCCGTTCACGGTCGCTAAGGGCAACAAGTTTCAGTGGTTCCGGTCGCGCGTCGTTGGCGGTCGCACCAACCATTGGGGCCGAATCTCTCTACGCTTTTCTGACTACGATTTCGAGCCCTACTCCACCGATGGTCTAGGCACCGACTGGCCGATCTCGTATGAGGAAATCGCACCCTACTATGAGCGGGTCGAGCGGTTCGTTGGCATCACCGGCAGCAAAGAAGGACTGCGCACTGCGCCTGATGGCATCTTTCAACCGCCGCCCGAGCCCAAGGTGCATGAACGCTTGATCAAAGAGTCCTGCGACGATCTCGGCATCCCCTGCATCCCGAATCGAAGGGCCGTCATCACTCGACGAACCAACGGCAGAGTGCCGTGCCATTACTGCGGCCAATGCGGTCGCGGGTGCAAGACCGCGTCCAACTATTCGTCGAGTACATTGCAAATCCTGCCTGCCGTTAAGGCAGGCAAACTCGACCTGATCACCGGCGCAATGGCGCGTGAGATCTTGGTCGATGAGAACGCGCAGGTCACCGGTGTCTCGTATGTCGACAAAGCAACCCGAACCGAGCGGCAGATCCGCTGTCGCAGCCTGGTGTTGGCAGCGTCAGCCTGTGAAAGCGCTCGCCTGCTGCTCAACTCGCAGTCTCGTCGCTTTCCACGTGGCCTAGCCAACGGGTCGGGCATGGTCGGCCGCAACCTGATGGATACCGTTGGCTTTGAACTCTTGGGCCAGATCCCCGCGATGGAGGGCATGCCGCGTTACAACACCGACGGCGCCGGCGGCGGCCATCTCTATGTGCCCTGGTGGCTGCACGACCAAAAGAACAAAGACTTTCCGCGCGGATACCACATCGAACTCGGCGGCGGTTATTCAATGCCTGGCCTCGGTTCGTTTCAAGGTGTTGCGCGCAAGAATGGCTACGGCGTAGACATGAAGGCGGCTATCCGTCGCAACTACGGCACCTACATCAACCTCGCGGGTCGGGGCGAGATGATCCCCAACCACATGAGCTATTGCGAAATCGATCCCGACGTCACCGACGACTTCGGCATCCCAGTCCTCCGCTTTCACTTTCAGTGGACCGACTACGAATGGAAGCAAGCGCGCCACATGGAACGCACCTTCGCCGACATCATCGAAGGCATGGGTGGCAACGTCATCGGTCTGAGCGCTCCGGGCCGCGATGGCGACGGCATCTCGGTCGGCGGCTCGATCATCCACGAACTGGGCACTACCCGCATGGGCAACGATCCCAAGAGTTCGGTGTTCAACAGATGGTGTCAGGCGCACGAGGTGAACAATCTGTTCATCGCAGACGCAGCACCGTTCGTCAGCTGCCCAGACAAGAATCCCACCATGACGATTCAGGCGTTGGCCTGGCGAACCTCGGACTATCTGGCCGAACAATTGAGGAAACGCAATGTCTAAGTTACCTCTACTCCAGCCGGGCAACGAGTCCGACACCGCTCCCGCTGGCACTCAACCTGCTTCGGGCCCTTCGCGCCGCCAACTTCTCAAGAGTGGAGCCCTGGCGCTGACCGCGGCTGGCACGGCGAGCCTGGTACCGGCACCGCTCACCGAGAGCTTCGCCGAACACGTTCACCAAGAGATCGCAGCAACGCCGGCCGGCGCGTACCAGCCGCAGGCCTTCCTACCGCATGAGTGGCAGACGCTTCGGGTCTTAGCAGAGATGATCGTTCCCGCCGACGAGGTCTCGGGCAGCGCCTTAGACGCCAAAGCTCCCGAGTTCATTGATCTGCTTGCGAGCAACAACGACCGGCTCAAAACCATCTTCACTTCAGGCTTTCTGTGGCTCGACCACGAGATGACGGAGCGCGCCAACCATCCTTTCCGCACCGCTCCGGAAGCCGATCGGCACGCACTTTTGCACCTCTTGGCAGACAACATCGAAGAGGGCGACGCTGGCTACCCTAGTTATGTCGAGTCAGTCGACTACCAACGCTTCGAGCACTACACAACCGATCCGGGCAACCCAGTTGCCCACGGCCTGCGCTTCTTCGGCTGGGCCCGCCGACTGGTGGTCGATGCGTTCTACACCACCCCGATGGGCGTCGCTGACGTCGGCTTTGAAGGCAACAAGTTTCTGCGTACCTATGAGGTGCCCAAGGAACCGATGGAGTACGTTAAGGCCAAGCGCGCAGCGACCAAGTAGTAAGTCCGAAAACTCCTTAGAACCAAAGCCGTGCTGACAGCGCAATGTCTCGACCGGGTAGAGGTGCCGATTCCTTGAGGAACGAAGTGTGAGTGATCGCAGCCTCGTCCGTCAGGTTCCGTCCGCGCAGCAGCAGGTCGAGGATCTGCCCTCCTAAGAGGAATCGACGACCAACACTTGCGTTCACAAAGGTGTGGCCCTCGGTCGTTGTCTCGTTCGCCGCAACTCGATCCTGGTCGTCCACCCAGCGCAACTCAAGGTTGCCGCTCCAGTGCTCTGAGTGGTAGTGCAAGCCTCCGCCTAAGCTCATCGGCGGAATGCGGGGCAGATCGCCGCCGGCGTCAAGCTCGGCCCTCACCACATCGGCCACCGCTTCGAAGTGCAGATGGTGACCTTTCCGGTCCAGCAGTTCGACCCGTCCTTGCAACTCAGCGCCGGCGAGCGCCGCATCGGCCTGCGTCCACAGCAGGACCGGTAGGTCATCTTTCACGTCGCCCCTGAAAGTCTGGTAGATGAAGTTGTCGAAGTCTTGTCGATAAACGGTGAGCTCGCCGGTGAAGCGGCCCTGAGCCTTGCGCAAGGAGATGTCGAGGCCCAGTGCGCGCTCCTGGCGCAGATCCGTGCGACCGATCTCGAATGAGCCCGAGGCGGCATGAGGGCCGTCAGAGAAGAGCTCCTCGGCGTTCGGCAACTTGACTGATCGCGCAAGTGACGCGCCCAACGACCAGCTCTCACCGAGCGGCAGCACCAAGCCGACCGATCCAGAGAGCCCGCTGTGGCTGATCGCAGCAATGCCGTGCGCGTCGTTCTCCTGATCTTCAAAGCGCGCTCCAACTTGCCACCGCAGTGGGCCAGCGTCGATTTCTTGAAAGGTGAACAACGCAACGCTCTGGGTGTCGGTCTGAGGAATGAACGCCTCATCGCCGACCGCCTCCAGATCCCGATCGGAAAACTGAAGACCGACCGATCCGGTGCCGTTGCCGCGAGCCTTCTGAATCAGTTCGACCCGAGTCTCCAGATAGTCATTAAAGAACAGCGTTTCGGGCTCAAACAAGGTCTCTTGAACATCGCCTACCAGCTCTGCGTGTTGGTAGTCGGTGGCACCCAAACGCACCTTGATCGCTTGAAAGATCCCAAGGTCCCGGCGCACCTCTGCGCGCAGATCGAACCGACGTTGCTCCATATCGATGCGAACGGGAAGCTCACCGCCTTCGGGCAATCCGTAGTTCGAATCGAACGTGCTGACGGCCGCGCCCAGAAACCCTCCATCACCAAAGAAGCGAGTTGCGCCCAGGCGACCGCCTACGGTCTCGAGATCGCTGTTCGGCACGATGTCGCGCTTGCCCTCGAAGTTGCCAGCAGACACAGAGACAAATTCGGGCGACTCATAGTCACCCGTCTCGCGTCGCATGGCGTCCACATGCCAAGCCCACTCGCCCGAGCCCCCGCCCAGCTTGACCGCACCCACGCGTTCATCCGACACCGTTCCAATGCGCAGATCGGCGGTTCCACTCAAAGGCGCGGCCGCACGCGCGGTAGGAATCCGCTCATCGATGATGTTGACCGCACCACCAATCGCGCTTGAGCCGTAGAGTAGCGTCGCGGGCCCACGTAGCACCTCGATCCGTTCCGCTTGCACCGGATCCATTGTGACCGAGTGATCGGCACTCACCGCCGAGGCATCGCCACTGCCGATGCCACTCTCAAGCACTCTTACTCGATCGCCTGAGAGACCGCGGATAATCGGCCTGCTCGCGGCCGGGCCAAAGAAGCTAGACGACACCCCAGGTTCTTGGGCCAGGGTCTCACCAAGGCTAGCCTCCATTCTTAGCAGCAGTTCTTGACCGCTCAAGTTGGACACCGCGTTGGCCAGTTCGAGTTGCTCTCGAGCTTCGCCAGTCGCAGACACCACCACTTCTTCGAAGTGGCTGCCCGCGGACACCTCAATCTCGACCGCGGTGTCTTGGCCCGCAGTCACCGTGACCCGCTCGACGCCAGTGCCCAAAGTGGGGACCCGCACCTCGACGATGTAGGACCCGGGCCGCACAGCGCCGAAGCTGAAGGTGCCGTCTTTCTCGACCGCCACCTGCAATGCGAGGTTCGGGATACGCGCCGTCGCGAGGCTAAGACCGTGCTCGTGAATCGGAAGCACGGTGCCCGAGATCGACCCGGTCTCTTGGCCGAATGCTGGCTGCGAAACCAGGAGCGTTGTTCCAGCAATGGAGCAGAGAGTGAACACCGCGCGAAGGGCCGAGCGTCTAAGGCGACAGGTACCGCTGCGTGAATAGGAAGAATCTTGGTTGTGAAGCATGTGTTGAATTCCCGGAAGCCACTAACCGCGCACCCCAAAGGAGTGCTGCTGGAACGAAAGCGGTTGACGACGCCACTGCGGACATCGCGCAGTGAGTCTTGGTGCGAAGGGTTCTGAGGCGATCGCCATCGCGATGGCAGATCGATCAAGCGCCCTTTTGCTGATCTCGATTCGGTGTTAGCCGCGCTTTGGCCCCTGGTGGGTCGCTAGCGACTAAGAAGGAAGAGAACTGTCTTGGCTTAGGCTTGCGGAGGACCGCGGGCGCTCCGTGTAGAAACCGCACCTAGTTCGAGCGTCGGCGACTCTCCGAGCAGTCGCGATTCGAGACCTAAAACAGGGCCTGTGAACTGAAACGATGCCGCCAGTGCACTCCGCGAGCGACTGAACTGGCAACCCACACAGTCGTGCTCGTGCCCGGCTCTCGCGAGTGGTGCGACTCCGGGGCTCGCCTGGTGATGAGGCTCAACAGCTTGCTGGGTCGCAGGTCCATGCTCAATGACGCACTCAGCGCTGTCGAGCACCGCCAGCAGATGATCGTGCGGGACCAACGCGACCGTCGCAGAGAACAGGAGCGCGAACAAAGCGAGCCCCGTGCACAGCGGCAGCAACGATTGCCGCTTCCGTAGCAACGTGTTCATCTCAAACGAGGGTTTGGTGATCCCGAACCTGCACATCAAGTAAGCATATCTGAGGTCCGACAGCCAAGCACTCGCAGCCCTGAGTCAGGCCTCAAGCGTGGCCTCAATCATGTCGAGCTGGATATCAAGCCCCTTCTTGACCCCGCCTCCGACCAGCATCATGAAGCGGAAGATCGGCACTCTCCAGTTGCCGCTCTTGATGTCCGTCACACCGTGAAGGCTCAAGCGACAGCCATCATCAGTTGTGATCAGGTCGTACGTCCAACGGCTGGTCATGGGGAGCATTGTCGATGACATCGCCCGTACCAGACTCAATTCCGAGCGGGACTCCAGAGTGCGGACCTCGATCGGCTCGCCGTGTTTCATGTCTTCAATCCAAGCCGGCAGATCATTGTCACTCGCAAGTTCTCGAAAGGCACCCGCCATCTTGCCGGTCATGGGGTGGCGCTCATAGTCAATCAGCGCCTCCCACACGGCTCCGGTCGAGACCGCGAATCTGCGACTGCTCTTGCCTTCGGTGCTCTCGGGCAAGAAGAGGCCGATCAACACAACAAGGACGACCATCGCAGCGATAGCCCCACCGCCAAACACGACGATTGCTACAAGTGTATTCATACTGCTTCACCTCTCAAACGGTGGTTCGCGGAAGGGTGGGGCCTCAATTCTTGTTCTGCGCTGCTCTGCCCTGCGCTGCCCTGGCCAGCTCGGCTTGCCCCCATGCTAGCGACAGGTCTCGTTGAGCACCTTGCCATCGATCACAACACCACACACCTGCGTGGTGTATTCAAACGGATCGCCCGAGAACAGAACCAGATCGCCGTCTTTGCCCGTTTCTAACGAACCAACGCGAGCGTCGATCCCCAGCAGCGTCGCCGAGTCGATGGTCACTGACCGCAGTGCCTCATCAGCGGAGAGACCGTGGGCGGCGTAGTGGGCCACCTCGAAGATCAACACACGTGTCTTGGGCACGTAGGCTTCGTGGCCTGTCTGCACCGCAAAGGGAACACCTGCATCGCGCAGGATCCGGGCGATCTCGAAGTTCTTGTTCTGAACCCGAGCCCGCGGCGCATGCAAGAAGACCGGCACTCTGGCAGCCTTGAGTTCATCGAGCACAAGGTACGCCTCAGCGCCACCGTCGATCACCATCTTGAAATCGAACTCGCGCTGCAAACGCAACGCAGTCACGATGTCGACGGCGCTATTGGCATTCACCATCATGGTGATCTCGCCACTCAACACCGCCGCCAACGTCTCCTTGCGCAGATCCCGCGGCATAGACGGTCCGTCGCCGTCCTCGTCATCTGTCTGCTTCGCAGCCGCCTCGGTGTGCTTGTCGAGGTAGTCACGTGCACCGAATAGTGCACCGCGCAACATGGCTATCCCCTTAGCCTTGGTTCCGGGACTCTTGAAGTCCGAGTCCAATCGGCCAATCGTCACGGCAAGCATCTTCGCCGGCTCGATCAACGCCTCCTCGACGCTGCGACCGGTGGTCTTTGCGATCAGGGTCTGGCCCGAGATCAAGGCACCGGGACCGTGACCAGTGTGGATGGTGGTGACGCCAAAGGAGCGGGCGTACTCGATTAACTCTTCCCGGGCGTTGTAGGCATCAAGCGCTCTCAACTCGGGTTGGATCGGCGATGAAGTCTCGAGCTGGTCTTGATCTCGTACCGGCCCAACGTTGCTGTTGTAAGCGCCAGACAAACCCAAGGTCGAGCGAACATCGACGAGACCAGGCGTCACCACCGCAGCCTTCAACTCGCGCGAACCAGCCGGAATGCGCACTCGCGACGCCGGACCTACTGCCGTGATCTTGCCGTCTTCGATCACCACCACGCCGTCTTTGATCGCTTCGCCCGACATGGTGTGAACCAGGTCACCGCGGACAGCGACCTGTGCGTGGATCGGCGCGCTCGCTAGAAGCGCCAAAGCACCCAGAGCCAAAGCTACGAACAATGGACGTTTGATCAAGTTGCACTGCCTCATCGCCGTTCACCTCGCGTTGCAAACTCTTCACCGTGTGCTTCGAACGCCGCCTCACCATGGGCTCCGTTGTCGTAGACCCGATAACCACCTGTCGCGTACTTGAGGTGTTCGGGATCTGATCGGTCATACACCTGGTGCCCCTCCACCCAAACTTGCTCCACCTTGGTGTAGACGCTCAAGGGATCACCCGAGAGAACGATCAAATCTGCATCTTTGCCAGCCTCAAGCGAGCCCACGCGGTGATCGAGCCCCAACTGGCGCGCGGGCACCAGGGTCAATCCAGCAAGTGCCCCTTCGCGGGTCATGCCGTAACGCACTGACATCGCTGCCGCGCGAGACAAGAAGCGCGAATCGGTAATGCCGTCGTCAGTGTTGAAACTCACATCAACGCCGGCCTTCTCGAGCAGCGAGCCCGACTCCATCGTCCAGCCCAACGCTTCTTCCTTGCCGCCGAAGGCGTCGATGAACGTGAGCGAAACGGAGACACCCGCGGCTGCGATCTCGTCGGCGACCTTCCACGCTTCACTTCCGTGTTGGATCACTGGCTTGAAGCCAAACTCTTTTCCGAGCCGCAGCAATGTCGAGATGTCGTTGTGACGATGGCTGTGGAATTGGACAATGCGATCGCCGTCCATCACCTCGATCAACGCTTCCATGGGCAGGTTTCTAGGCGGCGGCGTGGCGCCGGCGCGATCATCTTCTAGTTTCTCTTTGTATTCCTGCGCTTGAATGTACTTCTGGCGGACCAACGCCGCGCTCTTGCCGCGAGTGCCTGGAGCGGGAGGCTGCCTAATTGAGTTGGTGCCGTTGGCCATCTTCATGGCGCCGCAGACCTCGGTGATTGGGTCATCACAGAACAGCCAGTCGGCGATCGAACTGGGATCCTTGCGCAGTTTCAAATACACCGTCTGGCCACTCATCAGGTGGCCGGATCCCGGCATCACGTTGAGCGTGGTCAGTCCGCCCGCCTTTGCGCGCCAGAACCCGTCGCTGCGAACGTCGACGGCATCCAGAGCGCGGGTCTCAGGGTGAATTGGTGACGACGCATCGCCCCCGGATGGTCCGCCGATGTGTGAATGAGTGTCCACTAACCCGGGCATCACCACTTTGCCGGAGACGTCGATCACCGTGGCACCGCGCGGTACGCGGGTTTGAGGGCCACCAGCAGCAATGACCTTGCCGTCCTGGACAACCACCACGCCGTCGTCGATCGGTGGGGCAGCGATGGTGAACAGCTGCGCACCGCGAAACACCACAGTCCCCTCTTGGGCAGTGAGAACGGAGGCGCTAAGAACGCCCAGCGCGAGAGCCAATATTGTGGAGAGGTGTTTCATCAAAAGGATCCTGAGTTGGAGTGGAACGACTGATCAGCGGGCGCAACGAAAACTGGAGTGAGCAGCATCAGCAGGGGACAACGGAGTCCACATAGTCTATAGACGCTTCGTCTCGCAGACCTGTTGCCCTCGGTCTCCGAGCAGCCCCATCGGCATGGCCAACCGCCCTCTACCTGCATTCCCGAAGGATCCGTCGTACTTTTGCTACTGGCCTTGGACCCGAAGAATGCGGCCGCTCTCAGGCAGAGCGATCGGTCGGGCGAGTCTTGGAAGTAGCGGGTGACCGACTCGCTGATTGGGCGCTCGTCATGAGCCACCCATTGCAGCCCAACAAACGTCAGGTACAGATCGCCGCCCTCGGCCAAGAACGAGTTGGTCGCCACGCGGTAAACGCGATTGTGATCAACGGGTGCCCCCGCCACTTCGAGGGAAGGCAACCGTTGGCCGATCGGCTGCTCAAGATCGATGATCGCGACTAGTCCCGAGACCTGGATCGTGCCGCGCTCGAGGCTGAACCCTTGTTCTAGGACCTCGATCAGTTGCGAGCCACTCATCTCGAGCGTGACTAAGGAGTTGAGAAATGGGAGCGCGCCGAGGATCGCGCGCCGCAAGTGACGGTGCCCGGTGCTAGATCCGCGCGTAAGCCTCCTGCGTTGGTCGGCCCAACGTCCGCACCGGCGGTGTTGCGCCGTTGGTGTGCAGGATCACAATTTCGCGCACGCTGGTGGATTCGTCCGTCGTGGGCCCAGTGAGTTCGGTCTTGGCGCCGCAGGCAACAGCCAGCGTCAATACCACGACCAGCGTAGGTGACGAAGCAGCGAGCGCAGGACGCGTGCGTTGCGGCGCGCGCGCGTGCTCGAATAGAGCAGGAACGGAATCCCGAGAGTTGTGACCTGATCGGTTTCATGACACAAAGGGTACGCCATCCGCTTTTCGCCACTTTTGGCCGTTCAACCTCAGGGATACCCACAGCGTGAGAACCTCCTTGCCCGCTTCCGTCGAAGATGCTCTAACCAGCGCTAGGCTCAACCAGTCCTGCCATTGCATCGCGGTCAATCCTCAAGAACTCGAGCAATCGATCGCGCGTGGATCTCTTGACCCGCAGCTCGCTATGTCGCTCAGGAGTACCCATCGCAACCTGTTCAGTTCCTCTCCGGTGTTTGTCGCTCTAAGCCAGCTGCATGCAATGCAGTCGACGGTCAACGCGATCGAGCATCTGGCGCAATCCGAAGCCTTCGAAGAGCGGGTAGCGCTGCGGCTTGAGACTGCTGGCCTGCACCCTCCACTCCAGCGCTCGGACCCGCTACTCAGCTACGACTTTCACATCTCCGACGACGGGCCCAAGCTGATCGAAGTGAACACCAACCCTGGCGGCGTGTTGCTAGGCCTGCACATTCAGATAGCGCAGGAAGCCTGTTGCCCAGAGGTCAAGCAGGCGCACTACCCGCTCTCCTCAAAAGAAGAGGTTGAACAAGCCTTGGTCGAAATGGTCACCGCAGCTGCGCCCGCCGAAGTCAAAAAGGCATCGCCACTGCTCAACATCGCGATCGTCGACGACCAGCCCTCAGAACAGTTCCTGTACCCTGAGTTCGTTCTCTACCAGCGCCTCTTTGAGCGTTTCGGCCACAGCGTGCGCATCCATGACCCCGGGGATCTGAGCCTGGTGGACGATCGACTGACCGCCGGCGGCTGGCCGATCGACGTCGTGTACAACCGCTCCACCGACTTTCTCCTCGAGGACTCCAGGTGCGCTGCTTTGCGCAACGCTTGGCAGACCGGCCTGGTCGGCTTAACGCCTGATCCGAGCGCCTGGAGCGCCTTCGCTGACAAGTTCAACCTGGCTGAGCTGAGCGCTCCGGAGCGGTTTGCGGAGATTGGTCTCGATGCCGAGAAGAGCCAGAGCCTGCGCACCACCGTGCCCAGAACGACAGTACTCTGCGCCTCGAACTCAGACCAACTGTGGGCATCGAGGAAGCAGCTATTCTTCAAACCAGCGGCCGGACACGGCAGTCGTGGTGCCTATGACGGCAAGAAGATCTCGCGCCGCAAGTTCGATGAGATCTGTGCTCACGATTATGTTGCGCAGCAACGGATTCCGCCCAGCACGCGCACTCTCCTCTGGGACCAGACCGAACACCAACTCAAGCTCGATCTGAGATGCATCACCTGGCGTGGTCGCGTGATCATGCTGATGGCGCGCCTCTATCGTGGGCAGACGACCAACATGCGAACCCAGGGCGGCGGACTCGCGACCGCGCTAGTCTTCTCGCCCGAGGCTACGGAAGCCGGTTCCCAGAAGGCTTGCTAGCTCGCGGAAGGCGAACACCCGGAGCCACGTCACCTAACCTCATGCTTGCCGCGCTCCACGACGGCGATGCTGGAGCTGTGGGTCGCGCTCTACGACAACTCGGCCAGTATCGCGGCGACGATTCTCAACCGAGATCGCGGCTCGTGAGGCCTCGGTCGCGGCGACCTCCGCGCCTCGGCAGAGTCTGAAAGATTCCTAGTCCTTCCATGAACCGCTCTGAGGAGACATCGTGACCATCAGCCGTGTTAGTTCCGTCGTTGCAACCGTTGCCCTCTCGTTCAGCCTGATCGGTTGCTCCACGCAACAAGACTCCAACGACAGTTTTGCCGACCTGGCGATCGTGGGTGGGCGAGTCTGGACAGGATCTGCTGCGCAGCCCTGGGCCGAAGCAGTCGCAGTCAAAGGAAGCCGCCTCCTTCAGGTTGGTTCATCGAAGAGCGTTCAAGCTGCGATCGGACCGTCAACCCAAGTCCATGACGTCTCTGGAGGACTCGTGGTCCCCGGCTTCATCGACACCCATGTGCACTTTCTGGATGGCGGCTTTGGCCTAGCTTCCGTGCAACTGCGCGACGCTGCGACGCCAGAGATGTTCGCCGAGCGCGTTGCGCAGTTTGTCGAGACCATCCCCGAAGGCACCTGGATCTTGAACGGCGACTGGGACCATGAACAGTGGGCGAAGCACAGCAACGATCTGCCACACCGCGACTGGATCGACCAAGCAACACCCAACCATCCGGTGTTCGTCTTCCGGCTCGACGGCCATATGGCACTCGCCAACAGCGCGGCTCTACGCGCGGCTGGCCTGCTCGACGCTGAGGGCAATGAGACCGCCACAAGCACCGAGGTTGCGGGCGGCGAAGCAGTCCGGGACGCAGACGGTCGCTTGACAGGCGTGCTCAAGGACAACGCGCTTGGGCTTGTTGCTCCTTATGTCCCAAAGCCATCTTTAGAATCGGAAGATCGAGCTCTTGAGGCGGCCAGTCGCTATGTGCTCAAGCAAGGCGTGACCACCGTTCACCATATGGGAACCTGGGCTGACCTCGCCGTGTTCGAACGCGCTGAGGAGAAAGGCACTCTGGCCCTCAGCATCCATTCCTGTGTTCCGCTCTCGACGTGGGAGAAACTGCAGGCCCGGATCGCGGATCAGCCATCGCCAGCCGACTCACTGCTCCAGCTCGGTTGCCTCAAAGGCATGGTTGACGGCTCCTTGGGCTCTCATACGGCGGTGTTCTTTGACCCCTACACTGACCTTCCTGAGTCTGGAACCGGGCTCTATGTCACTGCAATCGAGGAAATCGACCGAGATGCCGCCGCTGCCGATCGTGCTGGGCTAAGAGTCAACGTGCATGCCATCGGTGACCGTGCGATTCGCGAGACGCTAGACACTTTTGCACGCATCGCCGCCACCAACGGCGAGCGCGATCGACGGTTCAGAATTGAACACGCGCAGCACATTCACCCCGACGACATCCAACGTTTCGCAGCGGAGGGGGTCATCGCCAGCATGCAGCCCTACCACGCCATCGACGACGGTCGCTGGGCCACGCGAGTGATAGGCGTTGAACGGTCGCAAACGACCTACGCCTTCAGATCGCTCATCGACTCAGGAGCAGAGGTGGCGTTCGGCAGTGATTGGGCAGTCGCTCCAGCGACTCCCTTGGAGGGCATCTACGCTGCTGCCACCAGACAAACGCTCGATGGCAACAACCCTGGCGGCTGGGTCCCGGAACAACGGATCTCTGTCGAGCAGGCGCTCCGCGCCTATACCGTCGCTGGCGCGAGAGCTGGCTTCGAGGAGGCCGAGAAAGGAACGCTAGAAGTCGGAAAGCGGGCCGACATCGCGGTCATCGATCGCGACATTCTGGCCCTTGCCAAAGAGGATTGGCCGACGATCAAAGACGCCCAGATCGCTCTCACGATCGTTGCAGGCAAGGTGGTCGAGCGGCGCTGACTTCTTGCGCCTCACACCTTTGACGCCCGAGTGCCACAGGGCCAAGACCGCTAACCGAATCCGCTTGACACGAATGTAAGTGATGCCTTACCGTAAGCCATGACTTACGCACGGGTTCTCACCGCACTCGCAGACCCAACTCGCCGACGGATCTTCGAAGAGCTGAGCGAACGACCGCAGACGGTGGGGGAACTCGCAGGCAGTCAACCGGTGAGCAGGCCCGCGGTTTCGCAGCACCTCAAGGTACTGCGTGGCGCAGGTCTCGTGACCTCGGAGCCCCGAGGGAACCGTCGCCTGTACTTAATCAAGAGCGACGGACTATCCGAACTGCGCGAGTATCTCGACAGGTTCTGGACTGACGCTCTAACTGCGTACAGCGCACACATCACACAAAGAATCAAAGACACCTGATGACAAGGAGAACGCCAGTGCTCGAACCAATCAAGAAGACAATCGAAGTCCCATGTAACCAAGAAACGGCCTTCGGCGTATTCGTCGAGGAAATGGCGAGCTGGTGGCCGCTCGACAAGCGCTCCATGTCGATGCACAGCGGGCAGGCCGCTAAAACACTTCGGGTCGACGCGCAGGTCGGTGGCAAAGTGATCGAAGTCTCAGAAGACGGCACCGAACACTGGTGGGGCTCGTTCAAGACCTATGACCCGTTCAGCTCCTTGAGCATGGACTTTCACATGGGGTTAGCCCCAGAGAACGCTAGTCTGGTAGAAGTTGCATTCACTGCGCTCAACGAGGAGCGCACGCAGGTCGAACTCACCCAGAGCAACTTCGAAGCCTTCGGTGACATGGCTGAGATGATGTATAACGGCTACGGCTCGGGCTGGGCGCTGATATTTGAAGACGGCTACAAGGCGGCTTGTGGGGGCTAGCGGCGGTTAGTAGCGCTCACTTGGGGTGGCGCGGATGGGCTCCAGGACCGAGTGTTACCGCTTTCAAAGCCATCCGAGAAAATGGCATCGCCGACGGTGGTGAGGCAATTGAGACAGTACAAAGCGAAGTCTTGATCGGTGGCGGTGCCGGTGCCCGGGATCCCATCCGACGCGACGTCGCTTGCTAATACTCGAATCGTGATCGCAGATCGGGCTGGGTCAGCTGCTAGGAAGACACCCTCGGTGTTGTTCTGGCCATCAGCACTGCCACCACTCATCGACCATCCCGAGGCGCTAAAAACGTTGCCTCGGTAGATCACCGAATCAGCGTCCACCTCGAGATCAAGGTCGTTGTTCCAGGCCGGTGTCGACCCGCCCAGACCGTGACCGGGAGCGTCCGTCCACACCAGCATGATGCGCACCGGCTGGGTGGGATCGTCGACTTCAAACGTGTAGTCAGCCGAGCCACCGGGACCTGCAAACACGTGCGTCTGATCCACCATCTCGACATTTGCAGGCGGATTCAAGAGTACGGCGGGCGCAGCGCGACCCCATCCCTGTTTGCTGTCGAACGGGTGCCCGAGGGTGCCGCCGTCGGCGTCGAGATTGCCACTGAGGCTCCGTGCGGTTCCCAAGAACGCCGCCTTGATCAGAGCTGGACTGGGATCGACCCCGAAACGATCTCGGTACTGCTCAATGAAGAGAGCTACCGTGCCTGACACATGGGGCGAGGCCATGCTAGTGCCACACTTGAGGCCGTAGCTCGCTCCCGGCTCGGTCGAATCGACCGAGCAACCTGGAGCAACGATGTGTGGGATGATGCGGCCATCCAGGGCCGGGCCATGGGCGCTGTTGGCTGACAGGTCATCGATCGCCGTGATCTGGAGCGTGGAGCTGCTCTGCATCTTGGTCGAGCCAACGTTGAGCAAGTTCTTGGCCTCATCGGGCGATCCTTGGCTTGAGACTCCTCCATAGCCATTCATGAACGAGAGAACAAAGGTCAACGGCTGGTTACCGGCTAGATCCGGATCTGCGTCGCGCACAGCGATGTCCACCTGCATGGTGTCGTCGTCGTAGCCTTGGGGCGTGCCAGCGGGGCCCCAGCTATTGCCAGAGAGCGCAGCGCCGTTGCGCCACGACTCGGTCATCAACAAGAGCATCCCGCCTGGTTGGATGAATGTCGGACTATAGAGTTGTTCAATCAGGTCAGCTCCGGGAGCAACACCAAGGCCTCGCAAGAAGTTGCCGTTTGCCGTCGAGACGCCAATCCCGCTAGAGCCATCTCCGGCCATGATCCCCGCGGTGTGGGTCCCGTGACTGCTGGAGGAACCACTGCACGTTGTTCCGGCGCACGCGTTCATCCGCGTAACAAGATCCGGATGTGCCCCATCGACGCCGCCATCCACATTGGCGATGAGCACGCCACTCCCGTCGAGCCCCAGGCCGGAGAGCCAGGCTTGGTAGCCCGAGATCGCTCGGTTGTCGCCGTCTACATTGCCCGCATGCACCTGCGCGCTCATCTCACCACGCAAGCCACCATCCGAAGGCACCACTCTGACCGAGTAGATCCCTGGGAGAGCCGCAACCTCTGGCAACTTGTTGCCTGCAATGACGAACCCTACGCTCGCGAGTCGGGCGTCCAACGAACGGCGTAGCCCGACCGAAGCTCCAAGCGACTCGAGGCCTGCCTGCAATACAACAGGGTCCGCATCCCGCACCACCAGCGCGCGTGCGGAGACCGGGGCCGCGGCTAGGAACCGCATCGAGGGAAGAAGTCGAAAACTCGGGTGGGCAGGGCCTACATACCGTAACCATTGGTCGGCCTCCTGAACCTCGGCCTTCTCCGCGTCGCCCCAGACGACCATCGAAAACGGCTGCACAGATCGAATCACCTTCAGCCCTGCACTCTGCAAAGCTTCGATCCATTCTGTGCGGATGGGTGCTGCAAACTGCAGAAGGAACAACTCATCACCTGGAGTTCGCGCTGTCCATTGCGGCATTCCAACAACCGAAGCACTCTGGATTGCGGGGTCGAACTTCACTCCGCCTAGGTCCAGGCGATAGTCGAGGGCCTGTGCGCCACTCTCGCGCGCGACCGTAGCCGCCTCGGCATCAACCAGCGCCACTCGGAAGGAGCCGTAATCGACCACGGAGTGCGCGCCGGCCAGAACACTGGAGGCCCTTCCATAGTCGCGCTCAACGATCTTGACCGCAACCAAGTCGGCCGGAACCTTTGGCGTCGCTGCATCAAGAGGCAGCGCGGTGGCGAGTAAGGCAAAACAACCGGCCAGGCTCAGCGGCCAGGGCGTAAAACGAATGAGTCGCATTGTGGCTCCGCGAAAATCAAGAGGCCGAGATCAGATCTCTAAGGGTAGAGCACTTTAGCGCGCAAGCTCCGCTAAAGGTACACCCGCTAACCGCCCAGACCAATGCAACCCAAACTGAAACCACGGGCGAGAGTCTCAACCACTATGCTCTACGCTCCATGAACCGGACCAAACCACTCCTCTCGAGCACCACGCGCGCCGCACTCGAACGAGCCTTTCAGCAGCGCTACGGCGAGACCGCCGCGCTAATCCAGTCAGCAACGGCTCCAGGCCGCGTCAACTTGATCGGCGAGCACACCGACTACAACGAGGGTTGGGCCCTACCGATGGCGATCGACCGTTCGGTCACGGTGACGTTTGCTCCGCGCCAAGACCGGCTGATTCGAGTGGCGTCTGATCGATTCGACGAAGACACTTGCTTGGACCTCGACGCCTTCAACGACAGTCAACCACGCGACGCACAATGGTGGCACTACATCGCAGCAGTTGCCCAGCAGCTCGAACTCAAGGGCCACAAGCTCCGCGGTATCGACGCCCTTCTTGGCGGCGACTTACCCATGGCAAGTGGGCTTTCGTCGTCCGCCGCCCTCGAGCTAGCAACCGCCCGCGCGCTCTGCGCAGCATCCGGCGTTCCTTGGCTGGCACAAGACATGGCCGCCCTATGCACCCGCGCCGAGAACGACTGCATCGGCGTGGAGTGTGGCGTCATGGATCAGATTGCGAGCGCTCTTGGCGAGCCTGGCCACGCCTTGCTCCTGGACTGTCGGTCACTCACAACAGAACCGGTCGCAATGCCTTCGCAAGCAAGCGTCGTAGTACTCGACACCGGCGTTCGACGAGCGCTCGCGCAAAGCGCTTTCAATCAACGCCGCAAGAGCTGCGAAGGTGCGGTCGCAGTGTTGCGCGAGCACGACCCCTCGATTCGTGCCCTAAGGGACGCCGCCCCCGAGCAGCTCGATGCAGTCCGTCGCCAGCTCAGCGAAGAGACGTTTCGGTGCGCGCGGCACGTGATCGAGGAATGTCAGCGACCCTCTTCGATGGCAGATGCATTCGCCGCCAACGATCTCGACCGAGCAGGCGCGCTGATGAACGACTCGCACACTAGTCTGCGGGATCTCTACCAAGTATCCTGCCCCGAGCTCGATCACATCACTGACAGCGCGCGACGGCACTCTGCCTGCTTTGGGGCTCGCCTCACTGGCGCGGGTTTTGGCGGCTGCGCCGTGGCGCTAGTCGCGACAGTGCAGGTGGACGACTTCATCGCACAGGTTGAAGAGTCCTATCGAGTGAACCACACCGCCCCGTTCAACGCCTTCGTCACACGAGCGTCAGCGGGCGCTCGGCTTCTGGAGTAGTCGCCCTTGAATCTCGCCGCGCTTGATCTCTTTGTCTTCTTTGGCTTTCTCGCCGTCGTCATCGGCGTGTCGTTGTATGCCGGCCGCAAACGCGGCGATTCTGAGGAGTACTTCCTAGCGGGTCGATCGTTGGGATGGGCCCTGATCGGCTTCTCGTTGATTGCCTCCAATATCTCGACGGAGCACTTCGTCGGCATGGCTGGCCAAGCCTACGGCCGCGTCGGTCTGGCCATCGCCAGCTACGAATGGATGGCAGCTGTGGTCTTGGTGTTCGTCGCGTGGTGGTTGCTGCCGCGGTTCTTGTCCGCAGGCATCTACACCATGCCTGAATATCTCGAGTACCGCTACGACCGCACCGCACGCACCACCATGGCGCTCTACATGTTGGTCGCATACGTCATTGTCTTTCTCGCCACGGTGCTCTACTCGGGCGCAGTCGCACTCGACGCGGTCTTCGACCTTGGCAGCCTGCTCGAACGATCGCTGGGCCTCGACCCAGCCACCGCCGAACGCTGGTCGATGGTCACTGGAATCTGGCTGATCGGCCTGATCGCAGGTTGCTACACCGTCTATGGCGGTCTCAAGGCTGTGGTTTGGTCCGACTTGATCCAAGGCATAGCGCTACTCGGCGGTGGACTGCTGGTGGCGGTTCTGGGATTGCGAGCGCTGGGCGACGGCAACGTGTTCGCGGGTTGGAGTTCCTTCACGGCAAATAGCGGCGACAAACTGCACGTGGTCTTGCCTTGGAACGATCCAGACGTCCCGTGGCTGGCGGTGTTCGTGGGCGGCTTGTGGATCCCCAACCTTTTCTATTGGGGACTGAATCAATTCATTACTCAGCGCAGCCTCGCGGCTAAGAACCTGGCCGAAGGACAGAAGGGCATCTTCTTTGCCGCCGCGCTCAAACTACTGATCCCCTTCATCATCGTCATGCCCGGCATCATGGCCTTCCAGCTCTACGGCCCCAATATCGCCAACGGCGACCTCGCCTACCCAACCATGATGAACGAGCTGCTACCCAGTGCGCTGCGCGGGGTCATGTTCGCAGCGCTCTGCGGCGCAGTCATGAGCTCGTTCAACTCAGGCATCAACTCCGCATCGACGATCTTCACCATCGACATTTACCGGCGCTTTTTTGCTCCTAATGGTAAGGCGCGAGACGAGGTACGAGTCGGCCGATTCGCGACGGCTGGCATCGTCGTTATCTCGTGCCTGTGGGCGCCGGTTATCTCTCGCTTTGATGGTGTCTTCACATACATCCAAGAGATCTGGGGATTCATTTCGCCTGGCATCGTCGCCGCCTTCTTGGTCGGCTTGGTGGTGCACACCGCGCCGCCGATCGCTGCGAAGGCGGCATTGTGGTTAGGTGTGCCGCTCTATGCACTATGCCGCGTCCCCGGCTGGATCTGGGGCGGCGATGCACCGCTCCCCAGTGGCGCTCTCGGTGGGCTGGTGCGGTTCAGCGGTTGGTCGTTCCTGCACCACATGGGGCTCATTTTCTTGGTGTTGGTTGCGGTCATGCTGCTGCTCACCAAGCGACATCCGCTCGCTCAAGCGCGCACAATGCCAACCTCGAAGATCAATCTTGAGCCGCACCCCAAACGCTACCTCATGGGCGGCTCAATCCTCGCAGCGACCGCCATGCTCTACATCATCTTCTGGTAGTAGGCGTAGCCACGATGTCGCTCACCTTGGTCATTCTCGCGGCAGGCGCCGCCCGACGCTACGGCGCTCTAAAACAGCTCGCGCCGGTTGGTCCTTCTGGCGAAGTGCTGCTTGAATACTCTGCCTACGACGCCATCCAAGCGGGCTTCACCAAGGTTGTCTTGGTGATCCAAAAAGAGCACCAGTCCACCTTTATGCAACAACTGGATCACGGCCTTAGCAGCGCTGTGTCATTGAGCTATGCCCACCAGCAAGCCGGCGACGCTGCTCGCTTGCGCGACAAACCGTGGGGTACAGCGCATGCAGTGCTCGCCACTCAGCCCCACGTGGGCGGCGCGTTTGCCGTGATCAACGCAGACGACTTCTACGGGCGCGAGGCTTACGCCACCTTGGCGAACTTCTTGCGGGCGAGGAACGAACGCAAAGGGCACCCCGATGCGCTTCCTCGCTACGCAGTGATGGGCTACCCGGTCGGTCAAACCTTGAGCATCGAGGGGCCGGTGAGTCGTGCGCAGTTGAAGGAAGACACCGAGGGCCGACTGCTTGAGATCAACGAGCTTCCAGCAGTGGAGCTGGAGCGCGAAAGGATCCGCTACCGTCGGCTCGACGGCACTCGCGGCACCATCGGCGGCGACGCTCCAGTGTCAATGAACATGTGGGGTTTTGAACAAGCACTCTTTGGCGCTCTCAAGCTCGGCTTTGAACAATTCGCCTCACTGGAAGACGCGATCGAGCGCGAGTTTCTGTTGCCAGAGTTCATTAACCAAGAGGTGTTGGCGGCTCGTGCGACAGTCGACGTCCTCCGAACTCCGGGGCCGTGGACGGGACTCACCTTCGAAGCAGATCGCCGCAAGACCGAGCGCTTCCTGGCAGACCTAGTGGCGCTGAAAACTTACCCGCTCGCGCTCTGGAAGCCGTAGAGAGAACACCCGCTCTTGATCGCTCAAGCGCACTCCGACTGGATGAGATCGAGGCTGTGCTCGAGGTTCTCGATCTGCTCTTTGGCAGAGTCTCCCACTGGCGAGAGTCGCAGCACATCGACGCCTGCCTTGCTGTAGGCGCGAATGCGTTCGCGCACCATGTCCTCGGTGCCGATCAACAATGCCTTGAGCAACATCTCATCGGGCACCGCCGCTATCGCCGCTTCCTTGTCGCCGCTGATCCACAGGTCTTGGACTTCCTTAGCAACGTCGGCAAAGCCCGCGCGGGCATAGGCCGCGTTGTAGAAGTTGGTCTTCGCTGACCCCATCGCCCCGAGAGTGAACGCCATCTGTGGACGCGCACGATCCAGCAGCTGCTCAACGTTCTCAGAGACCGACAGAACGCCGTTGATGTGAACCGAAATGTCATCAAGGCTGCGACCGGCGCGTTCAGCGCCGCGTCTGATGGGGTCGAGCAGCGCTTCTGCCCGTTCAGGAATGAACGAGGTGCCTAACCAACCATCCGCGACTTCCCCGGTCAACTCCAGCGACTTCTCGCCCAGGGTTGCGAGATAAATCGGCAGATTCGGGTTAGGCGGCATCGACAGGCGAATCGCCTTGCCTTCGCCACCGGTGCGCGGCAGCTTGAAGTGTTCGCCTTCAAACTCAACATGCCGACCGGCCAGGGCCAATCGCACCACTGAAACATACTCGCGCATGCGACCCAGCGGCTTGCGAAACTCCGCGCCATGCAAACCTTCGACGACCTGTGGGCCACTTGCTCCAAGGCCCAACAAAAACCGATCGTTCGACAGTCGAGCGAGCGACAGCGCGGTCATGGCGGTCATCGCCGGAGTGCGCGAACTGATCTGCATGATGCCCGCGCCCAGCTGGATTTCTTTGGTCACCGCGGCCAGATAGCCCAGCGGTGATACCGCTTCCATGCCCCACGCTTCCGCCGACCACGCCGAATGAACGCCGAGGCGATCGGCGGCCTGAACGAACTGCACTAGCTCGTGCCAGTTGTCGCCGTTGTAGTACGCGCTGCCAATCGAGATAGAGACTTTCAACGAACCGTTCTCCTATTCTGTGCCCTTTCGGCCTATCTGAACTTGAAGGCGGGTTTGCGCTTCTCAACGAACGCTTTCACAGCTTCTTTTGCGTCTTCGGTCTCGAAGCTCATCACCATGTGCTCCGCCTCCATCGCCAAAGAGGCCCTGAGATCTTGAACGCTACTGCGGTTGAGGTTGCGCTTCATCCGGCTCAGAGCCACGGTTGGCCCATTCGCCAAGCGCCGGGCCAGTGCAAACGACTCAGAACGGAACTGGTCCTTCTCGAACACCGCGTTAAACAGGCCAAGCCGCAGGCACTCGTCCGCAGGGATCCTCTCCGAAAGGAACATCAGTTCCTTCGCCTTCCCCTCGCCGATCAGCCGCGGCAGAAACCAACTCGCACCGTAGTCGCCGGACACCCCGATATTGGCGAATGCGGTGAGCACAAACGCTGTCGACGCCGCAACCCGCAGATCGCAGGCAAGCGCGATCGACAACCCGGCACCTGCCGCAGGACCGGGCAACGCGGCGATGGTGGGTTTCGACAGTTCATAAAGACGCAGCGTTAGCGCCTCTTGACCGCGCATCAAACCGATCACACGCTCATCAACCGGCGCGCTTTCAGTTCCTGACTCCTTCGCCTCATCGCGTGCGCGCATGCCGCTGACGTTGCCTCCGGAACAGAAGGCGTCTCCAGCACCCGTCAAGAGAACGCAACCAACATCCGAGCGTTGGTCGAGCTCCAATAGAGCGGCACGCAGAGCGGGTGTCAAGTGATCGCTCAGTGAGTTCTTCTTGTGCGGTCGATTCAGAGTGATCGTCGCCACCCGGGCCTCGATCTCGCACAGCAGTTCGTCGGTGCCGGTCTCAATCTTGATCGCCATTGCTCCTACTCCTCTTCGTCGCTCGACGGTTGGAGCTTGTCCATCGTCCTGGTCTCAAAGTCGTTGGCGTCGTGTCGCTCCAGGAGTTGTGACTCGGGCGCGCCCCACGCTCGATTGACTATGCGTCCACGCTTCACGGCCGCGCGCTCGGCAATCGCATCAGCCCAACGGACAACGTTGCTGTAGCTAGCCACGTCGAGGAACTCGCCCGCGTCATACAGCAGGCCTTTGACCAGTCCTCCATACCAAGGCCAAACGGCAATGTCTGCGATTGAGTATTCGTCGCCCGCTAGGTATTGCGACTCTGCCAAGCGGCGATCGAGCACATCGAGCTGACGTTTGACCTCCATCGCAAAACGATTGATCGGGTATTCGTACTTCTCTGGCGCATAGGCGTAGAAATGTCCAAAGCCACCGCCCAGGTATGGCGCGCTGCCCATCTGCCAAAAGAGCCAGCACAGGCACTCGGTACGCTTGGTGTGATCCGCAGGCAGGAATGCGCCGAATTTCTCGGCAAGATACAGGAGGATTGCGCCTGATTCAAAGACGCGGGTCACCGGATCGGTGCTGTGATCCATCAGTGCCGGAATCTTCGAGTTGGGATTGGCAGCGACAAAGCCGCTGCTGAACTGATTGCCCTCTTGGATGTTGACGAGGTAAGCATCGTATTCAGCGCCCTCGTGGCCAAGCGCTAAGAGCTCCTCCAACATCACCGTTGCCTTGACACCGTTGGGCGTGGCCAGTGAATAGAGCTGCATGGGATGTTTACCCACCGCTAAGTCCTCCTCGTGAGTCGCACCCGCGATCGGGCGATTGATGTTGGCGAACTTGCCGCCACTCTCAGAATCCCAGGTCCAGACCTTCGGTGGGGCGTAGCTTGCATCGTTCATCAGAACTCCTTCGAACCGTGTGTTGTGCTCTCGCTAGAGAGACTGCCTTCAAGTAGTCGGGATTGGCGACCTTACAGCAATCGGCCCCGGCCCATTCGAGAGGCGGATTGCGGTTGCAGTCGGCCATTGCTGTACGCGCCTGCCGTCAAGAGTGGCCCTACCCGGTCCGCCTCCTACGGGGAAGCAACCGCTCCGGTTAGTATTCCCCTTCGCTGCTGCAAGGCTGCGCTCCCGTGGACGCTCCGCTCCACCACGATTCACCGCCAAAGAGGCTGTAGACATGGAATCACAACACTTTGACGTCTTGATCGTTGGCGCTGGCATCTCCGGCATCGGCACCGCTTGCCATCTGCGACGAGAGTGCCCGGGTAAGCAGTTCGCACTGCTCGAAGGCCGCGAAGACTTCGGCGGCACTTGGGATCTCTTTCGCTACCCCGGCATTCGCTCAGATAGCGACATGCACACGCTCGGCTTCTCTTTCAAGCCGTGGCGCGAGGCCAAGTCGATCGCAGATGGTCCGTCGATCAAGCGTTACTTGGGAGAGACGATCAAAGAGAACGGTCTCCGCGAACACATCAAGTTCAAGCGCCACGTAAATGGCGCGAACTGGTCCAGCGAAACTGCCGTGTGGACTGTCAGCGTGACCAACAAAGAAACCGGCTCAGCCGAAACCTACACCTGCAACTTTCTCTCGATCTGCGCGGGTTACTACAGCTACAAGAAGGGCTTCACACCTCAGTTTTCAGGCGCCAAAGACTTCTCTGGCCAAATCATCCACCCTCAGCACTGGCCCGAAGATCTCGACTATGAAGGCAAGAAGGTCGTGGTGATCGGTTCAGGCGCAACCGCCATGACTTTGGTCCCGTCAATGGCAGCGAAGGCAGACCACGTCACCATGCTGCAGCGCTCGCCGACCTACGTCGTTTCGCGACCGGACCAAGACCGGATCGCCAACACTCTGCGCAAGTTTCTGCCGGAGAACTGGGCCTACGGCATCACGCGCTTCAAGAACATCGGCCTACAGCGCATGTTGTACCGTCGGGCCCGCACGAACCCCGCAAAGACCAAACAACAGCTCCTGGATCTCGCCCGCAAGGAGCTTGGCGATGACGTCGTGGATGAACACTTCACGCCCAGCTACAACCCTTGGGATCAACGTCTCTGCCTGATCCCCAATAGCGACCTGTACGAGTCGATCAACAAGGGCGCTGCGTCTGTTGTTACCAACAGCGTCGAGCGTCTTGTTGAGAATGGCATCCAGCTTGCCTCGGGTGAAGTCATCGAGGCAGACATCATTGTCACCGCCACAGGGCTCAACCTGGTGGTTCTCGCAGAGATGGACTTTACCCTCGACGGCGCTCCGGTGAACTTCGCCGACACCTGGACTTACAAGGGATTGATGTACTCAGGCGTCCCCAACATGATGTCGACCTTTGGCTACATCAACGCCTCGTGGACGCTGCGAGCCGACCTCACAGCGGAGTATCTGTGTCGCCTGCTGAACCACATGGACCAGCACAACATGGCGTCGTGCACTCCTGAACTGCGCGCGGGCGACCGGGGCATGCAGCGGCTCCCCTGGATCCAGGACTTCTCGGCGGGCTACATGGCTCGCACCATGGACCAGTTCCCGCGCCAGGGCGATCGCGAACCTTGGGTCAACACACAGAATTACAAGCGGGACAAGAAGATCATCCGCACCGCTCCGATCGACGACGGCTGCATGCAGTTCGCCAAGGCCAGCTGCACCCCTGAGGTCACAGTCCCAGCGCAACCGCCGGCGGCCACGGACGGCAAGCCAGAGCTGGACCCGAAGGTCGCCTAGCGGTCCTTGGAGCTTGCTGGAGAAGTCCCGCGATCCGGGTTTCGCGCACCCTTGGGATGCCATTTGGCACCGAGCAAAGCTCCTAGCAGCCCGTGGTAAAACTCCCGCGGGCTGAATTTGTGAGCCTTGGGCTCTAGCTGGGTTGCGCCGCGCGAGTTTCGCCACGGGCTGCTAGGGCTGATCGGTTCCGTGGTGTTGCATGACACGCCGCGCCTCGTCTTTGCGGCCGAGGGCGTCTAGCGTCGTCGCCAAGGCAGTGGCCGCCAACTCCAAGTTGGGGTCTAGGCCGATCGCGGTGCCATAGGCCCCGGCGGCGGCCGCGTGCGCTCCTGAATCACTGTGGCAGCGGCCGAGTTGGTACCAAGCGAGACTGCGAAACTCGTCGAGTTCGACCGACTCTTTGGTGTCCGCGCAGGCGCCTGGGTCGCCTACCGCGTGCTTGAACAATCCGCGATTGTGTAAGAGGTGTGACGCGCCAACGCCTGCAGCATGCTCGATCGCCGTATCCAGCAGCGCGATCGCGTCGTCAATGCGGCGCTCGCGAACCGCAACAACCGCGAGCCATTCTCTGGCCTGCTGCGCTACTTCGGTAGTAGCCAGCATCGGCTCGAGCACTGCGCGAGCTTCCTCGAGTCGCCCCTGATGTAGATACGCTTCACCCAAGCGCATGGTGGGCTCGACCAGATCGGCGGTCGGAAAGACAGCCAGAACATCCCGGATCTCTCGCTCTAAGGACGGCACCGGCGACGTGGAGCCCACACGAATGCCAGCTGCCCCGATCACCAGGTTGTCGAAAGGTGTTGCTCGTTCTTCGCTTCGATCGAGCTTGCGTACTTCAATCGCACCAAGCTGCCTTTCTGGAACCATGGCCAACCGCACTTCGGCCGGCTCAACCGACCGCCTTATCCAGTGATCGGTCATGACCACATGAACAACATCCTGAGTCCGTCGCCTGGGCAGGTGGCAACTCACACAATCTTGATTCGCAAAGTGCTGCTCAGCGGAAAAGCTCGCTTCTTCGCGCTTCGTCTCAGCACTCTCCTCGGCCGCTTGATGGCAGCCCAGACAAGTCGTTCTGGTTCGGGCCAAGGTCACAGCGCGGTCAGGCTTGAGATGCGGATCATGGCAGCTCGTGCACTCCAAAGCGCCCGCCGCACTCTCCTTGAAACACGCACTCTGCTCGAGACGGTACGCATGATGATTGATCTGAAAGCGGGCGGACTGTGGTCGTCGCGAACCGTCGGCTTTGAACTCTTCGACCTCCAGCTTCAACAAGAAGTCATCCAGCACGTCGCCAGCGACAAACTCAAAATCACGCTTGTCGAGGCGCCGTTGTCCAAACAACTCAACCGCTGGCTGATGATGGCATTGGGCGCACACATCACGCCGGCGTTCGGGCGAAAGATCGCTGGGATCTAGGATGGTCGAGCGGATCCGGTCGCGCAGCATGCGTTTTTCCACTGGCGCTACTGTGCTCGCGACCGTCTTCGTTCTGGTGAGGGTCTGAGCTTCCGTCGCCACAGCAACGTGCGCACCCCCTGGACCGTGGCAGCGCTGGCAACCAATCCCCTCGGGCAAGGTCTCGGGGAACACTTGGGCGGCAAAGCGATGATCGTTGACTGCAGGCTCTGATGGAATGGCGTTGTGGCAGAACATGCAGCCCCGGGTCACTTGTCGCAGGCCGGCCTCGGACGCCGTTTCCGACGCACCGGGTTTGATGCCCCAGCCCCCCTCCTGCGTGTACCAGGCTGCCGGCAACTCGTAGAGTGAACCATCTCGACTTTGCACTAAGTACACACGTGAGGTGGAGCCTGAGCCGACGATCCAGTCGACACGGCGCTGCCAACGGTGAATCGGTTGACCATCCTGATCGGTTTGCCACTGAGCAAAGATCAGGTCCTCGCCCTCGCGGGTCATCTGATAGGTCAACCGTCCGTCGCGAACCCTGGGGGCGTCGAAATCTTCGATGATCTTCGCGTTCTTGGGCTTCGAGAACGACCTCGACATGCCCAGCGTTTGAAACGACTCGTTGATAGCGGCGTGACAGACGGCACACTGCCGGTCGCCCACGAATCCGTTCTCTGGGCCTTTCGGCCCGGTATCCTGAGCCGTTCCAGGCCAACCCATCAACAGAGACAGTAGGGCGGCGAGGCCTGTGGTTCTCACGAGTAGCAACACAAGCACGAGTGTCGCACACCCTGACCAGGCGATCTAGAAGCCACGATGGCTAACGATCCCTTCACGACTGTCGCCCAGCGCATCCATCCTGGTGCGCGTTTGGTTCGGTTCTGGCGCCTGGAAGGCGGTGTCTCAGCGACCACACACGGCGTCGAGCTTGAGACGCCAGACGGGCGGAGCCGCCGCGCGGTGATCCGCCAGCTCGGCGGCGCCGATTGGAAGCCACTTGAAAGCCGGGCCGCCGTCACCGAACACGCGCTCCTCGAAGCGCTCAAACGCGAGAATCTCCCCGTGCCTGAGCCCTACCTCGCCGACGATTCGGGTCACATCCTACCCAGACCGTTCGTCGCCATGGAATTCGTCGATGGCGCCACCGAGATCAAGATGGCCGCGCTTCCTGGCGCTCTCAGTCAACTCGCCGATGCGCTCTCAAGACTGCACTCAGTCGATATTGATCGTTCAGGTCTACCCTCACTACCGCCAGCCGACAACCCACGCACTCGTCTCTGGCACTACCTGCCAGAGGGCCCGCTGAGGCATCGCCTCGAAGCAGCCATTGCGAGCCAAGCAACGACAACAGTGAACACACCATCGCTACTGCATGGCGATTTTTGGCCGGGCAACTGGCTATGGCACCAAGGTAAGCTCGCCGCAATTATCGACTGGGAAGACGCCGCACTCGGAGATCCACTGGCAGATATTGCGTGCGCCCGAGTCGAACTCCTCTGCGCGTATGGCAGTGAGGCGATGGACTCGTTCACCCGGCTCTACCGATCACAGTCTGAGATCGACTGGTCTGAGCTGCCGCTGTGGGAGGTCTATGTATCTGCCGCAGCTCTGGCCACCATGTCGCAGTGGGGCCTCAGCCCGGTCGTTGAAGCAGCGAGGCGAGGCGCAACTCAGAGGTTCATCAAGCGCGCAGTAGAAGACTTGCTGGATACTGCTTCGAGCCCATCGGTTGGCTAGGCAACGGTCACTCCCCACTTGCTCAGCGATCAGGCTTACAAGTTCGCCCCCCGCTGCGCAGTCTCACTGTAGCGCGCGAGATAGCCACCCACTCGAAGCTTACGGCGGGTGTTGGCTGAGCTCATGTATCTGATCTTGCCGAAGATCGGACGTTCTGGGCCCCATGCGCGATCGTAGCGGCCCAGGCACCAATAGATTCCGGAGTAGCTATTGGGGTCGCGACCGTCCAACGCGTATCGATTGTTGAGTTCGATCATCACCTCGGCAGCTACCTGAGGCGTTGGGCTCCATTCGAGGATCTTCTTCCCCCACAACATACGAAGGTAGTTGTGGATGCGACCATCTCGACGAAGCTCCCGCTGCGCCGCGTTCCACAGCTCGTCGCCGGTTCTCGCCTCGTCGAGCTCAGACAGCGAGTACAGGGTCTCGCGTTCGTCGTTCTGATGATCCGCCATGGTTTGTTGAGCCCAAGCAGGGAGCGTCGAGTAGCAGGCGTAGTCAGGGTTCTGCCACGCCATGTTGAACCCTAGTTCCCGCCAGGTGACCAGTTGATCCAAGAAGGTCTCACAGGCCTCGTTCATCCCCCACCAGCCAAGACGCTGGCCTTTGCCACCTGGCGCAATATGAAGCGGGCTCCACTTTTCGCGATCCGCGATTGCGGCTAGGACTTCATGTACTGAGATATGGCCATAGTGCAGATGCGGCGAAATCTCGGACGTTTGACGCCGATCCAGGTTGTTGCGCTCAACAACATACCGGTCCAGCCGTCCCGAGACAAAGTCATCCAGCAAGCGCCTTGCTGCAAACGCACCACCGGCCACGACCCCTGCACCGCACGAGGCGTTAACGGGCACTGAGCTCGCCAGTGCCGCCGGGTTCCTCAGTGCCGCGAGTGAGCACACACCTTCCAGATGACTCTCGCCAAGCCTGAGTGACTCGGCACTCAGAGTCTCGGACGATGGCACTTGCAGGTCATCCAGCGGGTCGGGGTGCGGCATCTCAACGAGATGAGCAGCCAAATTCTTATGGAGGAAGCGGCGCAGATCGTACGCACGAGAGAACACTTTGGACGCTGCTCGCAGCGGCAGCAGACCGTTGGAGTCGACCAGCTCCATCGCAAGGCCGTGCCGCTCGTAAGTCGCCTCGACCATGCGGGCAAGGAAGAACACGGGGGCTTCATCAGCAACAATCGCACAGGCGCTCTTGGCGAGCTGTGCCAGTAGGCCTCGACCACAACCCGGTCGGGGCTCAAGAAAGGTCAACCAACCAGCGCGCGACGCCTCGAGAGCAACGGCATTCGCAGCCATCCCTTCGATGATGAACTGGTGATGCCGAACCGAAGCCCAGCGATAGTCACATCTTAGAGCTTCTAGTACCAGTAACGGTTTCGACAGTCGGTTGGCCAGTTCAACGGCCCGCTGCAAGGCAAAGTTGAAGCGTGTTCGACGAAAGGCGGTCATCCAGTACAGCACATACCGGCCGTCGCCGTTGAAGCCCTGGCCCACCATCCGTCTCCGGATGGCGGGGACCGAGGAGTCCTCTAGGTGGGACATGAAGCCCCGCCAAGGGGCTCAACGCCTAGTTGGGCGAAAGCTCTAGTGGCCAGAGCCACAACCAAGACCTCCTCGACTAGATCCATGAAAGCGCCCTAATCGAGGTCGAAACGATCAAGATCCATCACTTTGGCCCAGGCCGCAACGAAGTCACGGACAAACGCCGCTTGGGAATCGTCGCTTGCATAGACCTCAGCCAAGGCCCGCAGTTGTGAGTTCGAGCCAAAGACAAGGTCGGCACGCGTGCCGGTCCACTTGATCTCGCCCGTTGCACGATCGCGCCCCTCGAATACCTCAGCTGAATCTTCAGACGCCGTCCACTCGGTTCCCATATCGAGCAAATTGACAAAGAAGTCCGCGGTCAGCGCTCCGGGCCGATCGGTCAAGACCCCGTGTTCGCCGCTGTTGGCATTCAAGGCACGCATGCCTCCTACCAAGACGGTCATCTCGGGCGCAGTGAGCTTGAGCATCTGCGCGCGATCAACCAACAACTCCTCTGCTGAGAGTCGGTGGCGTCCCGGGGCAAGATAGTTGCGGAAGCCGTCCGCCTTTGGTTCAAGCACAGCGAAGGACTCAACGTCTGTCTGTTCTTGCGAGGCGTCGGTGCGCCCGGGCGAGAACGGCACTGTGACGGTTTGACCGCCAGCCTTCGCCGCTTGCTCCACCGCAGCACAACCGCCTAGAACGATCAGGTCAGCCAACGAAACGCTCCGACTGGACTGGGCGTTGAAGGCGGTTTGAACGCCCTCCAGAACCCCGAGCACCGCTGCCAGTTCGGCCGGCTGATTGACCGCCCAGTCTTTCTGCGGCGCAAGTCTGAGGCGTGCGCCGTTCGCGCCACCGCGCATGTCGGTGCAACGAAAAGTCGACGCTGACGCCCAGGCGGTCGCAACCAATTGCGAGATCGACAAGCCCGAGTCAAGAATCTGCGCCTTCAACGAATCCACATCGCTCGCACTGATCACCTCACTCGTGGCGGCTGGCACTGGGTCCTGCCACAACAGTGCTTCAGACGGAACCTCGGGACCTAGACAGCGCGTGATGGGGCCCATGTCTCGATGAGTCAGCTTGTACCACGCCCTCGCAAAAGCGTCCGCGAACTCTTGCGGATTCTCATGAAAGCGCTTGGAGATCGGACCGTAGGTCGGATCCATGCGCAGTGCAAGATCGGTGGTGAGCATCATCGGTGCATGGAACTTCTCAGACTCATGCGCATCGGGCACCGAACCTTGTGCTGACGCCTCCTTAGGAGTCCATTGGTGCGCGCCTCCAGGACCGGTTTCGAGTTCCCATTCGTACCCGAACAGATTGTCGAAGAAGTTGTTGTCCCACTTCGCTGGCTCGGTGGTCCATGCCCCTTCAAGACCGCTGGTGATGCTGTCTGAGCCTTTGCCGCTGCCAAAGGAGTTGGCCCAACCAAAACCCTGCTCTTCGATGCTCGCGCCCTCGGGTTCGGGCCCCACATACTTGTCAGCATCAGCAGCACCATGGGCCTTGCCAAAAGTGTGACCACCAGCAATCAAGGCCACGGTCTCCTCGTCATTCATCGCCATGCGTGCGAAAGTCTCGCGGATGTCCACAGCGGCGGCCAAGGGGTCAGGGTTGCCGTTCGGCCCTTGAGGATTGACGTAAATCAAACCCATCTGAACCGCCCCGAGCGGATTCGCAAGCTCACGATCACCGCTATAGCGTTCATCACCGAGCCACTCAGCTTCTGGCCCCCAGTAGATGTCTTCTTCGGGTTCCCAGACATCCTCGCGACCTCCAGCAAAACCAAAGGTCTCAAATCCCATGGACTCGAGGGCAACGTTGCCAGTGAGGATCATGAGGTCGGCCCAAGAGATCTTGCGGCCGTACTTTTGCTTGATCGGCCAAAGCAGACGACGAGCTTTGTCGAGGTTGCCGTTGTCCGGCCAACTGTTGAGCGGAGCAAAACGCTGCGTGCCCGACGCGCCACCACCGCGACCGTCATGGGTGCGGTAGGTGCCCGCGCTATGCCACGTCATACGGATAAAGAGCGGGCCATAGTGGCCGTAGTCCGCTGGCCACCAGTCCTGCGAATCGGTCATCAATGCGGTGAGATCGCTCTTCAGTGCGGCGAGGTCACACGATGCGAACTCTTCCGCGTAGTTGAACTCTTCGCCCATCGGATCGATCAACGGCGAGTTCTGGTTGAGGACCTTGAGACTCAACTGGTTGGGCCACCAGTGTTGATTCGACGTGGAACCGCCCGCGGTGTGGGCGTGACCCATCACCGGGCATTTACTGGCGCTCTGGTTGTTCTCCGACATGTGCAATCTCCTGCGTCTGTATCGTTGAGGATCTGATGTGCTTGTGAAATCTGTTCTTCGGAAGTTGTCCGGGCATGCGACTCTGCATGCGAGCTTTCGACTCGCGAGCGGCTAGCCCGTCGTTGGCGATCGATCGGCCGCGACACACTCTGGACAACGGCCCCAAAAGATCACCTCAGCCTCATCGACCTCGAACCCCGCGTCATCGGCGGCGCTCAAACACGGTGTTTCACCGACCGCGCAATCGACGTCGGTCATCTGGCCGCAGCTACGGCAGATCAGATGATGATGATTGTCGCCCACTCGATCTTCGAAGCGGGCCGGCGAACCGGCTGGCTGGATTCGGCGAACGAGGCCATGGTCTGCCAAGACACCAACCGCGTCGTAGACCGCCTGTCGTGAAATAGCGCCGATCTTGATCCGTACTGCTTGTGCAACGTCGTCGGCGGTGCCGTGCGGGTGTTCAGAGATCGCCCCCAAAACCGCTAAACGCTGAGCCGTCACTTGAAGGCCATGTTGACGGAGGAGTGCTGCGGGATCTGGTGACATGAGTAGAGTATAGCCAACTCTGGACCAGGTCCAAGATTGGCCATGATCCAACCAGACGCCACCGCTTGCGTGCGGGCCTCCGTTTCCACCGGTATCCTCAATCACTCTGAGTAGGGCCAAACCATGGACAGCGCCGAAACCACTTCTTCAGCACTCTGCCGCAACTGTGGCGCAGAGGTTCGCGCTTGCTTCTGCGAGAGTTGTGGGCAGAAGGTGCACGAACACCACGGCTCCTTGTGGTCTCTCCTCACCGAACTGTTGTCTGAGTGGTTCGCCCTCGACGGCCGTCTCTTGAGTTCTCTGCGGGCGCTCCTCCGTCCAGGCTCGCTCACCATTGCTTACCTCGAGGGCAAGCGCGTAGCGTTCCTAGCGCCGCTGCGACTCTATCTTCTGGCAAGCGTCTTGCTGTTTTCGTCAATCCTGAACCTAGAAGCGCCTGACGCAGCTGGCACCAACCTCAAGATCCTAGGCGAACAGGTGATCTCTGCGCCGTCCGTTCAACGGGACGGCGTTCAAACCAGTCGGCTCCTAGAGTTCCTCGCAGAAGACACATGGCTGGCCAAGCTCCTGGGCGGACATCTGAAAGACGAGGTCGAGGCACTCAAGCTGCAACCACCTCAAGAGACCATGGACGCTCTATTCGACGGCCTCAGACGCCTACTCCCGACATCGCTGATCTTGTTCGTGCCATTCTTGGCCGCAGTACTGAAGTTGCTCTACCTCCGCTCAGGGCGGCTCTTCGTAGACCACCTCGTGTTTGCAGTCCATCTGCAAAGCGCTCTGTTCCTTGCCTTGACCGTGGCCTGGTCGATCGCAAATGCAGCTCAGCTTAGTTTGCTGATCTCCGCGCTGATCTATGCTTGCACCGGGCTGGCGCTCATTGTCGTCTACTTTCCCATGGCAATGCAAAGGGTCTATCGAGGGCACAAAGGGTTCACCGCAATCAAGGCGGGCGTCCTCCTGTACTGCTATATGCAACTCATGGGGTTAGTCATCAGCCTGCCTGCAATCGCGGTACTCCTGCGAAGCTGAGACATTTACGACCAAACACACCCCTTCGGTGGCAACCGGGGCCCTCCATACCGAGAGTTGGCGGACAACGCATCTTCGGCCTCTAGCCTTCGCGCGCACCGATGAAAGAACTGCAACTCGGCCCCGCAATCAACGAGCACTAGACTGACAGGCGCGCAAGAGGTCCTTGCCCGAGCACGTGCGCTCTCGCTAAGCAAGCATCGGCGACCGCCTCTCGACAAGGGGCACATTGCTCGGCGTTGAACTGGTGGCGGTTTGCCGCCACGGACTGCTATCTGTGGAGGTTGAACGAGTGCTCGTCGGCCTGCGAGGCCTCATCGTCGCTGCTCTCTCAAACCTAGGTCGGGCGCCCCCAAATTCCAACGCTCTCTTGCACCTGCTCGGTGTACTGCTTCAAGTTCGGGTACTTATCCGCAAGTGGGTTCACCCAGGTCGATGGTTGCTGGTCGTAGACGCCCGCCAAAAAGCCTGCCAGTGCAAAGTCGAAGTATCTCGGCGAGTCCGCGTTGAGAACGCTCGAACCATCAACTGCTGAGGACAGCGCTTCCAGATCACGCTCGGCGAATCCTCGTTGTTCCTCGAGCGTGTGCCTGCCGAGCCCGTGCAGATGGTAAGTCTGGCGAACTTGTTTGCGGGCCATCCTGGTGACGAGAGGACGAATCAAACCCGGCAGATCACCGAAGAAGCCTTCGACCACGTTCGGCCACCATTCATCGTCCAGCCAGCGGCTTGCGACCATAATCCAGTACAAGTGGTCCTCTATTAAGCGGACAATCGCGGTGCCCTCCGCTCGTTCAGCTGCGCTGTAGCCGCCGAACACACCGCCGTCGGTAAGTTCATCCAGGTAAAGAGCGATCAGCTCCGAGTCTGCAAGCGTCTCGCCGTCCGCAACCAGGAAGGGAAGCTTGCCTTTGGGCGCCTTGCGTGGATCACCCTCCTCACCGAGTTCGAAGGGCAGGTCGAGATTGGCCAGTAGCATCTCGATCTTGAGACAGAACGGGGACACATTGCGCATCCCGAAGGCGGGAGGCAGCGTAACCAGCTTGAGAGCGACCGGCGATGCAGCGGATGTCATGTACTTCTCCTTCTAGTTCAAACTGCGAGCCTAGGCGCAGCATGCTGACAGCCTACTGTCAGTTGTCCAATCACCGGCTCTTGCAAGCACCAAACGGCAAGCAAAGAGGGGTTCCGTGTGGATGTTCTGCCGCGACTGGCTCGGACTGCGCGTATGCTCGGTGACGCGGACGGCTCAGCAGCCCCCGTCTTGTAGCGCAGCACCAACACCACGATTGATGTTGGCGGATAGACCATTCCAGGGTTTAGATCACCATGTTCGAAAACGCCGCTTCGTCTAACCCTGCGGAGATGACCGCGCTCACGCCAGCGACGACCGACCGAGTAGCGATTTCGGTGGTGGTGCCGGTCTTGAACGAGGCTGAAAGCCTCGAATCACTGTGCTCTGCAATCTGTACCGCGCTCGAGCCCCTCTCAGCTGGCTTTGAGATCTTGCTCGTCGACGACGGTTCCACCGACGGCACCGTACACACTGCCCGTCGCCTAGCTTCGTCCGAGCCACGCCTGAGGTTGCTAAGGCTGGCCAAAAACTACGGTCAGACCGCCGCCGTCAAGGCAGGTTTTGATCACGTTCGCGGCGAGATCATCGTCACGCTCGATGCCGACCTACAGAACGATCCAGCGGACATTCCGCGCCTGCTCAACAAGCTCGACCAAGGCTTTGATGTCGTTAGCGGTTGGCGTCGCGATCGCAAGGATGGTGCCTGGCGCATGTTCCTCTCTCGGGTCGCCAACCGCATCATCAGCGCCGTGACCGGGGTCAGGCTCCGCGACTACGGCTGCTCACTTAAGGCCTACCGCCGCTCGGTGATTGAAGGGCTCCGTCTCTACGGGGAGATGCACCGGTTTATCCCCGCGTTGGCTGCTCAACAAGGGGCGCGTATCGCCGAGTTGGAAGTAGACCACCGACCACGCGCTCATGGAAGCAGTCACTATGGTTCAGAGCGCATCGCGAAGGTCATCCTCGACCTGATCACCGTCAAGTTCTTGGGTAGCTACCAGGGCAGTCCGGGTTACGTCTTTGGAGGTGTCGGCCTCTTGTTTCTCGTCGGCAGTGGCTTGCCCTTGTTGTCCGCCGTCGGTTTCAAGTTGATGCCCGAAGAAAGTGGCTGGCAGAAAGACTTCATCGAGACACCACTGCTTGCTCTGGCGGGAGTTTTCTTCTCGGTTGGGGTACTGGCACTACTGCAAGGGCTTCTAGCGGAAATGCTGATGCGGACGTACTACGAATCGCAAGGGCTCCGCACTTACCGGACACGCGCGGAGACCCAAGGCCTGGTTGCGCCCGCAGAGCAGACCTCGAACTCCACAGATGAACTTAGCAGGCGCTAGAGCCAATGTGCGGTATTGCCGGACTCCTCATTCGAGGGGCTGATCGGGAGAAGTCACGAACATGGATCGATCGCTCTGCACGAGCAATGGTGACCTCGCTGCACCATCGCGGTCCGGACGCTGGCGCAGTCGAAGTCCTCGAACTTCCAGCGGCGATACCGACGTGCGACGACGCAAGCGTCGTGGAACCGACCACCATCGCTTTGGGGCATCGGCGACTTTCGATCATCGACGTCGCCGGATCCGCGCAACCGTGCTTCAACGAAGATCGGACCGTAGCTGTCACCTTCAACGGCGAACTCTACAACTATCGCACTCTCCGTCAGGAGCTGATCGGCGCCGGCCATCAATTCTCAACCAACGGTGACACCGAGGTCCTCGTTCACGGTTGGGAGGAATGGGGCCGAGAGTTGGTACAACGCTTGGACGGAATGTTCGCTTTCGCGGTTGCCGATCTCAGTCGCCGACGTTTGTTTGCAGCTGTCGACCCCTTAGGCCAAAAGCCGCTGTACTACATGAAACCGGGCCCGGCTCCCCTCAACGCGGCTGCCAGTCGGCCACGGCTTCAGTTTGCGTTTGCTTCTGAGCCAAGAGCCTTCTTGACCATCGACGAACTCCGCGGGAGCGCCTCGTCCGAGGCTCTGGTCGGCTACCTGCTACACGACTACATACCATCCCCGCACTCGATCTTCGAAGGCATCAAACGGCTAGCCCCAGGTTCATACCTAGAGCTCAACCCAGAAGCCGACTCCAGCCAAGCCCTCCTGGTCGAGCGCTACTGGCAGCCGAGCTTCACCGGAAGATCTCTCGGACAGCCGATGTCCACTGCTCACAGCCCGTCGGCGAACTGCGAGCGGCCCGGCCGCCCCGAGAAAGCTCTAGACCAAGCAGCAGAAGAGTTCTTGGAACTCCTCGGAGATGCCGTCGAGAAACGCTTGATGTCGGACGTACCACTGGGAATCTTCCTGTCCGGTGGCCTGGACTCCTCTCTACTCGTTGGTCTTTTGCGCGAGCGGCTCGGCAAAGACGCGGATCTAGACACGTTCTCGATTGGCTTCGCAGACGCGAGCTTCGACGAATCCGATCAAGCACAGCAAACCGCTGATGCCCTGGGCACGCGGCATCACCGCCAGCAGTTCGACCAGACCGAACTGCTGGCGGTACTGCCGCATGTCGCGGCGCACCTTGACGAGCCCTTTGCTGACCCGTCGGTTCTGCCGTTCTCCGTGCTCTGCCGAATGGCCCGCCGAAAGGTGACCGTGGCCCTCGGTGGCGACGGTGGTGACGAGCTTTTTGCCGGCTACGATCCATTCCGAGCGGTCGGCGCGGCACAACGCTTGGCCTTCCTACCACGCGGAATCTCTGCGCTAGCAGGTCTCATTCGATTGCTCCCATCGACCGACGGCAACATGCCGCTAGGCTTCAAAGCTGAGCGCTTTGCTCGAGGCTTGCGGTATCCCGCAAAGCTGCGCCCCGCCGTGTGGATGGGCGCTTTCTCACCGATCGAACTCGAACGACTCTGGCCTGAAGCAAAGGCGCAAGATTTCACGAAGCACTATGCGAGCGAACTGTGGGCTCATCATGGTGACGAAACCGCGGCCGACCCAAACTCAAACACCGACTGGCACCGTGCAATGAGCCTCGCGCTCGGCTTCTTTCAGCGGCGCTACTTGCCCGACGACATCCTGGTCAAAGTCGATCGCGCGAGCATGATGCACTCACTGGAAGTCCGCAGCCCATTCCTTGACCGGCAGTTGGTTGAGTGGGCGAACGGGCTACCGCTGGAGTTCAAGTTTCAGCGACAGTTCCTCCGCCTCGGCACAGGCAAACCGGTGGCCCGTCGAGGCCTTCAACTCCTGGCGGCGCGCGCCAAGCGACCATGGACAGCTCTCGCTGGCGACATTGTCAACCGCCCCAAGAAGGGGTTCGGAATTCCCGTCAGGCGATGGCTCCGAGGTCCTCTCGCAGAGAGGCTCAACGCCGCAGGACGGTCGCTGCCAGAGATTCTTCCAGGCACTGACACGCAGAGACTTCGCTCGTTGTTGGCTCAGAACAACACCCGCGCCACCGGCCAACCCAAGGAGTTGTGGTCGCTGCTGATGCTGGGTCTATGGTTGCGCCAGTGGCGTGAACAAGGAGTCGACATTGCGCGCTCTGCTTAGCCTGCAGGCTCGGCACGCACACGGCCTGGCGATCGCCGCTTCGCTCTCGGGAGGCGCACTGGCGCTTCTCTACGCACTGCGTCACGGCCCCAGCATGATGGGTGATAGCCAGTGGTACCTCGACGTTGCAGCCGCACTTGCTGGCGAGACGGGTATTCGTTTCGACTTCGTGCGACCGCCCGGATACCCCGCGTTCGCAGCGTTGGTTGCGATGGTCGCAGGCCCCGGCAACCTGGAGGCTTTGGCCTACGTGCACTGCGGCTTACTGTCGACCACAGCCTACGGCACCTATTGGATCGCGCGCTGGCTCGCACCGCAATCGACCGCGATGGCGGTCGCAGCCAGCGCGCTGGTGGCCTTCAACCCAACCGCTGTACAGAACGCGTTGATCATCTTGACAGAGCCGCTCGTCATGTTCTTGACCGTCGGTTTTGCTCTGTCGCTCGTCCGCTTCGTCGCCTGGCAGGAGGAGGCGCCTAACGGCTCCTGGGTCTCTCTAAGGAGCGTTGTCGTCGCTCTGTTTGGGGCGCTGTTGCTGGTCGTACGGAGCGACATGATCGCGATGGTCCTTCCTGCCGTGCTGGTGTCGATGTTCAGCGGCGGACTGCGACCTGGAATGCCGCGCCTTGGCCGCTCGGTTGCAGCGAGCCTGATGGTGCTTGGACTATGCCTACCCGTCGTCGCCTGGCAATCCCGCGAGGCAGGCCAACTCACGCTGCTCGCAACTGGCAAAACGACTGACGAGAACCATCGCGGTTTCGCGCGATGGGTAACGACTCTGAATGTGTCGGAGTCTGAGTGGAAGCGCATGGTCTACGACGACATTGCCACGATGGCCGACCTGCCGCCGAACACATTTTCGGGCGCAACTGAAAGAGACCGCACCGCGACGTTGCTGGATCGACTGGCTACGGAAGGAACGAGCCCAGCGCTCGAAGCCGAATGGGTGGCGCTCTCGGCAGAGCGGATTCGTCGCAATCCAATTGGCTATACCGTGGGGCTACCTCTGCGCCGATCGATCGACTTCTGGTTCTTCAAGCCAGTGGTCGGTAGCGATGGATTCGCTGCACGAACCACTCTGTCGGTCTACTACTGGTCATACGCACTGCTCTTCGGCATCGGTACGATCGCTACCGTGATCTTTGCCGCTATGCCTCGGCACCCCCTGTTCGTCCTAGGCTGGCTGGTGCTCTTGCGCACCTACAGCATCTTGGGCGCGGGCGTTTTGACGGGGGTTGGGTTCTACGAGCAGCGCTACGTGCGTTGCGTGCAACCGCTGGTCTTGCTCATCGCAATCTGGGCGCTGCTTAGAGCAACCAGCGTGCTTCAGAAGTTGCCGCGAACGCGTGCGTAAACGAGCCGCTCGCAAACCGCTTTCCCTGCCTTGGATTGCGCGCTGATCGAGCTCAGCGACCACTAGAACCGACCGGTTCGCATCAATCGCGACTTGAATCGCGCCAGGAGATTCTGCACTGGTCCAGGCAAACCACGAACCAACAACTTACGCAAGCGAAAGACCGCGGGAGACACATCCGGGATCGGCTGCTCATCCGGGATGCGCGTCGCTGCGATCTGCGTCGGCAGTCGACTGAGCGCCTCGCGGTGAACGTACAACAGCGTGTTGAACCGATACCAGAACGAGACCTGATGTTGCTCCTTAAGCAAAGGTCGAAGCGGGTCGTGCGCAATGAAGCCTTGCTTGCCGAAGAGGCGACGCCAAAACTCGTACGGCTGTTCATTGCGATGAAACTCACCTCCTTGCCCCGGGGGTGCAGCCGAGAACAGGATCAGCCCTCGGCTGTGCTCAGTCAGGTTGCGGACGAACCGCTCGCTTGCGGACCGCGGCAGGTGCTCCCCAACTTCCAGTGATTGCACCAGATCAAATCGACGATCTAGTCGTACGCGCTGGGACAGATCAGCAGCGAGGAACTGTGACGGCTTGATCAAGAGCGTCTCCTGGTCGACGTAGTCGCCGTCGATACCCAAGCAGTCGACCACCCCTCGCTGGCGCCAAGCCTCGAGCCATGTACCCCGAGCGCAGCCAACATCGAGAACGCTGGAGAGGCCCAAGATCGGCTGTAGCGACTGGGTGACAATTCGCGCCGACTCCGTCGAGGAGACGTCGGCATAGCTCATGAAGTCGTCGTCGTACTGATCTGTCATAGAGCCGCTCGTCGAAGTGAAGGCACCAGCGACACGCGCTACTGCGCCGTCTTCGGCGTGCGACTCGCGACGGCTTCCACACTCCGCTTGCGCCCACCAAACTTCCACGAATTCCCGTTGCGGAAGATCACGTAGGCACTATCTGGATCGACCTCGGGTGAAGCGAGCCATCGCTCCACCATCGACTTTTCTAGGTACACAGTTTCCGGCGTTACCAACTGATCGAAAGCCACATGGCGGAAGAAGCGGAAACCTCTCTCGCCGATCCACAGGCTGTACAGATAGAGCGGCAGGCGGCGCAGCAAGCCCCAACGCGGCAGTGCACGCAGAACTTTCGCATAGACGAAATAGGGAACGACCACCGGGGTCGCGATCGCGTACTTGGTGATCCACCACGGCAGCATAGAAGCTACCCGCCGCATCGGTTCGACTAGGCCGCGAATGACACCGTTGCCTTCACGGGCATATACCCAGCAATGAAAACGGCCGCCAGGCTTGGTGTTGCGCAACACCGCCTCGAAGCCTCGGCTTGGGCTCTTGAGGTGATGCAGAACGCCAATGCAGTAGACCAAATCGAAACTGACATCAGCGAGCTCTGCATGCTCCGCGGCAGAGAAGTCGAGCAGGTCGGCTTGAACAACAAGCCAGTTAGCCCGATCGTGCTTCCGCGGGTTGGCTCGGAGTTCCTCGACACCAGCCGCCTCGTGCTTGTCAGCCTCTCGCATGCTGGCACGCGCAGCCGACACCGAGTCACCCAAGTCGACTCCGACCAGCAAGCGCGGCTGCCAAGACAAGGCATGCTGAAGCAAGCTGCCGTTACCGCAACCAAGCTCAAGAACACTTGCTCCCTTAATGACGCTTTCGTCAAGCGGTTCGAACCACTCGACGAACTGCTGGTGCGTGTACACCGAACCGGTGGGTAAGTTGTTCCAGGAGCTGCTGAAAGCTTGAGCGGTCGCGTAGTCCGCGGCTGCCCCGGCGCTACTTGAGGGTGTGTGCGACATAGGTTTTGGTTGGGAGGGGCGTCCAGAGGTTGCGAGCGGGGGCCGTATGAGGAACTCTAACTGAGGCGGCGTTCGCAACAGACAGAACTTCTACCGCTGAGGTGCTTGATTCTCTAGCCCTGAGTCCAACGGCACCGAACCAAGCCCTACGTTGCACGCCCCCAGAGTCCAATGCTGTCTTGCACCAGCTCGGTGTGTTGCCTCGAGTTCGGGTACTTATCTGCAAGTGGCCCAACCCAGGTCGATGGTTGCTGGCCGTATACGCCCGCCAAGAATCCTGCCAGTCAAAGTCGAAGTATCTAGACGAGTCCGCGTTAACAGCGCTCGAACCATCAACTGCCGGGGACAGCGCTTCCAGATCACGCTCGGCGAATCCTCGTTGTCCTCGAGCGTGTGCCTGCCAAGCTCGTGCAGGGCACGATGTCATGTACTTCTCATTTGGTTCCTACCTCAAGCCTCGGCGCAGCATGCTGTCAGTTGTCCAACCACCAACGGCGCCAAGGTTGCTCAGCGTTGTCAAAACGTGGGCTCCAGTCACCAAACAGATGCTCGCGAACAAGTCCGGTCGACTGGTCGCGACCTCGTCCGCTGCGGCCATCGTTGGCGCCGCGGGCCCGGCTGGCTACTCAGCCACCAACGCTGCTGTGCTCGGCCTGGTGCGAGCTCTTGCCGTTGAGCTGGGACAGGCGGGGATTAGGGTCAGCGCGATCTTGCCGGGCTACATCGAAACCGAGATGTCACTGCAAGCACCACAGGCCTTCAAGGACGCCTGCCGCAGACGCTCCGCAATCGGGCGTATCGGCACACTTGAGGACATGGAGGGCATCGCCGTCTTGCGTCTCAATACAGTGATTTCATCACCGGCCAGAGCATCGTGATGGACGGCGGTCACACATTCATCCGACCTAGTCACTGGTCGTTGCGGCGCACGGCTCCGTTTATCGCCGAACCTTCAGCTGGCCCAGTGTGCGGCTAGTGTTCTCCGCTAAAGCGCAGGGCGGCGCGACGGATACTCAACTTCGACGGCCATGCTAGCGGCTGGCGGAATGGTCCGCTGGATCGTTCCATCTGGCCAGATCACAACAATTGAGTCGACGCGTGACCGCGTTCCAAGTCCGAACGTGAGGATCGGCTCGGACGAAGACAGATATCCGCGTTGAGCACGAAGTGTCCGCGACACCGCCAGGCCTTCCGCTTCAACCGTGACACGTGCCCCTAGGCCCCGAGGGTTACCAGCAGGCCCTTTGAGCAGGACGCGAACCCAGTGGCGATGGGCTCGCTCAGTTTGATTCTCGAGAACGATCGGTGCTCCCCCGTCTCTCGCAACGACCACATCGAGGTCCCCGTCACTATCGAGGTCCAGTGTCGCTGCGCCGCGGCCTGCCATGGGTCGAGCTGCTTCACTTAGGAAAGCGTTGGTGTGTTCGTGAAAGCGGCCACGCCCGTCGTTGAGCAGCAATTGGAGCGTTTGCTGATAGGTACCCTCTGCCTCAGGGTACACGTGTCCGTTGGTGGTGAGAAGATCGAGGTCTCCGTCGAGATCGAAGTCCTCCGCAAGAACGCTCCAGCCGAGCTTGGCGTAGGACCATTTGGCGAGACCCGAAGGGTTTGCTTGGTCAAGAAACTGACCGTTGCCTGTCGCTCGGTAGAAGTTGTGCGTGTCCTCGACGAAATTGGTGACCACAATGTCCGGCACCAGATCGCCATCGAGATCCCCCGCGTCCGCTCCCATGGCTGCCTGGGTCGTGCCGCGATCGCTCAATGCCACACCGTTGAGGACGCCTGCTTCAGCGAACTCCAGTTCACCACGATTGAGGAACAGATGATTAGGACTTGAATCGTTGGCCACGAACAGGTCAGGCCAGAGGTCGTCGTTCACGTGCACCATCAGCGTCGCCAGCCCATACCCTCCATGATCTGCAAGCGCGGCGGTTCGCACAAAGAAGCCGCGACCATCGTTGCGGAACAGCAGGCTGGACGGGCGACCGTATCCCTTCGGACCACACGTCACAGGCTTGGCCTTCCATCGACAGTCGCCGCGGGGCTGCGTGGTTTCATCAAGGTAGGTGCTGACCACCAGGTCGAGATCTCCATCAAGATCGAAGTCTGCAAACGTCCCGCCCGCCGAAAGCACCGAAGGCACGTAGCCGGGGAGTTCGCGCATTTCGAAGCGGCGTCCGGGTCGGCGCAACAGAACGCGATCGGGGGCTCGCAAGGTGGCAACAAACAGGTCATCAAACCCGTCGCCGTCGACATCGGCAACTGCACAACCAACGCCCCAAGCAGACTCCCCAAAATCCCAGCCTGCTTCGCGTTCAAACGTTCCGTAACGGTTGCGCCACAGAGTCCAAGGACGCAGCCCTTCTCGCCACGAACGATCACCGAGGGAGGTGGTCGACCCGTTGGGGACAAACAGTTCGAAGTCTTGGACCCCTTCACGTGCGCGGTCCAGGTCGAGAACGCAGACCCCTTGACCGAGGGTGTCGGCAACATGGGTCTTCGCCGCGCCGCCCGAATGGACTGACGCGCCGTGACCGCGAAGCACGGAACCCACAAACGTCGGTGCAGTTGCGATCCTGGCACCGGCTGCGTCCGACGCTGAGGCGGGCGCATCGGCCGCCCCGATTGCGCTCATCAACCACAGGCCAAGCCCCATCACGAAAAGGAGCCCGGCTGGGATCCTTGCCCACGAGAGGACTCTTCCAAGCAATGTCCGCTCGTACAACTAAGGACGCCTCAACCACAGCCCAACCAGAAGCAAGAGCAGGAGTAGCAACAAGAGCCATACCCACCAAGCCAGCCCCGCCAGCCTGTCGCCCAGCGATCTGTCTTGTGGGACCCCCTCGAAGAATGCTCCGCCTTGATGCACCAGGCGCAACGGATTAGAAGGTCCAAGACCTGCAGGAAGAACGACGCGATAACTGCCGTCCAGTTGATCCTCGACCGTTAGGCGCCGATTGTTCACCAGTGCAACGATCTGGTCGTGGTAGCCCGGCCCCAGCAGGTTGCCGTCAGCGTCCCGCGGGGTGAATACAGCATGGTCATTCGCGCGCCGAATCTTCGAGCGACCGGGATCAAGCACACCGATCCCGACCAGGACGTCGCGAGTTTCTTCGCGCGAGAACGGCCTTCCGTCCCCAAGCGCTCCGCGCATAGTGAAGCGAAGTCGATAGTGGCCAGGCACCGTTGGCGTGGGCAGCATGGCCGAGAAGATTCCATCGCCCGCCAGCTCATCACCGCCAAGCCCATCGTCAAGCAAGCCGTGAGCGCTTGGTTTGAGCGCAAGGGAGCGCACAAACTCGTCACCAGCGAAGCTCCCGGCGAGCAAGCTGCCAAACGGACTCGACGCGAGGTCTGGATCGAACGCACCATCTTGCGCCGTTGATTTGCTGCGAGCCAACGCGTCGCCGACGGATCGCTGCGGTGACATTAGTTCCACTGTCACGCTCTCAAGTCCGCGCAGGAATCGGTCGCCGTGCTGCGCACTCGAGGTGACCCGGAGCGCCTCGCCAATTCGCGCACGCCGCGCCGACACCGAAAAGGTGTACTTCAGTTCGGCGTCCTCAACCATCACGTGCACCGTGGCGGCGGTTCTCTTTCTGCTCGCACCAACAGCATCGTCGACCTCGCGGCGATCGGGGTCTGCCTCCAACACAAGCTTCCACATGCCGAATTCACCAGGAGCGGCGTCAGCGTCCGTCAGATAACGAGTGATGATCTGATAGCGAGCGCCGCCACGGCTAATCCGCCGCGCGTCCTCTTGTTCGCCATCAGGACGTGTCAGCGAAACAACGCGGGGCGGGTTCTCCTGGTCATCCCAGGTGATCGCCAAAGTGAAGCGTTCGGCACTTCCGTTGATCGGGAACTCGATCGTCTGCGCCTGGCTTAGCTCAACCCGGCGCTCCATCACATACTCCGGTGTATTGCCTCGCAGCGCCTCGACTAGGTCCTCTAGGAAGACACCGTCGAGTTGAGCTGCGAAGGTAATGAAGTTGTGCTTGCCCGATTGTTGGTTCGCTAAGTCGAACAACAACTGATGCCAGGCGGTCCCTCCACTGTTCTCCGCAACGCCGATACCCACTGTGTGCACATGCACTAGCTCGGACGCGGCGAGAGGAATCAGGTAGTTGGTTCCACCGATCACCACGTTCGAGTTGCCTGTGACATCAGGGTTGTCCGCCTGAGTCTGGTCCTTGATGTAGAGGTGATCCGGGAAGGCGTCGAGCGGATCAACCGTGACCATCGGACTTCGATTTTGCATGCCGTTAGAGAACAAGAGCACGTGCCGCTTGCGCGGGTCCAGCGGATCAAACGCCCCCAATCCCACGATCGCCGTGTGCAGACCTGCCCCCATCGCGGTCCAGCCACCAGCCGGGCGCAACACCGGATCTTGTACTTCGTTGCGGATGTTCTCCCACTCGGCTACGAAGTTCTTGAGCAGTGAGCCAACTCCGTACTGCTCCGCGTTGGTGCCAAAGAACACCACGCCAATGCGATCCTCAGGCGTCGCGTAGTCACGCCAGGTCTCAAGAAACAGAGTCACTGAATCGCGCAAGATGTCGATCTTGGCGGTGGAGGATCCAGGCGCCGCGTCATTCATGCTGCCGCTGACATCGAGCACCAACACAATGTCCACCGGCTCGCGCACCACGGCACCCATCGGGCTGGCGGCGTCCATAGGATGCGAGCCGTCTTGAAACTCTTGCCAGTTCGGTCGACCGTCAGCGTCGGGGTCGTCGTTGTAGCCGCGTTCGCCAACCGGCGCAGCACCGAGGAACTCCGCTTCCCACCCATCCGAGAGGCCGTCGCCGTCACCGTCTAGGACCGCGACCACCTCGCGCGACATGGAAGCGGGGCTCGACCGCCCGTTGCGTTCCCAACCCTCTTGCATCAACGTCCCGCGGTTGTAGCCGCCGCCGACCAAGGTATTGGGGTTGTCAGCAACCAGTGCCTCGATGTACTCCCGCGAGGCAGTTTGGTAGAGCAGTTCCAGCTCGACCCGATCAGTGCCTGGGGGCACAGGGTAGGCGACCTCATCGTGGCTGATTGGCGTGCCGCCGGGTTGGTAGTCACCTTGCCAGCCGTTGGATGAATAGAGCGCGGGGATCACAGGCATCGCACGATCTGCGGCGTAACCCGCTGGGCTCCAGCCGTCTGGCGGAATCCGGTTGTCCATCTCCACATGGTTGTTCAGAGTGAAGTGGAACTCAACTGGCGCGCCCACGGCCGGTTGGTAGTCCACCCGTGCCTCCCACACCTTGGTCGGCCGCCCGATTGCCAAAGACGAGCCGGCTGCGTCTGTGTAGGTGAGCACGTCGTAGCTGAGTGAACCAACGAGTCCATCCAGGTTCTGATCGTGAAACAGCGCGGCGGTGGCCGGGTCGTACCGGCCCGACTCGGCGAGCAGGTTGCCGAGCGCGTCGAGAAAGCGAACATTCAGCCACATCCTTCTCCCCTCCGGGTAGCCGGTCGGCAGTTTGTGACCGGTCCGGTTGTCGATCCGAACCACGAGGTCGGGCGACACCGCGGTCGGGGTGACGAAGGCTGCGCGCCGCAAGGTCCGTTGTACACGCTCGATGCCCGCGTCGAGAGCCGCGGGGTCAACACCCACGAACGGGGACGAACCGGCTGGCGGATAGAGCGCGTCGATCGCGGCCTTGAAGTTGTTTTCCTCGGCAACGCAGATCGGGTCAGCTCCACAGAGGGTGGCGGTGGCCGTCTCGTAGCGCTGCTTGAAGTCCTTGATCACTAGCGGAACGAACGCGTTGCCGCCGGTGAGATCGTGGAAGTGAATGTCGTTCAAATGGCCAAGGAGGGCTGATCCTTCGCACGGTTCCCCAACCGCAACGCCATTCAGTGGCCCACTCATGTGACACGACTGACAGTTGCCCTGTTCTCCCATAGACGCATAGGAGCTGTTCTTCCACTCGCTCCACGTGCGTTCGATGGGAAAGCACTTCTGCGTGTCTTCGCCGTCGAACCCGGGTAAGCAATCAGTGGGATTGGAGACGTCGTGGCAGGTCCCACACAAGTTTCCGGACCGGTGGAACTCCGATCCGCGCACAGGATGAGAATCGACTCCGACGTCGCCCAACGACGACCACAGGATGTCAGTACCAACGTAGGAAAACCCGTGCGCCGTCAGTTCGCTTTCGTCGTACGGACCGCGCCGCGTGTGCTTGGGGTCCATCACGAACATGCCGTTTCCGAAGGTGGGCGGAACACCGAACGCGGAGTCGAGTGGACTCAGTATGTTCACCGTGTCGTGATGGGTTGGATCTGCCAGCAACTCAGGGTCGACCATGCGATGGCACACGTGACACTGAACACCGAACATGTCCTTCTCATTGAACAGCATGCCGTCGAGCTGAGTGGAACGACCCTCTAGCCAACCGGCCGGCGAGTGGCAACGCAGACACATATCGGCCATCCCATCAACTTCTGGCCTGACCGCCGGATCTGCGACGGCCAGGTCGAGCTGCGCGTAAAAGAGCGGGTCGCGTGCTGCTTGCGACATCATGCTGCCCTGCCACGCATCGAGCGGCCGACCAATTTCAGGATCGCCGGCGTGGCAGACGGAACAAGAGTTGGCCGCGTTCTCTGGAGCAATGAACAGATGCTGAATCTGAGCCCCCACCGGCGGGCAATCAACGCCGACACACGCTGGTTGGGTGCCGGGCAGGTCGAAGTCTTCCAGCGAGGCTGCAACCTGCACGGCGACGCCAAAGAGCCACATCGAAGTCATTACAGTCAATACAAGCGTTCTGCTTGACACAGCAAAGCTGCCTCGGCGTTCAGTGCTCATGACTTCAATATCCACCAGACCAGTAACGCAAACAACAGCAAAAGTAAGAGCAACCAGATCCACCAAGGAACCGATCCTGGTGAGGTTGGCACCGGGTCACTCGTACAGCCATAGATCTCAGCGTCCGGCGTACCCGGATCGAACACGTCCATTGACACGGTTTGGGCAAACGTCACCCCATCCGCGCTAGCGGTGAAGGTGTAGCGACCGGCCTCGCGCGGCGCCTCAAACCGGCGCTCGTAGACGTCGCCAGCAAACACCGGGGCCGCAGCGCCGAGCCAGCTGAGATTCGGACCCAAGTTCTGCTCGATCGCAACATCAGCACCACGAATCGAGTTGCCGAGGTCGTCGGTCGGGTAGGCGCGCACTCCAAAAGGACCACGCTCGTTGGTGCACATCACCAACGGGCCGACCAGCAACTCAAGTCGACTCGCAGAGGGATCCGCAGCCTTCGGCCGAACCTCAAAAGGAGCCTGATTGGGCAAGCGGGCAAGGTCGACTCGCGCGGTCACGGTGCCTGGAGCGGCGCGATCACCACCAACGAAGGCCTGCGAATAGCGCCCTCCACCCAGGTCCTGCACGACGCCTGTGAAGCGGCCGTTCAAAGCCGCGAACGAGACCTTCGCTCCCAAAAGCGGTTGGCCATCACGACGCGTGGCGCGCAATGTGGCCGTCGACGAATCACCGCCACCAGCGGTCACCACTGAACGATCGAGACTGAGTTGCACAGCCCGCAGATCCGGCTCTTCGTTGGTCGGCTCGGCCACGTGAATCGCTGAGCGCCAGCTGCGCGCGAACGGCCGCGAGGGCGGCCCCATAACGATCACTTCAGCCCAGTACGAGCCAGACTCGGTGAGGTCCTCGGTACTGAAGCGCAACCCTTCGCTGATCGCCGTCGAGCGCACTAGAGTCTCTCTCTTCGAGGGGCTGAGCAAACGCAACTCGCCGCTGCTGCCCAAAGGTGCGCGACCGAGCACTGCGTCGAGCCTTAAGGGTTCGCCCACATAGAACAGCGGAAAGTGCGGCTGAACGAGGACTTCTAAGGCGCTGGATGCCATTGCCGTCAGTTTGGACGGACCTGTGCGCTGATCAACGATCCGCTGCACTCGCCAGACCCCACTCAACGGGTCCAATACTTCGATCACGTGTGCGCGTTCGAGTCGCGATTCACGGTACAAGTCAGAACCCGCGAGCGGATAGCTGCGACCGGCCGGATCGACCAATTGAATCGCGTTGGTGTCGGAGGGATGGCGCCAGCTCAAAGTGAAGCGCACTTGGCTGTCATCCGGGTCCACGTAGAAGGCGTCAACCGCCGTCTGCAGCGTGTCGGTGATGTTGACGAACTGCCTCGGCTGCAGCAATGGGTTGAGTACGTTGTCGCTGCTCTTGACACGCAAGAGCGGCGATTCCTGCAGAATCGCGAGGTAGTTCTTTGCCCATTGCAGGCGCTGAAACGACGACAGGACCTGCTTGCCAGTGGCGTCCGACTCGATGTCGTTATCGACCTCCCTAAGCACGCTTTGCACGGTCTCGTAGTCACTGCTGCGGCCGGCGAAGAAGAACTTGCCGCCGTTGGTTGCCAGCGCCGACAGCATGCGGTCATCGGTGTTGGTGCCCAGTGCAACCGTGTAGAGACGGATGTTGCTCGGAATCGTCGGGATGATCGTGTCCGGATGCGGCGCTTGATTCTGGCGCCCATCGGTCACCAAAACGACGACTTTCTCTCTGTCCGGATCCGGCGCAACCTCGGCAGCCTCCTTGCCGGTCTTGATCGCCCAACCGATCGCAGTGCACTGGCCAGTGCACGAACCGATCGCCAGTAGACCCACGTCGGTGGCCAAGTCAGCTGCGGTCTGGGTCCCCACACTGCTGATGAGTTGAGCCTTGTTGACGTCGTCAGCGGCCGCCGCGTTGCCCGAGTCCGGCCCCGTGTAGTCGAACGTGACCAGGCCAACCTCATCACCCGGCCGACGTTGTGACAAGAAGGCCTGGATGACGTTCTTTGCCGGCTCGAAGAAGTCCCTGCCACCAGAGATCATGCTCCTGGTTTTGTCCAGGACGAACACCCAATCGCGATCTTCGCCAGGGCCGTCGAACAGCGTGTTCTTCCACAATCTGGTCGGCCCGCCTCCACTGAGAAGATCGATGTCACCGTCGAGGTCGTAGTCGCCAAAACTGACAGACAGAGAAAAGCTCGCAGAGCTCGGGCCGACGACATTTCCTGGCAAGAGCTCGAACCACAGATTGCTCCCACTCAGCTCGTCGAACAGCATCGCACCGTTCAGTCCGCCTCGGTTGATCATCACCGGATCGGAGGATCCCAGCTCGTGGGTCATCGCCAGGTCGATGTCGCCATCACGGTCCAGGTCGGCGAGGTCCACATCGTAGGTGTCCCCATTCGGCGAGTAGCGAGCATCTGCAAGCTCGACCAATCGCGTGCCCGCGTCGTTCCATAGAATCCGGCGCTTCTCCTCACCGCGCGGGCTCACGACGATCACATCGTCGTCGCCGTCACCGTCGAGATCGGCCACCTTGAGATCGGCGCCGTTGGTGTCGTCGGCGTTCGATCCACCGGCCGCATCAACCCAGTCGGTACGCACGTCGAACTGAGGGATCGGCACACCCGCCACGATCATGTTCCCGGTGTTGAGCAGGACATAGTCGCTATCGTCTGAACCCATCGACGGCAGAACGATATCCAGAAGGTCGTCAGTGTTGAAATGTCCGAACGCACATCCGCGGTTCACCGCAGGTCGGATCTCGCACAATGCATGAGCGCTCGCAGAAGGCGTGCATGGATCATCATTCGCAATCACGAACCTGCCCTCGGCCGCGTGCAGGCGATTGATCAATAACAGGTTCTGGCTTCCGCCCCAAGAGCACGCGATCAAGTCTGGCCTGCCATCGCCGTTGACATCACCAACGTCGACCTCAGCCGTGTTAGAGGAAACGTTCCTCATGTCCGCCATAGGCGGCAGCAAGGCCGGACCTACGCCAGCCCGTGTGATCGTTCGATCCTCCAAATTGCCTGAGCCATCGTTGAGGAAAACGCGCATCGGTGTCGTGACCGCACCGGTGATGTTTCCGGCGAGGCTTCGATCTATGCGCACGACATCGAGATCCCCGTCGAGATCGAGGTCAACGATGTCCGCATCGTAGGTCCGATCGTTGTTCGGGACCCCTGCAACGGTGTTCTCGAACAGCGTAGTTGTCTCGTCACAAAAGTCGGCTGAGGCTGAGCAACCGGCTGGCTTAGGATCGCCGCCCAGCTTGTTGATATGTACCCGGTCAAGGTTGTTGTTCGAGCTGCTGTTTGCTTCGAACACGTCCAAGAAGCCGTCGGCATTGAGATCTCCAAAGTCAGCATCCTTGAAGGTGGCGGACGGGTGCCCGGTAAGGTGCACTGAAGACTGCTTGATGAAAGAGATGGTCCGCTCGCGCACCCATATGTCCGCCCCTGGCGCATCGGATGGAATCCCCGAAACCGCAACGCCCACCTGGTACTGGCCGACAGCTAGTCCTGCCGGTACACGCACCCCCACCGCGGCATTGGGGGTCACGTCTTCGGCCGCCGCGTTGGTCGTAGCACCTCCACCCGAAGGTGTGAACTGGAGCTGCACGTCACCGATCGCACCGAACACAGCGCCAGCAACGTCGATGCGAAAGTAGTCTCCAGGAGACAAGTGAAAAGGAGTTGGGTTGGCGACGGTGTGGGCGAAAGCGCCGCCGCAACAGGCAAGGAGCAGCAGTGTCGCGATGGCAAGGCCGCGATTTCGTGGAGTGTTGCGTTGCATGATCTGAGGTTGCATGGTCTTAGGCTGCATGGTCTGAGGTCCCCCTGTTGTGAGTGCTCGATCTGGTCGTTGATGCGTGATGGGCGAAGCTCAGTCGCCGAGTTCGCTTGATCGGTATGCGCTACCCGGCGACCAAAGGTTGGTGACCCTTGAGCAATGTGGCAGCACGGACCTGCAGCTTGTGCAATGCCAGTTGCACTTTGCGGTCCTGCGGATGACGAGCGAGGAGTTGGCGGTAGCGTGACTGTGCCAAGTGCAACAGCCCTTGGCCCCGGTAGGTGTCGGCGACGAATTGCAGTGCGTCGAGGCGCCCGCTGTTGGCCTTGAGCTCTGCTTGCACTGCCGCGGTCTCAGCAGCGGCGCGCTCGAATTGGGAGCGAGTGCGAGCAGCCTCATCGTGCCGGCCGCCAACCGCTAGCACGCGCACCAAGAGATAGAGCGACTCGGCGTCCCCGGGGGCCAACGACAGTGCCCGCCTTAGGTACTGTTCCGCGACCGCGGGTTCGTCAGCGGCCAGACTCAGGCGCGCCAACTCACGATCCGCGTCGATCAATACACCCCATGCCTCGAGGCTGACTTCGACATAGAGATCGCTATCCGCGTCCACGGGAAGAGCCGCCGACCTCCGCGAGAATGCCAAGGCTCGCTCAAGCCCAACCGTGCCTCCGCGACGCGCCTGCGTGAACGCCCAGCGAGCGCGAACGGTACGGCCGCTTCCTGCAAGCGCTCGCCCAAGATCAAGATAGAGACGCGGAGTCCGGATACGTCCCGAGTTGAGCGCTAGTGCACGCTCCAATGAGATTCTCGCGCTCTCGAAGTCTTTACTCTGCAGTAGAGCTGTGCCGCGATTCCGGTGTGCCAAAGCGTCTTGCGGCTCGATCGAAATGGCTCGATCGAAGAGAGCCTCTGCGTCGTCAAAACGATGCATGCGCAGTGCGACCACCCCGGCATTGACAAGGACCGCGACGTACCGCTGCTTGTAGGCAGTGCGCCGTTCTGGAGTGAGCGTCCGAAGCGCAAGCGACCCTGGTACCGGGAGTTCCCCAGCCAGATGCGCGAGGCTGGTGTGCGCGCGCTCATAGTCGCCTGCTGCGATCAACACGTCGGCGGCGACGGCGTCGCGGAAAACAGAGCGGACTTCGTCTTCTGAACCAAGTTCCCGCTCCACCGCCTCCTGCTCGTGCCAATGGCACCCGAGATTCGCGGCTAACGCGATCCCAAGAACGAACCCGAAGGTCGTACAAACATGCGGCGTCGCTGTTTTCATCGATCCCCCCTTACGGTCGAGAAGAGTAGTTGAGCGCCGTCTGGAGTTCTCAACCCTGGTAGGGGTGAACTACGTCACGACGCGACCACGAAGGCAGGGCACTAGAACCGCAATCGACAAACACTGCATTTGCACTATGACTAAAACAACGAGTTCGGGCTGTCGGAGCGGACATGACCACCGCGTCGGAGGCCCCTCAGACCACAAGACGGGCGACGCTAGGCGTGCCGCGCCCAGCTGAGTTCACCTTCGACGTATGGCACACAGGGGTCATACCGACCCGGCGTCTCTGCGTATCGCATGGCCTGGGTGTAGCCCAGCTCGGAGGTGAAGTAGCCCAACACGGAGAGTTGCTTGATCGCACGAAAATAGTGCGCTTCATCATCGGGGTGCTCGGTCGCCTGTTCCCACTGTTCGCGGTCGAGACGCTCGAGCAAGCCTTGGCGCTGTGCTGGGGATGCTGCCGCGAAGCCCGAACCGACGTCCGCAGTGCACTCGGCTTCCAACGATTTCATGCCCGACCGGAAGATCACTTGATCTTCAGGCGAGTAGGTGTCAGTCACCATGAGCGCGATGAATGCCCCGACCTCTGCGTCCTTCGCCCCTGGCGTCTCAGTCGCGGGGAGGATCGTCTCTGCCACTTCGTCTAGCCAAGCGATCTCCACGTCCGTGAACGGGGTCAGGCGCGCGCTTTCGGCGCGCTCCTTGGTGGATGAACAAGCGGTTAGCAAGGTGGCGTTGCTGGCCGCCAGTGCAAGTCCACTTCCCAAAAGAGCTCTGCGGATGATCTCTCGACGGGTAAGGCCTAGGTTCGACGCGGCTTGTTGCGAGGGTGTCATTCTAAAGATTCCCACGTTTGAGTTCACCCACGGCGTAGTCCGCTGCGCGCGCGGTCAACGCCATGTAGGTGAGCGACGGGTTCTGGTTGGCTGCCGAGGTCATGCAGGCCCCGTCGGTAACAAACACGTTGGGGGCGTCCCAAACCTGGTTATTGCCGTTGAGCACAGACGTACTGGGATCGCGCCCCATGCGTGCGGTTCCCATCTCATGAATGCCCTGTCCAGGGTAGTAGCCTGCATCGTACGTCTTCACGTTCTTGACTCCGCAGGCCTCCAGGGATTCAGCCATGTCGCTCATCATGTCCTTGCGCATGAGATGCTCGTTTTCACCGATCTCGCAATCGAACGAGAGAACCGGCATGCCCCATTTGTCTTTGCGGTCGGGATCGATAGTGACCCGGTTCTCATGACTGGGCAGCATCTCGCCAAACGCTGTGGCTCCGATCGACCAACTACCAGGCTGGGCCATCTCATCCTTGAATCCAGCACCGATGCCGAGCTCCCTGACCGCGCGCGACCAATCACTGCGACCGGCTGAGCCTTGGTAGCCGAAGCCACGCAGATACTCGCGCTTGTCGTCACCCACGTTCCGATAGCGCGGAATGTAGAAGCCGTTGGGTCGCGCCCCGTAGTAGCTCTGGTCATCGAGCCCTTCGAGGTCGCCGCGGGCACCAAGCCTGAAATGGTGATCCATCAGGTTGTGCCCAAGCTCACCACTGCTGCTACCAAGACCATCTGGCCAGATGTCAGTTGCCGATTGCATGAGCAACCAAGTGGAGTTAAGCGTCGACGCGCACAAGAACACGATCTTCGCTGAGTACTCCGTGGTGTTATCGGTGACCGCGTCCTGCACGCGCACACCCACCACACGCTTGGTGTCTGCGTCGTAGTTGAGTTCGGTGACGATCGCGAACGGACGCAAGACCAAGCGCCCCGTGGCCACGGCCGCAGGCAGCGTCGAGGACTGGGAGCTGAAGTAGGCGCCGTATGGGCAACCCAGCCAGCAGGCGTTGCGATAGCGACACGGCACGCGACCGGGCAGCCCTTCGGTCAGATTCGCAACACGCCCCGGGATGATGCGCCGACTCCCACCAAAGGTGGCCGACAGACGCTCAGCCACCATCTCCTCTCCACAGTTGAGCGGCATCGCCGGTTGGAACTGACCATCCGGCAGTTGCGGCAGTTGCTCTTGCGATCCGGAAATACCAGCAAAGCGTTCGACGTGGTCGTACCACGGCGCAAGATCGCTGTACCTGACCGGCCAGTCCACTGCGACTCCATCGCGATCGTTGGCTTCGAAGTCCAGATCGCTCCAGCGATAGCTCTGTCGACCCCAAGTGAGTGAACGTCCGCCCACTTGGTATCCCCTGAACCAATCGAAACGCTTGACCTCGGTGTAGGGCGAGTCTTGGTCTGAGGCCCACCAATCGAGATTCTTCTCGTTCAGCGGATAGTCGCGTTTTAGAACCGGATAAGCCTCTTCCATCGCATGCGTGCGCATCCCGCGATGGGGGTACTCCCACGGCGCCTTGCGTGCGTTGACGTAGTCCTTCAGATGCTCAACGTTCTTACCGCGTTCCAGCAGGAGCACATTCAAACCGCGCTCGGTTAGCTCCTTGGCCGCCCACCCGCCCGAGATACCGGACCCCACCACGATCGCGTCGAATTCGATATCTGTCTTAGCCATAGGTCAGCAGCTCTTCATCGTTGGTCTAGAGGGTCGGCGTACACGCGAGGCCTGGTCGGTTCACCTCCAGCGAGGGTTTCTTGCTGACTCACAAGCGGAGGGCTTGCAGGCCACAAGAGACCCGGCCAAACCCGACGCCCCGAACCTGGGTCTAGAGCGGCCGAGACGACTGGCTGGAGGTGATTCGCTCCGAATATACCGAAGTACCTCGACCAGCGACTAGCGGCCACGGTGGGGCGTTTCCAGAAACTGCTAACGAGCGGTCCTGAGAAACACCTCGATCCGCGAACGCTGTTGGTTGCGTGTCTCGTCGAAGTCAAGCTGCGGCTTGCGGATCTTGAGCAGAAGCAAGTCGTCAGCGGTTGGCGCGTCGCTAGCGAGGATCTCCTCGATGGCGGAGTCCAGGTGCTCATCCCAGTGAGGTTGCCTGCCGTCCACATCCTTAACGCCGTAGTGACGCGTGAGCTCCCAGCACGAGAGCGCCTGCCCAGCGCGGAGGTGCATCTGGGGATCGGCCGCGAGCGCAGCGATCGCTCGGCCGACTAGAAGCGGCGTTTCCGAATGAGCGAAGTGGGGATCCATCGCGATGGCGTCCCGCCAGTTCTCCTCAGCTACTCCAAAGTGGTCGAGCACTGCTTCTGAGCGAAGGAAGCCCGGAGTGATGGCGACGGAGGTTATCGCCTTGTCAGCGAGTTCAACTGACATCGCATATGCCAGCCGAATCACCGCGATCTTGCACAGATCGTAGAAGAGCTGTCCTCGATACCCATAGAACGCTCCGTCCGTGACCTCTACGATGAGCCCGCTATCTCCTTCGAGCATGAGCGGAACACCGTGTCGGCTGGTGATGATGTGAGTCTGCACCGCGCGTTCCATCATCTTGAAACCGGTGTCTACGTCTACCTCCCAGAAGCTCTTGCCCCATTCGGTGAGGGCGTCGCCACCCCAGATGTCGTTGACCAGGATATCGAGCCTGCCATGGTCTGCACGAACGCGTTCGAACAGGCGCTCAACCTCGGTTTCTTCGCTGTGATCCACACACACGGCGATACCACTGCCACCTGCAACGCATACCAGTTCGGCCGTCTCTTCGATCGTCTCGGGGCGTTTGGGGTCTAACTGGCCATCACGACTGCTGCGCCCGGTGCAGTACACCGTCGCGCCAGCCTGTCCTAACGCGCGTGCGATGCCTCGACCTGCACCGCGTGTTGCACCCGCGACCAGCGCGACCTTTCCCCTTAGCGTCGTCATCCTTAGGAGCATACCCTTGACCTCTGGCATCTCATGAGGTCACTTAGCGGTTGCCAGGAGCTGAGTCCTCGCGGACTGCACCCCGGCGCTTCCAGCACTCCGCAGTTCGATCCACCGGCTCAAGGAGCTTCACCCGCCGCCAGACGCGCAGCCGCAAACCAGCTAGCAGACTCGACAGAGAGCTCAAGCTAGAGTGACGTCTCAAGCTCCTTTAGGCGCAACCACTCCGCAATGCACCGATGACCCTCCTCGACCACGTCCTTGCCTTCGTGTTCGGCCTACTGTTGCCGACACTTCAAGCTTGGCCACGCCCATCGGACCAGGAAGCCGCAGAGCAAGCCGAGCCACAGACTTTCGAAGAGAAGCGGCAGGCGTACTGGGGCACTGCAGTGGTGCACGCTGTGATCGGCGGGTTGACCCTGCTCGCGTGGCGTGCCGGAGACCGTTCACTGAACGATCTCGGCGTCACAGCCGCTCCCACTCACCTCGCTATTGGATTCGCTCTCACTGTGCTCTGCTTCCTCTTCTACGGTGCGGACACGTGGGAGAAGCTGCGGCCCTCGCGTCTTCCAGAATCGCGCGAACGCTGGCGCAAAGAGGCACCGCACATGCCGAGAACGTGGGCTGAAGTCGCCCACGCCGTGCCCGTCGGTCTGGCTGGCGCCGTTTGCGAAGAGATCGTATTTCGTGGATTCCTCATCTCTTACGTCGTTACGTTCGCAGGCACTTCATCCCTAGGAATCGCGGTCGCAATAGGTCTTTCGGCCATCGCCTTTGGCGTGCTCCATCTCAATCAGGGCGCAAGAGCAGCTGTCTTGGTGAGTGCGCTAGCGGCCATCGTTGGCCTGATATTCATCGTCACTGGATCACTCTGGATACCGATCGCGATTCACATGCTCGTCAATCTGGTCGGCCTTTCTCTCGGACCGTGGTTCATGCGGGACTACTCTATGCACGCCGCTCAGTGAAGCAGCCAACAAGGGCAGAATCCGTTAGCTCTCCATTGCCTCACTAACCTGCGTTGCGATCATCTCCGCCAGCAAATCGAGTTGTTCTGAACCGTGTTCAGCCGTCGCCCTTGCAGGATCACCAGCGTAGGCCCGCGAGAGCCCCATCTCTGCGAAATCTTCGACACCGGATTGCAACTTCTCCGAAAGGCTAATTGGCACTTCAGGAAGTTCGCCCCTTTCGTGATCCCTCACCAGCTCGGGCGCAGCAGCCATCATGATCGAGGTCTCGTAGCGCCCAGCGTGACACGCGCCGCTCTTGAACTCCCCGGAGAGGGTGCGCGCCCACCGTCTGGTTAGTGGGCTGCTGACGCTCGCGCGCGTGGAGTCGATGCCGTTGATGGCCGCACGCACCGCCTGATCGTGCGCCGGCTCGAGGTGGTTGTTGACGATCCCGACATGAGCGATGCCGTTGCCAAGATAGCTCTCGACCAAACTTTGCAACAGCGCAGTCAGCGTAGCCGCGGGCACCGATACCGCCCCACTGAATGCGGCCGCGCACTCCGTGACGCCATAAGGAACTGCAGGAGCAATCAAGGCGGCGAGTCCTCCAGCTGAGAGCACACTCGCCGCCCGCACTGCCGCCGCCTGCGAGATCACCACGTCGGTTTCCAATGCGAGGTGAGGCCCGTGAGGTTCGATCGCGCCTACCGGGAGCAACACCACGAGCGGCTTTGAGCTATCGATCAAGATCGCGAGTTCATCTGTCGTCAAGCGACCCAGTTGAAGCGTCGGCGGTATCCAGTTCAGTGGTTCGACTCCTGCTCGCTGGCGATGAGAGCTTTACGATCGACCTTGCCGCGGTCGTTCTTAGGAAGATCGTCCACGAAGACCACCCAGCGCGGGTACTTGTGGTTCGACAGGCCATGGCGAACGTGCTCTTGAAGCGCTTGCTCCATAGACTCGACCGACCCTGGCGAGGGATCGCCGCTGATCGCTCCCTCTAAGGGTTCTGGAACTAGGGGTTCTCGAAGCACCACGAACGCCTTGGGCTTGGCCAGCCCCTCGCGTTCCGCTGGGATAACAGCAGCCAAAGCCACTGCATCATGCTCCATGAGACAGTTCTCGATCTCCAAAGGCGACACCCAGATGCCACCCGACTTGAACAGGCTGTCAGCGCGCCCTTCAAACCACAGATACCCATCGCCATCGATCCGAAACAGATCGCCGGTGCAGCACCAGTACCCGTGAAAGGTCTGCCAGCTCTTGTCGCGATCCTGGAAGTAGCACTGCGCGACGCTGTCTCCCTTGACCCAGAGGACGCCAATCTCACCTTGAGGCACCGGCTCCTCCCCTGGGCCTTCTGCCTCGGCCGGCAAGACCGCGATGGAGTAGCCGTCCACCACGCGTCCAAGCGAGCCGGGCTTGATGTCGCCGGGCCGGTTGCTGGCGTAGATGTGAAACATCTCGGCCGAGCCGATGCCGTCGTAGACGTCACTCGCGAAGCGCGACACGAAACGCTCCAAGAGCGCGGGCGGCAGAGCCTCTCCTGCGGACAGATGAAAACGGATGCACGAGAGGTCAAGCGGATCGTCGCCACGAGCCGTTCGCTCAGCGTCATGCTGGAGAATCTTAGCCATCATCGTGGGCACGTTGGTGACGATGGTGGGGCGGTACATCTCGATGGCTTGCATCAGGGCTTGTGAAGTACAGCGCTCTGAGAACAGACAGGTGGTCGCGCCAACCGCGAACGGGAACATCAGATTGGTTCCCGTGGCATAGCCAAAAAACAGCTTCGATGCACTCACCGTGATGTCGTCGCTTCGGTAGCCCACGGTCCGTTTTGCATAGACCTCGGTGTTGTAGGCAAAATCTCGATGAGTGTGAACTGCAGCCTTCGGTCGTCCGGTCGATCCTGAAGTGAACAACCAGATCGCCACATCATCCCGAGCGACACCAACAGGTTGGAAACTCTGATCTCGGCCCACACGAAGTGCCTCGCTGAGAGCCTCGCACTTCGTGTTGCGGCCAGCGAGTTCGACCGGCACGCCGAGCGACGCTTCGCAGTCCTCTCCGGTCGAGGAATGAGGAACCAAGAGGATCCCTCGGAGGTGGTGGTTGTCCGTTGAGGGACTCAACTCTAGAGACGCTGCCAGGCCTCGGGCGACTTCGGGAGTGGTCACCAACACCGATGCTCGCGAGTACTCCAGGACATAACCCAGATCCTCGATCGGCGCCGCTGGGTTGCCCATGGCCACCACTGCACCCGACGCGAGGGTTCCGAAGAAGGCCCAGGCAAAAGCCGGAACGTCTGGCAACACGATGTAGACCCGTTCTTCCGGTCTCACCCCTAGCGACTGCAGATACGAGGCGAAAGCCCTACTCCGCTCCGCGACCTCAGCGTAGCTGTAGTCGAGGTCTCCAAAACGAACCGCGGTCTTGTCACCCAAGCCCTCGTCAATCCGGTCGAACAGGAAATAGTCCGCGAGGCAAAATTCGGCGGGAAACTCAACGCGCTGTTCACTCATCAGCGATCACCGCGGTCACCTCGATCTCGACCTTTGCCTCTTTCTCCACCAGAGAGCGGACCTCGACCAACGACATGGTTGGATAGTAGGCGCCGATTTGATCTTGGTAGGCCTCTCCAACGCCTTTCAGGTTCTCGCGATACTCGTCAATGTTGGTGACGTACCAGGTCATGCGCACGATGTGCTGCGGGCCCGCGCCACCGCTTTCGAGAACCGCAACCACATTGCTCAGGGCCACTCGCGCCTGTTCAACAAGTCCATCACTGTGGAAGACACCGCTAGCATCCCAGCCCACTTGACCGGCCACGAACACGAGTTCGCCCCGAGCTGCGATCCCATTGCTGTAGCCACTCGGTCGTGGCCATCCGGCGGGTAGTAGGTGTCTCATGGTCTCTCTCCGCTTGTGATCAGTTGTTTCGAGGCGTCCCAGAAGTCGGGTTTAAGTCTGTATCGCTGGCAGGCCTGCTCCGCGCGCACACACAGACCAACACTTCGAATAGTAGCCATGATTATCGGCGGCCGTAACATCTCCGGGACAGCCAACCAATTCTCCCCATCTCAGCTTCTCCTTGCGATGCAAGCACAGCGAGCTTGGAGCAAGCGTCAACATGGTGACTAGCCTTTGGAATGATAGGCACGGAGTGCCGACCAATCATTCCAGAAGCTAGTCACCCGCAAAGCGGGGGCGCTCCTTCTTGACGAAGGCGTGGTACGCCCGATGAAAATCTTGGGTCTCCATGCACTTCGCTTGCGCGATCGCTTCTTCGCGCACCGCGTCGATCGCATTCATGTCCCACTCTCGCACCAGCATCTCTTTGGTCATGGCGTGCGCCAGGGTCGGACCATCGGCAATCCTGCGCGCAAACGTTGCCGCTTCAGAAGCAAGATCCGAGGGCTCATGCATGCGATTGAAAAAGCCGCAATGCGCGGCCTCCGCGCCGTCCATCACCCGACCACTGTAGAGCAGGTCAGCAGCCCGGCCCTGACCGATGATGCGCGGCAAGATGCTGCAAGCTCCCATATCGCAACCGGCAAGTCCGACGCGGACAAAGAGGAACGCGACCTTGCTCGAAGCGGTACCGAAGCGAAGGTCCGAGGCCATTGCGATCGCCGCTCCTGCGCCCACACAAACTCCATCGATGGCGGTGATCACAACCTGCGGGCAGGACATGATGGCGATGATCAGATCACCCGTCATGGTGGTGAACTCACGCAACCCGGCAGTGTCCATCTCGGTCAGCGGCCCAATGATCTCGTGCACGTCTCCACCGGAGCAGAAGTTGCCGCCAGCCCCGGTGATCACCACCGCTTTGACTTGGTCGCTGTCTGTCAGGCTGCGAAAGGTGTCTCTGAGCTCCGCGTACGATTCGAACGTCAGTGGGTTCTTGCGCTCAGGACGATTGAAGGTAATGGTGGCGACTCCTGATTCGAAGTGCCACAAGAAGTGTTCGGGCTTGAAATCGGCTGGATTCTTCATCGGTTCAAAGGCCTATCGAGTTTGCTGCCGTCGACAGTGACGACGGAGCCATTGGTTGTTGATACATCTTGGCAACACAGCCAGGCGACCTCCGCTGCCACTTCTGTTGGAGCCACGAGGCGTTGATGAGTGTTGGAGGCTGCGTAGCTCGCTAAGACATCCTCCACAGACTGGCCAGTGCGCTGCGCCACGTCCGCAGCTGAGTTGCGGGTCATATCGGTATCAACAAAACCAGGGCAGACCGCGCTGATACCGACACCTCTCGCAGCAGTCTCCTCTGCCAAGGCGCGGGTCAGACCGACCACTGCGTGCTTGGCTGCTACGTACGCCGAGACATAGGGATAGCCGCGCAGCCCGGCGGTGCTCGCAACATTGACGATGCGACCGGCGCCGCGTTCGAACATTGCAGGCAGAGCCTCAGCGCAGCACAGCCTCACGGGCCGCACGTTGATGTCGAACATCCACTGCCACGCGTCCTCGTCTGTGCGCAGAAACGGCGCCGTGCTGGCAGCGCCAACATTGTTGATCAAGATGCTGACGGGGCCCAACGACTGAACCGACTGCTTGAAGGCCCGGGCGACTTGATCGCACTGCGTTACGTCAGCCGCCACCGCCACTGCCTTTCCAAGCAGAGCGCTCGCAGCTTCCCGAGCGACGGCATGGTCTCGCGCGACGATGGTCACGGCAGCTCCCTTGGAGGACAACTCTTGCGCGATCGCCGCACCGATGCCGCGACTGCCGCCAGTGACTAGCGCGTGCTCGCCCAGCAGCTCTGGCTCGCTGTTCTCCTCTTGCGTCGGCTGACTCACCCCAACACCATTCACACCGGTGACACCGGTCATACCGGTCCGCTCTGCTCGGCTTCACGCTCGCGCTCTTCCAGCCGCTCTAGTTGATCGCGCCCAGACTCGTACTGGCGTGGCCATTCCACCCCTCGGTAGCCGAGCTCCGCCGCTGCGCGCTGGGTCCAGTTCGGGCTCCACAAGTGCGTGCGCGCGATCAAGCAGAGGTCCGCGCGACCGGACGCGATGATGCTGTTGCAGTGATCCGGCTCATAGATATTGCCGACCGCCATGGTCGTAATCCCCGACTCGAGCCGTGCCCGCTCGGCAAAGGGCACCTGATACATCCGCCCGTACACTGGCTTTTGATCCGGCGTGACCTGCCCTGTGGAAACATCCACAGCATCCACATCGTGGTGCTTGAGCATCGTAGAAATCGCCACCGTGTCTTCAATGTCGATGCCATCGGGCACCCAGTCAGCAGCGGAGATGCGCACCGACAGCGGCTTGTTCGGGGACCACACCTCGCGCACCGCGTCGATCACCTCAAGCGGATAGCGCATCCGGTTCTCCAGCGTGCCGCCATAGGCATCCTGGCGGGTATTAGTGATCGGGGAGATGAAGCTCGACAGTAGATAGCCATGAGCGCAGTGCACCTCCACCATGTCAATCCCGAGCGCGTCAGCCCGCTTGGCTGCCGCAACAAAGTCGCCCCGCACGCGCTTCATGTCATCGCGAGTCATTTCGATGGGAACTTGGTTCTCGCTCGACCAGGGATTTGGCGAAGGGCCATAGATGGGCCAGTTGCCTTGGGCCAACGGGCGGTCCATGCCCTCCCACGCGACCCTGGTCGACCCTTTGCGTCCCGCATGGCCCAACTGCATCGCGATACGCGCCGGACTGCGATCATGGACAAACTCCACAATCGGCCGCCAAGCGTCCAGGTTCTCGTCGCAATAGATCCCGGCGCACCCCGGTGTGATGCGCGCGTCAGCGGACACGCAGGTCATCTCAGTGAACAAGAGGCCGGCGCCACCTAGAGCGCGGGCGCCGAAGTGCACCAGGTGGAAGTCATCGACGTTGCCATCGATGGCGCTGTACATCGCCATCGGCGAACAGGCGACCCGGTTGGGTAGTTGCATGTCCCGCAGGGCCAGGGGAAGGAACATCGGCGGTACCGGTAGCTGCGAACGTGAGCCGGTCTCCTTTTCTTCGAGCCAGAACTCGAACTCTTCTAAGTACTTTGAATCGCGCAATCTGAGGTTCTCATGACTCACCCGTTGGCTACGGGTAACCAGGCTGTAAGCGAATTGCTTCGGCTCGAACTTGTCGCGCAGCTCGACCTGCTCAAACCACTCGGTGCTGTTGCGCGCCGCGCTTTGCAGGCGCAGGACTTCGATCCGGCGCGTCTCTTGATAGGTCTCGAACGCCTCGTTGAGCGAGGCCGACTCATGGATCACGTCGGCCAAGGCGATCGCGCTCTCGATCGCCAGCTTGGTCCCCGAGCCGATCGAAAAGTGCGCTGTTGCCGCAGCGTCGCCAAGCAAAACGACGTTCTGGTGATGCCACTTTGCACAACTCACGCGGTGAAAGTTGACCCAGATCGCCGATCCGCGCAGGTGATCGGCGTTAGAGATCAACGCGTGGCCGTCTAGATGGTCGGCAAAGAGACGCTCGCAGAAGCGAATCCCTTCCTCCTTGCTCATGCCGTCTAGGCCACAGGCCCGCCAGGTCTCTTCAGGTGCCTCGACGATGAATGTGCTCATCTGGTCATCGAAGCGATAGCAATGCGCTTGAAACCAACCGTGTTCTGTTTCTTCGAAGAGAAACGTGAACGCCTCGAACTGCTTAGTCGTTCCAAGCCAGACGTACTTGCACGTGCGCACGTCGAAGTCGGGTTGAAACTGCTCTTGGTAGTGCTTGCGAATCCGACTGTTGACACCGTCCGCCGCAACGATCAGATCAAAGTCCTCGAGTTCGGCCGGGTCCGTGACACCGTGCTCGAAACGCAGCTCGACACCAAGCTCCTGTGCTCTTTGCTCGAGAATGTGAAGCAGGTGTTTTCGGGAGATCCCACTAAAGCCGTGCCCCCCGGAACGAACCGTCTCAGCCCGAAAGACGACGTCGATGTCATCCCAATGGGCGAGTCGCGCAGTGATCGCGTCATGGGTGTGCGGGTCAGTCGCTTGCACGCTCTGTAGAGAATCGTCAGAGAAAACGACGCCCCACCCGAACGTGTTGCCCTGCGCGTTGCGCTCGAAGAGGGTGATCTCGTGAGATGGATCTCGCAGCTTCATCTGGCAGGCGAAGTAGAGGCCTCCGGGACCTCCTCCAACCACGGCAACCTTCATCAGCCCGGCTCCTTCATCGTGCGTGCAACCTCACCAAGACGGTCCATCGCAGCTTCAAGTTGAGCATCACAAAGGTAAGGCGCAGGGCCCAAACGCAATGTCTGATCGCGGTAATCGGTAGAGACGCCTCCTTTTGCAAGACCATCTTGCAGAGCACCTGCGCAAGGCGACCGCAGCGCCAAGAAGCCGCCCAGGTCCTCGAGCGAGACCGCTTGATCGCGGGCGACGATCTTTGGATCGAGATCGAGAGCGTCGAAGCGACGCACTAAGAGACCGATCTGATGCTGACTCACCATCCGCAAGAACTCGGGGGAGAGGCCGCGCTCTGCGAAGAAATCAAGAACCGCTGCCGCGCGGTAGTTGCTCGCTGGATCGTAGGTAGCGCCAGCGAAGCGGGCGTGACCTTGCCCGTAGGCGACCTGGCCGGCAGGCGCCTGAGCAAGCTCTGCAAACTCGCTATACCAGCCGGTGACCACCGGACGCAAAGTGCAGTGTGGCGGCACACGCAAGAAACAGTTCCCCTCTCCGAGCTGGCAGTACTTGTAGCCACCCCCCACAATGAATGCCTGCTCGAGTCCTTCGCCAGCCACCGAGAAAGGAACGGCATTCAGGCTGTGGTACGTGTCGACCAGCAGTTCGGCACCGTGCTTCTGGCAAGCCTTGGCAACCTCACCCAGTGCCGGAACGATCCGGGCGTCCCCGAACAGGACGCTCGACGCCAGGACTGCCGCGGTTCGGTCATCGACGGATGCCGCTAGCCGGTCGGCCAGCTGAGGGACCGGATCGCAAGGAACGGCCTCGACCTCAATTCGCTCCTCAGCAAGGCGGCCCAGCTGCCGCCGGATGGTGTGGAACTCACCGGTTGTGGTGACAAGCTTGGGGCGCTCTCGCAAGGGCAAGGCCGACAGGAACCGCACCAAGAGATCGTGAGTATTGGGCGCCAGCGTGATCGCTCCTGATGAGTCGTTCAGGAGTTGAGCAAAGCCTGATCGCACCCGATCGGCCTTGGCAAAGGCGCGGTCCCACTTGGCATCTACCAACTCCGCTGCATCCAGCCAAGCCTCGCCCTGGCCATCGAACGCGATGTCAGGCCACGCTTGGTGAGAGTGCCCGGTCAGCAACAAACGCTGGTCCACCGCGAACCGCGAGTAGAAGCGAGCGAGCGCATTCGGAGCTTGGTAGAGGGCCGAAGGGTCGGAGACCAGCTGATCGCTCAAGACTCGCTCCTCCTACTCAGGAACGCCGTCGCAGCCTCAGTGAGGCCAGCATCGAGAGGAGAATCGGCACGCATTGTCGAAACTAGAACTCTGCCCGAATGGCCCAAAGGTCGGGAAAGATCGGCTTGAAGAGCGTCGTCTTCAAGTACTCAGCGCCACTGCTGTTGCCGGTTCCCATCTTGGCACCGAGCGTGCGCTGCACCATCTTGACGTGGCGGTAACGCCACTCTTGCAAGCCTTCATCCAAGTCGACCAGCCGTTCGCAAAGCTCCGCGCATTGATGATCGCCGCGATAAATCTGCAGTAGCACTTCCTGCACGCCTCTCGACTCACCGACCGGCAATTGCACATCACGCTCTACGGCTTCTCGCGGCAAGGCGTGCCCTCGAGCCTCGAGACAACGCAAGAACGCATCCCAGAGGGTCGGCTGTGCGAGGCGTGCGGTGAGCCGCTGATAACCCGCTGATCCTTCCGGGTAGCGATCTAGCGCCTGCGGTTGTTTCGCGCCCAGTACAAACTCGAGCTCGCGGAACTGATACGACTGAAAACCGCTCGCCGACTCCAGATAGCTACGGAAGGAAACGAACTCCAACGGCGTCATGGTCTCGATGATGTCGACCTGGGCTACCAGCACCTTGAGCGTTGTCAGAACCCGCTTGAGCTTGTGCAACGCGGTCGGCAATTCGTTCTCCCTCAAGCGCGGGCACAGATAGTCGAGTTCGTGCAGCATCTCCTTGAACCACAGTTCGTAGACCTGATGCACCACGATGAACAGCATCTCGTCGTGTTCGGGCCCTTCCGACCGGGGCGACTGCAGGTCCAAGAGCTCCTCAATTCGGAGGTAGCTGGAGTACGTGAGAGACGGACTAGCTTCTGGTCGTGCTGTTGTCATGGGCCTCGATCCTAGTCGATTCTACGTCCGGCACGGACCAGGTTCTGGAACGCATGATTCAGTCCGCGTGGCCGCTAACCGAACTAGCCGGGATCGCCAATGAGCAGGAAGCCTGCCCAAAAGAAGGGGTCACTGGTATCTACTGCACCCTTGCTTGGTCGTAGGCCGCCCACGGCTCGAGTGGTCTCTAACTCCTGCTGGCTTGGCACAGTAGCTTCGTCGTCGCTCTCGCCTCGCAACAGACTCAGCTGTGCTCGCCGCAGCGCTTCGTCGCGAGCAACACCGGCCTCGAGCTCTCGATAGAACCGAGACACAAGGCGAGCGCTCGCGCGGTCAGCTATGGGCCAAAGCGTGGCAAGTACCGATCGTGCGCCGGCATGCAAGAACGCCTGCGCTAACCCAAGTTGGCCTTCACCCGGGAGCTGCCGGCCGCGACCGGTACTGCATGCAGAGAGCGCTACCAACTCAGCGTCCAAACGGAGATGGTCAAGGACTTCGAAGGCCTGCAGAAAACCATTGTCAGCACCCAACTCGTCCTTCATCGGTCGAGCCAGTACCAGGCCAGACTCGAGAGGATTCGCTACGTCGAGTAGGGCATGGGAGGCGAAGTGAACAATGCGAAACTCGGAGTTGATCAGCCGCGCATTCGTCTCGCTCGCTTCAACGCCGATGTAGGCCTCGACTTGCGGCGCACCGAAAATGGTTTGAATAGCTCCAAGTTCATCGGCGCTTCCAGGAAGAGGTGCTAGATCTCCGGCAAGATCCGCGATTGAGCGCAGCGCGAACGGCGCCACAACGCTTGGAGTCTCCGAATCACTCCCGGAGTCAGTGCCAAAGGCAGGCGCTCCGAACGCAACGATCCTGTTGCTGGTGACAGGCGGTCGCTGCCGCAACACACCCAGCACCGTCGCTGAAGGAACCGTGGTGATCGCGAAATCTTCCACGGCCCACCGCCACTCGCCATCGATCCGGCGCCCTAGGGCTGACCAAGGTAACTTCGCCAACGGACCATCAGCGGCAACGAGGATCCGATTAGTCCCGGAGCGCGTTCGCAGTAGTGGAGCGAGCAAGTCCGCAAACAGGCTCTCTGACGAGAGCAACATCGCTTCGCGATCGCGATCGGCAATCGACTGCAGGAATGCTTCGATCCGACCAGCGAGTTGCTCTTCTGAAACGGGGATCCGTTCACTGCGCGTTCTTCCGGACTTGTCCATCACGATGGCCATCGTCGCATCACCCAACACTTCGAACGCTACGAACAGTTCTCCGTTCGCTAGCAGCCCGACCGTCTGCGCCACGCTGAGTGGTTCTGGATAAGCAATACTCGCAAAGCGCGGGTCGGCCGCCTTGGCCTCAAAGATCAACTGCTCTCGCTGACCGGCAAGAACAGAGAGCTTCTGTTCGAGCTGTTCCCGGTCGCCTGCATCCTCGATCGCTGCGAACTCCGCCACCACTCCATCGTGTTCCACAGCTAAGCGCCGATATCTCGCCGACCACGCCCCCTCGACCCCGGCGCCAACTACCAGCCCCCGTTCTGCCAGCGCCTTGCGCGTGCTCCATGCCCGGGCTCGCTCAAGCACCAGGAACGCTTCTTCGTTCTTACCCTGTGCCAGAAGGCCCTGGGCGCAACCTTCGAACACGCCGTGGTAGAGCACTCGAAACTTGACTTCGCCGCCGCCGCCCCGACCCAAGCGAGGCAACTGCTCTTCCAACAAGTCGGCGCCCGCGCAGTGAGCAGTGGCGGACGCGACCGGCTGCCGAGCCGCGTGCTCGACGGCACCCAGATTCTCGAGAGCGCGCACTTCGGAAAAGGTTCCTGGGCTCACCCGCCGAACCATCTGCAGTGTTTCGACTGCTTGAGCACGCGCCTGTTCAATCTCTCCCAACTCCATCAAGGCTCTGCTACGAGCAACGTGAGCAGCAAAGGCATGGCCCCGCGCTAGGGTCGAGTGATCCACTGACTTCATCGCCAGGTTCGCTTTGGCGAGCGCCTCTGACGGCCTATCCAGCGCAATCAACAGTTCAGCCCAGGCAGCGTTCAGCGGCGCATGGTAATAGTGCCCCGGATCGAATGCTTGAAGCGCCTCTTCCGCGACCTGAAGCGACTGCTCAGCCCTATCGAGACGTCCTAACTGGGTCGATACCAGGCTCAAGCTGAGAGCTGCCAAGACAAGCTGCTGGCCTGGTGGATCGACATCAACGAGCACGTCGATTGCGTTCTGGAAGGAGCGTGCCGCCGCTTCAAGATCACCGAGTTCCTCCGATACCCAGCCCAGATTCACGTGTGCCGTCGACAGCACGCGGTCATCGTTTCCATTGCCCGCGGCCTCAATCGCCTCGTCAGCAAACGCCTGCGCTGTAGCAAGATCGCCGGAGTTACCAACCACCACGGTATGGTTGATCAGGGTAGACGCAAGGGCCGTTCCTTTGGCGCCCAGCTTTCGGGAAATGTCCAACGCCTCAGCACCTGCGTCGATCTCACGAGCGCTCTCGCCGATCATCCCGTACATGGCAGCCAACGCACTCAGAGCCTGAACCAAGTTGTGGCGACTACCCAACTCCCGATACGCAACTTCGGCCCGCTTCACCCACTCGATGGCCTCGGCAATCTCACCACGATTCACCAACAGAATCCCGACGTTGTAGATAGAGACCGCATGCTTGCCTGTGCCCTCGGCGAGTCGCCGACGAACTCGTTCCACTCGGCGCAGTGCGTCCTCCGCGATGTCAAGCTGACCACTGTTAAGCGCGTTGGTGCCCACCGTGATCAGCGACTCTGTGGCCGACAGTTCATTGCCACTGGCTAGCCACTGATCGGCAGACTGTTGAGCCATCTCTTGACCTGCAGCCTCATCTCGTCGGCCGAGCTGGCGAGCGTAGATCATCGGCACATGCCCCTTGATCCAGGCGTGGCTACCCCGATTTGCCAGCTCGTGTGCTTCGGCAAGAAGGGCCAACCCTTCATCGAGTTGACCATGCCCACTTAAGCCGAAACCACGCTCCATGAGCAGCCAAATCCGGTGGGCGTCCGTGGTTCTACTCACTGCGGCATCGAGCATGCTCGACCAGGCTTCCGTAGCCTCCTCACTCCACATATCACGCAGGGGCTTCGCCACCGCCCAGAGTGCCGCGAGATTCCCCTCAAACGCCGGCTCCGGCCAAAGGTTGGACCACTTGCCCTGTTGCAGGTTGATTCCGAAACTCGAGTCTCCGCGGTCGACGAAGAGTTCCACAGCACCGCGAGGTTCGACCTCCATCGACATCCTCCAGAAATCGAACACCGAGCACAGCGTGCCAGCCGCTTCGATCCCTCGGGCGTCTTCAGGATCGATCAGTCGCCAACTGCGCAGAAGGTCCCCCGCCTGAAGAACTTCACTTTCCGTGACCTTGGCTACCCTCACCGCGCATTCCGCTGCAGTTTGGCCGGAGCTGCTTTGGGCCGAGCCGGGGCGCGCGAGTGCTGTTTGCGCAAGTGCCGCGACCCCAAAGGTCAGTGCCGCGAGCAGGAACCCAGCGTGGCGCCGCGAGCAGGGGATCACGCTCTTCCCTGACGGTCCGGTGTGGCTTCGCTCAAGCTCTACTCCTTAAGGGAGAATGTCGATCCTTCGAACAGCGCGTGTGCGCTGGTGCCTGGACCCTCCGTCGCCTATCAATCGAACCCAAGTTCGCACACCGCAATACCGATGACCTCCAGTTCGGGCGGAGGACCCGAACCGCCTAACTCAAGATGTCGTGGATCACCTTGCCGTGTACGTCGGTTAGCCGGAAGTCGCGGCCGCTGTACTGGTAGGTGAGGCGTTCATGATCAATCCCCATCAGATGCAGAATCGTGGCATGCAAGTCGTGCACGTGGACTGGGTTCTCGACCGCCTTGAAACCGAAGTCATCAGTCGCCCCATACACCGTTCCGCCTTTGACCCCGCCACCTGCAAGCCACACCGTGAAGCCGAAGGGGTTGTGATCGCGCCCGTTGGTAACGCGGCCTGAAGGAGAGCCCCCTCCCGTTTCGAGCACCGGCGTGCGGCCGAACTCGGAACCGCATACAACCAAGGTGTCCTCGAACAAACCGCGTGATTTCAAATCCTTGATCACGGCTGCAAACGCTTGGTCCGAATCTTGTGCATTGCGTCGATGTTGGAAGATGTCTTCGTGGTGGTCCCAAGGATCGCCCTTGGCGTAGTACACCTGCACCATGCGCACCCCGCGCTCGATCAGCCGAACCGCGGTCAAACACCCGCGAGCCGTTGAGCCAGGCCCATAGAGCTTCTGGGTCGCCTCGCTCTCCTGGCGGATGTCGAACACCTCTGGAGCCTCGGTTTGCATTCGGTAGGCGGTTTCCATCGAGTCGATCGCACCTTCCAACTGCGGATCGCCGCCGGCCTTCTCTAGGTGGACCTGGTTGAGCTCCGCAACAAGATCTAGCTCGTCGCGCTGGTGCGACGCCACCGTTCCCCGCTGCCGCTCGATATACGGGATGACCTTCTTGGGATCGAAGTCCTTGGGTCGTCTTGGTTCGCGATCGGTGATGAAGGTTCCTTGATGCACCGGCGGCAAGAACGAAGAACTCCACAACGGAGGGCCGACAACCGTAGGCTGATCTGGGCAGAGCACAACAAAGCCAGGAAGGTTCTCGTTCTCACTGCCGAGACCGTACGTGAGCCAAGCACCTAAGGCTGGCCTACCGGGCTGGATGTGGCCGGTATTCATCAACAGAAGCGATGGCTCGTGGTTGGGAATGTCGGTGGTCATAGACCGGATCATGCAGATGTCGTCGGCGCACGAGCCCACGTTGGGCCAGAGTTCACTGAACTCGAGACCACTCTCTCCATGCTTGGTGAATTCGAACGGCGACTTCATCAGGACGCCCGTTCGCCGCTCTGTGGTGAGCACCTCACCCGGCAGCGGCTGACCGTGAAACTTCGTCAGCATCGGCTTCGGGTCGAAGCTGTCGACCTGAGAAACCCCACCGTTCATGAACAAAAAGATGACTCGCTTCGCCTTCGGAGCGAAGTGCGTTACGCCACCCGCGAGTGCGCCTCCCTCACCAGCGTGGACGGCACCGGTGTCGAGCAAAGACTGCCCCACCATGTTGGCAAATGCCATCATTCCGAACCCCGCGCCCATGCGGGACAAAGCCTCGCGACGAGTAATTGGCTGCTCCGGCCTCTTGGTATGCATCTCTATTCCTCTTGAAAACTGTCGTCAAGACCGCCCAAAGGATCAAGCGACGAATCTGAACTCGTTGGTACTCATCAGGGCGCGCAAGTACCGAACCCAGGGCGACTCCTCTTCGCTCCCAGCGCTGGTATCGACTGCGCCCGCTGCAGCTGCGCCCGCTCCAGCTGTGTCTTTCCCCGTCGCAGCTTGCGAGCGGGCGCGCTCGAGGAACCGAAGGCCACGGCGAACCTCTGTGCTTTCGGCGCGCCGGCCAAACAACAGCCAGTAGGCGCGCTCAATGCGTGCTCGCTCACTGGGAGCAGTGCTCGCGGGCGGCAGGGTTGGCGGCGCTGCGACGTCAGCTGCAAAGGTGGCACCCGTTGGAAGAACACTTGCGACATCGTCCTTCTTCGCATCAGGTTGTTCGAGCCGTTTCGCCAACGCCTCCGCTTGTCGTCGCACAAAGTCGCTGTTCATGAAGTAGAGGTTCTGCAACGGCACGTTGGTCACGAAACGTCGCTCCGAGGTCAGGCTTGCGTTCGGGAAATCAAACGTCTGCAAGTAGGTGTCCAACTGGAACCGGCTGACCCACCCATACAACGATCGCCGCACGTTGTCCTCACTCGACAAGGATGTCGAGGGGCCACCGAGGGTTCGATCGAGCGTGCCGGCCACCGTGAGCAAGGAATCCCTGATCGACTCGGCACTCAGTCGTCGGCGATTTGCTCTCCAATAGAAGCGGTTTTCGGGATCCTTCTTCTGGTTCGCAGCCAGCGCTTCAGAACTGACCCGATCCGAGGCCAGCTCCGTCGACGACAACCGGTAAGTGCGGGACGAGAGGATCAGTCGATGCAGCCACTTCATGGAGTAGCCGTTCTCTGCAAACCCCGAAGCCAAAAACTCGAGCAATTCTGGATGGGAAGGTCGCTCGCCCATCACTCCGAAGTTGCTGGGAGTCTCCACCAGGCCGGTGCCAAAATGCCATCGCCAAATCCGATTCACCACGACTCGGGCCGTAATCGGATGCGACGCCACGGACTCGGCGAACTGGAGCCGCCCACTACCCTCCTGCCAGCGCGCCGGAGTTCCGTCGGAAAGAACGGTCAGGAAACCCCGCGGCACGGGTGCGCCAAGGTTGCTGGGTGAGCCTCGCAGGTGCAGTGGCAAATCACTGATCGCCTCTTGGTCGAGGTCGCGCACGCCCATCACAAACTGCAGCTGCTTGTCCGGCTCATCGAAGGCTTTCAACTGCTCCCTCTGAGCTTGGGAATGCTGCAGCGACTGAGGACTCATCTGCCGGTCGAGCGACCAGCTCCAGAACCGCAGCAGCCCTGGTTCAGGATTGTAGTAGTCGGTCGTGTTGTGGACATCGTAGTCAAAGACGTCACTAGCCAGCAGCGTCTGCTCCCGAGACAGGCTTTCCAGTTCGAGCTGATGTTCGTCGAAGAAGCTCTCGAAACCATTGGGCATCGGCACCGACTTTCGATCGCGCGGCGGCTTGGATCCGTTCGCTATGAGGTACTCGTTGTGTTCGCGCAGCTTGCGCTTGGCCTCTGCCAACTCGAGTAGTTCCCGCTGGAAGCGATCCGCAAGCACTTGCGCGCGCTTCTCCTGGACTTCATCCTCGCCACCGTCCGCGATCATGGTTTGCCAGTCGACTAAGTTCGAGTAGAACTTTGGTTCCTTCTGAGTGAACTCAACGAAACGCTCGAGCAGTTCAAGGTCCAATCGTTCCTCGTTAGCCACTTTAGTCACCGGCAGTTGCGGCTCACCAGAGACCTTCCAGGTAGCCATCATGTAGGTCGAGACGTCGTGGATCAGTCGATCTCTGAGCTGCTCGGCTTCTTGTCGCCGGAACAGTGACAGTGCCTTCGAGAGGAGCTTGCGGAACTCCTTGTCCTTTTCATACGCCTCTACCTCTTCTTCGCTGCCGATCGGGTACTCGTGATACTCGCTGTTCGAGAACAACCCCGCGAGAGCGTAGTAGTCGGCGGTGGGAATCGGGTCGTACTTGTGGTTGTGGCAACGCGCGCAGGCAACCGTGAGACCCAAGAACCCCCTGGTGGTCACGTCCACCCGGTCGTGCCGTTCGTCAGCGCGCGCGGTCAAGGGTTCGGCAAGGTCGTAGTACCAAGGCCCACCACCGAGCAATCCGAGCGCGGGCAACAGTTGTTGTCGACTCAGCCCTGCGGGCACCGGCATGAGATCCGCGGCCAGTTGCGCCTTGACGAAAACTGGCCAGCTGAGATCTCGATTGATCGAATCGACGACCCAGTCTCGATAACGGAAGGCCTGGCCATATCGTTCGCGGCCGGAGCCGTCATTGGCCAAGCCACGGGTGTCGTCCTCGCCGAAGCGAGCGACATCGAGCCAGTGCCTGCCCCACTGCTCGCCGTAGTGCTCAGAAGCCAGCAAGCTCTCCACCACCTCGGAGTAGGCATCTTCCGATGTGCTGCCGACGAATGTCTCAATCGCCTCGGGAGTTGGCGGCAACCCCACTAGGTTGAACGATGCTCTGCGCAGGAGATCGGCCTTGGACGTCGTTCCCGTCGGCTGAAGGCCCTCTTGATCCAACCGATGCTTTATGAACCGATCGATCGGGTTTGCGGCCCACTCATTGTCCTCGACCACGGGGACCACGACTGTTCGCAACGGCAGAAAGGACCAGAACTCGCGCTGCTCCTGGGTGACAAGAAACCCAGTGTCGCTCGCAGTGGCCGCAGCCGAGCCAACCTCTCCCACTCCGGGCCAGGGGGCATCCCGGCTGATCCACTCGGACAGGTCCGCGATTTGTTGCTGCGTCAAACGCCCGCCTGTCATTGGCATCTTGAGCTTGGGCAATTGGTGGCGCACGGCTTGGATCAGGAGGCTGCTATCCGGATCGCCAAGGACAATGGCGGGCCCGGAAGCTCCGCCGCGCAGAAGGCCGGCTCTCGACTCGAGACTTAGGTCCCCCATGCCATCTTCCCCATGGCAGGAAAGGCACCGCTGATCCAGCAGCGGCCTCACACTGCGCTCGAACAGTTCGTGGTCCTCAAGGGTGCCCTGCGCGGACAGCGAAGACGCGGCGATCGCGGCACAGGCAGCGATGACCCAGAAGAGGCCGCCAACCGAACGGCCGGATCGGCGAATGCCTCTGAGACGATGCTCCGGCGGCCATGCTCTCTTTGTTCTCAACTGTCTAGTCTCCCTTTGCGGCCATGGATCCAAACCGAGGATCTCAGCTAGTCCAACGACAATCAGTGTACAAAGCGCACAGCTGATCTGAGAATGTTCACAAGAGCTGGAGCTCTACGACACTCAATGAACTGACGGTAGCGCTATGCATTGCTCGTTGCCCGCGCGATCCATCGCACAAACAGAGCTGCCCTCGAACTGTCGCTGCGCAAGCCAGCCGCTACGCCACAGCTGCCCCCCATACCACTGCAAAGCCACGGGTTCTCGCTCTGGGAATCGGAGCGCAACCGCACGAAAATCCTCTCGCTGCACCGGGCTCTTGCCATCATGGACCCGCACCCGAACCCGCCGCTGTACACCGCTTTGCTCCAGCGAGGGCGACCCCACAACTGGCGCAGCTGTGTCCGGCTCGAGACCAACACCGAGGAAGATTCGTTCTTCCACTGCCGTCTCATGCTCGCCTTGAGCCATCACAACGTCGAGGCGATCATCGCCATCTAGGTCTGCCAAGGCGATACCCAGGGTGCCAGGCGTCGCAGGGCCCGTGAACACGTCGGAAGCCAGAGTCAGTGCACCCTCGCCGTCATTCATCAGAAGCCGATCTGGGCCAGTGAGCGATGCCAACAGGAAGTCGGAGTCTCCATCCGAGTCGTAGTCGAGGAAGACCACCGCATTGTCGTCCTCGCCTGTGTTGGACAGCGCTGGCCAGAGGCTTGAGGTCCGATCCAAGAAGCGTTGCGTGCGCCCGTCCGCTTGAGCCGGGCGATTGATCAAGACATGTTCGCGCCTCGAGTAGCTCGCTCCTACAATGTCGCCGTCGTTGACGGTGACGAGATCGATCGCTCCGTCACCGTTGAGGTCCATGCCCGCGTAGTCGTAGTTGTTGGTGTAGGCAGGGAGCGCGCCTGGGACAAGCTCAAAGAACCCGTCGCCTGATCCGCGGAACAATGCTCCACCGCCACAACGCTTGCACGAGACCAGCAGATCGAGGTCAAAGTCACCGTCGACATCGAAGAGTTCGATGTCCCAGGAGAACGCAAACTTCATCTCCGGCAGCCGTTCTCCGGTTGCGTCCACGAAGGACGGCCTACCGGTCTCCATGAGCTGGTTAATCCACAGCACAGGAGTTCCACCGTCGTTCTTCATCGCGTCGCCCGAGCCCCAATCAGCGAAGACCAGATCTAGATCGCCATCGCCGTCGACATCGCCAACTTCTACATCACCGAAACTGAAGCTCGACCTAGACGTGTCAGGGCCGGGTTGAGGCAGGAGAGTCGAGGTCTTCTCCTCGAAAATGCCGTCGCCTTGACCCAAGAACAGCCGGCTCGGCGTCTGGTAGGCGCAGGCAACAATGATGTCTGCCAACCCGTCGCGATTGAGGTCACGTACCTTGATCGCGCGAGCAAAGTCGGGCCGCGATCCGAAAATGCCATTGGTGGCTTCGACGAACACACCGCCGTCACCGGGGTTGAGAAACACCCGATTGAGTTCGGGAGTGCCTGGGGTCGAGTAGTCACCCCCATTTGCAAACAAAAGGTCTACGTCGCCATCGCCGTCTAGATCCGCCGCCTCGACCCGGTGGCTCCACTCCGCCGTGACCGGCAACAGGCGAGCGGTGGCGTCGTGCCACAACGCTGTTGGCTCGCCGCCCTGGCCTCCAGGCCCGTCTGGTTGCGCCCGCTGCACACACTGGGCGCCGAAAGCAACGGCTACAACCACTACCGCCAGGCGGAGCAACCCGACCCTCACGGCCCGGATCCCGTGCCACGTAGCGTCACGATGTCGGCGGCGATCAAGCGCCCGTTGGCCATGCTCAGAACGAGCTCGCGCAGTTCGACCAGCGCCTCTGGCGAGGCCGCACTGACCGACTCTTCCAATCCACCCACGCCGCGGGTGGTGGGGTTGAACATGGGCGCGGCCTCAGGAGTTCGACTCGCCGAAGCCACCAGGATCTTCTCGATGGCGCGCTCGAATTCAGGAAGCGGCTGGTCGCTACGGATGAGCAAGAAGCTCTCGGTGCGGCCCTGGCTGGTAACGACCCAGTCTTGATCGACACCCGCCACTCTGCCGGGCAATCGATGCTCCCCAGCCGCCAGCGGGTTCGCGGGTTCCGCGCCTTCGATCGGAAACAGGGTGAAGACCTCGCCGTCCGCATCCTCGTTGATCAAGTACAACCACGTTTGCTCACTATCGGTCTGAACGCGAAGGTGAAGAGCGTCTCCGAGCCTGACGACGTCGCCGTTCCGCAGCGCTGCCGCGTCGCCCGCTCGAAACAAGGAGGCCCGCACGGACGAACTATCCCTCCCCACCCCGGTTTCAAAAGATCGACCTGTGGTATCCATCGCCACAACGGCCGGAGCCAACTCTTGGTCAGGTCTCAAGGACAACCACCATGCGAGAAGCGCTACCACTAGCAGGCCCCCAGCGATCGAAGCACCGCGGCTGTGTCGGCCACGCCTAGTCTCTGGGCCGCCCAGTCGCTCGAGGGCTTCACCCAGAGACCGTGCGCTCTGCCAGCGATCCTCAGGTGCAAGAGCATGGGCCCGATCGATCAATGCGGCCAAGGCGGGCGAGATCTCCCCTCGTCGGTCGAGCAACGCGGTGGAGCTAGCCTCGCGATGAGCGGTCATGAGCTCCTCAGCATCGGTTCCCTCGAAGGGATACTCCTTGGTCAAGAGGTTGTAGGCCAACACTCCAAGCGAATAGATGTCCGAACGCGCATCGGCTGCTTTCCCTTGCAGCACTTCCGGTGCCGCGCTCATCGGACTCGCCGAACCAAGCTCTGCGACTCCGCTGGAGAGATCAATTGAGGACCCGAAGTCTCCAAGCACAAGGGCCCCGCCGTCTCGGCGCAACACGTTGGCCGCCTTGATGTCACCATGCACCAGGCCGCGCGCGTGAACCGCAGCCAGACCCTCAGCAAGCTGAGCGAGAATCTCGATGACTTCACCTTCTGAAAGCCGGCCGTCTTCTTCCAGGCGCCGATCAAGAGATCGGCCCTGCGCCAGGTCCATCCATACGCCAGCTTGACCGCCATGGATCGCCGCGCCGTGAACACGCACGACGGATTGATGGTCTAGCTGGGCTAGCAGCCGACCTTCGTTGAGAAACCGCTGCCTTTGTGCTTCAGTTTCGCCCTTCGCGAGCTTCAGCGCGACATCGCGGCGCAGCACGGGATCGTGGGCCCTGAACACCTCGCTGAACGAACCCTCCCCTAGCTTCTCTCTCACCTCCAAAGAGCCCCACATCTTGAACTCTTGTTGCTCGTCGCCATGACGGGCAGGATCGATCGGTAGCTCCGCTTGCACCTGCTTGAAGGCACCGCTCACCTCCTGGACCCGTCGCAATCGCCGCCAGGCATCGCGCTGGTCTGGGTAGTCGACATCGAGCGCATCCCAGTCGACTGACACCTGCTCGTTCACCTGGTCGAGCACCCGGCGATAGATTTCTCCAGTGCCACCGCCATCCTCGAGTTCGGGCAGTCTAGTCACCGAGTTGCTCGGCCAACTTGTCCAACGCTCGGGTTACCGTCATTCGGGCGGCATTGGCCGAAGGACGGTCGAGCGCCTTGGCGATCTCCTCAAACGACATGCCGAACTCGACGCGAAGGATCACCGCATGCCGGTGCTCCTCTGGGAGCGCGGCCAAGGCCAGCTCGTAGCGCTCTAGCTTCTGCTGGCCTAAAAGCCGCTCAATGGCGGATGGCTCGCCATCAGCTAAGTGAGGCTGTGCTTCGACATCCACTTGCCGCGGAGACCTGCCATAGCGCCTAATCTCGTCCCGAACAGTGTTGAGAAAGATCCGGCGCAGGTACGCGAGGAAGGCGCCCTCGTGTCGCACCTCGAAGCGACCTAGCTGCCGAAGTGCGCGTTGCAAAGTGACCTGTACGAGATCATCCGTTTCTGCAGTCGAGCGAGCGTAGGCTGGCAACCGTCCATGCGCCCAGCGACGCAACATCGGAAGGTAGCGATGCAACAGTTCGTCGCAGGCCCGCTCGTCGCCTTGGCGGTACCGCTCCACTAGGACTGCGGTCGAAACTAACTCCTTGCTCATTCTTGTCTCGCGGGAATTGCCTTCTACCTTGGCGCAGCACCGATCAGGCGCTCCGGAGTCAGGATACAACCGGCGGGACAGGCCGGGACGGCACCGGGGCTCGTCGCAGCTCTCGACACGCGCACTGCCCAACTCCAAGAGCGGACTTCGAGAGCTTCCCGCCCGACGGTGATCTGGGGTCAACCCGAGGTGGTTCATACAACAGGCTATCTATTGAGAGCGATTGAAGGATAGGCCAATACTAGTTGGCCCACTGAGGTACCAACGTCGGCGCCGTACCGATCGCACACACTGTCTTAGCTAAATGGAACCGTGTAGGGGTTCTCCTAACTACCGGATAACTACCGGAACGATCGGCGCCGGCGACGTTGCTTTGGGCGGCCGGCAGCAGACCAACTTTGACACTGCTAGCAACCCCTCGCCCTCGCCGCCCCGGGATGTCGAGTCGTCGCCAGGCAAGGCCGCCAGACAGGAGCGCCAACCAAGAGTGATCGGTCATCTCAGGGCAAAACACTCGCAAGATCATTCGATGTCTGGTTGGCAGATCCCGAGACTGCACCTGAGGCATGTGCGTATGGCCGCCATCATTCGTGCACTGGTCGAATCCCAGGCGTCACAAGCCGGCCTCTACCGACACCATAGGAGCTGAAGAAATGTCTCGGACCATCGTTGTAGCCACCGACTTCTCGGACGTCTCGCAGGACGCGTTCCCCTTCGCAGTTGATCTGGCAGAGCGTCTTGACGCCGAGCTGGTGCTGACTCACGTCATCCCAGCACTGCCGCGCCTAATGGCAGCGAATCTTCCACGACTCTCCGGATACGAAGACGCAATGGCCGAGCAGGCTCAGATCGAACTGGACAAGCTCGCTGCTGCAATTGCCGTCAAAGGCCATACGGTGCGTACACACCTGTCGAAGGATCCACCAGCAGCGTTAGCGATCCTTGATACGGCCAGGGACACCAATGCATCTCTCGTGGTCATAGCCAACCATGGCCGTCGCGGCGCTGCTCGAGTGCTACTTGGCAGCGTCACAGAAGAGGTGCTCAGAAGATCGAAGGTCCCCGTCCTTACCGTCTGCAGCGAAGCCAAGATGTGGAGCGCCGGCCAACGGATGCTGGTGCCGGTCGACTTCAGCGCGAGCTCAGCTCCCGTCCTCAAGGCCGCTGCCCGACTGGCTCGAGTGACCGATTTAGTGGTTCACTTGGTTCACATCGTTGCCCCGTTGCAGTCGGTAGCCGTGGCCCAGGCCATGCCCGAGTCGGCGCTCATCCCTTCCAATCCGGAGCAGAGGGGTGACCAGCGACACGAGCAAAGAGAGTCCGCTCTAGCCAAGGAATTGGAACGACTCGCGTACGCGGCGGGCCTAGAAGACAAGTTCCAAATCTCGATCGCGCACGGTGATCCCGACGATCGCATCTTAGACCTGAGCCGATCACTCAGTGCCGCACTCATCGTGATCGGTTCGCATGGCCGTCGGGGCCTAGGCAGAGCAGTCCTTGGCAGCGTTGCTGAGGGTGTCGTGCGGGGCGCGCGCTGCCCAACCCTGGTCGTCAAGAGTGACAAGGGGCTCAACGAGTGGCCGGGGCGCGCTGCTCATCTCTGATTGCCATTTCCTTGATTCCCATCACCTCTGACTCCGGCGAAGGCCCAATAGCGCCGGCAACAAGACCGCGTCCGCCAGCAGCGCGGTCACCATTGCCAACCCGGTGAGCAAGCCAAAATAGATGGTCGGCTTGAAGTTGGAAATCATCAGGATGGCAAAGCCAAAGGTCACGGCTGCGGTTGTCGCAAACATCGCTCGCCCCACAGTGTCGTGACTCCGTTCGACAGCTGCCAAAACGTGGCCAGTCTCCTGCAGCTCACGCCGGTAGCGGTAGAGGTAGTGCACGGTGTCATCGACCGAGATGCCCAGCGTGATGGCAGCAATCATGATCGTCATCATGTCCAGAGGGACACCAGCCCAACCCAAGGCACCGAGCACCACGCACACAGGCAGAATGTTGGGGACTAATGCGATCAGCGACAGCCTCAACGAACGAAGCAATAACCAGAACATGACAGCGATTGCGATCAGCACCGCGGCCAGAGTCGAAACCTGTGAACTGAACAGGCTCTGCAGCATGTTGTTGTAGAGGACAAACATGCCCGTCACGCGCTGCTTGTCCTCGGCCACCAAAGGCTCCTCCTCAAGCCGCCGCTGAATCCTTTCCAAAAGCTCTTCTCGATCGATCCCTACAGTTGACTCAACAACCCGCGCAGTCACTCGGGTCTGCGAGTAGTCCGCCGACACGAATGGGCGCAACGCCGATGCGGCAACATCTTCGGGAACGCGCTCGCGAATCGTCCTGAGGATGAAGGTGTTGATCTGGGCAGTGCGCAGAGCCGGGTTGGGATCGGATGCGATCACCTGTTTCAGGATGCCGATCAGTGAGTGCAACGAAGACACATGGCCAATCTCAGGCTGTTGTTCAAGCCAGTCGTGGAACTCACCGAGAGCCGCTAGCCGATCCATGTCCAGCCATCCATCTGCTCGGTCCAACTCCGCCACCACTTCCAGGGGCGTCGTGCCACCCAGCTGTGAATCGATCAACTGCATGCCACGGTATATCGGGGTCGACTGTTTGAAGTAGTCGACGAAGCTATTCTCGACGCCCAACCGCATGATCCCCATGAGGCTGAACGCTGTGATCGCGACCGCTGAGACCAGGATCGGCGCTTGGTTTGCAAGAGACCACCGGCCAGTCCTCTGAAAGAGCGAATCCTCGCCGAGGCGGCCCGAGGTTCCAACGACGCTGCGCGAAGCACCGCTCAGGCCAGCGCCACCTCGCGAGCTCAACAGCATAATCAGAGATGGCAGCACTAGGAAACAGGAGGCAAAGGCAAGAGCCAATCCCATCGCCATCATCAAAGCGAAGTCCATCACCGGGCGCAGTCCACTCAGATAGAGCGAACCGAAGCCGACCATGGTCGTGAGAACGGTGAACACGCAGGGCACAAACACGTGCCCCAATGCACCCGCTAGAGATCGAGACAATGACTCAGCCTCGCCCACGCTCGTGCGCTCGCGATGCCGGATCGCGATGTGAATCGACATCGCGAGAGTGAGGATGAACAACAACGACGCGAGATTAGAGGTCACCACAGTGACCCGCCAATCCATCCAACCCAGGATCCCTAAAAGCGCAAGGACCGTCGTGGCGCAGTTCAATGTGATGCCGATTGTCCAGACCATGGAACGAAAGAGCACCGCCACTGCCAGCATCACGAACAGAATGGAGGCGACTCCGAAGACAACGAGGTCGCGGCGGATGTAGCGGATGATGTCGACCGTGATCATCGGCAAGCCACCAAGCTCGACCAGCCCGATCTCCCGGTGCCTATCCAGCACCTCACGCAACCTCGAAATCAATGCCTGGCGCCGGTCAGCGGCCGCAAGCACCTCCTGGTGGTACTCCTTTTCGACCTCTTCCAATCGGCGCCGACCTGCGGAATCCAACTGGCCGGTCGCTTCAAGGTCGCGGTAGCGGTAGCGCTCCTGCTCCAGCAGGAGCAAAGGTTCCTCTACCGCTAAGCTCACTTGCAGAGCAGTGGTGCGACCATCCTTGCTGATCAGCGCTGAGGAATAGAGGGGGTTGCTGAGGATCTCTGCTTGGGCCATGTCTGGAGCGACGCCATCCGCCGCGATCGTCCGGTAGCCATCCGCCAGTCGAAACAGTCCCGTTGGCGGGCTCAAAAAGAGGGGCGCTCGGGTGACGCCAAGAACGCTCACCACCCCCTCATCAGCCGCGAGTTCAACGCTGAGCGCTTCAAGCATCTCGAGAGTTGCGGGCTCGAAGACCCCGGCGTTCGGCCTTGCGACCACGATCAACGAAGAATCCGTTCCAAACGTCGTGCGCGTGTCGTCGTAGTAGCGCAGGTCCTCATCCTGCTCCAGAACCAAGGAGTCACTCGATGCGTCGAGCCTAAAGTGCGACAGCCCCACCAGGCACGGTACAAAGAGGGCCAGCCAAACGCCCAGAGTGAGCGCAGGGTGGTCGAGAATTCGGCTCAGAGCGGTCTGGCTACCGGACCGCTGATCATGTGCTTCTGGCATAGACAAGGGTTCTGGCCCCAGAGAAGTTGATAGCAAAAACGCCACCAACGCTATCGCGCGCTTCAGGCGTGCGCCATTGGGAGCACTGCCTGCCGGGTCTTCGGCAATCCACTAGTGGGCCTCGCTGCCAGTCCATGACAGATGGTTGGTCGCGACGAGCGCACCTGCCGTTGCACTCTGCACTGCGGCCTTCCGAAGGCTTGTTACGCGCATCCCCTTCTACCTCGGTCGGTGCCGCCACAGCTATCTTGTTGGTATTCGAGCCCGTTCGGAATGAGTCATGAGCAACACATGCGCTGTTGCCACACAGGCAAACGCAATCGAAGAACCGATGATCAAACCTACTGCCCACGCCGACGCTGGCCAACTCCGAGCGAACACTCCCACAGTGGACCCCTCCGACGCGCCCGAGAACGCTCGCCTGAGCGGCTTCGGTGGTAGTCGAGTCTCCTTCATGTTGACCGCATTGCTCCTTCTCTTGATTCCGTTCAGTCAAGTCTTGACCTCTTGCGCATCAACGACAAGCGAGCCGGACATCGTCTCGATGGCGTTACCTGTCGGTGATCCTGCGCTGGGAGAACACGCCTTTCGAGCGTTACGGTGTGGCGCTTGCCACGAAGTCAAGGGGCTTCCCGAACTTTCCATCGCGCGTCGGATCAGCAACGCACCCGTGCTCATCCCCGGCAACCCCAGTTTCTCTGCCGGCGACTGGGCAACAGCGATTGTCGCACCCGCCCACGAGATCAGCTGGTCTGAGGTGCGAGCCGAGAGTGATCTGCCTGCAGTCGAGATGCCCGAGTACTACGACCGAATGACTGTCGGCGAACTCATGGACCTGGTCGCCTTCCTAGGGACCCAGCGCCAATAGTCACACCCGCTAAGTCGTTCAGCATCGACAACCCGACACTACAAACACTCGAGCACTACTGAAATGTCTGAAGCAGCAGCCAGTCTCTACGAACGGGTAGGAGGTGCCCAAGGCGTGGGCAAGCTCACCGACAAGTTCTACGCCCGGGTCATGGCCGACCCAGAACTCTCGCACTTCTTCGACCAGAGCAAGATGGACAAGTTGCGACTGATGCAACGCGAGTTCTTCTCAGCTGCGCTCGACGGGCCTGTGCAGTACACCGGCATCCCTCTTCCTCACGCACACGCAGGTCGCGAGATCGGCAGTCGCCACTTCGCTCGTTTCGTGGAGCACCTCTTGGACACACTTGAGGACATTACATTGAGCGATCGCGACGTGCGGGACATCATCGAGCGCGTCAAGACTTACCACGACGAGATCGTCGGTACTGTTGGAGACACCGGCTGAAACCGCGAACCTGAAAGGCCCTACCGACGGGCTTTCTCGTTGTGGATCGCCCTGCTATCGACCTGTCGTGTACTCGGTGGCGAAACGCTCACTAGTTCCATGGCGCTTCACTTGGCCTCGCCGAATGCTCGAGAACACCTTGCGTAGCGCTGTGCAGTGGCGCGCATGAGCAGCTCGCGCTACCACCGGCTCCCTACCAGGAACCCTCCGCTCAACCACAGCAGATCGAAGCCGGTCCTTGCCGTGATCAGCGCCTCCTTGAACGGTGACGTAGCACTTGGCGAGCTTCGGGTCGAAACGAGCTATCTGCTGAGCGAGGCTTCTGATGAAAGCCCATGTCGGCCTCCGTCAAATCGAAGTGGACCGGATTGACGAACAGCCTTGGAAGCGCGCGCCGCCACGCGAAACCCGCAGGTTCGCGCGAGGCTGGGCGAGCAGTCACAGAACACGCCGACCAGATCCGCAGCCCTCGAGGCTGCAAAGGCCGATTCAGGTGCCTCCTCCAAATCATCCCCCGACAGTTACCGAATCATGAACAGGCAACCCTAGGAGTTCGTGCGGGAAGAGAGACTGCCATCCAAGGGATACGAAAAGAGCATCACGAGAGCCTCCAGCCGCTCCTAGGGTCGCTAGCAGTTACCGAACCTCATCCTGGTGTCATCCCCGATATTGAAAGACGCGGCACCGTCTGATACTCGGTGCACGTTTGATCGATCTCGCGAAACGCGCACAACGTTCGATCAAGGACCGACCTTCTCCGCAGTTCAACGACACCGAACGGAATGTGCCATGGCCGAACCTGGGCAAAACACCGACCGAGCGACGCAGCTAATCCAGGATCTGTGTGCCGATGGCTACAAACTAATCGAGACTCACATCTCATTGGTCTTCGTCGGTGAGCGCGACGTATACAAGGTCAAGAAGCAGGTCGATTTTGGCTTCCTCGATTTCTCGACGCTCGAACTCAGGCACGAGGTGTGCAAGAAAGAGGTCGAGCTGAATCGGCGCCTAGCACCGGATGTCTACTACGGAGTGGTCCCTGTAACCCTGACAGCCAACGGTCAGCATCGCCTCGGCGGCGAAGGTGATCCGGCTGAATGGGCCGTCCACATGCGCAGGCTGAACGCCCAGCACAGAGCCGATGTTCTACTCGAACACAAAGCACTCGACCGTCAACACATGACGCAGCTGGCGGAGACACTCGCTCGATTCCACGAGGATTGCGAGGCTAGTTCGAAAACCGCCTCCTTCGGCACAGCCGAGGCCGTCCGCAGGAACGTCCTCGAGAACTTCGAGCAGACCAAGGATCTGATCGAGAGCTATATCGATCCCCATGCCGCAGCGGAGATCCAGCGTTGGCAACTCGAGTTTCTAGACATTCGCCAACAACAATTCGCTGCGCGCACTAGTGACGGCCGCGTTCGTGACGGCCACGGCGACCTGCGTCTCGAACATGTCTATTTCGAACCCACCGCCAATGGGTACTCCATATCGATTCTTGACTGCATTGAGTTCAACGACCGGTTCCGCTATGCCGATGTCTGCGGCGACATCGCGTTCTTGGCAATGGACCTTGCCAGAGCAGGATCGGTCGCGCTCGCCGAGTTCTTCATCGCTGAGTACGCACGGTTCAGCAACGACTATGACCTCTACCCACTGATCAACTTCTATGAGAGCTATCGTGCGTTCGTCCGCGCCAAAGTCTTGGCGATGACTGAACAGGGGCGCAGCTCTCATCAACAGAAGACTGAACTTCATCAGCGAGCAAGAAAGCACTTCCTCCTGGCCCAGGCTTCCGAGCGCCGGCCGGTCGCCACAGTTCATGTAATCGCGGTTGGCGGCATGATTGCATCTGGAAAGAGCACGATCGCGGACCAGCTCGGACAGCAGCTAGGCTGTCCCGTTATCTCAGCGGACTGGACCAGAAAGTGGCTGCTTGGCCGACAACCATTCGAGACGGTAGCGGAGGACGCCTTCCAGGGCGCCTACAGCGCTACCATCACAGCGCGCGTCTACCGCGAGATGCTCAGACGGGCTGAACGGGTCTTAAGAACCGGTCGGTGCGTAGTGTTTGATGCCACCTTCAGAGCACACCGCCAACGAGCACTGGTCCGTCGACTCGCCTCAGAACTCGGCGCAGAGTTCACCTTCGTCGAGTGCCAGGCCACTAAAGAGGTTTGCCATCAACGACTATTGGCTCGCGAACACGATCAGAGCGTCAGCGACGCAACGCTCGATATCTACGACTCCTTCGCGGACTCCTGGGAGTCGGTCGACGAGCTGCCACCAAACCAACACCTGGTCTTAGACACCGGCTGTTCGATCGAAGAGTCCGTGGCCGGCATCCGCGCGGCTCTGAGACCCTAAGTTGATCTCAGCGTCGTGCTAGTGCTCCGCGCCTAAGACGACCTCAAGATCGCCCGCTGTCGGCAAGGGACTCTAGCGAGCCGCGCTGCCGCCAGCCGACGATCTAAACTGCATATGGCAGCCCTGGCAGATATCGACGATGAGGTCGCCGGCACGAGATATCGCCTCTTGGTCTCGGCTACGGATCGCCTCGACCGCTTGGCCGCCGGCATCGCTCAACTGCAGCGACCATCTCTTCCAGTTGGGGTCGGCGGCGCGCTGCACGTCCTTGGATGAACGGCCCGGCACCGAGAGCAGAGCGCCAGCGATCTTCAGCTGATATGCGTGCCGTTCCAGCACTCGCCACTGCCCGTCGTCGGTCGGCAACTGTGACGCTGCGGCCCAGAGCGGGTCCGCCCCATGGTTCACCATGCTCACCATGACTTCATGGTGGCTCACGAGAACCTGAGACGAGTCCGGCTGCGTACCATTCGAGCTTGACGCACGAGCTCTAGTACTTTCGACGCAGCCAACTCCAAAGAGAACGCTGAGGACAACCAGCACGACTGTTTCTCTCGCTTTGGCACTACTTGATCGAATCCACATGCCACCACTCCTTTGCCTTAACCTTGTGTCGAGTGCCTACGCTGCAGCGCTCCTTCGGGGGTGTTGATGCGCACAACCAGAACGTAGCAGGGCTACACCGACGCCAAACACTGAGGATGCCCCTTTGCCTAGCCAAGGGTTTCCCGCTTCCGCCGAAATCGCCCATTCGCTAAAAATCAACCAGAGCCTTCTTGGGCAGGGCCACCCTCAAGGCATTCAGCACAGCTGCAACATCAATGACCTCCTGGCAGATCGCGCCCGCGACCGGAGCCAAGAATCCTGCAGCTGCAAACAGCATCCCTACGATGCTGAGAGCCATACCCCCAAGAGCACTCTGAAGTGCGATCCGACGCATGCGGCGACTGATGTGCAAGAACTCGTCAATCTTCCGTAGCGAGCCGTCGAGAATAACGACGTCCGCCGCCTCGGTCGTGACGTCGCTGTTCTGGCCGAGCGCAATTCCAACAGTGGCCGCCATCAACGCAGGAGCATCGTTGATGCCGTCACCAACGAACATCGTGCGTTCTGAGGCCGATTCCCTGTTGACAATCTCCAGCTTCTGTTCGGGACTTTGGCTGGAGTAGACCTCACTGATTCCCACCTGATCAGCAAGGTACTGAACCTCTCCTTCGCGGTCGCCGGACACCAGCAAGGTCCGTTGGACTTGATGACGCGGCCCAAGGTGCCGGATAAACGACGCCCCGTCCGGACGCGGGGTGTCGCGGAAGCGGTAGGTCGCAGCATACTCACCATCCACCAAGACGACACACTCGAGTCCACCTGCTTGCGGCGGAAGCACGTCGCGCAAATCGGGTCGTTGGCGCAGCAGCTTGGTGCGCCCAGTGATCTCCACGGAATGGCCCGCAACAGTGCCGGTCAAACCTTGACCTGGAGGCTCGCTGATCGTCGAGACTGGCCATTGAGGGGTGTTCGCCGCCTTCGCTGCGTCGACAATGGCGTGAGCCAGAGGGTGCTTCGAAAAGTGCTCGAGACTGGCGGCAAGTGCCAGAACCTCGCCAGATCGCGCCCGATCGACAGCTAATTGCTCAACAAGCTCTGGTTCTCCGTAAGTGAGTGTTCCAGTCTTGTCGAAGATCAAAGTTCTACAGCGATCAGCATTCTCAAGTGCCGCGGGATCTCGCACGATGATGGCGCGCCGAGCAGCCAGCGAAATGGCACCGATGATCGCTACCGGGATCGCGATCAAGAGCGGACATGGAGTGGCCACAACCATCACCGCCAGAAAGCGCACGGGGTCGCCACTCACAACCCAAGCCGCCAGGCCAATCGCAACCGCCAACGGCGTGTACCACGCGCCCAACCCATCGGCCATCCGCCGCATCTGCGGGCGATGCTGTTCGGAGACCTCCATGACCGACATGATCTTTGCGTAGCGAGAGTCGACCGCGAGCGTCGTTGCACGGACCAAGAACGCTGACTCACCGTTGACCGAACCAGAGAGTACCGACGACCCAGGGGTCTTCGACATCGTGTAGGGCTCGCCGGTGAGGTACGACTCGTCCATCACGCCGTGACCCTCCACAACGACGCCATCGACCGGGCAGATCTCGTGAGGAAAGACGTTGACAACGTCGCCTACGCTGAGCTGATCCAACGCAACATCTTCCACCGCAGATCCGACCTTGAGATGGGCAACCGACGGCATCCGCTGGCTGAGTGCACGCAGCACGGACGAGGCGCTCCCGACCGCGTATGCCTCAAGGGCCTGGCCCCCAGAGAGCATCAAGACCACCAAAGAGCCTGCCAAGTACTCGCCCAGGATGACCGACACAACGATCGAGATTCCGGCAAGCAGATCAGCACCGAACTCACCCCTGGCCACGTCTTTCACAAGACTCCAGACCAAAGGCATGCCCCCGAAAACCAGGGCGAACAAGAGCGGCAGGTCGCGGCTGAGTTCTGAAACGTCGACTGCAAATCGGAGCACCAGGTACCCGACAATCATGGCGATCGAGAACAGAGCAATCACCACGTCGCGCGCCTGCCACCAGCCGGTCTCGGTAGGAGTCGCGGACGTCCTTGGTGCCATATTCAAAGAGTCAACTCGCTCAGAACGGAGAGAAGCCCGGGCTGCCAAACCTTTCGAGCGTCAGAAGTTGCCAGATGGGATAAGCGTACGCCAACACGATCAGAATCACGGCAATGGCGGTCCAGAGGCCCAGGCGGTCAAATCCACCGGCGGTCTCGGGCAGCGGCTCCAACGATCGCGCGAAGCGCGTCGGCACCATGCCCACTTTACTGCCACAAAAGAAAGTCGTTCCAAGTACAGCGATGAAGCACAAAGAACTCACAAACAGTACCACTCCGCCGCTGGCCGACATCAGCGTCAGCCACCGCCAGGCCTCGGCGGCTTCTGATCCAAAATAGTCAGACGAGTAGACCCTTCTTGGCTGGCCCATGAGCCCAGTGATGTGGCCGGATATCGAGAACATCATCATGCCAACGAACCAAAGCAAAGGCTGCGCGAACGCAACTCGAGGCAGCGCTAGTTCGCGGCCGGTCACTCTTGGTAGCAACCAGTAGGAGGCGCCCATGAAGGTCAAGGTGACCGCCGTGCCCACGGTTACATGGAAGTGAGCAGGGATCCAGAACGTGTTGTGGACCATGGCATTCATGGCATATGCGGCGTTGATCGCTCCACCAAAACCCCCCACCGTGAAACTCAACATTGCGAGCGCCACCGACAAGAAGAATGGGTCGCGCCAGGGCAGCTTCTTGATCCAACCAAAGACACCGGTGCCACCACGTAGCCGCCCACCAACCTCTAACGAGGCGATCACGGTGAAAGCCGTAACCATCGACGGGAACAAGATTGCGTAGGTGGTCACGGTGTGCACCAGCTTCCAGATACTCGAGATGCCCGGGTCAGTGAACTGGTGATGAAACCCCACCGGTGTCGAGAACAGAATAAACATAACGAAGACAGCTCGCGCCAGTCGGTCGCTGAACAGTCGCCCTCCCACGATCTCTGGAAGTACCGCGTACCAGAGAACGTAGGCTGGCAGAAGCCAGAAGTAGGTCAGTGGGTGCCCGAACCACCAAAAGAAGGTGCGAGCGAGAACCGGGTCGATGGTGTCGACCCACCCGAGCGACCACGGGATCAGCTGCCCAAGGACCTCCATCGCCAACCCAGAAGTAGCAAGGAACCAGATGATCACCGCGGCCACCATGCCGTGCATTGCTAATGGCAGCGGCGAACTGTTTGATCGTTTCCACCTGCGCCAAGACGCAATCATCACTCCGCCCCAGATCCACGATCCAATCACCAGGAGCGCAGCGCCAATGTAAAACGCGGGGTGCGCCATCAACGGCGGATAGAACGTGTAAAGCACGGTGCTGGTGCCGGACAAGATAGCGAGAGTGGTGATCAGCGTGCCGCCCAAGGCCACCCAGAACCCGGCCCACGCCCAGCGCTCAGACGCAACACCACCAACCGTCGTGCGGGCAACAAAGAGGCCAAAACCCATGATGAAGAACGTGGTGAACACCAGCGCCATCAGCACGCCGTGCGCGGTCATCGAGAGGTAGTAGACCTTCGGTGAACGAAACACCACATCGATGTCTGCCCGCGAGAGCGCCTGCATGACAGCCATCACAGCTCCGAGGCCAAAGGCAGAAATGGCGACTGCAAAGTGCGCAATCTCAAGGCGGTTCCCCGATGAGTCCTGGCTCTTGTCAACTAAGCTGCTCAAGGATCTTCCTCTCGCGCTGAGCGCGCTATGAACCGACCCTGCATCATGTGATGAGAGAGGCCGCAAAACTCGTTGCACAACACGAGGTACTCGCCGGCGCGAGGAAACGTCACCTCGAACTCGCTGACGTATCCAGGAATCACCGTTACGTTGGCGTTGGTGCCAGCGATCTGAAACCCGTGGATGACGTCAGGGCTGGTGATCCGAAAACGGACCGGTTCACCCACAGGGACCACAACCGTTTCGGGGTCAAATGTGAACATCGCTGCCACCATGACCACCAGCGTCGAACCATCCGGCTGCGGGAAGACGCCTGGACTAGCGAACTCCGATTCCGTCCGCGCGGTGGCTGGATCGATCGTCTCGACATGGCTAGGCGGATGCACAGCATGCAACACCGAACTCGCGACAATGATTGCAAGAAAGCCCAGGATCAGAGAACTCGCGATCCAAAGCCACCAGCGTTCATAGACATCAACCCGCATTGTTCGCGAGACGGGCGAGGTTGACTGAGCGTTACTCATAGACCGGTCGCCCCACGGGGCAGAAACAGCCCGAAGTAAAGAGCTAACCATCCCAGCGCAAATAGCGCACCAAACACCAGAACAATCGCAAGAGTGCCAACTGGATGCGCTGGTAGAGCTAAGAGCTCCTCGTCTAAGAGTTCTTGTCTCGCCTCGCGCTCCGGCGAAGACGCATTCGGATCGCTACTCATCCACAGCCTCCCATCAAAAAACCTATTCCGGATTGGTGAGTCAGCTTAGGCGCAGCAACCGCGCGCCGCGACAGGTGATTACCGAAGGGGCGCTACGGGAAAGCCTCGGTTCAAACGAACAGCGCCCGCTAGATAGGTTGCTCTCACACCGCTAACACCGCTTCCGGAGGCCCGGCGTTGGAAGACAACAATCTCCCCACTAGGCGTGGATTCATGATCGCCGCTTGCGCATCCTTCGCAGCTGCCTACGGGACCTTTGCTGCGTTCATGGCTCGCTTTCTCTACCCGGCTGAAACTGCGGTTGGCAACTGGACCTATGTGTCCACGGTCGCCCGAATCCCGCAGGACGACGCCCTCGTGTTCCGAACTCCGGGTGGTGCCATCGTCAACATTGCACGCAGCCTGGATCAGCCTGAGCGCTTGATGGCGCTCTCGAGTACTTGCCCCCACTTGGGCTGCCAGGTGCATTGGGAGGGCCACAACCAGCGCTTCTTCTGCCCTTGCCACAACGGAATTTTTGACCCAACGGGCAAGGCCATCGCAGGACCACCGGCCGACGCCGGCCAGAGCCTTCTTCAGTATCCGTTGAAAGAGGACGGCGGTTTACTCTTCATCGACGTTCCCAACGAGGAGCTGGCCATGGGCCAAGGCGAGATCCTGGACGCCCCGTCTCCGGCCGCCTGCAAGCTGCCACAAGTGCCACGTGTCCGAAGCAGCACGGCAAGCTCGCGCGTATCCGTCTGATGCCTGCCGGACCAATCGCAATGATCGGTAGTTGGCTGCAGGAGCGACTACCAATCCAACTGGACGAGCTCAAAGAGCTCACTAACGAGCCCGTCCCTAACCACCTCAAACGGTGGTGGTTCGCGCTCGGAGGCACACCCGCTTACCTCTTTGTTATCCAGATCATCACCGGGCTACTGCTCGCCGTCTACTACCGTCCATCAGCAGAGAGTGCCTACGAATCGGTTCGCTACATCACCGAGTCCGCGACGTTCGGTTGGTACCTCAGAGGCGTGCATCGCTGGGCAGCGACGTTGATGGTCGCAGCGGTGATCTTGCATCAGATGCGGGTCTACTTCACAGGCGCCTATCGCAAGCCACGAGAACTGAACTGGATGGTGGGGATGTGCATGTTGATCTGCACCCTCACACTCGGCTTCACCGGTTACAGCTTGGTCTACGAGCAGTTGTCCTACTGGGGAGCGACCGTCGGAGCCAACATCGCAGGTGGCGTGCCCGTTGTCGGCGACTTCATCCGTCGGCTCATGCTCGGTGGAGACGCCTACAACGTGAACACGCTGCCGCGATTCTTCGTGATTCACGCAGCGGTTCTGCCGATGACCATGATTTTTCTGATCGTGGTCCACATTGGAATCATTCGACTTCAAGGCGTCACCGAATATGAGTTCGAGGACGACAAGGACGACGGTCCCGAGGAGAAGGCAAAGACCTTCAACTTCTTCCCCGACCACCTGCTCACCGAACTGTCCTTGGGACTGTCGCTCATGGTCTTGTTGTCGTTCTTGGCAACCGTGTTCCCGCCGCTACTCGGACCGCCAGCCGACCCGCTGACCACACCTGAAGTGATCAAGCCTGAGTGGTTCTTCTATGTCGCCTTCCGTTGGCTGAAGCTGTTCTCCGGAACCGCCGCGATCCTGTCCATGGGATTCGTGGTGTTCGTCATGTTTACTTGGCCATTCATCGACGCATCGATCCGCAAGCGCACGCGCTTCACTGAGGCAAGTGTGTGGATCGGCATCTTCGGTGTCTTGGCAATCGTTGGACTCACCATCTGGGAGGCAGTGGTAGCCCACTAGTCCCACCCCCACTCCCGTTGGATTCGCCCGCGACTCTCGCAGCGAGAACCAAGAAGGAAGCATCTCAATGAACCTGAATCAGAAGTACGTCGTCATCTCCGTTCTAGCTGGAGTGTTCCTCGCATCACTGGTCCTGGTTCAGTGGATGGAGGTCGTTCGGCGCGCGGAGGAAGCCGGCATCTCCCAGCCAAGAGTTTCTGTGCCCGACTCGTCCGCAGACTGTGTCGACTGCCACAGTCAAACCACTCCTGGCATCGCGCAACACTGGGAAGACAGTCGCCATGCCGAGCGCGGCGTCTCTTGCTTCGACTGCCACACAGCAGATGTCAAAGACGCTGACAGCTTCGACCACTACGGCACGACCATCGCGACCGTGGTCACGCCGCGCGACTGTGCCGAGTGCCATCCAGCGGTGGCCGAAGAGTTCGAGAAGAGTCACCATGCCGCCGCGGGCAACATCCTCGCCTCGCTGGACAACTTTCTTGCCGAAACAGTCGAGGGTGCACGGGTGCCCTTCGAACCGCATTCGCCCACGCCTGGTCGCGCTCTCGGGATGGTCAACGGTGGCGCCAGCGCGGCCTCTGGGTGCCAGCAATGCCACGGCTCAAAGGTCGCCTTGCTCGCAACTGACGGCGGACGCATCAACGTCGACGACCTTCAACCAGACGAAAACGGCATTCCGACCAATCTAGAAGCCCTCTCTAGGATCAGCCGCGACGGCGCCGCTCGCCCGACGCTCGATCCTCAAACCTGGCCCAACACCGGGATTGGAAGACTGAATCTCGATGGCTCGCGCGGCTCCTGTTCGGCCTGCCATAGTCGACACGACTTCTCGCCGCGACGCGCGCGTCAACCAGAGAACTGCGGCAAGTGTCACCTCGGCCCCGATCATCCTCAAAAGGAGATCTACGAGGAATCGAAGCACGGCGTTGCTTTTCGAGACCTACGCGAAAGCATGAATCTCGACTCAGAGAGCTGGGTCTTGGGTGAGGACTACTCGCAGGCGCCTACTTGTGCCACGTGCCATATGTCTGGACACAGCCGCAACGGGGGCCGGATCACACACGATCCTGGCGAGCGGATCTCGTGGACCAATCGTCCGCCAGTAAGCCTGGTCATGGACACTGACGCCGACGGCAACTTAGTCAAAGAGCACGACCCACTAGAACGACGGCGTCTCACAGTCGACAGCGCCGCGATGAAACGCGGTCGCATGCGAGAGGTCTGTTTGCACTGCCATGCGCCGTCCTATGTCGACAACTTCTACGTTCAGTACGACGACCTGATAGTGCTCTTCAACGAAAAGTTCGCGAAGCCTGGCCTGAGCCTGATCGCCGCCTTGCGGGCCAACGACCTGCTCACCCCGACAGAGTTCGACGAGGAGATTGAATGGACCTGGTTCCTTCTCTGGCACCACGAGGGTCGGCGGGCCAGGCACGGTGCCTCGATGATGGCGCCGGACTACACCCACTGGCACGGCATGTTCGAAGTCGCGGACCGCTTCTACATGGAACTGATTCCGCAAGTGCGTGAACGGATCGCCGAAGCCAGGCATGACGGTGAACGGAACGCTGCAAAGGCGGTAGAGGACGTGCTCAACGCGTTGCTGGCCAGGCCCGAACATCAGTGGTTCGAAGAAGGAGCCACCGACCAGTCGCAAGCGATCCGAGACGCCATGAAGGAACGCTACGGCGACGCAGGTCCGTCTCGGCGCCCGGGCGCGCCAAACTGAGAACCGAACTGGCGAATGAAGATGAAGAGGGCTAGTACCTCCACGGGCCGACGCCAATGACAACTGCTCTTGCACTACTCCTGGCGGTGGTGTCGTTGCTGTCGCAGCAACAGAACAGCACCGAACCACCCTTGGAATCGTCGGCGCCTCCGGCCTACGAGCTGTCGTTTGGACTGCGCTATCGGCTCGAGTCCGTTGACGACGACTCGTTGGCTGCGGTGCCGCTCACGGGAAAACTCGATGCCGCCCTAGCCTCCACGTTGAGGAGTCAGCTGCGTCTGGACACACGCAGCTGGCACGGGCTTTCGTTTCACATCGCAGTCGAGGACGTTAGGACTCTCGGCAATGACAACTACAACAACGCAGGAGCTGGCTCGCTCCGCAACGGGCAGCCCGGCCGCGCCGTTGTGGCGGACCCAGCCAACACCGAGATCAGCCAGGGCTTTGTGGTGTTTGAGCCAAACGATCGGGTCAGCCTCTCGGCCGGACGACAGGAACTCTCGTTCGATCAAGAACGTTTTATCGGCCCAGTGGGTTGGCGGCAGAACCATCAAGAGTTCGACGCCCTGCATCTCGCTGTCAAACCGACCCAGCGCCTGACGGTACGACTCGGCTTCATCGACCGCGTGCACACCATCACCGGCGCAGAGCAAGCGGCAGGCCATTCGCTGCTGAACGTGCTGCTTGCTCTGGAGCACTTCAAGATCGGTGGTTACGGCTACTGGCTCGAGTATGACTCTGCGACCCTCAGTCGCTTGTCGAGCGGCACGCTTGGGCTCCGCTCGTCGGGCACCTTCGCCGAAGGAGCAGCCTCGTTCACGATCGAGATCGCCGAGCAGCAAGACAACGGCAACCATCCAAACGACTTTTCGCTCGGCTATCGAGGTGCAACCCTTGGTTGGAGTCCACACAATGCCGAGGGCCTCAAGCTCGAGGTAGGAGGAGAGATCCTAGAGGGCGACGGCACCAACGCGTTCAGGACGCCACTTGCCACCCTGCACAAGTTCAATGGTCTTGCTGATCGATTCTTGGTGACCCCGGCAACGGGTCTAAAAGACCTGTTTGCGACGCTTTCCTATCGGTGCCTCCAATGGTCGGGCCAACTCACCTATCACCGCTTCGAGCCCGAGCACGGGAGTGGGGCTATGTATGGTGACGAGTGGGACGCCGTCATTTCCTACAGACCGACCAAGCGCTTACAGTTCGCGCTCAAGACAGCGCTCTATCAGGCCGACGGCTTCTCGAGCGACGGCACCAAGGCGATGGTCTGGACGGCGTGGTCGTTCTAGTGCCGATCTCTGAGAGCAAGAAGTGCACTGGGCGCTGCACAGCCTGCAGAACCCGCCTAAGCGGCCGGACCACCAGCGAAAGCCAGGAGCAGCCCCAGCGTCACCAGGACCAATACCAAGTAGACCTTCATTCGGTAGAGATCGTGCAACTGAACCAGAGCAGCGATGAGGTGGCTGAGGTCGTTGGCGGAGGTGCCAACAATCTGTTGGAACTCAGCGCTGGCCAATAGCGTGCGTCGCGCCACGTAGAACAGATAGAGCCCAAAGAGCAAGGGGACGGCTCCCCACATCGGGTGAACCAATAACACGGTCGGGACGATCGCAACCAACGCCATTGCACCCACACCGCGCGCAACAGAGGCCGTTGCCCGCAAACGCTTGCCAAGGGCAGCGACGACACCGCTTTGAGACGGCGACAGCTCCAACCTCACGCTTTCGCCAAGACCATGCTCGCCCGTCGAGTCTGCACCTTTTTTCAGCGGGTCCATTCTGTGTCCTCCCAAGGTCAACGGCCGGGTGCCCCCTTTTGGCGATATCAAGCTCAATATTCCACCGGTGTCACCGCAGTGGCTATCCGGGATTGCCGAAGTCGCCTGCCCTGCGAAAAGGATCTACCGACGCGCAAGCGGACAGAGCGCAGTGGCCAGAGCGGAGGCCTGCATTCCTACGGTTCATGCCTAGAGCGGTCGTGGACTTTCCCAATAGACGGCTGTGTCACTAGCAGGCACGATCCAAAAGTCCTCAAAACAGCCCAATCTCCCGGCAGGAGCAGACGCATGTACCCACCCCAAGACATCTCGACCTTTCCACTGGTTCTAGCGACGGTCTTTGCGACTGCCCTCCTGGTCCTCTACTTCTTGCCCACCATCTTTAGTGTTGCTTGTCGCCAGCCCAAATGCGCCGAGGTGTTCGGCGTGAACCTCCTGGTCGGGTGGACCGGGCTCGGATGGCTCGCAGCGCTATTCATGGCCGGCTCTGAGCAAGCTCTGGCAGATCCTCCTCGTCGCACCGTTAGCAACCTCACGCCGAAGGCGATAGCCACGCACCGACCCCGCCGAGCAGCAAAGCCAGGCGTGGCCTCACCCAGCTCTGCCTTCGCCGGATCACAAGAGCGTCCAGCTCACACGCGCTCGATACCTCTGGCTGCCGCCACGCACTTGCAGTAGGGGATTGAACTCTACTTTCGGCTGACGCGCACTAACGACCCCACGGCCTAAACGATGCGACAAGCGAACCCACCCGCACTCAGCATCGCGGGAAAGCTCCTTGAGCCCCGGAGAATCGTAGTCCCAACCGACTTCTCCGAGCTGGCCAAGCGGGCTCTTCCATTCGCGGCCAACCTTGCACGCCACTTTAAGGCACAGGTCGTGCTAATCCACGCCCTGCCTCAGTTGCCTGAGATTGCAAGCGGGTCGACCGTCAGCATCTCGGACTATCGGGAGGCACTCTTTGAGCAGGCTAAGGTAGAACTTGACGGTCTCTCTCGCGGTGCTCTCTTTGCCGACCTCAAGGTCAGAACATGGGTATCTCTGGACGACTTGCCCGCACCGGCCACGGTAGAGGCGGTCAACGGACACCGCGCCTCCTTGGTCATCATCTCCAGCCATGGGCGGCGCGGTGCCTCTCGTGTCCTGCTCGGCAGCGTGGCCGAAGAAATTGCTCGCACGTCACCGGTGCCAGTGCTAACTGTCACAGATCGAGCAGAGCTTTGGCAAGGAAACCAACCGATCCTGGTGCCGGTGGACTTCAGCCCGGCGTCGCTGTACGCGGTAGAGGCGGCTGCGCGGATGTCGACCCTACTCAGCCTTCCTGTGCGTCTGGCCCACGTCATCGAACCTCCCCAATCCCCAGCCATCGTTGCGGCATTGCCCGAGGTATCAGAAGCCCCACGCGCAGATCTTGAGATTGCTGCACGGAAGAAGCTCGGGGATTTAGCCGCGGCTACCGGACTCACAGGTCGCTACCACGCTGACATCACATTCGGTGGCCCGAAGGAACGCATCGTACGGATGGCCCAAGACCACGACCCAGCGTTGATCGTGCTCGGTTCTCACGGTCGCCGCGGCCTAGGTCGGGTGGTGCTAGGCAGCGTCGCGGAGGGGGTGGTCCGCGAGTCACAGTGGCCCACCCTTTTGGTGAAGGACGGGCGCTTCTTAGAACGCTGGCCGGGGCCTACATCTTCGTCTCGCCGGACGCCTGGCACTGCACAGGGCGCCACCTGCTGACTACGCCTGTCGTGCAGATGCGATCGTTTGCTGGGTCGCAACGCCTCTTAGAGCCGCATCACCCCTCCAGCCGCAATGAGAGCCGCACCAGATCTGCGAGCGAATCGGCCTCCATCTTCTGCATGACCTGCGAGCGGTGAAGCTCCACAGTGCGCTGCGAGATATCGAGTCGGTTGGACACGACCTTGTTCGCGCAACCTTGAACCACCAGATCGAACACCTCTCGCTCCCGAGGGGTCAAGCGCTCGAACCGGCTTTCCACCTCGTGGCGTTGCAGCTCTGACGCTCGCTGACGGTCAGCAACCTTCAACGCCGCATGGATGCGGTCAAGAAGATCTTGCTGTCGAAACGGTTTGGTCAGAAAGTCCTGAGCGCCGCTCTTCATTGCCGTGACCGCCATTTCGATATCGCCGTGTCCGGTGATAAAGACCACCGGCATAGCGCAGCCGCGCTCAAGGAGGACCTGCTGAAGCTCCAGTCCACTCATACCGGGCATTCGAATGTCGAGCACAATGCAGCCTTGCCACTCGTCTGAATAGTCTTCGAGAAAGGCCCCGGCGTCCGCGAAGCTCCGGGTCACAAGATCGACCGAGCCGCACAGCACTTCGAGTGAGTCGCGGAACGCATCGTCGTCATCGACTACATGCACGGTTGTCAGTTGCTCAGCCATCGGTGCCTCCTTCAGCCCCAGGAAGTAGGAACGAGAAGGTCGCTCCGCGTCCACCAGCATTGTTCTCGAACCACAAACGTCCGCCGTGCTTCTCTACGATCGTTCGGCAGACCGCCAACCCGATGCCCATGCCATCCGTCTTGGAAGTAAAGAAGGGGTCGGTCAGACGCTCAGCGATGCTCGCTGAAATACCAGTTCCCCGGTCCTCGACTGCGATCACCAGCCCGGCCTCCGCCGACCGTGCGCTGACTCGAATCGCTGCCTCCGGATGCTGTGTCATTGAGTCGACCGCGTTCTGGAGAAGATTGAGCAGGACCTGCTGGATTTGCACTCGATCGACGAACACCAGGGGTAGCTCAGCTTCGTATTCCTTCTCCACTCGGACCACCAGCAACTCAAGTTGAGACCGATAAAGATGCAGCGTGTCGTTCACAATTTCGCTAGCTGAGAGTGCCTCTCGAGCTGGGCTTTGCCCTCCAGCCAGCGATCGAAGCCGACGGATAACGTCGGCAGCGCGGTCGGCCTGTTGCCCGATCTGTTTGAAGATGCGCTCCAACTCTTCGGCTGGCACCTGATCCTTTCGAACCAAGATCTGACCCGCCTCAGCATAGTTGGCAATCGCCCCCATCGGTTGGTTGACTTCATGGGCGATTCCCGCAGTCATCGCCGTGAGTGCACTAATTCGCTGATAGTGCGCAAGCTCTTCACGAATCTCCCTCGCCTCCTTCTCCGCCTCTAGTTGAGCCGTCCTGTCGACCAGCTGGACCACGATCCCATGATCGTCGTTGTGAGCGTGGCGAGGAAATGACGCGAGATAGAGGTCGCCGCTCTTCCGGTGGCCGTCGACTTCGAAGGCGAGCAGCGCCAGCACACATACCGTTGGCGCCTTCGCGGCTTCATCAAGAGCAGCACCGAGACTTTGCACTTGAGTGTCTGCAGACAAGTAGGAGCCGAGTTCGACGTCAGCTGAGCCATCACAGGCCAGGAAGGAGTTCAACGCCTCGTTTGCAACCAACAACCGTCCCTTCCCATCGACCAAGCCGGTGGGCACGACAGCGCTATCCATCATCTGTCGCAACTCGGCCTCTTGCTCTTGCAATGTTTGCAACAGTGCGTGGCGCTCAGTCAGGTCCCGGACGATTCCGACGTACAAACGCTCGCCAGAGAAGCTCCCTTCGCCAACCGACAGGTCCATCGGAAAGACGACACCGTCGCTGCGCCGTCCCTCCACCTGTCGGCCAACTCCAATGATCTTCGACTCGCCGGTCTCCCGGTACCGCCGCAGGTATCCATCGTGCTCGCGGCGGTAGTTCTCCGGCATCAGCATCTTGATGTTGCGTCCGAGGATCTCAGGTAGCTCGTAGCCGAACACCCTGGCACAGGCCGAGTTTGCCTGGCGCACGGTTCCCACCTCGTCGATGACGATGATCGCGTCCGCAGCTGCTTCTAGCAGGACCGAGAAGAGTGCAGCTTCTTCAGCCGCTAAAGGTTGGTTCACAGCTCTGCGCCTCTGTCGATAGCAAACTCTTGCTGGGCCCAGAAGTCTGCGCCCTTGAGAAGCACGGCACCAAGAAGGGGTTCTACGGAAACAACTACGGATTCCCGTAGGCCCGCCCGGTCGGCGTGAAAGTCACGCAACCGACCTCAGCGACCATTGTGGTCATCCACAAGAAGACTACGCGCATTCCCTTCTTGCCGAAGTGCGTCGATCAAGTCTACTTTCAATAGCAAGAGAGCACCCAAGACCCTCGATCCGAGAAACGCCACAGCCACAGCCACAGCCACAGCCACGGTGCCCCTCAGCTCCTCACCGGCTCGCTTCACGCTGGCTCCGGCGGTCGTCGCACCAACTTGAACACACCGATGGTCAGGATCGGAATCACCACCACGAAGATGTACGCCCAGGTGATCGTGCCGTATCCCTTGGCAATCAGATTGATGATGCCGAAGCGCGAGAGCGCGGCCGCGATCACCAGAAGCCCTATTGCAATCGCAGGTCGCCACCAAGAGGGCATGGTCTTGCCCACGGTCGCTAAGCCACCTGCAATCCGCTCGTTGAAGGCATGGATGAGACCACTGCCGGTTTCAATCAAGGTGCCGAACAGCATGACTTGGAAGAACACCTGAAAGCCGCGAGACCCGAGTGTTTCCAACAGGTAGTTCGCAGGTACCGGTCGCGAGACGATCTCGGGGTACTTGCCGAGCATTGCCAGATAGAACAAGAGCGCGGGCAGAATGGTGATCGGCCCGGTCAAGAAGCCAGCCCACAAGGCTTCGCGTCTTGTCTCGATATGGCGTGTCGCAAACAGCACGGCCGGGATCAAACCAACGCATCCTGCGGCGTAACGCACGCCCGAACTGAACCAACCCGGTTCAACTCCGCCTTGGCTCAACACCGATCGCATCTCGCCACCGAAACGGTTGATCGACCACACAAACAACACCGCATACACGGCAAACAAGACCAGTGACCACCCCGCCAAGAACTTCTCGATTGTCGCGGTGCCCTTGAAAACAAGAAACGCGACCGCGGCAAGGAGGCCAACCACTCCCACGGCATACGGCACCTTGAAGGTCTCAAGTAGGAAATTGCCCGCCGCCGAGCCCAGCACCGCCATGATCAGCAGGATGAAGACCAGGAAGATGACCTCGTAGAGCACCCAGCCACGCCCCAGCAGCTTGCCGTAAAACGATCGATAGTCGTAAACCCTAAAAGCACGCCCGAACTCGAACCCCACCATGCAGCACAAGGTGGTAATGATCAGTGTTGGGCCAAGCATGGCCAAGAGTCCGCCGATAGGTCCGTATTGCAAGAAAAACTCCACCAACTCGCGGCCAGTGCCATAGCCGCCGCCGATGATGATCGACTGGAATACCAGCGCCGGGAGCAGGATTCTTCGAAACTTGTTGGACACGCTCATCGGAACTCCAAGAGTGGGGGGCCGTTGGTGGCGAAGACTCAATCGAGATGGGAGGCGAAGACTATAGCCGCGTGAGCTTTCGGCTTGGCCTCGTTGCAGTGAAGCCCTTAGGATTGTCGCTCGACACCTCTTTGATCAATCAGTCCTTACCTTGAGCAAGTTTCAACCATTGAGCAATCAACACTCTGAGACCGACCCCGCAGTTGCCCCGCCAGAAACCGCACCGGTGCGCGCAGGTGAAGAGCTGGACTGGCCAACGATCGAGGTGCACCTGCGTACAGAGCTGCCCTTAGACCTCGACACCAACGGGCCGCTTGAGGTTCTACAGTTTCCCAACGGGGCGGCCAACCTCACGTACTTGATCAAGCTCGGAGCCACCGAGCTGGTCTTAAGGCGACCGCCCTTCGGCGTGCTCGCTCCTGGCGCACACGACATGAAGCGCGAGTTCAAGGTGCTCTCTCGTTTGTGGGAACACTTCGACAAAGCGCCGCGCGCCTACCTCCTGTGCGTCGATCACGCGATCGCGGGCGCCGACTTCTTCGTCATGGAGCGCAGGCAGGGCGATGTGATCCGCAACGTTCTGCCTTCGTCGATGAAGAACCATGAGGCGGTCGGCCGACGGATCGGTTTCGCTCTGGTCGACGCCATCGCCGCGTTTCATCTGCTCGATCCAGAAGCCTGCGGCCTCAGCGACCTCGGCAAGCCGGAAGGATTTGTCTCCCGCCAGGTCGGCGGCTGGAAGAAGCGCTGGGATCTGGTCCAAGATCCGGACCACCATGAACTGATGTCGTCGCTGCACGCTCGTTTCGAAGCGTCGCTACCAGAGAGTCAGAGCGTCTCGTTTGTGCACAACGACTTAAAACTCGACAACTGCATGTTTCGCTCAGGCGATCCCGATCACGTAGAAGCGTTCTTTGATTGGGACATGACCACGCTTGGCGACCCTTTGATCGACCTCGGCACTCTGCTCAACTACTGGCCAGACCCGGCCGACGGACCAGACGTCAAGCGCGCCCATCCGGGAATGAGCACCATGGGCCTGCCGAGCCGAGCTGAGGTGATCACTCGCTACGGTGAAAAGAGCGGGTTCAACGTTGAAAGTGCAGCTTGGTACGAAGCCTTCGGCCAATGGAAGACGGCAGTGGTTGTTCAGCAATTGCACTACCGCTGGAAAGTCGGCGACTCCACCGATCCGCGCATGGAGTTCATCGCCGATGGCGTACCGGCACTGATGAAGACCGCCGACGCCTTGCTCTCTGGTTTAGGGGTTTAGGGGCCTCGGGGCTTAGGAACCTCGGGGTTTGGGGATCTCGATCCCGTGATCTATGCCCTAAACCCGATCCACTAAAGAAAGAGCTTGGCGAAGAGCGCTTCAGACTCGGCCGAACCCACCAGCACCAAGCAACCGTCCGCTGGCATCAACTGGTTTGGATCAGGGTTCACGCTGCGGCCTGCTGGAGTCTCTATCGCAACCACCGACGCACCAGTCTGCGGACGCAGTCGTGATTCAGCAAGAGATTTTCCCGCGAGCGAAGCGGGCATTGGGTAGCGGAACACCGATAGGCCCTCGGCCACCGTCAACACCTCGCTCGAATCCAGACGCTGGTAGATCGCATCTGCACCCATGCTGCCGTAAGACAGCACCAGGTCCGCCCCAGCTCGATAGAGCGTGCCGACGTTACGGCTTCGGGTGGATCGCGAAAGGATCTGGATCTCCGGGCGAAGCTTGCGGCAGTAGATGGTCAAGAATACGTTCATGTCGTCGTCGTGCGTGGTCAGGATCACCGCAGCCGTGTCCGCTATGCCGGCCTCCTGCAGCACCTGGCGATCCGCAGCATTGCCAATGATGACGCGCTTCTTGTCTTTGATCCTGCCGTGCACCTTCTCCACGATCCGGTAGTCGAGCCCACCAGCTGCAAGAGACCGTGCCGTCGCACGGCCTACCCGGCCACCGCCTAAGATCAACACTGGTTTCGTCGATCGTCCGACGCTACGGAACAACTGGTCATACACAACGAACTGTTCCTTGGTGCCAACCATCAGCAACACACTGTCGTGCTCGATCACCAGCTCGCCTGAACCCGGAGAAAATTGGCCGTGGCTCAACAGGCCCACCACCGACACTCCCACTCGCTGCCGTAGCCGCGCCTCTTCAAGAGTCTTGCCCTCAAGCTCGGTGTGGCGGGCGTTAGCCTCGGCGATGACCAGCCCCTCGATCTCGCCGATCGGATGAGACACCGTGTCGATGCCAGTCACTCGCCGGGCCAGCGCCGAACCTAAGCGTTCAGCAAGCTGAACCACCTCGGTTGCCCCTGAGAGCTGCAGCACATCGACCGAATCGATGTCGTGGGCAATGGCTACGATTGGCACCAAGCTATCGATCTCTCGAACAGTGAACGCCACGTGCGCGTTCTGTGCATCAGACCCAGTGGCAGCCACTAGCGCCGCACGCTCTGCTCCCGCCCGGCGCCAGGTCTCTGGTCGGTCGAGGTCGCCAATTATCACGCGCCAGCCCCGGTCGTAGTACCTACGCGCCTCCTCGCGATCAGACAGCACCAGAATCAGAGGGATCTTCAAGTGCTGAAGCTTCTTGCGCAGCGCTCGCGCAGTGAGGTTCGCGCTGGTGATCAGAACATGACCCTTGACCCCTGCATCCACCTGGCGCGGCACCCGTTTTGCGTCTCGCGCAGCTCTCCACGGAATGTAGAACATCTCAATGAACAGAAAGGGCAGCAGCACCAGCAGTAGCACCATGCCGGTTAGGAGAACCACCATGGTGAACAATCGGCCCACGTCGCCCTCGAACGCAATGTCGCCAAACCCTAAGGTCGACATCACCGTTACCACCCAATAGAACGCCGTCGCCCACGAGTGTTCGAACCCCTCGCGCGCCATCAGCACGCGGAAGATGATCATGAAGATCGCGGTCAGCACGACCAGTGCCACCATCACAGTAGAAACTACGCGCAGGCTCCGCGTGTGTACGCGGTTCTTCTGCACCATGGCGAGCTGGGCGAACAGAGATTTCATAGTCCGCACCAGCCTAACGCGTGAGAGCCTCCGCTTGCATCAAATCAATGACTGGAGCAATCCTTCACCGACGCCAGAAAGAGCGCGTAAGCAGCGAAGCAATGGCCAAGATCTCAAGCCTACCCAGCAGCATGAGACCGACCAGCACCAGTTTGTCGAACGAACTGAATGCCGCATAGTTTTGTTCGGGACCCACACCGCCAAGGCCAGGCCCAACGTTGCCGAGAGTAGCGAGCGCGGCGGTCGACGCTGTGACCAAATCCGTGCCGCCGCCCGCTAGCAGCAACGTGCCGGTGATCAAGAACACGAAGAACAGCAGCAAGAAGGCGGTCGTACTGCCGACCACCGACTCCGCTATCACTCGACCGCGCATGCTCACAGGGATCACCGCCTCCGGCTTGAACGAGAGTTTCACCTCGCGCAGAACCGTCTTGAATGCCAGATAGATTCGCGACACCTTGATGCCACCGGCAGTCGAGCCTGCGCAGCCACCAACCATCATTACCAACAGCAGGATTCCGCGCGCACCCGCTGGCCAGCCATCGAAGTCGACACTAGAGAAGCCGGTCGTGGTCATCAGCGACGCCGTTTGAAACACCGAATCCAGCAAGGCCTTAAGAGGCGGAACGCCTTGGCTATCGACTAACAGAATCGCGATCAGCAATGCCGCTGCGCCCAGCATCACAACATAGGCCGAGAACTCTCGGTCCTGCCACCATCTGAAGCGCTTGAAGCGCAGACCGTAAATCAGTGAGAAATTGACCCCTCCGATTACCATGAACACAATGATGATGATCTGCGCCAACGGCGCTAACCCCGCAGCGCTATCGGCCCTGGGCGAGAAGCCACCGGTCGACACGGTGGACAAGGAGTGAGTCAACGCCTCAAAGAACGACAAGCCCGCCAACTTCAACAGCACCGTTTCTGCCACCGTCAGCATCACATACAACTTAAACAACGCCGAAGCCGTTTCATGCACCCGCGCATGGAGTACTTCGGTTGTCGGCCCAGGCACTTCAAAGCGATAGAGCACTCGTGCATTCGAGCTCTGGCCTGAAAGCAGTGCTAAGAACACCACCACGATGCCCAACCCGCCCAACCATTGCGTCAAGCTGCGCCAAAACAAGATGCCGTAGCCAGCGCCTGGGATATCGAGCAAGACGCTCGCTCCAGTGGTGGTGAAACCGCTCGCCGACTCGAACAGCGCATCCACCGGCCCCACCAAGACGCCCGAAAACAAGTAGGGAAGCGCGCCGATCACCGAGCCCATGCCCCAGCCCAGGACGACGATCAAGATCCCTTCGCGCCGGTAGAGGGTTGGATCGCGGTTGGGAATCGCCGCAAGCGCCAGGCCAACGGCAACAGCAATACCAGCTGACCACACGAAGGCCGATAGAACAGACGTCTCGTCGAACCAGAGACACCAAGCGATCGGCAGCAACTGAACGGAGCCGAGGAGCACTGCCAAGCGGCCAAGAAGATTGAAAACGGCCGAGAAGTTCATGGGATTGATCGTCTTCTAAAGAGAGCTCTAGGTGGTAGCCACCGACTCGGGGAACAACCGGTCCGCCTCGGGCAATTTCGATTCGTGGACAAACAGGAGCAACTCGTCGCCGAGAAGCAAACGGTCGCTACCGACCGGAATCCATGCGCGCTCGCCGCGTTGAATGGCACCGACGATCAACCCTTGTGGCGCTGCGAGGTCACCCAGCGCAGTGTTGATTGCCGGACTGTCTTCACTGACCTCGCGCTGGAGCAAGCGCAGGGCACCCCGGGCGAGCGAAGTGAGATTGGCCCGGTAGCCGTTCTCGATGTACTCACGAATGCGCTCGGCCGCGAGGAACCGAGGCGACACCGCGCGGAACGAACCTGCCTTGCGCCACAGTTCGCTGGTTTCAGAACGGCGCACCATCGCAATCACTTGGCCCGCGCCCAGTTCCTGAGCGACCAGGGCCGCCATTAGATTCGCCTCATCGTGACCCAGGGCAGCAACAAATGTGTCCGCCTCTGGCACACGGTGACTGCGCAAGAAGGCAACGTTGGTGACATCGCCACACAAAACATCGGCCCTAGGAAACTCCTCCGCAACCAGACCAGCCTGGTCACGATTGCGCTCCAGAATCATGAGGTGTTTGACGTGGCCGGTCAACTCGCGCGCAACCGCGCGCCCCATGAGGCCGCCGCCCGCAACCACCACCACTCGGTCGGACTGTTTGGCGCAAGCAAACAGTCGCTCGACCCTGTCGGCGCGATCGGAAGAGCACAGCACGATCGCCCGTCCCCCTGCCGCCGGCATTTGTTCGGGGTCTGGAATCGACAGCTCATGGCCCTGGTCAAGGTAGCCGACGACGCGCGTGCCCGGCGGCAGCTTCGCCTTGCGCAAAGAACGCTGAGTGATCGCAGAACCCTCTTGGATTGCGATTGTGCGCAGTTGAACCTGACCGTGCGCAAAGAAATCGATCTCTTGAGTGTCATAACCCAAGACCAAGTTCACGACGCGAATCGTCGCAAGGTGCTGCGGCGAGAGCAGCAAGTCGGCGCCGAAAAGTTGCTCGTACTCCGAGCGATAAACCGACAGCTCGTCGGCGTCCTCCAACCGGACTACACAACGACGAGCCCCCAAGTGTTTTGCGAACGCCGACGCCACCAGATTCACTTCTTCGGCATCAGCGGCAGCAATGAACAGCTCCGCTTGGCCAACACCGGCGGCCTTGAGGATCCGAATATCAGTGCCGTTGCCCACAAAGAAGGACACATCGAGTTCCTCCTCGTAGCGCTGGCGCAGCTCGGGATCGGTATCAACAATCGCCACTGGGCGCCCTCGATCAACCAGGGTGCGTGCCAAGTGATACCCAACCTCTCCACCGCCAAGGATGACGGTGCTTCCTACATTCTTCATAGGTGGCGTAGAAGCATTCAGCGACAGAAAACTGGTCGAAGCTCGAAACACCCACGCTAGGGGCCGTGCGCAAGACGCTGCGGCGCTATCGGAGGGTTCGGCAGAAGGAAGAGAGCTTGCGCTCGTCGTCTGACGAGCCCAGAACATCGATCATGACGCAAATCAACCCGCGGGTACATCCATTGCCTCGATTTGGTAAGAGCTTGAAGGGGCCTTGAGCCGCCACTCTGTGGAAACCGGACGGACTAGGATCAATCACATATGAAACACCGTTGGACATCGTGGCTACGCACGCTTGCCCTGCTAGCACCACTCTCGCTCTTGCCGTTGCAACTCGCCGCGCAAACGGCCACTTTCGATCTCGTCATCCGCAACGCCCGCGTGCTCGATGGCGCGGGCAACCCGTGGGTCAAAGCCGACGTCGCCATCGAGGGTGGTCGCTTCGCAAAGATCGGCCATGTCACCGCCGCCGGCAAGCGGGAGATCGACGCAGAAGGCCTGTACTTGTCGCCCGGCTGGATCGACATGATGGACCAATCCGGCGCGGTGCTACTAGTCAACGGCCTCGCCGAGAACAAGCTCCGCATGGGCGTGACCACCGCCATCGGTGGCGAAGGCGGCACGCCGCCGGCCGATGGCAAGCGTGAGTTGCAAGACGGCGCTAGCGACGTAGGCGCTTACTTCGCTCGACTACAACAAGGCGGCATCAGCATCAATTTCGGCAGCTACTTCAGCGCCACTCAAGCGCGAATGGCTGTGCTCGGCAGCGACGCGCGTGCACCCAACACGGATGAACTCGCGCGCATGGCGAGCATCATGGGTGAGGCGATGGAGGCGGGCGCTTTGGGCATGACCACCGCGTTGATATATCCGCCCAGCTCGTACGCAACAACCGACGAACTGGTCGCACTTGCGACGGTGGTGGGTCGAGCTGGCGGCCTTTACGCAAGTCACATCCGGGGCGAAGGCAAAGAGCTAGTGCAGGCGGTGAGTGAAGCAATCGAGATTGGCGAGCGCGCGAGCTTGCCAGTTGAGATCTTTCACTTCAAAGCAGCTTACGAGCCCGGATGGGGCGTCTTGATTGACAAGGCCATCAGCCAAATCAACACAGCACGCGAGCGCGGTGTCGACGTCGCAGCAGACGTCTATCCGTACACCGCCGGCGGCACAGGACTGGAGGCAACCGTCCCGTCCTGGGCACACGAAGGCGGTTCAAATGCACTCAAGAAGCGGCTGCGTGATTCAAAAATCCGGGACCGATTGAAGCGAGAGGTGGAGACCGGCTCGCCCGGCTGGTGGAACATCATCGAAGCTGCCGGCGGCTGGGATCGCGTGGTGTTAGTCAACGCGCGTAATGAAAGCAACGCTTGGCTCGAGAACAAGTCGATCGCCGAGATCGCTCAACTCTCAAAGAAGCACCCGGCGGACGCAGCCTGGGACCTGGTGCTCGAGGGTGAGGGCCGGGTGATGGGCATCTTCCACATGATGAGTGAAGCCGATATCTCCCGAGCGCTCGCTGAGCCGTGGGTGAGCATCGGTTCCGACGCGGGTGCTGCTTTGGGCAATGGCGAAGGGGATGGCCTTGGCCTACCGCACCCGCGCGCCTATGGAACTCATCCACGGGTGCTTGCGCACTTTGTGCGGGAACTCGGCGTGCTCAGTTTGGAGGAGGCCATCCGGCGCATGACCTCATGGCCCGCCAGCAGAATGGGGCTAATGGATCGCGGCTTGGTGCGCGAAGGCCTTTGGGCCGATGTGGTGTTGTTTGATCCTGAAACCATCACCGACCGGGCAACCTACGAGCAGCCAGAGCTTTACCCCACGGGAATCCACACGGTGATCGTCAACGGCCAAGTGGTCATCGAGAACGATCGACACACCGGCAAACGACCGGGCAAGGTGCTCTACGGCAAAGGCCACCGATAGCGTTCAAACCCACCCACGTGCATCGATGAAACGGCATCTACGTTGGCCGATGGGCAACGAACATCTCGTGCACATTGGCCTCGACCTCCGAGTGCTCCAGCGGCACCGCTTTGACCTCGAATCCCGTTCCTTCGAGCACCTCTAGCCATTGCGAGCGCGCGAACAGTCCCTCGATGTGCCGGTCGTGCACAACGGTGACTGAGCCGTCGCGTTCGCGCACCATGTAGGCGTAGTCGGTGACGTACTGATCATCGGTCGGATCAGGATCCCAGCACCACGAGAGGTAGCGCAGCCCTCGCGGGCAAACCTCGCCTTCTTTGAGGCCACCTTCAGCGAGTTGCTCGTCGTGGCCACCTTGCTCGCTGCACGAACCGGGAAAGGTCTCCTTTAGGTAGTCCGGAGCGAACAGAGCCGCGCCGCCCGGACGACAATGCACCCAAGCAGTGTCCGCTACTTGGCGCAGATCTTCACGGCTCTTCATGTAACAAATGGCGTCGTGAACAAACACCGCATCGAAGGTGCGGCCCAGTCGCACCGTCCGCATGTCGCCTTGCAGGTGCTCGCACTCCGGGTTCAGCTCTCGGCTGACATCGAGCATGCTTTCGGAAAGATCGGTGAGCACCAGTTGCTCGAACCGACGCTTCATATAGACCGCGTTATTACCGCCACCCGAACCCAGTTCGAGCAGCTTCGGGGCGGGGCCGTCACAGGTCTCTTCGAGAAGAGTGGAGTAGATCCCCGCCTCCTCTTGGTAGTCCCCCGGGGAAGACATGAGCGGCCACCAAGGCGCGAGGTCTCCGTACAACTGATGCTCCTCGCTGCTCACTGCTTCCTCCTTTGTGCTTCACCGCCGACCTTGGACACTTCCTCGAACTCTGCCATAACAGCCAAAGTTCCCAACGACTGACTATGCTTGAGGTCCGATGACCGTTTCTCTCCCGGCACCCACCGACCAAGACATCGACGCCGCCCAACAGCGGATCGCTGGCTTTGTGAACCGCACCCCTTTGGTGCCGCTCACCTTGCGCGACTGCCCGGCCGGGATCTATCTCAAGCTCGAAAACCTGCAGCCTTTCGGCTCCTTCAAAATTCGCGCTGCGACCAACGCTCTTCGCGCCTTGCCGCGAGCTGAAACGGCACGCGGCATCGTCACCGCGAGCGCCGGCAACTTTGCACAGGGTCTCGCCGCAGCAGCTGGGCAGCTCGGCGTTCCGTGCACCGTCATCGTTCCCGACACCGCGGCCGTCAGCAAGATTGGAGCGCTCAGAGGTCTCGGCGCGCAGATCGAGCAAGTTCCGTTCGAGGCATGGTGGCATGTGCTCAGCACTCGGCAGGTTCCCGGCCACCACGGTCACTTCGTGCATCCGGTGGCCGAGCGGGAGGTCATCGCTGGCAACGCGACCATCGGGGTCGAGATTCTGGAGGATCTGCCGGACGTTGACGCAGTGCTCCTGCCGGTCGGTGGTGGTGGTCTAGCAGCTGGCATTGGTTCGCTGATCAAGGCCCGTCGGCCGCAGACGCACATCATCGCAGCAGAGACCGAGGCTGCAGGACAGATGGGTGCGGCACTCGCCGCCGGTGGTCCAGTCGATGTTGAGTACCAGAAGACCTTCATTGACGGCGCGGGCGGCACCTCGGTCCTCGCTGAGATGTGGCCGCTGCTGCGCGACGTTATCGACCAAGCGGTGAGCTCGAGCATTGCTGAAGTCATCGACGCCGTGCGTCGCCTTGCGACCGAGCAGTCGCTCATCGCCGAAGGTGCTGGCGCCACGCCGGTTGCAGCTGCGCTTGCCGGACGCGGTCACCGCAAAGGGCGCAAAACGGTGTGCGTCGTCTCAGGCGGCAATCTTGATCCGCAGATCTTGGCCGCGATCCTCGAGCGACGGCCCTTGCCATCGAGCAACTGATTCAAGCCTCCGCTGTAGAGTCTCACTCTCCGCTGCTGAGGTGCGCCCGTGGTTCCGAGCACACCTGCGTTGCCTGGCACGCAGCTGCTCCGGGCACAGGGACTCCTCGCACAGGGACTCCTGGCACGCCGTGCCAACTCACTCAACAAGGGAACAACTTCCACATGCGCACGCTATTTTTGGCTATCAGTCTGGCCGCTCTTACGCTGCCCGCGCTCGCCCAACCGGGCGCGGCACCACCTGATGTGCTCACTGACGACGCACTGCGCGCCTTTGTTTGTGGCTCAGCCTCGCCGCTCGGCGCTGATCCCACCCGCGAGCAAGCCTGCATTGCGGTGATGGCTGGCGAGCGCATCTTCTTGGTCGACACCGGTGCAGGATCGAACAAGAACCTCGCACTCGCGCGCTTGCCCCTCGAACACCTCAAGGGGGTCTTGCTGACCCATTTCCACTCAGATCACATCGGCGCCTTGCCCGACATCAACATGAACTCTTGGACCTCTGGCAGAGCCGAGCCCTTGACCGTCATGGGGCCCACCGGTGTCGAGCGTGTGGTCGGCGGGTTCAACACCGCCTACTCGTTCGACCGGGCCTACCGCACCGCCCACCACGGCGCAGAACTGTTGCCCGTGGAGACCGGTCCGATGGTCGCCAAGACGATTGTGCCAGGAACAATCTATGACCAGAACGGCCTGACCATCACCGCCTTCAAGGTCGATCACCCGCCAATCGAGCCGGCCTTCGGCTATCGCTTCGATTTCGGTGGGCGCTCCATCGTGGTCTCAGGCGACACCAACCGCACACAAACCCTCGAGACCGCGGCTAAGGGCGCCGACCTCTTGTTTCACGACACCATGGCTCTAGGGGTGCTGCAGCAATTGCAGCGCATGATGGCAGCCTCAAACCCGCGAGCGGCCAAGTTTGTCGCCGACGTGCAGACCTACCATGCGGCTGCCCCAGATGTTGTCGCGCTGGCCCAAGCTGCGGGTGTCAGGAAGGTCGTCTTCTACCACCTGATTCCCAACCCAGTGAACCCGATGGTGGCAAACGCATTCAACAGCGTACTGCCTGCCAACGGAGTCATCGCGACCGACGGCATGTTGTTCACCCTGCCGATCAACAGCGAAGTGGTCGAACAAACGCAGCTGCTCCAACGATAGGGCCCCTTCTTTTTTGGGGGGGGGTAGCACCTCCTCAAGCAAACAAGTCGAGCTGCGAGCCCACCGGCCACCGCGGGACGCGCCCGCCATGCAGGGGGAAGCTCGGCGCTGCCACCTGCTCTAAGCCATCTTCAGCATCATACGAGCAGCCAAGGCACGAACTTGTCAGCAGGCGGACCCAGCGATGGCAGCTATTCTCGGCCGATGCAGAAGCACAACCCAAGTGAGACCGCCCTTAAGGTCGCCCATAGCGTCTTGACCTTGAGCCACACCGGCGACTGGAACGACCGGCTGCCACCAAGACTGAGACAGCTGACCGAAGAACTGATGATCGCCGCCAAGCTCAGGCGCTACACCCCAAGAGTGATTCAAACCGCCAGGAAATCTTGGATGGCCCGCATGTACCGCTGGAACGATCTTCTGCTGCCTGGCATGTTTCACGCTCTTGGCTACCGCAAGTGCTACATCAACGACACTGCACTGAAGGCGATCGCAGCCGGGGCGACACAAGTCGTGATCTTAGGGGCGGGGTTCGACACGCTTGCTATGCGATTGGCCCCAGAGTTCGCGCAAGTTCACTTCTTCGAAGTCGATCATCCGGCAACAGCCAAAGCAAAACATGCCGCGATCACAGAACTCGGCCAGCCCGATAACGTTCACTTGCTCTCGGTCGATCTTGAGAGAACCAAGATCCCTCAAGCAATGGCCATGGACAAGCACTGGCAGTCGGCCGCCAAAACCTTGTTCATCGCAGAGGGCCTACTGATGTACCTGCGACACACAGACGTGCTCGACCTGTTTCAACAGGCCTCGTCGTGCGCAACCAAGGGCAGCCAGATCGTGTTCTCGCACTGCCTGCCGGCATGGGCGACCGGAACCGCCGGCACCGTCGGTCGCTTCATGGTGCGGACCGTGGGAGAGCCGATTCAATCCTGGGTCAACAGCGCCGACTTGCCCGAGTACCTCGACAGCACGCCTTGGACCGTCGTCTCCGGCGTTGACTCAGACAATCGCCACGGCATCGAGCGCTACGCGGTCGCAGAACTCCTTGAGGCGTCTTCGCATCGCCCAACTCACCCACCCCTTGGACGCGAGGGCTGGGCGTGACGGCTAGGCGTTGACCTACGAGGTGTGACCTACGACGGTGCCCTTCGAAGTGCTGGCCTACGAGGCACTGACCTGCTGCGCCTGTGCAAGCTCTTCTGCACTCAAGACGTGAGCAGTCGTCACCGGCGCACCGTTGGCGAAGAATGGGGAACGCTTGTGTTCTCCCCGCAACCATCCACCACCGAGGAGCCGCAGCAAGCCGAGCAACATGCTCAATGAACCGGGTCCGCTCGCGGCCAGTTGTTCAGAGTCCTTCAGCGCATACTTGGTGTGCACTCGAAGGCGGTTGAGCCCTGCGATCTGATCGAGCTGCGCAGCCGTCATCGTTCGATCAATCGACGCGCGCAGCAGCCCGACAAAAGGCACCCATGACTTGCCCAGGGTGTTAGCAATCGGTGTCTTGCAGCAGCTGGCATACCAACGGCGTAGTGCGCCTTCCGTCAGTTGTAAGCAAGCAAGGTTCTCTACGCCGCTGGTGAACTCCAACTGGCCCGACGAGAACTGCAAGATCTCGGTGCCGCCGTACTCATCCAAGACCTGATCGTCGTGTGCCAAATGGCGTGCGAATGCCTGGCAATCATCGCAGTAGCAGGTGCCGCGGTTGATGCGCCGAGGCGAGGCGTTGCGCACTACCCCGCACAGTTCACCACAATTACACCGAATCTCGATCTCGCTCATGCGACCATCTCCGTTAGCTGCTCGCGACGTCGCGCCGACAAGCGTTGAAAGGCAACGGTCGCCAGCACCCCGACAAGCGCGAACAACCCAACCACTTTGAACACGTCCTCGTGGCCGCCGGCCCCGGGTGTGCGATCTGTCAAGTATCCCATCAGTGGCCCCATAAAAATGTCGGGTGTGTAGCCGACCACCGACACCAACCCGATGGCAGTACCGGTGAACGACCGGGGAATCGCACCCTCACCGAAGAGAGCGAAGTAGACACCGCGCAACGCATTCAAGGCGAGGCTAATGGCCAACACTCCGATTACAAACAGAGCCGGCAACGACCCTGGCACCACACCTAGACCCACGCTGCCCGCACTCAAACACAAGAGCACAAACGAGCAAACCAGCACTCTGGAGGAGCCGAAGCGGTCGCCTAACAAACCTGCAGCAAACGCCGCGATCGGGCGCATGTAGAACGAGATCGTTCCGATCGACGCCGATTCCACATCGTTCATGCCAAACCCGTCGCGCGCATAAAGAGAAAAGTCATCGATGCTCTTGTAGGCCACATACGCACAAATCACGATCACCGCCTGCATCCATAGACCGGGAATCTTGAGCACTGCGGGCACACTCGACCACTGGAACCGCTCTATCGCTTCTCCCTTGGCCCGAGCCCGGTAGTCAGCCGCCGCTTCTTCCGGAACGCAGAACCAAACCAGCACCGCGGCTAGGGCGGTAAAGCCGGTGAACATCAAGATCACCACGCTCAGCGCGTGGCCGCGCTCTGCCAAGGTCGCATGCGACGGATCACCTGGCAGGAGTGCTGCGAGCAGACCGACCATGGCGGTGGCAGCCAGTGCAGCGACCAGCCCGCGACCGCCATCGAGCATGCCGTAGGCGCGGCCTTGTTGAAGCTCGCCACCCCATTGCCGGGTGGCGCGCAGCAAGGCTGACCAGAACAAGAGCACACTAGACAGCCCCCAGAATCCGAACAGCAGGGTCAACATCTCTAGACTCGGAATCCACGAGTAGACGACGCCTCCCCCAGCCGTTGCCAACAACGAGAACGCCATCAGCCGGCGCGCGGAAAAGCGGTCCGCAAGCATGCCTCCTGGAAAGTAGGAGAGCATCGCGACCACGCCGTACAAAGAGAACGCTGCGCCAAGCTGTAGATTGGTGATGCCGAAGACATCGAGCAGGGTCGGCCGGAACAGTCGGGCGACCAGGAACGGCAGCGCATACACCGCCTCGCCCGCGACGATCAGCGCAAGCATGAAGAGGAACCGGCTACGGCGAGTCATTGCGACCTCGTATTCAGAGCATGAATTGCGACTTGGTGGCGAGCGGAAGGAATGGCAGCTTAACCTGAGCCCTTGGCGCGCAAACCGAGCATCGAGAAGCGAGACGATCTCGCGTGACGGGTCTCGACATCTGGGCGGCGCTCGTTCTCGCGAAACCAACTTGCCGATCGACAGCTAGTCCCAGGGGCCGAACTTCAGGCGCGAGTTCCGGAGCGGCTCCTCAGCGATGACTGCCAGCGGCAGGGCTTTGCCCTTTGATTAGTTCCCGGTGAAACTGGGTTTGCGCTTCTCAAAGAACGCAGACACCGCTTCTCGAAAATCCTCGGACTGACTCGCCAGTAGCCACTGGTCGGCGTCCATGTGCATGATCGCGCGGTCCAACGCGCCGCTCGTTTGGTTGATACTGCGTTTGATCATTTGCACCGCCATCGGTGGCAGCTCGGTGTACTCCTGCGCCCAACGCAAAGCTGTGTTGTCGAGCTCTGCGAGTGGAACCACCTCGTCAAGAAAGCCCCACCGCTCAAGCGTCTCAGCATCGAACAGTTTGCCGGTCATGATCAATTGCTTGGCGCGGCTCGGCCCCACCAAATGCAAGCACACCGGCACTGCCGTCCACATCAGGTTGATGCCGATCTTGACCTCGCCGTAGCCAATGCGTGCGTTGGACGCTGCCACTCTGAAGTCACACGCCGACGCGATGCAAGCGCCGGCGCCGGTGGCGATGCCTTGCACCGCTGCGATCGTCGGCTGAGGGATTTCTTGCAGACTGCGCATCAACGCGGCGCCCAACTCGACCCCGCGCCGACGCATCAAGAGCGACGGCCGTTCGCCGCCAGAAAACCGCGGTTGGGAAAGATCTGCGCCGACAGAGAAATCGCCGCCGTCAGCCTTGATGATGACCGCGCGGGTGTCTTCGTCGGCACTCAGTCTGCGTGCCATGCGTTCGAGGTCGGCCATCATCTCGTTGGTGATGGCGTTGCGCTTGGCCGCACGATCAATGGTGATGCAGGTGATCGCGCCCTCGCGCGTCGCGTTGATGAACGAGTCGGACATATGAGTCTCCGTAGTCTTTCTTCCGCTGCGCGCTGGGGATGCTTTCGCGCGCGTCCTCGGGTCTGGGGTCGGCGGCGACGAACGGACTTGGTAGGTCTTAGCCTAGGGCCGGGTACTCTTCGTCGTAGGCCTCATACGACCCCTTGAGGGTCGCGTGATTGAGGATCATCTCCGCCACCACGTCCCCGCTCGCAGGGTCTCTGATTGTGGTCTTCACCCAATAGGACTCGGTGCGCCGGCTCTCACTCAGGGCGACGATCTCACGCTCAATGGTGTAGTCCTGGCCAACGAACAACGGCCCCTTGACCATGCGGATTTGTTGGCCCGCAAACAGGCCGACCGCTGGGCCACGCACCGGGAAGGCCGCTTGATGGCTGGTGTACTCAGCCAGCACGCTGACCATCTCCAGAGGGACGATGGCCTTACCCCAAGGCGAACTCTTGCCGCCCTCTTCGGTGTACCACGGCGACGGTTCGGTGATCGCAGACAGCTTCTCGTTGAGCGAGAACGGGTAAAGCTTGCCCATGTTCTGGTCCGGATCCATGCGCACCTCTTCGACTTGCTTGCCCTTCATGCCGACCTCGAGATCACGAAGGATCACTAGCCGCTCGACCGGTCTGAGGTTTGCGATGCGCTCTTCCAGGACGGTCGGTGTAGCGTCACTCGCCGGGCCAATGGACGCGCTGCCGATCAGCACCTCGGTGCCGTCTTCCTTCTCAGCGCGCACTGCCACCTGGTTCGAGCCATCAACCGGCTCGTCTGAAAACGCACGCACACCCTCGCCCTCTACCACCATGTTGCGGTAGTGAGAACTCAAGGTGCCGGTCTCAAACCATGCGCTGCCCCAGATTCTCGCCAGCAACGGGACGAACTGACTGAAGTGCGTGGGGCCTTCGATGGGGCCAGCACGGAAGCCCAGCTTCTCGGCCATTGCGTCGTCGTGGATCGACTGGTGACCACCGTACTCTTGATCGGCAAGCATCTGCCGTGGGTGGCGTAGCGGACCGACGACGGTACCGCCCTCAACTGTCAACGGCGATTCGAACGCATCAGTCATCGCTTGAAAGACTCCACAGTGGTCGAAGGGAGCCGGCATCCTACAACTCGACTCGCCTCGACCCTCTGCACGAAGACTCGCCCGTCTCCGACTCACGCCAGGCTCAGTCGGTCGGTGCTAGCTAGTTCGCTCGACGCAGCATGGCGATGAAAGCGGCAATTCCGCCTGCCACCAGGATGGCACCCACCACGCGGATGAAGCTGATCACCCAGGCGATCCCGATGCCTAGTGCGGCCCACTGAACCCACCAGTTGCCCGGCGAGGTCATGAAGTTGATAACCACCAACAGTGCAAGCACCAACGGTCCGACGAACATGAACTTGAGTGCGGCGAGCGTTTTCACGGGTTAATCTCCAAGAAGGTCGAGCAGGGCATCAACACCCAACTCGTTGCACCAGTACGGGCGCGGCGGTTGTTCTGTTTCCATGACCGCCGGTTTCTAGTCGCTCGCGGCGTCTAGAGCGCGGCCAAGCACGCGGGCGAGGTGGTAGTTGAAATAGGGATGCTTCACCATCTTAATGTCTTCAACCCGGTGTGTCTTAGCCAGCAGGTGCGCACGCTCATCGGTATAGATCACAAAGCGGATCGCAGCCTCGGGTTTCGACTCACTCAGCGTTTCAGGGAGTATCCGTACCTCACGCCCCAAGTAGTGGAGGAGGGTTGCGTGCTTGCCAGCATGGTCTGACGGAGCAACCATCCACACCGTCTCGTCCTTTGGGATGAGCGGATCGAACACCGCCGCCACCTCGGTGGTGTCGCGCCTGAGCGCACGACCGGGCATCACCACGAATGCGTAGGCCACCGTGAGCACCAAAGAGCACGCCACCAGTTGAGGAACCACCGAGCGTCTCACCGAGGGCAACAGCGAGAGACCAGCGGGCACCAAGATCGCCACAATGAGCCCGGCGCTCGCAAGGCCACGATCCACCGCCGTGCCGATTGCGCCCAACACAAACAGCACCAAGAACACCCGAATGGTGATCAAGAGAGAGCGCGGATTCGAGCCGCGGCTAACCATGGATTCCGCAATCACCCCGCTTGAGATCGCAGCCGCCGCCGCTAAAGGCAAGTAGTAGCGCATCTCGTGGGTCGACACCACACAGAAGGCCAGGGTACCTCCGCAAAAGAACCCCAGCGCAGCCAAGAGCACCCGGCGCGCTCTGGGTTCGAGCACAATCAGTGTTTGCTTGGTCCGCAACAACAGGAGCGTCCAGGGCATGAAGGCGGCCAAAATCAGCACCGGCTTGAGCAAAGTGATGCCCAGAGTCGAGAGTGTCCACCCCACCGACCGCCGCCCGGCCTCGGCCGCCGGCTGATCGAAAATCGCGCTGCCATCTACCGCCACCGCAGATCCGATGTAGAAGCCAACCATCCCCAGGAACAAGGCCGCCCCCAAGATGTGATCCCAGCGAAAGAGGCGGCGCACGTTACCGGTCAGAAACGCGGCGGCCAGAAGCCCCGGGCCGAAGACCATGAGTGCAGGCACCCCCTTGGCGATGAAGCCAAGGAAGGCAAACCCATAGGCAGCCACCCAGAGGGCCGCTTGCGCGCCGGCTGAGGAGAACGGCGTGGCCAGCGCCCCTGTGGCAACCGGCACACCAGCGCGGGGGCCGCTCACAGCTAGCGCCGCCACCGCTGCCGCGATCGCTAGCCCGGTGTAGACCGCGATGGGACCGTCGAACTCGGCGATCCGGATCTTGTCCAAGAAGAGCAGGCCACCGGTTGCAGCCAAGGCAATGAACACTCCGGTGCGAGGCCCAAGCAAGCGACCGAACAACCACAGCAGGCCCATCGCCAGCAGCACACCGCCTCCAGCGAACGGTGCGCGCAATGCAAGTTCACTCGGCGCCTGAGCGATCGACTGCGGGAGTGCCGACAACCAGTAGGCAAACGCAGGCTTGTACGTGTAGACATCGCCATAGACCCGCGGCACCCACCAATTGCCGCTGTGCATCATCGAGCGAGCACCGTCGATGATCATGCCTTCCATCGACATCAACGCGTAGCCGCCCAGGTTCAAGAAGCAGAATAGCGAGGAGAACAGACCGACAGTGGCGATCGCGACCGGCCAGCGCTCGAGAACGGCGAGCTGGCTCGGGTGGCCCGGTTGGGTTGGCGTGTCACTCATTCCGATGCCATCTCCTACGATGCAAAATCATGCTCTTGATGCCCCCCGTCCGTTGCCAGCTCACGGATGAGCCGGACCCTCGGCGCAACAAAACCCTACTTCGACACGTCTACTTGTTTGACGAATGCATCATCATTTGCGATCATGCCCCATGGTGCCGACTGGCCGATCGGCCAACTCGTTTGGTTGACCGCCGAGCCGACAACCTCAGGCTCGCGCCAGCCACCACTGTTTTAGTGCGCTCCCGACGCCAACTTCGGGCAAACTCTAAGGAGACCCACACCATGAAGCGAAGCATCTCAACACTCGGAATCGCGATCCTCTTGGTCACGATGGCTGCACTCCCAGCAGCCGCAAACACCGAGTCCGCGGACCTTGAAGCCCCCACATTTCACAACGAAGTGTCGAGGCTCCTTCAGGCCGAGTGCCAAGTCTGCCATCGCCCCAACGGCGCCAATCTTGGCGGCATGGTGGCACCCATGGCGTTGGTCACTTACGACCAAACCCGCCCTTGGGCCAAGTCTATCGCTCGCAAGGTTCAAAGCAGAGAGATGCCGCCATGGCATGCCTCGGCCGGTCAAAACGGACTCTTTAAGAACGAACGCACCATCACCGAGGAAGAAGTTGACGTGTTCGTCCGCTGGGCCGCGGCCGGTGCACCCGTCGGCGATCCGGCAACCGCTCCTGAAGCGCGCGAATGGCCGACAGACGGCGGCTGGATGATCGGCGAACCCGATTTGGTGCTCAACGTTGATGAGCCCTACTTCGTCGAAGATGACGTCGAGGACCAGTACATCTATCTCAAGACCACGATGACCAAAGACCTGCTCCCGGAAAACCGGATGGTCAAGGCGATCGAGTTCAGGCCCGGCAGCTCGGCCGTTCATCACATCATCGTTCCCAACCTGGGTGGCATTGCCCCCGGCAACGATCCCACCATCTACACCGACGGAATCGCTTCCGAGCTCAAGGCTGGCCAGGATCTGCAATGGCAGATGCACTACCACAAGGAGCCCGGCGAGGGCACCGGCGTCTGGGACCAGTCACAGGTTGCCCTCAAGTTCTATGCACCAGGTGAAGAGGTCAAGTACACGCTCCAAGGAGCTGGCTTGAGCCGCTTTGATTTCGCCTTGGCGCCAGGTGACGCAGACGTCACCACCACCGCAGAGCATGTCTTTGATGAAGAGGCGCGCATCGTCTCCTACCTGCCGCACATGCACTTGCGCGGCAAGTCAGCCAAGTACACGGCGTACTACCCAGACGGCAGTTCCGAGATCCTCTTGGACGTGCCCAAGTACGACTTCAACTGGCAGACCGCCTACGAGTACGGGGAATTCAAGACCGTGCCCGCTGGCACCAAGGTTGTGTTCCAGTCCTGGTGGGATAACTCGGCTGATAACCCGCACAACCCAGACCCGACCGCCACTGTACGGTGGGGCGAACCGACCACTGACGAGATGAGCTTCGGCTTTCTCTCCTTCATCACCGAGAGCAACAGCGGCGGCAGCATGTTCGGCGGCGGTGGCAGTGATCGCGACGAGATGGACATGACCGCCATCGTTGCTTTCATGGACGAGAACCGCGACGGCAAACTGCAAAAGGACGAAGCTCCGAAGCAGTTGTTGGCCTACTGGGCGATGATCGACACAAACAAAGACGACGCCATGGACATGGTCGAGGCGAAAGCTGCAAACGCAGCCCTCGCTAAGATGATGGCGGCACGCGGCCAGAAGGCCGACGTCGAGGACAAGGGTCCCGGCGCCGAACCGACCAAGAAGTCGAGCGCTGGCGACCGCTAGTCGGTCTTCAATGAGTCGGCCCTCAGCTCTTCGTGGCTGAGGCCGACTAAGATGCAGCCCCCGCGCGGCGGCTGGTGCTCGGAAGCACTGGCTCTAACCGGGGGCTTTTCTATGCCCGCTGAGGCCACACCAAAACTCGGCGCCTACCCCCAACATCCCAACTCAACAACCGGCCCGAGACGGAGACCAACCATGCAAGCACTGCTAGTCCACAAGGGCGACAAAGAACACGGTACCGAGTACCGCACCGAACTCAGCGACGTCGCGGAGACCGACCTGCCCGAAGGCAGCGTCACGATCGCGGTCGAATACTCGACTCTGAACTATAAGGACAGTCTTGCAATCACTGGCGCCTCGCCGGTGGTGCGCAAGTCGCCCATGGTTCCAGGCATCGACTTCGCAGGTACCGTGGAAACGTCCGACGACGAGCGCTACTCTGCCGGTGACAAGGTGGTTTTGAACGGCTGGGGCCTCGGCGAGACCCACTGGGGAGGCCTCGCCCAGAAAGCCCGCGTACGCGCAGACTGGCTGGTCGCGCTGCCCGAGGCCTTCACCACGCAACAGGCTATGGCGATCGGCACTGCGGGCTACACCGCGATGCTGTGCGTCCTGGCGCTTGAGCGCGGCGCGGTAACTCCTGCAAGCGGCGAAGTGCTGGTGACCGGCGCCGCTGGTGGCGTCGGAAGCGTTGCGGTCGCCATCTTGAGCAAGTTGGGTTACACCGTGGTTGCCTCCACCGGCCGAGCCGAAGAGACCGACTACCTCACCGCACTGGGCGCAAGCAGCGTGATCGATCGGGCGGAACTCTCCGAACCCGGACGGCCTCTGGCCAAGGAGCGCTGGGCGGGCGCTGTTGATGCGGTCGGCAGTCACACCTTGGCCAATGTCTGTGCCGCCACTAAGTACCGCGGTACCGTAGCCGCTTGCGGACTTGCTCAAGGCATGGACCTGCCCACGACCGTGATGCCCTTTATCCTGCGTGGTGTCACTCTTGCCGGTGTAGACAGCGTTTACTGCCCCCTCGAACTGCGCCAAGAGGCGTGGTCGAGACTTGCTTCAGACCTCAACGCAGAAGCGTTGGCTTCGATGACCACGTTGATTCCGCTGGCTGCAGCCATCACCACCGCGCCCGAGCAGCTAGCAGGCAGGGTTCGTGGTCGAGTGGTGGTCGACGTCAACGCCGGCCAGTGAATGCCCGAAGGCCCTCCAATGCAACAACCCTCTAGCCGCTGTCGCCGGCGATGACTCCTGACCTCTATGCGCTCGCGGCGGTAGTGCTGCTCGCCGCCGCGCAGGTCGGGCTTGCAAGTATCGCGACGCTCAAGAAGGCTGGGCCCAGGTGGGTACTTGGCCCTCGCGACAAGCCATTCGATGTTCCGGGGGCTTCGGGCCGGATTGTGCGCGCGCACCGCAACCTGCTCGAAATCCTGCCGCAGTTCGTAGCAGTGATTGTCTTGGTGCATCTAGCGGACTCGGTCTCGCAGATCTCTACGATCGGCGCATGGACTTTCTTCGCCGCCCGCGTGCTCTACATTCCGGCATACGTCAGCGCCATCCCGTGGCTCCGCCCGATCTGTTGGCAGGTCGCCTTTGGCGGTCTACTCGCGGTGCTCGTCGACGCCTTTGTCTGAGTCCCCGCGGACCGCGCGGACGGCAGCAGCGGTACGTTTCGATAGTCTGCGCAAGCCTTTCCCAAGTGCTCTAACTTCTACGCCACAACCCTTTTCAAGGAGTCACCAATGATCGGTTACATCACCCTAGGCACCAACGACCTTGCCCGAGCAGCTGAGTTCTATGACGCCTTGCTTGCCGAGGTTGGCGCAAAGCAGGCGTTCGGGATGGACCGCATCAAGTTCTGGAGCGCGGGCGAGGGGCAGCCGATGTTGGCGGTTTGCATCCCGTACGACAAGGAACCACAACACCAGGGCAACGGCAACATGGTCGCGATCCCGGGTGGGGACCGCGCAGGGGTCGACGCTTTACACGCCAAGGCGCTCGAACTCGGCGCCACTTGCGACGGCGAACCCGGCGAGCGCATGCCGACCTTCTACGGTGCCTACGTGCGCGATCTAGACGGCAACAAACTGTGCTTCTTCCAGATGGGCCCCGCTTCTTAAGCGACGCGCCTGCCTCTGTTCGACACGGCCTCTTCCGCTAAGGGCGTATTCGACACGAGCCTCCACCCCTCGGAGGGTCTGACATTCGAGCGCCGCCGCCCAAGCGGCGGCGCCTTGGATCCTCAACCCTTAGGCGTTGGGGTTGATCAAGTACTTCTCTCCAGTTGCTTGCTTGCCGTAGATCCCGATGTGCCCAAGTTCGAGCGCCTGAGCCAAGGACACCTCTTGAGCGTAGGTGCTCTTGAAGGTGGTCTTAATCTCGCTAGCAACCCGCATGCGCAGGCGTTGCGCGGTCTCGAAGCCGATCTTCTGCAAGAACGGAATCAGCAGCCAACCGCCGATTCCCCAAGCCATGCCGAAGTTGCGCTGCAACACCGAGGGGCTGCGATCGAGACCGCCATAGATGTACACCTGTTTGTGGGTGGTGGATCCGTAGCGGCTGTACTCTTTGGCAGTGAGGTTTGCGGCGCGCTCCATGCAGGACAAGATGCGGCCGGCCAGATCGCCACCGCCAATAGCGTCAAACGCGAGCGTTGCGCCGGTGGCGACCAAAGCGTCGGTGAGGTCTTGCATGAAGCTCTCTGAGCTCGAGCTGCACACGTGCTCAGCACCAATGCCGCGCAGCAAATCTTCTTGCTCTTGCTTGCGCACGATGTTGACCAGCGGCACACCGTCGGCCAAACAGATCTTGTTGAGCATCTGACCGAGGTTGGAAGCGGCAGCCGTGTGCACCAGTCCGCTGTGTCCTTCAAGTTTCATGGTCTCGACCATGCCCAGCGCGGTCAGCGGGTTAACGAAACACGACGCACCTTCAGCGGCCGTGGTGTCGTCTGGAAGCGGCAAACACTGTTTTGCCTGCATGATCCGATATTGCGAATACATCGCACCGCCGACCGCCGCGACCGTCTTGCCAACGAGCGACTGTGAGTAGGGATCTGAACCCGCGGCAACCACGGTGCCGGCACCTTCATTGCCCACCGGCATGGACTCGCCAACCCGCGCTTGGAGTGCGGCCATGAACGACGCTGGAATGTCAGCCGTGACCACGGCATCCGCTCCGCTGCCTAGTGAGCGTGCGCTGTCCATGTCGGCCAAGCCAAACAGCAGGCCCAAGTCTGATGGATTGATCGGCGAGGCTTCGACGCGGATGAGCACCTCGTCTTCTTTGGGTTCCGGGGTCGCCACTGATGCCAGGGAGAGTTCAAGCACTCCTTCGCTCGTGACGGTGGACCGCAGCTGCAAAGACGTTTCTGGGATGGACAAAAGAGGGCTCCTTGGGTTTCGTTGGGTGCTGGCCGGCCGCATTCGCTGCCAGTTGGAAGGCGCCTCACTGGCAGATTGACTTGGCTACGAGCTGGCGAATCGGCGTGTGAATCGACGCATGAATCGACGCATGAATCGACTGGGCATCCGGCGCATGCTACGTCAAGATGAGCCTCCACCTATCTTGAGCCCGTTCGTTCAATCTCCGGAGATACCGATGACCGACTCGCTTCGCATTGCGCAGATCGACCCAGCGATGGCTGAGCCGCGCGTCAAAGCCGTGCTCGAAGCCCAACGCAAGCAATGGGGAGCACCCTTGAACAACCACCTGGTGTACGCCCGCCTGCCAGAACTGTTCAAGGGGGCCCGCGGCATGTGGTCGGCGCTCGCTGCCTGCGGCGGGCTTGACCCTACGCTGGTTGCTCTGCTCAATCGCAGAGTGGCTAGTCTCAATCAGTGCCCCTTCTGACAGGACATCAACGCTGCCGTGGGTAGCGCACGTGGCCTCTCAGAGGAGAAAATCTCTGCACTCGACGACTATGCGACCAACGCACTTTACAGCGCGGCGGAACGGAGCGCTCTTGCCGCGGCGGATGCGATCACACTCACGAACGACGACCTGTCCGACCAGCAGTTCGCCTCGTTGCGCGAGCACTTTTGCGACAACACCATCATTGAGCTGATTGCCGTGATCGCGTGGGAGAACGCCTCGAGCAAGTTCAATCGCGCGCTCCGCGTTCCCTCGCAACAACTGTGGAAGAGACCAGCCAATGACTGAGCAAAGACTACCTCTCGGCCTCGCACTGCGCTTGTGGGATCGCACCACGACGTGGGACCAGGTGGTTGAGATCGTTCGCTTTGCTGATGAGCTCGGCTACGACCAAGTCTCGGTGACCGAGTCCTTCGGCCGCGACGGGTTCTCCTTGGCAGATCGGCTGCTGCACGCAACAAGCAACATCAAGGTTTGCGTTGGCATCGCGAACGTGTTCTCCCGCACTCCGGCGCTGCTCGCAATGACGGCCGCCACGTTGGACGAAGCCTCAGGCGGTCGCTTCGTCCTCGGGCTCGGAGCCAGCACACCAAACTTGGTGGAAGGGCTTCACGGGCTCACTTTCAAGGAGCCCATGCAACGCATGCGCGAGACCATCGAGCTGACTCGGAAGGTCTGGGCACGCGACCCCTCTCGATATGACGGCAAGATCTTCCGCGCCGGTGGGGTCAAGCTGGGATTCGCCCCGCTACGAGAGCGGATCCCCATCTGGATGGGTTCATTGCTACCGCACAGCTTGGCCCTATGCGGAGAACTCGCAGACGGCTGGACGCCCACCATGTCTCCTAAGCAATGCCTCGGTCCAGGCGCTGAACGCATCGCGGTTGGAGCTGCGCGGATTGAGCGCGACCCGGGCGAAGTGATGATCGCGCCCAACCTGCAGGTATCCGTTGGTGATCCAGCCGAGGTCTTAGCGTCCCTCAAGTTCTCGATCGCGATCTACTATGGCCCGCCCAATAGCCCTTACGCCAAGGCTGCGATCGGGCTTGGCTTCCGAGACGAAGTGGAGGCGGTTCAGCAGGCCTACGCAAATGGCGGCTCGAAAGCGGCGGCAGCGGCAACTGCGGACCACTTCGCATTGAGCATTGCGATCACCGGATCGGAAGCTGACTGTCGGGCTGAGATCGACAGTCTCCTATCAGCGAACGCGGATCAGGTTCTGGTCGCCCTGCCCGCGCCTACGCGGGCTGAGTGCGAGCCGATTCTCGAGGGCATCATTCCTGGGCGGCTACGTCAATGATCAGCCCTGGCATCAAGAAGCTCTCGTTCGAACAGTACCTCGACACCATTCGCGCCTTCACCGACTCTGAGTTGATTCCCGGTGAGAAGGAGATGGTCACAGCCGGAGCGGTGCCTGAACGATTGGTGGATCGCATGATCGAACTCGGCTTGTTTGGCATCACGTTGCCAAGCGAATGGGGCGGCCTAGGTTGGAGCATGGAGCAACAAGTTTTGCTCACCTTCGAGTTCACGCGCGCTTCCTGTGTCTATCGATCGCGCTTCTCCACCACCATCGGACTGTCCTCGCAGATCATCCTCGACCACGGCACCGACCTTCAGCGCGAGCTGTACTTGAGCAAGATGGCCAACGGTCGTTGCGTCACGTCGTTCGCGCTCACCGAAGAACACGCCGGCTCCGATGCGGGCTCAGTCCGCACCACCGCGATCAAGGACGGCAATGACTACGTGCTTAACGGTTCCAAGCGCTACATCACCAATGGCGCATGGGCTGACCTGTTGATCGTCTTCGCCCGCACCAACCCAGAGATCCAAGGCGGACGCGGCACCTCGGCCATCCTGGTCGACGCCAAGTGGCCTGGGGTCAGCGCGACCCTGCCAACAATCATGAACGGCCACGAGGCTGGCCCGGTGGCAGAGCTTTCCTTCACCGATGTGCGAGTTCCGGCTGCCAACCTGATCGGTACGCACGAGGGAACCGGTCTGAGGCTTGCGCTGCGGGGAATCAATCACGCACGCACCCATGTCGCTGCAACGGCTGTGGGCCAAGCCACCCGCATTCTGCATGAAGCGACGCGGCACGCACGAACGCGAGAACAGTTCGGTCAGCCGCTCGCGGATTTTGGCGCGGTCGAGAGCTTGCTCGGGCAGAGCTACGCTGAGCTTGAAGCCGGTCGTGCGCTGGTGCTCGACTGCGCTCGCGCCTTTGACGCGGCAACCGGGCCCGGCAACGACACTGCCGCGCCGCCGGCGATTCCCGCGGCACGGATCGCCGCAGCCAAACTGTTCTGCACCGAAATGGCGTCTCGCGTTGCCGATCGAGCGCTACAGATCTTGGGCGGTGAGGGCATCGTCGGCGATCACCCGGTACCGCGAATGTGGCGGGACGTTCGAACCTTGCGCATCTACGAAGGTGCCTCTCAAGTCCACGAGCGTAATCTCGCTCGCCACCTCAAGAAGACCGTTTTGTAACGAAGGGCTTTCCGCATGAAGTACTCACGTCAGTTGTTCGCGCTACTCCTCTTGGTCTCAGGACTCCTCACCGCTTTTCTGGGAGCGCGCACCTTGCTCGACCCTGAAGGGATGATGGAAACATTCGGTGCCAACGCCGCGGGCGCCCAAGGCCTCGAGCTGCTGATCGCAGTCCTGGGCGCTGCCCTGCTCTCACTCGCTCTGTTCGTACTGCTCGCGGGCCACTGGGCTTGGCGAGGTCACCAGCACGGCCGCACTCTGGGGCTCTTGTGCGCCGCGACCTTGTTGCTGGTGGCAATCTCGGCATGGTTGGTCGGCAACTCGACGGAGATCCTGATCCTTGATGGCGTCCGCGGCGGCTTGCTCTTAGCCTTCGGTCTTAGCTGGAAACCTGACGCTTAAGGCATTGGCTTCAGTTCAGGTACCCCAACCGCTTGAGAGTTTCGAGTTCCTTGTTCGAGCAGGGGCGCTGCGTCTCGGTGAGCGAGGGGTGTGCTTGATCTGTCAGTTCAAGCAAACGCTCGCTCAGTTTGCGAACGACCTCCGGGTGATCGTCTCGAACATTGTCGGTTTCCAGAGGGTCGCTGATCAGATCGTAGAGCTGAAAATCCTGAGGCCCCGGGCGCCGATCGCTCCTCGGAGCCTTGAAGACCAGCTTGAAACGCTCCTCTTGCAGACTGCGAAACCGACGCCCCCCGCTTCGGCCAGCCTCTGCGAAGGCAGCCTCGAGTTCGCCCGCTGCGACTTGGTGGGACGGTCCGCCGCTCAGGAATGGTCGCAATGAACTTCCCTCAAAGCGCCGGTCGGCGACTGAGCCGCGGAGGGTGCTAGCGCAACTCTGGGCGGCTTCCGTGACTCCGGTTGGCGACGCTGTATCGGCCGAAGGCGTGGTCTCAGGCTCCGGGAACTCGCCGTTGACGCTGGGAAGCAGCAGGTCCGCGATGGTGGGCGCAAGATCGACCAACTCCACCGGCTGAGCAATCCGAGCGCTGGTGAATGCGCTCGCTTGTAGAGCCGGCGGGCGCACCATCAGCGGCACGTGACTTGTGGTGTTGTACGGCAAAGGACCATGCTCGAAGTAGAGGTCGTGTTCGCCAAGGCTCTCGCCATGATCGGCGGTGAGAAACGTCCAGGCACGCTCGAACACTCCAACTTGCTTCAAATGGTCAACGATGTTCGCCAGCGCCTTATCGACCTCGAGCACGTTGGCGTCATACAGCGACACATAGTCTCGCAATTCAGTGACGCCTGAGATCACCCGTCCTTGTGGGCGGGTGAGTTTCTCGATCACCGGATTCGGGGGCGACGCTTGATAAAGGGCATCGTCGTCGAACGGATTCTCGACGCCTTCAAGGAGCAGGTAGGGAGAGTGTGGATCCGAATAGTGCAGCCACAAGAACAGCGGTCGGTCCGGCGCGGAAGCACTCCCCTGCGCACCATACCCGTGCGTTGCGAGTAATTCCTTGGCGATGGCGTTGACCCGAGTTGCCGCTACTTCCGGCCGATAGTGCCGAGGATCGTTCGACGGCTCTTCACTCCATGTCTGTCGATAGTCATCGAAGCCTCGGTCCCAACCACTATCCTTGGAAAGGACCTCGTTGGAGACAACCGCAAGCGTCTTGTACCCCTCGTTTTGCATCGCCTCGGGGAGCAGGCCATACGCGGCAGGAATCTGCAACGACGCTTTGTGGGTCAGGCCCGTGCTGTTGGGGAAACGGCCAATGAACATCGACGCAAACGATGTACCGGTCTTTGGCCACTGGGCGATCGCCCGATCGAACACCACGGATTCCTCGGCCAGGCGCTCTAGGAAGGGCGTCGTGGCGCGTTGATAGCCATAGAGGCTCATGTGGTCGGCCCGCAGGGTGTCGATCGTCAGCAGCACGAGATGAGGTCGCAAGCCCTTGACTCTGGGCTCCTCCGTTGGCCTACTGCAACTCGCGGTCAGCACCGCGCTCAACGCCAGCACCAGCATCAGCACCAGCGGCCACGAGGTCACCCCAACGAGCGCATTGAGAGGCCAAGGATGGCGTCGACTTTTGGAGTGCACTGACGTTAAGACCTCAGCGTCTTCGATTGGAGGGTAAGGCGTCACGACAAAAGAGCGAAGGTTCGACGCCCAGACCGAGGCCTACAAGGAGACGCCGAAGTTCTCGACCAGGATCGCAAGATCATTGCCATCAATGTCGCCATCTTGATCAAGATCGGCATCCGGATCGTGCCGAAAGTCGGCCGGCTCCAGGCCAAAACCGCGAGCCAGTATCAGCAGGTCCTTGCCGTCAACGCGACCGTCACGGTTGACGTCGCCGGTGGGGAAGTTGGTCTGGACCGTGAAGAACTTAGCGATCTCTCGGTTGATCTCATTCGGAGGCGAGGCCGAGTCCCGGGCGGTCACCCCAACTGTCACTTGCCCGAGAAACGGAGAGGGCGCCGAGTAGATCAACGAGGCCCGTCTCCCGGAGATGATTGGGTCGACCGTCACCGGCTGTCCGTTGACGCGCAGTTCGATGCTCGTTGCATCGATGCCGGTGCCAAAGTCCCACAGATCAACCTGCACTCGCGCACCGCGCGCCACGCGCTTTTGTCCGTTGGTCGGACTGATGCGGCCCGGCGCCGGATTGGCAGTGTCGATGTCCTGGAGCGCGTCGCCAAAGGCACCCGCGATTTGGTCGTAGCCAGTAGGGCTGGGGTGTCCTACGACATCATCGGGATTGGCGTTGCTGTAGTAAAGAGCGAAGGCTCGAGGTTCCTGCAGGAATCGCTCGTTGACGTCGACGAGCGGTCGGCCGTTGATGCCGGCGTAGTCGCGGATGGCCTCGTTGAGCTGCTGGGTCTCGATGTTGTCGGGATCCTTCTTCGCGCGCGGCCAGCGATTGATCACGGTGGCCTGAACCGTATCCATCCCAGAGTTAGATGCCCGCCGGTAGAGCTGGTTGATGTTGAAGATCGAGTCTTCGATGGCGATTGCGTCGCGCGCGACATCGTTGGTGCCGATCATCAGCAGCATGGTGTCAGCGTCCACATTGCCGATCTGAGCGTCGAACCGCTCTAGTAGATCCAGCGTGGTGCCGTTGGACTGGCCCCGATTGAGCACGGTGGAGTCTACGAGCAAACCCTCAAGGCGGACCGGGTATCCCGCGCCTGGGCCTTCTGGCTCGGTATCGCCAGTGCCTGCAGTGATGCTGTCGCCGTAGGCAACGTAAGCCGTTGCTTGTGCTGCAAGCGGCGAAGTCAGCAAACACGCCGCCAGGATGGCGACCCCCACGAGTGTGGGGCGGTTGATGGATCGCTGGGTCATCACTGAGATCCTGGTGGGCTGGCCACAACGAGAATGGGACGTTGAACTGGAACGCATGGGCTTAAGGGGACTTCAGAGCCAAGCTCTTCACAACCAGTGAGCGAAAGCTGTTCGCGGCATCGGCGCCCTGCGGCGCGGTGTTGAACTCAGTGGTTTGTTCGGGCATTTGTCCGGACATGTGTCCGGCTATCGGCCCGGCTGGAGCCGTCGAGCGATCGACCAGGACGACGTCGATCGTGTCGGGCCCTATAGAGCGCGCGACCGGGCGCTGCTTGAACTCTGGCGCAAGAGCGACGCGATCCGGAGCACCGTGAGCGTCTAATTGCAGGAAGCTCCAAGAGTCCGCTCGGTAGTCGAAGTAGGTCATGGTTGGCGTCTGCGCTCCTGCCACAAACTCCGGGAACGCAGCCGGGTTAGGACTTGCGATGCCGGGCGCACCCCAAGCGTTGCCGCTGAAGGTCGCGGTCACCAGCCGATAGCTGGTGCCATCGAACCACGACCACGCGACGATCGCCGAGTTGCCTTGGGCGATCAGGCTGGGGCCGATGTCGGGCACTTCGTTGTTAGGGGCGAGGCGTTGTGGACGCGACCACACACCGTTGCTCTTAATGACCCACAGCAGCTCGGTGTCGTTGCCATCAAAGGCACTCCAAAGAACAATCTGTCGGCCGTCGTTCAGGGTGACCGCGTTGAGGCCAACCTGACTTCCTAGAGCCGGCCCGGCGAGTTGCTGCGGCCGAGAGAAGCCGTTGGCACCGCCTTCTGCAAACCACACTCGGTTGTCGCGCTTGCTTGTACCCTCGAACCAGGCGATCGCGAAGCTCCCGGGTTCTTCAGAGCCGGTCAGTCGCGGAGACGATTGGCTGAACTCTGATTTCGCCCGCGGGCCCAAGCGCTCGACTTGGGCGTGAGAGCCATCGCTCGCGAGACCCACCTCGATCAGTACTAGACGACCACCGGTCTCGCCGAGGCGGCTTCCGGCGACCAGATATCCTTCCTCCTGGGCGGGAAGTACGGAGACGAAACTATCTCCCTGCTCGCCCAGCACAACCAAACCTGTTTCCGTGATCAGTAGGTCTTGGCGCTCTTCGGAGGTAATCCCTGCGAAGCGTTCACCGCCTAAGTGGTTCGTGTTGCCCGCAGCAACCGTGGCCGTGCAGCATAAGGCGAGCGCGATCGAGATCGAAGCCTGCCAACGCACGCTGGTCTTGGGGAGGCGGCCGAATCTAGGGCTCAAGGACATGATCATGGTCTATAGAAGTGAGGGGATAGCGGTCTGTTGGTCGATCACTTTGAACAGGGACTCCATTCGGGTCAAACCTCAAAGGCTTGGCTCACTTGGCGTGTGAACTGAGCACCCTCAAGTGGAACGACGCGCTCGAGTTTGAGTTCCGATGGGTCGTGAGGAAGAGAGGCCACCAACGGTGCCAACGGGTGCCGAATCAAAACCTGGGCTGAACCCGGACTGAGCAGCTCAGCGGCCATAAGCATGGCCGCTCTTCTTTGTGCCCCGGCGGTCAGATTTCGGCAACATCATAGCGTAGGGTCGCGGCCCCGGCACAGGCGAGCCCCGGCCCTGGCTGATCCGAGCCTTTGCAAAGATCGACATGCTCTAATAGCATTAGGGGCAGGATCGAGTTGTAGCTTGCGCTGGCCCAGCCGCTGCAACGTGCTCCCTAACTAGAGGCTGTCTCAGTCCAAGGCTACCTGTGCCCCGCCTCGGGCTCTCCGCAAACCTCAACCACAGCCCCTAAACTCAAGACTCTCAAGGAGTTACCTATGACCCTCACGCATCCCGAAGGCCGCCGACCCAGGCTCTTCACCGCGCTTCTGTTGAGCCTTGTGCTCGCGTTGCTGGCGGCCCCGTCTATAGCCGGAACCGTATATGTCGCCCTCGCATCAACCGGCGTCACATTGGAAGGCTGGAACCTCGAAACCGAGGTCACCGTGGTGAACCCCACGGGGAACTCCATCGACGGCTCGATGCACTTCATCCCCAACTACACCGACGGTGCCGATCGACCTGACGGCTTCGAGCCGATGCCTTTCAGCGTGCCGGCCGGAGAATCAATGGTGTTCACCGATGTCGGCAACGCGGGCGAGAACGGTGTCCTGGAAGTCACCGTGCCGGACCTGGTCAGCGTGAGCGCGGAGCTGGTGAGCACGAGCGGCAGCGTTCGGAACGTGACTGAAGTGCCGGTGGTGGGTTCCGCCCAACTCATTGGCGCTTCCGACTTCCACACTGTCAACGGTCTGCGACGCAGCAGCGACACGCGCACCTCGGTGGGCATGATCAACCTCTCGCACTCGCCCAACAGCTGCCTAACGCAAACCGTCAACGCAGCCGGCACGCCCCTACTGCCGCTCCTTGACATCACTGTTCAGCCCTTCTCCGGCGTCTTTTTTGCAGACGCAGTACTGGCATCCGGCGTCGACTCAGGCTCTGACATGCGCCTGCAGTTGGCTTGCGATGGTCCCGGCTACACCTACGGCATCGTGCGCAACACCACAACCGGCGCCATGAACACCCTGCGCCCAGGCGTTGATGGCGACTCGCGCTTGACCCCTCCGGGGGCCACAGAGGCCTGCCCCGCTGGGGCGTACTGTTTCGCCGTACAGGGCATGTTCCACCGGCCTACACCAGGCAACGAGATCGCCCACTTCAACATCCCTACACCGCCACTGGCGACCTATTCCGCGGTGGCCGTACATATGAGGGCGGTGCACGGTGGATGGTCTTCCATCGAAGCGGACGGCCTGCACAACTTCTTCTGGCTGTACCGCAATGGCATCTGGCGTGGCAACACTTTCGGCTACGCCAACCTTCGCGGGCCCAACAAGAACCTCATGCGTAACCTCACCAACGTCAACGAAGCGGCCGGCATCACCAACACCACCAGCGCGAACGTCAGCGTGAGCCAAGGCGACGTGTTGGATGTTGACTACATTTACGACACACGCAGCAACGCGATCCGCACCACCCTCCAACGTGACGGGACTGTGCTTGCCGACATGTTTGACCAGACGACGTCGAACATGGTGCACATTGAAGGCGGCTTCGAGATCGAGGTCGGTCTCGTGCGTGGGCACGTCGAGGTTCCAACCTACAACTGGGAGTACAGCGACCTGTGGGTGATCTTCTACCCGTAGCCGGTCACTCCACCTAAAGGGGAGGGGCGGTTGCCCGTATAGAGGCCAGGCTTCCTTGCAAGAGGATCCTGGCCTTTCTTCGTTGCCGCCGCTCCCACGCGAAGCGCTTCATCCAGGTAAGGGGACAGGCATCGAGCTGGCGTGCGGACTGACTCAGCCTCCGATTTGGCCCGACCATTCATCGCGCGCGCGACTGTAGGGGATCGCAAAACCGATCCCAGTGGCGCCTCGAGCGATGGCCGTGTTGATGCCAATGACTCGACCGTCTTCGGTCAAGAGTGGACCACCGCTGTTACCACTGTTGATCGGTGCATCGGTCTGAATCACGCGCTTGCCGTATTCATCCCTGCGGTAACCCGAGAACACGCCCGAGGTCACGCTGTGGGTGAGACCAAGCGGATTGCCAATGGCAAATAGCCGCTGCCCAAACTCGAGATCGTCATCGGGTGCGGGTTTCAGATACGGGCAATCAACCGCGTTCAAACGCACCACGGCAAGGTCACTTCGCTCGCTCTGCCACAGCACCTCAAGGGAGACCTCGACGCCATCCGCTAGCATCGCCACGGCACCGCGAGAGCCGTCCTCGAACTGTTCTCGCAACGCCTCAAGCGCGACCTTCGCCCGATTGAGACGATCGAACTCGCTCGTCAGCATGTCGTCGATCTCTGACAACCGGCAACTTGGGCAGCTACGATACTTCGAGGCACGTCGACTCTCGATTCTCTCTTCGAGCCTCTCGACCAAGTCTTCGGCAGCCCGCAGATTCCGATCAGCAGCGCCTTCATCTTCGGTAGCCATCGCGGTCAATACGTGCTTGTTGGTGAACGCACGACAGCTATTGTCGATCAGAAAGGCGGTGCCGCTGGCAACCGAAGTGCGCAGTTGCACAGTGGCTAGACGCGCACGCTCGATTGGGTTGCGCGGCGCGGCACCAGCCTCTAAGCGGTCGCGCTGCGAACCGCGCACCGACCCTTGGCGGCCATCGTCGAGCGCGCCCTTTTCTGGCGGTAGCACCAAGGGCGTGTCCGCAAGCTCGACATCGGGCGGGCTCGGCCACCAGATCGCGGCGCCTGCGATGACCAAAGCGCCAACAGCAATGAGGTGCAACAAGGTCGGCCCGCGCGACTGCTGGGCGCTCGCTTGACCTCGCATCACCGGGGACCGAGGCAAAAGCGGTGCCACACTCTCGGTATATCCACAGTAGATGCACTGGTTCTCGGCAAGTGGCTTGCCGCAGTTGGGACACGGGGAATCAATCATGATGCAGACAATGTAGCAAAGCAGCGTCGCTCGCCTCAGCCTGCGCGACCTCCCAGAGCGCCTGCGCGGGCCGGTCGAGCCTGCGCAAATAGGAGCCTGTGCGTGCGCTGAAGAAGCGAGGCGCCCGGGCTTTCTTTTGCAAGCTCCTATAATCAGCACCCGCCAAAAACCACCGGATGCCACATCGACCATGCGCAAACCAATCCCCTTCGCCGTCCTGCTCCTTTGCCTCGGAGGAGCTGCGTTATCACTGCAATCCCCGATCGACAGCATTCAGCCGAAGGCACCCGCCTACACCCACTTCGAGAGCGGGCCGGTTAGACCCATCGCGCTCTCGCTTGACGGCCGGCAACTGTTCGTCACCAACATCTCCGATGCTCATCTCGAGATCTACTGGGTCAAAGACGAGGGCCGCGGCTTAGAGCATCGCGCCTCGGTGCCCGTCGGTCTCGAACCGGTAGCAGTGGCGGCAGAGAGCAACAACCGCGTGTGGGTGGTCAACCATTTGTCGGACAGCGTCAGCGTCATCGATCTGGGACTCGCCCTGGACCAAGCGGAAGGTGACCCCGAAGGCGACGGCCCTCGGACACCCCGCGTGGTCAAGACCTTGCTGGTGGGCGACGAGCCCCGCGACATCGTGTTCGCCGGCCCCAAGGGCAAGCGCGCCTTCATCACCACCGCGCGGCGCGGCCAGAACAGTGTGGTCGATCTAGGCATCGAGGAGACCACGAGCGGGCGCGCCAACGTTTGGGTCTATGACGCGGAGCAGGTCGCCCAAGCTCCGGTTCCGGCACCGCTCGAAGTGCTCACCCTGTTTGGCGATACTCCGCGCGCGCTTGCAGCCAGTCCTGACGGCAAGACCGTCTATGCCAGCGTTTTCAAGTCGGGCAATCGCACCAGTTCGCTCACCGAGATCATCGACGAGCTCTTGGTTTTGTTCAAGAAAGAACGCCAGCTCGGACCAACCACCAACCATGCCGGCGACCTAGCACCTCACGTCTCGCGCATCCTGCAAGAGAACCCTGAAACCGGAGCCTGGCTCGACCTAGCCGGCAACGACTTCAACGAACAGATTCCGTTCACCTTGCCGGACCAAGATATCTTCGCGATCGACGCCATGGCGAAGAAGCCCAAGCAGGTTGCGAGCTTCAGCGGAATCGGCACAATCTTGTTCAACATGACCACGCACCCGGTCTCGGGCGCACTGTTCGTCACCAACACATTCGCCAACAACATGGTGCGCTTTGAAGGTCCGGGTGACTACCTTCGCTCGACGGACGCAACGCTCAAACGCAGCGAAGCGACCGTGCAAGGCAAGTTGCATCTGTATCGCGTCTCAGTGCTCGACCCTGAAACCGGCAGTGCCCAAGCCCGTCATCTCAACAAGCACATCAACTACGACCTCGACCCGGTCGAAACGGCCAAGAGCGGGGTGCGCGATCACTCGCTCGCCACTCCCCTCGAGATGGTGTTTAGCAAAGACGGCAGCAAGCTTTATGTTGCAGCGTTCGGATCGAACAAGATCGGTGTCTTCAATCCGAAAACGCTGGCCAACGACACCTTCACTCCGAGCGCACAGCAGCACATCGAACTGAGCGGCGCCGGCGGCCCCGCAGGCTTAGCGCTTGATGAATCGAACAACCGGCTTTATGTGTACACCCGCTTTGATAACGCTGTCGCCGTCATCGACACACGGAACAACCTGGAGAACGGCGAAGGCGTTGGCAAAGAGATCGCTCGGATACTTCTGCCCAACAACCCGGAGCCCGAGATCGTTCGCGAAGGTCGACGCTTTCTTTATGACGCGCGCTTCACATCATCCAATGGCGAAGCGTCGTGCTCGAGCTGCCACATCTTCAGTGGCGGTGACGGCATCGCTTGGGATCTCGGCAATCCAGACGACGTGGTTTCTTATAACAATGTCATCCAACGCGACGTGCCGCTCGATCAACTCGAGAGTGAGTTCAAGCTATTCTTCCGCGGCGGCAAGTCAATCCGCCGCACCTTCACCCGCGAGTTTCATCCCATGAAGGGTCCGATGATGACCCAGAGCTTGCGCGGCATGGACGGTCAAGGTCCGTTGCACTGGCGCGGTGATCGGCGGGGTGGCGCAACCTCCATGGAGCGCGAAGACCCCGCTTCGCTCGACTCGCTCAGTGCCTTCAAGGAATTCAATGTCGCGTTCGAAGGCCTGCTTGGTCGCGCGCAGGGGCCGCTGTCAGATCCACAGATCGACGCCTTGGCCAAGTTCCACCTGCAGATCCCTTATCCGCCCAATCCGATCCGCTCGCTCGACAACTCGCTTACCCCGGACGAAGACAACGGTCGCGAGGTATTTGTGCACGCCTTGACCAGCGCGCCGCGCGCCAACAGTGGGGCCGAGCCAACGCTAACTTGCAACTCGTGCCATGTGCTCGATCCGAATAGAGGAAAGTTTGGCAGCGGTGGTGTGCAGGCGTTCGACGCGCTCAACCAAATGTTCAAGGTACCTCATCTGCGCGAGCTGTACCAAAAGGTCGGCATGTCGGGCCAGCAGACTCTTGAGCCGGCGGGCGATACCGGACCTGCCGTGCGCGGTTACGGGCTCAACAGTGATGGCTTTGTCTCAAGTGCTTATAGCTTCGTCGGGGGCCGGGTGGCACCTGAGCCGGATGATGAGGGAACGTTTCGGTTCCCTGGGGAGACGGCGGAGGAGAGGCGCAAGAACCGGCGGGATGTGGAGCGCTTTCTTTATGCCTTTGATACCGACACTCTGCCCGCAATGGGGCAGCAGGTCACCTTGACTGCTGCAAATGGTGATCAGCCGGTGGTTGTGGGTCGCGCAGAGACGGTGCTGCAGCGGATCGACCTGTTGCGGGGACGGGCGCTTCATGCGATTCGTGAAGGAGATCCGCAGGATGCGCGGCCTGATTGTGAGTTGATTGCTAAGGGCGTGATTAGCGGTGTGCAACGCGGCTTTGTTTTGCGGTCGGACGGCAACTATCTTTCGGATCAGGATGAACGTGTGTCTGGAGATGCGCTGCGGGCCATGGCGAAGACACCGGGGCAGGAGTTGACTTTCACTTGTGTTCCGGTCGGTGCCGGGTATCGCATGGGGGTCGATCGTAATGGTGATGGAGCGATCGGTGGCTAGGGCGCTTCGGTCGTTTGCTGTTGTTGTGGTGCTAGCAGTGGCAATGGGGTTGTTGTGCGTTGTTGCCAGTTATATTCCGGCAGAGGACGCCCAAAAGGAAGTGGAACAAGCGGCGGGAGGCAGCGTGCTGCGCGTGGCGTTGTTCAACGTTAAGGAACTCTCTGCTGACAAGTTGGGAGCGGGGGCATCAGAGGCCGACGCTGAGCAGGTCAGTGCTGCCATCGCGATTGTGCGCGGTATCGATGCGGACATCTTGGTGCTTCAAGAGATCGATCAAGGTAGCGATGAGGATCCTGCTTCGGTTGCGCGTTTGTTCGCCGATCGCCTACGCAATGATCCGCTGGGCGATCTGGCCGGTGAGCCGCACGATGATCCTAATGAACATCCTCAAGGCGATCTGCAGAAGGGCGGCGTCCGGCCGAGCGACTTTCCTTATGTGTTCTCGGCGCCGAGCAACACGGGGCGCTTGACTGGTATCGATCTTTCTGGCGATGGTTTGATCGCGACCGAGGAGCACAGCGGCAGCCGGGAACACGGTGATGACTCCTATGGCTTCGGCACCTATCCTGGCCAGTACTCGATGGCGGTTCTGAGTCGGACGCCCTTTGACCTTGAAGGCACACGCACGTTTCAACGGTTCTTGTGGAAAGACTTGCCTGGGCATCACATCGACACTGGCTTGGAGGAGCCCTTCTTGAGTGAGCAGGCTCGTGAAATCTTCAGGTTGTCGAGCAAGTCGCATTGGGATTTGGCGGTGAAAACTGCGGATGATCCCGGCGCTCCGGTGATCAGGCTTTTGGTCAGCCATCCAACGCCGCCGGTGTTCGACGGATCAGAGGACCGCAACGGACGGCGGAACTTCGATGAGCTTTTGTTTTGGGCTCACTACTTGGACGGGGTGGAAGGGCTTGCTGACGATCGCGGGTTTGCGGGTGGGTACGGCGTTGGGCTTGAGGCTAGTGGGTTTGTGGTTGCCGGTGATCTGAATGCTTTTCCGCAAGCTTCGGTTGAGGCAGGCGATTCGGTGTATGACGGGCGGACTGCTATTTCACAGTTGCTTGAGCATCCTTTGGTGCAGGATTCAGGGGCGTGGCTGACGAGTGCAGGAGCGGTTGTTCACAGCGGGGAGCCTGCGGGGGCACCGTGGTTTCGGGAGCGGGCCACGGCGGGGTTTGGTGGTGGGCTGCGGATTGACTACTTGTTGCCGTCGGTGGGACTTGAGATCTTGGCGGGCGGGGTGTTCTGGCCGGATCCGGAAGTGGATGCGCGAGGGGCTGGGTTGGCGGGGGTGGCGTCGGATCACCGGTTGGTGTGGGTTGATCTTGGGGTGCCCCCTGAGATGTCGGGTTCTTAGTTTGGAACCGGTCGGGGCGCGGCGATCGGCCGAGGGGCTGGCTCGCTGGCTTGACCCATGGAGCTAAACCCGCGGACAGAGACGCGCAGACCAGCAGCCGCGCCGAGGCTCCTCCAGAAGACCGCGTGAACGAAGAGGCTGCGATGCCTTAGTTGTTCTGAGCCTGTCGATCGCAGGAGATCGATTCTAGCCGGACACGAACGCGTGACCTCGCCGCTCAACAGCCCGCAGCTCCAGGCGCCGGCCGTGCTTGCGCGTTCGGCTATCCTGTTGGCGATGAGCAAAGGTCTCGCGGAGAGTAGAAGCTCAAGATCGCAGACCGCAGGCGCAGCGACAACCTACTCACGAGGCACCCACATGATGAAGAACTCAACCTTCCGGATGACGTTCCCGCTAGGACTGTCGACTGGCCTCCTGTTTCTGGTTCTCCTGGGCTTCTCAAAGAGTATTGAGATCGGGATCCAAGCGGCCGGTGGATTGTGAATGGAAGAGAACGTCCTGATCTGGACGTAACCGGGCCTGCTTGCCGCGCCAGGTGTCGCGCCCTGGTGCAGCACGAGAACCGAGCCTCGCGCATCCAGCTGGGTGACGCTCGGATCCGCATCGAGAATCGGAAGTCCGACCACCTCGTTATAGAAACTCGTCAGGGCCTCAACGTCGTTGGTGAAGATCGTAGCGCCTCGCATCCTCAGGGGACTGGAAAGGCCCGACTCCGTGATGCGCGTGCTCTTGAAGCCTCCAAAGTCAGGCAGCTTCTTCAGGCGCCTAGCCTCGCCGGGGGTCAGCCAGGTGGCTTGCTTGAAGGCGCGGGTGAAGGTTTGTTGCGATTCAAACTGGTAGTCCAATGCGATATCGACGATTCGGCGCTTCGTGGACACCAGTTCTTTCGCAGCGGGTTGAGACGCAGCCTTCTCAGGAACAGCGCGACGGTTACGTCGGTGGCCTCCAAGAATCGACGTTGTGGCGTCGATTTTGAAAAGCCGGGAGTGAAGGCACCCACAGAGATTCCTCACCTCAAAGGAGCCGCTCGTGGCTACCGTAGTCGAGACCACTTTCAACGCCGCCTACTTCCATCTCGGTCGACTCGACTCGACCTCTACCCGAGGCGACGGACCTCGGCTCCGGGCACCCGGGAGCGCCAGCTAGCAGCACACCGATACAGACTTCGATTCGAAGAACCGACTCGCCACTACTGAAAGAACGATCAATGACAATCTCGCGCAAGCTGACCGCCTACCGAGTTGCAATGCTCGCTGCGTGCGCGCTTCTCTCCGCCGTGCTTCTCGCCTGCAACGCGCGCCAACTCGGGTTTCCCCGCACCCCTTTGCAGGCCACGTCGCCCGACGGAATTCGTCGAGCCTTCGTGCGCAACCACGCCGAGTTCGATCCGCCGAACCAAAGCCTCTGGATCGAAGACGAGCATGAGAAGCGGCACAAGCTGCAGCACCTTGGCTCCGACTCCGACTGGGTGGACCAGATCGCTTGGTCGGCGGACGGAAGCACGTGCGCCTTCCTCGTGCAAGGCGCACGAGCTGTCGTCGTCGATGCGCACCGCAACGAGATCATCGCGAGCGGCTGGTTGTTCGACTACCGAGGTAACTATCCTCCAGCCCGCCGCGTTGATCGGTTCGAACTATCCGACGACGGATCAGTTGTCCGCTCAACGAACTGTCCCCGCCTGGGCGGGACGTGCACTGAGTTAGCTGAGCACCGAGTAGCTCAGCTGGGGCCTTGAGCATAGGAAGACAATCCGTGACGCGGACGCCTCGGCCCACGGCTCCGCCCCAAGTGCTGGGGCCATCAAGCGACCGTGTCTGTACGAAGCGTAGGGGGGTCAGGCGAGACATGAGACGTGGACATCGGCGTCGGGCACTCCGCAAGAAGGCCGGGCAGCACGGCTGGTTCGCTGAGAAGCACGCGCCTGCGCGTTCTGCGGCTTGCTCGCAGCCGCACTCGGTTCGGGGCCGTGTGCACACCTGCGCTCGGCGGGCGATCTGTGGTCAGCGAACGCGTGCACTCCTCCGATGTGCCAACGCAGTCGGAGATTCGCGGTCACCGTTCAATACACGGACACAGCCACGCCGTTAGCGGCACTCGGCTTCGAGTGCGGCGACGGTGCGATCGTAGTACTCGCGAGCTTTGTTCGGCGAATCGCCGACCGCGACAACCCCCAACTTGCCGAACTCGGAGAGCGCTCCGATCAGGTGAAAGACAACTCCTTGCTGAGATGCGCCATGGAAGTGCAACTGCCGGCGGACCACCAAATCGATGAGGTCTCGAGGAGTTAAACCACGGTAGCGATCGCTCTTTAGGTTGTCGCTAGCAAAGTAATAGCGCGGCTCGCCGCTAAGAGTCCGGAACAAGCCGTCACACCTGTCGTACTGCCCGTCGGTAAGGAACTGAAGCATTAAGAACGGGTGCGTCGTCCCGCCCTTGCGTAGGTTCACTTCAATCGCGTAGTTGTCCCAGCCTGCTGTGCCCTTGACCGAAACAAAGTCGACCGCAAACCGACCCAGCACACCGCGTTCGCGCAAGACAACGCCCGCTTGGTGAGCTTGCTCGCTGATCGCAACACGATAGTCATCGCGGGCTGGAAACTCACAACCAACGAAGACCTGCCCGCTGTGTCCACCGAGAACTTGATCGTGTGTGGAGGTTTCCACCAACTCGCCGTCGGGCTGCACCCGTAGCTGAACTGAGGGCGACGACTTCGGGTCGCCCTCTACAAACGCCTCGACGATGCCCTGCATTCGCTCGAACTTCTCGAAATAACGTTCGTAGTCGAGGCTCTCGTCTTCGAAGTCAAGGCGTCCACGAAGTTCGCCGCGAACCCAGGACTCAAGCTCATTGCCCGCAGGCGCACCTTGAAAACTGAACAAGGCGTTGCCGGCGCCCGAAAAGCCCTCGTTGAGCTTCACCGCCGCGCGCTCGGCGCCATGCTCGCGGCGCAGCCTAGCCAGTGCCGCGACCACATCCGAGGCGTCGCCAAGGTTCTCGTAGCCGGGGGGCATCTGCACGCCAGCCTCCCTGAACACCTCTCGGCTGCCGCTCTTGCTGCCAAGGTGTTCCAAGCTCGGGTCACAACCGAAGATTGGGATCCCCAGTTTCAAGGCAAGCTTGCGTTCCAGCTCCGTAACGGTGAAGCAAGCCATGTGAGCCGTCTCTACGTTCTCGATCTCGCGAGCGATGCGTTCAAGGGTAAAAGGACGCTCAAGCAACTTCTCTGTCAGCGATCGAGCGGAGGAGTCGTGGCAGTCCAGCATGCGCAGCCTCTCTCGAGCGTGGGTGCTAGGGATGCCGGGCAACAGATGGAGGTAGTAGTCAACAATCGACGGGTCGATTCGAACACTCGATAGAAAGATCAACTTCGCTCGCGGGTAGCGCAACAGCATGAGCAAGCACAGCATGCGCTCTTCATAGTGGTGCACACCCCCGACGCTCGCGAGCGTCGCCTCATCCATGGTGAGACTTGGCACCACCACTACAGTGCGCTCCAGCAGAGGGTCTTGAAACACGGATTCGTACTGAACCACCAGGCTCTTCTGCAAGCTTCGAAAGCGCTCGGGGTCCGACAGTGCTCGCTTCACTTCTGATCCGCCTCCTAGAATCCATGCCAGAGAACGCGCCAACCGTCGCAAAGATGAGCGGCGCTACAAGGATGATCTCATCACAGCACCTCGGCGGCAACGACGTGGCGGAGAAGCCGGCGTGCTCCACAACCGAGACGCCCTCACCTGTGCGAACCGCCGAGGACTCACAACCAGACGTTTATGCTGTCTTTGTACAATGGGCTTCCCTTGAGTTCACGCCGGTGAGCAGAGTTCCTTCTCAGCGAAGAAAGCCTGCAGTGGCGAACTTCCGACAGACCTGACATTGATGACCACATCCAACCCGGCACGTAAGTTTTACGACCGCATCAGCTCCGTCTACGACCTGATCGCTGACAAGGGCGAACACCGAGCGCGGGAGCTGGGGCTCGAACTGCTCGCTGCGGTACCAGGTGAAGACGTGCTCGAGATCGGCTTCGGCACCGGCCACAGCCTCGTCGCCTTAGCAAAGGCGGTGGGTCCAACCGGCAGCGTCACCGGGGTTGACTTGTCCGAAGGGATGAAACGCTCCGCTTCACGAAGAGTCGACGCAGCGGAGATGGAGGGGCGCGTGACTCTGGTCTGCGACGAGGTGCCGCCCCTAGCCTTCGACTCCAGCTCGTTCGACGCCGTTTTCCTGAGTTTCACCTTGGAGCTGTTTCCCCTCCTCCGGATCCCAGAAGTCCTCGCCGAGATTCAGCGCGTTCTGAGACTTGGGGGCCGCGTCGGTGTTGTCAGTATGGCCACAGTCTTACCTGGAGAACACGAGAGCCCTCTCGAGAAGAGCTACAAGTGGATGCACCAGCACTTCCCTCATATCGTTGACTGCCAGCCAATCGAGGCCGAGCGCCTGGTCGAAAAATCGGGCTTCGAGATCCTAGATTCGCAGCGCATCGCGCTGTTCACGATGCCGGTTGCCGCTGTCATCGGGCACGTCCCCGCGTCGACAACGCAATGACCGGGGCTGCTGTAGGCCAGGATGCAGACGACTCCAGACAACGGTGGCGCGCCCGCAGAAATGCCAAACAGCCAGACGTTACCTGCTCGTCACTCAGAGCACTCAAGCCTACCGAAGCCACCACACACCTACCCATTCCTCGAAAGCGTTCTTGAACTGAGCCTTGCTCGCCGCGTTGCACCCAAAGGGACCGAACACCCCTACGTCGTCTCTTTGCGAAAGATGGCAGAAGAGCAACGATCGGCACCAGCGCTCATGCCGTCCCTCTTGGGCAGATCTCTGCGCCTTTCTCGAACTCGACCAGCAGGTCATCGGCTATGGCTTGCGTCAGATCGAGAGGAACGTGACGAGTTGAGATTGTGCGCCTTTAGTAGCTCACTCGCTTCGACGTACGCTACTGCCAGGCGCCCGCGTCACCAACTTCAAAGCCATCGCAGAACACGCGAACGAACGGGTCAACCCTCACCCCGGAGCACTCGCTCTTTGGTGCCACGAACACGCCTTCTCGCAAGGTCCAGTTAGAAACCTGGCGACGCCACGGGTCATCTGGCCGTGGATTCAGACCGACGTCAACCTCGCCTAGTTCAATCGGACGAGAAGGGAACATGCCGCCCAGTGTCTGTGCCTCCAGATGGAGGTGCGGCCAGGAGCAGGACCCGGAATGGCCCACCGTTCCTAGTAGGTCGCCTGCAGCGACGACACTTGCCGGACTCGTGGTGATGGAACCCTGTTGCAGATGGCTCATGAGCAGACCGATGCCAGACCCTACATCGAGGAAAACGAAGTTAGGCGTGGACGCGGCGCACGGATCAGCAAGCGGAGGCTGGTCGGGCTGGGCGTTGTCGAGCGAAATAGCGGTCGCCTCAAGCGGTGCCGTCAATGGTTCGCCGAAGGAGAAGTAATCCGAGTTGTTGTCGCTGCCAACCGGTGATCCGGGTTCAAGATTCGCGTCCGTCTGAAAGAGGTCGTAGGCCCACTGGGCCGAGTGAGAAGTGAGCCCGCCAGCGCCTTGTCCTACGAACTGTTGCTGTGTGGTGGGAAGTGTTGGCAACACGAGCGGCGGCGCTGGGCTTGGTTCGCCGGAGACGGTATCGAGCGGTCCATCGAGGTTGTAGGGCGTTTCGAGAAGGCGATAGGCCGCGGACGGCGGAGCGCGATCGACGATGTTGCCCATGGTGTCGCGCGAGAGCGCTGTGATGCGGACCCATGGTCGCGCGTTGGTACCTGTTAGGTCATCGGCCATCGGGCTCGGCAGCACTGCTGCGAGTTCAGTGAGCGGGACTCGGACCTCCAGAAACGAGCTGCCCAATACTGTTGCAGTGTGATCCCAATTCTGAACGGAGGCGCCGGCATCCTCTGGGTAGACCCATAGGACATCGGGAAACCCCAGATAGAGACCTAGTTCCAGATCAAGGCGCTCTCTTCCTCGGTAGTCGATGAACAGCCAAAAGGCCAGGTCGGCGGTTGACGGTGCGGCGGCGGTCTCGATTCGCAGCAGCCAAGCATCCGCGAGAGGAGCGATCGTCACCCCGACGATGTCCCGGCTTGCATCTGCAGCGTCACCGACAGGATCGGGCCAGCTCGGAATCGACGTCCATTGAGGGTCGGCTTGTCCATCAACCACGATGGAGGTTGCCGCCGACCTCGCCGTGTCGATCAGCGCGAAGACCCGATCGTCCGGTCCGGCCCAGAGTTGCTCACTAGTCGGCGCGAACCAAGTAAGGAACAAGCCGAAGCCCGCAGTCAAAGCCCTCGATCTCCGGCATCGTGATGCGCGTGCTGCCTCGTCTTGATCCATAGAAACGATTGTAGTCGCGATCGATCTTCCAAGCACGGACGGGGCGTCGAGTCGACGATGAGCTCGGCAGCTCGAACCAGCTCTCGGGGCTGCGCCACTCGTGGCCCGAAGCGCGTTGATGCGGCCGGACACGACCTGTGTCGACCGTACCCCAAGGCTTCCGAAGTGCTGCTTCAGCAAACCAAAGCTAGAGCCTTCCCGCGCGGGCAGTCACTACACCTAAACCTCAAGCGACATCTCATTAGAAGAAAGTTGATCCGCTTTGCAAGCGGAATCCGCGTCTCCTGTGTTCGGCGCCAGACCCTGACGCCGACTATCACAAAACAGAAACGACACGGGGGCCCGAATGACAACCAACACTTCCTCTCGCACGACAACAGCGTGCTCGATTCTTCTGGCGCTTCTCTTGGCCATAGTGGGCGCTGCAACCAATCTAGCGGCGCAAGAGCGCGGGCAGATCAAGGAAAGCGCGGCACAACAAATGACTGCACTCATCGAAGAGAAACGCAGCCGCTCCGTGGCACAGCGGAAGATGGACTCATCCTTGGTGTTCGCAACCCGGGCTTCACAAGGAGAGGATCTTCGTTTGTACGGACCGATTGCCGCCCCAGGCCCAGCGCTGCTTGAGGCAGACGGCCGCATCCTCGTTGACGTCAAGGCCTCGATCAGCGCCTCGCTGATCGAGGCTGTTGAACTACTGGGGGCACAAGTAGTGAACGCCCATCCGGCACTGAGTGCGATGCGCCTACTAGCGCCAATTGAAGGGCTCGAAGCAATCGCGGCGCGCACGGATGTCCTTCGTGTCCGTCAAGCAGACCCGATGATGCTCCAAGTGACCTCGGAAGGTGATGTTGCTCACGGCGCGGATGTCGTGCGCACCGACCTCGGCATCGATGGCACCGGGGTGATGGTGTGTGCGATATCTGACAGCGTGGAGTCGCTAGCTGACCTCCAAGGAGCCGCCGAACTACCCGCGGTAACCGTCTTGCCCGGTCAAGCCGGTACTGGGACGAGTGAGGGTACGGCCCTACTAGAAATCGTGCACGATCTTGCACCCGGTGCGACTCTCGCGTTTGCTACCGGCCAGGGTGGATTGGCGCAGATGGCTCAGAACATCCTAGACCTTGAGGCTGCGGGTTGCGATGTCATCGTTGATGACATCCTCTACTTCGCAGAAGGCGTCTTTCAAGACGACATCATCACCCAGGCCGTGGACACGGTCACCGCGCTCGGGGTCCTCTACGTTACGTCGGCCGGCAACTCGGGCAACCTCAACGATGGAACTGCCGGCGTATTCGAGGGCGATTTTCTCGCAGGCACGGCCCCCGGCCCGTTGCTAGGCGCGGTCGAATCAGTCCACGACTACGGCGCCGGCCAGGTCGGCAACGAAGTCACCCTGGACAGCCCGTTCCTTTTCACTCTTCAGTGGACGGAGCCACTCGGCGGTTCAGTGAGTGACTACGACCTCTTCTTGCTCGATGCTGCGCTGGCCAACGTCATCGCGTTCTCCACCAACACCCAAGATGGTGATGATGATCCGCTCGAATTCATCTTTTCGGACACCCGCGATGACACCGGCAACCAATTGGTAGTCGCAAAGTTCGCTGGCGACGACGAGTTCTTTCACCTCAATGTACACAGAGGACGACTCGGCAACGCGACCGACGGCCAGATCTTTGGTCATCCCGGAAGTGCCAACGCGTTAACTGTAGGGGCGATCAACGTCACCGAAGCCGGTGGCGGCCAGTTCTTCGGTGGCGCCGGTGTGCAGGTCGAGTCATTCAGTTCCGACGGTCCGCGACGCATCTTCTTCAATCCAGACGGATCGCCGATCGGCGGCGCTCGCTCCGGCCCACCGGTTCCCGAGGTTCGACAGAAGCCAGATGTCGTGGCGGCGGATGGAGTTTCAACAGCCACACCTGGCTTCAACCCGTTCTTTGGCAGCTCAGCTTCTTCGCCCCATTCGGCTGCCATCGCGGCTCTCCTTACGGAGCTCTTTCCATCACTCTCGGTGACCAGCCGCTTGGAGATTCTTAGGAGCTCGGCGCTCGATATCGAGGACCCAGGATTCGACCGAGATTCTGGCAGCGGCATCATCAACCTCACGGAGGCCGTCGACCAACCCATTTTTGCCGACGGGTTCGAAAGCGGAGACACGTCGGCCTGGTCCAACTAGCCTCCCTTCTGGGGCCTCCAAAGACCAACCCGGGCGTGTCGCGAGTTCTTGAGCTGCGTCGCTGAGAGCCAAGGTCAGCGACGCTCAGTTCTCGGGCGGGTTCATCAATCCGAGGCGCTGCTTGCACTGCCGGCAAGCAGGGCTTCGGCTCTGCGCACGATCATTCGATGCCAGACGTGATGCTCAGGGAAGACCTCTGCCAGGTCTGCAACGCCGCGCATTGTTAGTTCGCGTGCTCGCGCACTTGTTCCATTGCGCTGGATCTCGAAGCTAGCCAGCATGATGTGTGCAAGTCCCCGGGCCTCCCAATCCCCGTCGTCATCTGGAACCACAGCTTCATCCAAACGAGACTGAAGCAACAGCTCTTGCTCTGCGTGCGGCTTTCCATTTAGATTCTGGGCGCGGACCGCCTCCAGCAAGAGCTGAAAGGAGGAGGTCGTGGGGATGCCGTGCAAAAGTTCCGCTGCGGTATCAAGCGCTACCTTGGCCTTCACGTACTCATCCTGAGCATGCCAAGCAATCGCGAGTCCCAGGAGTGGCCCAGCCTTGGCGCGCGGTGTGGCGTCGACGATGTCGCGAATCTCGGAACAACGCTGGAAGGCGGCGAGCGCACCAGCATAGTCACCCTGCCCCAATCGGAGGTCGCCGATGTTGTACTCAGGGTAGGACGACCACAGATGATCTGGACCCAGGCTCTTCAGCCAGACCTCACGAGCCTCATTCAACAACCCTTCAGCCTCGGCCCAATCGCCTACCCGCATCGCCAACTGCGCTTGCAGATTCACAGTCAAGCCGTAGTACGGGTGGTCCACTCCAAGAGAAACCTCGCGCACTCGACGCGCCTCCTTGAGTGCCTCGCGCGCATCATCGAATCGTTTGGCCTCTTGCAGCAAGATCCCGAGATTGTTGAGCGCGAACGCTCGCTGAGGGTGATTTTCCTCGTAGAGGTCGTCTTGAATCTCGATCGTCCTCCTCAGCGCTTGTTCGGCGTCTTGCAGACGGCCGAGTTTGCGGTACGGAACAGAGAGATTCGACAAGACCGAAGTAATGCGCGCCACGTCGGGTGCCGGCTGGCGCTCGAGGATGCCTAGGGCCTGTTCGTAGTAGTCCAAGGCCAGCTGATCCAGGTCCTGCTCTTCGTGAATGGCGCCTAGATTGGCCAGGACATCGGACACCTTGGTCGAATCGTAGCTATGCACTTCGACATTGCGATCGAGGGCTTCAAGCAAGAGTTCCGTGCTTCGCTCGTAGTCTCCCACCTCACTCGCAATTGTGCCCGCAACGTGCAACCCGCCGAGAACCAACCTGTGATTCTCGCCGAGTTCTTTCTTTCCCAGCTCAAGCGCCTCATTGGCAAGTATCAGACCCCGCTGCGGATCCCCTCGCCTCCAATGAACCTCGGCGAGCTGCAGCAAGAGATCAGCTCGTACTTCTGGGCTATCCACAAACACATCTTTTCCAAGACGCTCTGTGGCCTCCTCCAGCATGTCGCTCACTGTCGCTTCCTCTCCCGCCGCGACGTCGGGTGCCGCCTCTCGAAACAGAGTCAACAAGAATTCGACGACTTTCTTGGTGTCGTCACGAGCAACGATTGCCTCGGCAGCGCGCTGATTGGCGCGACGCGCTTCGATCGTGCGTGCAACGAACCCAAAGGTCAGAGCAAGGAGCACTAGTGCCGCACTCAGCGCGGCACTGCGATTGCGTTTGAGCAGTTTCACTAGACGATATCTGGCCGTCGGAGGACCCGCTTCGACGGCCTCTCCGTCCAAGTGCCGTTGAACGTCAGCGGCCAAGGCCGTAACCGTGGAATACCGCTCGTCTCGGTTCCTCACGATCGCCTTCTGCACGATCCACTGAAGATCTCCGCGCAGGCGACGCTGGAGTTGGATCGGAGTCTCAAGGCTTCGTTCCAGGGCCAACCGCTTCTGCCGCTCCGGCTTTAACCCATACCACCGCTCTATGAGTGGGGGAGGGTCTGTATTGGCCACCTTGCTAAGCACACTGACAACCGAATCGGAAGGTGACTGGGCGTGGGGCCGGCATCCCAGAAGGAACTCCTGCAAGAGGACTCCGAGACTGTAAATGTCACTGCGCGTGTCAGCCACTTGAGGAGCTTCGAACTTCTCGCCTATCCCGATGGTCTCGGGCGCGATGTAAGACGGCGTTCCCACAATCGCCAGGCCGGTGACCTGGGTCAGATCAAGCAACGGTTCATCGAGACCCTTCGCGATGCCGAAATCGATGATCTTCGGCACCAGCTCTGACCCTTCCACACTGGCAAGAATGTTGGACGGTTTCAGATCGCGATGGAGAATGCCATTACGGTGAGCGTGTTCGACGCCACGACACACCTGGAGGAAGACCTTTAGCCTCTCCGCAATCCCCAACTTTCGCTCGTCGCATGCAGCAAGCACCGGTCCTCCATCTATGTACTCCATCGCAAAGTACGGTCTCTGGTCTGACGTCTGACCCGCTTCGAGAATGCGCGCGATGTTCGAATGGTTAAGCCGTGCCAAGGCTTGTCGCTCAGCAGCTATGCGCCAGTTCGCCTGGAGACCGAGGGGCTGAAGCGCAATCTTCACTGCAACCTGGCGGCGAACCGGTTCCTGCTGTTCGGCTAGGTAGACGATGCCCATGCCACCCTTGCCCAGGACTCGACCGATCCGGAACGAGCCAATGCGGTTACCGCTCAGCTCTCCACTACTGTTGGCGCCGGGCTGCGATGCAGATGGAGGATGGGACTCTCGCACCGGCGAAGTGGACTCAGTACTCGCTAGCAACAAGTCAACCGCCGCAGCCAGCGGAAGCCCTTCCCCTTGGCACCTACGAACAACCTCGCCTGCGCGTTGCTCTGCTGGAAAACCAAGGCATTCTTCGACCAAGCTGGCGATTCGGCGGAACTGCACGCCCTCGGTGGCTGTCACGATTCCACCTGACTCTTACCGAGGTTCCGGCGCAACCAGCCGCGGGTCACGCGCCAACGGCGAACCACACTGGCTCTGGACAGCCCTAGATGCTTAGCCGTCTCCTCTAGCGAAAGGCCTGCGAAGAAGCGTAGCTCTACAAGGCGCAAGCGATCCGGATCCAGCGTACCCAGGGCTTCCAAACACCTGTCGAGCGCAACCAAGTCTTCAGGCTGGTTGTCGAGATTGAGTTCCTCAGCATAATGGAGCGGCAGCAGCGGCTGGCCTGCGCCGCGCTTCTCGGCCAGTCGCTCTCTCGCCTTGTCAATGACGATTCGGCGCATGACCCTCGCCGCCACGGCGAAGAACTGTGCGCGATCTTGCCATTCGGCGTGTGACTGATCGACCAAGCGAAAGTAGGCTTCGTGAAGGAGCTCGGTCGCACCGAGGTCGCTACGGGGCCCTTCGTTCGCCACCCTGCTGGCAGCCAAGTGTTTCAACTCGTCATACAGATGCACAAACAGCTCGCTGCCAGCGGCACTGTCGCCCTCGCGCCATTGTCGCAATAGCTGGAACGTATCCAACGTCTTACTCACTTGCTGCATCAGTCTCACTCTCGCAAGATCCAAGTCATCTGCGAAGCCGACCTCCTTCTCGCGGTGACACCCCCTTACGAGAGATCACGGTCGGCACGCACAACGCCAAAGGGGACGCTCATCGGTGAAAATCGGATGGTACTACGGCCTATAGGGAAGGGTTGAAGGGACTCGCATCCAAGGTTGTTCTTGTCAATCGGCAAGGCTTCATTCGGAAAGTAGACGGTGAGCCTCAGAGTGATCCAGCCCGGGTCTTCCGGTCTCCGATCACGGTTCATAGCTGTGTTCGAGGTGAACCGCTTCTGAAAGGCCTTCGCAGCGAGCCTCGACGGTCCTTTTGGCAGGAGGTTGCTCTTGTTCGCGCGAAGGGCGACCACACCGGATGGGTGCCGAGGCTAAGGAGGCCACCCCGCTAGCACTCGGTATGAGCGCACAAGACGGAGGCGCGCCGACTGAGCTTTGTGGCCGCTCCCGCTTGTGCCGCTGGGCCGTGTTCGCCCATCAAGCGACGGCCCACCACAGCGCGGCTAAGGCGCCAGGCCGTTGGTGGCCCGCGTCCGCTGCTTCGCGACGCGAGGGCCCTAAAACAGAGTGCTCGTGAGGAGGTCCTAGAGCAAAGGGCTCGGCAGAGGAAAGCGTGTCTTTTCACAACGCCTTAGGGTGAAGGCGGCTAGAGTCGCATCGACAATGCTCGACATCGCCTGACCCAGCCGCATTTCCCGGCTAGTCGCTCATGCCCCTTCTTCAACCCGGTGAGAACAAACCCGGGATGTCGTTGGGTGGCGCTTGGCGCGGCTCAACTAGGTACTCAGTTCATATGCAGTCACCGGACGACAACGCTTCCCTCGGTTATCAAATCGGCCACGATGACCGCATTACTTTCGTCGACTCGAAGTGGATCTCCTTTGCGGAACGAAACAAAGCTCCTGAGTTGACTGAACGGGCCATCGTTGGCAAATCCATCTGGAACTTCGTCGCGGGGAGGGAAGTCCAGCATCTTTACGGGCTCATGTTTCATGTCGCGCGCTCCGAAGGCCGAGAGGTTGCCGTTCCCTTTCGCTGCGATTCCCCAACCAGCCGCCGGTTTATGGAGCTGAGGGTTGCCCCTGGCCAAAAAGGGGCCCTTTCCTTCCAGAGCTTGCTTGTTCGAGAAGAAGCGCGGGCATACATCGAGCTGCCAGACACTGGCGATCGCGCCCCTGAAGCCCTCCAAACCATTTGCAGCTGGTGTAAGCGGCTGCACCTCAAGGACGATTCATGGGTCGAGATCGAGCGCGCTGTTCGTGAACTTGGTCTTTTCGGATCGGCTCGCTTACCCAGACTTACACATGGCATTTGTCCGGATTGCCGCTCTGAAATCAGGCAGGAGATCCGGACCCTTCCAGACCGCTGAGCCCTAGCGTTTGGCACTGCAAGGAGGATCTGGGCTCCACTACGGTTCTGCCGTCTTGCCGCAACCCCCCGCCCATCCTTCAGCCACGGTCGTCGGTGGCCCGGCTACCGGCTCCCCTGTTGCGCACCATCTGCAGACAGGGGCCGGCATTGGCATCAAGATCGCGCCGGCCGCTTGGACCTTGTGGGGTTGGTGGCTCGCTTCGGATGGCCGTGCCGAGCGCGCAGCGCCGCCGCTCAGTTCGACGCAGACTTTACTCAGTCGACTGGTACTCAAAGGCTGATATAGCTGTGGCAATGCAAATCAATCGCGATCGACTGGCCGACGTTCAAGTGTGTATAGGCCTGGGAAGCGTTGTTGTCGGCTTGCTGTTGGTTGTGGCTCCTGGCACGCAATTGTTCTCGTTCTATGAACAGAGCATCACCGCTGCTCTCGGCGACTCGGCAGAGTCGAGCGCGACTCAGAGCACCCTCCTTCACTGGCTACTTGCAACCTGCGGGGCCGGTGTGGTCGGCTGGGGGATCGCTTGGGCGACGATCGCTCACATCCCCCTACGGCGCGGGGATCGTTGGGCATACAACTGCCTGTGGATCAGCCTCCTGGCCTGGGCGGCGCTCGACGCTTTGATCGCTTGGTGGTTTGGAGTCGCTGGCGAACTTGTCTTTGTTTCGCTCGCCTTCTTGGCTGCATCGGTGCCACTTGCCCTCGGCAGGCGCGGCTTTCTTAGGCCGAACGACGAGCGGGCTCCTTCTTGACGAGGAGCGGGCCTACCGAGGGTTGAGTCATCGATCTCGGCAGCGCTCGCCTGATTTGTTAGCGTCGCATCGATGCGCGCCATTGAGTTCTACAATCGCTATAGCGGCGAGATCGAAAGCGAAGAGATCTACGGCGAAAAGTGGCTGCGCTGGGCTTATGAGTCGAGGGTGGGCCGCGTCAGTGTCGAAGTCTTGGCGAAGCGCGCTCTCTTCTCGAAGCTATTCGGCTGGCGAATGAGCCTGCCCTCGAGCCGCGCGCGTGTGTTGCCCTTCATCGATGACTACGGGATCGACGCCAGCGAATTCGCCGACGAGCCGGATAGCTACCAAAGCTTCAACGAATTCTTCTACCGCAAGCTCAAAGACATGGCCCGACCGGTGGATGCCGACCCGGGCTCGGTGGTCTTCCCAGCAGACGGCCGCCACCTCGGCTTCGCCGACCTCAGTCGTTGCGATGGGGTCTTCGTCAAGGGTCAGCGCTTCGACCTGCCAAGCTTGCTCGAAAATTCTGCCCTTGCCGAGCGCTATGCGCACGGCTCCGCCGTGCTCTCCCGGCTGTGCCCGGTCGACTACCACCGGTATCACTTCTGCGCGGATGGAACGCCGAGCGCTGCGCGTGTGGCGCAAGGCTCGCTCTACTCCGTCAGCCCGGTGGCGCTGCGTCGCAACCTTCAACTGCTCACAGAGAACAAGCGGGTGATAACCGAGCTGCGCACCGAGTGCCTCGGCACGGTGCTGGTCATGGAAATCGGCGCCACCAACGTCGGAACGATTCGCCAGAGCTTTCGAGCCGAAGCCCCCGTTGTTAAAGGGGCCGAGAAGGGTTGGTTCGAATTCGGCGGATCGGCAGTGATGACGTTCTTCGAACCCGGCCGTGTCGAGCTCGCAGCGGACCTGCTCCAGCACTCCTCCGAACAGCGCGAGGTCTACGCCAAGATGGGCGACACGCTCGGCCGCGTCCTGCCGAACGACGCTGGCACCTTTGTCCGCCCACCCCTGCCTACCGCGTCGTTGTAGGCCCCAGAAGCAAGGGCCTACTCGGTGACTACGCTGTTGTGCCTGAGACAGCTGGCTGTACCTACTGAGTCCACCCCACAAAGAGCAGCACGGCGGCAATCGCAACCAGGATGATCCGGACGAGCATCACCCTGGCGTCGAAGTGCCTTTCCGCAAAACTCACTGCCCAATTCCAACCGAGCCCTCTAAGGAATCCGATTTTGAGTCGTACCAGCGCTGGCGCGAACGGAATCAGGATCAGAAACAGGATTGCTACTGCCAACAACGGCCAGTTATTCATCACACCTCCCATGCTGCAAGAGCGGTAATCGACAAACGGATCCGTCACCTCGCGGCCTCCGCGATTGTGCAGCCGGAGGCCAGCACCTACGAATTCCACTTGGAGCCTACATCGCTGCGCTAAGAGACGTCGGTGTCGGGCGGGGCCGCATCCACGTCGAAGCCTTGGCGCAGCGCGCTCCTGGCGAAGGTCCTCGGCAGACGAGGACGTCTTGCCCCCCTAGGAGCCGTTCGCGCCTCTTGCCCTTGATCGATGGCGAGACGGTCGACGCCAGCGAGTTCGTCGACAAGACCAACGGCAACCAGGCGAAGCCGCGTCTTCTGCCGCTGAGCTCAAAGCAAGCCGCTCGGCCGTCGGATGAGAGATCCGGCGTCGGCGTTCTTCACCCCCAAGCGTGAGCGCTACCTGGGTGCTGCACGGCATCCCTCGCCCCACGCCAGCAGGTCGCCGGTCTCGAAGCCATCGCCGAAGACTCCGTCGCCATCGAGAAAGCGCATGACCGCCGCCGTGGGGTCTTCAATGTCATCCGTATCGCGAAGGTACAAGGAGGTTACAAAGGCACTGCTGTGCCAGGTGGGATCACGGTAGGCCAATTGGTTCTCGTACGCTGGATCAAAGATCAGATCCACAACGCCACCAGTGCCGAAAGAAGCGTCTCGCCCTCCGCCTTGGTTGATTCGCAGAAGCTTGCCCCGCTGCTGAAGGCTCGCGCTGGAGTCGGGGTCCGGCAGGATTTCTACAAGAACGATCACCGGGTTGGAATTGCCGGGCGCGACTCCGGCTCCTTGGGGTTGGAGGCGCCATCCTGGGTTGGTGGCGTTGTGGTGGGTGACTCCAAAGCAGTTATCGACAGTCAGATCCGGGGCAAGCCGGCGCACAAACATCTTGCGAATATCGTCACCCCGGCTGGTATCCAAAAGCCCGGTGTAGCCGACCAGGAGGAAGCCGCCGTCAGGCTGTTCGAGGATTTGGGTTAGGTACCCCGGCAGCTCGCCACCAAGCTGAATAACTCCGTCGGGTGAGATGGAGGTGTCGGGATCACCGTTGGCCAAGAGAACCCGAGCGGTTGGCAACCGGTCAACACCGGCCTCTCCCTCGCCCCCGGACGCCACGATTCGGCCATCGTCCAGCAGGATCAGGTCCGTGTACGTGGAGTCAACCACGCTATCCAAGTAGAGTTCCCCACCCGCTCCGAAGGACGCATCCAGGGCACCCGAAGCGGTGAACTTGGCCATGATGAAGTCCCGATCCGAGAACGCAAATCCAACAACGAACAACGATCCGTCCGCGGCTGCCTTCAACGCCCAGGGAAACACGTACCGATCGCCACCGCCACCGTCCACCAGGCTCGTGAACGGAGCGACCGCATAGCCGGAGTCTCCGAAGCCGGGATCGATGTCGCCTGCCGCGTCCAACTTCGCAACCACGATGTCCGCCGTTAGAGCGAACGACTTGGCGTCGAATCGCTCGCCGAGCGCCGTCACGATGATGCTGTTGTCAGGAAGGATGTCGAGGTCGAACAGGCTTCCACCTCCGCCAAACCCTTTCGGATCCGCATAGTCTGGAAACGAAACGATGCGAGTCCCGCCGCTGCCAAAGGTGGGATCGAGGGCGCCCGAGGCGTCGACGCGAATCACCTCGACACCAAAGTCGATCGCACCGACAGCTACTTGTGAGGCAATGACCCATTTGCCATCGCTCTGCGGTCCTGCAATCGGTCCAGTTCCAGTGAATGGTCCTCCGAGGAGAACACCGTCTGAATCGAAGGACGGATCGAGGGCGCCGTCCTGAGCGCGGTTGGGTTGGCTCAGACCAATCAAGCACACAGCAGCAAGTGCGCACCAGATGCGCGTCGACAATGAAGACGTAGGCATGGATCTCTCCTGGATCTCTGGCAGGCGATGGGATCGCCCGCATCGAGAACGGGTTCGTTCAGTGGTCACGCCGATCAGCGTTCGGAGTTCCTGGTGTCCTCGTCTTAGACGGACAGACGCGGCAGATTTTGGGATCTGCCTCTCTCTTTTCTTGCGGAGCGTTCCGATTTCTCGCGGAGCGTTCCGACACTGCGACGCTACCGGCCGGGCGGGCGGTCTAACAGGCCCCCTCGGGGTGGGTCGTCTATTGCGAGCTGATCGCGTAGGTCGATCGGCAACGAACCGAGAGGTCGGCGTCCACCGCGCGCACCTTCACTTGGTAGACGCCAGGCTCAGACGCGCGCGGGTGGAACGACAGGCTGTACTGGGCGCGCAGGTCGTTCAAGACGTCGGTGAACACTCGCGACAATCCCTTCAGCTTTTGAATGCCGTGTGATTGACCGCCTGTCTCCCGCGCCAGTCGCTGCAGGTCTTTGCGTGCCTCAAGGTCTTCTTTGGTCTTTCCAGAGGCCAACGTGTAAAGAATCGTGTTGCTCGACCGCACCGTACGGATGGCGTGGTCGAGTGACGCCATGCTGCCCTCGTCGCGTCCGTCAGAGAAAACCAGGATGACCTTGCGACCGCGCTTTGAGCTGAGATCTGTTGCCAAGCGCGACACGGCATCGTACAAAGCGGTGCTGCCCCCTGTGCTCAGGCCGCGAATTGCGCTGCGCGACTTGCTGCGCGGAACGGACCAGTCGGCGACCATATCTACGGTGTGATCGAAGGAGTACACGGCGAGTTCATCGCCGGGTGCAAGGGAATCGACGAATTCGATCGCCGCCTCCTGAACCGCTGCGAGCTTCTGCTTCATGCTCTCGCTGGTATCAATGAGGATCGCGACGTGCAGCGAGGCGACGTCTTGGGAAAAGTTCTCGATCGGAACCGGCTGACCTCGGTCGAGAATCACAAAGTCGTCGCGCGCCAAGTCCTTCACGTACGCCCCTCGGGCATCCACCACGACTGGATACAGCTCGACCGCCACGACATTGACGAACTCGTCGACCCGCAGGTCCGCGGTTTGAATCTCTATGCGCTGAACGAGTGCTTGATCCGCGAACACTGCGGCGACAATCTTGGCCGACTGGAGTCCCGTTGGGGCGTTCCATTGCAGCGTCCAATCGGGCGCGGTCGCGGAGCCAGCGAGGCTGCCTGCGACGTAGACATCGACTCGGTCCAGGTTCTCTGGCCCACTCTCGACATCGAAGCTGAACGTGGTCGGGCCCAAGATCACGGCTCGGTCCTCCGGCGTCACCATCCGTACCTGCGCACAGACCTGAGAGCCCAGCCCCAGGAGGGCGAATCCAGCCGCTAAGGCCACAACAACTATCTTCATCGGCGATTGCATCATTAGATTCCTTCGACGCGGTACATGCCTCGGGTAAAGAAGTCACGGAGAAGCGCGTCGAACTCGGTGTCAGTCCAGGTCGCGATCCATTTGAGGAAACTCTCCCAGTCGCGCATCGAGCTAAAGGTTATGTTGCTCGAGTCTTCGATTAATCTGAGGCTCAAGTCTCCTCCAACGTCTCCCGGCAGTCCGCGGCGTCCCAGGTAGTCCAGGATCGCGAACTTCAAGTCGAGCAGCATACGCTCAGACAGAGCGTTTGGCAGTTGATGTTGGTCGAGCAATTCATATGGAGGCCATGTCCCCACCCAACGGCGGGATCGACCGTTGAGCCGGGGTGTCGAGGCACTCAGTGTGGCGAGCTGCTCGGAGGCATCTTCGCCCAGCCGGTCGATGGCGTTCCGGGCCGCTTGGGCGTCGAAATCGCTGTTGCCGAGTTCTGGCCTGCCGTCGCCTAGGACCAGGGCCAGCGCGAGCGAAAAACGTTCGCTTGGCGAGATCAGGTAGGGCCGCTCCGCTGCAGCTCGCTCCAGACGAGCCAGGGGCAACCTGTGGGAGACAAACAGCCGGACCGGCCCTCCCGGCCCCTCGTCGAATGCCGCTTGAGTGATTACATCACCGAGCTTCATCAACTCGTGCACGGCTGCCGACCGTTCGGGCGCTATCGCATGCCAGCGAGTGGTCGAGGTGTCCTGGAAGAATGCGCGGAAATGGATGAGCTTGTCGGAACCGAGCGACAGTCTGAACTGTGCCAGAGCCGTCGCCACGCGAGGCAGCGCACCGCGAACCAAGACCCCTGACTCCGCCGCATCCTCTCGGTCGACCTGAGCATTGTTCCAACCGTTGTCGCTGCCGATCTCTTGGTCGGGCCTATTGAACAACAGATGCTTGCGAAGGAAGTTCGGATCGCCGGCGAGAACATTCGGATCGTCGCCAATCGCTCGCAGGTAGGCAGGGGCCAGCAGAAACGGGCGGAGTTCTTGTGCAAGCAGCTGCTTAGCCTCTTGTAGCTGGGCGTCAACTCCAGAGAGCCGCTTGACTCGATCGATCTTAGACAGCTTGTTGAGTCGAGAGTCCAGGCCGGCCCGGTCGGTCGGCAAGACTCGCTCCCAGAAGCGCTCTGGATCTCGCTCCGGTAGGTCGACCCTGGGCTCTGGCAGGGCCGCGACTGCGCGTCGCACGGCTCCCAGGCCAGCCCTGGTCGCTTCGAGTGCGCCAGATCGAGCTGCGGACGTCGCTTCCGCGAATGCCTGGTCCAGCTTGACCAGGGTGTCTGCTGCCGCGACTCCTTGACCGGTGAGCACCTTCGCGGCCGCGGCGGCAAACTGCTGAGGCCTTGCGGAGACGTAACCAAGTCCCTGGTATGAAAAACTGGTGTCCTCGGCAAACGGGATCAGTGCGAAAATCAAGCGTGCTTCGAATGGATCACGAGCTTCGATCGTGAACGTTGGCTCGGGCAAAGCCTCAAGCGTTTCCCTGATCCAACGGAGCTGCGAGGAAGCTGCTGGTCGAGGTGCTCGCACTCCGAGGTGCAGCTTGCTCCAAGCCGCGAGTCGAGCTTCGAGTACCTCCGGAGCGACGCGCTGCGCCAGGCTCATGGCCCGAAGCCACTCGACCCCACCTTGAAAGTTGGCGAGCAGAAGCTCCTTGTCTCGGCTGTGGCTGGTCGAGTTGAGATGGGCGACCGCCAGCAGGTAGTCCCGCAGCGTTTCCGGATCCTGCAACTCGATAACGTCCAGAATGTCGAGCGCGGCAGGCATCGTGTCGGACGCACGAGCTAGGAGAATCACGTTTCCCGAGGTCAGCAGTTCGGTGTCTGTGCCGAATAGGTTGACGGTACGCAGAAGCCGGGGAAGTGCTGAGCGCTTGACTCCGAGAACGTCGTTCTCTTCGGTCAGCAGCCGGAGGATGAAGTCTGCTTGCGTCATGGACTCCTTGTCGGCACGCCTCACGGCGCGTGACAGACCCTGCAGGTCGGTGGGAGCATCTGCCCAACGCACGGCTGCGTACCAGAGTCCTGGACCTCCCGGCAACTGGATCGAGGTCGAGTTGTCGGCGAGCGGTAGCGAGCGCACGAACGTGCCGAATCCGAGATCTCCGCCTCGAGCGCTGTCAAAGTCGATCGCCGCCGAGTCGTCTAGGCGAAGGAACACGTCGCGAGCGAACCCTGACTTGCTCGCAGTCGCCGAATCGCCGGCCCCGATGTAAAAATCGGCTACCGCAGGTTCGAGATAGCTGAGCGAATGCAGCAGGTTGGCGCCGCGGGCCTTGCGATTGTCCAGCAGATCGCGCACGAACTGCTCGGTGTCGCCGATGTTGGACCGCAGCACTCCGGCCCATGCAGTCCTCGCCTCCCCACCTCCCGGGAACACCAGGTCGCCGCCTCGAAACTGAAGCGCCGGCGCATAGCGGTGGAACTGGATTGCCTTGCGGTAAACGCGGTCCCATCCAACACCAGCCATCGCCGCTCGACTTTCCGCAGACAAGTGCCGGGCGCCTTCCATCACGAGACTCAATCGCTGGTCTCTGATGATCTCTCCCATGACGTCGTCTGGCGCAGGCTTTCCGCTGAGCGCCCGCCACTCGCTTGCGGTGAGCGGCACCGTCGCGGTCGAGCGTGGAATCTCAAGACTCTGAGCCGAAGACGACAGGTTCGAACCGATTTGGTCAAGGTCCCAGCCAAGAGCCCTAGCCAGGCGCCGGGCTGCGGCCGCCTCTGGTCCCTCCTGCGGAATCAGTTCCAGATCGTTCTTTCGGTACTTGGCCTTGTAGCCGAGCGTCCGCGCGACATCGGCAAAACGACTTCTGCCTTGCTTGGTGGCAGACAAGTTGACCGTTGTCCCAAAGTCTTTGGCCAGCCTGGTGAGCAAACGCAGATAGCGGTCTGCTTCGGCCCTGGCCGGCACCCGCTTCCAGTCGTGGTCCGGTTCAATCGTGTCGAGCAGGGTTTGATTGACCGCCACCAAAGCATGCTCCGGGGAGGATTCGACATCGCCAACTAGCCGGGCCCAGGTAGCGGGTCCGCCCAACAGACTGGTTTCGAGAAACGGTTCAGCTTGCGCTTGTAAGCAGGTCGAAAGAGCCCAGAGAGTCAACGCGACCAGGACCCTTCGGCGGCGGGTGGTTTCCTGACGAGGTATGTTCGTTGCTCCCAGGCTAGACGGCTCTACTGCGTTCATTCCCTGCTCACTCCTGATCGTCGCGATTGAATTGGATGGGTGCGCCTAAAGCGGTAGCCGTCGCGCGAAGCACAGCCAGCGCTTGTGGCGACGATTCCACGGCTGCAGGTAAGACGGACCCAGGGCGGGCCTTCCCTCTTCGAGCCGGCACTTTTTTGGATGTGGATGCCGGATGATATAGGTACCAGGCACCAGATGGTCTCAGATAGCAACACACCGCTTGCTCGTCAATCACCATTGAAGCGACCGAACTCGGTATCGCCCCGCGCTTCGCTGAGAGTTGTCGGCAGGGGATTCCAAGGGTCGCCAGGGTTTTTGCCGGGGTGCCTCGGCGCCGGCTAGTTTCCTTCCGCTCTCAAAGCGAGAGCCGGCTCGATCCGCGACGCGAAGCGCGCCGGAGCGTACGTAAAGATCAGGCCCAGCAAGACCGACACGGCCACCGGCACCAACCAACTTGCAGGCACCGACTCGATGCGCAGGTCGACCGCTCGGCGCAACAGTGGGACCAGTCCTCGAGCGATTGCTGCGCCCACCAAGCCGCCACCAAGAGTGAGCAGAGCCGCCTCCGCGAGGAACTGGATCATCACGTCGCCACGGGTTGCTCCTAGGGTCTTGCGCAGACCAATCTCCGAGGTGCGCTCTCGGATGTTGGACACCATCAAGCTCATCAGTGTGGTGCCTCCGAGGGCCAGGCACAGGCCACTCACGATCGCGATCGTGCCGCCCAGGGCGACTTGCAGTCGCCGGATGCCGCTCACCAAAGTTGACGGTGTGACAAAGGAAACGCTGGGACTCTGCTCGAGCCCTTGAAGCAGGAGGTTCCTTGCGCTTGCGACCAGGTCCGCGGACGACCGTTGCGGCCCCTCGGTGTCTCTGGTGGACACTGAACTACGCAAGAATACCGCGTCAATCGCTCTGCGTTTCCGGCCACCCTGCGCGCTCGCAGTCGGCTCCCAATCGGGGCTCACTGTGTGCGGCACGAACACCAGCCGCTCGCCCAGCGCCACCGAAGGATCACCGAACTGACCCGCTAAGGCGCCGCCCTGCACTCGCACGATGCCCACCACGAGGAACGGCGTGTCGCCAAGCATCACCACATGGCCGACTCTCCACTGCCAACGCGTGGCTAGTCGTTCCGTTAGCACCGCGTGCCGGGCCGCTGCATGGAGATCGCCTTGATCGAGAAAGCGACCATCGACAATTTCCCAATCGCGCACGTAAGCCAAGAACTGGTCGGTCGCCACTACCTGCAAGGAGCTATCGGAGCCCAGCGTCCGAGCGCGGCTGCGAGCCACTGCGGCAACCACCACGCCCGGTATGTTAGCGCGCAGCAATCCAGCATGGGCCTGATCGAGGCTCTGCTTTGCCAGACTCACACTGTGAGGCGCGCTCGGCCCCAAGGCTCCCTGGTTCGATGTCGACGCGTCCGCCACTACCGCCACGGTGTTAGCGCCCAGTTCTTGGATCAGCCGCTGGGATGTGTTTTCCAACGAGAACAGGACGGTGGTCAGCAAGCTCGCTGTTGCAGCGCCCACTGCGACTGCCGCAATCGCCAGCAGCGAGCGCAACGGCTGTACGCGCAGTCCATCAACGATGTCTCGCAGCAGGACCCCGCTCACGCCGCGTCCTCACTCGCTTGGTCTCGCTTGGTGAAACCCGATTCCGACAGGGTCCCTTCCACGCAGGCGACGTGGCGGTTGCACCGAGCCAACAGAGACAGATCGTGCGTTGCTAGCACGATAGTTGTGCCGGCCTCGGCGTTTAGCTTGGAGAAGCAGTCCATCACCACCTGCGAACTTTCGCCGTCTAGGTTGCCGGTCGGCTCGTCTGCGAGCAGTACCTCGGGCGGCAGGACAACAGCTCGCGCGATCGCGGTGCGCTGCATCTCGCCCCCAGACAGCAGTCGTGCAGGCTTGTGCGCTACCGACGCCAACCCCAAGCTCTCGATCACCTCGTGCGCTTGAGCGCGCTCCTGCGTTCGACGACTCTTGCGGGAACCACGACTCTTCAGAGAACCGGAACCAAGATACCGGAAGCGGAACAGCACGTTCTCGAGCACCGTACGGTACCCCAGCAACTTGAAGCCTTGAAACACGAAGCCAACCTGATGACCGCGCAGCCGAGCGCGCTCTGCACCCCGCAGATGCACGGTGGATTCACCGCCCAACAAGACCTCACCTGTGTCGGGCCGATCCAGCAGGCCGCACAGATTGAGCAAGGTCGACTTGCCAGAGCCAGATGGCCCCGTTACCGCAACGAAATCGCCCTGCGCCACAGCCAATCTCGAACGCTTGAGAACACAGCTTCCTCCATACGCCTTGGAGACATCTCGCAGCTCAAGAGCGGTGGTCACTGCAGAACAACCCGCTCACCTGCTTGCACCCCTTCGACAACCGCGAACTGTCGCTCGCCGCGCGCGCCAAGCACTAGGTCTCTCAGCTCTACACCGTTGCGTGTCACCACCGAGGCCAACGGTTGCCCATCGACAAAGCGCACCGCTCGTCTGGGAATCAAGAGAACACCGGTCTCATGGTGGGTGATGACCTGGTTCACCGCTGACATTCCGGGTCGCAGCAATGGGTGTTGGTCGCTAATGGACAATGTCGCCCTGAAATAGCGCTGCCACGATGGTTTGTTCGGCAAGGTCTGCGCCAAACCGCTCACATGCTCCACCACCCCATCGATGGCGATGTCTTTGTATGCCGTTGGATGTACCAAGACCAGGTTGCCTTCGTGAACCGCGCTGACTTCTGATTCCGGAATCGTGATGTGGACTACCAGATCAAAGAAGTCGAGTACCTGCATCAACGGTTGATTGGCATAGACGCTGTCCCCAACTCGCACGCTTCGGTAGGTCCCGTCTAAGTGAAGCTGACGATAGGCAACCACCCCCGCGGTAGTGGCTCGGACTTCCACCCCAGCTAGGCGCCGCTCAGCCCGATCCAGGGTCATCCGCGCCGCGTCATACGACGCCTTTGCCCGCTCGATCGCGATCGGGTGCAGCGTCTCCTCGGTGACTGCTAGATCCGCTTCCAGGCCCTGAATCCTTCTGGCGGTCGCATCCACCTTAGCTTTTTGTTCTTTGACCTCCGCTTCAGACAAGAGCTGCTCGTTTGCCAGTTCTACGCTGTCGGCTAAGTAGGCCTGTTCGTTGCTCAAGGCGCGACGCTGTTCAGCGATCTGGCCACGGAGCTTGCGCAGCGCCATCGGGTGGTCTCCGTCGCGCAACTTCCTGAGCTCCGCTGATCGCAGAGTCAAATCGGTTCGCTGCCGGGTCAGGTCGGCTTCGATCTCGGCTCCATCGAAACGCACCAAGAGATCGCCAGGAGCCACTTGCGACCCTTCGGCCACCAACTCCACCACCGTCGCTTGGCCCTGGATTCTCGACGCTACGGAAATCACGTTACGTGAGTCGATACGCCCTTCGTAGGGCTGCCGAACGACCAGATCGCCACGTTCCACCGTAGCCAGTTGTTGGCCTTGATTGGCGCTGAACGCGGGGTCTCGCGCATCGAGCCCGACCACGAGTGCCGCGACTGCGGTCGCTGCTAGGAGCACCACCAGCACAAAGGCCACGCCTCCGAACCGCTGTTTGAACTCGCTAAACCCCATCGTCCCGCTCCTCCTTGGGCCTTAGGCGCTCCGGCGCCTCGACCAGTGTGCCTAACGAGCGCAGTAAGCGATGGGCCTCCACCGTCACGTCCACTCGGCCTGAGAACAGATCGCGCTCTGCGCGAGCAAAAGCGTCCTCTGCATCCACTACCGAGAAGTTGTCGCCACGCCCGATACCGAATAGTCGGGTGGCGAGGTCGCGTCGACTGCGTGCGTGGTCGAGATTTCGTTCGAGCAGGAGAATCTGTGAGCCGGCGCGACGGTAGGCGAGCCACGCTTGCTGCACGCTGCGCGCGACCACTTGCTGGAGGATCTCCACCCGCCGTGCACTCGCCGTCGCTTCGAGCGCGGCCCGCGCCATATCGACCCGCACGTCGCGGGCAAACACATCACGACCAGAAGTCAGACCAACCATCACGCTGCGATCGGTCGCGCCCGATTGGTTCTGCAACGCCGCACTCAGACCTGCACTCTCGTAGCGCGCAAAGGCGGCTACGTCGGGCAATCGACCGCGTCTTGCGATCGCTTGATTCCGCTTTGCATCCAGGAGATCCTGCAGGGATTGTGCGTAGTCCAACCGGTTAGCAAGTGCCACTTGAACCGCCTGCGCGATCGAAGGCAGTTCGAGCTCTAGCGCGGGTGCCGCTGCCAACGCGAACCGTGCATCTAGCGGCGCTCCGATCAACACCGCTAGGTCGGTCTGCGCCAAGGCAAGCGCTTCGACGGTGTTCTCCAGCCGAGAACGCACCTCTCCCAGTTCGAGGTCGACGCGCAGTGTATCGACGCGGCTCGCGCGTCCCAGCCGCTCCTTCGCTCCGGTCACTCGAGCCAGTAGCTCGATCCGAGCCTGACTCGCCCGATCGGCCTCGACCTGTTGTCCGAGTCGCAGTACGTCCTGGTAGCTCGACACTACTTCGACAACCAAATCGGCCTCTTGTTGGATCAGGATGCGTTCCGCCGCCATCAGTGCGCTGTGCGCCGCTACCAGCGGTTCAGCGTTGACCAAACGTCCAAAACGGCGCAGCAGCGGCTGCGACACTTGCACCGTCCAGCGCAGGCCGTTTCCGGTGCCTGAATCGAGCGCGTGCTGGACGTCTAGGCTGAAGTCGGTACCAAACTGGGTGCTCTTGCTTGCCGTTAGGCCGAGCAGGGTTTGCCTATCGGTACTCGTTTGAGCGCCACCCGACTCGACCCGAACCGCTTCGCTGACAATCTCTGGGCGTAGATTCAACGAGTAGCGATTCTTGGCTCCCGCGACATTCAGCCGGCTCTGCTGCGTCCCCAGCGCACTGAGAGCAAAGCGCAGGTTGCCATCCAAAGCTAGCGTGATCGCAGTCTCGAGATCCAAAGCGCGTCGTGAGGCCTCGTCGCTGGCTCTAGCCGCCGGCAGAGTCGCAATCGACACCATCAACCAGCAGGCGCCCACCAGCAGAGGACTACGCGCCTTAGCTAACGAACGCAGTGCAGTAAGCCTGCCCCGCGCCTCGAGCGCGCCTTCCACGCCAGCAGCTTTGCCAAGACCTACCGGCACGGCGGGCAGTTGTCGAGCGCCTTGCGACGCAGCGTCTCGAGATCCCAATCAGGACGGTTCTGACTCTTCAGGTACATCTGGTTCTGCACACAGGCGCGCTGGACCGCTCGGCACGACAGGTCGACGTTGCCGGGACAAGGCCTGCATGTCTGCCCATAGCGACTGCAGAAGGCCTCGTCATTCCCGTCGTGGTTGTTGCAGTTCACCTGGAACGCTTCTTTGCACAGTCCGCACGGCTCGCCACCACCCCAGTAGCGTGGGTCGAATTCGAGTCCTTGGCCGTCGTCGTCACCTCCTGCGTTCGAACCAGAATCCCCGTCGCACATACCGGCGAACTGATCACGCATTTGACGAAGATTGTCCATCGGAATGCGTACTCCGCAATCCCGTTCAATGCTCTTTAGGAGTCGCTCCAACTCTCCGAGCTTGGCCACGTGGGCATTCACAACGACGCAGTCGTCTCCATCCCCGGCGGCCGCTCGTTGGAGATCCGCAACCCAGGTCTGTGCGAGCCGGTTGAAGTCACTCTGGCGATCGCGGCAAGACGCGGCTGGTTGGCCACCGCCAGTGTTGTCACCCCCCGTGCTGCCGCCGCTTGTATTGCCCCCTCCAGTACCGCCGCTCGGGTTGCCGCCCGTGGTACCGCCGCTCGGGTTGTCGGCGCCACTGTTGCTGCCGCCCGACCGACCGCCGCCACCCGCGCTTCGACCTTGCCCGGTCGCGCCCCCGGTGTCCGGAGTGGAACCGCCGGAGGTCCCGAGGTCTACGATGTCTCCATCGTTCGGGTCGATGGGTCTGTTGCGCGGATCGTACGGATCATTGTCGGGCTCGGTTGGCGCTTCGAAACCGGTGTCCAGCGGATCGCCGGCAGGCAAGGGCACTGGTTGCCCTTCGCCCCCTGAAGAGCCACCCGGACGTGCAGCGGCCCGCCCGCGTGCCGTCGCCTCATCGACCCCGTCTAGATCTACGGGTCCGGCACTGGACGGTCGCCCACTCCGATCGGTGCGAGGGTCGTAGCCACCACCGGACCCTGCCGTATCGGGAGGAGCAGGTGCCGCCGCCGCGGAACCGCACTGTGCGCGCAGCGCCCCTAATCCATCCAGCTGGGCTCTCACACCGTCCAGAAGCAGAACCGCCCGGCTAGCACCCAAGAAGGTCGCGTAGGAATCCGCCCCGTTGGGACAAGCGTCTAGATCTGCGATCGATTGATCGAGCCTTGTTCGCACTTGTTTTCGCGATTCACGAAGGGTGGCACCGCGACTGCGAGCCGCGGCCAACCACGTGTCGTCAGGTACGGCCGCTGTGACCGCCGCTATGCGCTGACCCAAGGCGCGCATCCGTTCGCTCGAAGCACCTCCAGCTGCGGCCCACCGTTGCTGGAGCGAAATCTGAAGCGACGCACACTCAGCGGCTTTCTGCTTAGCGCTGGCCGCGTCACGTTCCGCATTGTTGATCTCTGAGCGAAGAGTGCCAGCGAAGACGTCGAGTGAAGGCAGTGACTTGTGCTGCTGCCGGCTCTTGGCGGCGGCGAGAGCCGCCGCGTCTGCGGCTGCACTAATGCGCCGTTCGAGAACCTCTGCCTGCCCGAACGCCAGCACTGCTTGGCTTGCTTCTGCGCGAGAATTCCTCTCCAAGACATCAGCACGGTCGAAGCCTGGTTGGGTGCAGCCCAGGGTCGCCGACCGCGCTTGATCTGCACCGGCTCGCGCATCGGTGGCAAGGGTTGTTGTGGCTGCTGCGGCAGTGTCCAGTATGCGCTGTTGTGCAGGCAAGAGCGCACAGTCAGCCAGCGCGCTCTTCGCTTCGGGGCTCGGCTCCAGATTGGCCATGCCGTCGGCAAGGGTGTCTGCGGCCTTCGACACACGCGGTTCGCTTGCCAAGAGCGTACGGGCAAGGTCCGTCGCGTCCTTGCAAACGGCCTCCAAGCCGTCCGTCGCGCTGGTCAGTTCTGTTGCTACATCGGGCAACGCATTCACCGCGAGCACCGCCTGCGCGAGACACGTTTCTGCATCCCTTCGGTGAATCGTCACTGCAAACTCGTCCGCCTCAGCATTGGTCAGTAGCTGCTTCGCGTCTGCGGTGCGGCGATCGAACTCCGAAGCGTCCGGCAGATTGCTACAGGCCCGTTCCGCAGCAGTCATCTTGCTGTCAAGGTCAGCTGGGACATTCGGGTCGGTCCATCGTTGGCTCTCGAGTGCCGTCCAGCTCCGGACGCAAGCGGGACTCCTGACGCGATCAAGCTGAACCTTGGCCTTATCGAGGATCGCCTTGGCTTTCTCGTCCTTGCGATAGGGCATGAGCAAGTTGAACAATCGCGTGTTCTCTTTTGCCCGCTCACCGCCGCCCTCAAGAAGAGCCTCTAGCCGGGCAAAAACACCGGGTTCAGCCGGGTTGATCTGTTCGATATGGCCGGCCAACGCATCGGCCTTGGCCGCCGCTTGCGCCATTGCGACGCGGGCCGCGCGGTACGCATCCTCTGCCCCCTCTGCAGCGCGAACTTGGCTCAAGGCCTGTTCGGCCTCTTTGCTGTCGTCGGAGAGCTGGTTCGCGCTCGAAAGCAACCGCCGTGCCTCGCTAGCAATGGCGTCGATGTCGGTTTTGCCTTCTCTCAGTCGCTGCATGGTGCGCTCCGCTTGGTCGGCCGCCGCCACCAGCTGCGTACCAACGGTGCGCATGGACTCGAGCATTGCGGTGCCCGTTGCGCGCGCAAGCGGGCTCACCAGTTTTGCGCGCTCCGTGCACACTTCGCTCTCAAGGCGCGCTACTTGCGCAATGTGCGAACCAAGCTCGCTCTGCAGGCTTCGCAAACCCTGCATATCAGCATCGATTCCTGCGGTGTGGTCCCCGATTTCGCTGCAGGCCTCTCGCTCCTGAATCGCGCGTTCGACCCGGTCAACAGCGTCGTTGGCCACGATGACCTTCTCCCGTTGCTCTTGCGCGGTTGCTGCAGCAGCATCGAACGCTGCACACTGCGCGTCTATCCCGCCGGCAGCAGTGTCCAACTGCTTGGCGATCTCGGTGGCCTTGCGCAGTGCCTCTTGGTAGTCCTGGTTGCGTTCGCGGGCGAGCCGGTCACGCTCTTGCTGGATCCGGGCGACACGCTCCTTGAGCAAACGTCGATTGCGTTCAGACGACTCCCGCAACAGGGCTACCGCTTTTGCCTTCTTCTGCTGGATCGCGCGGTCTAGCGCAGCTTGCTTTGCGTCCTCGGCAGTCTTGAACTCCACGTAGCAAGCGTCGAAGTCAAGACCGCGGCAGCTTTCGAACAGAGGTTTGAGCGACTCGAGGTCGTCCTCCCAAAGGCCAAAGCCACCGCTCCGCCCAAGGCCTTGCCCAAAGCCACCGGAAGCGTACAAAGCATTCCAGTCGTGGCCGTACTCAACGTAGCGGTCAAACAAACTGCTCAGTTTCTCGCGCTCGAGCTTCTGGCTCAGCAGCGGGATTGCCTTGACCTCGGCAGCGACGATGTATCGGAAAACGTCGAAGGGGGTTATCACTGACCCAGCGATCGTCGCCTTTGCGTCGTTGAACACCCAGTTGTAGTAGCCCTTCAGGGCCTGTTCGCTGGTGCCTTTGACCCAAGTGCGTGCCTCCGACTCGGCCGTCTTGAATACTAGGGCCTGCGCCTCTTGCCATTTACCGTTGAGCAACTGCCGCGCCACCGTCTTGGTGAGCTCTGGGTGTTTGTTCAAGAAATCGTAAGCGCCCTGGGCCACCGGGCTATCGAGGGCCTTCACCTTCTTGTCGAGATCAGCCTTGACGGCACCCACCAGCACCTGCTCGCTGCGCTTAAAGAGCTCGTCGGCCACGCCTTGCGGGTTGCCTCCGACATCTCCCGCTAGGGTCGCTAGTTTCCCGATGTCTTCCTTCGCGAGGGCGCGCAAGGCGGAAGTGAAAGCACTGTCGTCGTCTGCTGGAAGGAGCTTGGGCAACTCTGCCTTGAGCTTCTCCAACACTATGGTTTTCTCACTCTCGCTGAGTTCATCCCATACGCTCGCCGTTGCCGCAGTGGCCGACAGGCTTGCCAGCAAGAGCCACAGAACGAGAATGGTCCTATTCATCGAGCACCGCCTCCATTTCGATGAGCGACGGCGAGACGTGGGTCACGTCCAACGAGAATCCGCGAAACTCAACCTGGCCAATGGCTCGAGCAAAGTGCGCAGCATCGTTTCCGCTTGAGATGGCTAGTTCCGCGACTCCACCGTGAAAGCTCCGCAAGGTCGCGTCGTCGACGCCTTGCATTTCTTGCTGCAGGTAGCCAAGCAGGAAGTCGAGGTGGCGATAAGACACCAGCCCCTTGATCTGCACAGTCAGCGGCGCGCCGGCCCGCTGATCAGCTTGGCTCGCTTGATCGAAGCTGCTTGCCAGCGCGGCGACGGCCTGCTCCGTGGCCTTGGTCAACGCTAGAAGCCCCCCTTGCACCTCATCGAGATGTGCCTGCGCTGCCTGACCGTTTCCCGCCCCAATGACCCGCCCATCAGAGCGGATTAGACGCAGCACAACGTTCGCCTGGAGGCTTTTCATATTGGTGCCGAAGAGTGGCGTGCCGGCAGGCTTGGCGGTCGCCGTGCCGCTGAGAATGAAATCGGCCTCTGCTTGCAATGCCACCTCTCGCGCTGCAACCTCGTCGCCCTCAAGAAGCTGACGCGCCCGCGCGCGCCCTACCCGACGTTCCGCCTCCGCGAGGTCGAGCACCACAAAACCGCGGCGTAAAAGCTCTTGATCAAGCAAGCCTTCCACGTGTCCTGGTTCCTCGAACCCGGTGGTGTCAAACACCCCCATGACCTTTTCTTCCACAACAACCAACACGGTGGGTTCTCTAGCGGACACAGCTTGAGCGCCCGCAGGAGCGGCAGTTGCCAAGAGGGCCAAAACGCCGACCCACCTGAAGACACTCATTCTCGGGCCTCCAGCCTGACCAGGTGACCGCGGTCAATCAGCCGTCCGCGACAGGTGTTGCCCGGCGAAGCTACTGAGAACTTGTCTGCTACCCGACGAATCTCGATCACGCAAACGAACTCCTCGTCGGAGCCCAGATTGAAGCCCGTCTCGGGGTCAATCAATGGCTCGCCGGGCGAGAACACCGCGAGCTTCCGGCCGGGCGCCAGATTGGATCCCTTGCCGCGATTGATGTACACATCAGCCTCATCAGCGCGCACAACAGTCCCTTGCCAGGGGATGCGCGCAGACTCTTTGAGGATGAAGGCGACCACCTTCTCGATGGCCTCTCGCACGGCCTTGCCTAGGGCCGTACTCTTGAAACCTGAGATTCCGATATCGAACGGGTCGTCGTTGTGAAAGAAATTCGTGCCGACCGAGCCGCCGCCCTGACGAGCGGTAGCGCTGGCGGTATAGGCGGCAAAGATCTGGCCGGTGGCGTTGTCGACGAGCCGCACGTCCACTGCCACGTAGGCCTTCTTCGATTGCGCACCGACCTTGGCCTGCTTCATTCCTAAAGTCAGACCGCCACCACCGGCCTGTGGGTTGAACTCGGTGATCGCCCCTTTGATGAAGAACTGCGCGCCGGCCATCTGGCCGGTGGCGACCTGCGTTTGTTGGTTCACCAAGCCGGTCATGCCCAGTTCCTGCTCCTTGACGATACCGCGCAGGTCCAATCGGTCGACCACCACAAAGCGGTCGGCGTTGACCAGGGCGGTGGTCAAGATCTCGGTCATGCCTTCACCAAGCGCGGACGCTCCGTACACACCTTGCACCTTGTTGTCGAACTCAAGGACCGCGATGGTCTGCTTTGGCCCTTGATAGCTCTGCGCAAGGCCTGTGGCCGCTGTAAGAAACACAGCGGTCGCAAATAGGCAGCAGAGTCTCCCCAGCATCACGTTAGGGGCAGACCACGGTGAAGTTCCAACCGGTCGATCGGTTGCGGCCGTCGCAGTTCGGCGCCACGTCAATCACGACTTGGGAACTGGATCCACTGAAGGAAATGGTTCGTGATCGTTCGCCGTTTGTGCCCACACATCCGGTGTCGAACAGAGTGCGACCTTCATACTCCACTCGCATGCGATCGGGGAACGTAAAGGTTTCGTAACGAAATCCGAAGCTCCCTGATCGCACTCCCAATTCGACGGCAACGCGCTCAGCGATCTCTGCGCCTTGTTGAGTTGTGTTGTTGCACTGAACCGTGCGATCAGCGACTACCGGTGGCGCCGTATCCGAATGATGGTCGTCACCACCAGAAGCGCCGGCCGCCACCGCGACACCGCCGAGCGCTGCGACACCACCGATCACCGCACCGGCACCCAACCCACCACCAGCACCTATTGCCGTCGCAGCCGCTAGGCCGGCTCCAGCAGCAGCGGGCGCAGAGTTGGCCACCACAATGTAGTCGTTGAAGCCGACGATGTTCGACGGCGTCTGGCTACCCGGTACGTCGTTGCGCACTTCCACGCGTTGCGAAGGCTGCGGCTCGCCACCGCGGCGAGCAAGATCGCGGATCTGCTCGATCTCATCAAGGTCGATCTCGACGCTGGTCGGCTCCTTCGCTTCGAGCCGTGCCAGCGCATCCTCATCGTCCTCGATCTTGATCGAGAACAGCTCGGTCTTGACAAACTCTCCATTGCCACTCACAGCATAGATGCGGTACTGAATCGAAGTTGCGCCCAGTGCAGGCGCCGGTAGGACTCCGACAAACCCGTCACCCGAGGCGCGCATCGGCGCGAACCAAAAGCGGGTGTCATAACCCGACTTGAAGTAGGCGCGCACCTCTTTGATGCCGTTCTGCTTGTCCAGAATCTTCGCGGCCACCTCAATGCGCTGGCCGCTCTTCGACTTCTTGATGTGCTTGTGGTCGATCTTGACCCCTGCAAACACCACAGTCGAGACGAGCAAGAGCAGCATCACGAGTAGGCCTGACACCGATCGAGTCCTGGCCGGGTTCGAGAGGAGCAAGTGACGGGGGCTAAAACGGACTGTTGGCATCGGCGAACCCTCAAGCGCCTAAACCCCCACGGATGGTTTGGGCTAACAAATGAACGAGGTCCTTCTCCCCGTCTCTAGAGTGAGAGGTGCCGACTCAAAGATCCGAGTGAGCCGGTGGGGAGCGTGGGCTGTGATCATCACGATAGCTCCGAGTGGCTGTGACTTCCTATGACGCGTTCGTGTCATCTTTGACTTGAGCGGCTACCGGCAAGCCGCCCACTTCCGTACTGGTCGGCGCGGCCGCATTGACAAAAGTGGCTTGAGAAGGATGCCGCATACCGCGCCCGCTCAGTTCACACGGCTCACCGTCTCGGTGAGCCGGATCGGACCGGATGGCCTGAGGCGCCTTTCTTCGAGACCGAATAGTCACAGTAGATACCCAGCGGCTCTCCGGTGGCTAACGGATCGCATATCAACGGCACGGGGCGCGCGCGGTGCTCCTGGAAGCGGATCTGCGCTCTGCAACGCAGCCGTTCATCGTCCGCTGAACTTGCCGCGCCGCTGCCGTTATATCGACTTCGGTGCGATCGAGACTTCGGTGCGATCGAAAGGCGCTGAGAGGCGGCGCGCCATTCCTTGCCCCAACCCAAAAGGGCCGGTCGTTGCCGACCGGCCCTTCCTCATCTCAACGTCTGCCGACTATTCGATGATGTGCATCGAGCCGATGTCTTCATTGCTGATGATCCCGAGCGCGGTTAGGTCGTGACGTATCGAGAAACTTCCCGACGTACTTCCGCCGAAGGTTCCCGAGAAGTTCACCGCGTCTTCGTCCGCACCTGAAGCACCGGTGACCGAGAAGTTCCCTATCGTCGAGAAGATCAGGTCGCCGGAGTTGGTGAAGGTGATCGCATCAACGTCTTCGCTGGAGCTAGTGGACAATCCCACGTCGCTGCCGTCGAACAGCATGCTGAACGATCCGGAGGTGTTCGCACCCAGAGTGCCCGTGAACACCACGATGTCTTCGTCGCGCGGGCTGGCACCGTTGGCAGATGCGTTGCCCAATGTGGTGATTGCCAGATTGCCGCCGGTCAGAGCCAGGCCGTCGATGTCTTCACCATTGGCGGTCAGCCCGACGTCGCTACCGTCGAAGTACAGACTGAACGTTCCAGCGGTGGTCGTACCCAGCGAAGTGGGTGTGAACTGGACGATGTCCGAATCATCGACCGCAATACCGCCGACGGTTCCCGCAGCGGTGAAGCTCATGATGATGTCGCCACCCGGCAGCACCGCCATGCCCGAGATTTCGAGCGATCCGATGCCAACATCGCTACCGTCGAACTCGAGCGCCCAGATGCCCGTGCTCTCGTCGTAAGAGACGATGTCTTCATCGGTCACGGTGCCGACGCCAGGAACGGCGGTATTGCTGCGGAACGACATCCACAGGACCGGACCACCTCCACCAACGGCATTCACCGTGATGCTGATGTTCGCTGAGCCCGGAAGGCCGCCACTGTCGGTCACTGAAGCAGTGATGGTGTGAGAACCCACTGACAGCGCGCTGGTTGCGAAGGAAGCGCCCGAACCGATGGCACCATCGATCGACGATGTCCAAGCCAAGCTCGCAGCGACATTGCCATCCTCGGTATCGGTCGCCGTACCGGTGAAGGTCACCGAATCGCCGTCATTTGAGCTAGAACCGTTACCCGGCGTGATGATCGCTACCACCGGCGCGTCGTTGCTCACCGCATTCACCGTCACCGTGATCGCATCCGAGTCCTGAAGGCCGCCACTGTCCGTCACTGAAGCAGTGATGGTGTGAGAGCCCACGGACAGGGCGCTGGTAGAGAACGAGGCGCCGCTGCCAATCGCTCCGTCTGAACTCGACGACCAGGAGAGATTTGCGGAGATGGTTCCGTCCTCCGTGTCGGTGGCTGTACCGGCGAAGTTGATCGAATCACCATCGGTGAACGATGCACCATTCGACGGGTTCGTAACGGTCACACTCGGCGCGGTGTTGCTCACAGCATTGATGGTGACGGTGATGACATCAGAACTCGAAAGTCCACCGCTATCGGTCACCGAGGCGGTGATTGTGTGCGCGCCGATCGACAAGCCGGTGGTCGAGAACGACGCACCGCTACCAATCGCTCCGTCTAAGCTCGAGGCCCAGGTCAGGTTCGCTGACAGCGTGCCGTCTTCCGCGTCGCTCGCCGACCCTGAGAAGGCCACCGAATCACCAACGGTGAAGGTCGCTCCATCAGAAGGCGTGCTGATCGACGCCACCGGAGCAGCGTTGCCACCCAAAGGCTTCACCGCGAAGACAAGATCATCGTTGTCGTCGTAGTTGCCGGTGCCACAAGAGCTCACCGAACCGTTGTAGCGGAACACCGCGCGGACCGCCTGCAAGCCGCCGGCGGGCAAGGTATAGGTGGCCGACAGTGTCTGCACACCACCGCCGGGCGGTGCGAGAGTCGCGACGAACGTCCACGAAGGACTGTTGGCGTTTGCTGTGTAGTAGAGGTCTAGGCTGTCTGAAGTCCCGGTGCTCCACGCATAAACCGTCGCGTCGATCTGCACGATCGCCCCTTCGATGAAGTCTGAGCTGTCGAGGGTTGAAACCACGATGCGATCGTTCGACTCGTCGCTATGGTAGGAGCCCGAACCGCCATCAGTACACGCGTCGAGCGTGTTCGGCTGGTTCGGTTCTGGACCGAGGCTGTTGCGACCATCAAGCAACGCAACCGAATCGCAGGAGCTGCCTGCAATGGCGCACGCGGGGACCCCAAGGCCCGCGTCAAAGAGCGCCGTCTGAGGCCCGTTGTTGTTCGGGTCGACCACAGTGACGCTGATGTTGTCGCTACCCTGCGCGCCACCTGAATCGGTAACCGAGGCTGTGATGGTGTGCGTTCCGGCCGACAAAGCGCTGGTGGAGAAGGAACCTCCAGAACCGATGGAGCCATCAATCGATGACGACCAACCCAGGCTCGCGGTGAGGCTGCCGTCTTCGGCGTCTGTTGCTGAACCGGCGAAAGAGACCGAGGCCCCAAGGCTTGACGAGGAGCCGTCAGCAGGCGCGGTGACGTTGACCACCGGGCTTGTGTTGGCGGGAATGTCGTCCCAGGTAACGATCGCGAATCCAAGGTTCTCTTCCTGGCTCTCGGAGGAAAAGTTGGGGAAGAAGTGACGCGTGTCAGTCCAGGCAATGAAGGCCTTGCCGTTCTGAGCGTCCAAGCCCAGATATTCGCCATATTGGTTGGGGTTGTTGTTCGGGTTGTCGATCGTGTTCTCGTTCGACGACGAGATTCCGGCGTTATTGAACTCGCCGCTGGGAGCAGAAACCGCTACGTTGGTTTCGAACGATAGGCCGCAGTCGGTCGAGCGCGCCGCGTAGATCTCGATCGCGTCGTTACCCGCGTCGGCCCGAGCGTCGTGCCATGCAACCACAACATCGCCCGTTGACTGGTCAACTTGCAAGAAGGAATGGAATTGGCTGCGGTTCGCCAGGCCGTCATCGTTGACCTTGACCGCTGCTGCCCAGCTGGTACCACCATTGGTCGAGCGTGACACCCAGACGTCGGTGTCGTTCTCGTCTTCGCCCGCCACGTAGTCGCCAAAGGTTGTGTAGAGGAAGCCGTCGCAAGGTCCGCCGGTGTTGTCCGCGCCGATCGCGCCAAAGGGACCGATTCCGCGCTCGTCCTGGGCGTCCGGGTTCGAGTTGTTGCTGAAAGCCACCAAACTGAAGTCGCGAACCTCTGTCGGTGTCGACCAGCTGACACCACCGTTGGTGGAGACAGTGTGGAACATCTCCTCGTTGTTGCAGGTGGCCTGGCATGACAGCGTGTTGAAGACCACGTGCAAGGTGCCGTCATCCTCCACTTCCAGTTCACAGCCGAGGTCAAAGCGGCTACCGCTGCCGCTGCCTGTACTCGCGGGGAGATCGACCTCGGTCCAGGTGGCGCCGTTATTTGACGAGTACGCCATCTTCTCGTTGTTATTGCGATCCCAGCAGGTGTAGTGGCGGCCGTAGAACGGGCTGGTGGTGTGGTTGTCGATGACGTAGAAGTTCTTGTCCTCGAGTTCGCCGCTGCTCCAGCTATTGCGAATCACGCCCTGGCCGTTCCAAGTGGCGCCTCCATCCGCAGACCTCGCAACCACCATCGAGTAGGCAGTGGCGGTGGTGTTGCACAACAACATGTAGTTGATGAACACCTCGTTGTTGTCATTCCAATAGACCGCTGGGTCACTGCCGAAGACGCTGCCACTGCAGTTCATCCCGGCGTAGCCGGTCTGGTCCGGCGTACAGGTGTAGCCCCAGGTGTCGCCGCCATCGCCGGAGAAGAACACGGCCTGAATCCCGTTACCGCAGGTGCCGTTGATGGTGTCCCAGGTGTTGCCAGCTGCCACCATCTGGTTGTTGTTGTTGGGATTAACGGCGAGCTGAATTTCGCCCTGGTAGGTCTCGGGAGCGGGATTGTCCGTCGACGCGACGTTGCGATTGGCTCCGACCTCGGTCGCACGCCCGGGAATGCCGCCCGGCTGCGAAGTATCCGCCCTAAATCGGTTGATCTTCGCGTCCACGTAGGTATTGCCGTAGAGGTCTCGTGAGCGCTTCTCGTTGAGCTCGATCCAACGCGTGTGCCAGTCGTTGAGAAACCGTGGCACCACAGTCTCGAACCGCCCTTTGAACATTTCGATCTTGTAGGCCTCAAGGGGGGAAATCGGCATCGCCCGCAAGTAGCTGTCGACCGCCGCAGGGTCATCGTCCTTGCCATCGATCCGGGCCCTTAGCGCCGTGATCCGGCCATCCGTTTGCAGCTTCTCGAAGTCCGGGAGCAGGGTTGCGCGCAGAGTTTTTTGGTCTAGACCTTCTCTAGTTGCGCCTTGTGCGGCGAGTGGTGAGACGATCCCGAACGCGAATGCTAGAGCCAACGCAATGCTGGCTAAGAGTCGCAATGACGAAGTGGAGGTGGCCATCGAATGCTCCTGAATTGGTTTGTGTGCAAAGGGCATGCGAGGCCTAAGGCGTACACCATCGAGTGAGCGCCGCGCCTATCTGAAACTGGACTCCGGGGAGCCCATCTGAAAAGAGATGATGTGACCCTTCTATCAGTGAACGTGACTTTCCCGGTAGGCGAAAATTGGGATCGTTGCCGAGCCGGCCAGGCTCCAACGGGCGCCCGGTGGACGCGGGGGTTGAGACGCTAGCCATCTGCGCCTGACCATCTACGCCTGGCCATCGGTGTCGGCTGCGGCGTCGGGCATTGGGGTCGGGCATTGGGGTCGGCTAGCGGCCGGAATGGAATGTGGACCAAGCGGAGCTTTGCCACTCGCCACTCACTAGGCTGAGTCGGATCGTCGAAAGGAGATGTTTGAGAACCTCGGTTATCTCTTGGCACTAACCGGTTTTGCCTCTCCGAACACGCGGGAGGCCGCACAAGGAGACGGCATGTGGCTATCGGCGCCTAGTCCTTTGCGGCGGTACGTGTTCACCCTGCGATCACCTCCCGCGACTCGCGCTCACCGTCGAGCAGCCGAATACAGGTCGGAACCACGAGCAACGTCACCGCGAGGCAGCCGAGAACACTGAGTACCAACAGCGCTCCGAGCCGCGCGTTCGCCGGCACTTGAGAGAGCGTGAGAATCCCGAATCCCAGCGCCACGGCACAGGCATCGGTCACGACGGCCGGTCCAGTCTTTCCTAGCGCACCGGACACCGCATCGGTCACCGTGCGGCCTTCGACGCGCTCCTTTTGATAGCGACTGACCAGATGAATCGCAAAGTCCACTCCGACACCTAGGGTCATGCCCGCAAACATCGACGTTGCGACCCCCAGCGGGATGTCGAGAAGGCCCATCGCGACAAAGATCGACAACACGGCTGCCGTCGGCGGCAGAAGGCAACACAGGCCCCAACGCCACGAGCCAAGCAGCAGACTCGCAACCAGGAAGATCCCTACAAACGAGAGCAAGAGCGAGCGCAGCTGGGTCGTGACGACGCCATCGATCAATGCTTGGCTTACGGCGACGTCGCCGCCGAAACGGATGCTCACTCCGTTGGGCTCAAGCTGCTGGGCGGCAAAGTCTTCAATCACCGTCATCAGAGCCTCGGTCGCCGCGTAGTTTGAGTCGCGCAGATAGATACTGACCAGCGCCTTGCCGTAGTCATCGGTCACCAGCTGACCGCGGCGATCTGCTCCACGGATGGAGTCGTAGTTGTGCCACCGGATTCGCGCCTGCGACCGGCCTGCCGGTAGGGCCCGCGACCTCGGATCATCTGGTCGCATCATGAATCCAACTGTTTCGAGGAAGCGGGCAGGCCCGAGCACGCCGCCAACGCCTGGCTGCTCGTTGACAAAGCTCTCGAAGCGACCGATCACGGCCAGCAGCTCGGGGATCATGAGCGGCTCACGGTGTATCTCGTAGCCAATCCGGTCGCCGGCCTTGGGGCGCAGCCAGAATTTGGCGGAGCCTCGTTGGCGCGGCGTGCTGAGCAGCAAGCGCCCCTGCTCATCCCGCTCAACCCTTTCGACCTCGGTGCGCCATTCCTTCGGGGCCGGCGCCGAACCCGAGTCGGCCGCCCGCACCTCGAATAGCCGCAACGAGCTTCCCGCCAGCGATGCCGTGCCCGTCTCGGGGAGGGTCAGGGCGAAGTCGCCGAGATCAACGGCATCGATTTCCCCAACGAGGTGGACGACCTCGGAGGAGACCTCGACTAGCAGGCGATGGGAGCCGAGAAACTGGCGGTCGAAATGCCGGGTCGACTGAGCGAACGAGCTGCCTTCAGCGAAGCCGTCGATCCAGCTGTCCTGGACTTCGACTCTGGAGGCGCCCAGCGACGCGATGACCAGGAGGATGCCGACGAAGGCAAGCAGGGCCCGCGGGCGTCGTGCGCCGAGAGCGGCTAGCCCCGGCAAGAATGGCAAACTTTTTGGTGACCGCTCACCAGCCAGCCAACGCTCGCGTGGCACCAAGACAAGCAGCGCGGGCACCACCGTCAGCGACCAGGCCAGGCAGACCAGGACGCCGAAGGCTGCGAACAAACCGAAGATGCGAACCGGGCCGATTGGGGAAAGTGCAAAAGAGAGGAACGCAGCAGCCGTGGTAAGCGATGTCTTGAGCACCGGCGGCGCCATCTCATCGAGCGTCGCGTCGACCGCGGAACGCCTTGAGAGGCCGGGCCTACGACCGAGAGCGGCAAAGCGCCGAAAGATGTGGATCTCGTCGGCGACTCCAATGGCGGTCAGGATCAACGGCAGAACCGACGTCGTGAGGTAGATCGGCACTCCCAGCCAGCCCATGAGCCCGAAGACGATCAACAGGCAGCCCCCAGCCTCGGCCAGCGGCATCAGCGCGGCGGCCACCCGGCGAAAGGCAACGAAGAACACCAGGCCCATGATCACCAGGGCCGCGGGAACCAACGGCACCAGCAGCAGGAGCCGCTTCGACCAGCTCGTTGCCTGACTCCGCTCCCCAGACGGCTCTCGGCCAGTTTCGTGATCGAGGAGCGCCGCCGGTAGGCCCAGGTCGCTGAGGATGTGATGACCGAGCAGAGCCTCCGCGACCGGAGCGCCCACGATCTCGATGGATTCCCCTGTTTCCGTCGTGGGCGAATCGGCGATCAGGGCGCGAATGTCGGCGACAAGCCGGAGCCGATCCGCCTGTGGCGACACGCCGACGAAGATCGCCGCGCTCGAATCGTCGAACGAAACAAGAGTGCCGTCGTAGAGCTCGATGCGACGCAGGTCCTCGCGTAGTTGTTCAAGCGCTGCGCGGTCCTCGGGGACCGGCTCGAGCAACCGGCGAAAGGTGAGTGCGCCCGGCTGGTGGCGAAAGCTCTGCTCCGTGGCAAGGCTGATGACATCTACGGGGCGCACACCGGGCATTTCAGCCAGCGCCGAGGTGAGCGCGGCGAGTCGACCCAGTACCGACGCTGCGAAGATGCCGCCGGGCGCTGGTGTTCGGATGACGACCGCGATGTCGTCGCGCAGACCGAACAATTCGCGAATGTCTCGATCGGTCTCGACGGCCTCTGATGCGCGCGGCACAAGCGCCCGGCCGCCGGTGCGCAGCTCCAAGCGGGTGACCCCGACCGCCGCTATCGCGAGCAGCCCCAGGGTTATCGCCAAGACGTGCCATGGCCGCGCAGCGGAGCCGCGATGCACAGTGGAGAGCACGCTCGTCATCGCTGCCACCGTAGCCCGGAAGCCGCTACTCGATCAAGGCACCGTATTGGACCAGGCGACGGTGTCTCCCGACTCGAAGCCATCGGTGAATATTAGCGTCGACGACAAGACATTGGTAAACGTGCAGGTGATCGCTTCGCCCAAATCGAGGTCGATAGTGGCCTCACCGGCCGCCACGTCGACGCTTGTTCCACCGTCGGGGTCGTCACACGTAATCGACAACAACTGCCAGCCTGCCGCCACCGTCTCGGTGACCGTCTTTGTGCCCTCTGTCAGGTTGTTGAAAGTGCGTTGTTGCGGCAGCGTTGCATCGTTGTCGTCGTCGAGCGAGAAGCTCGCCATTCCACTGAAGGAGAAGTCGGTCCCGTCTTCGGGATCCGACTGCTTGATAATCGTGATGTTGTGCGCTGGTGCAGCTGGGCCCTCACGGTCGCAGGCCGTGACACGGATGTCTCCTGTTGTCGATCCGGAGAGTCCGTCAAGCGCGCCGCCGGGCGCACCGACGAAGTCGATCTGGTAGGTGATATCGAAGAAGCTGTCGACGATGAAGGAGCCGTCCCCCAGGTCGGTGAGTGTCGTGTGGCCGGGGCTCGGCAGGCCGTTCGCAGAACCGGCCGTGATGCTCAGCTGAGCGAAATCTGGATCTCCGGGTGGCAGGGCACCGAGGAGATTCACCATCTCGGTATCGAACACCTGGACGGAAGCCGGACCACCATGCGGCCCGGTGTCGGTCTGCACCTGGGCGGGCAGCTGGATACTTCGCTGGAACCCGGCGAGCGCACCGGTGCCATTGAGCTGGAGCTCAAGGGTGGACCCGAACGACTCAGTGCCGCCGCCCAAACCGCCGCCCGGGACGCTGCACGGAGTGGTGTCGCAAAAGAACGACAAGTGGCTGGAATCGACCTCGATCGTGGTTCCTGGAGGCAGTCCGTCAATGATCATGTGCACATCGTCAGGAGAGACATACGCGCCGCCCTCAGGTGGCAGGTTGACGGTGCCGAGGCCATTGTCCTCTTCCACGGAGTCCGCCTTCCCGGTGCGCGCCTCGACCCGCACGCTGCTCGTCGTCGAGCCCGAAAGGCCATCAAGCACGCCGCCGGGCGCGCCGATGAAATCGATCCGGTAGGTGATGTCGAAGAAGCTGTCGACATTGAAGGTGCCGTCGCCAAGATCTTCCAGGATCGTGTGACCGGGCGAAGGCAAGCCGTTGTCCGTGCCAGCCGTGATGACCAGACTGGCAAAGTCCGGGTCTCCGGCGGGCAGGCCGCCAAGCAAGGAGAACATGTCGGTGGGAAACGACTGCACCGGGTCTCCTGGGGTGCGCGGTCCGGTGTGGGTCTCCACCGTCGCCGGTAGACGCAGCGTGCGACGGAAGCTGCTGAGGGCGCCGGTACCCTCAAGTTGAAACACAAGCGTCGAGGAGAAGTTCTCCACTTCGCCACCCAGGTTGCCACCGGGCGAGCCACATTGGTTGGGCTGCTCGCAGATGAAGTTCGTATGCCTCGGATCGAGCTCGATGGTGGTGCCTGGAGGGAGGCCGTCGATGATCATGTGGACTTCCTGCGGGCTCAGGTAGTCGCAGCCGGGCGGTGGCAACACAACGGTGCCGGTGCCATCGTCGACCGCATTACAGGGATCTTTCTCCCCTGCCGCCGCGACCTGCAAAGAGCCCACGGTCGCGCCCGAAAGACCCGCAAGCGCTCCGCCGGGCGCGCCGGCGAAGCTGATCTGATAAGTGATGTCGAAGAAGCTATCGACTTGAAACTCGCTGCCGGGGGGCCCCAGGCGGGTTAGCGTCGTCTGACCAGGGCTCGGCAAGCCGAAAGCGGTACCGGCGACCACCTGCAGGCTCTGGAAGTCGGGGTCACCCGGCGGCAGGGCCCCCACTAACTGGAACATGTCGGTGGGAAAGGACTGCACCTCATCCCCAGGGTTGCGGGGCCCGGTGTGGGTCTGGACCGCGGCAGGCAACGCCAAGATGCGGTGGAAGCCGTCCAGGTCGCCGGTGCCTGTGAGCTCGAAGAGCAGTTCGGAATCGAACTCCTCCACTTCACCGCCGAGGGCCCCACCTGCCGCACCGCAGGTGCCAGGGTCCCTGCAGATGAACGCGGTGTGGATCGGCGCCAACTCGATGGTTGTGCCAGGGGGCAGGCCGTCGATGATCAGGTGCACTTCGGCGGGGCTGAGATAGGAACAGCCCGCGGGCGGCAGCATGACCGTGCCGCTGCCATCGTCGTTCACGACACAAGGGTCATCTGACTGAGAGTGGCCCGCGGCAACGGTTGCGAGGGCGCAGAACAGGCCCACAGCAACCACCCGACCTAGCCGCACATCGCAGCTGCGTGACCGTTCGTTCTCGTTGAAACTGCCCATGTCGCTCCCCTTCGCCATAGTCGGGTTGCTGCCGGGCTGCCGGTCCGTGAGAAGGCCACGAACTTGCAGCCAAGCATCTAGTCTTCTGAAGATCCTACCTTTCAGAGTACACGACACCGGTACAACCCTCAAGCGGCGCCCCAGGCCACTGCGACGCGAGCGCAAGAGACCTCTTAGCGATCTCGGCGCCCTTCGTGGATCCCGATCTCGGGCTAGCCGTTCTTTTCGTCACCGAGAACGAGGTCGTCGTCCACGTTTCTGTGACGCGTCGTCGGGGTGCACTGCCACCGAGCCCCAGCTGTTACGGCGCTTCGGCCATACCCTGGGCTCGCAGCTGTCGTCGTCTCAGGAGAACACCGACGCTAGGCGTGATGTCGATCGCTTTCCAATCGAAGCGCGTTTACAAATTGAGAAGACTGAATGGCTCTCGTGACGCAACTGGCTCTGACCGGTCACTCCATTGAATCTCTCTCGGCTGCCGAGCAAGCTGGCGCGGCCGAACTCAAGCACCAGAACGCCCATTGGTTCGGCCTCTGGCTGGCGACGACCAGCTCCCAACCGGCAGCCTTTGAGGCTGCCAACCGATGCGTTGCGCAAAGCCAACGCAACCCTTTCGCGGTCTCGCACGTCATGCGGGTTGACAGAAACGAACCCTGGGCCGCGCGACTCTGGCTACTTAAGACGAGACCGTTTTGAAACCACGAATACAACAGACGCCACCCGCCAATTGCGATGCAAGCCCGCGCAAGGTGGACCCGGACGGAGAGAAGACGGGTTCTGAAGAGATGGTCTGCTGGGAGACGCTGTATGCAGAGGTCGGCGAACGCGTCTTCCGTCTGCTTCACCGAATGATGGGCTGTTCAGAAGAAGCGGCAGATTTGACCCACGATGCGTTTGTCCGCTTGCACCAGGCAAAGCGCCAGTTTGATCAGCGCGGCCCACTCCATGCGTGGGCATTTCGCATCGCCGCCAACGTCGGACGGGACGCGTTGCGCAGTCGCAGAGTGCGAAGTGATCACGCTCGAACCGTGGTGCGTGACGCACCGATACAGCTGAGGTCCACGCCCCCGAAGCACTCGGAGAGATCGCTGGGACTCAAGCAGGCACTCTTGGACCTACACCACAGTTACCGAGCAGTGCTGCTGCTCCACGATGTCGACGGATACACCCATCAAGAGATCGCAGAGATGCTCGCGATCGCGGTAGGAACTTCGAAGGCCCGCCTCTCACGAGCTCGGCATGCGATGAGGCTTACTCTGGAGGAAACGAGACAATGAACAGTTCATCCGACAACGAATCGAAGCGCCGCCTGGCCGAGCTTCTGCACGAAACGGAGTCTTGCGCTCTCTTTGAGGCTGAGCGGATTCGATCGCAGATCAGAGACACTTTGGCCTCGGACGGCCCGATGAAGCACTCGAGCGGCCGCTCATACGCTGCTCCCGATGAGAGCGCAACACCCAACGAGGCTCGTGAACTGGATCGTCAAACGCATCGCCTGATGGATCGCCAAGTGGGTCGCAGGTTCGTGGCAACGGCTTTGCCCAGCTCTCAACGAACAACTTCTCAACGAACCATCGCATGGGCGTTGCGCATCGCCGCAGCAGTCGCCTTCTTTACCTTGGGGCTGCTGTCAGGGAGAGGGAGCGTTCTGACTCCAGTCACCCTGGTCTCCGATACCCAATCAGTGGGGGAATCAGCAGGTGCCCCACTGTGGAACGCGAGCGCGGTGCCCAAGATGGTGAATCCCAGTGAGTTGCCGTTCTCGATTCAGACAACGGGTACCGGTTATGTCTCTTCGCTCTCTCTCTTGAGCGAGATGAAAGAACAACTCAGTCCCACAGAGCTTCAACAGGCACGAGAGGTTGCAGTCGCTGTCCTAAGCGGAGCGATCGCCGAGTTGCTGGTGTCGACAGACGGTGCTTCACAGAGCGAACTAATGGAGGTGCTGGCCGGAAGAGGGCCGTCATCCGAACCCGGGAGGTTGGGATCATGGTGATCGAAGCTAGAGGCCCCCGTCGTCAACCAGGTCAGTTGACGTCCACGACTTTGCGGCCAACGGCTTTCGGCTCGTGCCTACTGGCCGCCACAGTGCTCGCCCTAGCAGTCCTGCCGGCGACTGCCCTTTCCGCAAGTGCCCTCTCCTCAAACGCAGAGACAACCCCGTGCTCCAACGAGTCCTGGAACTGGATCGGCGCCGACGTCTTCCACTGCCCCGGCGGAACCTGCGTTTTCGACGCTGCAGATTCCGGCGATTCCCTACGCTTCCGTTTCTCAGCTGAACCCTGGATACGTGCGATCGACCCCGAAGGCCCAGCGATGAATGTGCTGATCGAAGGCGATGTTCTTGTTGCCATCAACGGCTTGTTGATCACCACGGCAAGCGGTGGCCGCGAACTGGGAGGTCTCGAGAAGGGCCGAGACGCGCGCATCACCATTCGTCGTGGCGATCGTTTGCTTGACGTCGAGATTCGGCCCGAGCCGCGCTGCGGCGGGCCCTTGATGCTAGTCGGTAGTTCGCGGCTCGAACTGCCCAACGCGCGGCAGCGCGAGTTCACGGTGAGCGCTCGAGCGGTCGGCGACGGCACGCTCATCGATTTCACGACGCCTCACCGGGTCGGAGAAACAGCGCTTGATCTTTCCTTAGGCATGACCGTTCGATGCACGGATTGCGTCATGCGCCGTGATGAGCAACGGTGGATCATCAGGGCCTACCCGACCGTCGAAAGCCTCAACGGAGATGGCGTCGCTCACGAGGCCGGTCTCCGCGTGGGCGACAGCATCGTCGAGATCAGCGGCCATGACCTACTCACGCGCGCCGGTGGCGAGCTCATGTTTTCGCCCCCGCGCGGTGATTTCAAGATCCGCTACACCCGGGGCGACCAAGAGCAGATGGCGCCCATCAACCGCCGAATCATCGATCAACGCATTCGAGTCACGTCCCATCGCAGCGAGCGGGTCAAGGTTCAGATCCGCCCTGGAAAGGATGGATGGAGTCCAGGCGTCCTCGGAGCCCTGACCCAATGGTGGAGCGACCTACGCAGACAGAGTCGTGGCGACACCGACGCGAGCCTGTCGATTCCAGGCATGGACCAGCGCTGGATCGCCAGCGGCGACGCCTGGGGACTCGCCTCCCTCGGTCTGCTCTTCGAAGCGAAGGACGGACGTTTCTTCGTGCCCCGGGGTCAGGGCGAAACGGTCCAGATGCGGCTGCTCACCGAGCCGGTTGTCGCGGACGTCATCGAAGGCGGTGCAGGTGAGTCCGCGGGCCTAGAGGTTGGAGACGTAATTTTGAGAGTCGATGGTCACCCAGTGCTGGGCTCGAATGGTTCATATCGCATGCTCTTTCCACAGCCCAACAAACGAATCCAGTTCCATTTTTCGCGCGACGGAAAGACCAAGCGCACAACGCTATTGCCGAAGGAGACACCATGAAGTTCCACCAATATCTCAAGACAGGAGTCGCTGTCCTCGCAACCCTGTCCGCCCTCCCCTGCTTAGCCTCAACACTTGAGTCTCAAGACGGCCAAGAGGAACGGCGGGCAGGAACGCTCACCATCGAGAAACGAACCCTTCAAATTTCAGAGACCGAAAGCATCGAAGCCGAAGAGGGTCGCCTGTTGGTGCCAGAGAACCGCAACAAGAAGGACAGCCGTTTGATCGAGCTCGCCTTCGTGCGGATCCCTTCAACGGGTGCATCTCCGGGTCCGCCGACGGTTTACCTCAGCGGCGGACCTGGCCAATCGGTGCTCGGATCGCTGTCGCGCACCGGGGCTGTGAGGCGCTGGCTCGAGCTGCTCGAGGTGGGTGACATGGTTCTCATTGACCAGCGAGGAACCGGGCTATCAACGCCCAACCTCAGCTTTCCGTGGAAAGGAGAAACACCAGTTAATCAGTTCCGCAACCTTGCCGATTCGGCCCCCTATTTTCAGGAGATTGCTGATCAGGCCACAGAGCACTTTCGCGCCCAGGGGGTCGATTTGGACGGCTACACCTCCGAACAGAGCGCCGATGATCTCAACGATCTTCGCATCGCTCTTGGGGTCAAAAAGCTCAACCTGTTCGGTTTCAGTTACGGCACCCATCTTGGGCTCTCGGCGATTCGCCGACACGGAGAACACCTAGAGAACGTCGTTCTGCTGGGGGTCGAGGGGCCGAACCACACCTACAAGTTGCCCAGTACCATGGACGTGCAGTTCAACAAGTTGGCACTGATGGCAAAGGAAGATCCCGCTATCGCCTCCAAGGTGCCCGACCTCAACGCACTGCTGGATCGAGTGCTTGACAAGTTGAGGTCGAACCCGATGCTGGTTTCCGTTCGTGATCCAAAAGGCGGCGGTCCATTGCAGATCCCAATCGGTGCCGATGGACTGCTCTTCTTACTACGCCGAGACATCGGTGATGCCAGCGACCTTCCCGTATTTCCGCGCCTGCTCTATTCGATTGATCAAGGCGACTCCCGCATGCTCGAGTGGTTCGCGCGCAAGCGCTTTCGGTTCGGTGCCAACGCAATGTCGACAATCATGGACGCCGCCTCAGGGGCCTCAAGCGAGCGGCTCCGTCGAATTCGCGAGGAAGCTTCGCAGAGCCGATTCGGAAACGTCATGAACCATCCGTATCCACAGATCGCAGAGCTTTGGAGCGCTCCTGATCTCGGTGACGACTATCGCGCCCCGATCGCGAGTCCAGTGCGCACGCTCTTCTTGTCTGGCACCCTGGATTGGAACACGCCACCCTTCCAGGCCGAGGAGGTTCGTTGGGGCTTCCCGAACAGCTCGCACATCATCGTTAGGAATGCAGGTCACGAGCAAGTGCTCGGACACCGTAATGTGCAGCGAGCGATCCTCGATTTTCTAAGTGGAAAGAACGTAGACGATGCGACCGCGAGTTTCCCCGCAATGCGTTTCGTACCGCTTGATGGGTATCACCCCGGCAATACCCATGCAAGCGTGCCGCGCGACTGAGGCAACTAGACGGGTCTAGCGCGCGAGCAGACAGCGCGGGCACTAAACCACCAACCGGGTTCGCCGGGCCTTTTTCGCGCAGGGGTGAGTTCCCACACAGCGGAGCCACCTTCTTCGCTCCCTCAAGATTCTTCTCAAGCCGTTGATGTGCGTCGGGCGGTCTTGGACCCACTCACTTCGCAGTCGATGCCGCGCGGTAGGTATCTGCTGATGTGCAGTTCTACCGATGAATCGTCATCTCCAGGACCGGGTTGATGCTCGGGTTTCGGTGCGCCTCGGTCGGGCGTTGGAACGAGACAGCGCTCAGGCGCACGCTCATGGCAAAATCAAATTGCGATCGCCGTAGTTCAAGGTGGACTACTCCCAATGGTTGCTACGTAGGCATCATGGACTCATTACGATGCCGTTCGAATCAGGAGGTGTCCGTCGCATCACGTCAGCGGTGGCCGCTCGCGTTAGCACGTTCCGCTATCCTGTGGGGAATGAGTGGCCCTCTTCCAACTTCAGCGAGCCCGTCAGCGGAGCAGCTGAGCTAAATCCGTTCTGCGGCCTAAGGGGAAAGCATGGGTTACAAGTTGTACAAAGGAGGGCTGTTCGCGGCCCTCCTCGTTGTGGGCTTTGGTGGGCCAAGGGCGGTCCGACTCGGAGTTCTCGCCGTGGTTTGCTGCCACGCTCTGCTGGGGGCTTTGCGGGCAGCGGCTATGCGCCGACCTTTGCTCAGCCTAAGCCTGGCCTCTTATCTCGGCGCAGCGCTGTCCTTCGGCTACATCTTGCTCGAGGGAGCCCAGCACTTCGACAGGTGGGGCACCTTCATGTTGGTGTTCTTGTTGGCGGCCACCCTTCTCTGGGCAAGGTCGATTCGGCACGTTGGGCCCCTGACGGCGCGTCCTTTCTCGGACCGAAGCCTTTGGGAGCTGCTTGCGTTCCAGTGGTTGGATCGGCGGGCCTCGTGAGGCAGCAGAACAACCAGGGCCTGTGAGCTGTGTGGGTCACAAGATCCGTTCCAAGTCGCGGGAGCAGTTCGCCCCATCACTCCTGCAGGCACCGTTTCCGCCCACGCTTTCGGCGAGCCTTTTCGAGATGAAGAGCTCAAAATCAAACCCTACATGCCGCCCGGCGGCGCAACTGAGCTCAGGCCCGTTGGTGGTTGCACAGAGACTGCTGGTCGCCTGGGCGCTGGTGTGCTTGATGGCGGGGCCGGTCGTCTGTGAATCGAGGGAATCCTTAGTAGAGAGGCCCCGTTCGCTGCTGGGGAATACAGAGGCTAGCGTTGAAAGAGCGCTTGGGAAGCCGCTGTATCGGACTGTCGAGAAGAGTGAGAACTGGCACCACCCACTAGCGCTTGATGATCGTATTGTTCTTTACTACTCCGGTTTGACGGTGGTTCTGCGGTTCGCTCGGCCCGTCGCCAAGTCGTTTCTAACCGGCATAGTGGTCAGCGACCCGAATGCGACAGCGAAGCTGGGAGTGGTCCTTCCGGCGTCCGAAGCCGCAGTGAGGAAAGAACTGGGTGCGCCACAAAGCGAGGGTGAAGAGGGACTCGTTTACACCGGGCGGGAGAGCCCGATCGGGGAAGACTCCTTGGTGGTGGTGTTCCGGAGGGGCGAACTAGCGGCCCTGGTCTGGAGGTTCGCGCTTGACTGATCTCTTCGCACCACCGAGCAACCAATTCCAACGGCCCGACGCCAAGGCGCTCCGAACGCACGCCGCCTGCCAGGTCAACATTCGCCCGTTGAGGAGCAAGCATTCGATATCAACTAGCAGCCACGGTGGCGCTCTCGCTCTTGTTGGGCTTTTCGCTGCTCCGCCCTATCTATCCTCGTGAACAGTTCCTCCAGCACGGGCCCACGGCACTCGCCATCGCAGCGCTGTTGGTGGCCGCCCGGAAGCAGTGGCTGTCAAGCACCGCGATGACTTGTGTCTTGGCGTTTCTGCTGTTCCACGTTGTTGGAGCACGGTACATCTATTCCTATGTACCGTTTGGCGAGCAACTGTCCTGGCTCTCTTTGGGCGACGAGGCGCCTGGTCGAAACCACTACGACCGACTTGTGCACCTTGCGTTCGGCTTGCTGGCCATGCAGCCGCTGGCGGAGGTCTCGCGTCGGCATGGTGGCCTAACGTTCTGGTGGAGCTGTTCCTTCGCAGGCTGCTTCGTGCTTGGAGTCAGCGCTCTGTACGAAGTGTTCGAGTGGCTGCTCACCGTGGTGGCTGCGCCTGAGTACGCAGACAACTACAACGGCCAGCAAGGTGACGGTTGGGATACTCAAAAGGACATGGTTCTAGCCGGCCTCGGAGCGCTGGGCGCGCTTCCCCTTGTGTGGATCGGCCACAAACGACGCGACTCTCAGTAGCTTGGCGGCCAAGCCGCCAGAGCTGAGATGCCTCGCGGGCTCAAGGTGCCGGGCGGACCGACCGGCAACACGCCCTGCGCTCCGTCGGTGGAACCGTCCAAGTGCTCAGGGCGGCGGCACCTGATGCCCGAAGCCTTGTCGGACCTATGCAGTCGCGGCGCCGGCCCTAGCGACGAGATCCCGTTTGCCGTGGCCCTAGAAGTCTGGTCACACGCTCTAAACAGGGGGATTGTCGGTTGGTTCAATACCGTTGCTCTGTCGGAGTAGCCGGGCACCAAGAAACCCACCAGCTATGCCTGCGTAGTGATGTGGAGCCACACGGCTCAGACCAATCCTCGGGAGAATCCCTATGCGCATCCGAAACCAGACAACCGTCCTTCGCACACTGCTCGTTCTTGCCGCCCTGGCACTCGTTGCAGCTGTCCCCGCTACAGCAGAGATCGAACGCAGCTTTGATACCGGAGGCGGCGGTGCGCTCAAACTCAGCGCCGATGGCGCGTCGGTCACAGTTGAGACCAACAACGGCAACACCACCACGGTGTTGATCGAACGTCGCCGGGGCAGCGAACGGATCGAAAACGACTTCGACGTTTCTTTCGATCACGATGGCCGAGATCTCGTGGTCAGAATTGAGAAGCGCGACAAGATCAACTGGGGGCGCAACAACGGCCTCAAGGTGACGGTTGCCCTACCGCAGCAGTTCGACCTCGACATCTCGACCTCGGGTGGCTCTCTTGCGGTCACCGATCTTGACGGCGAGATCGTCGCTCGAACGTCGGGCGGCAGCATCTCCTTGGGCCGCGTGGAAGGCACCGTTGACGCGAAGTCTTCGGGTGGTTCGATCAATCTCGAAAGCAGTTCGGTCAGTGCGAATCTCTCTACTTCCGGTGGCGGGATCACCGCAGGCGACGTGGCAGGCACGGTGAAAGCGCGCACCTCTGGCGGTTCAATCCAGATCGATCGAGCCGACGGCGACATCGACGTTTCCACCTCTGGTGGCTCGATCAGGCTGGGCGAGATTGCGGGCTCGATCGACGCCAAGACTTCTGGTGGCTCGATCACCGCGACTTTCACCAAGCAGCCCTCCAACGACAGCGAACTGTCGACCAGCGGTGGCAGTGTGCGGGTGAGCGTTGCCTCAGGCATCGGCTTTGACTTGGATGCTCGTAGCTCGAGCGGTGTGACTACTGATGTGCCGATCCAGGTGCGCGGCAAGATCGAGCGTAGCCAGGTGCAGGGTACGGTCAATGGCGGCGGACCCGCCTTGGTGCTGCGGGCATCCGGCGGCAGGATTGTGATCTCGGAGAGCTAGCGGCTCAGCACTCCATCTGGGCATCGACAAAGCCGCTCGCTCTTTTAGGGTCGAGCGGCTTTTTCGTGCGCACTTCGGTTCTCCGCGCTACGCTATTCGCAACTACCCATAGAGGGGGCCTTAGATGAAACGCGTTGAAGCACCTTCAGTCGACGGCAAGACGCGGAGCGGCCGGCACTTCAGGCTCTATCGTGAGAGGAACTCACCTTGACCCGCGTTGTCGAAGGCATTCATCGGTTCAGCTGTTCGGTTAGCCCTGGAGCTGGCGTTCACATGAGCACCCGCTCATTCGTTCTGCAGTTGGGCAATCAAGAAGCACTGGTGCTGTCTCCGATCGCGTTCTCCGAGGGCGAACTCGAAGAAATCGCGGCGGTGGGACCGGTGACGCATTTGGTGGCACCCAACCTCTTCCACCATCTCTGGCTCGCGGACGCGCAAGAGCGATGGCCCAACGCAACGGTTTGGGGGCCAGACGGCCTCGAAACCAAGAGCGAGGCCATCACCGATTATCGGCGCTTGAGCGCGAGGCCGGAAGCGCCTTGGCCGAAGGACCTGCAGTGCGTAGAGGTGCGTGGCATGCCACGCTTTCGCGAATGGGCCCTGTTCCACGCCGGCTCGAGAACGCTGTTTGTTACCGACCTGGTCTTCAACCAGCCTACCGCTCACACTGCAACCACACGGTTCTTTCTGCGGATGACCGGGGTCTACGGCAAGTGTGCCGTCAGCCGTCTCTTCCGCGGCATGATCCGCGACAAAGAGGCCTTCGCTGAAAGCTGTAGAGCGATCCTTGCCCTGCCCTTTGAACGCGTGGTGATGGCTCACGGCGAGACTATCGAGCTCAACGCCAAGGCCACGCTGACCAAGGCGCTGGCGCGCTGGGTTTGACCAGCCCGCTAGAGCACCGCTGAACGGCCCAGCCGCAGAGGTGCCCGCCAACGCGGACCCGGCCAAGGAGGCCCCGGCTGCTTTGATCAGCCGCCGAGGTAGTAGGTCGGTGTGCCCGGTCCCACCGGGAGCTTGAGCACGAACACCCACAAGTAGAAGAGGATCATCCAGCCGGTCAGGAAACTGATCGAGTAAGGAATCATGGTGGAGATCAGGGTGCCAATGCCGAGCTTCTTGTCGTAGCGCATGGCGAAAGCCAGAATCAATCCGAAGTAGCTCATCATCGGCGTGATGATGTTGGTGGTGGAATCACCGATGCGGTAGGCCGCCTGGATGACCTGCGGGCTGTAGCCGATGGTCATCAGCATGGGAACAAAGATCGGCGCGGTCACTGCCCATTGAGCCGAGGCGCTGCCTAACATCAAGTTCACAACGCAGCACATCAAAATGAACGGAATGAAGACCGCTGGTCCAGTGAGGTTCAAGTCGATTAGGACATCGGCACCGGTGACCGCTGTGATGGTGCCGAGGTTGGTCCACTTAAAGAAGGCCACGAACTGGGCTGCGAAGAACACCAATACCAGGTAGAGGCCCATCGAACTCATTGACTTGGCCATGCCGTCGATCACGTCACGATCGTTCTTGATCGAGCCGGTGACCTTGCCGTAGATGACCGAGGGGATGAAGAAGAAGGCAAAGATCATCGCGACGACACTCTTGAGCAACGGCTTGAGCTCTTGCAGGAGACTGCCGTCTACAGCAGGATCGCGAAACCAGCCGGCGCCGAGCCAGCCGTTGCTCGGGAGCGCAGTCCACACCAGGCCGATGGTCATCAGCAATACTGCGAGGCCAGCAAGCTTGAGGCCCTTGCGCTCGACCGCCGAGAGAGCGCCCATACTCTTGGTGGTCTCTTCGATGCCGTCCTCCGCGCGGCTCGGATCGTAAGGACCCAGCTTGGGCTCGACCAGCTTAGTGGTCACCACGGTTCCGATGACGGTGATCATCAGGGTACTGACGATCATGAACCACCAGTTCGCGGTCGGCAGCACTTCCATCGCACCACCGACTGCAAACGCAGGGTCGATGATGCTCGCAGCCTCCGTGGTGATGCCTGAAAGCAAAGGATCGACGGTACCGATCAGCAGGTTGGCGGAGTAGCCACCCGAGACTCCGGCAAAAGCCGCCGCCAGGCCCGCTAAGGGATTGCGACCGACGGCGTGGAACACCACGGCCGCCAACGGAATCAAGACAACGTAGCCCATTTCAGAAGCAGTGTTTGACACCACCGCCGCGAACACCACGACCATCGTCAACAGCGATCGTGGCGCCCCTAGAATCATCCCGCGCACTACCGCTGCAAGCAGGCCTGAGCGCTCGGCGACGCCAACGCCGAGCAACGCGACCAGCACCGTCCCGAGCGGGGCAAAGCCGGTGAAGTTGGTGACCAGCCCCATAGTGATGCGGCGGAACCCTTCGGCATTGAGCAAGCTCACCGCCCGAATGATCCCATCGGCGGAGCGACCGGCAGCCCCTTCAGGGCGCGGGTCGATCACCTGCCAGCCCAACAGGCCCGCGAGGCCCGAGACGGCCAGAACCACCATGCAGATGATGGCGAACAAGGTCACCGGGTGTGGCAGTAGATTGCCGAGCCACTCGACGAGGTCTAAGAAGCGGGCAAACAAGCCGGGCTTGCTTGCCGTCCGCTTGCTAGGAGAAGGACTGTTGGGCTTTGTTTCGTTCATGACGGGAACCTTAGTCGATTGGCCACGCGGTGTGGATGCCGTCCACCCCATCGCTTGAGTGGGCAAGCTCGTAGGCAGCCGGCCGGTGCACGGTAGCTGACAGCCTCAGCTTGCTTGGTGGTCTTGTCCCACCGAACATAGCGCGACTCGCGTCACATTCCGAGTGCGCCCGAAACTAGTCCGCCTTGAGCGCCTGGGTGGGCGAAATGCGCTGGGCGCGCAGCGCGGGCACCACACACGCAGCGGTCCCTGCAACCGCGAACGCCGCTAGCACCACCGGCAAGATCCACGGCTCGCCCGCGGGCAACCGCGCGGCGAGCATCTGATCCTGCAAGCGCACAAAGGCCAATCCCAATCCGGTGCCGATCACTCCGCCCAGAAGCAGAGTCCTGCCTGCTCTGCGCAGGACTGAGCGGAGCACTCCGACCCGCGAGGCTCCCAACGCCAAGCGAACGCCGATCTCTCGCGTGCGCTGGGTGATGGAGAGGCTGATCATGGCGTAGAGCCCGAGTAAGGAGAGCACCAACGCTAGGACACCGATCGCACTGAGGGTTGCGCCCATGCCTGCCTGAAATGCACGCTCTTCGCCGTTCACCTCGCTCAACAACTGGACGCGCGAGACCACTAGCTCGGGGTCGAGTTCGAGCAGCGACGAGCGCAAAGAAGGGGCCAGGGTCTCGGGCCCAGATGCGCTGAGAAGGCTTAGATAGAAGTATCTACGGCTGGTATGCCCGGGCGTGTAGTACCCGGCAGCAAACTCTTCAGCGCCGCCGCCCAGTCCCAGGTCGGGGACCACGCCAACGATCTTGAGCCACGGACCGTGGCCTTCTTCAGTGTTCTCTGCAAGGGTCCTAAACCGTGCACCCACAGGATTCGAGCCGCCAAAGAAGCGCGCAACGAACGGTTCATTCACCACCGTTACGGCTCCTGCGTCGATTGCAAAATCTTCAGGCACCAGAAGCCTGCCTGCGACCAGCCTCGCGCGCAGCGATTCGAGGAAACCCTCGCTCACCATTGCTCGAGTGGCTTGACCAGCGGCCCCCAAAGCGCCGTTGCCGCCCCTAGCCTCAACTTCGATCGCTGAGGCTGGCGCGTCGTAGCGCGGAAGGTGGTCTGCAGTACCAGAAGCAAGCACACCCGGGATCTCAGCGATCGCGCGCGCGACCCGCTCGGGAGCTGGCAACCGCTCATCGTCGGCTGACGGAGGTGGCGTCGTGATCTGGGCGGTGAGCACTTGCTGGTCGGGCAGTTCCAAGTCGCTACCGGCGGCTGACCACAGACCACGCGCCATCACCAGCGCGCCGCTCAACAGAGCGACCGCCAGCGCCATCTGCGTGACCATCATCGCCGCACCGAAGCGACTGACATCAAAGGCCTGCCCCCCTGAAGCGATGGTCTGCTGCAAACTGACTCGAGTCGCGCGCAAGGCGGGAAGCGCGCCGCACACTGCAGCAACCAACAGCGCCACCAAGATCGCGAAGCCGAAGGTTCTGGGACTCGCGGTCAGATCGATCCAATAGGGCGCCTCAGTAATCGCGGCATCGATCCAGCGCAACGCCACCACTGCGCAGCCGGTACCTAGAGCCGCTGCCAAGGAACCCATCAGCGCTGACTCCAGCGTCAACTGCGCGATCAGTCGCGCACGCGGCGCCCCCAATACCGTGCGCACGCTCAGTTCGCGAGTGCGCGAGGCGGTGCGCGCCTGAACCAGATTGGCTACGTTGAGCGCGATCACCAAGACCACCAGCAAAGGGACCAGTACGCCGATCAAGCGTTGGATGCCGATCGGACCGGGCACTTCAGTGAAACGCTGGACTCCGATTGCTAGACGGTCTCTCGCTTCAACTTGGCTTGCGGCTTCGGGGCTGTGTACCAGGTTCGCGAGCGAGTTGATCTCTACTTCGGCCGACGCGGCGTCGGTACCCGGTGCGAGGATGCCAAAAAGTGACAGTGGCTCAAGCACCTGTGTGCCTGCGGGTTCAATTGAGTGAGGCAGCCAGACCTCGCCTCCCGAGGGGAATAGGAAGGTGTCGGGCATCACCCCGACGATCTCGTACTTGGAACCCGCAATGCTCAACTCACCACCCAGGGCTGAGGCGCTCGAGCGATACATCCTCTGCCACATGGCTGCCCTGATCACAGCAGCCGGCGGCGCTCCAATCGCGGCGTCGCTCTCGAGTAGTGCACGGCCGAGCAGCGGCACATCGTCCAAGTACATGAGCGACGAGGGAGTGATCCGAGCAACGCCAACGGTCTCGATCGACCCGGCTCCGTGCCGCACGTTGCTGCGCTGTGCCGAGATCGCTCCGATGTGTTCGAAGGCGGCTGTTTGCTGCTGGAGCAACCGGAAGTGGTCGCCGTTGAGCTGAGCTTGCTCGCCCGCTTGGGTGCGCACGTCGAAACGGACGAAGCGGTCGCCATCCTGCATAGGAAGACTGCCGTTCAGCATCTGATCGACCATGGTGAAGCCGATGGCCGACACCGCGATACCGGCAGCCAAGGACACCACTGCGGTGGCAGAAAGAAAGGGCTGCTTGCGCAGCAAGCGAACCGCCAACAAGAACTCGAGCCTCGAAAGTAGGCGCAACGACCAATCCTTTTCACGAAGCCAGATGATGAGAAAGGCTAGGGCGATCCAGACTGAGTTGATTGTTGTCACGGCTGCAGCAGCAAGCGCACCAAGCCGCGCGCGCCTGCGTTGGTGAAGTTCCTCCAAATCGCCAATGACATCTTCCCGACGATCGCTTGGCAGCAGCAATTCCAGCGCTCGAACAACGGCTCGCGGAGTCTTGAGTGCGCTCATTGGGACGAGTCCTCCAGCGCCGAGCCCAATCCATGCCACATGCTCATCAAGGCGCTGCGCGTGTCTTTGACCGCCGCTTGGCCGGCTCCTTCAACGGCCACCAGTCGGCGCGCTTTGCCGCCACGCTCAGGCACTGGGTCGCCAAGCCGGGTGACAACCAGTCCCTTCTTTTCGAGTCGCTGTAGGGCGACGTACACCGCAGCGCGCTGGACGGTGCGGGTTGCTCGGCGTTCAATCTCATCCACAATCGACACGGCATACGCGCGGTCAGGACCGAGTCGCAGGGCGGCCAAGAGGACCAGCAGTTCGAACTCTCCGAGGTTAGGGCGCGGCATAGGGATCCCTTCCGGACCTATAGGTCTCAAGTAAATGCATCTTTTGCTACTAATATCACGACCGTTTCTACGCATCCTAAGCGGTGCAGGTTGCAGCGATGTCGGCGGCGCCCGCTGATAGCCTGCTTAAAGTCCGAGAATCGTCCTAAGGATCACAGGCAGCGGCTTTTCCGCTGACAGGGGTATTGAGCTTGGCCGCAAAGAAGAAAACCGCGACGAAGGCACCGGCAAAGGCCGGAACCAAGAAAGCCACCAAGAAGAAGGCGACCGCCGGCAGCCTCAAGAACGTCGTCGTGTTCGGCGCTTCGCGGGTCGCAGTGGCAAGCCTCGAGGCCTTGGTCGAGGCCGGATTTTCTCCGTCGACCGTGTTGACCCACCGGGTCATGGACACCGAAACCTGGGAACGGACCGAGGTCTCACCGGTGTCGCGCTGGGCAAAACGCAACGACCGCACCGCGGTGCTGCCTGAAAAGACCGACAAGTCCGAGTGGCTTCAACCGCTGCTCGATGATCCGCCAGACTTGGTACTCACCATCGGCTGGGGGCTGCCGCTCCCCAAAGAGCTGCTCGGGGTGCCGCGGCTGGGTTGTGTCGGCATCCATACGTCGAACCTGCCGAAGTATCGCGGTGCTAACCCAGTGCGCGCTGCCCTCGCGGGCGGCGAGAAAATCACCGGCGTCACCGTCTACAAGATCGAAGGCTCAGAGTGGGACGGCCCAATCCTGCACAACGAGCAGATCGACATCGGACCGACCGAGATCCATGGCGAACTCGAACCGCGCATGCGGGAGTTGTGCGCGCAGGTCACCGTCAAGGTCGCCGAGAAGTACGCTGCTGGCCGCAAGTTTCAAGAGAAGAAGCAAGAGGAGAAGCGCTCGAGCACCACCACCCGACTCGACCGCAGACACCGTCGCGCTCCGTGGTGGCTGACTGCACAGGAAGCCTACGACCGACTGCGCGCCTATTCCCCTGAACCCGGGCTTGAGACGTTCATCGGCGCAAAGCGCGTGGAGATCTTGGGCGGCAAGCCGATGGACTGGATGAAGCCAACCTTTGGCGACACCGGCACCTTCTTGGGCATCCGTAGCGGGCGCATGGCGATTCTGTGCGATCAGTCGACCGTGTTCGGCATCGACCGGTTGAGGCTGCTGGGCGGCGAGCCGGAGAATGCGGCCGATTACGCGCGTCGGATCGAACTCTCGATCGGTTCAGGCTTGGTCTAGCGTAGCCGGAGGCACACCAATGCCGTCGCGAGACGGCCCGGGTGAGACGGTTCGGACTTGGGCGGCTCGGACTTGGGCCGTTCGGGCATAGGGCTGTTCGGGCGACACAGCGTGAACGAGGCCGTGCGGACGGACTAGGAAGCAGGCTTCCCGGGCTCAAACGCCCACAGATCGCGGTCGAGCATCTGCCCCCACTTTTTGTCGAAGGGGTGCACCTCGCGCACGGTGTGCTCGCCGCGAACCACGGAATGGCCTGCGTTCGCCCACTCGAAGATCGATCCTTCCAGGTTGGCGACGTTTTCGATGCCGGCGGCCATGAGTGCCTTGGCGGTCTTGGACGATCTATAGCCAACGGCGCAATAGACCACCACCGGGCGATCGCCAGCCGCGCGCGCAAGCGCCAACGCTTGTTTGCCGGAAGCTTGAACCGCCCCCGGCAAGTGACTGACCGCGAACTCGTCGGCGGCGCGTACGTCGATCAGAAGGGGCTGTTGGTCGGCACCCGTGGCTTTGAGTTGCGCGACGAGTTCGTCGACCTGGAGCTGGTGGACCTCGGGAAAGCGCTTGCGGATTGTCTGTTTGGTCTCATCAAACTCGGTCACGGTTTCTCCCGCACAGCTAATGCTGAGGCAAGCGAACGCTGCGCTCAACATCGCTACGGTCAAGGCAACACGCCGTCGCTGTCTGGCTCTTGTTAACACTATGCCTAGCCTACCCCGGACCGGGACCGCCGTTCGCTAGTCTATTGCGTTCCGCGCCAGTTGAGGCGGCAGCAAGCCCGCAGGCAGTCGCAAGGTGAGGGCGCCGCGCGCGCGACGGACCCTCCAGTGTTCAGGATCTGCAGGTAGGAAGGTCAGCGTCGCGACATCGCCCTCAACGGAGATCACGGGTGCAGCCCAGGTGAGCTCTGCTGACGGCACGTCGATCGTGGTCGCGATGCATTCGGCGGCACGTGCACACCGGGCCTGTCGAATTGCGTAGCGAGTCAGTTCCCACGCGGCCACATGTTCGGCCCCGTAGAGCGCCTCCCCTTGAGGGTCGATCGCAAGGATCTGCTCCATGATGTCGTGTTCCAGCCACCGCGCCGGCAACGGCGTGACCGGCGCGGCCGGCACTGAACCGCTCCGCCCTGAGGCCTCGAGCGCGGCGCCGCCAAAGACAGCCAGGGCATCGGCCATCATGCCCCCTGCGTTGTCACCCAGTACGCGCTCCACCAAAGTGGGTTGATAGGGGTAGAGGTCGCGCCACGAGGTAACCAACGAACCTTCGGCTGCGATCGCCTCGGCAAAGGACGCCTTGGCCTCCGCCAGCCGTAGGACCGCAGCATCTAGCGCCACCCATTGGACCTGCGTGCCGCAACGACCGAAGAGCTCGGCCTCTGCGAGCTGTTGGATCGCCTGGTAGAACTGCTTCTCGAGCGCCGTTCCAACCAACCAATAGAGACGATGTGCCTCACTACTAAACACCAACGCCATGCGCTCGAGCGACACGGCTTTGGCGCCAGCACGTTGGCACTCGCCCTGCTGCGCAAGCCACGCGACCTGCGCGCTGCGGAAGCGAGCTGCGGACATCGCCATCAGGACTGAGTCGCCCAGCTCCGGTTCATGTTCGAGGCGTGTTTCAGTGAACTCCTCCAAGGCATCCATCGACCGCGAGAGCCGGGCTTGCTGCTCGACGATCTGTCTGAGCGCCTCAAGATCATCTGTCGTCAACGGCTCTTCGTTGGCTCCGTTGAGGTTTTCTCCAAACAACCGTTGGCCAACGTCGATCGCCCGCTGGTAGTCCTCGCTCTTCAAGAACGGATCCGTCGCGATCGCCTGGACCGCAACTGCCAAGTTGATCTCGTCTGGAATCTTGGGCCGCAGGTAGGCCTCCGGTTCGAGCGAGCCCACATGCTCTTGGTACCAGGCCTCTGTTAGCTCAAACTGCCGATCCCACTGCTGGCGCAGGATCGAACCGAACAACAACGCCACGAACCCCAAGACCAGGACCGCAACCAATAGCGCTGGCAGCGCGCTCACCACCCGGGCTAGCCAACGGCGAGTGAAGGGGCGATCGAATGGGATCTTCATCGCTCCTCGGGAGCATGGCAGGACGTTGTAGATGCGGTGGACATTGTCTTTCTACGAGAGAGCGACCGCTGAGATTCCACCGCCGAGCGGTCGCGCCGTGAGCGGCGCGACCCTGACAGTGGCGGCCGCGGAGAGCACCTGCGGCGCTGGGAAGGAAGGGGCTTGCGCACCGCGTCGAACGGGCAGGCCTGCGATATCGTCACCAAGTGCCGCCGCCTCTGCGGAGGGCACGTGAATCACCGCGAGCCGAAGCAAGGGAAGTGGAGTGAAACTCTCCCACCGCCCCGCGACTGTAACCGTGACGAACGCCGCACCGAGGTGGGCTACTTAAGCTCCCCTCGAGCCACTGTCTTTGAAGGCATCTTCAACGATGGGAAGGCGCGGCAAGTAGGACGATCGGGAGTCAGGAGACCTGGTCGGCTCGTTCCACCTTTAGCGACTTTCCCCGAAGGGGGGAAAAGGAGCCAGCCATGACGTCCCCGTCATTCGGGCAATTGCCCGCGCCATCCTTTGCATGGCCACTCAGCCGTGCCTTATCGTTTGTAGCCAACTCGTTCTTTTGCGTTTCTGCTTTGTTCACCGGAACAAGCTCGCTCAGCGCCCAGCAACCGCTGCCGCTCGAAGACACCGTCACGGTCAGCGCCAACCGCCAACCGGCAAGCAAGGGCACCGTCGGCAGTTCGGTCACGGTGGTCGAGCGTGAAGAGATCGAGCGGCGTAACCCGCTCCTGATTGCAGACCTCCTGCGCACCATCCCCGGCGTTGAGATCACCCAGAGCGGCGGGCCCGGCCAGGTGGCGAGCCTCCGGGTCAGAGGTGGTACCGCAGCCCAGGTCCTAGTGCTGCTCGACGGCGTGCGCATCAACACCGTGACCAATGGCGATGTGGATTTTTCACACCTCGACGCCTCGACCCTCGAGCGCGTGGAGGTCCTCCGAGGGCCACAGGCTGCCTACGGCTCTGAAGCGATGTCCGGAGTGATCAGCTTGACCACCAAGCGAGGCACAGACGGACTCGGCGGGCAGCTCAAAGCTGAAGTGGGGTCCCGCGATCATCGCCGGGTGGAAGCAGGAGTCTCGGGCGGCAAAACAACGGGCGAACGACGTTTGCACTGGCGAGCCAACGCCAGCGACATCGAGACCGATGCGGTGTCGCAACTTTCTCCCGAACGCGGCGGTACCGAAAATGACCCCTATGAGAACCGCACTTACGCCGGATCGATCGGCGGCGCCTGGTCAGCAGCCGGTGCTCAGCTACGTGTGCACGATTACCAAGGCAACATTTCGCTCGACGGGTTTGGTGTCGAAGACTTCAATGCAACGGCGTCGACGTCGGGGCGCACTGTTTCAGCGATCCTCGAAGCTCAACCCAGTGAGCGCTGGCTGCAAACGCTGCGACTGGCTCAGACCGAGACCGACATTCTTGGCGAAGACCCAGACACCTTCTTTAGCAACTACGCAATCGGCTCAGAAACTCTGCTCGCCGAAACGCAGGCCGACGTCGCCCTGAATCCCAGCCACACACTTAACATCGGCCTGTCCCACGAAGAGCGCGACGGCTTCAATCGCAACAGTTTCGATGAGTCGGCAGAACTGCAGGCGGCCTACTTGCAGTACCAATGGTCGAGCGGCAACAACCTGCACCTGACCGCCGGCGCGCGCTCAGACGAGCACTCGGTGTTCGGGAGTGAGACCAGCTACCGCGCGACCGGTAGCGCAGCGTTCGCTCAAGGCAAGACGCGCGTCCTTAGCAGCTACGGCACCGCCTTTCGCGCGCCCAATTTCAACGAGCTTTACTTCCCCTTCGCTGGTGATCCAACGCTGCGCCCTGAAACCAGTACGGGCTGGGACGTGGGTCTGGTTCAGCGCCTGGGCGCGCGCACGACGCTCGACCTCTCGGTCTTCGACCTGCGTTTTGACGACCTGATCCAGTTTGATCTCGACACCTTCCTCTTTGGCAACATCGCCGACGCGTCATCGTCCGGCGTCGAAGCGACCTTGCGCATCAGGCCGACGGCCGTAATCGAGCTGTCGTTCGCTCACACCTTCAACGACACCGAGGATCGCGCCACCGGCAAGGCGCTGGCGCGGCGGCCACGCCATCGCACTGTAGCGATCGCACAGTGGTCGCCGAGAAAGCGGATCAGCGCATCGATCGCGGCCTTCTCGGTCAGGGACCGGATCGACTCCAACGGACTAGAGATGGACAACTATGTGCGCGTCGATCTCAGCTTGCGCTATCGCGCGGCCGACTGGATCACGCCGTTCTTGCGCGCCGAGAGCCTGTTCGACGAAAGTTATGAAGAGGTCCCTGGGTTTACCACTCCAGGAGCGACTGTGATGGCGGGAGTCTCGCTCCGCCCGTTCTGACGGTCGCCTGAGCAGCGGCGCCACGGGTTCGCGACTGCCCGCGCAGGCGGACACCCCGAGCCCGCACAGCCACAATTCGATACCGTGGCGCCGCACCCGTCAACTTTCGCCTGCAATCAACCGCCAGCCCAAGGAGTCCACCGATGACCGTTCACTTTGTTGCCCACTTCACCGTCAACGACAAAGAGGGATACCACGTCTACGAGAAAGGGTTCTTCCCCATCCTCAAGGCGCACGGCGGGCGCTTCGTGACCTTTGACGACAACGTCACGGTGCTTGAGGGCGAGCGCGCGGACGGGCGCACGGTGATCATTGAGTTCGACAACGAGGAGGCATGCATGGGCTGGTGGAACTCGCCCGAGTACCAAGAGCTGGCCGAGCACCGCAAAGTGTCGACCACTAGTCATGCAATTTTTGTCGCCCATCCGATTCCGTCGCGGTCCTAGCGGGATGACCGCGGCTTCCGCACAGCGCTAGCTGCTGGTCTAAACTCGCTACCCCAAGCACCCCACGAACTTCGCGCCGTCCTGTGTAGACACCGCCCAGTAAACGCCGCTTCAACAGACGCCGCTTCAACAGACGCCGCTCGCAAGGAGATTCCGCTTTATGCCCTGGTACCGCAAACTGCATTGGCAGATCATCGCCGGACTCATCCTTGGTATCGCCTATGGCCTAGTGGCCGCAGCTTCGGGGTGGGGCAAGTTCACCGACGACTGGGTCGCGCCGTTCGGCCAGGTTTTCTTGAATGCTCTGCAACTGATCGCCGTGCCATTGGTGCTGGGTTCGCTGGTGACCGGCGTTGCATCGCTGTCTGATCTCAGCAAGCTGTCGCGCATCGGCGGCAAGACGCTCGCGATCTACATCGGCACCACCGCTCTGGCCGTGACCATCGGCCTTTTGATCGTCAACGTCTTGCAACCCGGCAAGCGCGTGCCCGAACAAACCCGCATCCAACTGCAAGAGCAGTTCAGCGACGACGCTGCTGCGCGCACGTCGGAGGCGAGCGTGGTTGAGGATCGCGGACCGCTGCAAATCTTGGTCGACATCGTGCCGTCGAACTTCTTTGCTTCGGCGTCCAGCAACCGCAACATGTTGCAAGTGGTCTTTGTGTCATTGATCCTAGGGGTCGGACTCCTGCAGCTGGCGCCTGACAAGTCGAAACCGCTGCTGGATGTCTTTGAAAGCTTGACCGCGCTGGTGATACGCCTGGTGGACCTGATCATGCTGATGGCGCCATTGGGGGTGTTCGCCTTAATGGCGCGCACCATCACCGGTCTAGCGGGGGATGATGTCGGACAGATCTTGGATCTGCTCGCAGCGCTCGGCTTCTATTGCATCGCGGTGATTCTGGGGCTTTTCTTGCACATGTCGATCACCTACTTCGGCTTGCTCAAGCTCTTTACCCCGTTGAAGATCGGCACCTTCTTGAAGGGGCTCGCTCCCGCACAGTTGGTTGCATTTTCCACCAGTTCAAGTGGCGCCACCCTGCCAGTGACCATGGAACGCTGTGAAGAAAAGCTCGGGGTTTCGGAGGAGGTCTCGAGTTTTGTACTGCCGCTGGGCGCGACCGTGAACATGGACGGTACCGCGCTCTATCAAGCGGTGGCCGCGGTCTTCATTGCGCAAACTCTGGGCATGGAGATCGGCCTCGGCGGCCAGCTCACCATCATCTTGACCGCAGTGCTTGCGTCGATTGGCACGGCCGCTGTACCCGGCGCTGGCATCATCATGTTGGTGATCATTCTGCAATCGGTGGGCGTGCCCACCGCTGGGATCGCCTTGATCCTAGGAGTCGATCGCATCCTCGACATGCTGCGCACGGTGACCAACATCACCGGCGACGCCACGGTCGCGTGTGTGGTTGCTGCGAGCGAAGGCCAGCTGGGCGAACCCAACCTGAGCGAAGATGCGGACCGTATCCGTTCGCGCCGATAGCCGAACAGCCTCGCAGTGAAAGAGAAGCACATCAGCATCCGCATCGAGCAGTGCTTGACACTGTCGCGTGCGTCGAACTGCCCGCGTCGGAAGTTCGGCGCCATGCTGCTCGACCCCGAGCGCAATGTGGTGTTGATGGATGGCTACAACGGTGGGCCGCGCGGGGGCGGCGAGCTGTGCGGCGGAGACACCTGTGTGCGCGACGACCGCGATATCACTTCCGGGCAACGCATGGAGGTGGGATGCCATCACGCCGAGATGAACGTGGTGTGCAACTGCGCCGCCTCGGGCGTGCCCACCAAGGGCGCCTGGCTGCTCGTCACCGGCGAGCCGTGTGTCCTTTGCGCCAAGCTGATTCACCACGCGGGGATCGCAAAAGTGATTGTGGTCGGTGGTGGCTACGCGGGCGAGAATGGGGTCGAATATCTGCGCGCTCACGACATCGCGGTCGACACCGTGGACGGCCCTCGTGACCAACGCTTGGTCGAGGTGGGGTAGCGCTGTCGGTCTTTGCTCTCGCGGGCGCGACTGGAATATCTTTGCAGAACAGTGGTCCCTCCGATCGCCGATCTCGCCTTCGGCCTCTCGTCACCCCTGGACCATTGGGAACATGACCGTAACTAGCGAGCACGCTGACCCCGAGTCGTCTCCAGCCGCGGAACCGAGCCTCGACGGTGCGATGAACGAGGATGGCATCGACCTCACGTTGATTCGTTGGTCCTTGTCGCTATCTCCACTCGAACGCCTAGAGGCTGCGCAGAGCTTGGTCGATTTGGCCTGGGCGGCGCGAAACAGCGGAACGCGCCAGCCCTTGAGCAAACTCGATTATCTCGCTTTGATGCGGCGGCTCACCGAGGCCAAGATCGAGTTCGCTGTGGTTGGTGGTGTGGCCTCGATTCTCAACGGAGCACCGGTCACAACGTTCGATTGGACCTTGTGTACCGAACGACAAAGGAGCGAATCACAAGAGCCGACCCTTGACCAACTGAGTCGTTTGTTCTTCGCCTCGCCGGCGGCTACTAGCGCACACTCAAGACAGTTCGCACTCAGCTGAGGCGCGGGAAGTAGCGCGGCACCCGCTGCTTGTAGGCAACGTACTCTGCGCCAAACCGCTGCTCAAGCTCGGGCTCTTCAAGCAACACGATGACGTGGATCAGTGGCACCGTCAGTATCGCGACAACGAAGGCGCCCACATAGTTCGAGAACAGCGCGTAGGCGAACACCGCCAGGACAACCTCGACATATCGCGGGTTGCGAACGCGTGCGTAGACGCCTTGGGTGAGCAAAACGCCTCCCCCGCCATCCGCTGCAACCTCCGGCACCCCAGTCAACGTCCTCGACTTCAAGTGCTTGCGCCGCAATGAACCCAGCGCGACGGCGGCCACCGCTAGGGTCACACCAGCGCTCACACCGGGCCAGGAGAGCCCAAGGTCGTGGCCGACCAGAAGATCGCGCAACAGAAACAGCGATGCCATGGTTAGGACCGAAATGGTGGTGACGATGATCATCGTCCAGCGCACGCCGAGGCGTCGCCAGGTATCGACAAACGGGTGGATCAGGAACCACCATAGGATGCCAGGCGGCATGCCGATGACGATGAGAACTGCGACCACATACCTTGCTGTATCCATCCGTGATCCCTCCTGAGCTGGCTCGGCGAAGACGAAACCCCCTCTATCACCTACTCTACGCTTCGCCGCGCGATGTCTCGTGTCCACCGAGTTCGCCCACTAACTGGCCGGTCGGTCAATAATGCGTTACACTGGTTGCACTCGCGCTTGCACAGCGTGTGCTTCGCGTGTGGAAACACCATGCGCCAGTCTTTCGTCAGTTTTTAGCACCCGGTTCCGCTGTTGATGACGCACTTAGAGTCACACCAACACTCTCACGGTGGCACCCACAACCCTCGGAGGCTTCAATGCTCAAGAAAACACTCCTCGGATTCGCGCTCCTTGCGCTGGTTTCAACAGCCATCGGCGCGGCTCCGCCGAACACAACTAACACCGCAGACGCCGGCGCGGCCACCTGGGCCGATGACATCGCGCCGTTGCTCTACGAGAATTGCGTCACCTGCCATCGGCCTGGCCAAGTCGCGCCAATGTCGCTGCTGAGCTACAACGAAGCCCGTCCGTGGGCCAAGTCAATCCGCAACGCGGTCAGCACCGGCACCATGCCGCCGTGGTTCGCCAATCCGGCCCATGGCGACTTCGTTGAAGACCCCCGCCTCACCGACAAGCAAATCGACGCGATCAATCGCTGGGTTGCTGCTGGTGCACCGGCTGGCGATCTCTCCAAGGCTCCTGAGGCCCCGAGCTTCGACTCAGAGTGGCGCATCGGCACGCCCGACCTAGTCTTGACCATGAAACCCTTCACCGTAACCGACGAGATGGAAGACCACTATGAGTGGATCAAGGTCGAGAACACGCTCGACCGCGATCGCTGGATCAAGGGTTTCGAAATCAAGCCGTCGTTCATGGCTGGCGCCCATCACAATCTGACCTACTTGGCGCCCGCCGAGTTCGGCATCGGTGACATCCAGGGTATCGGCCGGATGAAGATGGACTACATTGGTGGCTGGGCCCCGGGCGTGATGCCCGCTGAGTACGCCGAAGGCTACGGTCAGCTGATGCCCGCGAACAGCGCCGTGTTCTTCCAGATGCACTACCACAAGACCCCAGGCCCCGGCACCGGCGGCGTTGATCAGACCGCTGTGGCAATCCAGTTTCACGACGAAGAGCCTGAGAACAAGCTCACCACCATGTGGATCGTTGATCCGGTCTTGAACATCCCGCCAGGCGAGGCCAACTATCAGTCCGGCTCCGAGTACACCTTCCCGCATGAAGCGGTGGTGTTCGACTTCACCCCACACATGCATCTGCGTGGCAAGGCTATGAAGTTCACTGCGACCTATCCTGACGGCAAGGAAGATGTCTTGTTGGACGTACCCAACTACGACTTCAACTGGCAGCTCACCTACACCCCGAAAGAGCGGCTCGTCGTTCCGGCGGGCACCAAGATCGCGGTCGCGGCAGTGTTTGACAACTCCACCGAGAACGAGGCCAACCCTGACCCGAACCGAACCGTTACCTGGGGCGAGAAGACAACCGACGAAATGATGATCGGCTTCATGCACTATAGCTATACGGATCGCGCCAACCAAGACGACATGGAAACCCATGCCGTGCCACCGAAGCTTAGGGAACAGATGGAGAAGATGCGCGAACTACGTCGCAAGACCGATCCGCCTGCTAAGGAATCGGCTGGCGAACGCTAGGCGCTCATCAGCGCATCGCCCCGGTTGTCGAGGGGCACACAGAAAGGCCGGTCCTTAGGGGTCGGCCTTTTTGCGTTCGGCCGAAGCAAACCTTTCCAAAACAATCGCGCGCTACGATCAGTCCTGCTCTTCACGGGGCCTCGGTTCCCTCGTGACCCCTCTGCAATGGTTGTGGCCCGCCCACTCTCATCTGCGCAACAACTTCGGTAACCTGTGCACAGCCCGCACCTGTCGAACCGCCTGAAGAATCCTGGAGAAGCACCATGCGCATCCTGATGGTCACTTGTCTGCTCGCATACCTCGGCGCTAGCGCCGCATCCGCCCAAGCGCCGGCAACCTTAGTCGACCTCGTTCCTGATCGCGCCGAAGGCGAAGGTCCACACCAGCGACTGATCCTCCGCGGCGGCACCATCGTCGACGGCACCGGCGCGCCGCCCTATGGCCCGGCCGACGTGGTGATCGAGAACGACCGGATCACCGCAATCAAAGTGGTGGGAACGCCACGAGGCGGTGCGCATGAAAAGGGGCGACCGCGAGCGACCGAAGGCACTGTGGAGATCGACGTCGAGGGCATGTTTATCCTGCCTGGATTCATCGACCTGCACGGTCATCAGCACACCGAGAGTTCAGGCCAAGGCGTGCCGGCCACTTACATTCACAAGCTCTGGATGGGGCACGGCATCACCACCTCTGCCGACCTCGGCAACTTTGACGTCGACTGGCTGATGTACCACAAGCAACGTTCGGCCAACAATGAGATCACCGCCCCTCGGCTTTATGCCTACGTCGTCTTTGGCAACGGCTGGGAGGAACCGATCACCAGTCCCGAACAAGCTCGAGAGTGGGTTCGATGGGTCAAAGGCAAAGGGGCTGATGGCATCAAGTTCTTTGGCGCTGCGCCCGAGATCTTGGTCGCCGCATTGGACGAGGCCAAAACCCAAGGCCTGCGCACCACCGAGCACCACGCCCAGCTGGACGTCACGCGCATGAATGTGCTCAAGACCGCGAACGCGGGCCTCACCTCCATGCAGCACTGGTATGGCCTGCCCGAAGCGATGTTTGAAGACAAGCGCGTGCAGGACTACCCGGTCGACTACAACTATCAAGACGAAGCCGATCGCTTCCGCGAGGCGGGCAAGCTGTGGAAGCAGGCCGCCGAGCCCTACAGCGAGAAGTGGAACGCCGTGATGAACGAGCTCTTGGAGCTCGATTTCACCATCGTGCCAACCTGGGTCGCTTACCTTGCGAGTCGCGATCTGATGAAGCAGTCGCGCAACGAGTGGCACTCGGTGTACACCCTGCCGCAGTTGTGGGACTTCTATCGACCGAGCCCAACCTCGCACGGATCGTACTGGTTCGACTGGACCACTCAAGACGAGATCGACTGGCAGCAAAACTACAAACTGTGGATGACCTTCGTCAACGAATACAAGAATCGCGGTGGCCGGGTCGGGCTGGGCAGCGACTCAGGCTACATCTACAACCTCTATGGCTTTGGCTACATCCAAGAAATGGAGCTGTTCTTAGAAGCCGGTTTTCACCCGCTCGAGGTGATCCGCTCGGCGACCTTGATGGGTGCAGAAGCGATCGGTGCCGACGCCGACTTGGGCTCTATTCAAGTCGGCAAGCTCGCCGATTTCGTGGTGGTGCCGGACAACCCCTTAAAGAACATCAAGAACTTGTTTGCCACGGGCGCACTGCACTACGACCAAGAGAGCGGCGAGATGGTGCGCATAGGCGGTGTGCGCTACACCATCAAGAACGGCGTGGTCTACGACGCCCGCGAAATGCTCGCTGATGTGCGCGAGATGGTTAAGCAAGCCCGCAAGGAGCGCGGCATGCCGCCACCGCCGATGCCGATGTTCATCGATTCGGACTACGACAAAGGCATGGAGCACTAGGCCCGATGCGCGGGTTCCCCCGAACCAAGGCCAATACCGCTCCGAATGAGCCGCGACGACCTGCATCTTTGCGTGCAGGGTTGGCCGCCGTCTTACTGTCGATCGCGGCGGTCGCCATGGTGCAACCCCAAGAACCCAACGACGAGCAACTCGCCGAGCTCTTCGCTTCTTTTGAACTGCGCAACGTTGGCCCCTTCCGCCAGGGCTCTTGGATCACCGCGCTCGCCGCTCCGGAAGTTGATCCACTCGGCCCCAACCGCCAGCATCGCCATACCTACTACGCCGGAGCGCGCAACGGTGGCGTGTGGAAGACCATCAATCGGGGAGTCACGTTCGCGAACGTGACCGACGCTGTTGGCATTGCGGCGGTAGGCTCCCTCGCGGTTTCCAGTAGCGACCCCAACACGGTTTGGGTCGGCACAGGCGACGCCGAGGTTGCACGTAGTTCGTACTCCGGCACAGGAGTCTGGCGATCGCTCGATGCCGGAGCGACCTGGGAGAACCGTGGGCTCACCGATTCTCACCATGTTGCCCGCATTGTGATTCACCCCACTGATGCAAACACGGTGTGGGTGGCGTCGATGGGTCACTTGTTCTCGAGCAACACCGAGCGCGGCGTCTTCCGCACCCGCGACGACGGCGAGACCTGGGAACACGTGCTCGACTTGGGCCCCGAAGTGGGAGTCATCGACATGGTGATCGATGAGGCCGATCCCAATCGTCTGTGGGCCACCGCCTACGACAAGGTCCGCTTGCCCTGGCATCTCGAAGCCGGTGGCGAGCGCTCCGGAATCTACGCCACCAGCGATGGCGGCGACAGCTGGCGGCTTCAGCCCAACGGCATGGCCACGGGCACCTTGGGCCGCATCGGCATCGACCGTTTTCGGAACCGGCGTCTGAAACTGAGCAACCCTGGCCCAAGTCCCGATGTTCTCTACGCGATCGTCGAGAACCTCAACCAGCGACCGCCCACCGAGGAGGAGGCCGTAGCCGATCGCAAGGCTGGCAAGGACCCTGAGCCGCGACCGATCGGCAACCAGGTTTATGCAACCCGCAACGGCGGCGAACGTTGGCTGCAAGTGAGTCCTGAAGACCTCGCTGTCGGTTCCAAATCGGCCTACGCCTTCAACGAGATCCGGGTCGACCCGTGGGATCCGAATACCCTCTACGTTCTCTCCGAGACCTTGATCTCGAGCATCGACGGCGGCAAGTCGTACCGCGATGTGAACTGGCCGATGGAGACGCTCTACTCCACGATCTTCGGTGACGTGCGTTCGATGTGGATCAACCCGCGCGACCCCGAGCACATCCTGCTCGGTTCAGACGGCGGAGTGTTCCCGTCCTACGACGGTGGCAAGACAGCGGACCACCTGCTCAACCTGCCGTTGTCCGAGGTCTATGACATCGCGGTCGACGATGCCGATCCATACAACGTCTACGCCGGCTTGCAAGATCACGAAACCTGGCGTGCACCGATCAATGCGTGGTCTGGGTCGGTGGGGGTTGAAGACTGGGTGATGGTTGGTCGATGGGATGGCATGGTCAGCGCTGTCTCGCCCGACGGGCGCTGGTACTACGCCACCACTCAGTTCGGCAATCATCTGCGAGTCGACCTCGCCACCGGCCAACGCGCCGACATCGTGCCCAAAGCTGCTGCCGAGGAACCCGAGTACCGCTACACTTGGACCACGCCGCTTGAGATCTCTCCACACGACCCGGACGTGATCTGGACCGGATCACAGAAGCTCCTGCGCTCGTCAGATCGCGGCGCGACCTGGGAAGAGCGCAGCCCTGATCTCACCGACAACGACGCTGAAAAGATCGCAGGCAAGGGCCACGTTCGCTACTGCACCATCACCACTCACGCGGAGTCGCACTTAACGCGAGGTCTGGTCTGGGCGGGCACCGATGACGGCCGCGTTTGGCTGACAAAAGACGGTGGCGAAAACTGGACCGAGACCACCCAGGCACTGACCCGCGCCGGCGCCCCACGCGACCGGTGGACCTCGCGGGTAGTGCCCTCGCGCCATTCAGCACAGCGCGCCTATGTTGCGAAGTCGGGCTACCGCCGCGACGACTTCGAGCCCTACCTCTATCGCACCGATGACGAGGGCAAGAGCTGGCGGCGCATCGTTGGCCGAGGCAGCCACGCGCTACCCAAGGCACCGATCTCGGTGGTGCTCGAAGATCCCGTCAACCCAGACCTGCTCTTCGCCGGCACCGATCTCGGCGTGTGGGCGTCGCTCGACGCTGGCCAGCGCTGGTTTCGTTTCAGCGAGGGCCTGCCAACAGTGCCGGTGCGCGATCTTGCCATCCAGGAACGCGAAGCGGATCTAGCGATAGGAACATACGGGCGCGGAGCTTGGGTCGGCGATATCCGGCCGCTGCAAGCCGCGACCAAAGAGAACCTGTCCAAGGCGGTGCACCTGTTCGAGGTCGAGTCCAAACCGCTCAACTTCACCGAACGGGACGAATGGGGCGCCCACGAGCTCTATGGCGACGCGGTGGTACGCATCCCCAACGAGCGCGACGGTCTTTCGATCAACTACTGGCTCAGTCAAGATGTCGCAGAGGCCACTCTGCGCGTGGTGCGCACCGCGGACGGCGTGCAGCTCGGGATATTCGACGCGCCAAGCACTGGGGGCCTTCACCGCGTACCATTCCCCTTCCCCGAACCACAGGATCCAAAGATGCTTTCGCATACCGACGAAGGTGACACGGGCGAGGGCCGCGTAGGCGAAGAGGCCGCTGGCCCGGACGACACTGACCCAGACGGCGTTGGCCCAGACGACACCGCGCCGCGGCTCGAACCGGGCGAGGTCGAGATTCAACTACTCACAGCAGGCTCCACCCTTCGCAGGCGGGCACGCCTACTGCCAATGCCTGCTCAGCCAATCACTCCGTGAGCCTCGAAGCGGGCCTGAGCCCGCGATCGATCACTCTTAGTTGACGGTGACCTTGGTGATGTAAATAGGCTCGGTTGGCACGTCGCGCATCGGACTGCCGCGCCCCTGGTAGATGTCGGTCTGGCTTGCCGCGATCGCATCCACAACATCCATGCCCTCAACGACCCGGCCAAAGACCGTGTAGCCCCAGCTACTACCGCGAACATCAAGGCTGTCGTTGTCCACATGGTTGATGTAGAACTGCGCGGTGGCACTGTGCGGATCGAGGGTGCGCGCCATGGCAATGGTGCCTCGCGCATTGGACAAGCCGTTCTTTGACTCGTTGTCGACCGGCGCGCGCACATCCTTCTTGCTCATCTCGTCGGTGAAGCCACCGCCTTGGATCATGAAGCCAGAGATTACGCGGTGAAAGATCGTGCCGTCATAAAAGCCGTCCTTCGCGTACTGAACGAAGTTCGCCACGCTCTTAGGTGCGGCCTCCGCATCCAATTCGATGAGGATCACGCCCTTGGAGGTTTCAACAGTGACCTGCTGCGCAGCCGCTGGTGAAGCGCCGGCGATTAATACCAAGACAGCGAGGCCGACCAGCAGTACAGCGGTGGTTTTGAAAGGGAGAGCCCCATCTAGGGCTGGTCGGAATGTTCTCATGGTTGCTTGATCCTCTTTCTGGACAGTGACGTCTTCGGGACGGTGACGTAGAGCTTCGGTGGCGCTGCGCAATGCTGCAGTTTACCGGCTCTCGACTTCCTCGTCACACTCTTCAACTCGGATCGGACTCTGTCTGTTCCACAACTTTCGACTCGGCGCAGCCAAACAATGCCGCAGGACGCCCCCTGCTACTTGGTACGGTCGCGGCCACGATTAGTATTCCAAGCCCTATGAAACAGCGCACTGACACCGCCACCGCCTCCTCGTTCTCCTCCTTGTTCGCTGTCGCGGTTCTCGCTGGCGGCGAGTCGCGCCGCATGGGCTTCGACAAACGCCAACTGGAGATGGGTGGACAAACCTTGCTCGCGCGCACACTCTCTTTGGTCGAAGGACTCCACTTGCAAATCTTGCTTGCGGCACCCAAAGAGCAGGCTCCTCCAGGGCTCTCCGTGACGGTCTGTGAAGACGGCCCCGGTCGCGGACCAGCTGCGGGGCTCTTAGGAGCCGCGCGCTTGATGCCTCAAGCGACTTTGCTTGCCGTTGCTTGCGATTTGCCCCTCTTGTCGCTCGACCTGCTGCAAGCGCTGCTTCGCGAAGCGACGGCTACAGCCTGTGACATCGCAGTTCCGATCGTTGGGCGTCAACTTCATCCACTGACAGCCACCTACACACCGCGCGCCATCGAACACCTGAAACAGCGGGTAGGTCGAGAGCAATTCGGGCTCAAGGGGTTGATCAAGGATGCCGGTCACCCGCTTACCGCAGGACTGCACACCTTGCCTCTGACCGCCAAGCGACTCCGGATGGGCGCAGCCGATCTGGAACGCCAGCTCGCCAACTGCAATACCCCCGCCGACTGGCAGCGAGTGCAGCAGCTGACTGCGCAAGCACCCTAAGGGGAGGCCGGGGCCTACCTCATTTGGCGGCGTGCATCGCCACCTGGTCGCCACCGGCGTTCTTGGCCTTATAGAGAGCTCGGTCTGCGTCTTTGAGCGCCTCGTAGACGGAGTGGTGGTCCGGCGCAAGGGACACAACGCCGAAGCTGGCGGTTACCGGTACCCGAATTCCATCGCTTACCAACTGGGCCTCCGTGAGCTGGCGCCGAACGCGCTCGACGATCTCGTACGCGGTTTCTCGATCCGCCCACAAGAGCATGGCGAACTCGTCACCGCCCAACCGAGCCACAATGTCTCCGGTTCGAACCCCGCGCACCAAGTTCTCGGCGAACGCGCGCAGAGCCCGATCACCAGCCGCATGCCCGTACCCGTCATTGACCGCCTTGAAGCGATCAAGATCCGCCATCGCCACGCACACGGGTTTTTTGAAGCGGCGGGCTAGGGCTGCAGCCCGCGCCGAATTCTGTTCGAAGCCGCGTCGGTTCAGCACTCCGGTAAGTTGGTCCGATAGCGCGAGGCTTCTCATGCGATCGGCGAGGTCATCAGCAACAATCAAAACCGTGAACAGCCCGACCCCGATAAACATCGCGGGCAGCGCTAGGAAGTTGATCTGCCGGTAGATCTCGAGGTAGTGCTCGTTGCTTTGGGCCCCTTGCATCAGAGCAGCGGCGCCGACAAAGATCTGCGCAAACGAATAGAGGCCGAAGATCGTGGCAGCCCCCCACTCTGGAGGCCGCAGCGGCCGGCCCGGCTTGAGCAGAGTCCACGCACAAGCCGCCAACAGAACCGTGCCCGACCAAGGGATCAAGACCATTCGCAGGCCTTGGTGAACGGCGACCACGGTGAACCAAATCACCAGCAGTTCGACCACAACCAAGCCGGCGACGAGGTAGCGCGGCCAGCCGCGCAAACCTGCCCGCTGGCGAAAGCCGGCCCAAGCAAGGCCTTGCACGCACAACGAAAGCGCGTTGACCACGATCCAGTAGACATCACGCGCTGAGCCCTCCCACGCGAGCAGGTTTGCCAGGGCGTTGAGGCAGTACTGCAGGGTCGCCACACCGAAGAGAATGGTCCAGCTCAGCGTGTGCGGCCTCGGCTCGACGGTGCGCCACGCCAAGAAGAACACAACTGTCAACATCAGACTCGCGAAGAACTGCGCGACGAATAGGTATTCGAGCCCGGTCAGCACACGGCAAGCCCCACCGAGCAGCGCCGGTTGTCGGTCTTCGTTCCTGAATTCACGGTGATCACTGGCTGGCAGATCCGTTGTCGAGAGGTGTCTCTACTGTAGCCGACGTCCGCGCCGCCCAACGAGGAACGCTTCCGCTCCTTGTGGGTCCTCTCCCGAACACGGCGTACTTGGTTTGGCCTGGCGCGCTGCCAAGTCTGCCATCATCCGACCCTGCACACAAAAGTGGCCAAACAGGGCTGAACCTAAACAAGGCGACGGCCTAACAAGGCAGCTCCCAACATCAAACTCCTCAGGACTTCGTGTGACCACCAAGCACTATCCCACCAAGGTCGAACGCCACGACCAACGCTCAGAACTCGAGATCACTTGGCAAGACGGTGGTCGCTCGGTGATCCCCTATGCCGAGCTGCGTGGCTATTGCCCTTGTGCCGGCTGCCAAGGGCACATGGTGCGGGAGATTCGCTTCAGGCCGGCCCGCGCGGCTGTTCAACCGCTGGTGGTCTCTGCGGTCGGCAACTACGCCCTCTCGATTCTTTGGTCCGACAGTCACAGCACCGGCATCTATCGGTTCGACTTTCTTGCCGATATCCCCAACCGCACCCGCGAGCGACTAGCGCGAGAGACGCAGCACGCCGAGCAGGACGGTTCAAGCCAGCCAAACTAGACCTGTGGGCCAAAGACCAAACGACAGCGCGAGCGAGGCCAGGGGCGGGGGCGTCGCGTCGTCCTACGACCTTAAGCCCGTGCCAGCCGATCGGCGCAGCGCGTCGACCCTCGATGTAGCACTCCTCTTCGCGGGCGCCAACGTGGTCACCTCGACCCTAATCACCGGCGGAACGCTGGGGCTGATGGGCGGCAGCGTCAAACAGCTGGTTGGTATCGCCCTGCTCGGTGTGGTGATCGGCACTTTGCCGATCGCAATCCTTGCCCGACTCGGACCGCGCACTGGGTTGCCAACAATGGTGTTGCTTCGTCAACCGTTCGGGCTGATGGGGGCAGGCGCGATTGCTTTTCTGCTAGTGATCACCAACTTCGCTTGGATCGCGCTGAACAATGTGGTCGCAGCGCAAGCGATGACAGCGATCGTTGGCGGCGAACAATGGGCCTGGTCGCTCATTGTGGGCGTCGCCGCGACCGTTCTTGCGCTCGGCGGCGAACGCGTCATGGCACTCTTCGACCGAGTCGCGGTTCCCCTGTTGGCTGTTCTCGGCGTCTGGCTGACCTGGAAGCTGGTGGGGATGATTGGTAGCGACGGTGGGCTAGCAGAGCCTCAGACCAGGGCACGAGTAGCCCCTCTTCTCGCTCTTGATTTGGTGGTGGGGTACCAGGTCTCTTGGAGCTTGATGTTCGCCGACTACACCCGCTTTCAGCGACGCGAATCACAAGCGACGCGCAGCGTGTTGTTCGGTCTAAGCGCGACCAGCGTGTGGCTGATGATCGTCGGGCTTGCCGCTGCTAGACACACCGGCGATGGCGCTAATGACCCGACGTCGATGATCTTGGGGCTGGGGTTGCCAGTCACCGCGCTCGCCTTGGTTGCTCTTTCAACCATCACCACGAATTTCGTCAACCTCTTCCTCTCTGGCCTGGCCGTGCGCAATCTGGTGCCGCGCGCACGTCCGGTTCCGGTGGTGGTTGCAATCGGCGTGATCGGTACAGCGCTCGGAATCGTCTCGGGGGGCTTCCTCGACAGCTACGCAGGCTTCATGGGAACGCTCGCGACCTTGCTGCTGCCGATTGTCGCTGTCGCCTTGGTGCACTTCTTCGGCGGCGGTACCCGCGCCTCCGCCCAAAGCGAGCCTGCGCTGCCCAGCTTGCATTGGCGCGGCGTGCTCGCCTGGATGGCCGGCTGCGCGACCTATCAAGCCTGCGTAGCCCTCGGTTGGGGCGCGACCCTGCCGACGCTTTTAGTGGCGGGTGGGATCTACGCGTTGACGACACGCGGCGTGCATCGGCAGTCGCAGCCGCTACCGAACAACTAGGGCGGCGAGCCCGCAGGCTGGATCGATCCCGAAGGCCCGGGAGGCGGATCAACCGTTCCTACAGGCGTCCACGGCGCGCAGCGGGCAATACGCTTCGCAGCCAGCCAGCCGCCAGGGACCAGGCCCCGGTGCTTGATCGCCGCATGTCCATAGTGACTGCAGGTGGGCTCAAAACGACAGCTCACGCCCACGCGCTCGAAGGTCGGCGAGACGGTCGCTTGATAAGCGGAGATCGCAGCGAGCGCGGCACCCACGCCGAACTGGTCTGCCGGTGCGCGCTGGCCGTCCACCGCAAGAGCGACGACCGCCATCAACATGACGGCGATCGCGAGGCGTCCCCAGCGCGAGCTGGCCCAGCGCGAGTTGGCCCAGCGGCGGACAAGGCTGCGGCGCGGTGACCGAGGCGGCGCGGGATCCGATGAACGATCGCCCAGACCATCCGGCTGATCGTTCACCGCTTCATCGCCTCATCGCTTCACCGTCCGTAAGGCAACTAGAACTTGTCGGCGAACGATGAAATGCCGGGCAGAATCAGGCGTTCGCCCTGGTTGCCCTTGACGATGGCCACGATCCGAACGACGAACAGCGCAAAATGCAGCAATGCCCAGACGGGCGCAAGCAAGCATCCGATCACGCCCACCGAAAGAACGGTGAAAGCGACGGCAAGTAGCAGGTCGGCGCCCAGGAGTATCAGGCCGTGCTTAGCGTGCCATTGAACTTCTTTGTCGTCCTTCTCCACAAACAGCGGGACCAAGCAGAAGAAGTACAGGTACGAGAGGATAACCATCAGCATACGGTTGTCGCCACCGGTCGATCCGCCCGTTGGTTCTACCACCGGCGGGGGAGGAGGAGGAGGAGCTTGCTCGTCTGCAGGGGAATCGCTGGAGTGTTCGTCGGTCATGGCTTCTTAAGCTCCGAGGTTGAGTTGACGCAGTGTGGATCACTGGGTGAATGCACAGCAGTTTAGCAGCGCACGCTGGTCGCTCTCACGTGCGCCGTGGCCGTTGCAGCACTGTGCGACTGACAACGGAACGTAAGGCGTTTGAGTTTCAGCCCTTGCGGCTCATCCAGCGGCTCAACCAAGGCCGCTACTCGGCGGGCGGCGACAACACTTGCCGGTATACAGCGAGGTAGCGCTCGAGCACCGACTCAACCGAGAAACGTTGCTTGGCTTGCTGGCGCCCCGCCGCACTCATCGCGCACCAGCTCTCTGGGCGGCTCAAAATCCCGTGAGCCGCTTCCGCGATCAGTTCGGGCAGGTCATCGTCGGTACCGCTCACCAGCCGGCCGGTTTCACCGTCTGTAACCACGTCGTCGAGACCGCCAACGCGGGTGCATACCACCGGTAGACCCGCAGCGAGCGCTTCAAGCGCAGCCAGGCCAAACGACTCTTGGCGCGACGCTAATAGGAACAACGCCGCCCCGTCGAGCGCGCGTTCGATCAAAGGGTCGTTGCCCAGCCATTCGATCTGATCGGACACACCAAGCTCTTGAGCCAGAGCCATCGCCCCTTCACGGCACGGCCCTTCGCCCACCATGCGCAGCTGACAGGGCCGCCGCTTGAGCAACTCTGCGAACGCTGAGACGATGTGCTCGGTGCGCTTGACCCGGCGAAAGTTGGAGACATGCACCAACAGCGGCCGCTCGCCCAGCCTTGGAGTGCACGCCGCAAACCGGGCGGCTTCGACGAAGTTGGGGATCACCGCGATGTCGCGTTCTAACGCGCCCTCGGCCGATCCAAACCGGTGCCGGGTTTCGGCTTCGAGCCAGGGCGACACCGCCGTCACCGCATCGCTGTTCTCGATGCTCCAGCGCGTGGTTTCGAGGTACGAGGGGTCGTTGCCAACAAGGGTGATGTCGGTACCGTGCAAAGTGGTCACCACGGGCAAGGACTGGGGCGCAAGAATCTGCTTGGCCAAGAGCGCGGACACTGCGTTCGGCACCGCATAGTGCACGTGCATCAGATCGAGCTCAAAGCGCCGCGCCACTTGCACCATCTCATTGGCAAGGGCCAGCGAGTAGGGCGGGTAGTCGAACAACGGGTACTGGCGCACCGCCACTTGGTGAAAGAACAGGCCTTCGGTTCGGGCTGGCGGACCGGGACTTTCCGCATCCACCGCCTCGAATGCAGCACCGACCAGACGAGCCGGCAGTTCGTAGCTCAAGACGTGGACCGAGTGGCCCTCGGCGACTAAACGCAAAGCTAGCTCGCTCGCCACCACGCCCGAACCGCCGTAGGTGGGATAACAACTGATGCCGATGCGCATGCTCAGCCGCTGGAGTCTAGATACAGCTGGCCAAATTGCTCAGCGTTCAACCCAAGCGGGCCGCCGGTCAGAAACGGCTCAGCGAACTCAACGCCAATGCGCTGGCCGTAGTGGCGAGCGCGCCCTTCGATTGCGTCCCAGAACGAGCGCTTTGAAATCCAAGTGGCCCCCTCGTCGACGCCGACGCCAGCAGGAGCGGCGCCGCCACCATTAGCGGCAGGGAACTGGCTTTCGTGCGCGGCAAGCGCTGCGATCTTCTTGCTCCACTGGGAACTACAATCGACGATTACATCTGGGTCAAACGGGTCGTGCAACATGTAGTGCACCAGTGTCGAAGGCCTGAACGGCGGCAGGCTTTCTCCGCTGACCGGCTCGCCCTGCGGGTCGCGCGCGGCGCGCCGAATGAGACCGGAATAGAAGCTTGCGGCGCGCACCAAGGCGCCTGCTCGTTCGTGGTCGGGATGGCGATCGTGCAGCGGTGGCGCCAGCACCACATTGGGCCGTAGCTTGCGCATGAAGAACATCACCTGCTCTTCGCGCGCGCTGTCGGTGTTGAGTGAGCCGTCACCGCAGTCGAGAAAGTCGACACGGGCCGCCCCGAGGCGCTCGGCACCAGCGAGGGCCTCCGTCTTGCGCCGCTCTGCATCCCCCCGCGTCCCCGCTTCGCCGCGGGTGAGGATCAGAATTCCGACCCGCCGCCCCAGAGCCGCTTGACTCGCAACCAGGCCGCCACACCCCCACTCGACATCGTCTGGGTGAGCACCCACCGCGAGCACATCCATCTGTTCCGTTTCGGTCATAGGAGAAGGGGTTCTTTACAGGCGAGCGTCGTCGACGGTTGATTCAAGTGAGCAAATGGGCGTCCGACATGGCTACGTGCCACAACCCTCTTGAGTTCTAACGGTTGGGCCGCGATCTAGTTCGAGACGATCTGGCCGTCGATTCGGTTTCGCTGCGAGGGCAGTCGACAGCAACAGCCGAAACGCGGGAGTGGCTCTCAGGGGCGTTCCGCAGCCAACGGCAGCACCTGCAGACGGCGTGGGTCCAGCGACAACTGCTCGGCGATCTGCGGAACGGCGGCGTTGCCGAACTGGGCCGCCACCCAGAGCGAACAGAGCCTGCGCTCTTGAAGCGACCCCTGGGGCAGTGCCAGTTCGCGTAGCTTCTTGATGCGGGTACTTAGAACGCCCGCCTTCTGCGCCGCTGCGCGTTCTGAGCGGGCATGGAAGTTGTCGAAGCCCTTGGCTAGGTGTTGGTGGGTCTTTTGAAGCGCGGCTTCGAGCGATGCGTCGAGTTCGACCGCCTTGCCCTGAAGCAGAGTTAGCTGCTCAAGCGTCGCGACACGCAGCTGCGCTATACCTTCCAGAGTGCCGTTGTCGGAACGCTCGGCAAGTAGCTTCTCGAGCCCCTCCCACTTGCCAAAGAGTTCGGCGGCGGTGAACCCTGCGGTCTCGATCATCTCGAGATACTGGCGATGCATGCGCTCCGGCACAAACACCGCCTGAGGCCGCAGCGCAATGGTCGGCGGCGCGACCTCAAGCACGTCGTAGAGCGCAGCCGCCTGCGGAACGTATGCAACCTCGCCTGGGCCCAACACCTGCAGCGTGGTGCCCAGGGCGGCGTCTTGTAGAACCGGCCGAAGCACTGCCGACGGCGACATCCAAGACGGCTGCGCTTCGATCAAAGCGACCAGCTCTTCCATCGAACCCTGTTCGTCATAGCCGCGCAACGAGTAGCTCGAGCTTGCGGTTTGCCCGAATGGCGCCGCGGCTGGGTCGGGCGCATCGAGCACCACCCGATATCGACAGCCCTCGCGATGCAAGAACAAGGGCAGCACATACCCGCCGTCAGCTTGGCGCGCGGATCCGATCTGCAGCTTGAAACCCGCCGTTTCGATGTCGCGCTCGCGAAGCTCCAACGCGGCGATCGACGCTACCGATCGGCGCACCAGCCGCCTCGCCCATTGCGCTTGCATAGCCTTGAGCACGGGGTCCTGAGAATCGAGAAGAAGTGGACAGTGCTCGCCTAAGAGCGCAGGCAGCAGCCGGGCAAAGCCTGAGGAAAAGGGCTGGCCCTGGACATAGCAGGAGCGCGCCAGTTCGAGCGCTTGCTCGAGAAATGGTGGCGTGGTGATCGCCGAACCGCATTGCGCGATGGTCTCGCCAATCTCCTTGAGCAAGCCTTCGTCAATAAGCCGCTGGCCAACCGGGCGAGTGCTGGTCTCTTGGATTTCGGCCGACAAGGTGTGTGCACCGAGGCAAGCCGAGCGCACCTCCTCGAAGTCGTGATCCTCGCTAGCTATCCAGAACACGGCCACCGCTGGCCGGCCGCTCTCGGTCAACCGCTTGGCCCACAGTGTCGCCGCGATCGCCTTGCTCAACGCGTAGATCGGACCGCCAAACAGGCCTGCTTGCTGACCGGTGACCACCACCTCCGTCTCGGGGTTCCCGAGCAGGTTGCACTGGGTTTCCGTGTTGGGGTTTTGCACCTCGGCGTTGAAGCTCCTCAATGACTGAGAAAGCCGTGTGCGATCGAATGAAGGGGAGCGACCGGGGACCTGCGGCAGCGGGCTCTCAAGACACGGGTCTTGCATTGCGAGAGGCGCCAGCAGGCCGGCCTGTTCGCCGGCAAGAAGCGCTCGGACCAAGGGCCCAATCCAAGGATCGATCGCAGGGTTCGGACATGGACTAGACACGGAAGGGATTGACCTGTTGAGAGAAGAGGGGCCGGCGGTTCGCAACCGTGACTCTATTCGCCCCTCCGGGCTTTATGTTGTTGGCTGGAGCCACACCTTCACCACCCGCACCGAAGCCCGATAAGCTTCTTTGATGGTCATCGAGACATCCAGCTCGGCTTCGAGCTTTGAACCCACCGCAACATCTACGGGTGAAGACTGCGGCCGGCTTGCCATTCCTGCGCTTTCCGTCGGCAATGTCGGGATGACGACGCCGTTGTTTCTCGCGCCCATGGCGGGCGTCACCGATTGCGATTTCCGCTTGATCATCCGGCGGCTCTCTGGTGTCGGCGTGGTGTCGATGGAATTCATTTCGTCGCGCGCCATCGTTGATGGTAATCAAAAGACGCGTGATCTCATGCTCTTCGCGGAAGAAGAACGCCCTTTATCGATCCAAATCTACGGCTCCGACGCGGCCACCATGGCGGACGCTGCGCGCGTGGTCGAAGAGCTGCAGCCCGACATCTGCGACATCAACATGGGGTGCCCCGCGAACAAGGTCCTTAAAGGTTGCGCCGGCGCCGCACTGATGGGTGACCTCGAACAAGCGAAGACCATCATTAGCGAGGTCAAAAAGGTGCTTTCGATACCTCTGACGGTCAAGTTCAGGCTCGGCTTAAACGAACACTCACGCAATTTCATCGAGCTCGGTCGCATCTGCGAAGGCGAAGGCGTCGCCGCGGTTGCAATCCACGGGCGCACTGCAAAGCAGGGCTACTCGGGCGAAGCCGACTGGTCACAGATCGCACAACTGGTGGAAGCGGTCAACATCCCAGTGATCGGCAACGGCGACGTGCGCAGTCCCGAAGACGCGTCTAGGATGTTCAAGGGGACCGGCTGTGCCGGAGTCATGATCGGCCGTGGAGCTACTCGCAACCCTTGGGTCTTTCGCCAGACCACGGACCACCTCGCCGGGCGCCCCTACACGGAGCCCGCTCTCGAGGATCGGCGCGACTTGATCCTCAGCCACTTCGAGCTGGTCACCTCGCGCGACATCGGCAAGTTCGCGCTGCACAAGCTGCGCAAGTTCACCGGTTGGTACACCCATGGACTACCGGGCGGTCGCGTGCTGCGCCAGAAGATTCACTCACTGCCAGACATTCCGGCTTTCTTTCAAGCAGTCAAAGAGTACTTCGCGGAAGCGATCGACCAACGCGACCAGCGCGCAGCATAGGAAGGGTCCTGATGAAGAGCAAGAAGCGCCCCTCGACGGTCGAAGGCGGTCGCGACGGCGAGCCTGCCTCGGTACGTGTGCCGGTGTCTTCAGAGATCGCTCTTGAAGCAGCAGAAGAAGCGGTCAGGCTTTGGGGGGGCGAATGGCGACGCGACGGTACCGGCGGTTCTTTGGAGCTGCCCGTTGCTGCCGGCGTTCGCCGCGGTCACCTGGCAGGCTCGCTCTCGACAGCGAGTGCAGGCAGCGATCACACCACGGTGACGGTCGAGGTCTCTGCCGAGGACTACCGACTGCAAGGCCGCGAAGTGATGGTGTTGCTGATGGGCGCCTTCGGCGGATTGTTCTTGGTCGCCGCGCCCTTTAGCCCTCAGCTCTTCGACTTAATCCCGCTGGCCGGACTTCTGCTGCTGCTTGCCTGGTTTCTGGTGGTCTCGCGCTTGAGGTACCGCGGGGTGGTCGAGTTTCTCGACGAGGTATTGGACCTGACCGAGACCGTCGACCCGCAAGGCCTGGAGCCCGAAGCCTAGAGCGCCTCCTTGCCCAGTTGGCTCGTGCTATCAGCCGGCCGCTACAGAGCCCGCCCATGGAATCAACACAACCGGTCGCGCGTTCTATACACTAGACCGCTGGGGGCGTCTGGTTTCGACGGGAAATCATACGTGTTCGAGGTTGCGTGTCGAGGGCTTTCCGCTCGTTATCACGGAAAGAAAACACAACTGCCAACGATAATTTGGCTCTGGCGGCTTAGCCGTCACGCTGTTCCTGATCTTGTGAGTCGCTAGAACGGGAAATCAGCGCTACTAACGCGATTTGATGGCCTCTCGATTGCTCCGCTACAGAGGCCAGATACTTAGCAGAGCTAGCAGCATCGTGGGTGGCTCACTACCCAAGCGTTGTTTGCGAAACTCAAACTAGAGAGACACACACGTAGATGCCTCGTCGACGGATTTTTCGGACGTGGGTTCGATTCCCACCGCCTCCACCAGATTTCAGCCTGCTGAATAGCAGGCTGAAATCTGGGCCCCCTATGGCTCCGCTCGCAAGCTTCGCGGCAGCGAGCCTGACCAAAGCTGAAAGGCCATTCCGCCTGGCCGGCACGTCCCGGCCCTAAGCAGCAGCGCGAGCGAAGGCGGCTGCGATCGACTCTTCATAGGGCGCACGCAGGACACCTTGCTCGGTGATAATGGCGGTGACCAGTTCGGCAGGAGTGACGTCAAACGCGATGTTGAGCGCTTCGGTACCGCTGGGCGTCATGTCTTTGCCTGCGATCATCGAGACCTCTGCTGACGCGCGTTCTTCGATCGGGATGTCGTTGCCGGTTGGGGTAGACCGGTCGATAGTTGAGAGTGGGGCTGCGACGTAGAACGGTACGCCGTGACGGTGGGCCATCACTGCGGCGGTATAGGTGCCGATCTTATTGGCCACGTCGCCATTGGCTGCAATACGGTCGGACCCGACTACGCAACGGTCGACCAGGCTCCGGCTCATCAGCGCGCCGACACTCGAGTCGGTGACCAGCTGGTGTGGGATTCCGAGGCGCTTGAGCTCCCAAGTGGTCAGCCTCGCACCCTGCAGCAGAGGCCGGGTCTCATCGACCCACACCGAACCGAGCCGGCCAGCTTCAAACGCAGCTTGCACGACACCGACGGCAGTGCCAAAGCCCGCGGTGGCCAACGCTCCGGCATTGCAATGAGTGAGCACTCGGTCAGCTTGAGCAAACAGTTCCTTGCCATGCTCGCCGATGCGCCGGTTGGTCTCCGCGTCTTCAACGTGGAGCTTCTGCGCCCAAGCGATCAGCCCCGCGTGCAGGTCCTTGGCGGGCATCTCCTGCTCAAGGTCGCGGCCCAAATCAAGCGCCCACCGCAAGTTGACTGCGGTTGGGCGTGTGGCCATCAACGTTTGGTACGCCGCATCAAATGACTCAGGGCCAGAGTTGCCGACCGCGACCGCCAACCCGTAAGCGGCTGCAACCCCGATCGCCGGCGCACCGCGCACCGCCAAGCGTTTGATGGCGTCGCAAACGATCTCAAGATCGGTGCAGTGGATCCACGTCTCTTCTTGAGGCAACAGCGTCTGGTCCAGAAGAAAGAACTGGTTGTCCGTCCAGCGGATCGGCGAAAAGAAGTCCAGCTCTAGGCTGGTGGCGTACTCTGTCGTGTGCGAGCTGCTCAATCGAAGTTTCCCTTCACGCCCAAGATTCACCAAACGGCGTTGCTCCCAGCGGGCGAATGTGGTGTGCTCCCCCTAAATCGAGAGCGATGTTACGCGACCTTCTAGTCGCGGTCGGCGCGCCTCTCAATCATTGGCGACCAAAGCAACTTTAGAGAAGGAAAAGTTCGATGAAGGGCGATACCAGCAAGAAACGCTTCGGCACCCGCGCTATCCACGCGGGCCAAGCTCCCGAGCCCGTTACCGGAGCGGTGGCGGTGCCGATCTTTCAGACCTCGACGTATGTCCAACCGGCACTCGATGAGATCAGCAAGTACGACTACGCCCGCAGCGTAAACCCCACACGCGAAGCGCTTGAGCAGAACGTAGCGTCTCTTGAGAACGGGGTGGACGCACAGGCCTTCTCGTCGGGCATGGCAGCGATCACCACCTTGATGACCTTGGTTGGCGCCGATGAGCACGCGGTGTTCTCGCAGAATGTGTACGGCGGCACGTACCGTCTGCTGAACCAGGTTCTCAATCGCTACCGCGTGCGCTCGTCGTGGGTTGATACCACCGACCTAGACGCCCTCCGCGTCTCGCTCACCCCTGCGACAAAGCTGGTTTTCCTCGAGTCGCCGACCAACCCGATGATGGAGATCACCGATATTTCGGCGGTGTGCGAGATCGCACATGAGCAAGGAGTGAAGGTCGCGGTCGACAACACCTTTCTCTCGCCCTACGTGCAGCGACCGCTCGACTTGGGTGCCGATTTTGTGGTGCATTCAACCACCAAGTTTCTCAACGGCCACTCCGACTCGATCGGCGGCGTGCTCATCTCAAAAGACCAAGAGGACGCCGACTGGTTTCAGTTCGCCCTCAAATCGTCGGGGGCGATCCTGGCCCCGTTCGACTGCTTCTTGACCATGCGTGGCATCAAGACTCTGGCCGTGCGCATGGATCGTCACGAGAGCAACACGCAGCAGATCGTGGCCTTGCTCAAAGACCACCCGGCAGTGAAGACGACCCTGTATCCGGGTTTGCCCGACTTCCCGGGTCACGAGATTCAAAAGCGCCAAGCGTCCGGTTTCGGTGCAATGGTGTCCTTCGACGTCGGCAGCTATGCGCGTGCGCACAGCGTGTTGGGTTCGGTCGAAGTGTTCTCGCTGGCCGAGAGCTTAGGCGGCGTCGAGTCGTTGATTTCACATCCCGCGTCGATGACCCACGCCTCGATCCCCGAAGAGCGGCGGCAAGCACTGGGAATCACGGATGGTCTGGTGCGCATTTCGGTCGGCATCGAGGATGCTGAGGATCTGGTGGACGACCTCAAGGCCGCGCTCGACGGGCTCGACTGACAAAAACTCCGAGTGGCAGAGACTCCGACTGAGAGGGACTCCGACCGGCTGAACCGAGAGAGCTTGAGGTCCGACCGATGAAGCTGGTGGATCGCGTTTTAGTCTGTGGTGGTGGTCGCTCGACCGACCCACTCGAGATACGCCGGGTGCCCCGCAAGGACCGGCAGCACCAGAAGATCCGGGACCTCGTCGCTGTGGAGAGCGACATAGCGGCGAGCTAGCTTGTCGAGTCGGCCGCGAGTTGTCTTCATCACCAATACGGTTTCCAGTTCGTCGCAGATCCTGCCTTGCCATCGGTGGATCGAGCGCGCCCGAGCCAGCAGACTGACGCGCCCGACCAACCGCTCGGCCACCAGCGTTCGGGCAAGCTCGGAGGCTTCTCGTTCGGGCGCGGTACCCATAGCGATCACCACCTCGGTGGGACAGCGCGGCCGTTGGCCTTGGGGTTCGTATGGTCCTTGAGACTGAGCGATGAGGGTCCTGATCACAGGATACGACGGGTGCTGTGAAGGCCGCTCTGAGCAGCGGCTCGCCGAATCGGTCGCCGCCAGCCGCGGCAGCGCCAGCCGCGAGGGGAGTCGCAAGAGTCCAGGACCGACCGCCCGATGAAGTAGGCCCGGGATGGGCCTGCGGCGCTGCGAGCTGCTCACTGCGGAGTCGTCGGTGGGCCGCGGTTGAAGGCGATTTCTAGCCTGGCAAGCGGTCCGTGATCGACACTGGCGCGTGGTGTTGAACCGCCGCGTGGTGTTGATGGGCATCATTTCCAAATCTCCTGTTGGCGGTCATAACGAAGAACCTGGACCTTGCCGGCGCGGTTGCGGACCCGCACCGCAAACGCACGGCGCCCGTCGGTGAGGTAAACGGTGCCCGGGGTCGCAGTGCCCGCTGCAGCGAACGACGCCATGTCCGAGCGGTTGAAGCGAATGGGGTCGTCGAGGCGGTCGAGCCGCCGGCGACTATTGGGCGCGCGAGGCGGGCGGCCCGAAGCGTCGCGCGGGATACCGAAACGGATGTCCTTTCCCATGTGTTCGAGCGGCTGTCGCGGCGCGAGTTGTGGGTCGATTCCGCGGTCAATGTCGACACTGCGGACACCGTCGGAGTCGCCATCGGTGTAGAGCGCATAGGTGGTTGGTCCGCCCTCTTGGGTGAAGAACTTGACGCCGACGTTGTGACCCTTTAGGCGCGCGTGCTGATGCGCTCGGCGCAACGCTACGGCGACCTCGCTGGCGGCCGCGTCTAGGCGCGCAGTGGCACTGATCCGAGCGATGTTCGGGATGCCAACGACCAGCAACAACCCGATGACTCCGCTCACAACGATAATCTCGATCAAGGTCATGCCGGCGGTTGTGTGTCGACGCGGCCGGGCAAGGGCGGTGGCTAGTGGTCTTTCAAACGGCGAAGAATTCATTGGACAAGGGGCTCCTGGGGGATGGCGCGCTGGTTCGAACACACAGGGGGGACAAGCCTCACGGACATGTCGAAACGGGGCCTTCGACGCTCCCTTTGGAGTGAGCCGAAGGCCCCGTACCCGACAGCCAACGACTAGCCGTTGTCGCCGTTAGGTTCCGCGTTCGCGGGGTCCTTGGCCGAGCTGCTACGTGGTACACGCACCTTCTCGGTGAGCGTGGTCTTGCCCTCGACAGTGACGTGCGCTTCCATCAGCTCGTAGGTCTTCTCGCCAATGCCTCGCACCTGCATGAGATCGGTGGCAGCTGCGAACTTGCCGTTGCTGTTCCGGAACTCGATGATCCGTAAAGCCACCGCGGGCCCGATTCGGGGCAAGAGCTCCAGGGTCTGTTGGTCAGCGTCATTGATGTTGACGACGCCGGTCGCTGCAAAGGCAGGCACGGTTGCCGCGCACAAGACCATGGCGAAGGCCAGCAAGCTGGCAGCGAAGTGACGGGTCGCGGTTGATTTCAGTCCATTCATTATTTCTATCTCCTGTCGTTAACCGAGAAGCGCGGAATTGCGCTGGCGGTCGTTGGTGAGTTGGCAATCGACGACCATCGACGACTGCCCTGAATCTGAGTCGAGCCGATCAAGGCTCCTTTGATGCAAGCGCTCGGCAGCCAACGCCGAGCCTTGTGTTTTTGCCTGTGGGGTCGAGGTGTGGCGACGCCTCCCTTCCTCGTCGGTTGCTGAGGCGCTAATGGCCTCCGGTGGTGTGCCGAGCGCTCTTGCTCGGTTGCCCGACGTCGTGCCGGACGCATAGGAGATAGAGCACGCCCGCTGCCAACCACAACAGTTTTCGAGAAATGGTGGCCAAACGCCCACCCAGCTTGGGTTTGCGCCGGGGTTGAGGGCTGTCGTTGAGCCGCGGCTGGCCCGAGCCAGGGTCAAACCAACTGGACGCCATGTAGGCTGCGGCCCCGGCTAATCGCGCGAATCCCCAACGGGGCCGGGGCTCTTTGGTGCCTGTCAAACGATCTGGACGGCCGCAAAATCCTTTGACAAGCTTCGCGGCCCTCTCGGCAAGAGGGTCACGATCCCAACTTTGATCGCCCTGAAGCACCCTAGGGGCGGGGCCCTTCCAGTAGATTAGGCGGCCTATGTCGACATCAACGCCCAAGGTCGCGACCGCCAAGCCGGCCGCCGCCAACGATCAACGTCACTCCATGTTCCGTGAGTACCTAGAAGCTCTCTTGGTTGCAGCCATCTTCCTTGGCTTCACCAACACCTTCGTTTTCAAGACCTTCTACATCCCGAGCGAATCGATGGTCGACACCTTGCTGATCGGCGATCACCTGTTCGTCAATCGCTACATCTATGGGCCCAAGGCCACCGGGCTAGAGCGAGCACTACTGCCCGGCCGGGAGCCTCGCCGCGGTGACATCGTGATTTTCCGCTCTCCAGAAACTCCCGAGCTCGACTTAATCAAGCGTTGCGTTGCCATCGGCGGCGACCAAGTCCAGGTGATCGACAAGCAGTTGTTCATCAATGGAGATCGTGTTGACGACGAGGCTTATGTGCACCACGTCGACCCTCGCCTCTTTAGACGCAATAGCCCCTACATCGACGGTCGGCGGCGCGACAATATGTCGACATTCACCGTGCCAGAAGACCACCTCTTCTGCATGGGCGACAACCGCGACGAATCCCACGACTCGCGATACTTCGGCGCGGTTCCCATCGCGCAGGTCAAGGGCCGCGCTGGACTGATCTATTGGTCGTACGGGGGCGAAACCCCAGATGGGACCTGGCACGGATGGGGTCACCGGATTGGCCAGCTGTCGCGAACGGCTCTCGGGTTCGTCACCAAAACCCGATGGGGCCGCACCTTTCAGGCCATCCAATGAGCCGACTCGGGCTGCTCGCCCGAGATGCTCTAGACGCGGCCATCTTGGCCGTGCTTTTGGGACTGCTCGTACGAACCTTTGTGGTCCAGCTGTATCGCGTGCCGAGCGATTCGATGGAACCGCAACTGCGCGCAGGCGACTTCGTTGTGGTCAACAAGTTGATGCTGCGGCCGCCAAGTCGCTCGACGCTAAACCCTTGGCTGCCTCAACGCCGGCCGGCTGATGGCGATGTGCTTGTGTTCCCCCACCCACTTGATCGCGCGCGTCTGTTGATCAAGCGTTGCGTTGCCGGGTCCGGCGAGGTGTTGCAGATCAAGGACAAAGCACTCTTGGTCGATCGCGAACTGGTTCTTGAGTCGTACATTCAGCATAGCGATCCAAACGTCTACCCGGCCTCGAGCTTCCTGCCAGAAGAAGTCCGGGTGCGCGATCAGTTCGGACCATTGGTGATCGCTGAGGGCGGTCTGTTTTGCCTTGGAGACAACCGTGACCGATCCCTTGATTCTCGCCATTGGGGCGCAATCGAGTCCTCATCGGTCGTCGGCCAGGCCATCGTTGGCGTCAGAGGCCCGGCACTTCCCTTTCGGATTCAGTAATGACGAGTTAGCATTCGGGGTGCCGCTCGCTTCCCGGAGTGGTTCATCGAGCGCTCGGCCCGTCATCGGGCCAGCGACACACAGTGAGGTTCAAGCATGATTCCATCCAGCGCATCACCACCATCACGTCTTCGCCAAGCTAGGTCACGCCAAGCCGGTGAGGGGCGCTTTCAGGCGGTCATTTGGCTGATCATCATCGTATGGGTGTTCCTCGCAGGCTTCGAGTTCATCCCGACCCGCTACCGCGTTTCCGAGTTCGAGGACGCGGTTCGAGCAGCCGGGGAACGCGCCGGGCAGGTCGGCGGCAGTGCCGCCAAGATCAAAGGCCAGCTGTTATGGGAGGCGAATCAACTCGATCTTCCAGTTAACAAGGACAACCTGAACGTGGTCGCCAACACCAGCTTTGTGCGCATCGACGCCGCGTACACGGTGCCGATCAAGCTGCCGCTCTACACTTACAATTGGCAAGTAACACACGAGCTGCGACGCAAGGTGTTCCGCTTCTAAGAGCTTGCTAAGAATGTCTGGCGGTGCGCTCGAGCCGCCGATGCTTCAGGCAGGCTTTGGCGCCGCGATGTCCTCGACGATCGCCTCGAGTGTCTTGATCGGGTCCTCGGCCTGGGTGAGAGGCCGCCCAATGACCAGCAGGTCCGCTCCATCCGCGATCGCTTGGGCCGGCGTCGCAACCCGTTTCTGGTCGCCGAGGGCTGCGCCTTGAGGTCTGATTCCGGGGGTGACCAGTAGCGCCTCTGCTGGCAACGCAGCGCGCAGCGACGACGCCTCGAGCGCGGAGCCAACAATGCCCGCACAACCGGCTGTGAGGGCCATGGTGGCCCAGGCGAGGACCCGTTCAGACGCTGTGCCGGGCATCGCGAGTCGCTTGAGTTCTTCCGCGTCGAGACTGGTCAAGACGGTGACCGCGAGGATGTCTAGGCCGTCGCCCGCGGCTTCAGCTGCGGCTGCGAGTTGAGCTTTGCCGCCGCCCGCATGTACGGTAACGAAGTGAACTCCCAAAGAGCGTACCGACGCAACCGCCCCTGCGACGGTGTTGGGAATGTCGTGGAGCTTGAGATCGAGGAACACTCGACCGCCCGCCTCAAGCGCGGTATCTACGGCCTTGGGGCCCCATCGCACATACGCTTCAAGCCCCACCTTGAGACAGCCAACGCGGGGCCCAAAGACACCACACCAACTCTCGAAAGTGGGCCAGTCAGCGGTGTCGAGTGCGACTGCAATATGGTCGCTTGCGCGCGTCACGCCTCCTCTGTTCGATTGCTGCAAACCCATCGGCTGGCGCTCCTTATTCAATGTTGATCGCACCGATGAGTTCTCTAACAGAACCAACGCCTTCGGAGACAAGTCGCTGCTCGAGGTCCTGCAAGATGCGGTTCGGTTGCATCGGGTCGCGAAACAGGGCGGTGCCGATTTGCACAGCCGACGCGCCGGCCAGCATGAACTCAAGCACGTCATCCGCGGTCTCTGCGCCCCCGATGCCGATCACCGGGAGGCCGACCTCGCGCGCCACGTCATAGACGATCCGCACCGCAACAGGTCGAATCGCAGGGCCTGACAGGCCGCCCTTGATGGTGTGCAGTCTGGGGCGTCGTGTGCGGGTGTCGATTGCCATGCCGATCACGGTGTTGATCGCAGACAAGATGTCTGCGCCACCATCTCGAGCCGCCTTGCCCAGCGCTACCGGCGAAGTGACATTGGGAGACAGCTTGACGATCAGCGGTTTGCTGGTCGCCTTGCGAACGCTCGCGACCAGTTCCTCGAGTTGCCCTGGATCGTGGCCGAACTGAATCCCGCCGCGCTTGACGTTCGGGCACGACACGTTGAGTTCCACCGCAGCGACATGCTCAACCGCGTCGACTCGCGCCGCCAAGGTCGAGTAATCCTCGCGCTCGTAGCCAAACAAGTTCACGACGACCTTGGGCGGAAAGTCGGCCAGGCCAGGCAGGACGTCACTCAAGAACGCCTCGATACCGATGTTCTGTAGGCCGATGGAGTTGAGCATCCCGCCGCGTGTCTCGAAGATCCTGGGCGCAGGGTTGCCACGCAACGGTTCGAGCGATAGCCCCTTGGTCACCAGGCCGCCGAACCGCTCAAGCCGGGTCAAGGGGGCGAATTCCAAGCCGTAGCCGAAGGTTCCGCTGGCGGACAGTACCGGGTTGGCCAGCTCGAGCGGGCCGACTTTGACCGACAGATCGACCGTGCTCACCACACCACCTCGTCCAGCGCGAACACCGGCCCGTCCTTGCAGCACAAGCGAAAACGGCCGTCTTGATGCGCTACCGCGCAACCCAAGCAGGCGCCATAGCCGCAGCCCATCTCGGTCTCAAGGGCTGCTTGCCCTGGGACCTGGTATTGAGAGCCGAGCGCTGCGACTTTCGCCATCAAGCCCTCCGGGCCACAGGTGTAGAGCGCGCCATAGCGACCCTGGGCGAGTGCCTGTTCTAGCGGCTCGGTGATGTAGCCGTGATGCCCGCGATGCCCGCTTTCGGTGGCGCAGATGAGTTCTCCGCCGCTCGCGCGGGCGAGCTCTTCGAAGCGCTCGCTTAGCGCGAGGTCGCATGCGGCGTAGCCACCGTAGTAGAAGTCGAACGCTTCGCCCTGCTCGAGCAACGCTCGCGCCCAGAGCAACAGAGCGGCCGAACCAATCCCGCCGGCAATCAACGCTGACGGTTTCACCGTAGGTGAGGCAGATCTGGTGAAGCCCTGGCCGAGCGGCCCCAACAAAGGCACCTCTTTGCCTGGCTCCAGTCGCGCCAGCCCCTCGGTGCCGAGCCCGATGACCTTGCCAAATATTTCGATCTGCGTGGTGTTTGCATCCGTCCGGATATCAAAGACCGAGAACGCTCGACGCAGGTACGGCTCGAGCCCGAACTCAGCCAAGGTCATGACGAACTGGCCGGGTGTGCAGTTCGCGAACTTCTGCTCGCCGTTGGCAAACGGGACTTCCAGCGTCACCGTGAAGTAGGGCCAGGGGTGGTGATCCACCGCAACCACTACGGCTCTGTGGTCGGCGAAGCCGGCAGTGGGCGGTCCTTGGTGGGTGGCAGTTTCCATCGCGGCGAAACGGTAGCACGCCACCGCGGTGGATCAGCAATCGCGCGCGCTCCGCGCCAGGACTTCCTCAAATGGTGCTGGTTCTCGACCAGTACCTCTTTAGTGGCGCTGGTTCTCGCCCAGTACCTCATAGGCAATCACCGCGCGACTCGGATAGCCTCACACATCCATGTCCGCACATCTTCCAGGCATGCTCGCCGAACCACCTTACACATCGAGCTCGCGCATCACCAAGGCGCTGGTGCCGGTGGTGTGCTCGCTGCTGCCCGGGTTCCTCGCCGGGATTCAGTTGGCCGGCCTTCTGTTCTTCTTGAATCCGCACTGGCCGTTCGAGGCCAGCGCACTGCTGCGGACCACCGCTCTATATTCGGTGCTGCTCGCGAGCGGTTCAGCGCTGTTGGTCTTGCCCTTCACCTGGGGCCGCCCCGACCGCGCCCGCCGGATCTTGCCGTGGGCGCTTTTTATTGCGTTTGCCACCGCCGGCGTGGTGCACTGGGTGCACGCCGCTCGCTTCAATTTCTTCTTGCCTGCAGGCATCAATCGCCGCTTGATCAAGGCTGCGCTTTGGCTCTCGCTTGCAGCGGTGATCACTTTTTACACCGCACTCTTGCACTCACTACAGCAACGCAGCTACGGGCGCCGCAGCAAGGCCGGCTTCGTGCTGATCGCGCTCCTTGCGAGCTACGTCGTGTTCGAGCGGCGGGACGCCTTCAAACCGCAATCCGAACCGGCCCCTCGGTCCTCGACCATTCCGACCCTAGAACACCCAACCTTGCTGGTCGTCGGCATTGAGGGACTAACGCTCGACGTGGTCTTGCCACTTGCCGAGCAAGGCGAATTGCCGTTCCTTGCCCAACTCCGCAGGCAAGGTAGCGCTGGCCGGCTGGCAGGCATCGCGCCCTCTCAACGCATCCCCTCATGGTTCACTCTGGCCACCGCGAAATTTCCCTTTCGTCACGGCATGGTAGGGGATCGTCGCTACTCCGCAGGCTTCGTCCAAGAAGGCCTGGAGTTCCACCTGACCCCCGTTGGTCTCGGTTTTAGACGATGGGGAATTCCCGGAGGCGAATTACCGGGCAATACGCCTCCCTCGGACAGCGCCCTGGCCCTGTGGCAGATCACTGCCGGGCTCGGTATTGACACCGCTGTACTCGACTGGCCGGGCGCGGCCTTGGCGGCGTCGTCACAACAGGTCCTCGGCCTCAACGCGACGCTGTTCGCGGCGGAAACCGCTGCTGTCGATCCCGAACAACTCTCTGAGAGCCCCGCGGTGTTGGCTGGGTCGCCGCTGTCTGACCGATTAGCCTTTGCCCAGGATGTGGAGATCGCGGAGCGGGCCCACTTGTGGCTCGCGCGTGGCCAGCGCCCAAGTGCGGTGTCGCTTGACTCGGAACTCGCGTCGCCAGGAGGTCGCACACCTTCTGAGCCAGTGGCCGAGCCAGTGGCCGATCTGGCCGCCGAGATCGACTCCGCAACAACCAGTGGTCGAGCGCTGTTTGTCACTTTGAGCGGAGTGCTTGAGATTAGTCGTGACACGTTCGGCGCCTACTCGAGCGTCCAGTTTGAAGGACTGCTCGGCGATGAGCGCGAGCGGCAGGCCGAACGATTGCGGGCGTACTACCGGGCCCTTGACGACGTTCTCCGCGATCTCTGGGCAGAGGTTCCCGAACCGCGCTGGATGGTGATCGTCTCGCCCTACGGACTCCGGTCGCGCGAGGGCGCAGAACGGCTCGGCTCGTTGATCAGGCCGCAGCGCGATTTCGAAGGGAAGACCAGCAACGCGCCCGACGGGGCCTTCCTCGCCTATGGACCAGCGATTGAGCCGGGCCGCTTCGTTTCGCGCATGGAGATCACCGATCTCGCGCCTACCATCCTCTATGGTACAGGGCTGCCTGCGGCTCGCGATTTTGACGGTCGCGTGCGCACCGAGGTGTTTCGCACCGATTGGCTCAAGCAACACCCCATCACCTACGTTCCGTCATACGAAACGGGGCTCCGGGGTCCGCCTTAGCGGCCCTGCGGCACTCTAAGAAGCGGTCTTGACGAGCTCGGGCTTGCGATCATGGGCGGCCTTGCCCTCCTCGTGGCCGCCGTCGGCAGATCTCGAACCGATGGCAGACGAATCGGGGCCGCCACCAGTGATACACCGGCCGTCCATCTTCGCCCCTTCCTCGATCACCATCGTCGGACTGGTCAAGGTGGCCTCGACGCGGGCGCTCGACGCCAGCTCGATCCGCCTGCTTGCTCGAACCTCGCCGGTCAAAGTGCCCGAGACAAACAAGCGGCCGACCTCAACGTCGGCTTCGATCACGCCTTGCTCGCCAACCACGAGGTCGCCCTCCGACCGTATCGTGCCGGTGAGCTTGCCGTCGACGCGGAAAGTGTCCTCGAAGACCAACTCGCCTTGAATGTGACTGCCTGCGTCGAGAAAGCCATTGAGCTCTCCAGAGCGATCGCCTTTGAACATGACCTAAGGGGCTCCTTTGTTGGCAGCGCTGATGCGTTTCAGCGCCCGATCACGAATTCGTAGAGGCGCATGAGCTCCTCTTCTGAGTGGAAGTGTATGCGGAGTTCTCCACCCGCACCGCGCCGGCGGATCTCAACCTTTGATTGCAGAGCTTGAGTCAAGCGTTGCTCAGCGGCCAACGCGTTAGCATCTGCGGCCTTGGCCTTGTGTTTGGCAGGCTGTGCAGGGAGCGCTCCGGAAACGGCAGCTTCGATATCGCGCGCGGACAAACCGTGCTCCACGGCCTTGGTGGCCAAAGCAATCTGGCGATCGACCGCCGAAAGCGACAGCAGTGGTCTTGCTTGGCCTGGGGTCAAAGCTCCCTCGCGGAGGAGCTCGCGAACCTCCTCGGGCAGGCGCAAGAGGCGGAGCGCATTGGTCACAGTGGAACGGGCCTTGCCGACCTGTTCGGCGATCTGCGCCTGCGACGATCCGAACCGTTCGCGTAGCACCTGATAAGCCTCGGCTTCTTCGAGTGGGTTGAGGTCGGCGCGCTGGAGGTTCTCAACCAGCGCTAGCTCAAGGCGGTGCTGGTCGGAGTCAACCTCGCGTACGAGGATCGGCACCTTGGTCAGACCCGCCCGCTGGGCGGCTCGCCAACGGCGCTCACCAGCCAGGATCATGAAGTCACCGCCCGGCTCTTCCGTGACCACAATCGGCTGAATGATGCCCTGCGCCGCGATCGACGCAGCCAGGGCCTCTAGCTCAGCGTTGTCGAATTCGGTCCGGGGCTGCTCTTTGTTCGGCCGAACGCGCGTCACCGCAACCTCGTGAGCACCACCGCTTCTCTTTCGGGCCGCAGGTGGCGCGAGAGCGCCGGTGTCGCCCAACAGAGCGTCAAGGCCGCGGCCTAGACCCCGCTTTCGGGCGCTCAACGCCTGGTCCTCGCCAAGACCTCCCGCGCTAGCGAGAGGTAGGCCTGGGCTCCACGAGACTTGATGTCGTACTCAAGGACCGAGATCCCATGGCTCGGCGCTTCGGCAAGCCTCACATTGCGCGGCACGACGGTGTCGAAAACCCGGTCCGGAAAGTGACGGCGGATCTCGCGGACAACATCGCGCGCCAGGTTGATTCGGTCGTCATACATGGTCAACAACACTCCAAGAATCCCCAACGACGGGTTGTGCCCGCCCTGAATCCTGGCGACCGTCGACGCCAGCTCGCTGACTCCTTCGAGCGCGAAGTACTCGCACTGGATCGGCACCAACACGTCGGTAGCTGCAACCAGCGCCATCACTGTCAGGTGCCCGAGCGACGGCGGGCAGTCAATCAGGATGTAGTCATAGTTCTTGCGCACGGCGCCGAGAACCTCTCCGGCGGTGCGCTCCCACCCCTCCTGGCCCACGAACTCCACCTCGGCACCCACCAGCTCGCGATTCGCCGGAAGGAGGTCTAGATGCGGGAAGCCGCTCGGCCGCGTGGCCTCGGCGGCGCCCACCTCGCCGGACAACACGTCATAAAAGAGCGGCCCCTCCCCATCCCAGCCCAGGCCGCGACTGGCGTTGCCCTGCGGGTCGCTATCGACGATCAAGACTCGCCGCTCAAGAGCGCCCAGCGCTGCACCCAGGTTGATCGCGGACGTGGTTTTGCCCACGCCGCCCTTTTGGTTGACCACGGCCACGATCCGTCCCAATCGCCTGGGGGGGTTGGCCGTGGCTGCGGGCGCGCTCGGCGGCTGAGAGAAGTGGCTCATGTCACGGCCTGCTGGTCATAGTGTCGCTGGGCCAACGGCGCCCCGCTAGGGTTTTTGGAAATGAAGAATGCGCCGACTGTGGCTGGCCGCCAAGGGCACCTCGCCAACCAATTCGAGCTGATCGACTGGCGGTCGTTCGGCCCCCGCCCAGACCAAAACCCGGCCACCGCTAGGCACTCGCTCACACAGCGCGCCCCAAATCGCGGCGGGGAATCGAATGGCCCGGGCAGTTAAGCAGTCTATGGCGTCGGGCAGCCGGCTGGAAAGGGGTTTCTGCACGCGTTCCTGAAGAACCGCAATGGACACCCCCATCTGCCGTGCAGCCGCGCGCAGAAACACTGCTTTTCGCAGGCGCGACTCCACGAGTGCGCACTCGAGCGCGGGCACCATCGCGGCGATTACCAGACCAGGAAAGCCCGCCCCGCTACCCACATCCACCAGCACCCCGGAAGCCGGCAAGAGGGGTGCAGCGGCCAGGCTCTCCCCGAAGTGCCGCTCGACCACAACGTCTGCCGTTCCCGCGCCCACCAGCGCCAGGCGCGGCGACCACTGCCGTAGCGCAGTGTAGTACTGCCACAGCGCCTCAACCAGGGCTTCGCGATGCGTCGCGTCAAGCGCAAGAGCGCCTAGGGGGTCCGCTAGGCGATGGGCGATGGCTGCGCGACCCAGCGCAGGCAGTTCAGCCGACATAGCGCCCTCGAGCGGGCGGAGTGGCGAGCGCCCGGGGGCCAGGGGGGCTGCGGAACCGCGAGGACAGATGTTTCACGTGAAACATCTGCCTCCGATCGGCCTGCGCGCCCGCTGTCAACGCGCTTCTCGGAGCCCGAGACTCAATCAGTTCCCGCGAATCGAGACGCGCTTGAAGAATCCGCGCCCCAGGCTTTCCGTGCGCACCAGCTCGTTGTCCGCGAGCACCAGGTGCACGATCCGCCGATCTGCGGGGTGCATTGGGTCAAGGGTCACCTCCCTATGCTCCGCCGCCGCCTCCGCCGCGGCCCCCAGGGCCTGGGCCCGCAAGCGCTCTTCGTGCAGCTCGCGGAAATCGTTGCAGTCGACTTTGCAGTGCACCGACTCGCCAACGGTTCCGAGCATTAACCGGGGCAGAAGATGCTGAATCGAACGCAGGACTTCGCCGCCGTCCTCAACCGCGACCTCCGCGTCTGCGCCGCCGAGATGCACCTCAAGCTCACCGTCGCGCTCATAAATCTCGACATCCAGGGACAACGAGGCAACACGCAGCAGTGACTCCGTCCACCTGCGGGCAGCTTGTTCCAGCGGCCCGGTCGCCTGGCTCCAGCTTCGGCGCGCCTCGGCGGAGGTGCGTGGCAGGTCCGTCATGTCCTCGCTAAGCTGCGGGGCGGCCCCTTCTTGAGCAGCCGGTGCCGCCGACACTTCGACGGCCGGCTCCAGGGCGGGCGCGTCTGCTTCGGCCGGCTCTTCGGCCAGATCCTCGGCGGCCTCCTCCTCCGGCTCCGCGGCTTGCGCCGCCTCTGGTTCCTCGACCTGCTCGTCGTTGGAGGAGGCGTGCTCGGGCTCGGGCTCGACGGGCGCCGCCGTTTCGGCGTCGTCCGCTGCGATCTCCGCGGCAGAGGCCACTGGCGCGGCTTCAGGCGCTGCCTCCTCGACCGCCGGCTCTAGCTCGGCCGGGTCGGGTGCAAGCGCGGGGGCTGCCGGATCGACCTTGATTGAAACTTTGCCGCGCGAGGCAACACCCCGCTTCTCCAGCTTGCTGTATGCCAGCTGGTCGGGCTCGAGCCCGTAGTGACCTGCTGCCTCAAGCACCGCTCGCTCGAGCGTGGTGCTGGAAAAGAAGCGTCGTTTTGTGGTCTCGCTCATCTTGCCTACCGCCTTTTTTGATGTGGGCCTTTGATGGTGGGCGCCCGTGAATCGGTGAGGGGCGCCGGTCTTCGGAATCGAATGCGTGGGGAGCCTGAGGCGCTAGTTCGCCCCTTGGCCTTAGTCGGCCTTGTCTCTTTTAGCCGATTTGTTGGAGCTCTTTTTGGGTGGCTCGTCAGTGCCGCCAAGATAGCCCGCCTTCTTCAGCTGGTTATAGCCACCCTGCTGGACGATGGTCAACACGTTGTTGGTCAACCAGTAAAGGACCAAGCCGGACGGGAACGTAAACGCGAAGAAGGTGAACCAGATCGGCATCGTGTTCATCAAGATGCGCTGTGTGGGATTGGTCGCCGGGGGCATGGTCTTCGTCTGCAAGAACTGGGTCGCGCCCATCAGCAGCGGCAAGGCTTTGTAGGGGTCCTGCAGTGACAGGTCGGCGATCCAGCCCACCCATGGCGCACCCTGCAACTCAACCGCTTGGCTCAACAGTCGATAGAACGCGAAAAAGACCGGCATCTGGATCAGCAGAGGCAAGCAACCCATCGCCGGGTTGACGCCCTCCTCCTTGAAAAGGCCCTGAATCTCCTCGTTCATCTTGCGCTGCATCTCAAGATTGGGCTTGCCCTGCTTGTCCCGGAGCTTGGGCCTGAACTTGCCGCGAATGCTCTCCATGCGCGGGTTGAGCTTCTGCATCTTCTGCATCGAGATGTAGCTCTTGTGGCGCAGGGGAAACAGAACCAAGTTGATCGCGAAAGTCATCAGCACGATCGACCAGCCCCAGTTGGAGGTCACGTTGCTGTGAATCCAGCGCAGGCCATACAAGAGAGGCCTGGCGATCACACCAAACATGCCGAACCGCACGGTTTCCTCGAGGCCGTAAGGCAGCGCGCGTAGCTCGGTGTATTCCTTTGCGCCCCAAAAGGACGTGCCTGAGAGCGCGGCTCCTTGCGGGCTGGCCACCAGCCCCACTCCCGCCGGACCCTCTACGGTCAAGTCGTCGGCAAGGCGAACGTAGCCCTGCAGGCCCTCTTCCTCCGAGCCTGTCGTCCGGACCGGAATGAATGCAATCTCCGCCACCTGTTGATCGGGCACGATCGCCATCAGAAAGTACTTATCTTCGAGACTAAACCAGGACGCGCCCGCGCCGCTCATGATCTCTGTCTCTTCGACCTTGCTGCTCTGCCGGCTCTCCATCTCCTCGCGCATCACGCTTGCCTGCCGCGCTGTCTTAGAAAACCGATCGTCGAAGTCGGCCCATTCCGGGTTCGCCACCCCAGGACCAAACCATAGCGACCACGAGGCTGGAGCGCTAACCGCGATGTCGTAGCCCAGCAGGCCTCGTTCATCAATGTTGAAGGTCTTGGTGACGTCACCTTCGGCACCCCGATAGCGGAACACCAGTTGGTCGCGAGAGCGTTCGGTAATCGCGAACGGTACCGAGTCCAGCGCGAGCGGCAGGCCGCTCCGGTCAACCGTGGAGAACGGATATGGCTGGTTGCTCTCGCGAGGCCGGACGAGTTCGACTGGGCTGCCGTCAGCCCCGTGACGCTTGAGCAGTGTCATCGAAATGAGGCGGGCGCCGGTCGCGTCGAACACCGCGTGCCAGCGATCGGTCGCGAGCTCCGCACGGGCACCCGCAGAACCCACGATCGGATCGAGAATCTCGGCAGCCTCGGCCGCTGGCGTCTCGGCCTGGCTTGCGACCGGGCCAGAGGCCGCTCCGGCCTCCGTGACTGTCGCGCCAGCAGTACCGCTCGGCGTCGATTGGGCCCCGCCCCGGAGCGAATCGAACCCGGCCGCCTCGACTTCAGGGGCAGGCTCGACCAGCGGCGGCGGCGGAAAAAGCGCCTGCCACCCCATCAGCACGGCCAGCGACAAAAGGGCGGCCATCAAGAGTCTTCGTGTTTCCAATGGAATGAGTCCTGTTGTAACGAACGGTAGGGGCGCCGCCTAGGGCAGGTCGATCCCGCCTGCTGACAGTGGCGAACAGCGCGCAACGCGCCACACGGCCTTCAAAGATCCGCGCAACGCCCCGTGGCGCAGCACACACAACCACGCGTATTCGGAGCAGCTCGGCGAGAAGCGGCACGCTCGAGGCAAAAGCGGCGACACAAGGCGCTTGTACAGGCGAAGCGAGCCCATGAGGGCAGCGCTCAACGGCGTCGCCTTCGCGGCACGGAACTCTGTCTCGGTCGCGCGCGCAAGTGGGCCCAAAGCTCTTGTTCTACCTGTTGGAATGTTGCTGGTGTGTTGTGGGGAAAGAAATGAACCACGAAATCCCGCGCTGGCAATCCCCGGCGGTGCGGAGAACGACGGAAAAGCTCACGGACCCACCGTTTCAGCCGGTTGCGCTGGTGCGCTCTGCCGACCTTGCGGCTAACCGTAATGCCTAGCCTGGCCTGACCCGCGTCATTTGCTGCTGACGTGACCATCAAGATCTCGCCGCGACTCCGCCAACCGCGATAGCACGCCTGGTACTCGGAGGGCTTGTGAAGTCGATCAGAAGGCTTGAATGCTTGGTCGTACATGCCGCAACCGTTCCCTGCGTTGAGGTTCCGGCTCAGATTTCTCGGACTCCGGTTTCTCGGACTCCGGTTTCTCTTCCCGTAAGGCTCAGAACAGAGCTCGACCGGGCCCGGGAACCGATCAAACGGAGACGCGCTTGCGCCCCTTGCGACGGCGGCGCGAAAGGATGGCACGACCGTGACGGGTCTTCATGCGGGAGCGAAAGCCGTGCTTCTTGGCGCGGCGGCGATTGTTGGGCTGAAAGGTCCTCTTCATGACCTGCTCCTTGGCGAGCGCGCTCTGCGTTCTCGCTGATCTGTGCTGAGTGGTTGTTGATGGCCCAAGAGCGGGCTCCTGGCGGAGAGGGTGGGATTCGAACCCACGGACCGCTTGCACGGCCAACGGTTTTCGAGACCGTCCCGTTCGACCACTCCGGCACCTCTCCGTTTCAATGAACTAACCTGACTCTGAACTCGTGAACTTCTCTCTAACTTCGTCTCGCTGCGACCTTGACGGCGAAACACTGGGCTCTCGCGCTGGTCTAGTTTGCGCTTGAGCCCCTACTGGCGGAGAGGGTGGGATTCGAACCCACGGTAGGGGGTTTAGCCCTACACGCGATTTCCAGTCGCGCACCTTCGGCCACTCGGTCACCTCTCCTATCCGAGGAGCGCGGAACAACTCCACGACGACTCCATCTAGCGCGTCCTCAGCCGCGAGAAAAATTCTCGCAACATCTGTGCGGACGCCTCGGCACCTACTCCGGAAACAACCTCCAGCCGATGATTCAGCCGCGAATCGCGGACGATATCACCGAGCGAACCGCAGAACCCCCCCTTCGGATCATGTGCTCCGAAGACCAATCGCCGCACTCTGGCGTTGACCAGTGCGCCGGCACACATCGCACATGGTTCGAGGGTGACGTATATATCGCACCCCTCCAGGCGCCAGCTGCCGACCGCTTGCGCGGCGTCCGCGACAGCCAAGATTTCAGCGTGGGCTGTCGGGTTTCCTGAGGTCTCTCGCAGGTTGTGGGCTTTAGCCAGAAGGCGCTGATCGCGAACGATCACCGCCCCAACAGGCACCTCCCCATTCTCCGCAGCCGAACCGGCCTCCTCGAGCGCCAGCTGCATCCAAGCATCATCAACTAGGTCAGACACTTAACAGCTTTTGTACATGAGAAGTCCAGGCCCGAAGACCGACGGCGCATTGTAGCAGCCCGGTCTCGAACTTTCGAGGGTTTCTTCGGCAGAATCCCGCTTGGTCCGCCTCTGGCCAATACTCCAGTTCCTCGACCACCAGGCCGTGATCCAGGATCGATGTTTACTTTGCCGCAGGCACTGCGTACCATCACGGGCTCGACGCGCTCGACGGTCGCTTAAGACCGACGAGCGTCGAGTGAAGGGTCCGGGCCCTGTGCATCGGTCGGCTCCGAACCTCGTCAGGCCCGGAAGGGAGCAGCGCTAAGGTGTTCGCACCGAGTGCCGCAGACAAGTCGGGGCCCTTCACTCGGCGCTCGAAAGAGACAAGCGCAGTCCATCAGCCCGAGAGGAACAATCCGTCGATGGCATACCAGGTCCTCGCACGCAAGTGGCGACCCCAAGACTTCACCGGGCTGATCGGCCAAGAGGCCATCGTCACCGCGCTGCGCAACGCATTGCGCGACGACAAGATCGCTCAGGCATATCTGTTCTCAGGGATTCGCGGCGTGGGCAAGACCACCGCTGCACGACTCTTGGCCAAGGCGCTCAACTGCGAGAACGGCCCCGCCGCTGATCCGTGCAACGCCTGCAGCTCGTGCACCGAGATCACCGCCGGCGGCAATCTCGACGTCTTAGAAATCGACGCAGCGACCTACTCAAAAGTCGAACAGGTTCGTGAACTCACCGAGAGCTTGCGCTACGCGCCGGCGCGCGCGCGCCGCAAGGTGGTGGTGCTCGATGAGGTTCACCGGCTCTCTCGCCAGGCGTTCGACGCACTTTTAAAGATCGTCGAAGAGCCGCCCTCGCACCTAACCTTCATCTTCGCGACCACCGAGATCGAAGCGGTGCCCGCCACCATTCTCTCTCGCTGCCAGGAATTTCATTTCCGCCGCGTCCCGGCCAAGGAGCTGGTCGACTACTTGGCGACCATCGCAAAAGCTGAAGACATCACAGCGTCAGACACCGCTCTGCGCTTGATCGCGCGAGCAGGCGAAGGCAGCGTTCGCGATTCGGTCGCGCTCTTGGACCAACTTGCTACATTCGGCGGCGGTGCGGTTCCCGAAGAAGATGCTGCGCGCCTCCTTGGCGGCCTCGACACCGCTCTTTTTGAGCGCGCCTTGCTCGCCATCTTGGCGGGCGACGGCATCACCCTCTCGGGACTCGTCGCTCAGATCGAAGACCGCGGCTACGACCCGCGCAGCGCCTTTGCCCAGTTCCTGGATTACCTGCGTGACGCCCTACACCTATCAATGGGCGGACAAGATGCGGCCGAGCGGGTCGACCTTCCTGCAGACGAGTGTCGACGCCTAGAGAAGATCGCGGCCGAGGCCGGTTCAGAGAATCTGTTACGGCTCCTACATCTCCTGCTCTCGAGCGAGCCGCTCTTGCGACGGGTAGAAGCGCCGGCGCTCGCGCTCGAGGTGTGCTGGCTACGCGCTGCGGAGTTGCCCAAGCTGGTCGCACTTGAGCGCGCCATCGCGGGCGGCTCAGACGGCTCGACCCCCATTGAAGTCCAAGGCCTCGGTGATCGCGAGGCCGGAAACAATAGCGCCGCCGCACCGGCCCGCGATGCCGACGTCAAAGCGGCGGCTGGCGCACGCGTGCCAACAACAGATCTGGCACCTTCCACTGCGCCCACAAAGGCTGTCGCCGCCCCCCCGGAAGCGAGAGCAGAGGCCGCACCCGAGGCCAAAGCCACAACCAAGCCTGTGCCAGCACCCGCAGAGGCGACCGACCCTGGCGTTCTGGCAAAAGCCGCTGAGCATCCGAGTGTGCAGGCGGTGCTAACAGTGTTCGGCGGCAACGTCGAGGCGGTTGAAGACATCGACCAACCTTAGGCCTTCGGTATCTACACTGCCGCCTCCCTATCCAACCACAAACTCATAGAAGACTATTAGCAATGAACATTGCCAAGCTAATGCAGCAAGCGCAGGAAATGCAGTCGCGCATGCAAGACACGGTCAAGGACATTTGCGTCGAGCAGAGTGTTGCTGGCGGCATGGTCACCGTGCGCATGTCGGGCGACAAGACCCTGACCGCCATCACCATCGACCCCGAACTGCTCGACCCTCAAGACCCAGCGATGGTCCAAGACTTGGTCCTCTCCGCGGTGAACGAAGCGGCATCGAAGGTCGACGAGCAACTCAAGGGCGCCATGGGCGGCATGGCGGCGGGCATGGGCATACCTGGGCTGCCCGGCCTCTAGTAGGCGTTCGATGTCGTTTCACGAAGCTTCTTCGGACGCCACAAAAGGACCGCTAGCGACGCTCGTCGGCGAACTCTCGCGGTTGCCCGGCGTCGGCAAGAAGACCGCGGGCCGACTCGCTCACCACCTGCTCAAGGTCGAGCGCTCAGAAGCTGCGGCGCTGGCCGATGCCATCATCGACATCAAAGACAAGCTGTTTCACTGCTCGGTGTGCAACGCCATCACCGATGTTGAACCGTGCTCCTTGTGTACAGACCCGACGCGGGACCGCACGCGCATCTGCGTAGTGGAAGAGCCGTTCAACATTGCCCCGATCGAACGCACCGCTGAGTTCCACGGCCTCTACCATGTACTGCTCGGCGCGCTGGCGCCGCAACGCGGCATTGGCCCGGACCAGATCGCCACTGCGGCACTGCTCGGGCGGCTTGAAGGCGTCAAAGAGGTGGTGCTCGCGACGAACCCAAACGTCGAAGGCGAAGCAACCGCACTCTACCTCGCGCGGATTCTCGCGCCCTATGGAGTCAAGACCACACGCTTGGCCTTTGGCTTGCCGGTCGGCGGCGATCTCGAATTCATCGACGAGGTCACGCTCGCGCGCTCCTTTCTCGGCCGACAAGACTTGTGACCAGGAGCAGGCTCGGTGCTGGCGACTTGCTGCCCCAGTGGTCGAGTGGCGATGGGGAGCTGGCGGCCGGTGGCCCGGCTTCAAGAGAAGGCTTCGCTCGCGATCTTGCCCGCTTTGAAGCGCCAGGTATCAACACCTTGATCGCGGGCGCCACCAACATGGTGCTCGCAGAAGCTCGCGGCGCCAACCTGCTCGACACCGACGGCAAAGTCACCATCGACCTGATCTCGGGCTTCGGCGCGGCGTTGTTGGGACACCGTAACCCCCGGGTGGTCGAGGCGATCAAACAACAAGCCGATCTGCTTGTGCATGGCCTCGGCGACGTTTATGCGAACCCTGCACGCATCGAACTCGCGCGCGCCCTCAGCAGGCGAGCACCCGGGCCCAACACGCAGGTGTACTTCGCGGTCTCGGGGTCCGACGCGGTCGAGATCGCGCTCAAGACAGCCGTCCTTCATACCGGCCGCGACCGGGTGATCGCGTTTGACCCGGGCTACCACGGCTTGACCCTGGGCGCGCTCCAGGCCACCTCCAGGCCCGCGTTTCGCGAACCGTTCACTGCCCACGCTGGCCAACACATCACGCGCTTGCCCTTCGGCTGTGACCCTGGGCGCATCGCGCAAGAACTCAGCAGCAACGACGTTGCGGCGATCCTCTTCGAGCCGATCGTCGGCCGCGAGGGGGTACTCTTTCCTCCCGATGGTTGGATCGCGGCGTTGCTGAAAAGCGCACGCGAAACCAACACTGTCTCGATTGCCGATGAGATCTTTACCGGCATGAGGCGCTGCGGCCCTTGGTTCGCGCACTCCCCAGACGAAAACTCAGACGGCGCTCCCGCCACAGACCACGTAGCTCGAGATTGCGCAGATCTCATCTGCTGTGGCAAGGCGCTGGGCGGCGGCATGCCGATCGGCGCTGTGCTCGGTCCCACGGAGTTCTTCGAGCGCTGGGACACAGGTGGTGAGGCTCTGCACACCGGCACGTTTGTGGGCCACCCTCTGGCTTGCGCTGCAGCCCTCGCTGTTCTAGCGGAACTGGAACAACCGTGGGTCGACGAGCGCCTCGGCGCCGTCGAAGCAGCGTTTGATGAACTGGCGTCAGCTGCGCAGAACTACGGCTCGCTGAGCGTGCGGGGGCAAGGAGCGCTGTGGGCGATCCAGTGCGCCACCCGCGCTCAGGCGCGCGATCTGGTCGACGGCGCGCGAGCAGGCGGCCTCGTGCTCCTCGCTGGTGGGCCGGACGCACAGGTGGTCCAGGTGGTCCCGCCCCTGGCGATCACCGACCAACAGTTGGGCTACGTCGTCGACACCTTGACGGGGTTGTTCCCCTCGCTCTCGACCTGTCCGAACTCCTAGGAACTGGTTGCATCGCACACAGCGTCGATCACTTGCTGCGTGTGCGCGTCGGTTTGGTAGGGGTTCATCGGCAAGCTCAATACGCGTGTGCAGAGCTCCTCGCTCACCGGCAGAGAGCCGGCGCCTCGCCCGAACGCCGCGTACGCAGGCTGCAAGTGCATCGGCAGCGGGTAGTAGACAACAGATGGCACGCCGCACTCTTTGAGCCGTGACTGCACCGTATCGCGGTCGTCCACCTGAACGGTGTACTGAGCCCAGGCGCAGGCGGTTGCCTGGTTCTCCAACAAACCTGCGCGCTGGTCATCTGGGTCGCTGCCCAGAGGACATTGCACGCGATCACAGCCCGCAAGCCCCTTGGAGTAACTCCTAGCCAACACGTCTCGGGCGGCGAGCTCTTCGGAGAACACCACCAGCTTCTCGAGCAGGACCGCGGCTTGCAGGCTGTCGAGCCGACCGTTGAGGCCGAGCCGAACAATCTCGTAGCGTCGTTCTCCGTAGCCGTGTTGCCTCACCGACCGCAGCGCCTCCGCCTTGTGTTCATCGTCACAAAAGATGGCGCCACCATCGCCATACCCACCCAACGGTTTTGCTGGATAGAAGCTGGTGCCGGTGTACGGCGCGAGCCTGCCGACCGCGTCGTCCTTGGTTGGGCCAAGCGCCGCGCCGAAGCTCTGAGCCGCGTCATCGATCAACAAGAGGCCTTCACGATCGCACAGCCTCTTGAGCGCCTCATAGTCAGCCGGCAGGCCGAAGAGGTCGACCGCCAGGACCACGCGCGGCCTCAGCTTCCCGGCGCGCTTCACGTTGCAGATCTGCTCCTCGAGAGAGGCGGGCGAGATGTTGAAAGAGTCCCGCTCAACGTCGACAAAGACCGGCTCCGCGCCGCACAGCATCGCCACTTCAGCGGTCGCGGTGAACGTGAATGAGGGTACAAAGACGGCGTCACCGGCGCCAATCCCTTCGGCAATCATGGGCATCAACAATGCGTCCGTGCCCGACGAGCAGGCGATGACCGCGCCCGCGCCCACCCGCTCTGCCAGGGCCTGCTCGAGCTCGATCACTTCGGGGCCCATGACATACTTGCCGTGGTCAAGAATTGCTGCAAAGCGCTTGTCAATGGCCGAGCGCAATCGTCGCGCTTGGTGTTCAAGGCCTACAAACGGCACTGCGTCTGGCACTGGATGGCTCACTTCGTCCCTTTGTTGCGGCCCGCTCGGGGCCTCCTTCGAAAATCGTATCTTTGCGGACACCATCGGTCGACCGCCGGGCTCAGATTACCACCGCAATGAACAGCCCGGCCCCCGAGGCTCCGACCCCAGACCTCAGGCCCCCAGAGCCGCGCGTCCGGGTCTTGTGGGTCACTACAAAATGCCCGTGGCCCGCTATAGACGGCGGCCGGCTGTTGGTTGCTCAAACCCTTCAGGCGCTCGACCCAGAGGCGATCGATGTCACCTTGGTTGGTCCTTGGGCGCCCGACGCCGCTCAAGAGCGGGTGTTGCGCGACATCTTCCCCGTGGTTTCGCGGATCGTCGCAGCGACCGCGCACCCGACCAAGTTGGGCGAGCTGGCCCTGGGTGCCCGGATCGCGGCACACTGTGCGGCGTCGATGTTCACCGCTCGAGCGATGCCGGTTACAGCGCTCAAGCACCAGCACCCTGCCCTCAGCGCCCGGCTGGCCGAACTCCTCGATGCTTCCTGCTTTGACGTCATCCACGTCGAACAGCCGCACGCCATGGGTCCGCTCCCCGCCACCAACATCCCGATCGTCCTGCGTGCCCAGAACGTCGAAACGGATCTTTGGCGTCGGTACGCTGCCGCTTTGCCCTGGCCCCAGCGGTTTTTGGTCAACCGCCAGGCACGGGCCGTTGCTCGTTGGGAGCAAGCGGTCGCCGTGCGCGCGCGGAGCGTGCTCGCGATCAGCGAAGAGGACCGACTTGGATTCGAACGGCTCGGGTTGGACCCCGAACAGCTGGAATGGCTACCGCCACCAGTGCCCCAGCACCTGGAGCGGCCGTCCGCTTCACAGACCGGGCTGTCGGGCGCTCCACCGCTGGTCCTGTTCGGCGGCTCGTCATGGAGGCCGAACCAGATCGGCGAACGCGCCTTCATCGACTTGGCCTGGCCCGCGATCTCTCAACGGCACCCGGGTGCCGTACTTAACACCTTTGGTTTGAGCGACCGCCGACCGCGTCCAAAAACCCTGCATCACAGCGCTCCCAACGACTCGAGCCAGGCGCTGGTGGAGGGGACCATCTTGGTTGTTCCTGCGACCGTGACCTCAGGGGTTCGCATGAAGATTCTCGAGGCGTTCGCACGCGGTGTCTGCGTGATCACCTCCGATGCGGGAGCCCGAGGGCTGAGCACGACCGCGCGCCAAGCGATCGCTATCGCCCAAACGCCTGGACAGTGGGCCGACGCGGTAGCCGAGCTCGCCCCGCTCGAGGCTCGAAAGGAACGCGCCGAGGCTGGTCGTCTAGCGCTTGCGGTCGACCACGATCCCGTGATCGTCGGGGGCCTGCTGCTGAGTTGCTACCAAACCGCAAGAAACTAGTCCTTGGGCGCCCCGCAACTCCTCGCGCTATTGCCGAACTGGCGCCACGTCGGCCCGCGCTTGCCGCTGCTAGGATCGGCATTCTTGTTCTCTCATCCCTCCCAGGCCTTGCTCTGATGCAGAGCGACCGTCCGTGGGTCGCCCATCCCGAATCCCGAGACACTTTCTCTTGAACCTGCGTAGCTTTGACGCCTTTAGCCACCTCTCCGAAGACCAGGAGAAGTTGCTGCTCGCGACCACCCGTCGGACCTCGGTCGATCCCGGGGGCTTGCTCATCGAGCACAACCAGCTTTCACAGGAGGCATATATCGTCGCCGAAGGCGAAGTGGTGCTCGAACGCACCACCGCCATGGGCCCATTGCGACTGGCGACACTGAAGGCGGGGGACATCTTCGGAGAGATGAGTTTCTTGGAGGCCAAACCGCGCTCGGTGAACGCGAAGGCGCAGGGCGAAACAACCCTCCTGCTCATCGATCGGCGCGCGGTCGCCGCCACCATCGGAGCCAACCCATTGTTCGAGGTCTCCTTGTATTGGGCGTTCTGGCGCAGCCTGTCCACCAAGCTGCGCGATACCAACGAGCTCCTGTTGCGGTTCTTCGATGCCACGACTGACGCGGCTCCACCGCAACCCTTGCGCAAGCCGAAGGACATTCTGGTCGATGTCGCCACCCGGCGCGAGGCCTTAAGGGCGCTGTCGCTCTCCAACATGGAGGTCAATTTCCTGGCGTCTCTGGCTGAAGCGAAGGAGCTCGAGCCCGAACAGCGATTGCTGCGGACCGGCGACCCCGCGACCGAAATGTACGTGGTCGTCTCGGGTCGAGTGATGGTGTCTCAGCAAATCCCAGGCGCAGGCGAAGAAGCCCTCGCCTTCCTGGAACCAGGCGCGCTCTTCGGCGAGATGGGACTGCTCGATCAGGCGCCACGCTGCGCAGATGCCGGAGCAACCGCCGAGGGCGCTGTGGTTCTCGCGTTGCGCGCTGAGGTCCTGACCAAAGTCCTTAACCCGCAAAAGGCGTCGTCCTTAAGGCTGCTCAAAACGCTGTGCTCCACTCTCTCGGGTCGAGTCCGCGACACCAACGAGAAACTCGTCGGTTGGTACCTACTCGCCGGCGGTCAGATCCCCGGCCTCGATGGCACCGGCAGCGAGAGCTCTTCGTAGCTCAACCACCGCCTTGTGCATCATCGACGACGTTGGCAAGGGCTCTTGGCCGCGCCATCGGCCGTGATCGTCGAAGTCGTCGAGCGACACCCAGCGGAGCGCCGTACCGGACCCTCGCTGGCCGGTCGGCAAGGTCGCAGGCCTTCCTTGAGGGTGTCGTTGAAGCAGCACCACCGTGTAGTCGGTCCTGGTGATGGAATGCTTGAACCGGCCCAGCTCGGTGGATTCTTGGTGCGATTCGCGCTCGTCTTGTTCGGCGAACGGCGGCGGAAGCCAACGGCCACCGAGAACGGTCGCATCCTCGGCGCGGCGCCGAAGCAAGAGTTCTGGGCCGCCCAGCGTTGACGACGGCGCTCTGAGTTCGATCGCGCATCGCCACCATCGTTTCCGGCGATCCCGTCTTGCCACCGCCTGAGGGAACGCATGCTCAAGACCCACCGCGGACGCGCCGCAGTCCCTTTGCAGCGGGCACTCGCTGCAACTCGGCTTCTGCTTGCGACAGACCAAGGCGCCGAGCTCCATCAGGGCCTGGTTCGAGGTTCCCGGCCGATCGTGGTCTAGCAGTTGGTCCGCCGCCGCCTGCAAGAGCCGGCGCGGGGCGCGGAGCTTGAGGTTGCCCTCGACCATTCGCACTCGAGCAAGCACGCGCTCTACATTGCCGTCGAGGACCGCAACCGCTTCCGTGAACGCAATGCTGGCGATCGCGGCTGCGGTGTACTCGCCAACCCCGGGCAACTGGCGCAAGCCGTGTACGCACTGTGGAAACCCCCCTCGTTCGACGATTGCCCGCGCCGCCCCTTGCAGCGCCTCGGCGCGGCGGTAGTAGCCAAGGCCACTCCACTGCTCGCGAACCCTCTCTGGGGCAGCGGCGGCAAGGCTTGCTACGTCTGGAAAAGCCTGTAGAAAGTCGAGATAGCGCGGAAGTACCACATCGACCTGCGTCTGCTGCAGCATGATCTCAGAAACCAGGACGCGGTACGGGTCGGGCTTGGCCGCGCCAGTAACCCGCCACGGAAGGCGGCGCTGGTGCTCTTGGTACCAGTTCAAGACGCGAGCACGAGCCTCCGCGCCAAGCTCACCCGTGCCGCTCGCTTGGGGACGCCGCGGTTCGCTTTGGAGAGCGTCTTCCGCCTGGCCTTCTTTTGTTACCCTAACTCCTTGTGCCATCGATTCTTAACCGCCCGCTTCCTGGGTTGCGCCGCAAACTCAAACACCTTCGGCCTTGCCGGAACTGAGCGCCATTGCTATCATCTCCTCTTCGCCTAAGAGCCCATCCCTTCCCACTCATTGCCCGACCTCATTGATATCGAGCTGGCGTTCTCTCCAGACAAGAGGCCGTTACCAGCCAACCCAGTGAGTACACTTTCCACAGGCTGCGGAATTCTTGTGGAACGCACTAGCGGAGCTGTGTCTTCTACCACCCTTGTGGAGCGCTTCTTCGCGTTCCTCGCACTGGTCCGAAATCCCATATCCCCCTTGAATTTGCTTGGTTTTCTTCCGCCTCCGTCAACGGATCACATCGTTCTTCGAGAGACTGTGGAAAGCGTGCCTGATTGACTCCCTATTCAAGTGACTTTTGTCTTTGTTCCTGCAAATCTTCCCAACCTTAGCCTCCTACAATAGCCGCGCACAGTTGCCTCGACATTCATCAGTGGTCAGCGACCGATCCCTTCGGCTTGGCCCAGTTATTCGATCGGCCCTCTCTCGTGAACACTTCGCTCCTTCGACGCTTCGTACTACTTTGAAGCGTTCCAAAAACGGCCCGAGGAGGAGCCTCCCTATTTGTGGGTTTCTTTCACTTGATTGGTTTCGTTGAACCTTCCTTTCTTTCTCCGTTTTCTTTATGTTTGGCGGATCTCTTTCGCCGAGCGCTACCGTGTCTGCCCGCCTCTAGCGCGCTCTGTTGTGTCAATGACCACGCTGGAACGCTACCGTGTCGGTCTTCGTACTAGAGTCCATGCGTCTGCTCGCTTGTGGAGCTCATCCAAAAACCCCTTTGCTTCTTTGGGTTCCCTATGAATCAAACCTTCTCCTGGCAAGCATTACAGCGGATTCTTCGCCAGCAACTCCCAGCCGAGGACTTCCGCGCCTGGATTCTCCCCCTTCGGCTGGTGGTCAACGAGCAACGGCGCATCGTATTGGACGCGCCAAACGACCGCTTTGTACGCATCCTTGAGGAGAGCTACCGGCTGACCATTGATGCTGCAATTCAAGAACAGTTCGGTCCCGGTTACAGCGTCGAAATATCAGCTGCGCAGTTGTCTCTGGGGGGCGTGCCCTTGGCCATGAAGACGCCTAGCAGGGCTCACGGCTCGGCAGAGGCAAAGCTTCGTCAGAGGCGGAATCACACTGCGGCAGCTACCGCAGGGGACCGGGTAGAGGTCCGGCGTAGCCGGGTGGCTGAGGCTGCATTGGTGGCAACCGCATCACTCGAGGTGCCGTCAGGCGACGTTCTCGAGGATCTGCCGCGCCGAGACACTTCCCCAGGCGATGGCAGCCGCCAAGACCCTCAATCAGAAACCACCGAGTCGACCAATGGCCCCGCAACTAACAGATCTGGTGCCTGGGGACGCGGAGATCCGGTGAACCAAGAACCCCGCAACCACACTCAGCGCCCAGGGGCGCCGCGCTTCAATCCGAAGTACCGCTTCTCGAACTTCGTCGTGGGGGACTCCAACCAGTTCGCCTGCGCTGCCGCACGCGCGGTCGCTGAGAGCCCCGGCCAAAGCTACAACCCGCTGTTCCTATATGGCGGAGTGGGCTTGGGCAAGACCCATCTGTTGCACGCAATCGCACAAGAAATCCTTCATGAGCAGCCCGCTTTGCAGGTGCACTACATCTCCGCCGAGCAGTTTCTCAACGAATTGATCAACTCCATTCGATTTGATCGGATGCCGTTGTTCCGCGAGCGTTATCGCAGTATCGACGTCTTGCTGATAGACGACATCCAATTCTTGGCGAACAAAGAGCGCACTCAAGAAGAGTTCTTCCACACCTTCAACGCGCTCTACACTGCCGAGAAGCAGATCATCTTGTCGTCGGATGCCTCGCCTAAGGACATCCCCACCCTGGAAGAACGCCTGCGGAGTCGTTTTGAGTGGGGACTCATCACCGACATCCAACCGCCCGACCTTGAGACCAAGGTCGCGATCTTGCGACGCAAAGCGGCTCTACGCCGCTGTGATCTCGACGACGAAGTGGCGCTCTTCATTGCCAGCCAGGTCCGTTCCAACGTCCGCGAACTCGAAGGCCTTCTCAATCGAGCCATCGCGTTCTCGTCAATGACCGGCCGACCACTGGACATCGACCTTGCGACCGAGACGCTCAAAGAGATCCTGCCTCAGACGGATTCGAGGAGGAACGCTGCGGAAATCGTTCGGGCGGTGGCCAAGGCCTATGGGCTCAAGGTGTCTGAGATCAAGAGCCGTAACAAAGCACATCAGATTTCCTTTCCTCGCCAGGTCGCTATGTACTTGTGCAAACAGCTCACGGACCTGTCTTTTCCTGAGATCGGCAAGCAGTTCGCCAACAAACACCATTCGACGGTGATGCACTCGGTTGAGAAGATCACGAAGTTGCGCAAAGAGGACGCGGAACTCGACCGCCTGATCGAGCGCCTTGTTCTTCAACTGCGCTAGACCGGTCCCGGGCTTCCCTGCTGGCGTTAGCCCCTTCGGTCCTAAACCTCTCTCGGTCCTTCATCCCCGTTCTTTTCAGGGCGGCGGCCTTTGGTTGCCAAATAAGTGGGCGTGGCCGGTTGTTGGGAGAGTGGCCCCACCCTGCCACCGCGTAGTACGGCCCACCTGCCTGCATTCCTGTCTTGAGAGGACCCCGGTTGTCGATCGCAAAAGGTGCCTAGATGCCCCCAGGACCCTTGTGGAGTTCTGTTCGGTTTTCCTGTTACCCGTACTGTGGAACCACTGCTGAGCAAGCTGCGGATTGGGGGACCACTCGCGTGAAGCCGGCTTTTCCACCGTCAACCCGCAGCCCTCCAACAGCCCGAATGCCGAACCTGGCGGATACGCCAAGTGACCGTCTTTTAAGGGGTTTGGGACGATTTCCACATTTTCCTCAGGGCACTACGACTACGACTACTGTTTGCTATATTGAATCTCTCTCTAATAGAGGAAGGGTAAGCATGAAACTGCGCATCGACCGGGCCGAACTACTGACTGAACTCGTGCCCATGCAAGGGGTGGTGGAACGGAAGTCCACTATTCCGGTCTTGTCACACTTGTTGCTGAGAGTGCGCGACGGCAAGCTCCATCTCGCTGCGACTGATCTCGACGTGTCGCTGACCTCGTGGTGCGAGGCCGATATCTCAGACGAGGGCGCACTCGCGGTCCAAGCGCGCAAGTTCATGGAAATTGTCCGAGCGGTTGGCGGCCCAACCCTCGAGCTCAGCTCCGATGACTCCCACGCTCTAACGATTGAGTCGGGCAAGTCCCGCTTCAAGATCCATGGTCTTTCCGCCGAAGACTTTCCAACCCTGCCTGATGTTGGCGAAGCTGGCGACCTGGCCATCGGATATGCCGATTTCAAGCAGATGGTCTCCAAGGTGTTCTTTGCAGTTTCGGCCGAAGAGTCGCGCTTCCAGCTCAACGGCGCCCTGCTCAAGTCCAAAGACGATGGGCTCGAGATCGTTGCCACCGATGGCCACCGGTTGGCCTTGGTTGAACGACCCATTGACGGCCTCAAAGAGGCGGATGGCGTCCTCATCCCCCGCAAAGCGCTACAAGAACTGCAGCGCTTCGACAGCGACGATGACCTGATTTTCCGGCGCGGCGAACACCACCTATCGTTCCGCTTAGGTCGGCGAGAGTTGATCTGTCGCATTCTCGAAGGCACATTCCCGGATTACGAGAAAGTCATCTCGAAGGACAACGATCAACGCGCAACCTTCGAGCGCAAGCCTCTGGCTGAGGTGGTGCATCGTGTGGCCCTGCTGACTGGCGATCGTTCAAGAGCAGTTCGATTGCGCATGGAGCCAGGTCAGATGACGTTGTCCGCAGCTAACCCCGACTTGGGCGAGGCAGTTGAAGAATTGGCCTGTGAGTATGAGGGTGATGCGATGGAGATCGGTATCAACCCCGACTACATGGCGCAGTTTCTCTCAGCCGTAAGTACTGACACGGTTGCCTTCGATCTGAAGGATGAGAACAGCCAATGCATAGGCCTGCCGGTGGATGGTGACGACACCCGCTACCTGTGCGTGATCATGCCGATGCGCCTGTGATTCTTAGTCTCGGTCTGCTGCAGTTTGGCGCTCAGATGACGGCTCACACTCAGGATCCTCGCAGCCTCTTGAATACCCTTAAAGTGGGGACTTCTTGAGTCCCGTAGGCCGGGCCTAGAAGGCTGCGGTGATTCGCTCACTGGAGTGTCGCAATCTACGCGCGTTAGACGACACGTATTGGGAACTCGACGACGGCGCTCACCTGTTGCTAGGCGGGACGGGAGAGGGTAAGACCAGCCTCTTGGAGGCGATCTACCTTGCGACCACCACACGCAGCTTCAAGACCAGTCGGTTGAGCGACTGCGTCAAGCGCACCATCGATCCGGAGGCGAGTAACGACCCGGCCGCGCTGGCCTCGACCGACGGCTTCTTCACTGGTGTTGAGGCAGAGAACGCAGCCCGAGCGCGATTGGAGGTGGCCTGGAGCGGTGCCGAGGGCGCCTCACGTCGCTTGAACGGCGACCGGTCGACCCTAGAGGAGCACCTGAGCCAACAACCGATCCTGGCCTTCTCAGTGGCTGATATTGAGGTCTTGGTTGGCGCTCCTGACCTGCGGCGTCGATTGGTGGATCGCATATCGGTCGCTCTGCATCCGGCTTCGCTGTCGATCCTGACCCGCTATCGCCGAACGCTCGACCACAAACGCGCATTGTTGGCCCAAAGGACTGGCCCCAATCGCGGCGCATTGCGAAGCTTTAATGAACTTCTAGCGGATGCCTCCGCCGCGCTGATTGCTCGGCGCCGGCTCAGCATCGACGCACTCAGAACGGCGCTGCTCGCGGTCAACGCGGAGTTTCCGAAGACGAGGTTCTCGGTCGACGTCGCTTACCGGAGTTCACCCGACTTTGGCGATGAAGAGCCAGACGCAGCCGGAGTGCTTAACAAGCTCGAGCAAAGCTTGACTCATGAGCTGCGTACCCGTCGCCCGCAGGCGGGTCCCCATCGAGATCGAATCAATGTTCTCTTCAACGGTCGGCCGGTCGCCGAGACGGCTTCTGCGGGAGAGCTGAAAGCGATTGGACTGCTCCTTCTCGCCGCCCAAGCACGACTACTCCAACAAGCGAAGCGGGCGTGCGTTCTGCTGGTTGACGATGTGGATACGGAGATGGACCAAGCCACGCTAGAGGCGGTTTGGCCGCTCCTCAACACGGGACCTCAGACCTTGTTTTCCAGCAATAGAGAAGCGGTTTTTGAAGGTCTGAATGTGGGTTGTGTGTGGGATGTGCATCAAGGTGCAGTCAAGAGGCGCTAAACCCTTTGTTTTAAAGGGCTAGATGCCCGACAAAGACCTCTCCATGTACCACCTTTCTATGCTACGATTAGGGGCTGAGCTACGCTCCATTAGGGGGTTTCTAAGGCACAGCGGGGAGGCCGGCAGAGGACCTTAGAAGGGGAGCTGTTGGACAGCGAATCGGGGTTTCCCTACCAAGGATGCGAGCGGTCGCTCATGGCCGGCCCGGTCCTCCTCGATCTTTCAGGTCTGCAACACCGCTCGGTTTGAGTCAACCCTGATCCACGGCACTGGTTTAACCAGCAGTGAAGCCCCAGGTTCGTTCTTCTCAAGCCTGTTCTCCCCGGTCCTCTTGGTGGCGCCTGAAGTCCCTTAGGTCGCCGCCTCTAACGGGAAGATCTTCCTCAAGAAAGAAACTCCAAGATGGCCGAAGAAACGCAATACACAGCCGAAAACATCAAGGTCCTGAAGGGGCTTGAAGCTGTCCGCAAGCGTCCCGGTATGTACATCGGTGACACCGATGATCATTCCGGTCTCCACCACATGGTCTACGAACTGGTGGACAACTCGATCGATGAGGCGCAGGCAGGGCACGCGTCCAAGGTAACGGTGATTATCCACGCGGACAACTCGGTGAGCGTTTCGGACGATGGTCGCGGTATTCCGGTAGACATGCACAAGACCGAGAAGCGCTCGGCTGCAGAAGTCATCATGACCGAGCTGCACTCGGGCGGTAAGTTTGACAACAATTCCTACAAGGTCTCAGGCGGCCTGCACGGCGTTGGTGTCTCGGTAGTCAACGCTCTCTCCAAGTGGCTGCGCTTGGAAGTTGCGCGTGACGGCAAGGTCTGGAAACAGTCCTACACTCGCGGTGTGCCAGACGGCAATATCCAAGCGGTGTCCGACACTGATCGCACCGGATCCAAGGTCCAGTTCAAGCCGGACCCCGATATCTTTTCGGTTCTAGATTTCGACTACGACCAACTCGCTCAAAGACTCCGAGAGCAATCGTTCCTCAACCGCGGCATAGCGGTGAACCTGCAAGACGAGCGCACTGGCAAGGAAGTCGACTTCCAGTTCGAGGGCGGCATTCGCAGTTTCGTCGAGCATCTCAGCCGAGCAAAAACACCGCTGCACCAACCGCCAATCTATTTGACCGGGGTTCGCGACAACGGCGAGGGACCGGAGACTGTCGAGATCGCCATGCAATGGAACGACGGCTACCAAGAGCAGATCTACACCTTCACCAACACCATCAACAATCGCGATGGTGGCACCCACCTCTCCGGGTTCAGAGCGGCGCTCACGCGCACGGTGAACAACTACGCCAACGCCTCGGGAATGTCCAAGAATCTAAAGGAGAATCTCTCGGGCGACGACATCCGCGAGGGTCTGACAGCCATTGTTTCGGTCAAGATCCACGATCCGAAGTTCTCTAGTCAGACCAAAGAGAAGTTGGTCTCCTCAGAGGTCAAGGGTTTCGTTGAGCAAGTGGTCAACGAGAAACTGTCCGAGTTCTTCGAAGAGAACCCCAAAGACGCCCGCCGATTGATTGAAAAGACGATCGAAGCGGCGCGCGCTCGCGAGGCAGCACGCAAGGCGCGTGAACTGACCCGCCGCAAAGGTGCGCTGGATTCCTCAAGCCTGCCCGGCAAGCTCGCAGATTGTTCGGAGAAAGACCCCGCTGGTTCAGAGCTCTATTTGGTCGAGGGTGATTCCGCAGGTGGTTCGGCCAAGCAAGCGCGCGACCGGAAGTTCCAGGCAATCCTCCCGCTTCGGGGCAAGATCTTGAATGTCGAGAAGGCACGCTTCGACAAGATGCTCTCTTCGGATGAGATCAAGGTAATGATCTCCGCGCTCGGAGCAGGCATCGGTCGCGAAGACTTCGACGTCGCCAAGCTGCGCTACCACAAGCTCATCATCATGTGTGATGCAGATGTCGACGGCAGCCACATCAGGACCCTGATCCTCACCTTCTTCTTTCGGCAGATGCGCGAGATCATCGATCGTGGGCATCTGTACATTGCCCAGCCGCCGCTCTATCGTGTCGCCGAGGGCAAGAAGGTCGCCTATCTCAAAGAGGAAGGCGACCTGCGCACCCATCTGACTGAACGCATCCAAAAGTCGTGGGAACTGGTGATCGCCGAGAAGGACGCGCAAGACGATTCGGACGCGGGCATCCTCAAAGCCAAACGCCTCGCGTCGGTACTCGAACAGCTCGATGTCTTCCGCAGCAACTTGTTGCGGCTCAAACAGCGCGGCTATTCGGTTGAAGCCTTGAGTGTGGCGCTGCTCAACGGGCTGCGCACGCGGGAAGACTTACGTGACGGTGAACGCCTACGCGCGGTTGGCCAGGCGCTTGAAGCTTCAGGCTTCACCGACGTCACAATTCGTGAACCATCCGAAGCCACCGCAGAGGCCACAGCAATCGAGGGTTCGATCGTGTTCCGATCGCGGCAAGACGGCGTCGAGCGCATCCTTGACTTCAACCTTGACCTGCTGCGCTCGCCCGAGTTCAGGGCAATGGCGCGCGACGAGGCGGGGCTACGCGCACTGGCAGCCGAAGGCTTTACCGCTCAGAACATCAAGACCGATCAGGCCACGCACTTCGACGGCCTCGATGAGGTGGTCGAGTTTCTCTATAACGAAGCCAAGAAGGGCCTCAATATTCAACGCTACAAGGGCCTGGGCGAGATGAATCCCGACCAGCTGTGGGAGACCACGATGGATCCGGATCGACGCACCTTGCTGCAAGTCAAGATCGAAGACGACATCGATGCAGACGAGATCTTCACGACCCTGATGGGCGACCAAGTCGAACCACGGCGTCGTTTTATCGAAGCCAATGCGCTCAATGCGAATCTGGACGTTTAAGCGATGAGCGAAGAACAAACCACGCCCCACTCTTCGATCGAGCCGGTTGAGCTCGAAGAGGAGATGCGCCGTAGCTATCTCGACTATGCGATGAGCGTCATCGTTGGGCGCGCCCTGCCCGACGTCCGCGACGGACTCAAACCGGTCCATCGCCGTGTCCTCTATGGCATGTGGGAATCCGGCAATCTCGCCAACCGCGCGTACAAGAAATCGGCCCGTATTGTCGGTGACGTCATGGGTAAGTACCACCCGCACGGCGACAGCGCTATCTACGACACGGTCGTGCGCATGGCGCAAGACTTCTCCTTGCGCTATCCGCTGGTTGACGGCCAAGGTAACTTTGGCTCGGTCGACGGCGACAACCCAGCGGCCATGCGCTACACCGAAGTCCGCATGACCCGCCTCGCCCACGAACTGCTGCGCGAAGACATCGACAAAGAAACCGTCGACTGGCTGCCCAACTACGACGGTTCAGAACTCGAGCCGACGGTCTTGCCCGCTCGATTTCCTAACCTTTTAGTCAACGGTTCAACAGGCATCGCCGTGGGTATGGCGACCAACATCCCGCCTCACAACCTGAGCGAAGTGATCGACGCGCTCAAACTAATGATCGACAATCCGGCGGTCACCCTCGCCGAGCTGATGGAAGTGCTGCCCGGCCCCGATTTCCCGACCGGCGCCACCATCCACGGCAACGCAGGCATTCACTCCGGATACGCCACCGGCCGCGGTTCAGTCCAAGTGCGCGCAAAAACCGAAGTTGAAGACCGCAAGGGCGACCGACAGGCGGTCATCGTCACCGAGATCCCGTACCAGGTCAACAAGGCGCGGCTTATCGAACGCATTGCCGAGCTGGTGCGCGAGAAGAAGATTGAAGGCATCACCGACCTGCGTGACGAGTCGGATCGAGACGGTATGCGCATCGTCATCGAACTGCGTCGCGGCGAGATCGCCGAAGTCCTCATCAATCAGCTCTACAAGATGACGCAGATGCAGACCACCTTCGGCATGAACATGCTGGCGATCGTCGACAATCAGCCGAAGCTCTTGGCACTGCCTGAGATCCTGCGTCACTTCTTGGATCATCGTCGCACGATCATCATCCGACGCTCCCGCTTTGACCTGCGCAAGGCCGAAGAACGCGCCCACATTCTCGAGGGCTTGCTCAAAGCGCTCGACCTAATCGACGAGATCATCACGACCATTCGTGCGTCGGCGTCTCCACCTGCCGCGAAGCAGAACTTGGTCGATCAGTTCGGGTTCTCCGACCCGCAGGCCCAGGCCATTCTCGACATGCGCCTGCAACGCCTGACCGGTCTCGAGCGCGACAAGCTCCTTGCCGAGTTCGAAGAACTCATGGCGCTGATCGAACGGCTGCGTTCTTTGTTGTCGTCCGATTCGTTGTTGCTCGAAGAGATCCGAGCCGAGCTCGAGGAGATCCAAGAGAGCTACGGCGACGACCGCCGCACCAACATTGTCGAATCCACAGGCGACCTGAGCGTCGAGGACTTGATCGCGGATGAGGACATGGTGGTCACGGTCACTCGATCGGGCTACGTCAAGCGCACAGCGCTGTCTGAGTATCGAGCGCAAGGCCGTGGCGGTAAGGGTCGCCGTGGCATGGTCACGAAAGATGAAGATTTCGTCGAGCGCTTGTTCGTCGCGTCGGCGCACAGTTACATCTTGGTGATCACCAAGAAGGGCAACCTGCACTGGCTCAAGGTCCACCAGGTTCCAGAGCTCGGGCCGGCCTCACGAGGCAAAGCGGTGATCAATCTGTTGCGTCTCGGAGATGGCGACGAACTCGCGGCGGTGGTCTCAGTCAAGGAGTTTCCCGAGGACCGGTTCTTGATGTTCGCTACGGTGGGCGGCACCATCAAGAAGACCAGCCTTGCGGCTTACTCACGTCCGCGACCGTCAGGCATTCGCGCAATCAAGATCGACGATGACGACGAGCTGTTGTCGGTGCGTGTCGCAGAGCCAGAGCAAGACGTTTTCTTGGCCACCCGGCGGGGCTACTCGGTGCGCTTCCCCGAGTCCGACGCACGGCCGATGGGCCGCGTGGCTCGAGGCGTGCGCGGGATCAGGCTGCGCAGCGGCGATCGCGCCGTTTCCATGGAAGTCCTCGATCGGGATGGCGACCTGCTGACCGTTGCAGAGAATGGTTATGGCAAGCGCACCGCCTTAGAGGAGTACCGGCGTCAAGGCCGCGGCGGCATGGGTATCATCAACCTCAAGGTTTCCGACAAGACCGGCGCCGTCATCGGCGTGCGCCAGGTGTCCGAGGAACAAGGCGTGATGCTGATCACTCAAGCCGGCAAAATCATTCGCATCAATGCTGCTGACGTCTCGCGCATCGGCCGGTCCACCCAGGGCGTCCGGGTGATGGATCTCGGTGAGGGCGACGGGCTGGTGGCAATGGCCAAGATTGAGGAGGCCGACGAGATAGACGAGGCCGAGAACGAGGGTGCCGTCGCAGACGGCGTTGTTGACAAGGAAGCTGAGGGCGGCACAGCGTCGGCTCAAACGAACGAGGAGGAGTAGGCTACCGATGAGCAGGAGTCACAGCGCACCGGTGCCTCAAAGCGGCCCCGTGCGCCGGGGTTTCGGCGCGCCCCGGTTCGCCGTGCGAACAAGGCCTGCTGTGACCCCCAGCTCGGTGAGCCGCTAAACCGTGCGCCCCAACGACCCGCGCCCGACGGGCGAGCAACTCGAGCAACTCGAGCATGTCGACATCGCCCACACCTTGGCTCCGGTTTACGCGGAGGATCTGAAAGGGAACAAGGTCCGCTTTGGAACCCTCTGGGAAGAACGTCCTGCGGTGCTGGTCTTCCTGCGGCACTTTGGCTGAATTTTCTGCAGGGAACAGGTCGCGCAGTTGCGCAACTTCACTAGCAGAATTCGCGAGCACGGCGCCGACCTGGTTCTGATTGGCAACGGCAGTACGGTGGAGGGTTCGCGCTTCCTCGAAGACACCGGTACCAAGCTCAGGCTTCTGGTAGATCCAGGGCTCGAGTGCTATCGGGCTGCGTGCTTAGAGCGTAGCCTTCTGGCCCCGCTCTCGCCGCAAGGCTGGGTACGCAGCGTTGGCTCGTTCTTGCGCGGGCACCGAGCCAGCCGCGTCTCAGGCGATGCATACCAGCTGGGCGGAATGTTCGTCATCACACCTGAGCAGCGCACCGAGTACGCGTTTGTTAACAACAACGTGTATGAGCAGGCACCCATCGAGGCGGCCATCGACACCCTGAGAAGGCTCGGTCGCGAATAGAGCGGCGCAACGGAGTGCGCCGCCGAACCGTCTGTCCCGAGCCCCCAAACAGACGGCAGGAACTGTGCCGGCTGATAGCCTGCGTGCCCAAGCGACCTTCCGAAACCGTGCATTGAAGGAGTCAGGCTGTGCAGTTCTTCTTAGATACCGCAGACATCGATGAGATTCGCCAGGGCCTAGATTGGGGCGTGGTGGACGGAGTCACCACCAACCCAAGCCTGATCGCCAAACAAGGCAAGCCCTACCTGCCGACGGTCAAGGAAATCGCTGAGCTGTGCCCCGGACCGGTGAGCGGCGAAGTGTTGGCAACAGACGTTGAAGGCATGCTCGAGCAGGGGCGCCGCCTGGCTGGTCTGGCCGACAACGTAGTGGTCAAGATTCCGCTGCTCCCTGCCGGGCTCCAAGCGGTCAGGACGCTGACCGAAGAGGGCATCAAGACCAACGTTACCTTGTGCTTTTCAGCCAACCAGGCGCTGGTCGCTGCCAAGGCGGGAGCAACGTACATCTCGCCGTTCGTTGGCCGCCTCGATGACGTTGGTCAAGACGGCATGGAGTTGATCGAGGACATCGTCGAGATCTACCGCAACTACCTGTTCGAAACCGAGGTCTTGGTGGCCTCTGTGCGCCATCCCATGCATGTGCACCAGTCAGCCATCATCGGCGCGGACGTGGTCACGCTGCCGCTCAAGGCGCTCTCGCAGCTCTATCGACATCAGCTCACCGACATCGGCCTGGCCAACTTCCTGGCGGACTGGGAAACGACCGGCAAGACCTTCGACGACTAGCCAGTTCGCCCCTACAAGGCGCAGGGCAGTAGATGGAAGAGAACCAGGGCTCGCCCGACGAGCAGGGCCGAAGCAGCCGCGATCCCAACGCCGAAGGACCGGAGCTTGCTCCGGGTCTCTATCGCGTGGCTTGGATCGTCTATCTGGTGCTCGCGACCATTGCCTTGGTGTGGATCGGCATCCGCGAGCAGGGCATTGGCCTTGACCTCTTGTGGAGCGAAGGCCTCGCGGGCCAAGCGATCGCTCGTTCGCTGGCGACCGACTGTCTCCTCGGTTTGGCTTCGGCCGCCGTCATTGTGCTCGGCTGGGAGCTTGCCGAACGGCGCAGTGCAGCGGCAGCTAAGGTCGGCAGCCAACTGCGGTCGATGCTTTCTGGGCTGACGCCTTCAGAGGCGGTAGGGCTCGCCCTGCTCTCTGGGGTCAGCGAGGAACTATTCTTTCGCGGCGCTGTTCAAGGATCGTGGCAAGGCGTTTGGGGGCTGCTCGGAGCCACGGGATTGTTTGCGGTTCTGCACGGCGGTCCGGGCAAACACTTTCGGTGGTGGACACTGTTCGCCGCCTTCGCGGGGGCGCTGATGGGAACGTGGTTCTTGGTACGCGGCAATCTGACCGCGCCGCTGGTCACCCACGTCCTGGTGAACGGCTTCCAGCTCTTGCGAACGGCGCGAAAGAGCAGCAACGGTGCCTGAGACCGGCCGCCCCGATCTGCACGCTGCTTCTCAGCAAAAGCCAACGAGAGCTGTTCCGGGCGGCCTGTTGAAATAGAGTCGGAAGCCCACACACGTGACGCCCCGCTTCGTGCAGCCGCGCACGAGGGCCTAGGGGCGCGCCGCAATCGCACCCTCGCAAACAGACAAGGACAGCAATGACCGATACCCAAGACGTCTTCGCAGCGATCGAGGAGCGCCGCGCCGCTATCCTCAGTGAGTTGTTCGACTACCTCCGTATCCCATCGATTTCGACGGATCCCGACTACGGCGCCGAGGTGAGACGCTGCGCGCAGTTCGTACTCCAGAAAATGAAGGACAGTGGGCTCGATGCGCGCATCATCGATAGCGAGCGCGGCGGCCACCCCATGGTCTACGCCGAGTGGCTTGAGGCCGAAGGCGCACCGACCCTCCTGTTCTACGGCCACTACGACGTTCAACCGCCCGACCCGCTTGAGGAGTGGCGCAACCCGCCGTTCGAACCGACCCTCGAAGACGGCCTTCATGGCGGACAGCAAATTGTCGCCCGCGGTGCCACCGACGACAAGGGTCAGTCCTACGCGCACCTGGCTGCCGTGGCAGCAACGCTGGCCGAGCGCGGCGCGCTACCGGTCAACGTGAAGTTCTTGATCGAAGGCGAGGAGGAATCGGGCGGCGAGACCATCGAGGACTACGTGCGCGCCGCCGCCAGTGACAGGGCGCGCAAGGCTCTCTTGGAGTGCGACGCGGTGGTGGTCTCAGACAGCTCGATGTACGCACCGGGCCAGCCCTCGCTGCTCTATGGTCTCAAGGGGCTGCTCTATACAGAGATCAAGGTCACGGGCCCCAACCGCGACCTCCACTCAGGCACCTTCGGTGGCGCGGTCACGAATCCGCTGAACGCCCTTTCGCAGATCGTGGCCCAGCTCCGCGACGCTGAAACCGGCATGGTCCAAATCCCCGGGTTCTATGATGATGTGAGGCCCCTAGAAGCCTGGGAGCGCGAAGGCTTCGCCGCCCTGCCCTTCAACGAACAAGCCTATTGCGACGCGATCGGCATCAGCGAAACCTTCGGTGAGCAGGGCTACACGACCCTTGAGCGGTCCTGGGCTCGACCCACATGCGACGTCAACGGCATCTGGGGCGGCTACCAAGGCGCGGGGGCCAAGACCGTCATCGCTGCGGCAGGCGGAGCCAAGGTTTCGATGCGCCTGGTGCCCGACCAAGATCCGGCCAAGATTGCCGCCGCGCTTCAGGCATACGTCGACGAGATCGCGCCCGTGGGGGCCACAGCCGAGGTCACGGTCCTGAGCGAAGCAGACCCCGTTCTGGTCGACGTGGAGGTGCCGCTCGCCGAGGCCGCGCTGGATGCAATGGAAGACATTTGGGGCAAGCGGCCCGTCAAGATTCGAGAAGGCGGGTCGATTCCGATCGTTACCACCTTCGCGCAGGTACTCGATGTTCCAGTCCTGTTGCTTGGATTCGGGCTATCAGACGATCGCCTGCACTCACCCAACGAGAAACTCGACGTGGACTATTTCTTTGGCGGCGTCCGATTCACTGCGAGGCTCTTGGACCGGGTGGCCTCCGCGCACGCAGCGGGCCTAAGCTGAGCACTCAATCCCATCCGCGAGCACTGTCGAACAGCGGTGGTGTTGAACGAGAGATCAAGATTGCCGGCGCAGATCTTGACTCGGTCGAGCAAACGTTGCGGGCAAAAGGCGCCCAAGAGACAAGTGCCGCCCACTGGGAGCGGAACTGGGTGCTCGATCGAGGTGGCGAGCTCAAAGATGCGCTCAAGATGCTCCGTGTTCGCGAGCAACGTGCCCCCGACGGTGCGGTCCTGGGCTCGCGTCTCACCGCCAAGGCGCCAGTCGCAGCCCACGAGCAGGTTCTTGCTGAGAGCGCAGGGCTCAAGGAACGGGTCGAGCGCGAAACCGAGGTAGAGGGGGCAGGAACCGTGCTCGCGCTGCTGGGCATACTCGGCTATGAGCCCGTACGCCGCTACGACAAGGTGCGCCGCAGCTTCTGCTTTCTAGACCATGAGGTAGTCCTAGACCACACTCCGATGGGCGACTTCGTGGAGGTCGAAGGCGTTGACCCCAGAGCCGTTGCAACCGCGCTTCAGCTCGACTTGAAGCGGGCCCAACTCACAAGCTACCTCGAGCTCTATGACGAGTACCGCGAGCAGAACCCTGAGGCGCCGTCCGACATGGTCTTTCCGCAAGAGGCCACGCCTAAGGGCTTTCGCCCGGTCGACCCGGACAATGGCTAAACGGGCCTGTATCAAGGCGCTGGTGCTCTCTGCCGGACTTGGTCAACGCTTGCGACCGATGACAACACGCTTGCCGAAACCGCTCTTGCCTGCGGCCGGCCAGTCGGTCGCTGCGCACACCCTCAATCAACTTGCGCTGATTGGTTGCGATGCGGTGGCGATGAACCTGCACCACCGAGGAGACCAAATCCGCGCAGCCTTCAAGGACCAATGGGGCGGCTTGAGCATGCACTACTCGGAGGAGCCGGAGCTGCTCGGCACGCTTGGTGCTTTGAGGCCGCTGCGGGAATTCTTCAGCGACTGTGACCTTGCCCTCGTGATCAACGGCGACTCCTTGTGCCGCTGGCCTCTCAAACAGATGATCCGCCGTCACACCAAGACCGGCGCAGCAGCGACCATCCTGCTCAGCGCCACCGCAGAACCCGAGCACTATGGCGGCGGCGTTGGACTCAACGAGAGCCTGCGGGTCACGCAGTTTCGCCGTTCCGGACCCATCCGAGGCATCGTCAAGGAGCGAGCGGTGTTCGCCGGTGCGCACGTCTTGTCTCGCTCGCTGCTCGATTGCATACCTGACGGTTCGGGCCCAGCCGACATCGTCGGCGATCTGTATCAGCCGTTGCTCGAGAGCGGCACCGACTTCCAAGCGGTCAAGACGCGCCGGGCCTGGCACGACCTGGGCACCCCTGATCGCTACCTCGATGGCGTTTGCGACTGGGCTCGCGGTCGCGCCCCGGTGCGCTGGCTACGCAGCAACTGGGTCGCTTCAGGGGCGCGCGTCGGCGCTCGAGTTCGTTTACGCCGTACGGCGCTGGAGGCCGGCGCGCAGGTAGAGTCTCACTCGCGTTTGGACCAGGTGGTGGTCCTGCCGGGCGGCCGCGTGGGACCGCACTGCAAGTTGCACCGAGTGATCGTGGCCCCCAACGCCACCCTGCCGGAGGGCAGCGACGTCGAGCATCGCCTGGTCACCCCGTTGAGCTCCGGGCGGTCTCCCGGCGAGAACGACTCGGTACTAGGCCAGCTGGTGTTCACTCCGATCGACCCGGCGCGCGGCGAGTAGACTAAAGCGGGCCGCTTCGGGTGGCTACTCGCCCGCCGCTTGGTCTTGGTCGCTGCGACGCCAACGTCGGTGATGCCAAAAATACTGATCTGGATGGCGCCGTACGGCCTCGCCGATCGCCTCGTTGCAGAGCGTGGTGATGATCCGCGCCCGCTCAGCGAGGTCGCAATCACAAAGATCAGGCAGCGAAATCGGGCTTAAGTCGACCAGGTGATGCCCGCCTTCGACGTGGAACCCCTCGAGCAAGAAGAGAGGACGCTGCTTCTTGGCAAGGATGGCTCCGGGCAGGGCCAAGGTCTTACACACATGGCCAAGAAATGGCACCTCAATGCCGACCCTGCTGTGCTGATCGGCCACCATCAGCACACACCGGCCTGCGGCGAGCCCGCGCAGGACTCCTCTTGGGGCGAGCGGCCCCTTACCGATCAGTTCAACGGCCTCGCCAGGCAGGTCATGAATGAACTGGTCAACCCGCGCATTGCTCTGTTTGCCTACCAAAAGGCTGGTGGGCTGGCCTTGCGCCGCAAGCGCGGTGACGTACAGCGCCCAAGCCCCGAGGTGTCCCGTGACCACGACAGCGCCGGGGGCCCGTTCACACTCTGCACGCAAGAGCTCCAAACCCCGCACTTCGACCAAGTTCTTGACCTCGGGCCGATCGGTGCCAAAGCGCGCGAACTCGGTCGCAGAGCGAGCGAAGTTGCGGCAAGATGCGCGCCCCAGAGCGGTCTTTTCTTGGTGGGTCGCTGTGGGAAAAACCCGCTCCAAGTTCTCGAGCACAACGTTGCGTCGCAACCGGAGCAGCCAGCCGAGATCGCCGACACCGCGCCCAAGAGCGAGCGCCCAGGTGCGAGGCAGGGCGCCTGCAAAGGCGGAGTATGCGGCGAGGCCCGAGTACTCGAGGGCGTGGCGAACAGCGCGCATGGAACCTAGACCGCGCCTGCGTTGGCTGGCTCAGCGGCGCTTTGACAGTTGGGTACTAGCAAAGGGCTAAGGGGGCGGTGACTGCGTGCCACGGGACTTAAGGGCTCAAAGCGGCGGTGATGGACGGGCTCGGCCGGCGAAGCAAGGTGGGTTCGAGGTCTCTCGCGGCCTCTCGCTCAGAGGCGGGCGACGTCTGCTCAGCAGGCGCCAGCCAAAGCCAGGCCAACGCCGCGAGCACGACCATCAACGCGCCCAGAACGGTGGCAGCGAAAGAGATCTTGGGAGGCCGTTCATCGGGGACAGGTGTCAATGGAATCAAACCCTTGCGCGTAGTAGCAGGCCACAGGCTAGCACGCCGGAGCGGCACCAGATTCAGCGCACCCGACCGCGGGTGACGGCCGCGTTCAGGGCAAATTCGGTCCCGAGAGTCGATGTGCTCCTGTTGTGTTCTAAGGTTGCGCAAAGGCCAGGCTGCGTCCGTGCCTATGGACTCATGGCGGCCGGACAGCCGAGTTCAGTCGCTAATGACGAGGCTCTGTGAAAGTCCGCTGCACCAAGGGCAACACCCTCGCCGCTCGCCACGAGCTTTGGCACATCCGAAGCGCCTCAGGCTCACTTACCGAGGACCCCGTCATGAGCGACACCCAAACCTATTTCTCCCCGGCTCTCTTCAAGTACCTTCGGGAGCTCAAAGCGAACAATCAACGCGAGTGGTTTCAAGACAACAAGTCTCGTTATGAAGACCAGATCAAGGAGCCCGCGCTGCAGTTCATCGCCGCGTTTAGCCGTCCTTTGTCGCGCATCAGCTCCGAGTTTCAGGCTGTGCCCAAAGCGGTGGGAGGCTCACTCTTTCGGATCTACCGGGACGTTCGGTTCTCCAAAGATAAGACGCCCTACAAGACCCACGTTGGCATCCACTTTAGGCATCGCCAACACAAGGACGCTCACGCACCGGGCTTCTACTTGCACCTTGCAGACGAGGGCTGTTTTGTCGGTGCAGGAATCTGGCGACCGCAGCCGGCCGAGGCCAGGAAGATCCGCGCGGGGATCGCGGCGCGAGCGACCGAATGGAAGCGGTCTACAAGCGGCAACTTCAAAAACCACTTTGCGTTCAGCGGAGACAGTTTGGTCCGGCCGCCAAAGGGCTTTGACGCAGACCACGTGCTGATAGAAGACCTCAAACGCAAAGACTTCATCGGCATCGCTTCGGTTTCAAAGAAGCTGGTGACCTCAAAGACATTGCTCGAGGAATTCGCCCAACTGTGTGTGGCGGCAAAGCCGGTTGTGCGATCGCTGTGCCGCTCGCTTGACCTGCCGTTCTAGCTGGCGGCGGGCAGTGCTTAGCCACCAGGAGCGGGCCGAGTGGCTTGCGCAGGTGATCGAAGAGCCGCTCGATCCTACGCTTCGCATCTGCGACCCGCACCACCACCTCTGGCAACGCCCAGATTCTCGGTACATGGTGGAGGAGCTGTGTGATGACGCGGCAAACCTCAACATTGAAAGCAGCGTGTTCGTCGAGTGCGGTGCGAACTACCGCGCCGAGGGGCTCGAGCGCGAACGGTCGCTAGGCGAAACCGAATGGGTACGGGAACTCGCTGTTGCTAGCGCCGCCCGCCGTCGTAAGGTCGGTCAAGGCCCGGTGATCAAAGGGATCGTAGGGTACGTGGACTTGCGGCTCGGCGCGGCGGTCAAAACATTGGTGGAACAGCACCAGCGGCTTGCCGGCGGCCTGCTGCGCGGCATCAGACACTCAGCGTCGTGGGATCCACACCCCGAGGTGCCGAACTCGCATTCTGGTGCACCGCCCGACCTTTACCTCGATCCGGCCTTCCGCGCAGGCGTGGCCCAGCTCGCAGAGCTGGGGTTGGTGTGCGAGACCTGGCAATACCACCATCAGCTGACGCGCTGCGCAACGGCAGAAGCTGAGCCAGCCGCCGGCCTCAGTGGTCTCGCTCGAGCGCTCCCGGAAGTAACGTTCGTGATGGATCATTGCGGTGGCCCGGTGCTCTCGGGTCCGTATGCTGACCGCAAAGACGGCGTGTTCGATGACTGGCGGCGCGCGGTCGATGAGGTGGCTGCGTGTGAGAACGTTGTGGTCAAGCTCGGTGGTATCGCCATGCCCCGCAACGGGTTCGGCTGGCATCTGCGCGACAGCCCGCCCGACTCCTTGGGTCTCGCCAGCGCTCAAGCCCCCTGGATCAAGCACTGCCTCGCGAGCTTTGGCGAAGACCGCGCGATGTTCGCCAGCAACTTCCCGGTCGACAAGATCTCGTGTTCCTACACGGTGTTGTGGAACTCGTTTCTGCGAACCGTCGAGGACCGACCCACGAGCGTCCACCGCAAGCTGTTTCAGGGCAACGCGAGTCGCATCTATTCGCTCTAAAGAGCGCCCTAACCAGCGATGCCATCAGAACTGGAAGTAGAGAAAGGGATTGGGCGAGGAGCTCGAGAACGCGAGGCTCGACAAGACGAGAAACAACAGTGTCCCGTCGCCTGCCCAGTGGCCGCGCAGCACCCACCGCCACAGGCTCGGCCCCCATCGTCCACCGCTGTGGCGACGATCGTGAGCAGGAGTGATCCGGCGGCCTCAGGGAAAGTGCCACACGATGCCCGCCTGGGGGCAGAGCGTGGCGCGGTACACCTGCTGCGCGGTCTGCAGGTCGGGGGCGCAAAACAGGACCCACCCTGCGAGCACCGTCATCAGGGTCGCCGCGACCGTTAGCAGCGGCACCCGACGCACCAGCGCCAAGAGCACTCCGCGAGCCAGCGCGCGCTGCGCCACCAGGCCAGCACCGTGGGGCGCCCCACAAGACCAAGCCCCAAGCGGCCTGTGCCAGAGCCCGCCGAGCAGCATCGTCAAGGACAGGTTTCGTAGCGTGTGGAACGTGCCGTTACGGTTCCCTCCCAGCGGGATGTAGAAGTCGTCGCGTTTGAAACGTGTAGAAGGAGATTCCCACCGGCAACAAGAGCGCCAGGGTCACGCGGTAGAGCCAATCGAGGTGGAAGCGCCGCAACGAGCGGAGCACGCGCTGCGCTGCTCGCCCCGGCCGCGGCTCAGAAGACGGTAGGGGAATCCCGGCGACGGCTTCAGCCGAAGTGTTGAGGAAATCCATTTGGGGCACAACCACCGCCACGTGATCGACGGCCGGCAACAGCTTTTCGAACGGGTGGCGAGCTTGATCGCAGTCACCACCCCGGTGCCATCGCGACCCACGCTGAACGCAGTGTGTGTACCCCCCGGACCCGGGCCCCTTGGCTCCGGGTAGCATGGGCGCACACTACCGAACCATGACGACATCAGAGGGACAGACAATGCGAACACGGCCATCTCGCGGGCTCCGGCGACTCCGGCTCGGAAGATTCTGCACCGGCGCAGTCATTACAGCGGCGCTCTTGGCCTTGGGGCCGCTTTCCGTCAACGCGCAAGATTCAGCTCTCTCCCTGCCCGAGGTCACGGTCGCAGATGTACTGAGCGCGCCGCATCCGTCTGGGCTCAGTGCTGCTCCAACCGGCGAGCACATGGCCTGGGTTTTCAACGATCGCGGAACCCGCGATGTATGGGTGGCCTCAGCCCCTGAATACCTAGGCCAACGCGTCACCGACTTCGCCGGGACCGGCTTGCGACCGGGAGCCAGCGCAGACGATGGCCAAGAGATCGGCTCAATCGCTTGGAGTCCGAACGGCGAGAGCTTGGCGTTCGTTCGTGGCGGTCCGCCCAACGCCGCGGGCGAGTTGCCCAACCCGCTGAGCCTGCCCGACGGTGTCGAGCGCGCGGTATGGCGGTATGACCTGGGTACCGGAAGCGCCACCAAAGTGGGCGTCGGTCGATCTCCGCTGTGGCTCGATCACAACACCCTCTTGATTCAGCGCAAGGGCAAGGTGGTGCGCATCGACTTCGGTAAAGCTCCTAAGAAGCGCGGTCAACGGCGCAAGCAGACCGAGGCCGACCTCTTGGCTGTGCGAGGGGGGATCAACAACTTGCGCTTGTCGCCAGACCGGTCGAGGCTTGCGTTCGTGTCGCGGCGCGGTTCCCATAGCTTCATCGGCGTACTTGAGTTCGAGAGCAACCGTGTTGCCTTTCTAGATGCGGCTGTTGATCAGGACGGCTCGCCGGTGTTCTCGCCGGATGGCCGCAGCCTCGCGTTCGTGCGTCAGCCGCCGGTGCTAAAGCCAGAGATCTTTGCGCCGATGCGCGCTGGGGCGCCGTGGTCGATTCGGGTGGTAGACCTTGCTTCAGGTGCCGCCCGCGAAGTCTTTCGTGCCAAGCCGGGTGTGGGCTCGGTGTACCGCGACGTGGTTGCCGACGATCAACTGATCTGGACCGACGACGGCTTTCTGGTGTTCCCCTCAGAGGCTGATGGCTGGACGCATCTTTATGGCCTCCCGGTCCTGCGGCCTTCGTTGACCAGCGCGGGTTCTCGACGGCCCTCGGCACAGCTCCTAACGCCGGGGCAATTCGAAGTCGAGTACGTCGCGGCCGCTAGGGATGGCAAGAGCGTGCTGTTCTCGTCGAATCAAGACGACATCGACCGTCGCCATCTTTGGCGAGTGGCCGCGGCCGGTGGAGCGGTGCAAGCGGTGACCCAAGGCAAAGGCGTCGAGAACACGCCGACCCCGCTCGCGGATGGTGCAATCGCGTATGTCGCCGCCAGCGGCACGCGTCCGCTCGAACCCATGGTGCGGTTCGCTGACGGCAGCGCGCGCAGCCTCGCACCGGGTTCGCTACCGGCGAGCTTTCCGCTTGAAGCCATGGTTGAGCCCGAGCAGGTGGTGTTCGCTGCCAGCGACGGCATGAAGATCCACGGCCAGCTGTTCAAGCCAAAGACAAGCACCGAGACAAAGCGGCCCGCGGTGATCTTCTTTCACGGTGGCTCGCGACGCCACATGATGCTGGGTTGGCACTACAGCAGCTATTACCACAACTGCTATGCCTTCCATCAATACCTGGTGAACCAGGGTTATGTGGTGTTGTCAGTGAACTATCGCAGCGGCATTGGCTACGGCATGGAGTTCCGCGAGGCGCTCGACTATGGCGCGACCGGCGGTTCAGAGCTACGCGACGTGTTAGGCGCGGGGCTCTACTTGCGTAGCCGCGACGACGTTGATGGTTCTCGCGTCGGTTTGTGGGGTGGCTCCTATGGCGGCTACCTGACGGCGATGGGGCTCTCTCGGGCCTCCGACCTGTTCGCCGCGGGGGTTGATATTCACGGCGTGCACGATTGGAACCGCACAATCAAGAATTTCATCCCTAGCTATGAGCCGCTGGAGGATCCTGATCGCGCACGCTTAGCATTCGAGTCGTCGCCTATGGCGCAGGTGGAGGACTGGCGTTCGCCGGTGCTCTTGGTGCACGGCGACGATGATCGCAACGTGCCGTTTTTAGAAACCGTAGTGCTGGTCGAGAAACTGCGCGAGCTCGGCGTTGAGCACGAACTTCTGGTCTATCCGGACGAGGTGCACTCGTTCCTCCGCTACCAGCACTGGGTGGAGATCTTCGAGCGTGCGGGCGCCTTCTTCAATCAGCATCTCGGCGTGGCCGCAGCCGCCCAGGAGTTCGATTCGCCTGCGAGAAGCGTCGGAAGCAACTGAAGGTGGTTCGCGCGTTCTTGGCGTTGCCGGCGGCCTAGGCCGGTGTCGCTGCGTGCAGATCGTTGCGTTTGAGGCACAGGATCGCGAGCAGGCCAACGGCCAATGCGCACGCGACCCAACTCAATCGGGCAAAGCCAATCGTTGCGAACAGCAGGCTCGATGAGAGGCTCGACGTTGCCGCGGCGGTCCACACCGCTGCGTCGGCGAAACCGCGGCCACGCAGTCGCCGCTCGGGCGCTAAGGACTCGTTGAGCAAGGTGCTGCCGGCGACGAAACCGCAGTTCCAACCAAGGCCCAGCAGAAAGAGCGGTAGCGACATCGGCACGGCCGCGCTCAGCACGGTACCGTCTACGTTCGAAGTGAGCGCGGCCAACAGTGCCGCAACCGCCATCAACAGACTGCCGGTCACCAGAACCGGCCCGGGCCCCGAGCGACCGCAGAGCCAGCCCACCACCGGCGCGCACAAGAACATGCCCGCCATGTGCGCGCTGATCACGGTGCCGACCTCACCCAGCCCGTGACCGTGCTGGGTGAGGTGAATGGGAGTCATGGTCATCACGAACACCATGATCACGTGTCCTGTGACCATGGCGAACAGAGCGAGCCGTGCGCTCAAAGGCCAAGTTCCACCACGCCTGTCGTGGTTCACGGCAGATGACCTGGCGGGTGGGACCGCGGGTGAAACAACGGGTGAGATCGCCACCTCTGGTGTCGCGCCAGGGCCGGCGATTACTGGGTTCGCAAACAACCCTCTGGGGACCAGCGCCAAGTAGAACACGGCTCCTGCTGCAAACGCGGCGATGACGGCGAAGTAGGGGCCGGCGACTTCGGGCAGGCCGCGGGAGGTGGCCCAGTGGCCCGCGGGAGCGAGCAGGCGCGGGCCGAGCACCGAACCCAGGCCTGCGGTCCACACCACCCAGCTGAGTATCTGCGCCTTGCGTTCAGGTGCGAACAAGTCTGCAGCGAGATAGCGCACGTACTGCGTGGCACCGTGGCCGAGCCCCAACAAGGCTAGCCCCAGCGCCAGCAGCAGGAGCTGCCCGTACACAACGCCCAAAAGAGCGACACCCCCACCTAGGAGACCGATGCCGTACTGGCCGGCCAAGGCAAAGCGCAACTCCGTACGTTCGAGCCGTCGGCCGAGAAGCTGGCTGCCGAAGGCGGTCCCGAGAATCGAGGCGGCCATCGGTAGGCCGGTCCAGGTTGGGCTGCCGAGCATGCGCTCTGCGGCGATCGAACTGATGGTGATTGCGGCCACCATGCCGGTGGCGGCCAGCGCGCTGGTCGCGAGGTATTGAGCAAACAATGGACGACCGTCGGCGCGAGGGTTCAGCACGCACGGATTCTATGGTTGGTTCAGAACCAGCGTCGAGTGTGACGGAGATAGTCGAGGTATGCGTCGCCGAACGTCTGCTTGAGGTAGCGCTCTTCGGGACGGATCGCGATCAAGTAGACCGCGACCAAAGACAGCGGGAGAAGAGCGAAAAACCAAGGCGACCGGAGAAGGAACCCTGACCCGGCTTGGATCAACCCCATGGCAAGGTACATCGGATTGCGTGTGAACCGGTAGACCCCGTCAACGATGAGTTCAGGAGTCATCAGCCACGGACGCACGTCTTGGCCGGTCCTGCGAAACAGGCCGCTTGCCCAGGCCATCAATCCGACCGCACCCACAATCAACACGCAACCCAGGCCGACGCCCACGGACCGACCAATGGGAACCGCGCCGCCGACGAATCGCTGCAGCGCCGCGCTTGTAATAAGCGCGATGAGAAACACAAGCGGCGGCGGGAAGCGCACGTCGGCACCTTTGCTCTTACGGTCACCGCTTTGGGTTGTGTTCATCGCTAGCGCTCCTGCGGGCGGTTGTAGCCTGCCTCGCCAAAGGGCTGAACCTTTTCTAGCCACAGTTCGAGCAGGGCTTCGCGATCGTCTTCGGAGTTCCAACTGGGGGTATCAGGTGGTTCGAGCTCTTCGAGCACCGTGAAGGCGAATTGATCGCTGCCGAAAGCCTTCCAGTCGCTCTGGAGCTTGGGGTGCATGACGTAAGTGCCGGTGTCCAACTGCATGCGCATGCGATTGAACCTTGCCGGAAGATTCGGGCTCGAGTCCAGCAGCACGCGCCCGGTGGGCAAGTGGCGCAACTCGAACACGCCGGCCGGCTGCACAGTCTCTTTGTACCGACGTCGCGCTTCTCGCCGCCAAGCATCCTTCTTGCTCATCGGTGAAGCGTACAGCAGTCCACCGGCTCCGCGTGGTCTAGGTGCGTGCCTGTTGTGCGCTGGGCTTCAGCAGAAGCGCGGCCGACTCCAGTGCCGCAGCAAGGCATAGCGGCAAGAGCATGGCGCCCACAACCAGCAGCAGCGCACCCGCTTGCTGTCCGGGACCCTGCGCCAAGAGAGCGGCGACGCCGAGTCCGGCGAGCCCGAAAGCAACCGTCGCGCCGATAGCGGTCCGTAGCCGCACCCGTCGCGCGGGCGGCGGGAGTGGTTGAGCGACCGCCTTTGCCGAGAGTAACGGCGCTAGGCGATGTGCGTCCCAGAGCAAGAGGTAGAGCGTCCCCATCAAGAGCGCAACGGTGACAAACACAGTGCCTGGAAACTGGAGCGACCAGGTGATCATCACGATGTTGCTGATGATCGGAAGAAACAGTAGTGCGCCCAAGAGTGCGGTGCGTGGCCACAGCAGCAAGAGCGCGGCCAAGACCTGGGCGAGACCTACAAAGACGTAGTACTCCTGCGCTTGAAAGAACGCCTCAAAGAAGCTGCCAATCGGCACGTCAACCGAGATCTGGGTGAAACGGTGCCCCATCACCTTCTTGGCGCCCGAGGGCAAGAACGCCGCCGCCAGCAGCAACCGCACCAAGGTGGTGAACCGAGCCGCGACAGTCCACTGTCGAGCTAGGCGCACGGCGCCGAGCAGGTTGCGAGAGGTTTCGAACGGTTCGCTCATCAAGAAGGGAACGTGTCGCGAGCCGTTCGAATTAACGGGCCCCGTGGCCAAAACGGAGCAAAGGCATTGAGCGAGATGGCCAAAGCCGGTACCTTGTGCCCGAACGAAAGCTCGACGATCCATTTGCCCACCAACGACCAACAGAGGTTTCAACCGATGACCTACACCCTCTACGGAACCAGTGTTTCCCCGTATGTCCGCAAAGTCCGCGTGGCACTGGACGAAAAAGGCCTGCCGTACACCTTGGTTCCGATCAACCCAGCCAACCCGCCTGAAGAGTTTGTCGCCCGCTCGCCGTTGCGCAAGATGCCGGTACTCAGCGATAGCTCGGGCGCAGAAGAAGTTGTGGTGCCGGACTCCTCCATCATCTGCGACTACCTGGAGAATCGACACCCGGAGCCGTCGCTGGTGCCTGCCGACCCGGTACTTCGTGCGCGCACCTTGTGGCTTGAGGAGCACGCCGACGCAGGCTTCGTCGCAAAGACCGGGCCCGCGATCTTCCGGTCCATTGTGATCAACCCGCTACTCGGGCGCGAGGCCGATCTTGAAGCGGCACAAACCTGTATGCGCGACGACCTGCCCGGCTTTCTCGACTACTACGAGAGCGAGCTCGGCACGAACGAGTTCTTCGTCGGCTCGCGGTTGACCCTCGCCGACATTTCGATCGCGTCGCCGTTCGTCAACCTGGGCCACGCAGGATGCGTGGTTCCGGCCGATCGCTGGCCGAACGTTGCGGCCTTCGTGGAGCGCATGCACGCGCGGCCGTCGTTCAAGAAGAGCATCGACGATGAGACCACATTCCATCGCCCGGTGGACTTGGCCTGGATCTAACTATGGGAACACAACTCAAATGAAAAAGAACACCGACTTGGGTCTCCTCCTTTTGCGCGCTGCCACTGGTGGTCTTATGCTTTTCCATGGCGTTGCCAAGCTTCAGCACGGCATCTCAGGCATTACCGGGCTGCTGCAGCAACATGGCCTTCCCGGTGTCCTTGCCTACGGGGTCTACCTCGGCGAGGTGATCGCCCCGCTGCTGGTCATTGTGGGGCTCGCCACCCGACCCGCAGCGGCAGTGGTCGCGATCAACATGGCCGTCGCGGTGCTCTTGGTGCACTCGGGCGATTTCCTGCGCCTGGGCGAGAATGGGGAGTGGGCGCTGGAGCTGCACGCCTTCTACTTCGTCTGCTCCATCGCCATCGCGCTCATGGGCGCCGGCAAGCTCTCTTGGAGCAAAGGCAAGGGGAAGTGGGACTAGGAATGCGTTGGCCGGCTCGAGGGAGCTTGCGGCAAATGGGTGTTCGGTGTCCCACGGGAGGCAACGGCGCAGATTGACCCCCGATTGCGCAGTCGAGGAGAGGTCCTGCGGTATGGGCAGGCGTGAGGGCAGAACCTCTTTGTCGCTCCCCTGCTGAAGCTCCAGAGACTCAGTCAGGGGTGGAGCCCTAAGGGGGGCCTAGGTCTCTCGGGAGGGGCGAGAGAGAGAGAGAGAACGAGTTTGGTGCCGAAGGTCGGACTCGAACCGACACGGGTTGCCCCACACGGCCCTCAACCGTGCGCGTCTACCAATTCCGCCACTTCGGCTTAACTCAAATCGTTCTGTCTGAAAACCTCACTCTGCGAACCGTTGTCCCGATTGCGACTGCTCTAGCTGTTGCTGCCGTCTTCTGTTGTGCCATCTTCAGCGGCACCATCTTCAGCTGGCAGCGCGCCGCCCGCAGGACCGTCGGTTTCGGTGGCCGCGTCGGATGTGGAGCCGGCGGCATCGTCTGTGGCACCGTCTAGCTCGTCTAGCGAGCCGCCGGCGGGCGCGGTCAAGCCGTCATCTACAGGCTCGTCAGCCACTACGTCGCTCATCACCGAGGGCGCGCTACGCGCGCTCATGATGCCCAGGGTGAGTGTGGTCACCAAGAACAGAACGAAGCAAGTGACAGTGATCTTGTGCAGCATGGTTGCAGCGGTACGAGCGCCAAAGGCAACCTGGGTGCCGCCACCGCCGAACACGGAAAGGTCAGCGCCCTTACCCTGCTGCAGAAGCACGACCAGGATCAGGAAGATCGAGATCAGGATGTGGATGAAATACAGTGCGTATATCAATGCGGTTTCTCCTCAAGGACACCCGTTGGGTCCAAGGAGTCAATAGTTGTGCGGTAATTCTTAGCCGCCCTAAAGCCGAGCAGTAAGAAGTCTGGATCGCTCGCGTCAAAGGGCCCCGAAGGGAGTCTACGGCCTGAGCGGCCTATGTTCAGGCGGCTCAGAGACTTAGGCGATCCTGGTCTGCGGCTCAGGTGTAGCCACCAGTGCTGTTCCTTGAACGTGCAACATGGGAGCCTCTACGATCCGCAGCGGCGAATCATATCGAGAAAACTGACGGAATCAAGGCTTGCACCGCCAATGAGTAGGCCATCGACGTCAGCTTGCGCGATGAGGCTCTCGCAGTTGCTGGGTTTGGCCGAACCCCCATAGAGCAGAGGCAGGGCTCGAGCGGCGCCTTCGCCGAGCGTGGCGGCAATCTGTTGTCGCAAGAACCCGTGCGCCTGTTGGGCGATCTCCGGGGTCGCGGTGAGCCCCGTGCCAATCGCCCAAACCGGTTCATAGGCGAGCGCCCACGTCAGGCCGCCATCGGCGGCGGGCTCTGCGCTCAAGCCGGCGCAAGCGCCCAGCATAGCCGAGACCTGCTCGGCCAGCACCGATTCGGTGGCCTCTGCTTCGCGCTGCTCCAGAGTCTCGCCGACGCATACCATGGGCAGCAGTCCGCTTGCCAAGGCTGCGTTCACCTTGGCCGCAACCAACTCGCAACTTTCGTTGTGATCGTGTCGTCGCTCGCTGTGGCCGCACAGTGCCCAGGTGGCGCCAGCAGACTTGAGCTGTTCGGCGGAGACGTCGCCAGTGTGCGCTCCGGAGCTCTCTGGATGCAGGTCTTGAGCGCCCACGAGCACCTCGGTGTGACGCAGTTGGTCGGACAGCGAACTGATAAACGGCGCAGAGGGAAACAACATCACCATGGGCGCGCCTTGAGCCGCTTTGGGGCCGAGTGCGCGCAGCTGGTCGGCGAAAGCCGAGGCGTCGGCGCGACGCAGGTTCATCTTCCAGTTGCCGGCCAAGATGGTCGGGCGAGAGTTCATGAGGCAGCTCCTTTGCGTAGCGCTTCGACGCCCGGGAGGGGCTTGGCCGCCAGCAGTTCGAGCGACGCGCCACCGCCCGTTGAAATGTGGTTGATCGAACTGGCGCCGCCAGCGGCATTGACCGCGGCCACCGTTTCGCCACCGCCCACGGCGGTAAATCCTTCGCAAGCGGAGAGCGCTTCAGCGATCGCAACCGAGCCGGCGTCGAATGGCGGCACTTCGAATACTCCGAGCGGGCCATTCCAAAACACCGTCGCGGAACTTGCAATGGCTTGCGCGATCGCCTGCTGGCTCAGAGGACCGATATCGACGGCCATTTCGCCCGAGGCAAGCGACGCTTGACTCAAGGTGCGCACCGTAGGCGGCGAAGCCTGCTCTTCGCTCAGACTCTCGGTCACCACCAGGTCGGCCGGCAAGATCAGCTCGACCGAGCGCTCCTTGCAGCGGTTGATGATGTTGCGGGCCGTGTCCAGCAGGTCGACCTCCACCAGCGAGGCCGCCATCGCGTGTCCTGATGCGGCGAGCAGCGTGTTGGCCATGCCGCCACCGACGGCGAGTCGGTCGGCGGTTTCAACCAAACTCTGCATGGTCTCCAGTTTGCCGCTGATTTTTGCCCCACCGAGGATCGCTAAGAACGGCCTCTTGGGAGACGCGAGGAGGCCGCCCAGAATGCCGACTTCGCGCTCGAGTAGAGCGCCGGCCGCCTTGTGCTTTGATGCTGCGGCCAGGCCAACCGTGCTCGCGTGGGCGCGGTGCGCAGTGCCAAACGCGTCGTTGACGTAGCAATCGGCAAGCTTGCTCAACTCAGCAACGAACTCGGGATCGTTCGCCTTCTCACCCGCATGAAAACGTAAGTTCTCGAGTAGCAGAACACCAGAACCACGCTGCTTGTTGGTGAGGGCTCGAACCGCACCAAGCGCCTGCTCGCCGATGGCGTTCCTGCAGAACGCGACCGGCGCCCCCAAGCGGTGCTCAAGTTCTTTGGCCACAGGCAGCAATGACAACGCCGGATCGAAGTGGCCCTTGGGTCGGCCACGGTGCGAACCAAGTACCGGGAAAGCACCCCGTTCGAGCAAGGTTCGAATGGTTGGCAAGGCGCCCACTATGCGGGTGGCGTCGAGCACTTTTTGGTCTTTGATCGGCACGTTGAAGTCAACCCGTACAAACACGGCGCGTCCCTCGACCGCCTCAGCAGGCAGATCGTCGAGCGTCAGAATCGGTTGCGTCTCGGCCATCGGTGTTTCTCGAAGGGGGAAGTGAACGGGGTGGATGCCTGCGGCAGGTTGCGCGTGTGGCAGGTTGCGCCTTAGGTTCGGTAGGTCGATCCTAGTTGGCGTATCGTTCGAAGTCTCGTCGCGCTGCTCACTCATCTGCAAAAACGCCGCACAAACTACATGACCACTGCCCGGCCCACCCTTCCCTCCGACGAACTTTCGCTCGAAGCCTCTTCTTCGAATGCGCTGTCTAGGCCGCTGGTGCTCGGCATCGAGAGTTCGTGCGACGACACCGCCTGCGCGGTTCTAGACGGTGAAGGCCGCGTGCTCTCCTCGGTGGTCTCCTCTCAACTCGCTGCTCATCTCGAGTATGGCGGCGTGGTCCCTGAGATCGCGTCGCGCGAACACTTGCGCAATTGGCCGGCGGTTAGGGCGCAAGCGCTGTCGCTCGCAGGAGTTGCTCTCGCCGAGATCGACGTCGTGGCAGCCACCCGGGGGCCGGGGTTGGTGGGTTCGTTGCTGGTCGGGCTCAGCGTTGGCAAGGCGATCGCTTATGGGCTGGGCAAACCGTTCTTTGGTGTGCACCACCTTGAGGGACACCTCTATTCGCCGTTCTTGGTTCCAGCGCCCAGCACGAGTCCTTCCGCTGCCCCAGCAAGCGCCAGCGCGCGCGCCGCACTGCCTGATCCCGCACACGCGGTCCCTGAGCGCTTCATCGGGCTGGTGGTCTCGGGCGGCCACACCGCGCTCTACTCGGTGCTCTCCCCTAAGGCCGGCGCCAGTGCCGTCGACACCCTCTGCGAAACGCGCGATGACGCCATGGGCGAGTGCTTCGACAAGGTAGGCAAGCGACTCGGGCTGCCCTTTCCGGGCGGGCCTGTAGTCGACCGCTTGGCTGAGCTGGGCGAGCACAAACGGGGCCACGCACCGTTGCCGGCAAGACCAAAAGCGCCCGAACCGCGCACCCTGTTCTTTCGCACTTCGCGCTGCGGCGACACCCTCGACTTCTCCTACTCGGGCCTCAAGACCCAGGCAATTGTCGAGGTCGAACGTCTTGAACGGGAAGGGTTCGTCGTGGATCCTGGAGAGCTGATGCGGTTGTCCGGGCTTGAACCGTCCGCACTGGCCCAAAGCGATGCGCGAGCCTCAAGTCAGTTCGCTGCGATCCAGCTACTCGCCGCCTTTCGCGACGCCGCGGTGCGCCAAGTGATCGACCGGCTCGATCGCTACCGTCGTTCGGTCGCCTGTTCGAGACCGGCCGATCCAGGCCCCACCGGTCCAAGCCCCACCGATCCAAGCCGGCCCAAAGCAAGGCTGGCCCATGCACCACGCACCCCACAGCCGATCCGGGAGCTAGGGGTCTCGGGTGGCGTCGCCGCGAATCGCGCGCTTAGGCGAGCGCTTGTGCAATGGGGCGAGCGCGAGCGAATCCAGGTTCACTTGGTGGCGCTCGCCTTCTGCGGTGATAACGCCGCGATGATCGCTCACGCCGCGCTCAGGCGGCATCACCAGGGCGAAACCGGTGACCCGCTTGCAACCGACGCGAAGAGCCGCCTTCGCGTCGGTTAGTTCAAGGCCCGACCGCTTAAGCGGCGCGCCAGCCGACGATGACGAAGGTCTGGGTTCGAGGATCCTTCTGCAGCACAATGCGGCCCCGGCGTTCGGCCTCGCGCAGGAGCGCCTCAAAGTTCTCGTATCCGTTCTCGGTTTCGTTGAACAGCGGGTCAAGCGACGACATCTCTTGGCGCGCCTTGGTGGCCCACACCAACTGGCTCTCGCCCTGCATCAACTTGCCGATGGCTGAGGTCAAGAGCGTGAGCGGGTCAGACGTCGACTTGCGAGCCGGCGCTCGCGCCGGTTTTGCCTGCGGCGGAGCATCGGCTGATACAGGTTCGGAGTCAGTCGCGCTGTCGCCACCCTTTGAATCGCGATCGGCACCGCGACCACGGCGACCGCTCCTGCGCCTGCGCCGGCCGGTGGGCGATTCGTTGTCACCAGCCTCTGCGTCCGGAGCGCCAGCCTCGCCGTCGCCATTGTCCTCGGCCCGGTCAGGGCCGGCATCAGCCTTGTTGGCATCGTCTCGGCTCCTTGCCTTCTCGCCGATTGACAGGGTCTCGGTGAGCGAGAAGTAGGTGACTTCTGCGCCATGATGGCGGAGCCGCTCAGCGAGTACCGCGTTCTCTTGGGGGCCTGCTGAGGCTGCCTCGCCCTCTGAGGCTGGGTCGGCCACTGTGCCGTCGAACAAATAGATCTTTGCGCCGCGGTGAGCGAGTGCCAGCTCCATGGCGTCGAGCGCCAGCCGCAAGCGCGCTGCTTCAGCGCCGGCACCGTTCACCTGCTCGACATCGAAGCCCGCGCCCTTAAGAGCGCTCCGCACCTTCTGCTTGCGGGTGGCACACGCCACCGCGCGGCGCGCTACACCTTCTCCGACATTGGCGAAGATGTCGGCCGCATCCTCGGGCTTGCGTCCGCTGGCCTTGAGGCTCGAGTGCAACGCCTCGACGTCCACTAAGAGCGCGATCGTCGTGTTGGTGCCGCGCCGCCCGCGACCGCCGCGTCGTCTGCCGCCGCGCCTCGAGGAACCGCCCTCGTTCGACCGCTGAGAACCGCCGCGACTTCCTCGGCCACGACCGCCGCCGCGTGCGCTGTTGTCGCGCGGGGCGCTCTCGCTTCGCGCGGGCGAAGCGTTCTCGGCGCGGCGCGGCTTGTCGCCGTCTGCTGCGCCTCGTCGGCCGCCTCTGCGGCGTCCACCGCGCCCGCGGCTGTTGCCGTCGCTAGAGCCTGAGTCTTGGTCGGGTTGAGTGCGGCGGTCGGCTTCACGGGATGCTGTCGAAGAGGATTCTGAACTGGGACGTTTCCACCAGGGATTCATGAGGCGATACTCCTAAGAATCGAGACCGGTTGCGGCGCAACGGAATCGCGCGACGTGTTTCGCGCAAGTCAGCGTTGGCTCAGAAATGAGGTCAGAGTGGCCGCGGCCCTCGTCCGCCGTTGCGCCGCAAAAAGGCGATGTGATGGCGAAGAGCGCGCTGTTGAGGCCTCTGCCGACGTGTGCCGGACAACCGTTGCGTCTCGAGAGGTTTGTGTGTTCGACGTGGTGCGTTTGGGGGCTCAGTTGCCGCGGAAGCTCTCTCTCCTGTTCCCTAGAGGCCTGTTCCCTAGAGGCCTGCGCCCTAAGAGACCTGTGGCCTAAAGACGCGGGAGAAGTGATGAGCCGCGCGAGCGGTTGGCAGTGGCGACACCGGTGGTATCGGGGCCGAGCCGTGCCGTTTGAGCCTGAAAAAGATCTCTCCTGTGTTCGGAACGGCTAGCACGCGTGGGTTTTTGAAAGTGAGGGTCGGCGGGTCATTGTTGGACACCGCCGTGCACGGGCCGTTGCGCCCTAAGATATAGCAAAAAGGGCACTTGTGCGGCCCCGGACTCCAAGTCGTTGACTGCTCAACCGGCAACCGAGTGGCCAGCTCAGCGCGGCGTGGGAAGCGCCCTGAGAGGAACGCGATTCTCCAGCCGCAGCTCGAGCCACAACTCGAGCCACAAGAGGTCTCGCTCGAGGGCGAATCGCTGCGCTATAGTCGCGCCGTGGCACCCGACCCTTTTCCCTTCCGTTACCTCGCGGTCGACGGCCCAATAGGCGTCGGTAAGACGACCCTCGTCGACATGCTTAGCTCACGCTATGAAGGCGTGAAGATGCTTGAGGATGCTGAGAACCCTTTTCTGCAGGCGTTCTACGACGATCGTCCTGGGGTGGCGTTCCAGACCGAGATGTACTTCCTGCTGACGCGTTACAAGCAGCAGCTGGACACGCAACAGCAAGACATCTTCCAGCGCCTGCTGTTGGCCGACTACACGTTCCCCAAGAACAGAATCTTCGCGTATCTAAATCTTGCGGACGACGAACTCGCGTTGTTCGACAAGCTGTTCCAGCTGCTCGAACCGCAAGTGCCCACGCCCGACCTCGTGCTCTACCTCACCGCCGATGTCGACACCTGCATGGCGCGCATCAAGAAGCGGCAGCGCTCCTACGAGAAGCAGATGGCGGACGAGTACATCGCGCAACTGATTGACGCGTACAACCACTACTTCTACCACTACAACGACACGCCGCTGCTGGTCATCGACACCCGCTACCTCGACTTTGCAAGCAAAGAAGAAGATTTCGAGGAGCTCATTCATCAACTCGAGCGACCGATCAAGGGCACCGAGTACTACGTACCCACTCGATAGGCCCCAGAGCGAGAGCGCTCGGGCATAACATGGCCAACCACAGCCCTAAAGACTAGCGCCTGACGGCTTGTCCAAGGGCAACCCCGCTCGAACCGCGTCTACCGGCGAAAGCACTCATCCTTGATCCAAGAACAGCGCGACCATCCAATGACAGACCCAACAGCAAACCCAAGCCCCGGCGCAGAACGCCGGGTTGAACCCTTCGAACTCGGCGGTGCAACGCTCTCTTCTCGGCTCATCCTCGGCACCGGCAAGTACCAGAGTGCAGCCACCATGAATCACGCGCTAGAAGCGTCTGGTTGCGAGATGGTCACTGTCGCCTTGCGCAGAGTGGATCTTGAAGAGAAAGGCAACCTGCTCGAATCTGTGGACTGGTCGCACTACCGCATGCTGCCCAACACGGCCGGCTGCTACACCGCCGAAGAGGCGGTTCGCACCGCCCGCCTGGCGCGGGAACTCGGCGGTTGGAACTGGGTCAAGCTGGAAGTCATCGGTGACGAACAGACCCTCTTCCCAGACAACGAGCAACTCTTGCGAGCCACCGAGACGCTGGTTGCAGAAGGCTTCGTCGTGCTCCCCTATTGCATTGACGACCCCATCATCTGCCGAAAACTCGCCCAGGCTGGTGCTGCCGCAGTCATGCCATTGGGCGCCCCGATCGGCTCGGGCCTTGGCATTCGCAATCCGGCAAACCTGCGCATCATCATCGAACAATCCACTATTCCGGTCATCGTTGATGCAGGCGTCGGCACCGCAAGCGATGCCGCCATCGCCATGGAGTTGGGAGCAGATGCGGTGTTGATGAACACCGCCATCGCCGGAGCCGGAGATCCCGTGGCCATGGCCCGCGCGATGCGCCTGGCCGTGGAGGCAGGCTGGTTGGCGCGCAACGCTGGTCGCATAGGTCGGAAGCTGTATGCCAACGCCTCGTCGCCGTTGGAAGGCTTGATCGGCTAACGAGTCGAGAGGCTAACTCTCCAGACTGCTCGGCCTCAACGGCCTGGACCCCAACGGCGCCAGGGCCCCTCGACCGGGCGTGCGCTGGAGGAATGAAGGGCCGTCCAGAAGCGTAGAATCTAACCATGAGCGACACAAACAAAAACGAGAGCCCGCCCGCCAGCTCAACGGACGGTTCCGGGTTGGCCCTCGGAATAGGCCTCGGCGTGGCCTTTGGTGTCGCCTTCGGCAACCTTGCGCTAGGGGTCGCTCTGGGCACGGCCTTCGGCATTATCTTCGACGCCAACCGCAAGAAATCGAACTCGGCGTAGAGCCGGGTCGCCGGTTCCGGCCGCCGGTTCCGGCCGCCGGTTCCGGCAGAGAGCAGCCGGCAGAGTGCGCGCGGATTGTTGCTAGCGATCCCGTAGGAGTGACCGCCAGCCGCCGAGGGTTGTCCGCAGCTCGGTCTTATCGACTACGATGTTGGAACACCTCCCAACAATTCGTAGTTCAAGGACTGTGCCCATGACCACGTCAGAACCTGACCTCGCTGTGCAAGCCCCGCCGACCTGTCACGGCGGCCTCGAGAACCTCGACGAAGAGCACAACTACTGGATCGACGAGATTGAAGGCGCCTTGCCCGCCGATCTTGAAGGCACCTTCTTTCGCAATGGCCCTGGCCGCCAACGCATCGGCGGCAAACCTTATGGCCACTGGTTCGATGGCGATGGCATGATCTCGTGCTTCACCTTCAAAGAGGGTCGCGCTCACTTCAAGAATGCCTACGTCCGGACGCCAAAGTACATCGACGAAACCGAAGCACAAGAGGTGTGCTACCGCGGTTTTGGAACCCAGATCCCGGGCGGCTTGCGGGCCAACTTCTTGAAGCGGACAGCAAACCCGGCCAACACCAACACCATCTTCCACGGCGGCCACTTACTGGCCCTGAATGAGGGCGGCCAACCTTGGGAGGTGGATCCCGGAACGCTCGAAACCGTGGGCCCGTTCGACTATCACGGCGCCTTGAGCCGCACCCAAGTCTTCAGCGCTCACGGCAAGGTTCACCCCTCTACCGGCGACTACTTCAACTTCGGCGCCGGCATCTCGGGCATGGGCCTGCGAGGGCCCAAGGCCTGCCTGTTCCTCTACCGGATCAGCCCCGAGGGCAAGATGGTCAAGCAAAGCCACTTGCCGCTCGACGCCTTTCCGTTCTGCCATGATTTCGTCATCACCGAAAGATACGCTGTCTTCTTCATCAACTCGATCATCTTTGATGGCATGGGCAGCTTCCTGCTCGGCCGCCGCACCATCTCGGATGTGGTGCGCTTTGATGAGAACCGAGCCATGCGCATTGCCGTGATCGACCTAGACACGCTGGAAACAGTTCGTAACTTCGAGTGCCCGCCCGGCGCCATCATCCACTTCGGAAACGCTTTCGAGGAGGGCGACGAGGTAGTGCTAGACGGCATGTACGCAAGCGATTTCGACGCCAACGCGGTATTGAAAGATGTCTTCAACCCCAACGGCCGCTTCTCGGGTGGCACCTACAACCGCTATCGCCTCAACCTGGCAACCGGCGCGATCAGTGTCGACACACTGTGCGGGCAAGAGTCGGAGTTCCCCACTTTCAACCCTGCCGTCACCGGCTCGAAACACAAGGTTTGTTACACCGCGTGCTCGGTTGATAACGGCGCCAATAGTTTCTTTAACGCCTTTCAAAGCGTGAGCTACGACGGCGACTCAACCCTGGTCACCCTGCCCCCGGGCACCTACGGCTCAGAACCTTTGTTTGCTCCGGCGAAGAACCCTAAGTCCGAAGACGATGGCTACCTGCTCGAAGTGGTCTACGACGGCTACACGCACAAGAGCGAGCTACAGATCTATCGCGCTGACAACGTCAACGACCTGGCCTGCACGCTGCGTCTGCGGCACCACCTGCCGCATCAGTTCCACGGTCATTTCTCGACCGAGGTGTTCATGTAGCGCGAGGTGCGCTCATAGGCCAAGGGCGGACTCGCGAGCGTTTCGGCTTGAGACAGAAATCTGGCCCAACCCTGCTGCTTGCGATCGGGGCGAGCCGGCGCTTTCTGTGACAGAACAGGAATGGCAAGAACCCTCGCGCTCCGGAGCGTCTCCGAAAAGGTTGGCCGTTGGTGGCAGGACATATGCGCAGAACAACAGTTGGAGTGCTCATAGCTGGCGCGGTGGTTGGGGGCGTTTGGGCAGCCCTGTCTGGTGACGCGAGGCTGTTGCCAGTGCAGACTCAGGACTCCTCTGGGTGGATCGCTCTTGAAGAACTGGGGCGCGAAGTGCCACGCCGTGTCGAAAGGCTAGTCCAGCTGAAACGAGAGCGCCGCGAAAAACACGGTCGCAGAGCAACCCCGCCGGTCTCGGGGCTGTATTTGGATATGGAGTCCTGTGACAGCACCCAGGTTCCTCAGGGCGGGTGGGACTTGATCCCTCCCGCTCCAAGGCAGTACGTGATCGCTAGGGTTGTGGCCGTTGAGTTCGGCCACTTCTATGACTCGCCTGCGGTTCGCATCGCGATCGGCTCTCAGAGTGGCACGCGGATCTTGCCCGAGGCCGCAGTGATCCTCAACGGAGTAGCCATACGGCTTGAGGGGGTTGTTGAGTGCTCAGGGCCACGGCTTGAGAGACTTCCTACGGCAGGAGACATTGTGGCGGTGCCGATCTACGGTGATCTCGAGTTTGCCGTAGACAATCCGGCCTTCGCTTGGCACGTCTATACCAAGATAGACGGACGGGCGGTGCCGTTGAGCGAGGTCGGGCGAAGTGCGACAGAAGTGACTCGGCCTGGATGGAACAAGATCGTTGATGGCGCGCAGTTATATGAGTGAGGGCCAACTGAGCGGAACCATTTCGTACAGTGTTCCTTGCAGCTGGTGGTCGGTAACCACGTGTGGCCGGGGCCCGAGACCGAAAGTTTCTTAAGGTTCCAACCGCTTCTGTCCGGTGCGGCTTGCGAATGTCGATCGCGCTGTGGACCAGCAGCGTTTCAGTATCGGGCCCCTTCGGGTGCAAGCTCAAGGATGCGCCCGGTCACAAGAGCAGCAACCAACGACGGGATGCCGGGAAGCGCTTGAACCCGAATGATGACGGTTGGGGGCAGTACATTCTCGCGAGCGAGGACTGCCTCAATGCCCGACAGAACTTCGGCCGCGTCGGCTTGCTCGTCGGCTGCGAGCTGGGCGCCGAAAGTGCCGAGGATCGGGCCGAGCAGTTGGCCTCCAGTGTTCACCGGATGGAGCCGCTGGTCGCTGCGCGCGCAGGCAGGTTGATCGCGTTCGATTCGCAAGCCGTGTTCGGGTTGAGCCCACGAGCGATCCACTGCACTTGCTAGGCATTGCCCAAAACGAGCGGCTAGGTCGGCAGGGGCCTGAGCGCCAGTGGGCTCGAGCATCACGATGCTCCCTCGGCGGCGGAGCATGAGAGCTAGCGCGGCGATCTTTCGGATCGGTAGCCCCGCGGGTCTCGAGATGACGAGCGTAGCGCTGCCCGCTCGGACGATCGCAAGGAGCGCTTTGACTCCCATTGGCATTAGCTTTGGGAAGCTCTGCACCAGACCGTCTGCTAGTTCCCGGGGCCCGCCCAGCCAGATCATTGGCGCGTCATGGGCGCCTGTTTCGGCCTCGCGCAATGCCGAGAGCAACCACGGTTTGGCCCCAGCGAAAGCCGACTCGGCGCTCCGGGTCAACGCTCGCGCTACAGCGGTCGAGTGCTCCCGTGCGTTGGTTGGCGGCCCAGAGTTGGTTGGCGGCGTAGAGCGCGTGGGAAGGTCGCGAGATGGGGCGAGTCGCTTTGGTCTGCACGCCTCGATCGCGGGCTCGGCCTCAGCGCCTCGCGCTTGGCAGATGTAGAAACGATAGTCAGAAGGCAGGTTGGCAGACACTACGAGGGTCTCTTCCAGCAGGCAGATCCATTCGAGCAGGCTGCGGTCAAGCGCACAGTCCTCTCGAAAATTGTTCACCATGTCCCAGAGCAGAAGCTGCAAGACGGTACCGCCGATATCGGTCTCATAAGCGACCGAGAACCATTGCCGAATGAAGCCGTCCAGCTCTGGAGCTCTAACGCCCTCAGACGGATCGTCAGCGATCGCCTGCTCCAGACCGGGGCGATGCTTGAGGTCGTAGACAGCTTTGTCAAAAAGAGCCGAACATCTTAGGCGCGCGGGCAGGGCGCTCATTAGCTCGCTGATGGCGGCCATCGCTCGGTCCGAGTACTGCAGGTGTGCTGGCCCGACGAATTCGTTGATCGCGATCCAGCCGTCCGGCTTCAGGCTCGCCGAAATGGTGGCGAACGCGTGCTCCAGGTTCTCGATGTGATGCAGCACCGAATGGGCGATCACCACATCGTAGGCCCGCTCTGGGAGCGTCGCATGATTGAGATCAAGCACGCCATAGTGGATGTTTGTGATGCCTGCGTGCTCGGCCGCTTTGCGTGCCCGCTCAACGGCGTCGCCTGCGATATCGACCGCGTCTATTTTGTCCACGAAGTGGCGCCCGGCGATCGCACGCTCCAACCAGCCATCGCCGCACCCGAGGACAAGCACGCGCAGTGGCTTGTCGGTTGGCAGCCAATCATTGGCGAGCCAGGTGAGCCAGTCGCAAGCGGCGCTGCCTGTTGCCAGGCGGTTCTGGTAGCCGCGCACAACCGAGTGGTTCATCCAAAAAGCGTGGTCGAGTTGCTCAGGGAAGTTTGTGCCGCCCCAGCGTTCTTGCACGGCTTGATTCTTGAGGGAGGTACTGCTGTTTGCTTCGAGCGTCATCGGATGCTTGCTTGGGGTGGAACGGCATCGCCGAACGGCGGCGCGAGGTGTGCACTGACCGGCCGCGAGCGTCGCTCAACGCTACCAGCCTGGCGCTCTCAGGAGGCGGGCTGAGTGGAGCAGCAGAGGCTGTGGGCGGCAGCTGGAGCCGGGCAGTTAGAGCCGGGCAGTGGGGGCCAGGCGGTGCTCCTTCTGCTTCGCAGTATCAGCGCCAGCCTCAGGACCGTTCTGATCTCGGCAACATGGGGTGCGGATGCCCTGGCGTCAGCATCGCGCAGGGGCCGCACTGGGTTGGCCGTTGCTGCTACGGAGCTTGCCCAGGGGCTACACGAGGCGGCTCCGCACTCGGGTCCTCGGCCATGATCACTCGGTTCCGTCCCTCGGACTTGGCCTGGTAGAGGCTACGGTCTGCGAGCTCCAAGAACTCCTTGGCAGACATGTCGGCAGTGGGGACTGCCACCGCCACCCCCAGACTCGCTGTCAAGAAACCCTCGTCATCGCCTCCAGAGGGTATCTTGAGGTCACTAATCGTTAGTCTCAGCAGTTGTGCGATGCGAAGAGCAGCGCTCCGCTCGATGCTCGGAAGCAGGAGACACAGTTCGTCTCCACCGATACGCGCGGCAAGATCGTCGACGCGTCGCGCAAACGTGCTGATGGTTGCCGCAACCGCCCGAAGCGCTTCATCTCCTGCTCCGTGTCCAAGGCTGTCGTTGAGTTCCTTGAACCGATCAATGTCAATCAGGACTAGGGCGAGAGAGCTGCCGCGCCGATTGCCTCGTCGCCACTCGCCGTCTAGCGCGGCGCTAAAACGGCGCCGATTCGCCAGGCCGGTCAGCGGGTCGGACAAGGAGAGTTCGAGGAGTTGCTTGTTGGCACCTTCCAGCTCCAGGTTGGCCAGGTTCAACCGATCCGTGCGCTCAGCAACCTCTGTGCGCAACCGGCGCTCTCGGTCTGCGGCCTGCCACAACCGGAGTCGGAGCACGGCCGGAACGACGATCAGCAGGAGGATGAAGCCGAGGATGCGAACCGAGAGACGCTCATACCAGTGAGGCTCGATGAGCATACGGTGCTGGCCGGCGTCGAGCCATCGCATCCCGTCGCGGCTGGTGCTGAGTTCGAGTTGGCACTTGCAAGGAGGAATGTTGGTGTAGGTGAGCTGGCGAAGCTCTCCCACCGTTTCCCACTGATCAGAGAACCCCAGTAGACGGGCTCTCATCTGAACCTGGCGGGGCGAGACCTGCGTTGGGATGCCGAACTGCAGATCGATGCGACGACTGCCAGCTGGGACTCGAATCTGTTCACCCAGCTTCTGATTCTGGCCGTCGATCGTCACGCTTAGCACGTGCGCGGCTGGCGGTGCGCTGTCGGTGACCAGCGCAGGCTCGTCAATGAACGCGACTCCCGCCACGGTTGCAAACGCTAGCTGGTTCTCCGCGGTGACCACGCCGGCCGAAAGAAACCCGCCAACACAATCAGGGTTCAACAAGCCTTCCGAGGGGCCGTATCGAACGGAATGAATCGACGAACTCCTGCCAGCGTAGAAGTGTTCGAGTTCTTCCTTGGCAATCCGGGCGATTCCCCGGTTGCTGCTGAGCCAAAAACTGCCGAGTTGATCTTCCAGAATGGCCCACACAGTTGCATCAGAAAGACCGTGTTGTTCGGACACCGCTTGAAAGACACCATCGCGATAGCGAACTAGACCGTAGCTAACAGTACCGATGTAGAGGCTGCCGTCCGCGCTTGCGTGCAGCGCAACGATCAGCGCTTCGTCCAGTCCGTCAGCAGGTCCGTAGGTGGTCAGCGAAGCCTGTTCGAACTGTTCGGTCTGTTGCAGCCGAACCAGGCCGTTGCGGGTGCCGACCCAAAGGTCTCCGGCGACATCTTGGGCGATGGTGTAAATACCAGGGCCGGGGAGTCCCGTTGCCGTTGTCCAGTGATGCCATGTTTTGCCTTGGGTATTGCTTGCAAACAGTCCTCCGTTTGCCGTGCCGACCCAGAGCCGGTCGTCTCGATCCTGAAAGATGGCGCTGATCGTCCGCCCCTTCAGGGAATGAGATTCAGGCACTAACCGCCCGTCGCTTAGGCGGTAGAGGCCATGCCGCGTGCCGAGCCACAGCACTCCTGCACGGTCTTCAAACACCCTACGCAGGGAAGCGTCTGGAAGCTGCGGCGAGAAGGGCACCGGCTCATAGCGGCCGTTTCGAAACCGGTTCAGGCCTCCCTCGGCGGTGATCACCCACGTTCCTTCGTGACCTGGGCTCAGGCCGACGACCGTATGTCCCGTGAGGCCGACCATTTCGCCTCGTTGCGAGATGAGGCCGTGGGCTACCCTCGCCAACCCTGACCTTGTGCCTACCCAAAGATTGGCCTCATCGTCCAATTGGAGGGAGAGCACCGAGTCCGAGGGCAGTCCCTCGGCCTCGGTGATCCACCCGACTCGGGCACCGTCCCACCGAGCAAGTCCCCGATTGCCTGTCCCAGCCCAGAGCACCCCGTCGTCTTGCACGGCGAGTGTTCCCACAACGACGGACTCTCCAAGTTCAAGCACCGGCTCGAATCCCTGCTCGCTGAGTCGACCGACTTGGCCTTTGTTTGTGCCGCTCCACAGGGTGCCATCGCTGTCGACCAGAAGAGCTACCGGTCGGCCGTTGTCCAGCGCCACCGCTGTGAACGTGATGTTCGGATCGGAATCGGAGGTGACGAAAGCCCCGTCGGGGGTTGCTACCCACACCTGACCGTCGGGCTCGATGGCGACCGCCTGCACGCCGGGCGCGCTTAGAGTGCCGCCGATCCATTCGTTCTGCAGGCCGTCGTCTTCATCGAAACATTGGGCTCGAGACGCGTAGACCCGGCACAAAGCGCCGCGAAAACCGACCCATAGCGCACCCGACGGCGCGAGGTGAAGAGAGCTGACTTCAGTGTGCGATAGCTCGATGCCGGTAACCGATTCGATCTGTCCGCGCACGAAACGCTGAATACCGCCGCCACCAGTTCCGATCCACAGAGAACCATCTACGTCCTCGGCGATTGCACTGACGTTGTGGCTGCGAAACGCCGGCGTGTTGCGCCGATCGAAGGTGGTAAACGTGTCCCCGTTCGAGCGAGTCAATCCCTCAGGGGTACCTAGCCAAAGGAAACCGAGCCCGTCCTGCAAGATGGCAGGCACGTAGTTGGAGGGGATCCCATCGCGCTGCCCGAAGGGCTGCACGAAGTAAGAAGCCAGCGGATTGTCCTGGACGGTGGGCGAAGCTTGGCCGTCCGCCCGGCCGGCTGGAAGCGCGATCAACAGGGTCAGGCCCAGGCAGAGTCGTTTCACCATTGCCGCCATATTAGCGTCAGCGTTGCGCGAGCCTCATTGAGGGGTTGTTCGAGAATCTAGAGCCATGAGTGGCTGGTCCGACGACGCCGGCCGGAGTCAATCGTGGTAAATCACAATAATCGCCGCATTGACTCGAAGCGGCGAATATACTGATCGGGCGAGCTGTGGCTCACCTGACGAACCTATTGGAGTGATAGATGGCAAAGATTGTGGTTGTGGATGATGCAAAGGAAGTCGTCGAGCACATCGATCATATTCTGAGAAGCGCGGGCCACGAAGTTGCGAGCTTCCTGGAGGGCTCGGACGTCGAGAGCCGGATCGCGGACTTTGGTGCCGACCTGGTCTTGCTCGACATCGTCATGCCTGATCGCGACGGCTTTCAGATCCTGCGCTCGCTGCGCCGGTCAGAGCAGACTCGTGACCTGCCGATCGTGTTGGTGAGCAGCAAGAGTGAGCCCACCGATGTTGAGTGGGGCAAGATGCAGGGGGCCACCGACTACCTGACCAAGCCCTTCGCCGGCGCGGACCTGCTCAGCGTGGTGGAGCGCCACCTGTGACCACCGCGACGAGCGGGCAGGCGGCCGCTCCAGATCTAACAGCCGTGCACGGGGCCCCCGCGCTCGCCTTCCGTCTCGGAGGACGTGATCTCGCGGCTTTCACGGCTTCCGGCTGCGGCGTGGTCGAGATCGACTCATGGACGCGAGTTCCCACCGCGCCAAAGTGCGTTCTGGGCATCGCCAACGCGCAAGGAAGAATGCTGACCGTGCTCGACCTTCGAGCGGAGCTAGGGCTCCCGCAACAGGCGTGGCGGATGCCCCTGCAAGCGTTGGCGCTCGGCGATAGTGAGCCGCGCGTTGCGGTTGCCATCGATCGAGCACTCGGGTTCGGCAGTCACGTCCCGGTGGAAGCGCAGGGCGAGCAGGCGGCGACGGAGGGTCTCGCTGGATACGGGCTGGGAAGCATCGATATCGCCGGCCGGCGCGCAACGCTGGTCGATTTCTCTGCGCTGCTCGATACGCTGCGAGCCTCTGCGCGGAACCGGACACAACTAGAAGGGCAGACGACATGACAGTTTCGCCAACTCCCCCTCAAGATCCCGATCAGCCGTTGGTGACGCCGCTGACCGTTGCCGACGATCCCTGGAGATCCCTGGAATCGCCGGTCGCGGAATCACCCGACCCAGCCAGTCTGGAGGGTCCGGATCCGGAGGTCGCTACCGCTCGACGGTCGAAGGTGCGCGGGCCCGGTCTTCAAGCGAAGATCATTCTTCTCATGGTGATTTCACTGGCGCTGCTGGCCCTGATCTCCTCCTTTGCAACCACTTTGGCGCTCCGTTCACGCATGGTGAACGAAATTGAGGCCCGCGCAGACGCCATCGCTCAAGGCGTTTTGAGTTCCACTCGGCTGGCGGCAGCCGACACCGCTGGCCAGACGGTGCGGGGATTGCTCGACGAGTTCCGCAACATCGAAGGCGTGGTTTACCTAATCCTCTATGATCGCTCGGGTCGCCTGGTGGCGAGTTCGCTTGACGGACCCATGACAGACGCGCTTGCCATTCCCGCCGAAGATGGAGGCGCCGCAGCCCGGCTGGTGATTGCTCCGCCTGGGCAGGATGGGGTCCGAACCACCGCGCTCGATGTCTCGCGGTCGCAGCCCAACGGGGGAACCGTGCGTGTCGGAATGAATTTCGACGCGGTCGCCGCCGAAATCCAAGCGATTAACTTGAACCTGCTCGTGGTCCAGGCTGTGGTCGCCCTGGTCGCGGTGCTCTTCGCGATCCTCTTCAGCGCGCGCCTGGTCCGACCGATCCGGGCCTTGGTGAGGCTCGCTCAGGCGGTCGGCCTCGGTGACCTCTCGCGAACTCTCCGAGTGCGGTCGACCGACGAGGTCGGCCTGCTGTCGCTTACTTTCAACGACACGATTCGCCGTCTCCGTGGCCTGGTGGTCACCGAGAGTGAACGTGACGAGGAGCGCGCCCAGCGCGAGTTGTTGCAGGCAAACATTCGTAACTTCCTTCAGGTTAGCCGCCAAGTCAGCCAGGGCGATTTACGCCTCCGTGGTGCGGTGACCGAGGATGTGCTCGGAAGCGTGGTCGACTCGATCAACCTGATGATCGAGGAGATCGGCGACACCCTGGCCGGCGTTCGACAGGCCACCGACGAGGTTCACGGAGGCGCCGACGCGGTGCTCCGGTCGAGCGACGAGGTTGCACAGAGGGTGCGCGAGCAACTCGAGGCTGCCCGCACGGTGGATCAGAACGTCACCGAGGTCACTCACGCGATGCGCGCGGTAACGCTGCGTGCCGAAGCTGCTTCCGGCACCGCTCGACAAACACGGGAGGCGGCGCAGTCCGGTCGCCTGGTCGTGGGAGAAACACTCGAAAGCATGCAGAGGATCCGTACCGAGGTTCAGGGAATCTCGCGGCGGATCAAGGCTCTCGGCGATCGCTCGCTGGAGATTTCTGAGATCGTCGACACCATCACGAACCTCTCCTCGCAAACCAACCTTCTGGCCCTCAACGCGGCCATCGAGGCATCCGGTGCTGGCGAGTATGGAGTTCGTTTCGCGGTGGTCGCCGAAGAGGTTCGGAAGCTGGCCGAGGAGTCGTCTACGTCGTCTAAGCGGATTTCTGGACTGATCAGCGCGGTGCAATCTGAGGTCCTCGATGCGGTCCGCGCGATGGAAGACGGAACAGAGGAGGTCGAGACCGGGTTTCAATTGGCCCAACAGGCCGGTGAGCGACTGTCGGAAATTGCGGTCATTTCTGAGGCCTCGGCCGATGTTGCAACTGAGATTTCCGAGCGGACCGCAAGCCAGGCCGAGGGTATTGACCGAGTGGCCGACACCGTTCGTGTGATCTCCGGGCTGGCACAGAGGTCCGACGAGAGCGTGACCGAAGGGCGCCAGACAGCGGAGCAGATGAGACGAGTTGCCGACCAGCTCGCCCAGCGACTGGCGCGGTTCCGCCTCCCCGAGACAGAGTAAGGCCCGGGCCGCATAATGAACCGGGAGAACGGCGACTGGGGGCCCTCGACGGGCGGTGAGATCGAACTTGAGCCATTCCTGCGTGAGGCTCCTGAGATCGTGCGTGGACTTGAGCGCGCCGTCGAGGGGCTCAGCCAAGGCCAAAGCGACCCTGGGAGGGACAACAGGTACGATGCGTCGCGGGCGAGTCTCGCCTTGCTCAGCCATCGACTGTACGGCTCCGCCTCGCTCTATGGCTTGGTAGAGATCGCCGACCTCGCTGCCGCACTGGAGGCTGCTTTGAAGAGTGTGCCAGCGCAGAGGCCTGACGAGGGTCGGGTCCCGGAGGCGACTCGCAGAGTTCTTGCCGAGGCTGTAGGAGCGGTGGACGCCGCTGTCTGCGCGGCGCAGCGAAGTAGCACGGCGCGGCCTGTGGAACACCATTCCCGTGATCGCCTGGGTGAATTGGCCGAAGCTAGAACGGCGGAGGAAGGCGATTCCCTCGTCAGTCGCTTGCGCCATCAAGCGCTCAGTGACCCGGATGTTCTGGAGTTCTTCGAGCCGGAGGCACGCGAGCACCTCGACGGCTTGGCAGCGGCTTTCACCACTCTGGCCGCCGGCGATGACAAGTCAGCCGTCGACACCGCCTTCCGGCTTATCCATACGTTGAAGGGCGCTGCACTCATGTTCGAGTGCGAGCCGATCGGAGAACTTGCCCATGTGATGGAGGACCTGCTGGAGCTGGCGCGGACGGATCAGCTGGTGCTCTCCGCGAAGCCCTTAGCGGCGCTCGAAGACGCCCACGACGTGTTAGTCGCCATGGTTTCTGCGCTCGGCGGCCGTCGGACGCCGCTTGCAGCCATGAACCAAAAGGCCCACGATCGGCTAGCGGACATCGCAGTGCCCGAGGCGCCCGCAGTGCCCGAGGCGCCCGAAGTGCTCGAGGCGGTCGAGGCCGAGCCGATAGGCGTCGTATCGAACGAGGAAGAGGAGAGCACCGGCGGCGAGAGTGCTCAACGCCAGATCCGAGTGGGTCTCGAGCGAATCGAAGCCTTGAGCGAGCTTGCCGGCCAGGCGAGGAGCGCACGGGCGCGCCTCGCTCACCGAGTCAAGCGGCTGGAAGAAGTGGGGCAGCAATACGCCGTCAGTCGCACACGCCTCCTCGAGACTGTTCAGGCATTCGACCGCGGGCGCCACGATCCGCGGCCCGGTGGGTTAGGGGTGGATGGCGGCGAACAGCAAGCGCCGAGCGGAGCCGCAACCGGAGACCAGGACTGGGCGGAGGCCGCCGAGCTGTCCCTCGACGGATTCTCCGAACTCGAACTCGATCGCTTTGATGAGATCGACGTCCTGACGCGACAGATCGCCGAGATTTCCTTCGATCTGGGCGAGACCCATAACTTGATGAGTAGTCTCCAGCGCGAGATCACGATCGAGATCGAACGGTCCACGCGGTTGGACCGCGAGCTGGAGAACTCGATCCGTAGGATGCGCATGTTGCCGCTAGGTCGCTTGTTCGAGCGCTTCCGCCGCCGCGTCGAGAGAGCCGCGGCCGAGGCCGACAAGGAAGTGTTTCTGGATATTTCTGGCGGCGACGTAGAGGTGGATGCGGCGATCGTCGAGCGCTTGGCCGACCCGCTGCTCCACCTGGTCAACAACGCCGTGTTTCATGGTGTCGAAAAAGTTGCCGAGCGCAGTGCCGCCGGCAAACCGCGGCATGGCACCATCGCTCTTCAGGCCAGGATGCGTGGAGCCTTTGTCGAGGTCGAGGTCGAAGACAACGGCCGTGGCCTCGACCTCGATGCGCTCCGCCGCCGAGCGATCGAGGACGGGCTGTGGAGCGAGGACGGGGCCAAAGCGCGCTCCGAGCAGGAAGTTAGAGAACTCATCTTCCAGCGTGGGATCAGCACCGCAACTCGGGTCAGTGACAGCGCCGGCCGCGGTGTCGGGATGGACGTCGTGCGTTCGACCCTGCTCGACCTCAATGGCGAAATCATCACGGAGAGTCTCGCCGGGGTGGGTACACGCTTCACGCTGCGCCTGCCGGTGATGATGATGACGTCGACCGCACTCGAATTGCGTGTCGGTGTAGAGAAGTTCGCCCTGCCCTCAATCAACGTGCGACAGGTGCTTCACGCAGAAAGGCAACGCGTTGCTAGTCGTGGCGACCAAGACTGGATTGTCCTGGACGGCGAGGAACTGCAAGTGGTCCGCCTCGCCGAACGCCTAGGGATAGCCGCTGATGATCCACCGACTCCCAACTTGGCCTTAGTAGTGGTTCAAGCCACCGGGCACTCCTCGTCCGCGGTTGCCCTGGAGGTCGACGAAATGCTCGGTATCGAGGAAATGGTCATGCAGCCCCTGTGCGGGTTCCTCGCCGGCATGGGCGACTTCGCCGGTGTCACCCTCACGCCCGAAGGTAGCGCTGTGCTGGTGCTCGACCCGGCAGACTTGTTCGCTCTGGCGCCGAAAGTGACGCGTCCGAGCGACCATGCATCGGAGCAAGCAATCGCAACGCAACCGCGCTTGTTGCTCGCCGACGACTCCATCAGCGTGCGCAAAGTTCTGGCGCGGCAGCTCAGAGCGGCTGGCTACGAGGTGGTCACCGCACAGGACGGTGAGCAAGCGCTTTTTGAGCTGCGCGAAGGCCGCTTCGACGCTGTCATCACGGACATCGAGATGCCGCGGCTCAACGGCTTTGAGTTGCTGGAGCGCATTCGTCGCAGCCCGGTCGGATCCGACTTGCCGGTGATCGTCGTCACCACCCGCATCGGCTCCAGGCATCGCGACTTGGCAGACCGGCTGGGCGCCACTGCCTACTTCAGCAAACCGATCAACCGCGAGTCACTCCTTGAAATCGTCGCCACGGTGACCTCCCCGCGGAATCGCCAACGCGTTGACTTTCACGTCGGTTCCGGAGCGGATGCACGATGACAGCGCAAACTTCAACCGACGCGGGAAACCGCTCGAAGCTGCTCGTGGTGTCCGTCGGCACCTTGGAGGTCGCGGTCGCGGGCCGAGTGCTGGGGTCGTCGACCCTGGCGGGCCCCCTGCAACCGGCGGTCTTCTACGAAGAGCAAGAGTATCCGGTGCTCGACCTTCCGCGGCTGTTTGGGACGCGAGAGAGCGCTGAAGGCGATCTGCTGCTGCTGCTCGTTGAGCAGGGCGAGCTGCGCCGAGCATTAGTGGTTGATCAACTGGTCGGCTACTGTGCGTTCACGCCCGGCCAACTACTGCCGGTTCCCCAGATTTACCCCCAGGCCGAACGCGACCGCTGGCACGGTCTGCTGCCGCTCCCGGGTGGCCGGATCATCGCCGTCCCCTGCCTAGCGGGTCTGCCGAACGTTTCGGTTGTCAACGATGGCGACTCGAACGACAAGAGGCGAGCGTCTTGATCCCCCGCGCGACACGAGGGCAAGCGGCGCCGACCCGGCGGCGGTATGTCGCGTTTGTGCTCGATGGTCGGCGCTTGGTCCTGCCCGCCGAGGATGTCGATTCGGTTGCGGAGCCGGCCTCGATCATTCCCCTGCCGACCGCCGACCCGCGACGTTTGGGTGTGTTCTTGCACCGCGCTCAGCTAGTCGCGGCGGTTTCTTCAGGCGCACACGTTGACCAGCGCCGGCCGACCCACTGTGTCGTGCTGCGCGAGGAGGGCTTCGCAATCCCAGTGGATGAACTGGTCGGTCTCGAAGTGGGGCACGATGATCAGATCCCCGAAGGCTTCGAACTCTTCGATCGCGCCTCCTTCACTCAAGCGCTCGCGAGACCCAACCTCGCGTGCTCATCCAAGGATGTGTCGTGAAGGGGGAAGTCCTGATCGTCAGCGACGACGAGCGCTTGTGGGTTCTGCGGCGGAGCCTGCTCGCAGCCGGTCTCAAGGTCGAGACGGCACCCGACGGCTTTTACGCCACGCTGTCTCTTGAGCGGCGGCGCCCCACCGCGATCCTCATGCCGTCGCGCCTAAGCGACATGACGGCGATCGAGTTGAGCAACATTCTCGCGGACGACCCTGCACTGGCGGATGTCCGCCGGGTTCTGCTCCTATTCATTGGCGACCAAGGCGTTGATCCCGCGGCCGGCGGGGCGTCCAGGAAAGAGCTGGCTGCTAGCTTCGACCTCGTGATTCCGGACGGCCTTCCCGAGGAACTCATTGCGGAAAGAGTGGTCGCACTGATCGGCTCCGGGAGCGCCTTTTCCGGTAACGGGCTCAGCGGCAATCTGGGAACGGTCGACTTCGCCCAGCTCATCCAGCTCCTAGGAGGCTCTCGTGAACCCGGCGTGCTGCACCTCGAACTCGGCCACGGTGCGCCGATAGAAGCGCGGATCTACTTTGATAGGGGCGAGATCGTCCACTGCGCCTGGGGCGACGAGGACGGCGAAGAAGCATTCAGAACCATCCTCAGGATGGCCTTGGTCGAACCCGCACGCTTCCGCTACCAGCAGCTGCCAAGGGCCGGATTGTTCAAGGTGCCCAAAACATTGAACAGTCCGGCGCACCGTCTGTTGCTCACCGCGGCTGCCCAGATCGACGAAGAGGACCGAGAGTCCGCGTCGACCCCAGGCGAGGAGGGTTTCTGTGCCTGAGGTTACAGGCCCGCAGCCGTTGGCGGCGCAGCATCATCCACGGATTGTGGTTGTCGATGACAGCGTGAGCGTTTGCCGAGCGGTCGAACGGATGGTCGCGATGCGTGGTGCACAGGTGGTTTCCATCCACACTGGTGAGGAGGCCCTGGTACGGCTTGAGCAGGAAGCGCCGGACCTAGTGATCTGCGATCTGGTTCTGCCCGACGTAGAGGGCTTCGATGTCTGTCGCTTCGTGCGCGGGAGTGCCCTGCTGAACAAGGTTCCGGTTCTTGCCATCACTGGTCTCGCGAGCGACGACGCGAGGCGCCGGGCACTCGAGGCCGGTGCCGACAAGGTGCTGCAAAAGCCGTTTCGAAGCGAAGTGCTGCTCGCCGACATCGACGCCCTGCTGCGGACTGCTCGGGAACTCGCGCGGGAGCCGGTGGCCGCGGAACTGCCGCAGCCTGCGGAACTTCTGCAGCCTGCAGAACCTCCGCAGCTTGCTGGACCTCCGCAGCCTGCAGAAATGCCGCAGCCGACGAAACTCCCGCAGCCGCCAGAACTCCCGCAGTCGCCAGAACTCCCGAAACTCCCGGTTCCCTCGGAGCTGCCGGGAGCAGCGCAGCTGATCCTCAACCACTTGAACGCGCTGGATGGACTCGCTTCCTGTGTGTGGCGCCTGGCCAACGGCGCTCAAGGCGAGTGGGCCCTTGCAACTGCGCCAGCCGGTGACCCGGCCGCCATGCTCGAGGGGCTGCGCGCCTACGCTGCGTCGCTGGGCATCGCTCAGCCGGCGATGGCGGTGCTGGAGGACGAGGGCTGCGTGGTCCTGCTGGCCCGCCGCGAACGCTGCGGCTTCATCTGTCTCCGACTGGAGAATCCGGCCGTGCTGGGCAAGGCCCGCCTCCTCGTCCGTCGATTCCTCAGTCATCTCGACCGCTTCGATCCCCCCACGTCGATGCCCTCGGAGAACGGGCCAACGCCCAGTTTCGACCGGGCACCGAGAACAAACCAAAGGAGCTAAGCCTCATGGACTCAGTCACTGGCAGTTACGATCTTGTTCTTGTTTCTCTTTCCTTCGTCATCTCAGTGATTGGCTCGTTCGCGGCCCTTCGCCTCTCCACCGTGATCCCCGAGCAAGAGCCGGAGGACCGCCTGCCGTGGGTGCTCGCGGCTGCGTTCGCGCTCGGCGCAGGCGGCATCTGGTCGATGCATTTCATCGGCATGCTCGCGTTCGACATGGGAATGCCGGTCAGTTACAACGTGCCGCTCACCGGCGTCTCGTTGGTGCTTGCCTGGCTGGTGTCGGCGGCTGGTTTCTACATCGCAAGCCAAGGCGAGCCGACGATCCCTAGGATTGTCCTGGCCGGCGTGGTCATGGGTAGTGGAGTCACGGCCATGCACTACACCGGCATGGTTGCCATGCGCATGCCCGCAGCGATGACCTTCAACACCGGTCTTGTGGCACTGTCGGTTGTCATTGCGGTGGTGGCTTCGTCCGCAGCGCTGTGGTTGGCAATGCACGTGACTGTCGCCTGGCAGATGGCGGCGGCCAGTGTGGTGATGGGTATTGCTGTCTGTGGAATGCACTACACCGGCATGGCCGCGGCCCGCTTCACTCCCGAGGGCGGCGATGCAGTGACGCAACTGTCTGCGGTTTCGACCGACTTCCTGGCCTACACCGTGTTCTTGGTCAGTCTGGTGATCATGGTGCTCGGCGTTGCTTTCGGTCGGGTGGACACCGGAGACGAGCTGGTTCTCGAATAGTCCGAATAGTAGGGCTGCGTTCGACAGGCGCGTGGCCCCGGCATGGACCGGCTGCCGGATACCCCACTGCGGGATATGCCCCACATCGTGCACACATCTAAGGATCCGGTCGTGTTGTCACGGCACTCTGGCAGTGTGGGGCCCTCTGGCAGTGTGGGGCCCTGCGGTTCTGCGGCCCTGCGATACCTGCGACGTGGATGCGGAAGGGCAACGAGCGTCGTGCCGCCGATGGAGGCCTTGGTTTGGTTTGGGGAAGCGCCGTTCGGGCCCTGCTGCCGGCGGGCCGGCTCTTCTTGGGCCCTTGGGTGACGTCTGCCACGAGTGCCACTTTCAAGGCCAAGGCCGTAGAGAGACGGCGGGACGTGGGTTGCGGCGCCGCAGCAACCTAGCGCGGCCTCAGCCGTCGCAATGCCGCTCGTGCGAACCGCAGCGGCAGGCCTCCCTTGCGCTCCAAGACCGCCTTCAACATGCGCTGTTCGACTTCGAGGTCGTAGATCTGCATTGCGGTGCGGAGCCGCTGGTCAGCTTTGTCGAGCAGGCTGAAATGGGCTGGCCACCCATCGATCGACAAGCACAGCACCTCGAGACCATTGAAGGGTTCGGGCAGTTCCAGAGTGACCGCCCAGTCGCCGCCTGTGTAGTCCTCTCCATAGCGTGACCTAAGATCGGTGCGCGAGATCGTCGTCGGGTGCTCCACTTCAGCGCTCGCAAGAGGTGTGTGTGAGACGGGATGGCTAACGATCTCGGGCAGCGAGAGCGCCTCGATGGTGGTCTTGGGCTGGATGTCCTTGGTGGCATCGAGCTCCGCTACGCCCCAGCCAGAGACAGTCACCGTACGGTTGTCGAGCAGCTCAATTCGATCGAGATAGCCCACAGGTAGGCGAAGAAGCCGAGTGGATTGCTGCTGAGCAAGCTCCGTTGCCTCGCCCTTCCCTGCCTTGCTCACGACCCACAGATCTTGCGCGTCCCACAGCCCCTGAGGAACGAACTCGATCGAGTCAAGCGCAGAGCCCGCAGCGCGGCCGATCGCGGCCCTGATCCAAGCGTCGCTCACCCAGGTCGTGCCATACACCTCATGGTCTAAGTGTTCGCTTTCACTGTGCCGCTCGAAGACGAAGCCCGTTTCTGTTTGACCGTCATCGACCTGCTCAGGTTTGTGATCGAGGTTGTGCGTTGAAAGGCACAGGACGCCACCTGGCGCGACCTCTTGCCACAGCCGTTTGAGCCAGGCCTCAAAGCTCGCCTGGGGAAGGTGAGTGAAAACCGATTGCACGGTGACCAAGGAGTGACCGCCTTCGCCCGCGAACTGCTCAGGACGATGACTCGACTGCAGCCCGGTAACGCCGAACTGCCTTTCGACAAAAGCAACCGCCGCAGGGTCGATCTCACAACCGGTGATGGCGAGGTCTGGATTGTTGGCCACGCCGAATCGCAACATCCGCCCGTAGCCACAGCCGAAATCTAGCCAGCTCTGATGTTCACATCTGGACCGATCGAGCAGCTGCTGTGCCATGCGCCAGGCCCAGGCGCCACACCGGTGGTAGAGCACTAGCGCATCGTTCCAAGAGCTCTGACATTCACTCATCGCGGAGGCGAACATCTCGTCACTACGATGCACGGTTGTATCGAGGCTGCTCGGTGCTCCCAAGCGATCTAGATAAGCTGCCAAGAGTCGGTTGTGGGTTGGAGTGCCGTGGGCGACTTCGAAGTGATCGGTGGGTCCGTCCAAGCGGGCGTCGCCACTCGACTTCGCCGAGGAGACGGGGCTCAAGACGCCTTCACCGTGCACCAACGAGCGTCGCACTCTTCGCAGTGGTTGGAGCGACCCGGCCCCGCATGAGAAGCGTCAGTGACATATCTGCGCAGCGTCTGCATGGCCTCGCCATTGCGGATCGAGTCCAGTGATTCAGTGAGCAGGTTGCCGACCGCTTGCTCGCTCTTGTAGATCAAGCAGCATGGCAAGACGTCGCCGTTGGCGTTGACCACGACCGTGTCCCATAGCTGCCGACAGAACGTTGACATTACACCTTCGGAGCTCTCACCGAGCGCCATCATCGGCTCATGTTCAGGACGATCCTCAACAGCCGTTGCGTTCCACTCTGCACGGTGCTCGTCAGGGCACCAAAACTTGTCGTCCAGCAAGAACTCAACCCCGCACTCTGCGGCGAGTCGGCGCGCATCGTCGACCTCGTGCTCGTTGTATCGATGGAGCAACATTTTGTACAAGATTTGAGGTTGATCGAGTCCCAATCGGGCTTTGGCATCGGCGAGCCCCGTCATGTTTTTCAGCACCCGTGCCAGATTGCCGCCAACACGATACTTCTCGTAGCTCGCTTGAGTAGCGCCGTCGATCGAGACGATGATGCGCCCGATTCCGGACGCAACGATGCGCTCGTTGAACGCATCATCGTAGTCTTTGGTGGACAGGTTGACGCTGATCTCGGTGTGTACGTTGTGCTTGCTAAAGAACTCGATGTACTCCGGTAGATGTCGGTTCAAGAAGGGCTCGCCCCAGTTGTAGAGCAAGACCTCGTCTAGTAGTTCTACATCGAACCGGTCGGCGATGGTCTGGAAGTTCTCGGGGGTTAGCTGCTCCTTGGCTAAGCCGGAATACCCGCCGCCGGTGGGACAGAAGGGGCACTTGAGATTGCACGCCGTGGCTGGTTCCAAGATCAGGGTAGTGGGCTGACTTCGGAGCGCAATCGACTCAAGCCGCACCTCCTCATCGAGCGTTCTTCGGTTCTCGAAACGCCGTCGATCGATTCTGCCTGGAGGCGTAGCAGGAGGCCCCTGCCGGCCGCGAATGGCCTTTGCCGAAAGCGTGCGCAGCCAAGACCACACCGAAGCCGGAGTACGTTGCTCTTCCTTCTGGAGGATTGGAAGCTCGGTCATTGAGGGATGCCGTTCATGAGGCGCAGTATGACGCCATCGGCGCGTCGGCGAAACTCCTCGTGCGTTCCCCGGCCGGGCCTGGTTGAAGTGTGCCTTGCCCCCAACCGGAATTCCTGAACGGCATGCCGAGGCGGGGGAGGAACTATTCGAGCGAGGGCCGCTTGGAAAGAACTGAGAAGCGGAAACGCCGGTAGGTGACGCTCGCGCGTGGCGCACCCGTAGGGATTCGAACCCCAAACCTCCTGATCCGTAGTCAGCGATCAGTGCTTTGCTGGGCTTTGCGAATCGCGCAGAAACCGCCGTTTCACTAGTGTTTCCGGTACTCTTGTCTCTGGCGGAGTTTGCCCGAGTTTTGCGGTTAGTTGATTGCCAGGTGATTGCCAGAGCGTTCTGGGCTCCGCTTGGTCGAGGTGCATCAGATGAAGCAGAAGATCACGAAGATGGCTCTGGATCGCTTGGTTCGGGAAAGCCAGGATGCCAGCAACTCCAAACGCGAGTTTGTTTGGGACACAGAGGTTCCTGGCTTCGGAGTCAAGACGACGCGGACCAAGGGCCTGGTCTATGTGTTCCAGTATCGGGCGAGAAGCCAGTCATCAAAGACCGCGCCACGGCGGCTGACGCTCGGCCGCCACGGAGAACTCACTCCGACTCAAGCGCGTTCATTGGCAGCGAAGCTCCTCCTCGAGGTGCGGTCCGGGCGTGACCCTGGCGAGCGCCTAAGGTCTTCGGATGCGCCTCTTGTATCCCAGTTGGCGGCGCGCTTCTTGAGCGAGTATCTGCCAAACAAGAAACGCCCGCCGCGCGCGTCGACCAGAGCGGACTACGAGCGGTTGTTCCGCTTACATATCCTCCCTACCTTGGGGAAGCGGGAGGTGGCGGGGGTCACTGTTGCTGACGTAGAGAGTCTGCACCAAGCCATGGTTGCAACACCGTACTTCGCGAACCGCATGCTCTCTGTCTTGCGTCAGGCGTTTGGGCAAGCCATTCGCTGGGGATGGCGGGAGCCTGCCGACAATCCCGTCGCGCACGTGGAGCGATACCAAGAGCCGCGGCGGGGTGCCAAGAAAGAGGTCATGCTCTCCGCCGAACAAATGCGAGCGCTCCTCGATGCGATCCGAGAGGAGCGGTCGGCTAGCGGTGATGTGGCGACCGTTGCGATCGAAGTGATCTTCTGGACGGGATGGCGATCGAGCGAGGTTCTGCTCCTCCAGTGGGAGAACGTTGATCTTGAGCGACGCCGCGCAAAGTTGCTGCTCACCAAAACGGCGGGTGAGGAGTATCGCGTGCTGCCGGAGGTTGTCGTTCCATTGTTGAAGTCGTTGCCGAGAGTCGCGGGGTGCTCCTATGTCTTTCCCGGGCGCAATCTTGTTGGCCCCCGCACAACGGTGCGCGGTCCTTGGGGCCGGATCCGGCGTCGAGCGAGACTCGATGGTCTTGAGGTTCTCGGTCCACTTCGGCTTCACGATTTGCGGCACAACGTGGTGTCGTGGGATGTGAGCCGCGGAGTGCCATTGGAGATTGCGGGGAAGAACGTCGGGCATCGTTCGCGTGAGGCTACTGAGGTGTATGCGCACTTTGCGCCCGATGCGTTGAAGCGGGCGGCGGATGAGAGAGCCGAGGCCATGAGCAACGCTGTCGGCACGGCCCGGTCGGTTGGTGAGCGAGAGAGTCGCTAGGTGCCCCGCCATCTTCGACTGACAAGGGGCCAGCCCGAAAGAAACCGCGTGACGCCGGGTAAGTTCTGGTAACACCATGCCGGAGCAGAATCCGAGCATACGGCATGGAGAGCGAGACTCGCTTCGTAGTACCTTTTAGCTTATGAACAAGGATCCATACTGGAGAAAGATCGAACTTTCGTTGGCTGGAAAGATCGACCGTGACCTCTTCGAGCGCTATGCCGTAGAAGCGGTGCGGCGAGAGATCCCGAGCGCGGTACCGGTGAGCGGTGGCAGCGACGATGGTGTCGATGGAATGACTGCTGGCTCGGGTCCATTCCTGGTGATCACCACCGCGAAGAGCCCCCTCGCCAACCTGAAAGGGAGCCTTGACTCGTACTTGCGGAGTTGCGGGCCGCGTCGCTCGATCGTTCTGGTGAATCGCGAGGACCTTTCGAAGAAGCGTCGCGACAACCTAGATGCGGCTGCCGCGGAGCGTGGCTTCACGGTAGTGCAGAATTACGATCGGAACGCACTCGTTCCCAGGCTGTACCGCGATAGCGCTTGGTGCAAAGACCTACTTGGCCTGTCTGGCAAGCCCGCAGCGCTTTCAGCTCTGCCCCCAAGACCGAGGGTCGGCCCTCCGCAGATTGTGGGAAGAGAAGGAGTAATCAGCTGGCTGTCTGCCTTGAAGGGTGATGGGCTGCTGATTGGCGATCCTGGAGTGGGAAAGACTCACATCCTTTTCGGGATGTCGCAGAGAGGGCACGGTCTTTTTTTGGTGAGCCAAGACGAGGCAGAGATTGCGAACGGGATTCGCGATCAGGGCCCTACGAACGTTTTCGTGGACGATCCACACGCCACTCCAGAGTTTCTGGAGCGGCTCAAGGTACTGCGCGTGGAGACGAAGGCCGAGTTCAGAATCATAGCTACTGCTTGGTCCGGCGAAGCAGAACGGCAGCAGGAAGCACTCGGTGTTCCCGACCAACAGGTCTTTTGGGTCAAGCCCCTTCGTCGCGACGATATGGTCGAGGTCGTCAAGCTGGCTGGTATCGAATCACCAGTGGGCCTCGTCCGGGAACTGCTTGACCAAGCCGCAGGGCGCCCTGGAGTGGTCGTAGCCCTCGTCTACCTTGTGCTGTCAGGGGACGTCGAACAGGTGGCGCTTGGACAAGCGCTCCGTCGACACCTACGGGTGCGCCTTGAGCGATTGCTCGGCAAGGATCCAAGTGCTCTGGTCGGAGCTTTTGCGTTGGGTGGCGACGGTGGGCTAGAGGCTATTCGAGTGGCTCAGGCTTTGAATAAGCCCCTCGACGACTTACTCGTTGAGGTTCGACTGCTTGCTGCAGGGGGCGTGCTTCGACCCGGTCCGTCGGGAACCTTTGTTGCATGGCCGCCGGCTCTGCGGTGGGCTCTTGTTAACGAATACTTTTTCGGCCCCGGCCCTCATCTACCCTTCGAAGAGTTCTTTCGGTGCGTTGCTGATCCACAGGAGGCGGTCTCTACTCTTGTCGGCGCTGCGCACTGCGGAGCATCGATTCCAGGGTTGGCTGAGCTGGTGGCCAACTTCGCGGGCGCTGAGGGTTGGCGCTCGTTCGTCCTATTGGGTGCTGAGGAAGCAAACTGGGTTCTAGGAGAACATCCTCAACTCCTGGAAGAGGTAGTGTTGGAATGCCTTCGGGTCATCCCGGCACGAACCTTACCCGAGCTCTTCGCGGCTCTCGCGTCCTGCGCGTCTCCGCGCTTCAATAGACAGCCTTGGCCACTTGAGGCGATCTCAAGCTGGATCAAGAAGGCGGCGCCATATCAACGAGAGGCTATTAGCCGAAGGCATAATCTTGCGGAGGCCATCCTCCAGTCTCTCCAGACCGCCGACTTTGTCGAGCAGGCGCTGAAGTGTTTGCCGTTGGTGTTCCGAATCGGTTTCGAAGTGGTCGAGAGCGATCCTGGCAGCGGTAACACCGTTACTTTTAGGCGCGGCGCGCTTCTCGAACCGGACGTGGCAGCCCTAGCAGAAGCCTGGCGTTCGCTAGCCTCCTGCCTCGGTGGCCACGTGGATCGGCTACCGTGGCCTGAACTCCTGGATGTGTTAGGAGAACTCGCAGATCCCGCGTCTGTAGCGATGGGAAAAGCAGTGCGAAACTCACTGATCGTCTCGTGCAAGGAGCTCGCGACTTTGCTGATAGACGATCTTGCTGACTTCTCCGCTGGGATGCCTGCCGTGCAGCAGCGGTTGGGAGAGGCCCAGAAGGACCTCGGTCTTGATATGTCAATGAACCCCTGCGGCGTCTTTGAGACTCTATTCCCTTTGGACGAGCACGTTGACGACTGGGACGCGCGTCAGTCTTCGTGGACTGAGAACCTAGTGAGCCTTGCTGATGAATGGGCGTCGCGAGGCCCTGCAGAAATCCTGGACGGGCTCATCGATGTCGAGGAGCAAGCGACACTTCTCTCGAAGACCTACCCTCGCCTGACGCCACAATTCTGTGGAGAGTTGGCCAGCCGAGCAGAAAGTCCAGCATGGTGGGTAGGAGAAGTGATGAGTCGGGGTATGAATCCGGACCTGGTAGAGCCGTTCTTGCGCCAGGCGCTGAGTACTGGCGAGGATACCGAGGGCCTGTTCCTCAGACTCCTCGCCACGCCTCGGTATCAGTACGTCGTGGTCTGCGTTGGGCTTGGTTGCCCGAGCCTCCCGGCGACAGTGGTTGATGGTCTCTTCCGGTGCATCGACGATGGTTACAAGCAAATGGTGTCGACATTGATCATTAGAGGAGAGGTTTCCGAGGGCTATACACGCCGGTTGCTTGAGTGTGAGATGGAACCACTAGCGACCTCGGCTGCCGCTGGTGAGTGGAACGCTGAACCAAAGCGCTCAGTGCGAGAAGGAGTTCGTACGGCCTGGGAGCACGCCGTCGCCGCGGCTCGCTCCGAAACGTACTGGATGGTGGAGATCCTCAAGAGTGAGCCGGACCTTGCATATAGATGGATCGCTGGTCGTATCGAAGAGAATCCCACTCCGCCCAGCATCTTCACGGAAGATAAGCTCGCGAGGTCGGCGTCCGAGTCTCTTGACCAGGAGCGACTGAGCGAGCTTCTGGGGCGCTTGGAAGACACCTACGTCCATCGCGATATCGCTCGGATCCTGGTTGGCGACTCTGTAAGTCTTTACAGGCAGCTGGCGGAGAGTCCCGGTCTCGACGGCCTGAAGCTGGCTCCATTGGCGGGGAATCCAACCGAGAAACTATGGCAAGAGAAGGCGCTGATCGGGATTCGCAATGGAGTGGATTGCGGTCGGGTTGTGCATGCCGTGACCGGCAACTCTCGCTCGTTTAGTGGCTCGGCGTCAGAATACTGGACAATGTGGAGAGACCGATTCGCAGTGTTGACGGATCATCCTTCGGAGGAGCTCAGGGCCGTTGGAGAAGAGGGGTGCAAGTATTTGGGAGAGCGCGTCGCCACCTTGAGGGCCCGGGAGGAAGACGAGGAGATCTACGGAAGGTAGCTGAGGGCGTCAACCGACGGGCGGGCCGGCGCCTCTCCGGGAGTGCGGCCTCCCGCTTCTGCACCAGCGCCGGTGTTCGGCGTCCCTCCCTTCTTCGGCCTGTCCTTGGTGCGATAGCTGGTGACGTCGAATTTCATGATTACAGTGTGATGGACGACGCGGTCGATAGCCGACGCGGTCGTCACTGGGTTCCAGTACGCCAGAATGACGGACGCCCGATGAGACCCCCCTGGGTAATGAGGTATCATTACGTCTCGCGACAGGCGCTCGGGCGTAAACGCTTTGGATTCAGTGGTTTGCGGCAAGCTTATCCACTGGACACCCGTCTTCAGATCCTGTTTAATAAGACTTGGATAGTGATCTTTGTCAGATCAATCAGATCAACCGTCTTGGGTTCCCCTTCCTGCCGAACTTGTAATCGGTTTGGTCGGGCCTATCGGTGCTGACCTAGAACTCGTGAGGAGTGAGCTGCAGCACGCGCTGGAGAAGGTCGGCGTTACACAGATTCCGATCGGTGTACTTGAAGAGGTCCCCGGGTTTGGGGAAACCCGCAACCTGAGAGGGGCAACAAAGTACAAAAAGCGGATGAAGTTAGGTAGCGCCGAGTGCCGGAGTAAGAAAGACAAGGCGAAGCTAGCTCGACTGGCGATTCGGAAGATTAGGCGATTGCGTGCCGAGCACCTTGGTCTAAGTGTGACCTCGGAAGAAGCTCCTACCCTACCGAGGCACGCCTTCGTGCTTCATCAGTTGAAGCGCCCCGCTGAGGTGGACTTGTTGCGTACGGTATACGGCAAGTCCTTTTGGCTCATCTCAGCAACCGCAAGTCGCAAGAATCGGGTTGACTCTCTCGCGGACCGTTTCGCTCGAGAGTCCTACAAGGCGAAGCGCAGTCGATTCAAGAGCAAGGCCGAGAAGCTTGTCAGCAAAGATGAAGACGAAACGAATAGCGACAAGTACGGACAGAATGTCAGAGACACCTTTCACAAGGGCGATCTGTTTCTGAACACGATGAAGCCGGAGCAAGTTCAGTACGAGATCAGACGACTCCTCCGTGTCATCTTCAACTACCAGTTCAACACACCAACTCGAGATGAGTTGGGGATGGCGCATGCGTACACAGCCGGGCTACGTTCTTCAGATCTCTCTCGCCAAGTGGGGGCCTCTATCTGCGAGCGAGAGGGCTCTATCGTGGCGACTGGTTGCAACGAGGTGCCGAAAGCGTTCGGAGGTCAAGTGTGGCCAAAAGACAAGCCCGACTCTCGGCAATTCCAGAAGAAGACAAACATCTCGCAGGAGTACAAGGAAGGCCTTCTGGGCGATGTACTCAAGCGACTAGAGAAGCAGAAACTCCTCCAGGTACTGATCACCACTCACGCGCATTCCATTGAGTCTCTGGTCAAGGAGTTGCTTGAGGATTCGGACTTCAAACAGATCCGATTGATGGACACCATCGAGTTTGGCCGCTCGGTCCATGCAGAAATGGCGGCAATAACCGATGCCGCGAGGCGGGGCGTTGGCATTCAGCACCACACGTTGTATACGACGACGTTCCCGTGTCACGGGTGCACCGCACACATCGTTAGTTCGGGAATAGAGCGACTCGTCTACCTAGAGCCCTATCCGAAGAGTCTCGCGCGAGAACTCTTCGGCGACGAAATCAATATCGATGGAGATGATCCAAACGATCCCGAGGATCGCCGAAAGATCATTTATGAGCCGTTCGTCGGCATCGCCCCAACGCGCTTCAGTGAAGTGTTCCTGGCAGGAGAACGCCGGGGCGCCGAGAAGGCCCCCGTCGATTGGAAGGTTGAGAAGTACGAGTCCAAACCACGCATCATTGGAAACAGAGAGGAGTATTGGTTTCAAGAGCAGCAGGCGGTCAAGATCCTAGGAAACCAACATGGGAGCAACGACCATGGTCGTAGTACAGATATCCGCAGAGAGAACTCAGATGACGAACGAGGAGTTTGAGGAGTACCAAAAGCACCACTGGATGCGCGTTCCTGCCTTCTACAAAGCGATCAAGGAAGTTCCAACTTCGGACGGAGGACTCAGGTTTGAGTACCCGACTGTCGAAGAGGAGCGTGCCTACAAGGTTCGTCATCCAGATGAATTCGAAGAAGCGGCTGATTGATCTCGTAGACAGTGGGTAACACCCGCCCCTTCTTTCTTGAGGAGGGGTTTTCTTGTAGGGGCTACTGCGTCTATTCGCCCTCATCACTCTGAACGCCTCGCAATCCACAAGCCTCTTGCGCCACCAATAGTTGGGCCCGGAATGAGCCACGACCAAACGGGACCTGCCTAGTTCAGGTCGAAAGTTGTCGCGCAGGGCCGTTTGTAGTTGTCGTCTAACACAAGAACACACCCCCCTGCTCCCAACTCGTCAATATTGACCGCAGGTCCTCTTCCGTACTGCTGGTCAGTAGGCCTTCCCTACAAGAACGGCTGAGAGGAGAAGATGCTAGTGTCACCTGAAGCCATTCGCGCTGGATACCAGAACCACACCCACTTTTGTGCCTACCAGAGCCTCGTTGCCCCTTCGGGGCCGTACTGCCACAGCTGAAGTTGCAGGACGAGGGCTTCCAATTGGCGCGATCGGCTGCCTAGTAGTCAAGCAGGGGACTCGGGTCGTCACGAGAGACGACGAGCAGCAAGCGAGAGGTCGCGCGTGACAGGCCGACGTAGAGCAAGCATCGAGATTGCCAGTCATCCCGAAATCCGTTTCGGTCGCATGGAAGTATCGCAACATCCGTGCACTCCAATCCCTTTGCCTTGTGGATGGTACTGATCGAAAGAGGTGGCGGTTTCGGGACGGAGAAGAGAGACAGCCGCTGGAGGCTCTCGATCCCGGATTTAAGCGACTCGGACTTGCCGAGCGAAACCGCATCCCGAAACTCGCGGTATCTGTCAATCTTTGCACCACGGAATTGTGGGTCGTGTCTTAGTAATCGACGTAGTTCAAGCAGCAGCGAGCATGCGCCTTGATGGTTCGGCCTCGCGAGGAGCTCTTGAGCGAGCCCCTGGATTTTCAGCGGTCGGCCCCTTCTCTTCCGCAGGCAACCCGTGGCCACCTCCTCCATGAGGGCATTTCCGAATGCCGACTGACTCAGCCCGACAGTGGTGTTTCGAACGAACTCGACGACGGCAGCCGCAAGACCCGGCCCATCCCCTTCGGACTGTTCCATCGAAGCAGTGAATGCTTGGAGGTGTTTGCGAACCTGTCCCTCCCAGAGAGGAATACGACGGTTGAAAACGGATCTCAAAGAGCTTGCGGTGTCGTTGAAGCGAGTAAGGACCATTAGTGAGTCGGAAGCCTTGATGAAACTGTCGATGGGTTGACGGTCGTCGCGATCAAATTGGAACTCGAGTCTCCGCTTCGCAACGTTGCTGACGGTCGCGACTACCACACTTGCTGGGAGGCCACCCCGCAGATCGATCGAGCCTCCCCTCGAGAGTCGCTCGCGCGCCACCAAGGTCCAGGCGCCTAGTTCGGAGCAACCGCCGCGCTCCCACCGATGAGGTGTGGAGAGTCGTTTGCAAGAATCGGCGCTCTCGACGGCTCGAGCCCAAAGCTCACAGAGGCCATCAGAAAGAGGCTTTCGAGGACCGAAGATGTTCTGCATGGGGTCAGCAAAAATGCGTATCCGTGACCCAGCCGCTCGCAACGATGAGATCACGGCGTCCTGATCGGCGTTGGCGTCTTGGTGTTCGTCACAGACGATCAAAGGGTGAAACGTCGAAAGCCGCTTAGAGATCATTGGGAATCGCGTCAACAGTTTCGCAACACGCACCGCCAGGTCTTCGTAACCGTTCTTCCTCTCGACCGCCCAGGACATGACGTCTTGCGGGAGGCCGAGGCCGAGATGGTATGCAGCTGCAATCTCGCAGATGAAACCGTCGAGTGTTCGAACTCTCACGAATGGCCGGTGGCCTGTGGGGGCGCGGGACAAGAACTCGGATCGGGCGGCGTGCGTGTGAGTGAGTATCAGTGTCCGGCGCCTCTCAACCGCCATGCGTGCAGTAAAGCCAACCGCTTCGTAGGTCTTTCCACAACCGGCAGGCGCTTCAACGGCCACGAGTGACTTCCCGGAGCCGAGCTCCTCTTCTAGAGACAGGGCCGTCACTAGATCTCAGAGCGAGGAGAAACGCCAACACTTTGAAGTGCAGAATTCACAAGAGCCAGGAAACCGACTGTCAGTTCCTTTCTCCTCGTAGAAGCAAGAGTTTTCTCCGCTAGCTCGCGGCCACCACGTTCAGATTTGAACCAGATCTTGGCGTGCGCCTGGTACGCCCTCTTTTCGGTCGGTGGCAGGCCTTCTGGAACTGAGCCCAGGCATGCATCGAGGAGGGTCGCTCTAAAGTCTGGCATCTGGGCGAGAGTGTCAAAGTCTGTTTCGGCAGAGCCCGCTCGCTTAGCGATGGTCCAGAGACGCTGGCCGGACCCCTGTCCGTCGGGCTCCTCAATGAACGCGGGCATCTCATCGTCAGGGATTGAGGGAACGATGTTGGACTCTAAACAGCCGTTGTCCCAGCGAAAGAGTAGATCGTCGAGCGCCTCCTTCTGCCCGTTCCAGCTCTCGTCGTGGTTTCCCTCGTTGTCTACGAACGCACCAAACCGGATTCCAGCCTGATTCAGAGCCTTGACTATTTCGAGCGTAGCGTCGTTACCACCCCCGTCAGCAATGTGGATTCCGTATTGATTCGGTGACGTTCCGAGAGCTTCTTCAAAGAGCCGCTTTAAGAAGCCGACCTCCGTGGCCCCCTCGCCGACGAGGGTCAGCTTCGACAAGAGCGCGTTTGGGTCTTCGCGGCATAGCCGGATCAAGTGCTTGGATCGGATCTCACCGATACTGCCATTGTTGCCGAGGTGCCATCTCGCGCCGCCATCGTCTGCGGCGGCGACGATGGTTGGACTATGTGTTGTCACAAAGACCTGGGAGCCAGTTCTGTTCAGCGAACTGACCAGCAACCGCTGTCTATAAGGTTCCAAGCCACGCTCGGCCTCGTCAATCAGAGTCAGCGGTGTCTTGGTTGCGTTTAGTTCGCCAATCTTAAGCGCAGCCAGCCTCCGAGTGCCCGCACCCCAGACGGTAAGGGGGAGTTCCACCTCGCCGCTACTAGAGGTGATCCCGACCATCGAAGTCGAGAAATATCGTTTGCTGCCCACGACTGTGATCCCAAGGTTCGAGGGAAGCCCGGAGTCTTCGAAGGCACTGTTGAGACCTGCCAAAGACTTCCGTCCCAGCTCGTCCAGAGTGCTCTTGAAGTCCATCTTGCCAAGCTCCAGGGCGACCCTTGCCTTCAAGCTGCTGTCCCCAACAAGTCGCTCAAGTGCCGATCCGTGCACCAAACGGAGGTCTCGGTCGTCGTCGTCCCTAGCGCCCAGATTGAGGAGCCCGATCTCTTTTCGCAGACCAGCGCTGAGGTTCGCGGTTGAGCTGTCCGGTTGGAGAACCTCGTGAACAGCTTCGAGGTCGGGAGTTCCTTTTACGCGGATACGGAAAACGGAGTCGTTGCCGCCTGGCTTGTCGCTCTCTTCAATCGAGGGGATCACGGCCTCTTCGCCGTTCCAAAGCCAAGGCCACTTCGTTTGTGCAAAGTCTGCTCCGCAGGCGTCGGGAAGCGCAATCGCCGCTTCGATTTGGAAGCCCGGCTCGACGTTACGCCCGTAGTAGTCAAAGTCATTAAGAACGGTGAAACCGGATGGCGTTAAGAGAAGCCCGATCGCTTCGAGGATCGTAGTTTTTCCTGCGTCTCCGCCGCCGAGCAGAAGATTCATTCTCGGGCTAGGTCGCCACAAAAGAGATTTGATGCCGCGAAAGCGTTCGATTCGGAGAAGGCGAATGATGGGCGCATCGCCGCTTCTGTCCGAGATGGCGGTTTCTGACGTGTTCACGTGAGTTGCTCTCGAGCTAGGTTTAGAGTCTTGAAGGCAGAAGGGGCTTAGCGAGGCGGCCTCTGCTCCCAAGAACCCATTTCATGCCAACTATGACAGACCGGCTTTTCTTGGATTACTGGTGAATGGTGCCCGCAAGCAGCTGAGCGCCTCGCAGCGAGCGCAATGATCGAGTGCTCCGTTTCCCTGGCGTGGCGAGTCATCAGCCGGTTGCGCGCCGTGATTGCTTGTAGGCCTCTGGGCTGGGCGAAATGCGGTCATGAGGATCCGCTAGGGATCCCGGGCAGACGAATGATCATCACGACGTTCTTGACGAAGGAGAGAACGACATTCGATACCGCTTGCAGTCTGTTTTGTATGACGAGCCGTTCCCACCCGTGTGCTCAAACTCCGAGCCGGTTGTCGCGATTACGATCGTTGCTCATGCCGCAGTGGGCGAGGAACTGGAGGCGACCAAACGTCGTTTCAGCGTCGGCGTGAGTATGTGAAGGTGGTCGCGGGACTCATCGACTACTGCGCGGAGCAGAGCTTGTGAGCCCGCTGCCTTCCTCTTCTCGCATCTTCTTGATCTCATCAATGTATGCAGGCAGCAAATCGACGAAGTCACGAGTGAAAGTTCGAGGATCGTGAGGTTCAGGTGCACAGCTTGCCGCTTCCGGCAATTGACCACCTCTTCGTGAGGCTAAACGAAGCGACCCTTAGCGGGGTCGTTTCGGGAGTACCGGAATTGGACGAAACGAAACGGCAGCACCTGGTGAGGTAACTGCCGGTGCTATCAAGATCGGCGCCGCGGCATCTACCCTGAGTCGGGCTGAGGCGAGACGGCCTGAGACGGCGTGTCAGATAGTCGCCGGACGCGCAGCGCTTGTCCGTAGCGGTATCGGGGATTGTCTCCGGGCAGGGCGCCAACCGAAAATCGAACGGATGAGTTGACGGTCAAGTCGCTGAAGGACGACTCGGGAAAGCAGCTTGACGCATGAAAGAAGAAAACTTCTTCTGCCGACTCAATCATTCCGAATCCGCGTGGTCCCGTTCGAACGACCCTGCCGTCAAGTTCTGGAAGGTCGGAGCCGTGCTCTTCCACTGACCGTTCGTAGTCCTCGCTAACGCGTTCGATGACGCGGCAGGAGTCACAGTAGAAGGGCTGGCCCGGCACCTCTTCATCAGTTGTGTAGACACGCTGTGACCCCTGATGGTGCTTCGAATCACAATCCACTGAACGGCGTTTTGCAGGCCGGTCAAGTGCGAGTAGCAGTTGCTCATCGTCAATCCAAACAGGAGGCCAGTCGAGGGTTTGCTCTTCGCCGCGAATCAGAGCATTGTCGCAAGCGCCGCGCAATGAGACGAGAGCAACCTGAACACCAAGTTGTCGCAATGCAGTAAGGCAGGGCTTGTATACAGCGTCACCGAGAAGGAAGATCGCGACGTCTATTCGATCGGCCATAGCGGCTCGCAAGAGCGCCTCCGCTGTGAGAGCAACAGGGACAGGGTTCAGCGGCACGAAGCTGCTCTTTCGCAGTTCCTTGCGGAGATGGTTGCCTCGATAGTCGGTGGGTGTGTCCAAAACATCCCAGCGGTAGATGGAGCGAAGTCGGCTCAGCAGATTCCTGGACTCCTCCAGGCGTTCTTGTTCCCGGACTTCGTCAGCAGGGTGAATGTTCTTGGCGGAAGAGAACGAAAAGCACTTTCGAGTCACGGTCACATCTGAGCCGAACTGTCTCCCCAGAATCTCTGGGAGTTTCCCAAAGTCCAAACGAAAGGGTGAGCCCCCTAGCCTCTCAGCGATCTTCGGAATGGCAACGATTTGAAGCCATTTCCCGTCCACAAAGAGGCACGCCTTTCTGCGCGCCTCGTGTATCTCGTACTGGGAGAACAGGAGCGCGCGATCAGATTCGCCGAGCTCCAACTTCTCGGCGATTCTGCGCAACACATCTGCACTCGGTCGTTTGTCCTCGTCTCGTTCAAGCTCGCTGAGGTAGCTGATTGATAAATCAGCTTGAGAGGCAAGCCACTGAAGCGTAACACCGCGCTCAGTGCGCAATCGTCGGAGGTAGGTAACAGGTACGTTGGCCACGGCTGGTTCTCAATATGGTTGACTGACGAAACCAAGAATCTACTTGAGAGGAAGCCCAAAATCAATGCTTTACTTGGCTTAACGGGGTGCCACTTCGTCCAGCCGTCGAGTGAGCGAACGAAATCTTTCGCTATTCTGTTGACAGCATAACGCTCGTCCAGTAGTGTCGGTTCATGTCTGCCGCAACGACCTGCCAACCACTCGGAAGAGAGGTGCCCTATGTAGAGACAACGAGCCAGTTACGCGATCTGGGATCTTCCCATTTCTGCAAAGAAAAAGGACTCGAGCGTGTGGCTCGAGCCCAGATCACCCTCGAAGTTGAGGATGCGAGATCGAAACTCGAAGGCGAAGAGAACGTTTCGTTTTGGAACAGCGACGTTCATTTCGCGAGTCGAACCGAGTTTTTTGATCTCATCTCTAGGATAGACCGGCGCCGCTGGGCGGTCAATATTGACTTCGGTGAGATTCCGACGCCCAATAGGTCTCTACTTGAGAGCTCGATGTTCGAGATCAATTGTCCACCTTGGGAGAATCCAGAAATGGGTAAGACTTCCTATGTGCGCGACGATTCAGGCGAGGTCACACATCAGCGTGTTACCAGCGACGATGGCGGTTCGTCATGGCTCTATGAGCATGACAGCGGCCAGGTCTTCGGCAGTGGTAGAGACCGCTGTGTTGAGGTTGCTGATCACAACGATGACGGCACCACCGACGCGTACGAGTATGAGGGCGGCTTTCTCGCAGAACTGTTCGACGGGAACAAGGGCGCGAAGAAGTAGCTGAACGCAGAAGGCCCGGGAGAAGTACTCCTGGGCCTTCTTTTTCGAACTCGCCGCGTTGTGGTCAAGGAACACGTTGGGTTGCGGTGGTGGGCCCGGCAGCTTAGTCGAGCGGGCTAGGCAGCGTCACCCGGAAAGCTAGTCTGCTTTGGATCCTTCAACTCATCGATCACCAGCAGCGCGAGGAGTTTAGGCTCGAAAGTCCGAGAACCGTCACGACCTGGTGCATCTGGCGATACGCCGCTTCCCATCCCGAACTCAGACGCGCCCACTACCTTGCGGACCAGTGTCTCCGCTTCCTTCGCTGAGGGAGCGGGCTTCCGTACGCCAATAGTTCCATCCAAGTCCCGCTACGCGCACTTGAGGAGACAGGAGGAGACAGGATCGAGAAGCGACTTCTTGGTTCAAACGATCGGCTCTGGACGGGTGCGGGCCAGGGTCTTGCACGCCGGCCTTCGAGGCTGCTTGGCGAGCACCATGGATTAGAGTGTCTAACGTGAGAGTTCGAGAAACGATGACCAAGAAACGCTCAGCGGCTTCAACGCGGTTGCCGATGATGTTGTTGACGGCAACACAGATCTTGGTTTCAGCGTCAGCAATTGCCGCCTCCGAGGGTGTGATAGCCACTCGATCCTTTATCAATGGCTCATGGAACATTGGGCTGTTTGATCTGAGTACCGGTGAGTTTCGGCTTCTAACGAATAGCGAGGCTTCCGACGGAGAGCCTTGTTTCGCACCAGACGGGTCGTCGGTCGCTTTCTCGTCGACCAGAAGTGGGAATCTGCAGATCTGGGCGGTTGACGTCGATGGTTCAAACCTCCGACAATTGACGACAGGCCCCGGCCGAAACGGCGCCTGCAGTTGGTCACTGGATGGCAGCCGCATCGTCTTCACGTCGTACCGAGATGGCAACGGTGAGATCTACTCAGCTCGGCCGGATGGGGCGGATCAGATCAATCACACAAAGAGCGCCGAGGACGAGTTCAGCGGCGCAATGGGAGAAGGGGGCCTGCTTGCCTTCTCGGGGAGAGCCGAGGGGGCCTCCAGCGACATTTTTGCTATGAACTCAGATGGAACCGAGCGGCGGCGGGTGACCTTCGCCAACCATCTCGCAGCCAACCCATCCTGGACCCGCGATGGCCGCATTCTCTTCTCGAGCGCTCCGGACAATTTTGAGCCCCCGCCAGCTTCTCAAGAGAGTCGGTCACGGGAGAGAGATCCTGTCTCAGGCAATGAAGACATCTACGTCATCAACCCAGATGGCACGGGACTAACCAACCTGACCAACAATGGGCAACACGAGACGATACCTGTGGCTTCGCCGGACGGGCTGACAGTGGCGTGGTTTACCCGAGACCTGGTGCATGCTTGGGTTGGGGTTGTCGGTATCGACGGTTCTGGATATCGGATCATCACGCCGACCTCTGAGCTCCATGGGTGGCCTTCCTGGGGGCCGTCCATTCCGAACCTCGTTGCCGTTCCTCTCGCCGGCACTGCGTCAGCACTTCTTGCTGGCTTGCTCGCGGCAGGCGCGCTTTGGACTCTTCGGCGTAGTTAGTCTGCGGCCCGAGCGGGCACGCCCAACCCAGGTTGACACCTCGCGCCTTTCGCACTGTGGTGGTCGTTCGGCTTGCACTCCGAAGCAGGATCCCTAATATTGATATAGGCAGCAAACGGACCAGTTGCTCTGGCAGCTGTCGGTGTCTCGAGGTGAAGCCGGCTAGGTGGCATCATTCAAAGATGCACTTTGAAGAAGACGATCTCGAAGAGCTTGTCGCCATCTGGAAGCAGGAGTTTCAGGAGGACATCACGCATGGTGAGGCCAGTGTGCATGCCGTGCGCCTCATTGAGCTCTACCGCACCCTCGAGAAATCCCTCTCCTGCTGACCAAGTTGATGCATGAGGTACTTTCTCTACTGTAGAAAATCCAGCGAAGACGAAGAACGACAAGCCATGTCGATTGAGTCTCAGAAGGCCGAGGCCCCTCGGTATCTTTCCGCATGGCCCGATGTCGAGATCGTCGAGACTTTCGAGGAGTCGCAAAGCGCGAAAGCACCAGGCCGACGGGTGTTCAACGAGATGCTTGACCGGATTGAGAAGGGTGAGGCCGATGGCATCGTTTCCTGGCACCCCGACCGACTTGCTCGAAACTCCGTCGACGGAGGGCGAATCATCCACCTTCTCGACCAAGGGATCTTGGCTGACCTGAAGTTCGCGACGCAGACTTTCGAGAACACCTCGCAGGGCAAGTTCATGTTGTCGATCAGCTTCGGATACTCGAAGTACTACGTAGACAACTTGTCGGAGAACGTGAAGCGAGGATTGCGAACACGGGTCGAGCGCGGCTGGGCGCCGAACAAGCCACCGATTGGATACCTCAACGACAAGGAGAGCCGCGAGATTGTCTGCGACCCGTCCAGGTTTAAGCTTGTAGAAAGGCTCTGGGAGCACATGCTCACAGGCAAGTATTCAGTGCCTGAGCTTTGGGACATCACAAGGGACTGGGGCCTCACGACGCGCAAGACCAAACGCATTGGCGGCAAGCCTCTTGCCCGAAGCGCCGTGTACAAGATCCTCTCGAACCGCTTCTATGCCGGCACCATCTCGTGGAACGGCCGTGAGTATCCCGGCAAGCACAAAGCAATGGTCACATTCAAACAGTTCGACCAAGTCCAGCGGCTGATCCGTGGAGACGGTGCTCCTGCTAGACGGTGTCACTCGTTCCCGCTCAAAGGACTGATGCGCTGCGGCAACTGCAAGTACTCCGTAACGGCCGAGAACAAGGTGAATCGGCATGGAACCACGTACAGCTACTACCACTGTTCCAAGCGAAGCCCGGTCATCAAGTGCCGTGAGGGTGTTGTTGCTGCTGGTGAACTAGACAAGCAGTTCCAAACCTTCTTTGATCAGGTGTCGCTACCGGAGTCTGTTCATGGTTGGGTACTCGACCAGCTTCGCCAACGTGATGGCGATGCTCGCGAACATGCTTTGCGGAAGCGCGGTGCGCAGCAGGAGCGAGTCTCCAGGCTTCGGACTGAACGTTCAAACCTCACGGGTATGCGCATGCGTGATCTCGTCGACGACGCCGAGTTTGCCTCGGAGCGACAACGTCTGGACGATGAGATCCGTGTGCTCGAGGAGGATCTTGGCGATGCTGATTCGGAGCTTCCGTTCGAACCCTTAGAGAATGCCGTGAAGGTATGTAGCAGAGCGGCAGAGTGGTTTCGGCAGGGCGATGCTGCTACCAAACGCCAAATCGTGAAAACGGTCTGTTCGAACCCTACTCTCGCGGGTAGAAAGCTCAGTGTTGAAGCGGCAAAACCGTTCCGCCTGTGGGGCGAAACGGCTAGCCGTCCTGAACTGCGGGCCTTCGTAGACGATGTTCGAACCTTTGTCACCGAAAACAAGAAGTGGACGCACCAAGTGGCCACGCTCATCGAACATGTTGATCAATCGTACGAGAGTTTGGATTGAGTAGGTAGAGGGTGTTAGTTGCCAGTCCTACAAATCAGCGTCACGTGAGGGTTCCAATGGTCAATTATCTGGTCCAGTGCCTCAGAAGCGGTGTTCCGGTGTTGCTTCTGCAAGAGGATCAGGAATGCTACGTGACTCGTGATGATGGCGACCGTATGTGCACCAGGTGTTACAGCTGCAATGCGTTCGAGCTGACTTTCTACATATGGAGTACGAGCGACACGCGGGAAGTGCTGGTACAGAAGTATTGAGTGTCCGGATTGCCATACGCTCGCTAGCTCTTCGAGATAGACGTACTTGTGTGAAGCGGGTGATCCGTATGGAGTAGATTGGACCTCAAGCCCATTGTCTGGATCCAGAAACACTAGTGAGCCTGGCTGGAGCGACTCCAAGAAACCGATCAACGAAGTCGTCCTGCCTTCGTGGTCATCGGTCCATTCATCAAAGCACATAGTCGAGTTCGGTATGAGGTTCTCGGATTCGACAACGCGAAGTTGTCGATTATCGTTTTCAACACTCTGCTTGAGAAGATCAAATACAGGCGGATCGTAGTGTCGCCATTCATTGGATTTGGACAGATAGGTCAACCGTGACCCGTCGGAAGATCCGTCGTTAGGTGTATGTGCCCAGTGGATTCCAAGGTCCAGACCTGCTGCGGACAGGCTTCGCAATACTCCGTATTTGATGTAGTCGGTTTGGTCGCCGAAGTATTGATCCTTCATAAGTCTCAGTGTACCTGCCAGAGGTGATGGCGCATAGGAGCCCTCAATATCGGCAGGGATTCTTGCTTGCCGGAGAATGGTTGCTCAACTGTGCGATACAGCTCAACGAGATTGTTCGCAGTCACTTTAGCTTCTTCGATCGGCAACTTTTCACCAAGCTCGTCCTGCCAGATGGGGCAGAGGTTTCGGAGACAGGATTCGTTCATGGATACTTGGATCAGTTGGTAATCCGAGCGCCATCGATACCTGCGGAAATCACTTTCCTCGGGTTCGGTCTATGTGCTCTTGGATCCACTGATCGCCAGCGGCCTCGATCTCCTCGTCGGTGAATTCGGGATCTGACAGGAAGCTATGTTTTGTCGTGGAGTCTTCCTTGATGCGCTTCTCGAGCTCACTGAGGAATTTGATTGAACTTGAGACGTGACTGAAGATCAAGGATGCTTCATGCCGATTCAGCAACTCGTTGTCGTGAGCAAGACTCTTGTCGTTCCGCACACCGTTCAGTTTCTCCAGAACCTTGATCGAGCTCGAGAGGATCTTCAGAGTTGCTTCAGATTCGACAAGATCTTCTTCTCGCAGGAATCGGACGTAGGAACCGAAGAGTGCATGGAGAGGAGTCGTCTGGCTGAACTCTATTGAGTGCCCTGCACACAGCTTTCGCGTGTAGCGGGTGACATAAGTGTGAAGTCGATCGAGTGCTTCTTCCGGTCGACCACTACTGAGACTCTCCTTGATCTGTCGGCCGAGAACGTCGAGGTTTCCATCGGGGACATGCTGATTGAAGGCCTCGGCATCACCCCATGAGTTGGCAGAAAGGGTCTCGATAATCTTCGAAGCTTGCTCTCGAAGAGAAGGAAGAGATTCTTCGGGCTCTCTACGCTCGAAAGGCACAGTCGCTTCATAGGTCAGCAGCTCGTCGAGCAACTTGGAGGCCAGCTGATTGGTTTCGGTGCTCCAAAAGGTTCGGAGGCGATTGGCTTTCGAGGTGCCACCACTCTCGTACTTCGACCCACAGATATCGATGTCTACGGTGTCTAGGAAGAACTCCTCGAAGGTGCGGTTTGAGAAGTCGCAGACGTAGCCACTCTCCATGCCGAAGAGGCGTTCAAGGATTCGTTTCTGGAGTGGGCGCAGATCAGACATGTCCCTACTGGAGCACGAATCTCTGGACTATTGAAGCGCAAAGCAGAACCGCCCCCCTTATACGGGGGATGGTTTTCTTTGCCAAGAGGCAGTGAATTGCCGATAACGGCAAGTGGCGGCCTTCGTAGACGATGTTCGAACCTTTGCTCGCGAAAACAGGAAGTGGATGCAGCAGGTAGCCTCACTCATTGAACGTCTCGATCATTCGTCTGAGGACCCGAATTGACTCGGTAGCAGGGTTTAGCTGTCGGGGAAGCAATCGCGCGATCAAAGTTTGAGCCGCATCACTTTGACTGAAGACGCACTTCTCCGCTACGAACCGTACAGTCCGCTCTAGGCGAGATGGAGATTCGCCAATGTCGGCAGGCACGTCTCGAGATTCTTGGCGCAGATCACGAGCACCGAACGCTCCGTGGCTGCTCCGAGGAGATTAAGCCTTCTGTGCGAGCCTGGCCGGGGTGGCGAGAGACTTTTCCGAAACAACATGAGCGGCACCACCTCTAAAGCAACATCTTCCTCAGGGATGTGTCCTGTTTCGAGGGAGACCTGGGAGACATCAAACAATGCCGAGTAGAGAGGTGCGTTCGTGATGATCGTCGGTAGCCAGTAGGTGGTTCGGTCCGCTGGTGGTTGTAAGCGGAACTGCTGAGCAGCAACGGCCAGCGCGGCAGTTGTTAAGCCGTGAGCCATATTCTCCAGCGAGAATCGGTGGTTCTTGTCTTTCCGCTCGATGACGCAGATCGAAGAAGTCTCTATCGGGCTTCCTAGGTCGATTTCTTGGATGTTGAGCCCACGCTCATTCTGATGGCATACGCCAATAGGGCCTTGCGCGGCTTCGGAGGGGTTGACGAAGACCCAGCTCTCCTTCTCTGTCTTCTTGCACTCAATCACCAGGTGTATGCCATTGCGCGCAACGATCAAGTCGACGTAGCGCGTCGCGTAGTCGCGATCCTCGTCCGGACCGGTGTCAGTTCGATACGGATGCTCGTCATTCACGACCACCCAGCCTTGTTTGCTGGCGGCTTGGAACTCCAGTTTCACCCGTTCTTGAAAAGGGAAGCCAGACGCTTTGATAATCCCATAGGGGTCGAGAGGGGTGACGCTCATTCTACGATCCTACATTGAGGCGGCTGCATCGATGCTCGCGGGCAATAGTGGCGGCCCGGGCCCCCCGGCGGCACCTCACGCCGTCTGCGCCGCTCGGTCTTTGTGCCCTACGCTGGAGTGCATGTCTCCAGACTTCGTTCAACTCGCCATGCACTACCAAGCCCAGCTCTCGGGTTACCTAGTGGCGCATCTCACTGATCGCGGCATTGCCGATGGCACTGCGGTTCGTCGTGGACTCGGCTCTGATGACGACAACATCACCGTTCCCGTCTGGAGTGATCGAGGAATCAGCTTCTTTGAACGTTGGTCGCTGGACGATCTCGGGATGCCCTTGGATGATGTTGGCTTCGTCTCGCGCTACCCGGCCGATCGTTTCCGGGAGCAGCACGATGTACTTGTCTTCGCCGAAGGAATCTACGAGTGCCTCATCTTCGAGAGCATGGGCATTCCTGCGGTCTGTGCCACCGGTACGGGCTTGTACTTCAAGCGCCGTGAATGGGTGCCGCTTCTCCGTGATGTGTCCGAGATCTTGGTCGCGTTCCGTTCTGGAGAACGGCAATCGCGGCGCAAGTTCGTGTTGAGCCGCGAGGAGGTGATCTCGAACATCTTGATCGCGCTTCCGCAAGCGAGGCGAATCGAGTGGCCGATCTCGATCCGCCAAGATGAGGGCGCGTTTGAGTACTTCGTGCGAGACTCGCACGAGGCTGATGACTTCTGGCGACTATGAGTGAGTACCGACGAGAGTCCAGTGCTCGCGCGGTGTGTCGCTACGGCCGCGTCTTCTTCAACCTCCGTCGACACTTCCAACTCACGTCAGGCGAAGCGTTGCTCGCTGACGTCATCGACACCCTGAGCCGGAAGACGGGATGGTCCTTCGCGAGCAAACGCTACCTTGCCTCGACCCTCGGTGTTTCTGAACGGTCCTTGCAGCGAATGCTCGACAAGCTGGTGGAGTCCGGCCTCGTCGAACGCAAGCGCGGTCGCCGTGGAATCGAGCTCCGTGTCACGGAGCGGTGGAGCGCGGCACGAGCGACGGATGGCCCGGCCAGATCGTCACAAACAGCGTGACAATCCGTCATACATATAAGGAAGATATAAAAAGAGAAAAGAAGACGATATGCAAACGGTGCGGGGTGTCGACCTGCCGGTTCCGGCAACTCCCACAGTCTCTTTGAAGGGTGGTAGCTGGCGTACCTTAAAGGTCTATGTCACGTTCGCTCCCCAACTATCTCAAGATGTTTCGTCGTCGTTCGCACCTGTCGCAGCGAGACGTTGCCGCTTTGCTCGGTGGCATGAGCGGTTCGAAGATCGCACGACACGAGACGGGGCGCCGGTTGCCGACGCTTGAGACCGCACTGGCATATGCCGTGATCTTCAACGCAGATGTGCGCGAGCTGTTTGCTGGTCTCTATGAGGATCAGATGGACCTAGTCCGAGTGCAAGCAGAGGAGCTGGCAGAGTTGTTCCGTGAGGTCGATGGAGACGAGATGGTTCAGCTAAAGATTGAATTGCTAAACGGGTTGCTGGAGTCAGCAGAGCCCCACCTCGTTCCATGGGAAGGTGTGAACGAGTAGTTGCTCTGGATCTCACCAGCAAGGGCTTCGCGTTCGGGATTCTCGAGAGCGAAGAGCGCTTGGTGGATTGGGGAACCCGAGAGTGTGGACGACGAGTTTCTCTCTTTCTCCCGGCGCTCTCGGCCGTTGTCGAGCGCTATCGGCCAGACCGACTAGTGATCGAAGAGCCGGCCGGTTCCCTGAAGAAGAGGCAGGGTCGGGATCTGTTGGTGTGGGCTGAACAGTGGGCTCATGACAACGACCTGGCGGTTGCGACGATCTCGCAGGACCAGCTTGATCGGTACTTCGGGTCCGAGCAGCGGTATGTCGTCGCATCAGCCGTCGCTCGGCACTTTGAACGATTGACGCCGCAACTGCCGCCAGCGCGGAAGCGCTGGGAATCGGAACGCGTGCGCCTGAGCGTGTTCGTGGCAGTCGGTCGAGGTCTAGCGAGTTTTCGACAGCGATGAATTGCCGCCAGCGGCAACCGGCTACGTCTCGTTCTTGAGTGGCTCGACACGCATACTGGAGTCGGATCCGTTCCCCAAAAACAGAAGCCGTTTTGGCAAGGCATTGCCGGGGCGTTCTCGGCATCGTCTTGCTTGAGACAGAAGATGGAGGCCGACATGGCATTCCCCCTTGGTCGTCTTGTAGCAACCCCCGGTGCGCTTCGAGCGCTTGAAGAGTCAGGCGACAGTCCGGCGAACTTTCTGCGCCGTCATCAATCCAGCGATTGGGGTGACGTCAGCACAGAAGACGCAAAACTCAATACGAGTGCGGTAGATGCCGGGCTTCGAGTTCTCAGCGCCTATAGAACCAAGCGCAACACGAAGCTCTGGGTGATTACCGAGGCAGACCGATCGTCGACCTGCATCTTGCTGCCCGAGGAGTATTGAGCCGCACACGTGAAATGCGCTTGCACTAGCCGATTTGTATGGACCCGCTTGTGGTCGCTGAAGCCCGAACTTATGTTCGGGCTCATTCTTGCTCTAGGCGGCACCTCACGCAGCCTGACCTCCGTGATCGAACGCGTGCAGTCTTTAGCTATGAGGAAAGCGAGCGTGTATCTGGGCAAGACAACGTTCCGGAGGCGAGGCCGGCCGGTTGGCATGCTGCAGAACGATCGGTTCCTCCACATGCTCATCCTTGGTCAGACGGGGACGGGCAAGACGACACTGATGCGGAATCTGGCGATGCAGGATGCCGCCACCGGGCGAGGGTTTCTGTTGCTCGACCCACATGGTGATTTGGCGGAGGAGCTGCACGTGAACTTCGAGAACAACGGGATCACTCATCAGTACATTGACCTTGGCTCAGAGGAGCCGGGGTTTTCCTACAACCCTCTGGCCGACGTGAAGTCAACGACTGAGTCGTTCGTGGTCAACAGCCTCGTTGATGTTTTCCAGCACATTTGGGCGCTAGAAGACGCTCCGAGATTTGAGCACCTGTTGCGCAACGTCTTGTTCGCACTACTTGCTTGGGAAGAGCCTTCGCTACATCTCATTCCTCGGCTACTCGCTGATCGAAGCTTCCGGAGGCGTGTGGTTGCCAAGGTCGAGAACGATGAGGTTCGGCGGTTCTGGGAGGGTGAGTTTGAGGGCTACAGCGCGAAGTTCCGGGCCGTGGTGGTGGCTCCACTTCAGAACAAGATTGGTGCGCTCCTGACAGACCCACGGTTGAACAAGATTCTCTCGAGTCGAGACCTACCGCTGGACCTGCGGAAGGAAATGGATACCGAAGGGATTGTGATCGCGAACCTTGCCAAGGGACGGGTCGGAGCGGGGCCATCATCGCTGATCGGCTCTCTGTTGCTGACGGAGGTTGCCCGCCTCGGGTTCACGAGAGCTGACATTCCGGAGAGTGAGCGTCGGGACTTCATTGTCTACGCTGATGAGTTCCACGCCTTCACGACTGAGAGCGTCGCGTCGATGCTTTCTGAACTGCGCAAGTATCGAATCGGCCTGGCCGCCTCTGCGCAGTTCACATCCCAGATGCGGCGTGACGTCCGGGACGCCGTCTTCGGAAACGCTGGAACCAAGATCGTGTTTAGGGTGGGACCGCAAGATGCGCGACTCTTGGCAGTGGAGTTCGGGCCCAAGCTCGGCGCCTTGGATTTGATGGCTTCGGCGAACTGGACGGGGCACATGCGGCTGATGATCGAGGGCCAGCCGTCGAAGCCGTTTAGCTTTCGGACGGATGCGCCTCTCGCATTCAAAGGTATTGCGGGCGACCACAATGACGATCAGCTATTTGGTGGCGCGTGTAGGTCGCTCCTATCCAATCGGCTAGGAAAAAGAGGGTACGGTAAGACATGAGGGGAAGAGTATGAGCGTTGTGCGAAGAGGCCTGCTCCTCTTCACATCTTCGATTGTCTGGTGCGTTCCCCTGCACGCTGCGGACCTGGACGTTCTTCGGCCAACAGAACTTCCGCACGTGCAACGTGCGGAATGTTAAGCAAGTATTGGCGCCTTTGGTCTAAGTCGCGGCTCGGAACTGCGCGTCCTGATCTGCGTTGCGAACTGACTGGAAGGCCCCGACACCATCTGCCCTTCAGGAGAAAGCTATCTCGTTTCGGTGATCGACAACTACTGGTTCGGACCGAATTGCCAACCTCCTATTGAGGGGAAACTAAGGCATTGACGGAAGAGGTCCTTGATCACTAGGGATGCGGTCGGCGAGAGCTGCCGCTTCTTCTTCGCGCCTCGAACCGAACTTGTTGAGCGGCTTCAGTCGGGCGTCCTTGAGCTTCAGGACTTGAGGCTTGAACAAGAGGCCTTTGACCAGCAATACGTGGACTACGTCAATGCCAAGCTCGTCGAGCGATGATCAAGCGCGGAAAGCGCGGTCACAAAGCCAATACTCAGCGCTTCTTCGCAGCCGCCAACAAGTGTGGGTGCGAATGGTGGTGGCTTCAATGGTTCTCAGTTGGTGAAGAGCCCGGCATTGTCCTTTTGGAGGCATGCCTTTGGTGACTCCGCCGAAGCCGGTCGAGCGCCTCTAGATACAGAAGCCAGCGAAGGGCGCCTTGAACTTCAAATCCAAAGAAATGCCGGGTCGAAAATCGCGCTTGCTAACGTAGCGCATTCAGTGATTCTGTCAATTTGCCCAGAGGGGGGAGTCAAATGCAGAGCGTCTATCGCCCAATTGCCGCAGCCTTGCTCGTCATGCTAGCTGCCAACAGTGTCTCAGCCACAGTTCAGTCGCTGTGCAACGCAAACGCTCCTGACGATCCTCTCGTTGTCGAGAGGGATGGTGAGCTCATCTACCAGGGGCCGTGGCCGGAGGCCGTTGTGATCGGTCTGAGCCGTTCTACGGTTGAAAACACCGCGGGCTACGTTGCTCGTTCCAGTGAACAGGTCCAGCAGGGAGGCGTAGTAGAGCACTCGGCGAACGGTGCGACAGTGTTTGCTGTCGTTGATCCTGCTTCGGGCGGTGTCTTGGTCGAAGGGCACGGGAGTACACGGCTCCTAGTTCTCAATACGCAGGCGCGGTCGGCCAGCAGCAACCAACTGAGCCTCGCTGGCCCGAGCGTGTTCGTCACCGTGGTTCGCGCTGCTACGCAGTGGTTCACTTTGAGTGCCTCAGATGGCAGGGCTGGCGACCTTGATGGAAGGCGTGATCTCCAACTTACGATTGATCTTGGCGAAGCTTTGGACGCCAGCAGTCAAGAGCAGTTGGTCGAGCCAGGCGCCGACGACCTCGTCGTCGCTATCAATCAGCGGACACTCGAAGTGACCGTCCTTTGCCGAGTGGGGGCTTCCTCATGAGTTTCCTCCGCGCCCACCATTCTCGTGTCCTCGATGCTGTTGCCCTTGGAATACTGGCCCTGGCCCTATCGGGTACCGCTCACGGCTCAAGTGAGCATGCGTCCGTCGCCAAGGGACTTGAGAACCCGACCGGCTACACGTTCGGGGGGCTTGATTCGGTGAACCTATTCAACGGTGCCCTGTCGCTCTCGCTGCCGATAGGCCAGGAGTACTCAGTCTCGCCTGCGCTGTCCTACCGCGTCGGATTGACTTGGATGCATGCTCCTTGGAGCTACACCGGCGTGGACTGTACGCCCGGTGGCGTCTCTGGATGTGACGGCCTCCCAGCAGGGGACAACGTCATCTTGGTAGATCCTGACGAGAGGTCGAACGCGGGGCTTGGATGGAGGCTGTCGTTTCCTGAACTAGTCTCACCTCCGCTGAATGGCAACACGGTCTATAACCTGCTTGAGCCGGACGGGACCAAGAGGTTGTTCTCCGACAACCTCTGGAACGAGGCCAATCCGAACCCCAACCTTTGGTACAGCACGGACGGGAGCTTCCTCCGTCTTAAGCTGAACCAATCTGGAGCGAGCTGCAGCACGCCAGTGCTTTCGAACTGTCATCTCGTCGAGTTGCCGTCAGGCCTTGTTTATGAGTTCGATCCGGCGGTGAGGACTGTCGCGGGTGAGCAGGCGCTTAGGTTGCATCGTCTACGGAGGATCATTGACCGCTTCGGCCACTACGTGCAGATTGACTATGACGCAACCACCAAAGATTGGACGATCACCGACAGCGTAGGGCGCTCTCACACGATCGAGGTCAGCGCCGACCCATTCGAACCCACTTTTGAGCGTGTGGACAAGGTCACCTTGGCAGCGTTCGAAGGAACGACGGCGTCATGGGATCTCAACTACACGACGGGCGGCTTTACGGTTGTGGATCCTGGCTCGGTACCGCAAACGACATCGACATTCTCACAGTTAGACTCCCTCACCCTCCCGGATGGCAACAGCTTCGCACTTAGCTACGACACCGAGTTCAACGTCGACCAGGTCGATTTGCCCACAGGCGGACACTATGCCTATGAGTACGCCGGGTGGAATGTCGGGCCGGAGCCCGGTCCTTTCGAACCCTCTTTTCCGTTTTTTCGTGCGGTGACTGGAGTTTCTGAAAGGACCGAGAACGACGGCACTGTTGATAGCACTTGGACATACGAGCACCCTGTGATTATCAGCTCCGAGTACCACCAAACAAACGTGGTGACGCCTGAAGGCGATCTGACGAAGCACTATTTCTCAACCGACGAGAGCACAGCTGGTCTACCAATCGCTCTTTGCGTGGCAGCTGATTGCTTCGACTCGCCGGCCACGGCGAACGATACGACCTCAAGCGGAGGTACCGTCTATCTTTCTCGTGAAGAGTACGAGGGGCAGACGGGAGACGCAGTCCGGTCTGTCTACCTGGCCTACACTGGCAATTCTCTGATCACGGGCGCCAATGGCGATGCTCTCTTTTCTCGTTTTCGAGCGCCAAGAATCGTGGCCGAGAAGACCGTCTTCCACCAAGATGGGGATGCGGTCGCAGAGACCTTTTATGAGGACTACGACGGCCTTGGCCATCATCGTACTCAGCGCTTAGAAGGAACGTTCTTCGGCACCGATCAAGACCATTGGAACAAGCGACTCTCCACAACGAGCTACAACCCATCTTCGGACTTCGAGTGCCCTTGGGGCTTCAACCAAACGTGCACCGGAACGCCGGACATACCGACCTCATCAGAAGTTTGGTTGCTGGAGCTGTACGATGAGACCACCAGCAAAGCCTGGAAGAACAACGCCAATTCGACTGAGACCTTCGTGCAGAAACTCTGCTTTGACTCAACAACGGGTTTCCTAGAAGGGCGGAGACTGATTGCTGACTTCTCAGCACCAGTAGTGATGACGCCGCGCGATGTTCTGCAGCTGTTCACCGAGGGTACCGTAGCCACGGCTGGTTTCGTGACCAAAGAAGAGTACTTCGGTGGAGATCTCAGCAACACGCTCGGCACCACTGGTGATCCGTGTGACCCCAATGCCAGCAGCGCCGAGTACGCGTTCGATCTGACCTACCAGAATGTCGGACTGGCAACCCGCCGTGCGGCCGGGAGTACGCTCGATCTTGCAGATCAGACGATTGATCTGAACACAGGCCTAGTGGCTTCCAGCCGCGACATTGCAGGTGTGCAAACGGACTTTGGCTATGACGACATGAGTCGAATCGTTGATGCTCAAACGTTCGGCAATGGTGACGACGCATGCACGGTAGTGGAGTACCTTCCACCGGCTAGCCCAGAACCTGCGAGGGTCGTCACCAGCACGCGCTCGACGTGTACCGGCACGACGCAACTAACCCGCTCCGAGACACGCTACGACGGACTCGGTCGGACTGTAGAACAGCGGGAAACGATGCCAGGTGGTGGGATCAGCAAGCGAGTGAGCGGCTATACCGGTTCTGGTTGGCTCCAAAGCGTCACCGAATTGGAGAGTTCACCCACGAATGGCAACTCGACCCGCTACAACAACTACGACCGCTATGGCCGCCCGAGTCTGATCACGGGCCCGGACGAGAGCGCTGTTAGCCTGACCTACTCTGGAGTCCGCCGCGTTACTAAGACGTTCTCGATCACCCAGATGGAGTCGCAACCAGACTTCGGCTCCTGGTCGGCGTCTGATCTCACTAAATACACTCAAACGACGGGTAGTCACAGTCGTACCGAGAATTACGATCGCTTCGGCCGGCTCAAGTATGTGCAGGAAGCGACAGACCCGTTCGACAACTCTACAGAGCCGCGTTCAACGTACTTTTACGCACCCAGTGATCGGTTGAGCCGTGTGAGATCGGTCGAGGTAGGCACCACTCGTTTGGGGGCGGAGCAGAATCGCAACATGAACTACGACGGTCGTGGCTTCCTCGAGACAGAGGTTCATCCAGAGAACGGGACGGTGAGCTACAAGTACGACTCCAGAGGGAATCTTCGTGAGAAGACCGATGCCCTCAGGACCTTGAAATATGAGTACGACGCGCTGGAGCGAGCGACCCTCGTCGAAGAGGATGGCGCGGATGACATCAAGGCGTTCACCTACTACGGCCAGAACTCTGGCAGCGACCTTCGGATGGGAAAGCTCAAAACGGCTGAACGTTTCAACGAAGTTGGCGCGGGCACTGCGTCAGTTCTTGAGACGTACTCTTATGAGGGGCGTGCAGGACGAATTTCCAGGCGATCGACACTCGTCACGTTGCCAGGTGGGCCGACGGTGCCTGATGGCTGGGCGGTGCCATGGACACAAGGGTTTGTCTGGGATTCACTGGGCAATCTGTCGAGTTTGGAGTACCCCTGTCGTTCCTCTCTGAGTACACCGGACGCCTGCGCCTCGGTCGCCCGACCGGTAATTTTCGCCTACGACCGAGGGTTCCTGACGGCAGTCTCGGACGATCGGGGTGGTGTTGCGCCCTACATCTCAGAAATTGAATACCACGACAACGGTGCTTACAAGCACTCGGTCTTCGAAGGCTACCTGGACAGTGCACAGAGCCCGACGGATGTCCGCGTTTCCTACGGTCGAGATCCTGCCGCAATGGCGAGACCGGCTTCAGTTGCATTCGAGACCGGCTCGTTCTCCTCGGAGAGTTGGACCGTTGGCGCAACCTTGGCGCTCCAGTATGACGGCTCTGGCAACGTGGCTTCCTTCGGAGGCGACCAGTTCTTCTATGATCCGGCAGGCCGCCTCCAAGCAATGAGGGGCGGCCTCGTCCAGGACTATGACTACGACAACTTCGGCAATCGTGTCGCCATCAGGACGATCACCAATTCTGGCGCGACGCTTGTTGAGGAGTTCGAACCGACAAGCATTTTGACAAACCGCCTAACAAAGGCGGGATACGGGTTCGACAGTGTAGGCAACGTCACCAATCGGCCAGGCAACGTGACGTACACCTGGGACCCGCTCAATATGGTCGAGCACCAAACCAACGGTGCTGCGATCACCTACTTCCTGTACACGGCTGACGATGAGCGCATCGGTGTCGAACGCCCGTTCGGCGAAGGCTACGACTGGCGTCTCCGCGATCTTGGAGGCCGAGTCTTGAGCGAGTTTTCGTCGCCGGCCGCTGTCGCCGAGATCTTCTCAGACGGCTTCGAATCCGGCGATATGAATGCGTGGAGCTGTGCTGGAAACTGCGGTACCCGCGGCGCCAGTTCGCCTACGGAACTTCCAGCAAGCTGGAAAGCGGACTTGATTCACCGTGGCGGGAACCATGAGGTCACGGTTGCTCCTGGCGAGTTGGGCGAAAGGCGCATGGCGTTCGTACGTGACTACCTCGGCACAACACGCGTGGTGTTTCAATCGGACGGAGGAACCGAAAACTACTACTTTCTTCCGTTTGGAAGGCAGCAGTTCCCGAGTCCCACCGGTTCCTCTATCGTCGAGACTACGCTTAGGTACACGAACCACGAGCGTGATGTTGGAATCGAAACCGACGTGCTGGATGACTTGGACTACATGAGGGCCAGGTACTGTTCACCGTTGGAAGGGCGTTTCCTGTCGGTTGACCCCATAAACTCTGGAAAGCCACTTTCACCGCAGACATGGAACAGATACGCCTACGGGAGAAATGGGCCCGCATTGTTTGTGGACATTGACGGCAAAGACTCCTTTATCGTGTTTCGCAGTATCGCCGGCACAGCCGTCGAACACTCGTTTGTGGTGTCTGGCGTAGACTCCGTCGGAGGGCTCCTCAACCCAGGTTCGAGAGTGCTCTCGATGGGCCCGGATACAGGCTTCGCCTCTGCAATCCGGCATGAGGTCTTTCCAACGTTCTTTCCGGCCCCCACGCTCGTGAAGTTCGGAGAGGGCGATGGCACCTATGACGCGGATCTTGAAGTCTGGTTGGCGTTGGGCAAGTCTGACTCTGGCAAGCTCGCACGGGTCTTTAGAATCGACGCACCAGACGATGTCGTCAACGCCACCTTTGATGCGATTCAAGAGAACCGCCAGTACTCCACGACACCTGGAAAGTCGAGGCGAAGGGCGAACTCCAACACAGGTGCCGTTGCGACCGCGGTCTACTCCTCCGGATCTCCTACCGCGGCAGGTGGGCTCTGGACGAACTTGAAAGCGCCCGGCTCCGCGAACTACGGAGGATTGGATTTGGACCTTGATGGTGATGGAAAGCGAGACAATCGTGGGCCAAACGCAGGTGGCACTAACGCTGTTGTTAGGTGCGATTCTGGCTATCAGTTCGGGCCATGCACGAAATGAGATTCGTAATACGCAGATGGCGTGACTTCCTGATCCCCAGCCTGGGCGCTGTGGTGATCGCCGCAGGGCTGTCGGGATGCAGGCCGCAGGTGGAGGGGGGTACTCTGGTACAAGCCTCCGGAGCATTCGGTCTTGGGGAGTATCGAGCGGATTTTGATCCGCTGCCGCTCTCGCTTGGAACCGATCGTAGATATGAGGTGCGCAGGTGGTCGAAGGTCGGCACGATGCTTGAGTTGTGTGTTGCTACAGAAGCGGAAACCGCGTTCTGGACGAACAGATCGAGGATCGAGGTGCGGGTAACTGATCAACGGAGCCGTCAACCAGTCTTAGTCAGGTCTGCGCCGCTGAATACTTGGTTTGAGGCGGCGGTCATTGACCGAAGCGGTGAGGTTCCGCCACTCGCGTGGCGACCGGCGACCACCTGGAAGACGGATCAAGAGCCGCCATACAGCAGCACGGGTTGTTTCAAAGGTTCGTGGGTCGAAGATGGCAAGGTGGGTCCCTCCAGCGGCAACCTCCTAGTCGAGATGACTGTCAGAGAGGTCGACCCCGACTTCGCGAGCGCTGAGCTTCGGCTCTCATTGCGGAGCACAATCAAGTAGGATCGCGTTTCCCTTGACGGCGCCAGAGTGCTAGTGGCCTACCGAGGTCGATACGATCGGCTCCTCTTGCGGGGCAGTGTTGATCACTAGTCTTTGTCTCCTATTTTTGACAATTGGGCGTGGCGACCTTGCGACGACGAGACAAAGCCTTGGCGCTTGCGATTACTGCGGCGGCGGTTCTGCTTGTAGCGCTCCCGCCGAGAACGAGTTTGTCGCGCGTTGGCCTGCCCTACAGCTACCACTGGGACGAGCCCGTAACACTCAACAACGCGGTCGCCATCGCTAAGAGCGGGAACTGGAACCCCCAGTTTTTCAACTACGGCTCGTTGTCGATCTATCTCACCGTTCCAGTAGTGTCAGCGACCTATGCCTACTCCAGCCGCCTCCCGTCGGGACATCCAGACCACATTGCCTCTTGGGATGAACTGATAGCAGGCGAGCCCGACTTCGAGTGGTACATCTCGCATCCCCGGTTCTTGCAGAGCAGTCGTTGGATAACGATTGTCTTCGGTCTGGCGAGTTGCCTTACACTGCTAGGCCTTGGTTACGTCTACGGCAGACCAATCGTGGGCGTCGTCGCGGCGCTCTTGCTCGCGACGTCTCGCTTTCATGTCGAGATGTCTTCGCTGTTGACTCCAAATGTGCCGGCGTCCACCTGCGCCCTCCTCGCGCTCTGCACGGCGGCTCTGGCGCTCAAGCGAGACTCAACCCGGCTCGCGCCCTGGATTATGGCAGGGGTCTTCTGCGGGCTCGCGGGCTCCTTCAAGTACAACTTCGGCGTGGTGTCGATTGTCGTCTTCGCTGCGATGCTCCTGAGTCGCCTACCCAAACGAACCAAGGTGGTGGCTACTGCGATTCTTCCGTTGACGGTGATCGTCGCCTTTCTGCTGGGAACGCCGTATGCGGTTCTCGACTTTCCTGGGTTCTTAGAGGGGGTCCGATACGAGCTGAACCACTACCTGGTGGAATCGAGCGATATCGGCGCCGTGGCGCCTGGGCTTTCCCATTTATGGCTCGACCTCTCGCTCATCAGCAAGGACTTTGGGCTCCCGATCCTCTTGCTCGGTGGATTCGGTGTTTGGGTGCTTGCGCGTTCTGTCAGGGGTGGCTGGGTGCTACCTGCGGGCGCTGCATTGATCGTGGGTCTGACCGCCACGACGTCCGTCGGCTTTCATCGCAATGTCGTGCTTGCGTACCCGATCATCGCCCTCTGTGTCGCGGTAGGTGGCGGGGCGCTGATGACACGTTTCAAGCTCGATTCCACGCGGACAAGGCGAACTCTGCTACTCGCTGGCTTCGCCGGGCTCGTGGTGTTCAGGCTCACGGTGGTGTACGACTGGTTAGAGACGGTGTTGAGACCTGATCCAAGGACAACGATAGTCGAAGAGGTGAACGCGCTCGCAGGAGTGGGGCGATTGGTTGTTGCCGAAGAGCTGAGGCTCCACCGGCAGGATCTTGATCGGTTCCATGTGCCGGTTCAAACGAAGCCTCTCAAAGAGCTTTTTTGTGATCCCACCGCGGAGGACACCTCATACCTCTTGCCGGCGAGGTTAGCGTCGGGACATCCTTCCGACGCTGCTCAAGTCGCGGCGTTGAACAGGGCACTAGAGGGAGGTGTCAGCGATGCCATCGTGAGGATTGGTGATGGGCAGACTCGATTGCGCCGTCTGTCTTTCTGGCCCGGCGTGGCCCTAGCGAACGGCGCGGGAGTCTTTGGCCAGGGCCTACCGCTCTGCTCCGACACCAGCGAATTGGCTCTCACTAGCTCTTCTACGATTGCGGTAGTGCGGAATTCGACGGTTGTTGCCGCAGGCGAGCGCATGGCTGGAATGCAGACCGATTTGGCGGCGGGGGAGCACGAGTTGAAGTGGTGCCACCAGTCTTCGGGCATGACTGCTGCGACCGTTCGCTTGAAGATCGTCGGACATGGAATCGCCATTGACAGACAACTTCGGGCTCCGAAGCGGTTCTGCAAGCAGGGAAGCCAGACCTTTACCCTTCCCAGTCGCGGTGATGTCTACTTCGAGTTCCGTGTTGTGGAGCCAGACGGCACACGGGTTTCAATCAATCGGGTTCGGTTGACGCGATCATCCGGCGAAGAGCGCGCGAGTGGCGGTGTGTAGTTCCCTGGCTGGACGGACGTTCCCGACTGGGCTCTAAGGCCACGATTCGGGCGAGTCGAGACTTTGCGCGACGACCGCTTCTGAGGGGGGTGTCTGAAAACAACCGATGCCTCCGCTGAGGGTTGATTGGAACGCCGCGGCCGTCTATCCTCTGTGTATTAGCAGTAAAGCTTTGATTTATTGTGTTTTCTGGGGTGAGTTATGGTCGTCCTTTCGAATTGGTCCGCCCTCGTCGAGGGATTGTCGACCTCGTCCCAGGATGCGTATCTGGAGCTCCAGGGCGCCCTTGCCGCGAGAGAGGTTCCAGAGATCGAGTTCTCTAGGGTGGTGTACGCAGAGAGTGGTGTTGGCTCAGCCAAGCGTGAGTACCTGCGAATCCAAAGGAAGGACTTCGTCTTCGATGTGTGCGCTGCACCCTTTGGAAAATCGTTCTTCTTCAGTTGGTGGATGGCGATTCCACCGCTCCCCTTTGCACCGCTGTGGACTGCAGCCTTCTTCTTGCTGGTTCTTCTCGGCACAGCGGTCGTGCAGTACCCGTTTGGAGATGGCTGCCTGAGCTACATCGTGCTTGGCTTGGCGCCATTTGCGTTGACGTTGTTCTTCATGATGTTGATGAAAGTTGGGGCCGTTCTCAACGAGGGTTACGCACTTCGAATACCGATCGTCGGTCGCTTGTACCGGATCCTCTTTGCACCAGAGACGTACTACACAACAGATACGCAGGCTATGTTCGAATGCTCTGTTCATTCCTCGCTGCTCGAGGTCGTTGAGGGAAAGATCTCGGAGCAAGGGCTCAAAGCACTTGGGCCTGATGACCGCCGTCCATCCCGACGCAGCCCAACCTTGGACCTGGGTGCCATTCTAGGCATGTTCAAGTAAGACCGACGCTGAACGGTGGATGTCGTACAGCGAACGCAGTCCTTCTACGACTGGGAGATTCGAGGCCGAGGTTGGAGCCACTATGACTATCCCGTGGCTCTGGAGCCGCCCTTCCGTCGAATGCGACGTTGGAGCGGTAGCTCGACAACGGTCGATGATGGACAGCGGCCGACGCTCCTTTCGAGGTTCTTCGAAGGCTTCAAGCCGAAGAATGTTGTCGAGGTAGAGGAGCAAGAAGAACAACCACCGCCGAGCGTTGGACCGCTCGACTTCGACGAGAGACTGATCCTTGTTCCCCAAGATCTGGCACTTCCGACAGCGACAATCGTGTCTTGGCTACATGGCGTGGCCACAGTCCGGAACCGTTGTGTTCTTGAGATAGTGGCCGACTCAGGGGTGGTCGAGTTGCGGTTGGCTGCGACAAGGGGTGACCTGACTCATCTCTCGAGTCAGCTGAGCGCGCTAGTCCCCGACGTATCTCTTCGGGAGCCAAAGCAACCTCTCGCTGACCTGCTCGCGCCGTGGCTTATGAGCGGCTTTGCCTCGATCGATCTTGGCTTGGCCGCGGAGTTCATGGTGCCGATCGCTGAGGCGGTGACTGAAGATCCGTTGCTACCGGTCCTCACTGTACTCTCGGATCTTCGACCCGATTGCACCGCTGTGGTTCAGGTCCTCTTCGAGCCAGTGGATGCACCGTGGCGTGAGGAGATCGTGACCGCAGTGCAGACACCACCGGGGCGACCCTTCTTTGCCGACGCCCCAGAGATCACGAAGCGGGCCTACGACAAAGTGAGTTCGCCGATGTTTGCTGCCGCTGTTCGGTGCTCTGCATTCTGTGATGAGGCCTTGGAGGCCGAAGCCGTTGTCGGGCGGGTCTCTGGAGCGTTGTCATTTGCGAGTGGGATTCAATCGAACGAGCTCATCCCACTTGGGCTGACGGACCCTCGTGAGGCAGTCCACGATCTGCTCGGACGAACCAACCATCGGTCTGGGATGCTTCTGTCAGCTGAGGAGCTTGCTCAACTGATCAAGCTTCCCGGCGAAACTGTTCGGTTGCCTCAAGTCCTGCGGCCCACGGATCGAACAAAGCGCGCACCGACCACCGTTCGAATCGAAGGCTGCGAACTCGGCACGAATGAGCATGCGGGAGAGCGAGCATCAGTGTCGCTGAGTGAAACGGCGCGCATGAAGCATGTTCACTTGCTCGGTGCATCCGGCGTTGGCAAGTCGACACTCATGGTTCGGATGATCCTGAATGACATTCAGGCTGGATACGGCGTGGGAGTTCTCGATCCACATGGGGACCTGGTGCGCGAGGTCGCTGCCAGGCTTCCACAGACGCGTGAGAGCGATGTGGTGATGTTTGATCCGGGCGACCGCGAACACCTCGTTGGTTGGAATGTGCTGCAAGCAGGATCCGACACAGAACGCGACCTCCTTACCTCAGACCTCGTGGGAGTGTTCCGTCGGCTCAGTACGTCTTGGGGCGATCAAATGAACGCCGTCTTTGCAAACGCGATCATGGTGTTCTTAGAACCCGAGATTGGCGGCACTCTTGTTGATTTACGTAAGTTTCTTGCGGACAACTCCTTTCGACGGTCCGTTGTCGAGCGGATCGAGGATCCTCTCGTGCGCGGGTTCTGGGAAACAGAGTTTCCACTGATCGAGCGCCGGCGTCCGCAAGCGCCGATCCTGACGCGACTGGATGCGTTCTTGCGTTCTAAGCCCGTGCGCCGAGTGCTGACCGTGGAGAACCCCAAGCTTGATTTCAAGGAGGTCACAGACCGTGGATTGATCTTCCTTGGAAACCTGTCGATGGGTTCCGTCGGTGAGGACAACGCCGCGCTGCTCGGTTCCTTGCTGGTGTCCCGATTCCACCAGGTCAGCCTCATGCGGAGCGCGGTACGCGAAGAGGACAGGCGGCCCTTCTACCTCTACATTGATGAGTTTCACCACGTGGCAACGCCGTCGATGGCCTCGCTCTTTTCTGGCGCCCGGAAATTCCGCCTTGGTTTGACCGTTGCGCACCAGGATCTTTATCAGCTGAGGGCGAATGCTCCGGACCTCGAACGAGCACTTCTTGCGAATGCGTACTCGCGAATCTGCTTTCGACTTGGGGACGACGACGCTCGACAACTAGACAAGGGTTTCTCGTACTTCACCGCGGACGACTTGATGAGCCTCAACGTGGGCCAGGCGGTCGGTCGAGTCGGCACGCGAAGCGACGACTTCAATCTGGAGACGGAGCGGCTGCCCAACCTCGAATCTGCGGCGGCCGACAGGAACCTTGAGCGCGTGAGGAAGTCCTCTGGTGAGCGTTGGTCTGTGCCTGAGCCGGTACAACCTGCGGCGGGCGACAGAGATCGGGTTGCTGAGCCGAAGCCAAGGCAAGAACAGAGCCAGAAGAAGGAGCGCGCTCCAGCTCAGGGAAGGGAGGTGGATAAGTCGTTGGGGGAGGGGAGCGAAGTCACCGAGCAGAAGCAGGTGCTGAGCAAGGCGACGCTTGACTACCTCGAAACGGTTGCTGCGGAACCGTTTCTCGGTGTCCGTGAGCGGAATGAATCACTCGGCCTTGGTGCATGGAAAGGCGATCGCGAGAAGAAATTGTTGTTGGCCGAGTCCCTCGTGCGCGAGGTGACGATCAATCCCGGGAGCCGCGGCGGCCAGTTCAAGTTGCTCGAGCTGACCATCGCAGGTCGTGCTGCTCTATCGGAGTATGGGATCGCTCTACCGAAGGGGCATGGTCGAGGCGGCCTCGCCCACCAGTGGTGGGCCCGGACGATCGCCGAGTGGCTTCTGGATCACGACTCCCCTTCGGCGATCGAGGACGAGTCTCATGGAGTTCGTGTGGATCTTGTTTCGACTTGGTTTGATCAGAAAATCGCGATTGAAATCGACTTTCGAATCGAACAAGCGATCAAGAACATCGAGAAGGATCTCGAAGCCAACTTTGATTGCATCGTAAGCTGTGTCGATGGAACTTCGGCCGCTGACCAGCTTCGCTCTAAGGTCAGCGGCCTCCTCACACACCACACGCCCGTCGTGATTACTGATCTTCGGGAATTCGAATCAGTATTCGAATCCCTACGACGGCAGAACCAAAACGGAAAACCAGGTGGTAAGCGTCGTAGGCGAACTCGGCAGGCGGCTCAACAGCAGCCGCGCACCATCACGCTCGATGGCGGTGCGCTAGACACGCCAAGCGCTGCTCTGTACCTTGGACTTAGTCCAGCGACCCTGGAAACCATGCGCACGCGGGGTGGTGGGCCTCGGTTCTCGAAGCTGGGAAGGCGTGTGGTCTACGAGCAGGAAGAGCTGGAATCTTGGCTCAACAGTCGATCGAAGCGCTCGACGAGCGATGCCTCGTGATTGCCAGGTGATTGCCGGGTCTTCTAGCGCCAAGGCGCGAATCGCCGCAAACCGTTGCCGCGCGTGGCGCACCCGTAGGGATTCGAACCCCAAACCTCCTGATCCGTAGTCAGGTGCTCTATCCAGTTGAGCTACGGGTGCATTGCGCGAGATCCGACACGGAGCCGGACCGTACCTAGCGGGCGCTTAAACGAAAGCGCGGCCCAGGCACGAAGCGGGAATCCTACCGGAACACGGAGCTGCAGAAAAGCCTTGGCGCCAGAAAAGCCAGAGAGCAGCGCAACCGGTCTCGTAACTGCCAGTTGTGCTTGTGCGCTCTTCGAACGCGTCTTCTATGGAGAGGAGCTGCGGCCGAACCACAACGCGCAACCCCAATCTCGGAGGCATCCATTGACCGAAGACACTACCCCAAAGACCAACCCTACTCCAGGTGACCCGCGCGCGCATTCGTGCGCGCCGGCTCAGCGTGAGCACGGAGAAGGCCTACTGCGCCTGGATCAGGCGCTTCATCCGCTTCCATTCTGGCCGCCACCCAAGAAGCATGGGCACGCCCCATGTGGAGGAGTTCCTCGCGCACCTAGCGGTGCACCGCCACGTCAGTTCCTCTACCCAGAATCAGGCGTTCTCAGCCGTACTCTTCTTGTACAAGCACGTGCTCGACAGTCCATTGGACAATGTCGAAGCCACCAGAGCTCAGCGGCCCAAGGTACTGCCAAGCGTTCTCACCCCAGGCGAAACCAGAAGGCTCCTTGCAGCGCTCCAAGGCGTGCCCAAACTGGTGGCCAGTTTGCTCTATGGCTCAGGTCTCAGGCTCAAGGAAGCGCTCAGCCTGCGCGTTCAAGATGCCGACACAGATCAGTCGGTCCTCATCGTTCGTGCAACCAAAGGTGGGAGGCACCGTGTCACCGTACTGCCCACCAGCCTACGGAATCCGCTAGAACAACATCTAGCTCGCCTTCGCAAACACTTCCTTCACCGCCAAGAAGAGGGGCTTGCGGCCGTCCACCTGCCGGACGCCGCCTCCATCAAGGATCCTTCAGCCGCCGATTCATGGAAGTGGCAATGGCTGTTCCCAGCCAAGATCGACAGCACCGATCCACGCACCGGCATCATCGCGCGCTACCACCTGCATCCCACCGCCATTCAACGAGCGGTCAAGACCGCCGCCCGCGCCACAGTCCCCAACAAGAAAGCCACCTGCCACACCCTCCGCCACTCCTTCGCCACCCACCTCCTGCACCGAGGTCACGACATCCGTACTCTTCAAACCCTCTTGGGTCACAAGAGCGTCAACACAACGAAAAGGGTTCTATCTTGAGCCCGACTGTCGCAGCGACACAACTTCAAGAGACCGCCTCATGTCGGGTTCGAGATAGAACTGTGTTGAGCGAAGCTGCGGGTGTCACCAGCGATGTTGGCTATGGGTTTTGAAGGCC
>JAJCXN010000052.1 GCA_029263415.1 Acidobacteriota bacterium
GAGCTCCAGAAATCAAGACTTCGCCGGCACACTCTCAATCACTCGTGTGACACCTTTATCTGGAAGAACCTGGCGGCTTTGCTCTGTCCGAAGAACGGTCGAAATGGGGCGACGAGGGCGAACAAGCGCCCGACGACTCGCTCAAGGGCTACCGCGACAACCAAAACCGTGCGGGAGCTCCAGAAATCAAGACTTCGCGGGCACACTCTCAATCACTCGTGTGACACCTTTATCTAGCAAGACACGCGTCTCGGTCGATAGTGCAGCATGACTCGGGTAGCTCCAAAGGGCAGGTGCTTCCAAGTCCTCGGTCGCCCGCGATCGTACAGAGGTGCCCGTCTGCAACAGATTCCACAGCGCGGCAATCGCCAACTGGAACTCACCTCAAGGCTCAATCTTGAATCTGAAATCTCGACCGATTTGACGATCATCTTCATGACACCAAGCAGACGACGGAATACAGTGGTGATGCGCAGGGCGCTCTCCTGTCTTGTCAGGTTTGTAGTGATTCCCAACAAGAACAGGAAGGCCCTGCGTTTTCAAGCCTTTCCCGACCCGCCTGACACCAGCGCCTTTTCCTCAGCCACCCTCACCCCGCTAGGGGTGGCTGAGGAAATGACGCGATCCCACCCGAGATCTACCCACTCAGACTGACGGAGAGCCATACTTTTCTGCATCTGGAATGGCCGACTCGTTGCGTCTACTCCGCAACAATATTCATCCGACACGGATCGCGATAGTTCGCCCCTGGTCTAAGCATCGTCTCCGAGATTTCGAGGACGCAAATTCCTTCTATGTTCTATTGGAGCGGACCCTGAACAAGAACGTTAGCCCGGATCTCACATCTCCGGCTAACTCGGCTTAGTCCAGACAAGGCATCCAAGCGCACAACCCTGGCAGCGCCAGGCCTGGCTCGATCCCGAAGACGCTCACCGGAGCCGGAGTAGGCCTACTGCCTGGCGAACTGCCCCGCACCGGATGCACTGCAACCGGGACCGAGAGACGTCAATACTCGCTTCTCAGCGCAAGAGAAAAGGCCACGACAACGGCCTACGAGGAGAGCGACAACTTCTCTCCGATCCGTCCAGCCCATTTGTCTCTGAGCACCTGTCTCTGGGATTGCCGAGTTGGCCGGCACCGTTTGTTACTTTTGTCTATGAACATTCCGACTCCAGGGTCTCCAGCTTGATGTCAACTGCTTGCAGTTGCTCCAGTATGCGTTGAACTCGCTTCAGCTCATCCCTCGGGTCGGGAACTATGGTGACGTGCTGAACAGAGGTGTGGGCAGTCGTTCCGCGATCCGAACCGAGGGAATTCAGTTCGGCGAGTAGCGTCGGGTCGATATCGCCCGTACTAAGGCCGATCGGTAAGAGAATCCCCAGAAGGTTCTCCTCTTTGATCCCATGGTTCTGCGAGAGCCGACGGTGAAATGCGGTCACCGCAGCAACGATCCGTTCGTCCAGCTCGACCTCTTTGGGCCAAGTTTTCGACTGCGAAGGTTGCGGTGCCGCAAGGGTGCCAGGAGGAGTCCGATGCTCCAATCCTGAGAACGCCACCAGTGACACCAGAGAGGTTGATGGCTTTTTGCCATTTCGCCACGCAGCCAGTGCCGTTTTCGACAGCTCCTTAGCACGGTCCTCTAGAAATCCTTCGATCTCAGCATGAGCTAGCAGGCGGAAGGCGAAAGTCTGCGTAGTTTGTTCTTCTGGATAGCTGCCAGTTGGATCGAATTCCTCTGGCAGGAACATTCTCCTCAGTTCGCCCACTCGTGCTCCGAGCACATCAAACGCAGTTGAGGTCGGCATGCCTCAGATCACTCGAACCCAGCAAAGGCGATCTTGTTGCCCTGCGCTCTCCTGGGCACCGGGAAAGTGAGACCTGACACGGCGCGAAGAGCTTCTCCGAACTCAGCGAGACGTGTGACGGTGTTGGGGACACCAGCAGTATCACTTTCGATCGCTTCACGGAACTTCTCGTTGGCAGTAAACAATCGATCATACAGGCTCACAACCTCGCCAGAGTTCTCGATCGCCCACTGGCGAATTGGCTTGTTCCTGAGATAGAACGCCAGCGCATCGAAGACTGCTCTATTGAAGAACCGAGATCCTGGCTTACGTGCGACCTTTCCTAGTCCGAGGATTTTGATCAATGCAAAAACGGCTGAGTCGAACTCCTCCACTTCTTGAGCAACGCGCACTTCGTAATCTGCCCACTCTGCATTGAGCCTCTCGAACGATCTATCGAGAAACGCCTTCATGCGGCCGGGATAGCCTTCAATGAAAAGAGAGAACGAGAGGTGCCGTGCCAAGATTTCGACATCTCGCATTCGCGGGTCCGGGCCGGAGAGCTTGAGCAGGGTCTTGAGCGCATCACTGCCGATGGCAGCATCATCTATCCGGTCGGTGAATGGACCGGGCTTCAGAGCTTGCCGCAGCTCTTGTGGTGAAAGGCCGACGCTTCCTGTGTTGAGGCGAAGAAAGACTAGATGAAGAAATGCCTGACTAGGCCAATTCCGAATTACGACGGTTCGCACTGTCTGATTCTGCAACGCTGCAAGATCATCGGCGTGCGCGGGGTCCTCGACTAACTGCTTGTAGCGCTTTCCTTTGAGATCGTCTCGAACCTCTAATCCAGACAGCGGGAACTCGTTATTCGGCCCCACTCCTAGTCCCCAAAATTGAAGCAGAGAGAGAAGCCTCTGCTTTCCGTCGAGGACCAGATACTTGCCTCTTTGCTCTGCCACTTCCGCCAGGACGATTTGAGGGACCGGAAGTCCGAGTACGAGTGACTCGATGAGCCTGCTCTTTCGAGCACGGCTCCAAGCATCCCGTCTTTGGAAGCGCGGACTGAGACCAATGTTCTCTTTTCTGAGCTGCTCAACAATTGTCTCTGTGGTCCAGTCAGCAGAGAAGACAACCGCCTCAGAGATTTTCGTGGGGTCGAGGTCATCGACCGCCTCGTCAGACGGGTCCTCGGCAACTTCAACAGCGTCCTCTCCGCTCATCGCTAGCTACTCCTTTTCGAACGATGCGAGAACGAACTTCACTCCCTCGCGTTCTTGCTCAGTGCGGACCAGGTCCCAATTCGGCGCCTTCTCCCACGTTCATCTTAACTTCGAGAGTCACGGCCCGGTGATACCCGCGTGAAGTCCCTCAAGATCCGCCTCTACGCAACAATCCTTAGGGCTGGGCTTTCCTGCCTGAAGTGCCGCTACAGACTGACCCTATCTCGTTCATAAACCTGATGGGTCGGACGGATCGGCAAGATCCCAATGCCGTTTCACTCGTCCTACCACGTCCTACCCATTTGTCTAACGACGCACGTCGGCATCTCTTACCACCGCCCTAGATCAAAACTGGCCCCGGGGTGCGCGCTCGTGGCCCGAAGGAAGCACATGTTGACCGCGCTCACTCCCCGAAAGCGGGTCGCTTCGCTGCGCCCGGAGTAGGGGAGCAACTCTCGCTAGCGATCGCCCTTCTGCAGGGTCGCCCCGTGACTACTACTGCCTGCCGAGTTGGCCGGCACCGGATGTTCGCCCGCTTCCGATGCGCAACTCACCAGTCCCGGGGTTCCGTTTTGGTGAAACGAGCATTCAACCAAAGGGCTCCGTCGCAAACAATGTTGTCTCCGGCGTCATCGGTTTCGAGTGTTAGTTCCCGTGCGCCGTTCAGCTCTCTTGATATACCCAGGATCGGATTGTCCCTGCGAATAATGACTCTTTCGACCACTTCATCATCCAGCTTAACGATGAAGCGGACAGACCCCTGGCCGTTACACTCGTGGCCGTCATCGTGTAGCACGACGCCTGTGCTGAAGTAGCGATAGCGGGGAGGAACCTTCCATTTCGCCCAACCTGTGAGGTTGGTCTCGGGATGCATGGCGACGGCATGGTCGCGGTATTCGCCGTCTACGAGGGCCGGCCTACCTTCTGTCCAGTAAGGGTTCTGATGCGGCGCCTTTTCCCCGCGAATCTTTTCCGGATCGAAGTCATACGGAAGCTTCTTGAGATGGACCTCGCCTTTGAGACCGACCATCCCTAGCCAGTCTCTCCCGCCAATCAAACTCATTGCTGACATAGTCAAGGTAGTAATCACCGTTGCCGCGACCAACCAAAAGACTCTCCTTTTCCAGGTTTTCTTGTCTGCCGACATCACTAATCTCCCGGGGCCGAAATAGGTGACCTGCACTCCGAAACTGGCTCGGATCTGGACTGACGTTCCGTTCGTCACTAACTACGCCTCTATCGTATATGTACAGAGAGCATGAGAGCGGTAAATGTCGTGCGAGGCCATTTGTAGTTGTCGTTAGACATTTTGTCTCCTATTCAGTCAAGGTCCTGCCCTGAGCATGACCAAACTGACTGCCAAGCTCACACGAGTCCTTGCCGCCGTGGTCCAACGGGACGAGCTCTTCCTCATCTGTCGGCGGCCGCCAAACAAGCGGCACGCAGGCCTCTGGGAGTTTCCCGGCGGCAAGTATGAGGCTGGAGAATCGGCGTTCGAAGCGGCACATCGAGAGCTCCGAGAAGAACTCTGCGTCGAGGTCCTGAGCACAGGCCGCGTTCAGATGAGCGTCAGGGATCCGGGATCCGTGTTCGTCATCGAGTTCACCGACGTGGAGATCCGTGGTGAGCCCATAGCCGTCGAACACACAGCCATCGCGTGGGTCGATCTCACAGAACTCCGCGGCCTTGAGCTTGCTCCAGCAGACGCTGAGTTCGCTTGCTCACTCCTGATGCCAGTCATGGAGCAGTCAGAGTGAGCCTCGGACCATAGAAGTCTTCTGTGGGGTTTTGGCCAGTAGCGATAGCTCTAACAAAAACGGGCCACCTCCATACCTACTGCCGGATTCTTCAGGCGCGAGGCTCAAAGAGCCTGAGAACACCGCCCCCTCACGCGACAGCTGCCGCGAACGACGCATAGAGATCTCCAGGTAACGGGTGTTGCAGTCGCCACACGATCGCCATTGGCCGTTCGCCACTATGCTCAACATATGTGGCCGGCCCCAGAAACCAGAACGCCCGGTCACTCTGTTTCAGACGAGCAAAGAGGAACACTTCGCTGCCGCGAGCAAGATGCGCCTGATATCGCAAACCCGTCTTTCCATCCGCCCTCGTCGTCGACTGGCTTTCCCAGTGGATTAAATCGCGGCTAATCGCATAGTCCCGGTACCTCGTTGTCGGTGAGAAATGACCCTCGGTCTTGTCGAGGGTGAAAGCGAACAGATCAGCCTCTGCCTCTTCAACCCACCGCACACCCGTCTGCCAAGCGCCAACCTTCGCACCGCTCCCGACTCCGAAAGCCGCGAGAATCTCGAGGCGTGTGTACTTCGCATGAACCTGGAGCGGCACGGCTGGCCTCTTCGAGAGCGGTTCGTGAAGGTGCGTCACGCGACCGTCGACGTCTCCGAGGACCTTGAGAAGTTGGCATAACTCGGCGAGCACCTTAGGGTGCTTCCAGAGCAAATCGAGACCAGCCTGAAGGCCCGTAGCCTTGTCCACGGCTTGATCCAGAAGTTGCGATACCAACATCCGAGCGACTCTTTTTTCGCGCCGGTTCATCTGCCCGACGGATGGCGGTAGCTCTGGCCGAATGAGGCCGAGATAGGAATCAAGGCGTGTCTTGTCATCGACATGCAACAGGCGGCCGACCGCCCTTCTCAGGATCTTTTCTTTAGGTCCTTCGCCGGCGACTGCAAGACCAGCTGATTCACACAAATCCGACCAACTCTTGTTCCCAGCATAGACATCCTCGAGCTCGAGGCCACTCTCATACAGAAACTCGCCCAAACCCACCTGCTTTCCCCCTTGGGTCATATCTCGCAGTTCGTTTGCCTTATCACGCCAATTCGACGGAACCGAATTGCGAATACTTCTGAGAACGATCTCGGAGGCGACTCGATCCAGCTCCATATGGCAGCCAGCCGGAAGATACGGAAAGCCGCCTTTCACATGTTTCTCAAGATCTGTCCGAGTCCCACCGAGGAGCGCTCGGAATCTTCGGTCGAGGCGAAACTCACGCCGGTGATGGCCGACGAAATCGAGCACGGTGCACACCGCCTTCCCATCCGCACTGCGTAGACCGCGGCCCAGCTGCTGGAGAAAAAGCACGGGGCTATCGGTGGGGCGAAGAAGGAGGAGCGTGTTCACCTCCGGAACATCGACGCCCTCGTTGAAGAGATCGACCGAGAACACCACTTTGAGCTCTCCGCTCGAAAGCTTCCTGAGAGCTTCAGACCGTTCTGCTGATGAAGTGTCAGCCCAGACCGCAGTGGAGACAATCCCCGCCTTGTAGAATTTTCTCGACATATATCGAGCATGGTCGACGCTCACGCAGAAACCGAGCGCCCGCAGCTCATCCAAGTTCTCGGCCCGATCTCGCACCTGAGCGATGACCCTGCCGGCCCATGCATCGGTACTCGTGTAGACCTTGGTCAGCTCTTCGACATCGTAGCCACGTCCCCGCTTCCACGGCACTTCCGATAGGTCGAGTCCATCGTGAACTCCAAAGTACAAGAATGGGCTGAGGTAGTTCTGATCGATCGCGTCCCACAGTCGAAGCTCAGCAGCAATTCGGTCGCCAAACCAACTCAGGATCGGTAGGCCGTCGGACCTTTCGGGCGTTGCAGTCAGCCCCAGCAATTCGACCGGTTCAAGGTGGTCGAGGAGGCGTGTATAGGAGGCCGCAGCTGCATGGTGGAACTCATCGACAATCACGACATCGAAATGGTTGGGAGCAAGGTTCTCGAGCTCTACATGGTTCAGGCTTTGCACCGACGCAAAGACATGCTCGAAGTGCTTTGGTTTCTTGCCGTCGACCCACAGCTCTCCGAAACTTGCATCTCGAAGAGCGTGACAAAACGTCGCTCGACTTTGCTCGAGGATTTCCTTCCGATGTGCCACGAAGAGGAGTCGACTTCGGGGCAGGCTCTTCGCTAACCGCACATAGTCGAGAGCTGCCATCACTGTTTTGCCGGTACCGGTCGCTGCCGCCAGCAGGTTTCGATGGTGGCCTCGATGGCGCGACACCGCGATCTGCTCGAGAAGCCTCTCCTGAAAGGGCCAGGGTCGAATTTCGACAGGACTCAGATAGATCAGAGGCCGCGGGCCACCTGACGTTTCAGTTCTCTCCTTAAACTCTGCAGTGTCGTAGTCCCGAAAGTCGCTACTTTCCCAATAGCTATCGAACACAGCAGAAACCTTGTCGACCACGTCAGGATTGCGGGCACCAGAGACTCTGACATTCCATTCGAGACCAGCCACCTGTGCCGAATGTGTCAGGTTCGACGAACCGACATACACCGTCGAGAATCCCGACTTGCGGTGAAACAGCCATGCCTTCGCGTGCAGGCGAGTCGTGCTGGTGTCATATGAAACACGTACCTCCGCCCCGAGCTCGGCCAGTACATCGAGGGCGCGCTGCTCAGTGGAACCGGTGTAAGTCGTCGTCAGCACGCGGATGCGCCGTCCATTGTCGCAATGACGACGCAGTCGCTCCCGAAGGGGGTTGATCCCACTGTTGCGGATAAACGCCATCAGCACGTCAATCCGGTCAGCCGACGCAATCTCGGCCAGGAGTTGTCGCCCAACCCTGGGCTCGCCTGGTGCGTTGGTCAACAAAGTCGTATCGAGGAGCGGAATCAGCGGTGTCTCGACCGCTTCGACCGATCCATCGGGCAGCGTTCCCAGAATTGACCGCAGCACCGACTCGTTGATCACGGGAACGTCGTCGAGGGCACCGACCCCGTCGACGAGCTCATCGAGCAGACTCAGCAGCGCCCCGATCACTTCGAGACCGCGCCGAGATCGGGAGTCGAGAGCGATCGATGTAATCGCTCGCTCAACGACTCGACCGATATGAAGCGCCAGCCGATCCGCGGCTTCGGCCTTGTGGAGGTCGGTCCGGCAAGAGTTCAACTGATCGCTGAGCGTCTTAAGGCGCTCGTCGAGTCGAGCGGTCACGAGTGTTTCGTAGAGACCTCTATCCAGAGACTTTGGCATCTTCCGCCTTTCTCGGGTCCGACTCCGACCCTCTTACGAGCTCGATATGCACCCTACAGAGACACCATGTCACCTCAGAGCCTAGGATCCGCTCTGCCAGGGTTCGCTCGAGGATAGCCTTTGGTCGGCCAATGATGAAGACTCCTCTGGCGGCACCTTGAAGCCACCTCGTTTTGGTGAGCAGTTTGCTTTGTCGAGATTCTAGTCGTAGCAGTCTTCTGTGGGGGTGCCCGGTTACTACCCCACCTACCCCGCTGAGAATCTGGTTAGAGGTACGGGTCCGCGAATGAACGCAAGCTGCCCAGCGCAATCGCGCCTGGGCCTTGATCTGTGTATCAGCACTTGACCGACTCAGGCAGCGGGTCGAAGCGACCTCCGGCAACAGAAAGGCTCGCCGTCGGCCTGCCGAGTAGGCACGATGAATCGCAGGCGCCTAGCCACCCCCTTGCTACGATCACGGCCCAAGCTTCGCGGCACAACCCCTTCGAAATGACGACACGCCTGATGCCCCCGACCCTCACCGACCTCACCACCGCCCTCCAAACCTTCGCCAAAGACCGCGACTGGGACCAATTCCACTCCCCCAAGAACCTGTCCATGGCCCTAGCCGGCGAAGTAGGCGAACTGATCGAACACTTCCAGTGGAAGACAGAACCTGACTCCTACAACCTGGACCCCGAAGAGCGAGCCAAAGTAGAAGAAGAGATCGCCGACGTCCTCCTCTACCTCCTCCGCCTCTCCGACAAGCTAGACATCGACCTCCTAGCCGTAGCCGAAGCCAAGCTCCAAAAAAACGCCGAGAAGTACCCAGCCGACCGAGTCCGAGGCAGCTCGAAAAAGTACAACCAGTACTGAGCCTCACTAGGGGACCAGCGCAGCGATGATCGTCTACTCCGCGACTAAGATCGACTTTCTTGAAGCCGTCCGCACGAACACCATCGAGACGCAGATCCTCGAGAGCTTCCAACGAAGCTTCGGTCACTCGACTAGCCCCAAAGAGATCGAGTCGTGGAAGAACTCGATGCAGTACATGCACAACGTGCTGCTGGACGAAGCCATCCCCTGCGACGCGGGCGTTGCCATCGAGTACCGGATTCCACAGACCGCGATGCGGATCGACTTCATCCTCTCCGGCGTCGGACACGACGGGCAAGATTCCGTGATCATCGTGGAACTCAAGCAGTGGACCGAAGTCGGCACGACCAGCAAGGATGCGATCGTCGAGACTTGGTTGGGCGGCGGTTGGAGAGAAACATCACACCCCTCGTACCAGGCCTGGAGTTACGCAGCTCTTCTTGAGGACTACAACGAAGCCGTCTACGCCAACGGCATTCAGCTCCACCCCTGCGCCTACCTTCACAACTGCACCGACTCCACCAGTCTCGACGATCCAAGGTACTCCGAGCACGTTGAGCAAGCACCGCTCTTCCTTCGGCCCGACAGCGAGAAGCTGGCGCGGTTCATCAAACAGTACGTAGCCAAGGGAGACCGGGGCGAACTGATCTACAAGATCGAAAATGGGCGGATCCGCCCTTCTAAGAATCTCGCGGATCGTCTCGCCTCCATGCTGGACGGGAACCAGGAGTTCCTCATGATCGACGATCAGAAGGTCGTCTATGAGACAACACTGGATCTCGCCACGCGGACGAACCCCGATCGTAAACACGTCTATCTGGTCAACGGTGGACCCGGAACAGGCAAGTCTGTGGTCGCCGTGAACCTGCTGGTGGAGCTCACCGGCCGTGGGCTCAACTCGCAATACATCACTCGCAATTCGGCTCCTCGAGCGGTGTACGAAGCCAAGCTCACTGGCAAGCTGACCAAGTCAAGGATCTCGAATCTCTTCCGCAGCTCAGGATCGTTCGTGAATTCGGGAGACAACGACTTTGACTGTCTGATCGTCGACGAGGCACACCGCCTCAATGAGAAATCAGGCATGTTCCGCAACATGGGTGAGAACCAGATCAAGGAGCTCATTCACGCAGCAAAGACAACGGTCTTTCTGCTCGACGAGCATCAGAGGGTGACCATTCACGACATCGGCACCGCAGCCGAGATCCGGCGCTGGGCCGAGCAAGCTGGTGCGGAAGTCCACGAAGGCGGTCTCGCTTCGCAGTTCCGCTGCAACGGTTCAGACGGCTATCTGGCATGGATTGACAACACGCTGCAGATCGAGCCGACCGCCGTCGAAACTCTGAATGACATCGACTACGAGTTCCGGGTCTGCGAGTCGGCTTCTGAACTCCGCGATCTTGTGCGCCAACGCAACATTGATGCGAACAAATCGCGGATGGTGGCCGGGTACTGCTGGCGCTGGGCCAGCAAGAAGGACCCGCGCGCCATGGACATCGTCCTGCCAGAAGAAGGCTTCGAGGCGCAGTGGAACCTGTCTCAGGATGGGATGCTGTGGATCCTGCAACCGAACTCCGTTGAGCAAGTGGGCTGCATTCACACTTGTCAGGGACTAGAAGTGGACTATGTGGGGGTGATCCTCGGACCCGATTTCCTCGTCCGTGACGGCAGTGTTGAGATCGATGTGAGCGCGCGCGATCGATATGACCGTTCTGTGCACGGATTCAAGAAGCTCACCAAGGAGCGACCCGAAGAGGCCGCGATACTGGGCGGCGCAGTTGTCAAGAACACATACCGAACCCTCATGACACGCGGCCAGAAGGGTTGCTTCGTCTACTCGGTGGACGAGGAGACCAACGCCTGGTTGAAGAAGTGCGTGGGTACCACGGTGAATGCGCCAATGCCGGCGGCGGTTCACCCCTTTCCGGCGGTACCACTAGACGACGTCCGACCGTACGAGAACGCCATCCCACTGTTCGACTTACAAGTCGCTGCTGGCGTTTTTGGTAGCGCACAAACCGCAGAGGAACCGACTGAGTGGGTGGAGCTACCCGACGCCTTCCGGATGCAGCCAGGGCTCTTCATCACCCGGGTCGTTGGCGAGTCCATGAACCGGCGCATTCCTAGTGGTTCCTGGTGTCTATTCAGAGCGAACCCGACAGGATCGCGGAAAGGCCGCATCGTGCTCGCCCAGCATCGAGAGATCGCCGATCCTGAAACTGGGGGTAGGTACACCATCAAGCGGTACGAGAGCGAATACAAAGTCGTCGACGCAGAGCGTGCCGGGACCGTGACCTTGCTGCCCGAATCATCCGACTCAAAGTTCCGGCCGCTGCGGTTCGAGGGAAACGAAGCAGAGGAGCTCGCGATACTTGCGGAGCTTGTCGCTGTGTTGACATAGGCCAAGGACTGGGCGCGGTCGAGGCCCGAGAGCCCGAACTGCCGAGGGACTGGCCTGATCACTCAACACCGGATAGCTATTGGGTGCGCTGATCGACAATCACTTTCACTTCCACAGACAGACTACACAAACGTAGTTTTACTGTTCATATGAAAACCAAGAGAACCATCAGCTACCATCAAGAAGAAGCGCCCGAACCCCACACGCTTCATCCACGGCCCAACGAGGTCCCCAAGATGAGCATGCAATTCCGGCTATTCAATGAGACTTCCAAAAAACCAACCGAGTCGCCCGCACAACCCGCACAACTTGCCCCCCCGACCCGCCCTCGGTCCACCGCTTCAGCGGCGCTCAACAGAGCTATCTGCATCGTCCTGTTGGCCACGCTCGCTCTGAGCAGCGAGCTGGCGAAGGCAATCTCAGTCGGCATCCCCGGCAACAACATGCCGATGACCTTGCTTTTGGAACGGCTCGGTCAACAGCTCGCTGAGAGACCTGACAGCTACTCGGTACACAGTGCCCTGGCCAAGACTCACGGCATGGCTGCCGCCTGGGGCATGACCAGCGGGCATACCGTGCGGGCGGGCGGCTACTACGGCGATCTCTATCCCATCTTCTGGTGCGACCAGTGCGCTCATGTGCCCTATCGAACCACCCCTCCGCCGACTCACAACCAGTCTGAGGCGGTGCCCAAAGCAGACTGGCTGGTCAAAGGCGATGCCGATCACCAGCGGCGCGCCTTCCATCTCAACAAGGCCATCGAGCACTACCGACAAGCAGTGCGCCTAGGGATGCAGGAAGCGAGCAAACCGCGGCCGGAGAATCCGGTAGGCAAACGCATCATCGAACAGATCTTTGTCGATCGGGAGCTGCTCGGCCTCGGTTGGAACCTTGCGAATCTCGAAACAGAGGACGCGCTTGCCGAGGCGCAGGAGATCTTTCGAGAGATCATCGCGCGGGAGGGGCCGAAGGGGCACGACCCAAATACAGCAAGCTACCCACCGATCGCCGCCGAAGCGATCGACTATCTTCTACCCCTCCTCGCTCCAGGAGCCACCGATGAGAAGCTTCGCCTGGAAACGCTGCACGACGAACTCGGGCATGCGATCCACTGGGTCACACCGCTCGCTGTCGATAGCGAAGCCCTCCGCAAGGCCGATCTCCTTGAACCAGGCGACGGAACGGCGGGCGACTCCGCTACCTCACTGATTGATCCCGAGCGGACTGTGCTCTTCGCCCTAGACCGGCGAGGTCAACGTCGCTGGACTTGGCCGCGTCGCGGCATGGCCTGGCTCGTTTGGGTTGGCCAGGGCGACCAGGACATCCGCAGCGGTAACCAGCTGTTCGGTCAGTCCACGTTCTCCTTACCGCATCGAGATGGTTTCGAGGCGCTGTGCATGCTCGACGGCACAGGCGACGGGCGGCTAACCGGAGACGAACTCGAAGGGATCGCTCTCTGGCATGACGAGGACGCCAACGGAATCTCGACAGACGACGAACTCGAATCGTTGGAGCACCTAGGCATCGTTGCACTCCTGTGCTCTCCGTTGACCGTAGAAGATGGCAGCGGCCTCAACGAACGGCACTTACTGATCCACGGAGGCGTTTTGACGCGCTCGGGGATCGCGATAGACCTGTGGGATCTAATGCTCGAGGACAGAACCAACGATGGAAGTGAGCCGCCTTGCCCACGCAAGCTAAACGCAGTGCTGCACACCATCTCGACGGGCTGAGCGTCCGACCACGACGTCATCTGACAAGAGCCGTGGATTTCTAGAAGAGCCATCTGCACCGTTCTAACAGCACGACCGTCCCCTAAAGAGTCAGCAAAGAGTGCCAGGCTCATGTTGCCAGAGGCAGCCGCGCCGTGAACTGAGTCCGAGCATGAACATCCTCAACGGAAGCTCTAGTCGGGCCGTGTACCCAACGTCAACGTGACCAAACCGGTCAAGCGCGAGGCACCTGCACCGTCGTATCCACGTTCTCTCAGAGGGACCAACGCCGGAGTGGTGATCGTCAGCACAGTGATCGGTGTTGATGGACGCCCCAATCAACCCATGCTGGTCGCCAACAGCGGCGCCACCACATTGGTCTGCGCAACGCTTGATCGACTGCATGAGTGGCGCTTCGAACCGGCCATCCTGGACGGAAGGCCTGTACCCGTGCTTCAATCTGACGGTCAACTTCAACCGCCACTAGACAGTCGCCTCAGCGCTTCGCCTCACCCGTGCAGTACGAGCACTCCGTGGCGCCGTTGTCTGGGTTGAGGTTGCACGAGTCAATCACCCGAAAGATCAAACGCCAGGTTTGAATCCTAGGTTGACCCCACAACTCCGCCGCCCCCCAACCACTCAAGGAATCACCAGCGCCTCAACCCCAACACCCGGATGAAGCCTATTGAGATCAGCATCCTTCTCAACCCCATGCACGTCCGAATCATCGGCAAACTGCCACACTGACCACCGCTCCCAGCCGACTGGTATACGAGGCACCTCGACCCCGTACTCGGCAATCCACAGTGGATAGTCACCAAACGTTGCGTCGAGATGCGCGTCCCAAAAGTTGGGCGAGGTGTAGATGATCGGCCTAACCCCGTAGTGCTCCTCCAGCAAGTCTAGGAATGTGTGCAACGGATCGCTCAGGCCTGGTTTGGTGGCGTTGCCGATGAGCTCGATATCCACTACCGGCGCAAAGTCACCAGAGCCAAGCTGGGCTTGCTTGATAAAGAACTCCGCCTGCTCTTTGGGATCATCCTCGGTGACATAGAAATGGTACGCGCCGCGCACCAGGCCTTGCTGTCCCGCTGACTCCCAGTGACCTGCGAAGGCGGAGTCTGCAAGGTCGACACCTTCGCTTGCCTTGAGGAACACGAAGTCGAACCCTTGCTCGACAAGCTTCTCCCAATCGACGATTCCAGAATGGACCGACAGATCAAGGCCCTTCTCCAATTTGGTAGGAACCGACGCAGCCGCGGAAGCCAGCGTTGCGGTCAACGCGGCCTCTGCTGTCCCCGACACTGTCGAAGGCCCATCGTCGTGCCGGGTATCAGCGCAAGCTGCAAACAGCACAAGCACGCAGAGGCTCAACGAAGCCGTTGAAGGCCAGCTGTGCCGTTGGAAGTGGTGCAAGGGGTGCAAGGGCTTGGTTCGTTTCATGTTGGCAAAGTCGAGAATGAAGAGAGCGCGCTTTCTCCGGGAAGAGCGCGCACGGAAGACGGCAAGGTCTCTGCGAGGCTCGCGATCGAACATGTTCAGGCGGTATCGACCCTACGTTCGGATGCTGCTGCGGCACTCAAGCGGGACTCGCCCGCAGCAAAGGGTGCCAGGCACATGTTGCGGGATATCCGTGCGAACAGTGAGAAGGAGCACGTCGTTGGTAGGCGATTCGTTCCGAGGGGAAGTCTCGCACGATCGTGGAACCTAATCGTCAGATCGTGCAGTCAATGCAACGCTGACAAGGGTGATCTTGAGGATGAAATCTCCGCCGTCGCGATGCAGCCAGACGCACTTGGCAGGTATCCAACGGAAGGATCGCTCTATCGCGAGGAAGCGAAGCGGAAAGGCAGAGGGGCTCGACACCGCGGCACTGGGCGACCGGTCGAAAACAGTCGCGCCTCCCTCGATTTCGAGTCTGGCGCGGGACCGATCAGGCTCACGACCAGCGTTGTGGGACCGCCCCCAATCGACGAGACACGCGTTCTTCAACTTTGCTCGTTTCACTTGCGCGGTTTTGGCTATTACTTGAACCGCAAAAGGTGCCGGGGTAATGTTGTTGAGCGAGCCGCGCCCCCGTTGGCGTCTTCTATTGGTGAGGCCCTTTAGGCCGAAACCAACCAGGAGACTCCATTCGCCGCCTCAGACATCTCGTCAACCCGGCTCTCGGCAACCAAGCCACCGTCGAGATCACCGCGCGTACGGCCGGCGACCACTTCCTTCTCAAGCCCGATGAACAGGTGAACGTGTCGAAGACAGAGGAGTTGAACGAATCGGCAGCGAGCGATCTGCCGATTAGTCCCACACCCCTGTCCGTTCAAGCTCAAGGCTCCTTCGCAAACGCAGTGGTGTCGCCTACTGCGACGAAGTTTCCTAGAGAGTTCGTGTAGATCCTGGTCTCTCCCGTTGTTGTCTCGCGAACGGTCAGTTCCAATCCAAGATTTGAGGCAGCGCCAAAGAAGACCCAGATATGACCATTGATAGCGGATGCGTCTAGAACCTTAACGAGCAACTCTAAGTTCTCTGGCGCAAAAAACCAAAACGCCCCGGTGTCGGATGTGAGCGATCTCGCGAATCCGGGCCCGGAACTGCCGTCAGTAGCTTGCCAGGAAAGCGAAAGCTCGTAGAAGTCCTGAAGGCAGAGGTATTCAGAGCCACCTCTGCAAGGTCCCGAGACGCCGTCGAAGCTTGTCGGGGTCGTCGAATGGTCAGTCGCAGACAACCAGTCCGGTGTCGAGAGTTCGGCGTCGGCCTTATTGGGCAAGAATTCAATGTCAGCACCGCTTGCGAAAACGCCCTGAGGGTTTCGACGACGGTTGGAGATACCCGTCGTTTGGTCGGAAATCGTAATGTCGTACTGAACGTTGGAAAGCGAGCCGAAGAACATCCAGAACCTCTCGTTCACGGTCAATCCATCCACGACCTTGAGAAGCACTTCTAGATTGGCTGGTGAGAAGAACCAGAAGGCACCTGAGTCGGCCGTGATCGGAAGGGTAACTGCTCGACCATCCTGGTCGGCTGTCCGCCAGTGCACATTCGCCTGAAGACGATCATCCAGAAGACACATCGTGTGTTCACTGCTCTTGCAACCCTCAGCGTTGAGGTTGACCGCCCAGATCTCTCGACCTACGAGGCCGTCGTCCGCGGTGAAGTAGAGCAGGTCGTCAGCTAGCCGCAGCTGTTGCGGCTCACTCGAAAGAGGGCCGGGCCAAATATCGTGAACCAGTCGCAGCCCGAATGCTCCGCGTTCGATCGAGCGGAGCTCGAATCCCTTGTTCTCCCCAGCCGCAACGAGGAACGCGCGCTCGTCGCGATATGAGATGAGCTCTCCGGTGGTCTCTACCGGGTGCTCGACCGAAGCACCGTCCCTCGTGAGTTCGAGCACCATGCGTGGCTTTGCAACCACGATCTTGTCTCCCAAAACGACCGCCGTGTGATCTGCTATCCGTAGCGAGACATCTAGGCTTGTCGTCCCCTGGAACCTCAGTTCGGTGTCACCGTCCTCCAGGAGATAGCGGTAGCCCTGTTGCTCGTCTCGAAAGAAGATGAGGGCAAAGTCTTCCGCCGTCAAGACCCCCGAAAAGTCCGACCCGGGCACCTCAATCGGTTCGGGGGCTACCATGGATAGTCCAAGTGAAGCCCTGCAGAGATTACCAGTACCGAAGCTACTCACGAAGTAGATCGACTCCGCCGTGAAGCCCGCAACGGTCCTGCGGCATTGCTCATGCTCCTGAAGGTCTAGCGTTCGTGTGCCCTGCGAAGTACCGTCGCTCAGCACTAGCTGTAACTGCTCTCCAGACTCCACAACTACGGCAAAACGAGCGGCCGTGAAGGAGGCTCTGCCAGCAACCTCCCCGTCGAATAGGAACTGTGGTGCTGGTTCAATTCCATCCGTCGACCAGAAATCAACGCCTGTCGAGTACACCAGCCGATCGCCGACTGTCGAGACCATGTAGGAAAACTCTTCCGTAACAGCCCGCTCATGCAAGTTTGTGAGATCCAAGCTGTAAAGTGCCAGGTTGCCCGACTGTCGCCGGATGCGCAGAAGGCGATTTCCGAGTTGATGCCCACCGAGATAGTCGACACCAGGGAGTGGCTCTACCGATGCAGGTACCCCGTCGATGGCCAGATACGGGGGCCCGCTCACCTGAAGATAGGCGGTGAGCGGTGACCCAAAGCCGGGAACCAGCACGTGATCGGAACCGGCACCAAACTGTTCTTCGAGTAGCGGCCCTAACGTGTGCTGCTCGAAGTCCACGACATGAGGAGGCGCGTTGCCAACAGGATCAACGGCAATAAGTAGGGTTCCGATCCGGGCAAGCTGGGGCTTGCTGATCGGCGGCATCGGACCGAGCAGCGTCGCCTGACCCGAGACCATGTCGACCGCTACTAGGTTCTCTCTGTCTGAGTCGTCTGGAAGGACTTGGCCTACACCGTCGATCGTCCTCGTGCATCCGCGGCTGGCGTGGAAACAGCCTCCGAGTGGTCGAGATCCAGCGACTGTCGAGTCCGAGAACCACACCCTTGTTCCTTCCAGGGTAGTGCCGAAGAACAAGAGAACGTTGCCGCTCGCGTCTCGATGCTCGAGCCATCGATAGTCGGGCCTGCAGATGGAACAGACCTTCGCCAAAGTCCTGATCGTCGAGCTACCCCATTCCCGCAGCAACAAGTATCCAGCGCCGGCGTCGTCGGCACCGAAGAGAAGCAGCCCCCTAGCGGTTTCTACTGCGAGGGCCTCAAAGAGGGGTGCTTCAAACCCGATCCCGTCCGCACCGTAAGTTAGTTCCTTTCTCGGCTGAGCGCCGAGAGCAGACCAAAGTTCACTCTGATCTTCCCCGAGGCGAAAGTAGGCACGCTCCCCGGCACCGGTCCGTAGGCCGGAGGGACTGGATCCACTGGGAGTTTCCACCTTCGCCGCACGCAGGTGGTCGAGCGAAAACGACCAGAGTTCTTGGCCGGTCCCCCCGCTGCTCTGAAACCAATAGGCATGCCTGCCAGAGAATCCAATGAAGCGCTGTTGCTCCGGCGGCACATCCACCTCGAAGGTACCAGCGGCAGTGCCATCGCTAAACCACAGGGAACCTCCAGGACCAGTGTAGAGAATTCCTTCTCCTTGCTTCACGGCAACAGCAAACGTCGAGCGTGCGGGGCCGACTAGCTCGTAGCTCGTTCTCGAAACTACTGCTAGCGACTCTAGGCCGAAGACGAAAACACGCTCGCTGTCTAGCTGAAAGCCAGCTTGGCCAAACAAGTCGCCTCCACTGGGTGCGAGAACTACGGCTTCGGCGGTGCTTGGCCGCTTGCCGTTGCTCCACAACAGACCCTCTGCCGCAAGAAAGAAGGCGCCGTCGTAGTCAGTACCCAATAGCTGCGCGGCACCGCTGTACACGGGCCAGGTGGAGGCTGATGTACCTCGTGTTCTCCAAAGCGTCTTCCGCCTGCTGTGGTCTTCGGCCAGAAAATATGCCTCGCCCTCCCCGCCAACAAGGTCTGACGACCTTTGCCAGGGTACCTGACTGGAGACACCCTCGTTCAGTTCCGCCGCCAACTCGGCGAGCTGAGCCCCAGCTAAAGAATGTAAAAGGAACGGACCTGCAAGAGTGAAGAAGATTGTCAATCTAACCATCGTCTTAGATTCGATCTCCGCTACAGATATGGGAAGAGAGACACCCCCACGCAGTACCTTACGGTCTGCAGTGAGAAACCAGAGTAGGCCGACCATGACAGACAGTAGCAATACGTTCCAGTGTGAGACAGAGGAGTTGGACGAGTCGGAAGAAAGAGTGGCGGGCGGATCAGAGTGGTCCGAGCCCGGGTGCTCCGCAGCAAAGGGTGTCAGGGGTGCCAGGCACATGTTGCGGCGCCGCTTGATCTCTCGCCAGTTCCAGCTTTGACCACTCAAGAGACAAGTCCCCACGCACAAAACGTCACATTAAGTGGTACCTTACGTGCTCGAGGACTTACAAATGACTTCAGAAACCAAATCGGCTCGGTCGTTTCTCACCCACCTCCAGGCCGGCGGCCGAGCCACCTTTACCACCGAGGAACTCTCCAAGGGACTCGGCCGGAGCTTGGTTGCATCCCGGGCCGCGCTACGCCGACTGCGCGCCGCGGGCGAGGTGGCCTCGCCGCTGCGGGGCTTTCATACCGTGGTGCCGCCCGAGTACCGGGCGCTCGGATCCTTGCCCGCTGACCAGTTCGTGCCGGACCTGATGGCTCACCTGGGTGAGCCTTACTACGCAACTCTGCTCACCGCCGCCGCCTTCCACGGAGCCAGCCACCAGGTACCGCAGCTCTTCCAGGTGATGCTTGCTCGTCGGCGTCGAAACATCCAGTGTGGTTCGGTGCGCGTGGAGTTCCTCTCCCGCTCGGACATGGCGGCAACACCGCTGGTGCCACGCAATACGAACCGAGGTGTTCTTCTGGTTGCGAGCGCTGCAGCGACCGCCCTGGAAGTCGTGGGTTACAGCGGCCGCAGCGGTGGACTGGACAATGTGGCCACCATCCTGGGTGAGCTGGCGGAGGAGATCGACGAGGATGAATTGAGAGCCGAGATCGAGCGTGCCCCGAAGGCCTGGGCGCAGAGGCTCGGCTACCTGGCGGAGCACGTGGGAGCCGGCGATCTCGCCCGCGTGGTGGAACAGCAGCTGCACGACAAGGAGACATTCTGGGTGGCTCTGGAGCCTTCGCTAGAGACCGGCGGTATGCCGGGCGATCAGCGTTGGAAGGTCGCGGTGAATACCACCTTGGAGCCTGACCTTTGATCCCCAGGGCTTACATCACCGAGTGGCGTGCCCAGGAAAGGGTGCCAGGCACATGTTGCGACAGCTGCGACAGCTGCGAGCCATGGCGAACCGTTTCAGCTCACCCAGTTCCGCACTGACGACACCCACTTCGTCGCCAGTAAATCGCACAAAGAACAGAAGATCCGTGCGCTCGAGCACCCAGGACTGTGGAACGGGGCGATGGCGCACTGGCTGACGTTGTTCGTTGAGGCGCCGAGTTCGACGTTTTCTCCGACCAAGACCGTTTGGGATTTGCTGCGGCCGGAACATCAATCGCAGTGGGGACTGGGCGCGGAGCGATCCTCCGAAAGCCTACCGATCAGAAGCGGCTTCGTCCGGCAAGGCGCTGCAGTTGCCTCTGATCATCTCTCCGTTAAAGACAGCTTCGACGAACGGAATGGAGTCGATGGTCGAGTGATTCAGCACCGTGCGGTGATCGAACCCAGCGTAGACGCGGGATTCGATGATGGACCCCGCCGCACAGCTCTTCTTGATCAGAGCAGCCTGCATGCGCAGTGGTGTGTCGCGGTCCTCGTCTCCGCTGCCAATGTAGACGGGCATAGGCAAGCCCAATCGCGGATACCCCATCTGTGAGAACGCGACCGTTAGCGGTTCTGTCGGGGGCACCCTGAAAGACCTGTTGTAGGACAACTCGCGTTCAACGATCACACTCTTCATGTCCTGATAGCACTGCGTGTCGAAGTCCTCAACCGTTGCCATCGCTTCCTCAGAAACGTACTCCTCCATCTCAAACATCGGATCCAGCTGCTCAACTAGTGTCAAGGCGAGGAAGTTGTACCCGAGCCTGTGATCGACTTTGTCCCTCGGCCGCGTCTCCGATAGGGCAGCCAATGCCTCAGCTGAGAAGAAGGGAATCCCTGTTGCGACGACGCCGCGCAGATCCAACTCGGCGGCATAGTCGGCGGCGTGACCGGCTGTTGCGAAGACAGCGGCGGCGCCTTGGGACTGCCCGACGAGAACGACTCGATCGGACACCGGAAAGTCCGCGTTCTGTACGGCTCGGATGACATCGAGGTTGCTATACGACGCGGGCTGTGTTGCGAGGTAGGGGTGCGTGCCCGCTGTGCCAAGACCTTGATAGTCGGAAGCCACGATCGCAAAGCCTCTGTCGATCCACTGCCCGAGATACTCTTGATGGAAAGGTGCGTAGCCGTTCCATGTCGGCGCGCAGCGGTCCGCGATGCCAACCGTGCCATGCGACCAGAGCACGAGCGGCCAGCCACCCTCAGGTGGCCCGCCAGCAGGCAAGAAGAGACCTCCAGAAACTGCAGTGATCGTCGTCCCGTCAATGCCGTCAGTAGACGTGTACAGCAATCGAGTACTCTGCGCCGCACCTGGAACAGCTTGTTGTGGCTCCATCGGCTCTTGGCGCAGAAGCTGACCGGGCTGCGAAGGCAGATCTTCATCATACGAATAGAACGCCGAGGTACCGCCGTCTCCGCGTATTGGGCGGGAGAGCGGACCGGAAGCGGTCGGAGTCTGGGCCAGACTTGATTGTGAGTCGGCGCCGCTCTGCTCGGCTTGTGGCGTACAAGCGACCATGACAATGCTCGTCGCCGCGAGGAGAATGGAAAGCAGAGACGTCATATTCTGGTCCTGATTCGAAGGCAGAGATAGATGGATGGGTAGAACCGGTAGAGCCTTAGGTTGAACTCGGCGCCAGAGGGCACATCCCAACTCTGAATCAACAGCGAAACAGATCATACAAACCTCGGCGGTGTCCGATGGACGCATTCCACTGTGTGCGGCGGAGACCAGAACTGGTGCCAGCGTAATATTTTGCAGAGTGTATTGCAGAGTTACCGAGGGCCCCTGAATCGAATGCAAACATGAACACCACCAAACACAACTCCACTCGCAACCGCACAGCCCGGTCTCTGCCCCCACCAACCGCCTCCCGCTCGCTCGCCCTCGCCCTCCTCTGTGCCCTCATCACCCTCACCCTCGCCACCCCACCCACCTCCGCCCAAACCCAAACCCAAAGCAAACGCCAACAAGCCCGCGTCGACAAGATCTTCGCAAACTGGGACACCACCCTCGCCCGCGCAGACCAAGCACTCACCAAAGGCGACGCCAAACAGACGGTCCGCTTGGTTTCAATCATCCTCAGCGAAGCCACGGACCAAGTGATCTCCGGCAACCGCGTGGACCGACTCTTAGGCACCGCACTGGTTCTCAAAGCGCTAGCGGCCCACAAGCTAGGCGATGTCGATCAAGCTCTTTGGTTTTGGCACTCCGCACTCGCTGTCTGGCCAGCCGCCGCCCAACTGTCGATGAGCGCATACGGAGACAGCGGTCCGTTCCTTAAGAGCCAGCCCCCTCGCACTCCCGCGACCGCTGAACAGGTCATTGAGCAGGGCGTGCAGTTCGTCAAAGGGAGCATCGCCAAACCGGTCAAGCTCAAGGGTCCCATGCCGGGATTTCCACGCGCCCTGCGTGGGCGTGATGCCGGAGCTGTGGTCATCAGCACTGTTCTAAATGTCGACGGCCGTCCAACTCAGCCAGTGCTCGTGAGCAACACCGGCCCCACCACTCTGGTCTGCGCAACGCTCGTTCGGCTGCACGAGTGGCGCTTCAAACCCGCCACCAAGGATGGTGCGCCGGTACCGGTATTCTTCAATCTGACGATGAATTTCAACAGCCGCTAGACAACGTCTCTCTTGGCCGGCGGGTTCCAGGGCACGATGGATTTCGCAAGCAACGCAGCGGCAGCCAAGGGTGCCAGGCACATATTGCGAGAACGCGAAATCGCCAAGCGCGTCCGTTCTTTGATCGACGAGCTCTTGATCGAGAACGCTGATGTTCGAAGAAAAGTTCGCAGGGACTATCGCAAGAGGCTGATGAACCGCGACCGCTTCTGCTTTAGACCCAAGTCAAC
>JAJCXN010000053.1 GCA_029263415.1 Acidobacteriota bacterium
TCGAAGATCACCGCCTTCGGCGCACCATGAACCGCTCGCCAGTCACGAATCCGGCGCTGCAATGTCCGGAGATGACGACGGTCGATCTGGCCTGGATGGCGATCCATCAACAACTCCAGCACGGTCGGCCCCTGCAGCACAGGATCTACATCGCGCTGAAGCAACGGGACCACCGCTTCCTCCCAAACTCCTTCCAACGGGTCTGCACGCGTCCGCCACGTCCGATCCCTCTCGCACTCACTCGGAAACGGGCCCTTTGACCACCGTCGAGCCGTCCGCTCTCCCATTCCAGACATCGCGGCGGCCTGCCGCTGACTCTTTCCGTCCATACGCAGTCTCCTCATCAGAAGTACCTGCTCGTTGTGAATCATCCCGAGATCCTCCTCGGGTACAACTTTCACTCAGCGAACAGGAGCTGCGGGACCGGCCATTCTAATTGGCGCGACCGGCCAAAGTAATTGTCGCGGAACACACGCTGATGCCACGATCAGGGGACTCAGCCCGCTGTGTAGAAGGCACCGCCACAGCACCTCGGGTCGGCCGGACCCGTCGAAACGCCGACGCTTGTCGGCGCCACTTCTCCAGCGTCGACTGGCCGAGGCCTAGCTCCTTGCTGATCGTCTCATTCGTGGCGCCCTCGCTGCGACGATCACTCCGGTAGCTCAGTGCCTCAGCACGTAGATCGTCCGTGAACGCTCTCCGGCTCCCTGTACGGTCGGCGTTGAGCTGGGCTAAGGCGGTGCGCAAACGGGTGACGCGGTGCCGCATCTGAAGCTCCTTGGGTAAAGGAGCAAAGCTTGAAAGCCTTCAACAACCAACGCTAGACGGGCCACGGCGAGCACTTCGGGGTAGCTTCAGTTTGCAGTGAACCACTGACACAATGTCTATCAACAACTGGAGGAGAGTCTGGCAGGGGCTCCGCCGAAAGGTCATAACACGATGCGGGAACCGAACTCAGTAGCGCCTCAGCAGCAAGTTGATCGATGGAACGAAAACTTCCCCGTCGCCACACGCGTTACCGTAAAGGGATATGTTGAGCCAAAGGTCACCCGGAGCGAGGCTATGATCTTGTTCAACCAGAAGCCTGCCATCTATTTGGAAGGCCACAACGGATACTTCGACTTGAAAGACATTGGACCCCTCGTGGAAACCCCGCCGAGTCCATCAGTCAAATCCGAGGTGCACTTAGATGAACACCGTTCTTCGTCGGAACACTCCGGGCGATGCTACATGTTTCCGGGACAGGGTTCTCAGGTGAAGGGTATGGGAGGGGAACTCTTTGATGCCTATCCAGCGTACACCGATGCCGCCGATGACGTCCTCGGCTACTCCATCAAGGACCTGTGCCTGAACGACAGACACCAGCAGCTAAAGCAGACTCAATATACACAGCCCGCTCTGTTCACGGTAAACGCGTTGACCTATGAGGATCACCTCAAGACGGAGGCTAACAAGCCCGCCTTCTTCGCAGGACACAGCCTGGGGGAGTACAGCGCTTTATTCGCTTCAGGTGTTTTCGATTTCGAAACCGGATTGAAGCTAGTTCAGAAACGCGGTGCCCTAATGGCGTCGGCGAAGGGAGGCGGCATGGCGGCGGTGATCGGGCTTACCGAGGCTGAAGTGGCGCAGGTCTTAACGGAAAGCGGCCTGGGAGAAATCGATCTGGCGAACATCAACTCGCCCGAACAAATTGTCATTTCAGGGCCGACGGAAGAAGTGGAAAAAGCTAAGGCCGTGTTCGAGGCTGCAGGAGCAAGGCTGTACATCCCTCTGAACGTCAGTGGCGCATTTCATTCCAGGCACATGAAGGACGCACAGAAAGAGTTTAAGAAATTCCTAAACCAATTCAGCTTCAACAAGCTCTCCGTGCCCGTCATCTCCAACGTGGAGGCCAGGCCGTATGCGAACGATCGGGTCGTGTCCGTTCTTGCAGAACAACTAACTTCACCGGTGAAGTGGACGGAATCCATTCAGTACCTCGAAAAGCAAGGGGCCAACACATTTCTGGAAATCGGGCCCGGAAAAATGCTGACCGGCATGGTCTCCAAAATCAGGAGGGGCACAAGCCTCCCGACGACTTAGAGCGGATTCTCGGAGTACGTGTGACCTCGAACCGAGATAAGACTACGGGGCGCCGCGGAGGACTGGTTAAACACCCACTACTGAGTGCCAACCGTGTGTCGGTCCAATTCCTGGACGCAGGCCGCAGCGGCTTCGGTGGCGCACCTATTTCGAGAGGCTCATTCTTGGAGGCAATCGGATTCACAGCAATCACGAAAACTCCAGCGCCGCCAAACTGGTGAGGTCCCTCCCGAAAGGGGTTAGAACCGGAAGAACCCTAGAGTCCGATCCTGGCTTCAGATTGTACTTTGTAAGAGTTGCCAGCGTGCCGGAGGGCCCTAGATCCACGTAGGTGCTACTACCATTTCTTTCCATCGCCTCGATGGTCTCCTGGAAGCGGATGGGCAACCGAACACTGTTCCAAAGAACCCCCGCTGAAACCGACTCGACACGATCCGCAGTGGAACAATAGACAAGCGGAAAAACGGGATCTAGGTAGGTTTGTTCTTCTAAATGGGCCCGGCACACAGGTTCAAGAGGATCGATTTCCGGAGAGTGAAAGCCATACCTGACCGGCAAGCGTTGAACCACGACTTGATGCTGCCTGAGCGCCTGCTCAACTTGGTGCAACCGGACATCGCTTCCTGCGATGACAAAATGGTGGTCGTAGTTCATCGCCGCCAGAGTGGTCCCCTCAAACAGATTCGAATCAGCTTCATACAAACTCCTCGGTCCGAGGATGGCCAGCATGCCACCTGAATCGCGACAATACACTTCTAGTTGTTCGGCCTGATGACAGATCAACTCAAGGGCGGTATCAAACTCGATGACTCCGGCGACGGCCGCCGCCGTCAACTCACCCAAGCTCGCACCGAGGACGCAGGCAGGCCGGATTCCCGACCGCAACAGCACCTGAGCCATGGCGTATGAAACAGCGAATATCGCGGGGTGCGTAAATCTTGTTTCGTCAAAGACCTCGCTTTTCCTTCGCTTCGTGGAATAGATCTCGTCGACGATGGAGCAATTCAACCAGTGCCTGACCAGACGATCCGCGTCCTCCATGCACTCCGTGAAAACCGGATGACGGTCGAACAATTCCTTTCCCATATGGTAGTACTGGGAGCCTTGGCCGGAAAACATGAAGACTACTGGCCTAGGCATTTGGCAGATTCTCTAAGTTCAATGAGGCTGACGTATTCTTGGGGCAGACGATGGAGCAAGCAGCGTTGTTCAAGAGGAATGACAGGGCCTTATATTGCCCGAACTTCTTAAACGTGGAGACCACAAACCGCCCACCCGCATCCATTGTGTCCAGCTCAAACACATCAAATGGAGTCATCATGCCAGTCTTAATGGTTTTTGACAGAGCCTCTTTGACGGTCCAGAGCAAGGTAAGTCGCGTGGCTTCCGGATGCGGAAGTTGTTGCAAGAGGGCTTGCTCGTCAGCGGTGATCTGAGTTTGAATGACATGGGTCCGTGCCGGCCGAATAACTTCGATGTCTATGCCCATGGGGTGACTTTCCGGAAAGGCAAGCGCGCTGCCCCACATAGCGCTGTGGGCAATACTGACCTGAACATTACTCTTGGCCGGATGTCGTACAACCGGTTGACTAAAAACGCCGCTTTGTATGGATATGACACATGGATTAGTTTCCTCAAGAAACGCACAGAGGGCGTGCTTGGCGCAATAGCGCCCCAACAGAAAGCTGTGCCGTCTTCTCTCGAATGAAAGGGTCGCACAATACTCCTGCTCTTCTGCATTCAAAAATCTTGCGCCCTCAGTCTGTTCGGGGCTTAGCAAATCGGTAGACAGGCAGAGATAGGCTGGAAACTCTTCATCTCCCCTGCGCAGTTCCATGCGTTCTATGCGCGTATGAGGGAATTGGTGCAAAGGTGCTCGTATTCTCGGCCTTCTCCGCCCAACAAATCAAGAGGAGAACAAGATGCTCGGTTAGTCCTAGCCGCCGCCATTTCCGTCAACCCGGTCTCTGTGCTCGAGAAACATAGCAATCATTGAGACCACCATAATTCCTATCGCCACCGTGTAATATACTTTATTATAATACTCCAAACCGAGCACCTCCCTGGGTTTCAATACAAACGGCAAGTACACTAGCGGGAGTACTATCAGAGACTTGAGAGGCAAGGGATTGTGCTTATCGAATATGAAGACCAGATAGAATACGGGAAACACAACCCCTCCCACTATGTAGATAAACAGCATCTGCTTCGCGCCTTCCAGATCCAACAGACTCGACACAAACAGAAGATGTGCGGGCAGGGCCACAAACACATCCTTGAACTTGTCCCAGATCGACTGGTAAAAGTCGCCATCCCCTACGCTCCCCATGAAGATGCCATAGTAAACATTCAGCAGAACTAATCCGCAATACCAGAACTCCATCAATCCATTGATGCTTAAATAGACGAGGATCAAGAAGAACCCAAGGATGTCAACAAAATGATCGTAATAGGAGCCCAGCTGGGTTGATTCGTTTCTCGAGCGCGCCACATAGCCGTCTAGGACATCCAGAAGCACACACAAGATTAGACTAAGAACGATCGGGATCTTATTAAATTCGGTAATACCCTGTACAAGCAGAGGGTATGCCACCAACAGCGTGATGATAAGTCGTATGGATGTAATCTTGTTGGCTAAAGTCACTCTATCTCCTACTACAGAATTTGTTCAAAATCGCAGCCTTACCCATTGTGATGACGGATTCTGACGCCTCTCAAACACCAGTTGGGTCGGAACGGGATCGAGACACCATGAATGCGAACTCAGCAGAAGAGATGAAAACCGCCTTGATAACCGGCGGTTCCAGCGGCCTTGGCCTCGCCATGGCAAGACGTTTGTCCAAACAGGGTTTTCGCGTCGTTCTGGTTGCTCGGAATGAAGAGCGCCTGGAAAAGGCCGTAAGGGACATTAACGCCCAAGGCGGGCAGGCTTTCTCATGGCGAGCCGACATTACCGTCGCATCCGATCTAGAGGTTGTGAAAACTGAGGTTCAGGAACGGTTTGGGACGCTCCAATTTCTGATTTTGAATGCTGGGGTAGTGCATACCGATTTGTTGTCCGACTATGAGGATATCGAGGTGATGAAGGAAGATCTGAACGTAGATCTCTGGGGAAGCATCCTGACCGTCAAGTATCTAGGCGAGCTACTCGAGCCCGGGTCCAGAATCCTCATCATTTCCTCCGTCTTGGGTCTTTTCGGCCTGGCTGGATACTCCATCTATTGTTCAGCGAAGGCTGGGTTGATCAACTTCGGGGAATGCTTGCGACGAGAGCTGCTCGCTCAAAAGATCGCCGTTCATGTAGCGGTGCCCGCAGATATGGATACCCCACAGTACCAACAGGAAGCCGCCGGAATGCCCGACTGGTTGAGAGCCGGCATTGGCCAACGAACGAAGCCGCTAGCACCCGAAATCGCCGCTTCAAGAATCCTGAAGCAATGCAAAGGAAATCGGTTTCTAATCACCCTGGATGGCACCACCAAACTCATCTTAGTCCTCTGCAGGATTCTCCCGAGAGGAATCCGCGACCGGCTTATTGATCGTATATCGCCTCTGCCTAAGGCCGATCTCCAACCCGAGTCTAGCTAAGCTAGAGCGTACCCGAAATGGGGTTGTGCGCGGGGTGCGGGCTTGTAGTCCGGCGGCAGGCGAGCGTTCAGGGGAAACGGAGTCCACTCCATCCTGCGACTGGCCTATGGCTCCCTCTGACTAGCCTCTGACTAGCCTCGAACATTCGGAGGTTCAGGTGATTGAAAACCAAATTTTTCCGCCGTCTGCAAGACAATTTCCGCGGCTCGGTCCAGCTGCTCTTTGCGATGTTCAGAAGATATAAAATGGCGTATGCGGGCACGCCCTTTGGGCGCAGCCGGATATCCCAAAGGTGATGCGATCATTCCTTTGTGGGCCAAGAACTCGGTAATCTCCGGCATGAGATGCTCTCTCCCGAACAACACAGACACGACCCATGTTTCGGTTTTTGTCAACTCGACCCGGCCCTTCAGAAGGCTACAAAAATAGCGACTGTTTTCCATCAGGCGCACCCTTCGCTCGTCGCCGTCACTCCCTTGGGCCAGGATCAAGGAAGCGAGCACGCCCCCGCTTACCGCAGGGTCCAGGGCGCAAGAGAACAGTCTATTTCTTGCGAACAGATTGATGTAGTTCGTCAACTCATGCCGGGCCAGTAAGAACCCCCCTACTCCAGCAAACGTTTTACTGAACGTTCCGACCAACATATCGACCTCATCGAGAACCCCCTGCATCTCACAGGCGCCCCGCCCCGCAGAACCGGCCAACAACAGGGAATGGGCCTCGTCAACAAGCGTCTTCGCCCCGTACTTCCTAGCCAGTCCGACGACATCGGCCACCTGACCATAGTCCCCATCCGCGCTAAACACCCCTTCGGTACAGATCAGAATTCGATTCGCGCCGGTATTGATCTCTTTCAAGATCAACTCCAAGTCTTCCATGTCGTTATGGTTGTAGTAGTGGAGAGTGGCCAGTGACTGCGTCGCCCCATCGACAATACTGGCGTGGGCATAGCCATCCATCACGACATGGTCCCCCTCCCTCATATAGCCGGCAATACTTCCGCTTACGGCATTAAATCCCGCTGCGAAAAGCGTTATTCCACAATGGTCCTTGCCAAAGAAGGCAACCAACGCTTCTTCAAGTTCGAGATGGATCTTCAGCTTCCCCCCGGCTGCGGGCGATGCAGTGGCTCCCAAGCCGTATTGGTCCAGAGCACTCTTAGCTGCTTCGATGACTTTCGGGTGCGTCCCATATCCGAGATAGTTATAGTTGGAAAAATTGAGCATCTTGATCGGACCGACCTCGGGATAGTCAATGGTGACTTCCGGATTCGAGGCATCCAATCGAGTAATTTCCCTATAATTGACCTCAGACAGGAAGTCGTTAAACAACGCAACGGTGTGCTCTTGCCGATCGGCAATGCGTTCGAAGTCCTCTAATGTAAGCGGCTCATCCGATTGATCTTTTTCAAGTGTGGACACGTCTCTGGGGACGGGGCTTGGATCCAGTTCCTTGATCACATCCTCCTTCCCGGTGTCCCATTCGCCGATCATCGAATCACTTTTCTGCTGAGTCGCCTGGTAAACCAATAGAGCGAGGGCTTCCATCGTATCGGCCTCTACGAGGCTTTCCGCCTGAACTTCCAAGTCATAGGCAGAGTTGATACGGCGGAGCAGAGCGATGAAGATCATGGAATCGAGTCCATACGCGTCAAACGACTTGTCCGGCTTGATTTGCTCCTCGGGCAGTTTGAGCATCTCCGACAACAATCGGGTCAACTGCACCTGAACCTCTTCGAGGGATGGATTGGTTCCGACTTGACCCTTCGCTACGTCGATCGAGCCTTCTACCCGATTCCCTATCCGTGGTGGCTCGGCGCGAAAACCTATCAATAGTTTCTTCGCCAGGGCCTTCTTGTGCTCCAAAGTGGGGTTCGGCGCATCCATCCTATTTCTCCATCAGTGCATTCGCCGTCTTCGAAGGTGACGCCAGCTGGTTTTGCTTGATCCTCGACAAGAGTGCGTCGATTTCTTCCTCTGACGCTTCGTCGACTACCCTAAACAGACGGACTTGTTGCGTTCGGGAGATTAGGTGGTCCAATACCTGGTCAACCTCTCGATGTTCCATCTGATCGATCTCCTCAAGGCGGATGGCCGCTAGAGCACGAACTCCACCAGGCCCGAACACCTGGTCCACCGCAGGATCTGGGTCGACCTGACCTGAGACCGCCGACGTCCCCTCGCTGCCGATCACATCTTCAATCTCTCTCGATGCAAAACCCTTCATCCGAATCCAGACATTTCCCATGTCATCACAAAGATCTAGATCGAATCTCCGCAAGCGCCACCGCGAGGATGTCTTTCGCGAGGGGCGGTCATCGCGGCCATGAACGTACGCCCATATATCACGCGGGTCAGGGATAGGGCCCAGTATCTCAAGGGATTGTAGGGCAAAAGGTAATGTAAAGGGTAAGCAGGAATCATCGTCATTGAAGGCGAGCCCTAGGGCAGCTTGCAGGGCCGCATCTATCAGGCTCGGATGCAGGACAAACTGATCCCGAGTTTGGGCTACGCATGAGGGGATTGTGAGCCTGGCCAACACTTCCTGCTCCCCGACGTAAAGATCTCTGATCCCCCGGAGGCCAGGCCCATAAGCAAGCCCTGCTCCTCTGAACCGTTCATAGCATTCCTCCGCACCCACCCGGGAGGGCGCATACGCTTCCCGCAAGGCTTCGAGGTCGTGCGAAGGTACATTCTCAGAGAGATCGAAAGTCGCGAGACCCTCACCATGGATAAGAACACCCGCTTCCCTATCCGGGTTGTCGGTATAGATCTCGTAGGCCAACACATCCGGCTCTTTCCGATGAAGCCGTACATGAACTTCGCAGGGCGCACTCGAGATCGTGATCGGTTGAGACCAGACGAAATTTCTAAGTCGGATCTTGGGCTGATCCTTGCTAGCTCCGTGAGCCTGTATGACCGCGGCTCGCGCCATTTCCAGATAGGCCACCCCCGGCAAGACCGTCTGCCCGCGGATTACATGATCGGCCAGGAAAAATTCCTCACCGCTAAAAGTAGAGCTGTATCGTTGCCCGAAAAGATCCGAGATATTTCTGTGCAATAGAGGATGAATGGCATTGATCCCGGGTGACGCTTCCGGGACTGATCCAACCTCCGTATCGGACACTGGCACCCAGTATCGTTCTCCATCAAACGGATACAAAGGCATGCCAACGATACGCGTCCGTTGATCTTCCCTATCCAGCCTTGTCCACGAAATGGGATGTCCCTCGGTCCATAGTTCGGCCAGTTGGGATCGGTTCTTCCGCTCGATGAGCACCTCGATATCTGCGGCCGCGTTCTCGTTCTCCCCTGCTCCGGGTGGCTGACGGGCCCTCTTCTCTCCGATGAATATCCCCTTGCTTTGGCATCTCTTTTCCAAACCCAATTTCATCTTTTCTAACAACTCGGGCAGGCTGCCTACCAGAAAAGCAATACGATGTGTAAGCGCCTCTCGACCGACCTGGAGAGTATAGGCCAGATTGATCAGATCGGTGTCAGGCAGGGCAACGAGGTAGGTACGGAGCCGTGCTACCGCGTGCCACAAACTCTTTTCCTTTGCCGCAGATATTACAATAACAGCCGGATGGCTCAGCTCGCGCCTTGCTGGTCTGGGCAAGGAAGGGTAGTCGCGGATAACGATGTGAGCGTTGTACCCTCCCGAGGCAAAACCATTAATTCCCGCCACCCTTGGCCGCGCATCTCGGACCTCATTTGGCCGATTCCACGGTGTATGTTCACGGACCAGCTTAAAACCCCTCCGATCAATTCCCAACGCAGGATCAACCTCTTCCACCCCTTGGATCCCGAGAATCAGATCGTGACGAAACTGAAGTAGAATTTTTATAAGGGCAACCAATCCGGATGGGGCCTCGGTATGCCCTACAGCTCCTTTGACCGTAGCGAGATGGCATCCACAACCGCTGCCGCCAAATGCCTTCGCAATCGTTGCTATTTCCCCGAAATCGCCCACCCTGACGCCTGAGGCATGACATTCAATCAGGGAAACTTCTGAAGGGTCGACCGACGCGTCACGCCAGGCACGGGTCAAGACGTCCGCCTGCTGATCCACATGAACCGCGCTTACTGAGAAGGTCGCACCGCTGTTATTCACGGCTGATCCGGCGACGATACCGTAGATTTCGTCATCATCAGCGATCGCCTTTGGCAACGACTTCAGCACGACCGAAACAACTGCTTCGCCCCGCAACTGACCTTCGCTCTCTTTGCAGAAAAGTGAGGGCCGCTTTTCTTTGCTCAACAAACCGTCTTCACGAACGATAAAACCATATGGATGCAAAATTAGATTAGTTGCACCCACTATCGCCTGGCTGATTTCCCCGTTTCTGATCAGTCGAGATGCTTCATGAATCGCCGTCAAGGAGCTGGAGCACTCCGTATTGATGAATTTGCAGGGCCCCTGAATGTTGAAGAAACGAGCAATCTTGGCAGGAAACATCGCCGTTTCGTTTCCCAACCAGTAGTGCACATTAAAGGGAGCCGCATGGTCCTGGAGCAACTTTTTATAGTCATCCGACAAAGTGGAGACGAATAGGCCAGTCTCTGAACCGGCAAAGTCACTAGCCTTGTGCCCGCTGTTTTCGATGCTGTGCCAGATGACCTCCATCAACAAGCGTTGCTGCGGGTCCATGTACTCAACTGCGACCGGCGGAATTTTGAAAAATGCAGCATCAAACTTGTCCACATCATCCAGGAAACCCGCATAGCGA